>NZ_CM186287.1:0-1893547 GCF_059772425.1 Prochlorococcus sp. G5PB11 | reverse complement strand
AGAAATTACCTAATGGATCTTGATTTTAGCGAGAACTTCAATCATAAATTGTAAAATCTGGGAATCCAGTTGTAAAAATTGAGTCGTCACATTCAAAAAGGTAAATTTCGTCATCGATCAGAAAAAGAAAACGCAAATAGGTTTTATTTTTTTAAGAACAAAAATTAATCAGATGAAATAAATAGTAACTTAGACTTCAAGAACATCGAAAAGCCTGAAATCAATAACTATGCATAAGGTAGTTAAAACAGCAAGATTCATTAAAAGCAATAAACCAACCATAGTTTTAATGACAAGATGGCACGCTATCTTTAGATGTAAAAGTCGTTTATCCAAGGATATAGGGGCACTTCAAGCAGCAAAGATCCAAGAAAAACTAACTAATCACACTATTAAAGTAGCTAAAGATATTCAAAAAGATGGTCTCGCTGATGTAACAGTTGCCATCGATGGAATTGGAATTCAGGCAGCGAAAAAATGGGCGCTCAAAAATAAGATTCAAAAAATTACGCTTCAAGGGGCTGGCAATCTAGGAACAAAAATGAAAAGACAGTTTTTAAAGACTCAATTTGAAAATACTATTTCTCACAAAACGATTCATAAACCTGTCCTATTAATTGGAACTGATTTACCATCAATCTCACACTTTGACTTAATTCAAGCTATTCAAATACTTAATAGAAAAGAAATGGTATTAGGTCCTTCAAAAGACGGTGGATACTGGCTTATAGGATTATCAAACAAACTCTTAAATCCACTATGCAACTGGCCATTTTCTGGTATAAAATGGGGAAGCGATAAAGTGCTGGAAGAGACAATACGATTGGCTTCCTTAAATCAAATAAATTATCAATTACTTCAAACTAAAAATGATCTTGACAATATTTTGGATTTATCACCATGGCTAGATCACAACAGTTTCCAACTCTCAGCATCGTCATACCAACTCTAAACGAAGCAGATCATCTTCCTCTTCTCTTTGCTGATTTAAATGAATGGCCTGATGATTTTGATTTAACATTAGTGGATGGAGGGAGTACAGATTTAACTATTTCAATTGCAAAAATACAAGGAGTTAGTGTTATCAATAGTCCTAAGAAAAATAGAGGATATCAATTAAAAACTGGTGCCTCCAAAGCAAAAGGAAATTGGCTTCTATTTCTTCATGCAGATAGTAGGCTCGACAAAAAATGTGGAGAAACTTTGTTTAAAATAATGCAAAATAAAACATCAAAGAATTTTGCATGGTATTTTGATTTTAAAGTCAAAAAAGATAAATTAGAATACAGAATTTTAGAACTCGCTGTAGCACTTAGAAGTCATTTTTTACAACGTCCTTATGGCGACCAAGGCTTACTAATTCACAAAGACCTTTACTACCGATCAGGAGGGTTCTCATCCTTAAAAATAATGGAGGATCTCGACTTGATAACTAGAATTACGAAAACTGCAAAAGTAAAGCGTATCGGTTTAAATTTATACACTGACGGCATAAGATGGTCTAATTCAAATATAATTAAACGTGCTATTAAGAATGCAAGGTTAAGAAAGAAATGGCGCCAAGGCCATGAAACAGATAAATTATCAAAAGAATACTATTCATAATTTATCAACTGTAATTTAATCAATTAATTAGAATACCAAAAGGCACATTTATTCCCTTTTGGTTCTAGATTCCATCCTTGTCTTTTATAAAAAGTTATCACATCAGAATCAGCAAATAGAGTAACTCTAGTAACACCTTCCCTTTTTAAACTCCTCATTAAATAAGACATAAGTTGTTTCCCTAATCCATAACCTTGATAAACAGGGTTAATAGCTACATCCCATATCGTTGCATCAATAACTCCGTCTCCGGTGCATCTTGCAAATCCAATTAATCTTGGAAACTTAGGATCATGTTGCCATAGACCAATCTTAAGCAAGCTATTATCTAGAGCTCGTTTCACTCTTCGAAGTGGTCTTCTTCCCCAACCAACTGCTTGTAAAAGTTGCTCAAGTTCAATTAAGTCAAAAGATTTGGAATCACTAAAAACGAAGAGGGATGAATTATCTTGATTAAAATATTGAATAGCTTGTTTTCCATATATATTTTTTAAGGTTTCATCTGAAAGAACATTTTGATTCCTCCAGCCTGGCATTCCTAGTTTTTTTGACCCTAGATTAATCATAAATTAGTACTAGTCAGATAGATGCGAGACCTTTTTCTTGCAAATCAGATAGTTGGGCATAAAGTCCACCCAAAGCCCTCAACTCTTCATGATTACCTTGCTCAACTAGCCTTCCTTTTCTCATTACAAGGATTCGATCAGATGATTCTATTGTTGCTAATCTATGTGCAATAACAAGCGCTGTTCTTTTCTCTAACAACCTATCAAGATCTCTTTGCAAAGTTGCCTCAGTTGATGGATCCATAAAAGCAGTAGCTTCATCCATGATTAATACTTTTGGATCTCTTATTGCAACTCTTGCAATAGACAAAAGCTGTCTCTCACCTGAAGAAAGATTCCCTCCTCTTTCCCTAATATATGTATCTAATCCATTTGGAAGCTTTCTCAATAAATTATCGAGTCCTAATTCACTGCATATATCTTTCAAGCCCTGATTATCTATTGAAGAATCCAAGCGAAGATTATCTGCAACATTTCCACTAAAAAGGAAAGTGTCTTGAAGAACTACTCCAAGTTGTTTCCTAAGAGCTTGAATAGAAATGTTTCTAATATTTTGACCATCAATGTATATATTTCCTTTTTGAGGTTCATAAAGCCTACATAATAATCTAATCAAAGTAGTCTTACCTGACCCAGTTGGGCCAACGAGAGCGACATGTTCACCGGGATTAATTTTGAAACTTAAATCGTTTATTATAGGTTCATCTTCTCTGTAAAAAAAACTAACATTTTCAAATAAAACTTCTCCAATTCGAGTTTCATTTGAATTGATTCTCTTTTTATTTTCTACCTTCTTATCAATTTGATCATAAATCTCTATTTTCTTTTCAAGCAGCTCACTTATTCTTTCAACTGCTGTTAGCCCACCCTGGATTTGTGTAAATCTTTCTGCCAATTGTCTCAGAGGTTCAAATAATCTTTGTGAATAAAGAATAAATGTGGTTAGAGTACCAAGTCCCATAGCTCCTGCCGTAACCATATAACCGCCCAAAGAAATAACCAATGCGACTGCTGCCAATGAGACCCATTCAATAAAAGCAGAAATACTGCTGTCATAAAAAATAGTCCCGTTTACCGCATTTTTATAATTAATACCTGTTTTGGAAAATTTTTGACCATTTAATGATTGCCTTCTGAACATCTGAACAACTTCTAGGCCTTGTAAATTTTCCTGAAAGTTTGCATTTAGTTGGGAAAGTTCTTCTCTAACTTTATAGTTTTCTATTCGATAACGTTTTTGTAGCCAAAGAATAAAAGCTGTAACAGGTATTTGAATAATTAAAAGAAGCAAACCCAATCTCCATTCAATTAAAATCATAGTTATTGATATAACTATAAGGCTAACAAAATCAGCTAAAACACCAACAGCTCCACTTCCAAAAACTTCTGACAATGCATCAACATCACTAGTTAATCTTGTTAGCAATTTACCAACAGGCATTTTGTCATGAAAACGCAATGACAATGACATGGAATGGGAAAACAAATCATTTCTAATTCTTGCAGTCAACCTTTGCCCTACAGCCTGTATATTGTATGACTGAAAACCCTGTAATCCAAGTCTTAGTAATACTGTTATGAATAGAGTTACTATTATCAAACTAATTGATGATTGACTAGATAAATTATCAAAAAAAGATATCGTATCTTCTCCTCTTAAAACAGAAATAGCTTGGCCTACAAGGAGAGGTTGAATTGCACCGGCTAAAGCAACAGGTAATAGTATTAAAAGTATTAGGATTAAACGTTTTTTTTCCTTTTTTAAATACTTACCAAGTTTCTTAACTCTTCGAAAATCATTTTTTGCCATCAGGAGAGAGATTAATCTGAGATTGGATTTGAATTGAATCAATAATTTCTTGAAGTGGACCTCTATCTAACCTTAGTGATAGTGGATGACCAACAAGCCGAGCGCTTGATTTGAAAAGTTCTTCAATTTCTATCAGACCATTATCTCTAAGAGTACGACCAGTTGCGACTAAATCAACGATTGCTTCAGCCATACCTGTTATTGGACCAAGTTCAACCGATCCACTCAAATGAACCAATTCAACAGGCAAATCAATTTGATCAAAAAATTTCTTTGCACAGTTTGTAAATTTACTTGCAACACGACAGTTAGGTGGCAAGTCAGAAGCACTCAAATAACCACTACTCGATTTAACTGCAACAGACATATGGCAAGCTCCAAAACCAAGATCAACTAAATTAGACACCTGCAATTTCTGCTCTTGTAACACATCAAAACCCACTATTCCCAGTTGTGCCTGTCCATAAGATACGTAAACAGGGACATCACTGTTTCTTACTAAAAGGGCTTTAGCACGTCCACAAACTGACGGGACCATCAATTGACGATTGCTATCTTCTAAAACAGCCGAGAAGTCAAGTCCAACGTTCAAAAACATTGAGACTGATTCTTTCAATAAGGCGCCTTTTGCTAGTGCAACTGTAAACATGTCAAAAACCATTGAAATTGATTCCAACTATTTCATTACTTAAATAAAAAATGTTAGAGAAAGAAAGCGAATTCACTATTCACCCAATTACTGTTTTACAGGACAATATCGTATGGGTATGGGTCCACAATTGCAATGCGGTAGTAATAGATCCATCCATCTCAAGTCCTGTAGAAAAATGGCTTTTAGAGAAAAACCTATCCTTGGAAGCTATCCTTCAAACGCATCATCACGATGACCATATAGGTGGGACACAAAAGCTAATCAAAAGATGGCCGAATGCAAAGGTAATTGCTTCAAAAAAAGAACTTACAAGAATACCTTTTCAAACATTTTCAGTAGGTGATAATGATATTTTTCATTTAATGGATGGTGAGATTCAAGTCATTGAAGTGCACGGTCATACGAACAACCATATTGCCTTTTATGTATCAAAAGAAAATGCTAAATATAATATATTATTCCCTGGAGACACAATTTTTGGAGGTGGTTGTGGTCGCCTTCTAGAAGGAACGCCATCTCAAATGTTTGAAAGTTTATATAAACTTAATTCCTTACCAGAAAACACAAAAATATACTCAGCTCATGAATATACAGAAAACAACTTAAAATGGGCATTAACTTTAGATTCAAAAAATATTTCTATTAAAGAAAGATTAGAGCTTGTTCAGAATAAGCTTCGAAATGGGATACCTAGTCTCCCATCAACAATCTCAGAAGAAAGAAAAACAAATTTATTTTTAAGAGCGCAAAATGTCGAAGAATTTAAAAAACTAAGAATGCACAAAGATAGTTGGAAATGTTAAATTCTAATTTAACTATCAAATCTCTTAACACAAGCCTATACATTTATGAAAAGTTCAGATATAGAGCCAATCGAAACAGAATTCGCACCTAACCCAGTTGGCCCATATAACCAAGCTGTGTTAGTAGAGAACTGGTTGTATTGCTCAGGACAAATTGCTTTAGACCCTTCAACTGGGGTAATGCTAGGGAATGGGAACATAGAGGATGAAACCAGACAAGTTTTAAAAAACTTAATAGCAGTAGTTGAAGCTGCTGGTGGGAAAAATTCAAATGTAGTAAGAACAACTATTTATTTAACTGATTTAAACGACTTCGCAAAAGTGAATGCGATTTATGCGGAAACCTTTGGGGGAGCAGCGACGAGCCCAGCAAGAGCATGCGTGGAAGTATCAAATCTTCCAAAGGGAGGAAAAATTGAAATAGATTGCGTTGCTTGGCTAGGAAACAAGAAATAAAAACAACTTTGTGACTAAACAGAACATTGCCACTTTGCTAAGTGGCCCCATGATTGTCTAAATTGATAATTGATTCGCAATAGACAATGTCCACTGCCAAGTTGACTATTGGCGAACTAGAAGCAGGATACCCTCTGTACTGCAAAGCACTTAGGAGGCTCTTGCAACAAGGACGTACCGCTGATCAAATTCAAAGAACAGTTTGCTGGAGCCATCTAGAGACTCTCAATCGCTGTTTACCAGGGAGATATAAAACTCCCTCTTATCTAATGGCATTAATCAAAAGAGACCTAGAACAACCAAAAGAGGAAGATTAATTTTTTTGCTGATTATTTAAAAAATCTATTTTACTTGCGAAATCAAAATCATCTTTTGATATTTCTTCTTTCTCATTATTTTCTACAGGCCTGATGGTGATGTTTGCATAAGTCTTCCCGAAACTTATGTCAGGGAAGCGATTTACCTTCTCGCAAAAATCACCTAGCTCATCAAGAAAGTCTCTATTTTTTTCATAAGATTGGAATTCAAACCTTTTTTCTAGACACTCTGGTCTTTTCTTTTGCCTCCACCCTTCCATAAAAAAAAACATTTCTTTTATAAAAACTACTACATCGTGAATTGATTGAAGAAATAATTGATAAACAAAAAACTACTTAACTTCTCCTTTTAGCACCACTCCATTTCAAAGCCGGCTCAACTTCGATATGTGGACGAGCAATGATATGTGCCGCAACTAAACCATCGCCAACACGCTCACATGCATCAGCACCTGCTCTCACTGAAGCATTCACAGCACCAGTTTCACCACGAACCATTACTGTTACATATCCACCACCTACGAGTTCCTTAACGATCAAATTCACTTCAGCAGCCTTAGTCATTGCATCTGCTGCTTCTATTGCGGGTACAAGTCCACGAGTCTCTATCATTCCTAGTGCAATACCAGTTTTTGGATAACTTTTAAAACCTCTATTTTTTCCAATTGGAGTTTTAGTTGAGCCATAACCTCCAGTGCCATTTAATACATTTTTAGCCCTAGAAATACTTTTAGTATTAGATACTTTTTCAGTCGAAGAGGACTTTATGTTGGAAGTATTTTTTAATTTAGTGCTTGAATTCAAGGGAGTAATATCAACAACCTGATCTTTAGGTTTAATGATTTTATTACCAGTTTTTGGTTGTCGATTTGAAGAGTTAGTCATAATTTAGGAATTTATAAAATTAAGCTTTATTGAATAGTGTTATAACTAATCATCAGGTGACCAATTATCAATAATCCCACCAATAGTTAAATCAGTTTGAGTATTTGGATCTGGGCATCCCCACCTCGCTGCGGTTCCTGTTGCGGTAAAGACCCAATTACCTTCTCGCGCACCGACGGGGTCAACAGCCACAAGTCTTTTACCTTTGTTATTACACAATATTCTTAAATGCATATGTCCTAAACCTTCCACTCTCTGTGAACATACCAACCGTCCCATAACTTGCATGATCTCCATTATTTTGCTCCTCCTGGAATCTGCTGTTGTGTCTCCGGATCCCAATGATCAATAATCCCAACAATTGTTAAATCACTTGGATAAGACTTACTTCCAGCAGCTTCGCGAGCCGCAGAACTTCCTACACATATAACCCAATCATCTGGTTTACATCCAACAGCATCAACAGCAACTTTTTTTGAGCTGCCGTCCAATACAACCTGTAAATGTTTATGTTCAAAGCCTGGAATGCGATTGGTTGAGACAAGTGGTTTGAGAACTTTACAAATGAGCATTTAGTGAGCCTCCTGAGTGACTGGATCGAGGGAAGAACCTACAACTTCTGCAGGAGCCTTTTTGTCTCGATCTCGAATAGTAAGAAATGTGTGAAGTGATCCATCATCTATTAAATCTCGATAACGAGACTTAATAGCCTCATTAATTCTATGACAATCAGATAACGCCCTATTTCTTGCATGAGGGACACTACCTGAGTAATCAAAGCGAATGACAATAGGGATTGGTAAACTCCTAGAGATATTGAGACCTGTAAAAATTTTCACTCCGACATCTAAGTCAGGGGCACCTTGCTCGACAGTCTCTAAATGAGCAAAATAAGTAAGGTTTCTCAAATGCACTTCTTTAAAACCAATCCCTACACCAATAAATCTCTCAGCATGACCAGCATCTTTATAACTTCCATCGTGAAAGTTTTTTACATAATCAATTTGAGAAATATTATTTGAAATGAGTTTAGTGATAAACATAACCATATTTGGATCAGTTTCTCCAGGACAAACACTTTTGATATTTTCTTGAATTTTTTGAAGAGCATCCTCAGCATTTAGAAATTGAGTCTCTTTGTAGATTTCATTTGCACAAACCCATGATTTCAAATCAACTTCATTAGTTTTTGAGGGAGTATGAACTCTTATCGCATCTGTATCTGTGTCAATACCAATTAAAAGTAAATCAACAGATGCACCACAGCAAAAACTATTTTCGACTGCTTCCCTAAAATCTAATAATCGCTGTAAGCCTTCTGATGCCGCCAACTCATCATTACTACCATGAGCAGCACATCCTTGGTGCGTAGGATCAACAGAACTAAAATGATAGATTACTGATTTTAAATATCTTGTTGGCTCAGTTGCAGAGTTAGGAGTTGACTCTCTATATCTACTATGTTCAGTTTTAATCCAACGATTAACTGTTTTTTCAATATCGAATAGTGCACCGGCATGAGAACGCCTCCTAACAGAGCTAAAAGGTATACGTAAAGCGTAGGAAATAGCATGAGCTAATCGGCCATCGGCACAAGGAGTGATATCTAAAAGATGAAAGCCACATTGATAAAGAAAAGATTGAAAAGATTTAGCATATTGACTATCTTCAGATCCCTCTATTGGATCTGAATTAAAAAATTCATTACTAGTCAATTGGTGTGATTGAAAAACACACCATGCAAACAAGGCACTAATATCAACACTCCCGACCCACGCCTTTTCAAGTATGTGCGATGGTAATTCATACCCTAATTCTGAGCGACATAAATTTTGAGCTCTTTCTACAAAATTTAAATCATTTTGAAGACTAGAAACTCTTTTTAAAAGAGGGACAATATTATCAAATCGACCTTTAACCTTTTTTTCGTATTGAATTAACTTCTGATTTTCTTGAGAATTCGTCAATGGATGATCAGTTGAGAAAGAGCTAATAGTTTTGATTTCATCAGAGAAAGAATTAGTAGTCTTAATTACTTCAGAATTCAAGCTCTGGTTCTCTAGATCGACAAATCTCTTCATAGGAGCTGTAGGCCCACGAAAAGATTTCTTGGCCAAATTACGATAGGCCATCGACTATTTAACCTCTTGCTCCACCAGAGAAAGTAACCAATTGACCTTCCCTTGTATTGCCACTAGATCCTGTGATCAAAAAGTCTGGTTCAGGGACTTCCTGATTTCTTTTCAATTCAGCTGCCTGCATTGCGCTCATTGGACCTGGGCGAGAAGGATTACGTCTCTTAGCAGAGGCTCCTTCTGTTCCAGTTACATGTTGTCCTCTTGCCCAATCATCTCCAGTAATATTTAAACCAGCTGATTGGCCCTCGCCTGTGATTCGTGAGGTTGGTCTTTGTTTGGTCTCTTCGTTAACTACCTCATCAACTTTATTTTGCTTAGCATTAGATATTTTTTTATCAAATCTAAATTGTTCGGTACCAGTTACTTTATTAGCAGCCATGTCGAATGGCCCTGTAATTCTGGAACTATCTTCGTAGCTTGTTCCAGTAACACCTGATTTTAATTCTGTTTGAATATGAGCCTCCCTTGCTGGAGATTTCACACTAAAACTTGTCCAAGGTGCTTGTTCAGTATTTTCTTGATGCGCATAACCTGCAGAACTATTTGAAAGACCACAATTTTCGTTTAATTGATCACCACCAACATATGGTGTTCCGGTTAAAGGCTCGCAAGCACCTTTGTTAGCTCCTGTCATTTTCCCGCCTATACCAGGTTGCTGACCAGTCAATCTTGCCGCAGGAGTCCCAAGTTGCCGAGGGGTTCTAGCCTCTATCTCAGCAGAGGTGGCTTTATCACACCATTGATTTGCTTGTTCTAGACCTGCATATGGTGTTCCAGTTACTGCTTTACAAGTTCCAGGTTCATCTCCAGTTACAAGCTGAGATCTACCTGTCATTGTTCCACTGACAGACTGAGTCTTATTAGTCAAACTTAAACCAACCTTGGCAGGATCAGGTTCAGGTTTACCACCACAAAAAGAATCGAATTGCCTAGAACCTACATATTCGTCTCCTGTCACATTTTTACAACTGCCAGCCTCATTACCAGTCACATTTTCTCTTCTTGAGACATCAGTTCCAGTTACACCATTACCACGAATTGTTTTTAAGGAACCAACCTTTTCAGCAGGTCTTCCAGAGGGCAATGGATCAGCACCTAAATACTGGTCTCCAGTTAAATCCTTACCTGAGCCTGCTTCATTACCTGTTACCAACTCTGACCTTCCAGTCATAGTTCCACTTACTTTTCTACCATCAAGTGTATTGCTATAGCCAATTTTTGAAGGTGAAGGATTAACACTTCCGCAGTAGGCATTTGATTGATTAGCAGAAATATATTCTGTGCCTGTAAGATTCTTACATGTTCCTGGCTCATCTCCAGTAACTTTTTCTGATCTACCTACCTCATTACCTGTTACTAAATTTCCATGAGTTGTACTTGTAACGGCTACCTTGGGGGGTTGACTTATGGAAGTATTAGCACCATTACAAAAAGAATCTATAACTTCGGAACCTAAATATTGAGTACCTGTAATCGAACGGCATGTACTTGCTTCATTACCCGTAGTTTTCAGAGATCTATTTGCTTGAGTTCCAGTAACAAGTTGACCAGTAGAAGTTTGACTCATACCTACCTTCCAATGAGCATCTGGAGCACTAGCATTCTGTTTTGCTCCATTTTTATTTGGCCCACAAGGACGTGTTACGGCAGTACGGTTTGTTCCAGTAGCACCAGTTTTGCTTTTAAGCTCTCTTACTCTTTGAGCTATTTCCTTAGTAGTTAGATCTGGATTACCTTGTCTTGCAACAGATGCAGCTGATGTTGGTTGCTTCCCTGCAGATTTACCGTGTTTTGACAAAGCCTCTCTTCGAGCAAGAACAAGTGCTCTACTTGAATTAGTAATAGCTTTTCTTTTACCAGTCGAACGGCGATCCGTTGTTCTTTTATTTAAAGTCAAAGTAACTTCTGGTTTTGAAATTGTATTAGTAGATTGCTCTAGAGCTTTTTGCTCACACTCTGGACAACAATGTTCAGCCTTTTTTTCACTATAAGAAAGAGTATTTTGACCCTTCTTCTTCTCAACGTCGACCCGAGTTATATCTTTTGTATGATCAGCAGATTTACCTCTACGAGATAGAGCTTCTCGTCTGGCAATAACAAGTTGTCGACTAGAATGGGCTACTGAGCTTTTATATGATCTTGAACCTATTGAACTTCCAGAAGTACCTGATTGATAATTATTAGTACTTAACTGAGAAGAGGAATTATTTGAATGGGTTAAATTCTTTTTGGGCTTAACAAAAGTTGAATCAGTTCTAGTAGCTCTCGCGTCAGCGGAAGAACGAACTCTATTAGGTGTTGAACCTTTAATAGAGGCATTTTTACCTCCTTGACTCAAAGCCTTGCGGCGATCAAGAACCAATTGTCTACTTGTTTGTTTAGCCATATCAATCCAATGGAGAGACCGAAGAAATAATTTTTTAATTCTCTAAAGAATTATTAGCCCCGAAAGCTTTTCAGGGCTAAATTTATCAAAGCCTGAAACTAGCGGCCTTGGAAAACTACAAAGCAAGTACCTTGGCTTTGTGTATAGGCGTCATATCCAACGATACGCACATGATGATCAGGATATGCTCTATGACAAGCTTCTAACTCACTTACTACGAGATTCAAATCCTTTTCACCAAAGAAAGGTAATTTCCAATAAGACCAATAGGTCTGCATTGAACCACTTGGATGAACATGCTCAATAACTGGGCTCCAACCCTGAGCAATGATATAAGCGATTTGATCGTAAATTTCGTCCTGGGTCATCGGCGGTAAGAAGCCGAATGTTTCCAGGGTGGCGACTGTCTGGTAGTCACCTACTGTGCTCTGGAAAGGCATGGTGAACTTAGATTAGTGAATGAATGAAAGTCGACTGAGTCATCGACTAGTGAATTTGAGAAATTTAGAGGCGACTTTTAAAATCACCTCTAAATTTTTTTTACTGAACGTCGAGTTTATCGACTGTATCGAATTCGAACTTAATCTCTTTCCATGTCTCAAGCGCAATTGCTAGCTCAGGGCTATGCTTTGCAGCTTCAAGAAGGATATCGCGACTTTCTTTTTCGATTTCTCTACCTGCATTACGTGCTTTAACACATGCTTCTAGAGCTACACGGTTCGCAGCCGCACCAGCAGCTGATCCCCATGGGTGACCATGAGTACCACCACCAAACTGGAGACATGAATCATCTCCAAAGATTGCGAGCAATGCTGGCATATGCCAAACATGGATACCACCAGATGCCACAGCAAATACACCAGGCATAGAACCCCAATCTTGATCGAAGAAGTTACCGCGAGAACGGTCTTCAGGGACAAAGGATTCACGGAGGTTATCGATATAACCAAGAGTTGTTTGACGATCTCCTTCTAGTTTTCCAACAACTGTTCCTGTATGAAGTTGGTCTCCGCCTGATAGGCGTAGACATTTCGCAAGAACTCTGAAGTGAATACCATGCTGAGGATGACGGTCAATAACCGCATGCATAGCACGGTGGATATGAAGAAGCATGCCGTTCTTACGACACCAGTTAGCCAGACCTGTATTAGCGGTAAAACCACCAGTAATGTAGTCATGCATAATGATGGGCATATCGAGTTCTTTAGCAAACTCAGCACGCTCATACATCTCCTCAGGAGTAGTCGCAGTACAGTTAAGGTAATGACCTTTAACTTCACCTGTTTCCTGCTGGGCTAGCTTTACTGCTTCAGCCACAAACTCAAAACGCTCTCTCCAACGCTGGAATGGCTGAGAATTAATATTCTCATCATCCTTAGTTAGATCAAGACCGCCTCTTAGACATTCGTATACAACTCGACCGTAGTTTTTACCCGAAAGACCAAGCTTAGGCTTAATAGTACAACCAAGTAATGGACGACCGTACTTATTAAGACGATCACGTTCAACTACGATCCCGCTAGGAGGTCCGCCACAGGTTTTGATAAATGCCATTGGGAAGCGGATATCTTCAAGACGAAGATGACGCAGGGCTTTAAAACCAAAGACGTTTCCAACGAGTGATGTTAAAACGTTAGTTATAGATCCTTCTTCAAAAAGATCTAATGGATAGGCAATAAATGCGTAGAAGGCATCCTTGTCTCCAGGGACATCTTCAATGCGGTAACAGCGACCTTTGTAGAACTCAAGATCTACAAGCAATTCGGACCAAACTGTTGACCATGTACCTGTAGATGATTCAGCTGCAACAGCTGCTGCAACCTCTTCCTTTGGTACACCTTCCTGACCTGTGCATTTAAAACATGCAAGTAGATCAGTATCTAGGGGGACATAGTCAGGAGTGAAGTAAGTATCTCTATACTCCTTAACTCCAGCATCATACTTTTTAGCCATTGATAGCTCCTGTTAATTAGTTTAGAAGGTTGAAAATTTGAAAAGTCCTCTCCTCTTGGGACTTACTCAAAAATCAGTCCTTCTGACCTAAGAAGTTACCGTTGCCCAAAGCTGGCTCAACTTCACGATGTGGGCGAGCAATGATGTGAGCTGCAACGAGTCCGTCGCCTACACGCTCACAAGCATCTGCACCTGCACGAACTGCTGCGTTTACAGCACCAGTTTCTCCTCGAACCAAAACTGTTACGTAACCACCACCAACGAACTCACGACCAATCAAGCGCACTTCTGCTGCCTTGGTCATCGCGTCAGCAGCTTCAATTGCTGGTACTAAACCGCGTGTCTCGATCATGCCGAGAGCAATACCCATAGTTTCGCTAGCCATGTCCTATTTCAGTAAAGGGATGGAATGTTCAGGTGGGACAATGGCCCGTCAAATAGCGATTAGTCAAGGGGATTCTTTAATAGCGCTGATTACAGTTTCTAGTCTTTTGTATAAGCTAAACTTATCACCCTTGCTATGACAGTTGAGTAACACTGTTCGATTAATAGTTAGGGCATACTCATATTGCATTGCGTAAACACGTGCGTGTAGTTATTTTTACCCAAGAGACAGCTTCCTGGCTATGTCAGGGTTGGAATGTTCACCCAAAAACTGTCTCAAAATCTTCTAAAAAATTTGACGACTATTGTTTTTGAGTTCTTCCTGTAAGACTATATAGATCTGTTTAAATTATTAGATTTGGAAAAGCCACTAATAACCATTGCTAGTGGTAATCCGAAAAAGGTTGCCGAAATAGAGGCAATGCTTGGGCCGCTCCCAATTGAAGTCAAGAAACAACCTAGCTCTCTGGATGTTGAAGAAACCGGAAAAACATATCTGGACAATGCAATATTGAAAGCAAAAGCAGCGGCAGAATTAACTAACAGTTGGACCATTGCAGACGATTCTGGACTTGAAATTGATTCTCTTGGTAATGCTCCCGGTATCTTTTCTGCGCGACTTGCCGACACAAATGAAAAAAAGATAGAGAAGATTCTTACGGCTCTTGGCGACAGTCCTTACAGAAGTGCAAAAGTATGCAGCGTAATGGTGCTCTGTACAAACACTGGAGAGATTATTAAAAATACAATAGGGATTTGCTGGGGTGAAATTTTAAAAAAGCCTGCTTATCCAAATGGTGAATTTGAATCATTATTTTGGGTTCGTGAAACTAATTGCACTTATGGAGAATTAAATAATGCCCAATTATCAAAACATGGAAGTAGAGGCAAAGCAGCTAGAGAATTAGCTCCTTACCTTTTGAAAGCTATAGGAATTAAAAAATAATTAATTTTTATTTATGTAATCAATAGCTCTCATCGCCGCCGCCGCAGCCTCTTCAACATCGCCTTCTTTTCCCGCTAAAGTCAGCCTTCCAAAAGCACCAACTCCTTTCACATCAACGATTGTGATATTTGATGACTTCTCTGCCTCGTTTGCAGCCATCAAAACATATCCCGCTGGTTCAGTCTCAAGGATGAACATACTCATGCCAGATTGAATCATTGAGCCACGTCTATTTTGGCGATTGATCAAAACAGCATGGTCAGGAGTAATAGATCGAATAACTTCGGTCCATGTAACTTGAGGATTAGTTCTCCTATCAATTGTGCTTCCTATAGCATCTAAAACTACATCGCCAGAATGAATTACTGTGCTTTGATCTCGGTGATAAAGAGCAAGAGATCCAAATGCCCTTTCAACGATCATTTGGCCTAATCGCACGTTGCTGGCTTTTAGTGCGATATCTGTAACCCTGTGCACAGCCATTCCAGGAGAAACCTCCATCCAAAGGCAAGCATCGCCAGGTATGGGTAAGAATCCTGAACTTGCAGTTCCCATATAAGCCGCAAGTTGAGGTTGCAAAGAATCCAGGAAAACATATGTTCTTAATTCAATTTGTTTTACATGACTTGCTTGCCGAGCAACTAACGATTTTTCCGAATCAGTTGTTATTACTCTCTTTGGATCGTCAGCAAGATATTCGTTTACCTCTGCACCAGTAACTCTCTGGCTGCCACCTAGTCGCCTTTCATTATTTTCAAATGTGGCGAATCTTGTCATGCGCGAGATATTACCTCAAAGATTGCCTTTTTAGCTAGCAATTTAGACTTGCATGCTGAATTTAAGCCGATAAATTCAATATATATAGATCTGATTGAAGAATGACTGCACCTCAGCCAAAGGTTTCAAAAACTAATAACTCAAATACTGAAATCAATCCGGAGCAAGCGCTTGGTTTAGTCTCATTGGGTCTTATGCAAAAATTGTCTGACAAAGGTATTGACAACTTGAATTGGCTAAAAGAAGACGAAAGATGTGATACCTATGAACTTCGTCAAAGGCTTGAGCTAACTTCTCTAGCCATAGAAACAGGAGCTCCACTTAGCACGACAGAGGTATCAAAACTGTTAGGCGTTAGGCCAGGCTCCTCAAGAGTTGAGAGAGGTGGTCTCATTGCTAAAAAGATATCAAGAAATGTTTGGAGATTAATTAAATCAAGCCAAGAAAGTTCTCATTGGCGTAATTAGAAGTACCAAATTTAGGCTTTATAATGAGCCTTAGCATCGTAAAGAGTTTCTTCATTGATTTCTCTGCATCCTGCTTGGCGGGCATAATTCTCTGTATTTCTTCTTACTTTACCTCTTACAAAAAATGGGATTTTAGAAAGCTCCCTTTCACCTTCATGAGTCCATATAGGATCTGAACTTGTATTTGTTGAATCATTCGAAATTGTAGTTTTAACTACTTGATTAATATTTTCAGTTTCTTTTCCACCTAAATGGCCTAAATGGCTTTGATGACCGTCTACGAATTCAAAATCATGCTTAAACATTCCAATTAAATGTTCTTCAAGTCCCATCATTAGAGGATGGACCCAGTCGTCAAAAATGACATTTGCCCCCTCCCATCCCATTTGAGGACTATATCTAGCAGGTACATCCTGAACATGCATCGGTGTGCTAATTACTGCACATGGTATGCCAAGTCTTTTTGCACTGTGTCGCTCCATTTGTGTACCAAGAACCAATTCTGGAGACGTTTCTTTTATCGCCTCTTCTACTTCCAAGTAGTCATTTGTTATCAATGCCTCTAAGCCAAGAGCCTTAGCAGCCGGACGAACTTTCCTAGCCATCTCACGGCTATAAGTTCCTAGACCAACAACTTTAAAACCAAGCTCCTCGCTAGCAATTCTTGCTGCAGCAAGAGCATGAGTTCCATCTCCAAAAATAAAGACTCTTTTCCCTGTTAAGTAATTCGAATCCACTGAATTCGAATACCAAGTTAGTTTCGAATTATTAGCTTCGTTTACTGATTTTGGGATTTCCATCCCTAAAATTTCGTGTAATTCTCTAAGAAAATCCTGAGTAGCCCCAACGCCAAGAGGAACTGTTGTGGTAAAAGGCATATTTAAATTTCTTTCAAGCCAAATACAAGTTGATTCCGCTATCTCTGGATAAAGGCAAACATTCAGATCTGCATCTGGTATTCGAATTATATCTGCAGGTGAAGCTCCTAATGGCGCCACAACATTGACGTCTATACCGTGCTGACCAAGAAGTTTTTGTATTTCCAAAATGTCATCACGACATCTAAAGCCAAGTAAAGTTGGACCAAGAAGATTTACTCTCGGTCTTCTTTTTTCCTCCTGCCACGCTTGTTTTGATTCTTCCGATTTGTCTTTAAGTAAATTTCTTACTATTTGATAAAAAGTCTCAGAGCCACCCCAGTTTTCCTTTTTGCTATAGGCAGGCAACTCTAGGCTGACAATTGGGATGTCAAACCCCATACCTTTAGCAAGTGAACCAGGCTGATCTTGAATTAATTCAGCTGTACAGCTTTCTCCAACTAAAAGAGCCTCTGGATTAAACCTATCGACAGCTTCTTTTATATGTCCTTTTACGAGTTCAGCTGTATCACCTCCTAAATCTCTAGCTTGAAAAGTTGTATATGTTACGGGTGGCCTACTACCTCGACGTTCAATCATCGTAAAAAGAAGATCAGCGTAAGTATCTCCTTGAGGAGCGTGTAAAACATAATGTAATTTTTTCATCGACGTGGCAATTCTCATCGCACCAATATGAGGAGGGCCTTCGTATGTCCAGAGAGTTAATTCCATGAAATTAATTTGATGTAAGTGTTTTAGGATTTAGAATGTCATGCCTGCGAAGTGGCCTTGAGAACAATTCTGCTAGATCAGAAGCTTGATCAATCCCGTGAATTGGGCTAAAAACCATTTCAATCGACCATTTAGTTGATATCCCTTCTGCTTCGAGTGGATTAGCAAGCCCCATGCCACAAACAACTAGATCTGGCGAACTATCTCTTACTCTGTCTAATTGCCTCTCAACATGCTGTCCCTCAACAATACGACAATCGGGTGGGAGCAAGTCTATTTCTGCTTTCATTAAATCTCTATTTAAGTAAGGCGTTCCTATTTCAACAATCTCCATTCCACACTCGTTACTTAGAAATCTGGCGAGAGGTATTTCTAACTGAGATTCGGGCAAAAGAAACAATTTCTTTCCAGAAAGTTTCTCTACATGTGGTATCAAGGCTTGCTTTGCCCTAGATATCAATGGATTTAATATTGAATCAACTAGAGATTTCTCTATTCCAAATGAATTCGCAGCCGCCTGAATCCATAATGTACTTCCCGTGACACCTAATGGAAAGGGAGCTTCAATTATTTCAGCACCTTTATTTTTTAACTCTCTTGCCGTATCAGTTAAATATGGCTGCGTAAGAAGGACTTTAGTCTCCGGGCCAATTGAAGGTAATTCAGTTGACTGCCTGGGTGGAAAACTTTCTACATTGTCTATACCAAGTCGATTAAAAATACTTGTAAGCCGATCCTCTACAGCATTCGCAAGAGTACCTACTAAAAGCAATTTCTTTTGATCACTCTTCGGCATCAACGGGATCAATGCTTTTAAAGCTCCATCTTCTCCTTGAGTGAAAGTTGTTTCAATTCCACTACCCGAATAATTCAATACTTTTACTTGACCCTTAAGTTCAATATTCAGATTTTCGGCAACTCGTGAAAGATCTATTTTTATTACTTCGCTTGGGCATGAACCAACTAGAAAAAGAGTTTTTATTTCCGGTCGTCTTGCTAAAAGATTTTTAACTACTCTGTTTAACTCGTCATGAGCATCAGCTAATCCTGCCAAATCTCTTTCTTCCAAAATAGCTGTGCCAAAACGCGGCTCAGCAAAAATCATCACACCAGCTGCACTTTGAATCAAATGGGCACAGGTTCTAGAACCCACAACCAGAAAGAAAGCATCAGGCATTCTCCTGTGGAGCCAAACAATAGATGTTAGGCCGCAGAAAACCTCTCTTGGACCAGATTCCTTAAGGAGCGTTGCACCGCTCATAGAAATAAATTTAATACATGTATATATTCAAATTGCATCCAAAAAGGGTAAACCGTCAACAAACACTTAATCTCTTTCGCATTTAGTTACTTTTTAGTTACCTAATATCTGACTACGGTAACTTTTGTGCTCCCAACAGTTAGCAGTTCTCAGTTCGCACAACATATTTAGAAGGCAATTCCTTATCCACAACGCAAGCTGAAGGCATGAGTAGAAATACGCATACTCGCCGCTTAAGATGTGTATGTTTTCATTTGAAGATATATATTTAATGCCAAATGTATCGAATTCGCTAAACATTTCCTAAAGAGATATTTGACTGCAAGAATATAAACAAGGACTTTCGAAAGAAAAAGATTAATGACTTCGACAATAACTCGTAAGGAGGACGGTGAAGGTAGCGTTCAGGTAAAACAAGATCCAAAAGCACAAATCCAAGAAGGAGCTCTTGTTATTGCTGTATATGGCAAAGGAGGTATTGGCAAATCAACTACTTCTTCAAATTTATCAGCTGCATTTTCAAAACTTGGAAAGAAAGTGCTTCAAATCGGTTGTGATCCAAAGCATGACAGCACTTTTACCCTTACGCACAAGATGGTGCCTACCGTCATAGATATTCTTGAAGAAGTAGATTTTCATAGTGAAGAGCTGAGACCTGAAGACTTTATGTTTAAAGGTTTCAATGGTGTCATGTGCGTTGAGAGTGGTGGGCCTCCAGCCGGAACAGGCTGTGGTGGCTATGTCACTGGTCAAACAGTCAAACTTCTAAAAGAGCACCATCTTTTAGAAGATACTGATGTGGTTATATTCGATGTTCTTGGTGACGTTGTATGCGGTGGTTTCGCTGCTCCATTACAACATGCAAATTATTGTCTAATTGTTACCGCAAATGATTTTGATTCAATTTTCGCAATGAATCGCATCGTCGCAGCAATAAATGCCAAAGCAAAAAATTACAAAGTTCGCTTAGGAGGTGTAATAGCCAACCGTTCTGCTGAATTGGATCAGATAGAAAAATTCAATGAAAAAACAGGTCTTAAGACCATGGCTCATTTTCGTAACGTAGACGCAATACGCAGATCAAGACTTAAAAAGTGCACAATTTTTGAGATGGATCCAGAAGAAGATGGCGTAGTGGAAGTACAAAATGAATATCTTTCGTTAGCCCAGAAAATGATAGATAACGTTGAGCCATTAGAGGCAGAACCTTTAAAAGACCGTGAAATATTTGATCTACTTGGATTTGACTAAATAAATACTTAAAGGGCTATTTCAGACCAACTAAACGCATAGACAATTCCCAAACTTTTCTAGAAGTGACTGGATCTGTCACTCTATCGGACAACTCTTGTGAGAATTGTTGTCTGTCCTTACGTTGTCTATTACCCCAGCTCCAATGGACACCTGAAATAGCAAATTGAGGGTCTGCAACGACTTGCGCTACTCTGTCACCAGCGAGCGCTTCACTGACAAAACCTCCAGTTATTAATTTCTGAAACCATGGGAACAACCACTGAAACAGTTTAGGAGTGTTTCTAAATAATCTTGTATTAGCGACACATCCTGGATATAGAGAACTAAAAAGAATGGGAGAAGAATTAAATCGCCTATGTAATTCTTGAGTCGTAATCATATTGCATAACTTACTGTCTTTATAGGCTTTCCCTGGTTTAAAACGTTTACCACTAGCCATTGATATTGGTTCGCAAAAACCCTCTTCAAAACCAGATAGATTTCCTAGATCAGCTTGAGCTGGTATTGGTATTTTCCCGCCTAACTCTTTGTTGTTAGCAGTTACTGTCCCTAAAATAACTACTCTAGATGATTCCACCCCCCAAGATCTTCCCTTCCAGACCGGTCTTGAGGACTTACTAAGATTTTCCAAAAGCAACTGAATCAATAAAAAATGCCCAAAATGATTTGTTGCCATTGATATTTCATATCCCTGTGGAGATCTCAATGGTTTTTTTAAACGAGGCAGATACACAGCAGCATTACAAACCAAAGCATCCAATGGTTTATCCAAATCCTCTAGAAGACTTTTAGCCCCATTGCGAACGCTATCCAAGTCGCCAAGATCAATTTGTATATGTTTCAGTTGTCTTGGACTATTGATAGGTAAACCAATAGCTGAGGCCGAAGTTTCAGCTCTCAAAGAAGATCTATTTGCAGTAATAACTCTCCACCCCCTCTCTACCAAAGACTTTGTTGCATACAAACCAACACCTGAGGTTGTACCAGTAATTAAGACAGTTCCTGGTGCCGCTTGTACTAGAGCCATCTTCTTTAGAAAAAACTATTTTTAATCAATTTTCAAAGACAAATCTAAACCTAAGAGACGCAAAGTTAATCATCGCCAGATAACTCTGACACTATTTGGAGTAATCCACTGATCTTGCTCCTTAAAAAAACTTTGTTCTCCACCATTTATAAACATTTCATCAAAACGTAGTCTTAACTTTTGAAGTTTTTTTGATTCTCTTTCTAATAGATATGACAATTCCAGATTCCTATTTACACGTTGATGAGATGCAAGTCCTAAGTTCACGAGACTTGTTGAAAATACAATCAATAGACCAAGCTTCAAAATTAATCCCACATAGCTATATAAAAGCTCTCGCCTAATTTCTTCTCTCTGAAATTGAGAAACTTGAGTAAAAGCATCGATTTTTTTATTTACAGAAGGATTCCTCTTAATAATTTTCTTTGATCGCTTCCTTCTGAATGGCTCTTCAATACGCTGAGGTTGTCCCAAAATCAAATGAAAGTCTCACATGTTTTCATGTTAACTTAATTAACAATAGAATCAATTCTTTCAATACTTTTAATGCTTTATAAATTCAAGAAAAATAAATAAGTAAAGGAGAATATAATGAAAGTAATGTTTTTAAGAAATCAAATAAGTCTTTAATATCATACTTTGACTCAAAATATAATCAAATAGCTTTTACTATTCTTAGATTAAGTTTATGATGTTTTAGCTTCTACTTGAAAAGTTTTCATAACAAATAACTAAAAAGCAAAATGAATAATCGAGAAGAAGTTCTTTATTTAAATCCTCTTGAATTAAGTGGACCAGAACAAATGGCAATTGATCTCTTCTTATTAGAGAAATCATTTACTGACCAAAAATTTAATATGGCAGTACGTTTTTACACCTGGGATGGGGACTGGTTGTCGATTGGTAAAAATCAAAAAGAACTACCAAAAGGCTGGCTTAAACTTTTAAAAAATGAACAGTTAAAAATCGTAAGAAGGCCTAGCGGAGGGAATGCTGTTCTTCATAGCAGAGGGCTGACTTATGCACTCATATGGAAATATCCACCAAGGAACAAAAAAGAATCATACCTAAAGACAACTCAATGGTTAAAATGTGGTCTAAAAAAAGCTGGAGTGGATTTATCTTTCGGGACTGAACCTGTGCATTTATCTAATAGTAATTGTTTTTCAACTTCAACATTAGCTGACTTGATTGATAAAGATAAAAACAAGCATATTGGAAGTGCCCAATACTGGAGAAAGGGACACTTGCTTCAACATGGAGAAATATTAATGGAACCGTCAAAACAATTATGGAAGAAAGTTTTTAATACTGATCCACCAAAAATAAAAAATGAAATAAAAGATAAAGGTAAGGTTATAAATATTTTAAAAGAGTCATTCAGCGAAATATGGCCTGGTTTAGAAATGTCTAATTACAAATTAGATGAAGAAGACAAAGAAATGATAAAACGTTTATCTATAGAAAATTTCAACAAAATCAATCATTTTTGACTATCCTCTAGATCAATCGAAGCCATTGAATTTGCTATTTGAGAAAGATTCAATCCTATTGGATAAATATTTTCTTGTCTTGCGACTTTAATTAATTGATCTGGAAGATTTAATCCAATTTTTTTTAGTACTGCTTTACCTATATCTACTCTATCGAGTGTTCCTAAAGGAAGGCCAGCACTCGAGAGAACAAGTAATCTTGCGTCTCTTGTTTTTTCAATTTTTATTATTGCTTGCCATAAAGATTCTTTTTCACTAATCGATGGCAATTGATCTATTGGCAATGAAAACTCATAAAGAAACTTTTTATCCCAATTTTGTACAACAATATTTTTCAAGATTTTTTCATGCACATAACCAACCCATCTACCTTCTCTACACAAAAGAATCCAATCTTGATTAAAGTCATTATTTTTATTTAATGAATTAGATTTAGATAAAATTTTAACTGGCAAATTATCCTCTAGGACCCTGTATGAGCGACTGCATACTTGATTGACATTCAATTCAGATAATATCTTTTGTATTTGAATAATTTGGCTCTGTGACTTGGCTGAAGTAAAGATAAATAAACCAATAATAAATAAGCAAAATGCAACATAAAAGCTACCACTGAGCAAACTAAAAAGGCCTAAAAATATTGCAATAAAAGAAATCAATCTTGCAGAGGCTATTGCAACTTTAATACCTGTCCTTTTACTACCAGTAAAATGCCAAATTAAAGATTTTAATATTACACCACCATCCAGAGGGATTATCGGAAGCAAGTTAAATAACCCTATTAAAAGATTAAGGTTCCCAACCTGCTTAAATAAGTTCGAAAAAACAAGATTTGATACTGATAAATTATTACTTAATAAAATCATTAAAAAGGCTAAAAAAAGACTAACAATTGGTCCTGAAATTGCGATTTTCAAACTTCCTTTTGAAGTTGTACATTCTTTTTCTAGGTTTGCCATTCCCCCAAGAAAAAAAAGTGTTATGTCTCTAACTTTTAGACCTTCTCCAATTGCTACAAAGGAATGAGCCAATTCATGCAATAAAACAGATATGAACAAAAGAATCGACGTCAAAACACCTATCAGCCAGCCATCAAAAATAGATGCTTGACCATCCAACATTGTCTCAAACTGCTCTCTTGCTGACAAAGTAAAATATAAGAAAACCAAAAACCAACTAGGATGGACCCTTAAGGGGATGCCTTTGATTTTCATAACTTCCCAACTATCCAAGCTTAAATTCCTCCAAACTCTCAATAAATCTATTTCAATCAATCCTAATAAAAGTTCTGAAAATGATCAGAAAATCTCCTTCGATAAAATCAACAGCAATAAAAATTTGTGGGATAACAAATACTACGCAAGCAAAATCTATAGCTCAATTCAAAATAAATGCTATTGGGGTTATTGGCGTAAAAAATTCCCCTCGTTTTGTAGAAGAAGAAGAATGTATAAAAATTTTTAATGAAGTAGAAAAGGTTTCTTCAGAAATTGAGAAAGTATTAGTTATTGCAAATGAAAATTTAGGAACAATTAAATGTATAAGCAACAGATCAATTCCACCATCAGTTATCCAACTACATGGGGATGAATCAGTTGATTATTGTCGTGAATTAAAGAATAAATTTTCAACAATTAAATTATGGAAAGCCTTCAGATTAAAATCTATTAATGATTTAAATATCATAAGTCAATACGAGGAGTATGTTGACGCTATCCTCCTAGATGCATGGGATGAAAAGTCACTTGGTGGAACGGGTAATAGAGTCCCAGTAGAGTTACTGGTTAACAAAACTTTTAAAGCTCCTTGGATATTAGCTGGTGGAATATCAGCCGAGATAATTCCTGAAATTTTTTCTAAACTTAAGCCTGATGGGGTTGACGCCTCAAGTCGATTAGAAATATCTCCAGGAATTAAAGACCTGAATAAAGTTGAATCTCTTGTGCGTGAAATAAGAGAACAAAACAATAAATGAGTTTTACTTTGATTTGACTAATTTAGAATGCTCCTGCGGAGGGCATAAGTGTTATGTCCTCAATAATTTGATTAATTGGCTGATTAGCAAGATGTAAAAGCTGAGATGCCGCTTGATCAACTGAGAGCATAGAATCTCTATCAAATTGCATCCCGACGCTATCAGCATCCCAAAGAGATGAATTTACTGATCCAAGTGTAAGTGTGCATGCTCGTATTAAATTACTTCGTTCTTCTTCTGCTAAGCATTTAGTAAAACTTGCTAATGCTGCTTTGGAAACACAATATGCTCCCCATTGCGGGAAAACATTTCTAGCAGCATGGCTACTAACGTTGATAACTAATCCTCCTTTTTTTCTCATTAAAGGAACCACTTCAGAGCAAACCTGAAAGATACTGGTTAGGTTCATTTGCATGATCCATTCCCATTTCTCAAGTGGCATAGATAAAAGATCTCCAGTCCAAGCAACTCCTGCATTATTGATCAATACTGAGGGAATCAATCCACTATTCATCAATTCAACTATCCCACTAGAGATATTTTTGGAATTACTGAGGTCAATAGATTTGTATAGGATCTTGACTTTCTTATTCTCAATTTCCTGAGATAGACTTTCCAGTTCATCTTCGGATCTAGACAATAGTAGTAAATCCCATCCAGAATCAGCAAAAGCTTTGGCAGTTGCCCTCCCAATTCCTCTAGAAGCACCTGTGATTAATACTGTTGACAAGAAAGTTAATAGCAAACATGAAAACTTTAAACTGAAATTTCACTTTCTATAGACTGAGTTTCCAAAAATTTTCCCATTTCTCTAAATTTTGTATACCTGTTTTTTCTCAATTCATCAGTAGATAAAGCCAATAATTCAGATAAATGCTTCTCAAGGGCATTTTTTAAAGTTTCTCCAGCCTGAAGCGGTGCCCAATTGTTCCCACCAGAAGGCTCTTTTAGAACCTCATCAACAATTCCTAATTTCACAAGATCAGGTCCAGTGATTTTTAGAGATAATGCTGCCTCAGGAGCCTTCCCCGCATCTCTCCATAGAATCGAAGCACAAGCTTCGGGACTCGCAACCGTATAAACACTATGTTCAAACATCAGCAATCTATCTGCGACTCCTATACCAAGGGCACCGCCAGAACCTCCCTCCCCAATCACTGTCGCAATGATGGGCACTTTTAATCTGAACATTTCTCGCAAATTAACTGCTATTGCCTCACCCTGGCCTTGTTCTTCCGCTACGAGCCCTGCGTAAGCCCCAGGAGTGTCTATGAAAGATATTATTGGGAGACTGAAGCGATCTGCATGGTCCATAAGCCTTAAAGCCTTTCTATAGCCTCCAGGCTTCGCCATGCCAAAGTTTCTTGCGACATTCTCTTTTGTATCTCTACCTTTTTGTTGTCCAATTAGAAGAACAGGTCTTTCACCTATTCGAGCCAACCCTCCTATGAGAGCTTGATCATCAGTTCCGCTTCGGTCCCCATGTAATTCAACCCAATCATCACAAAACATCTGGATGTAATCAAGCGTGCTAGGCCTTTGAGGATGCCTAGCTACTTGAATCTTTTGAGCTGGAGTAAGTGCATTAAATATTTCTTCACGCCTTCTTGCAGCAAGAGTTTCTAATTGCAGAAGTTGTTGACTTACATCAACCTCAGAATCTCTTGCTAATTCTCTGATTTGATCAATCTGATTCTCTAATTCAACAAGAGGTTTTTCAAATTCGAGCAGAAAACGTCTAGCCATAGAAAAATAACCAACTATTCAAACATTCAGACGGTTAAAGTCTGAATGTTTTTTTTCAAGCCAACCGCAGAAAATCCGTGCCTCTTGGAGGCTTGACCAATAAAATCCATCTTTTCAAGGGTGATATTGTTCCTACCCCAACTGAAATTTGTATGACAATTTTCGAATTCAAGAATCATTGCTTCAGCAAAACAAGCAAACATTTCCCTTTTAGGATTGTCCATCTCAGCCAATTCCATCATGCTCCAACCAATATCTTTAAAGAATTGAACTATTCCACCTTTTAAGACATGGATACCAGGTCCTGAAAACTTCTCACCTAAATTTTTAGGATATCCTCCATCAATCATCAAGCAGGGTCGCTTAATTTTGGATGGATCAATTTCTAAGGTTTTAGGCATACTTGCAACCCAAATCACAATATCAGCTTCGGGCAAAGCCTCATCAAGACTAAGAATTCTCCCTCCTCCAAGCTGAGATTGCAGTTCAATCAAAGGTTTTTGCTGCCTAGCTACTAATAGAAGTTCAGAGACACCAGTTCGACTTGTAAGCCATCTACAAACCGCACTACCAATGTCGCCAGTAGCTCCAACAACCGCAACTTTTGATTTACTTAAATCAATTCCTATTCGAGGAGCATTTTGCTCTAACTGCCTACAAATAACCCAAGCAGTATGAGTATTACCAGTAGTAAATCTTTGCCAATCAAGTGTCGTATTTCTCACTTGTTGATTTTGAAGCAAATTAAAATTTTCAAAAATTATTGATGTGAATCCACCAAGAGCTGTAATGCTTATACCTTTCTTTTGCGCTAGCTCCATCGCATTTAAAACTTTTCTTCTCGCAGTTTTGAAGCGGCTTAGCATTTCAGGGACAAAGCATGAATCGATATAAGCGCCTTCGATTGTCTTTCCAATCGCACTGACAATTTTCACATGCTCTACCAACTGAGGAGGAGCAGTACACCAGACATCCAAATCTCCTTCAGCAATATGATCATACCCCAAGTCCAATGCCTTTCGTTTGGCATCTTCAAAACTTGTTGAATGTCCAATTAGCCCAAACATTTGGCAGCAAGCGAGGTCAAAATTGAAACTAAATATTTTTCCAAGATTGAAGGTTAGACCACCAAGGTCAAAAAAAAAGAATTCCTCAAGAACTGAAAGTTCTTGAGGAATAGTTGAAGCTATAAAAATATAATTTTAAGAAACTCTAAATCACTGCTGCAAGAGCCATTCTGGCAATTTCTCTATTGTCAAGACCTATTTCAAGGAGGGAGTCTTGATAAGCAATCATGAATTCCTCCATTAATTCTTCCTTATCCATATGAAGCACTTCAGCGTCATTTGAAACTTCATCCAACATTGATTTTATCAGAGGCAAATTTTCTTTGTTGGCCTTCATAAGATCTTTCTTGACTGTCTTGAGATTAGCTTTGAGCCATTCTTGACCATAATTCAAGTGCAGATATTCATCTTGAACAACACCTTCTGTAATTCTTTTTGCGAAAGGATCTGCAACACGTATGTAAACGTGATAAGCAGATATTGCAAAAGATTCAATCAAAATGCATTGGATAAGAAGACAAGTAGTTGTATCTCCGACTTTGAAAGCCTCTAAAAAATTGTTATGAAGTCTTGAGAAAAAAGTTTTAGCAAAAGGCATATCTGGCTTTACTGCGAGATTTCTTCCACAAGCGCAAAAACCATTCATATGCTTTTTCTCCATCTTCCCTAGTCTCACGAGCTCATCTGCATGCTCAGGGATCAATTTCGCTAGATCTAGAAAATTCGCATAAGCCTCTTGCTCACCTTCAATAACTACTGCATTAATCCTGCTGTAGGCATCTTTGTAGGACTCTGAGGTGAAATCCGGTAGAGAGTCAGCACATAACTCTTCTTTTTCTACGGTTAATTTGTCGGATGCAAGAGCTTGCATAGATCTATTAGAAATTTATCAATCTGAGTGATCTTACAGAATTAAACGCAAAATGGTAGTTCAGTTATCACATCTTAACTGCTAGAAATAGGTCTTTCTGACATAATTGGAGGCCAATCACTCTCTAAAAGGCTTGTAAATAGAGACTTCCAATGATCTATTAGTGCATTTTCCAAAGCGGCACCCAATTCAGAATTTGAAGCACTAGCATCCCCAATAACACCTGATGAGCTCAAATCTTCTGTCAGCCATGCGCATGGTGATGCACCCTCAAGGCTCCATCCTTCAGGGGAAGAACTGCTGTCCTTGTCTATTTCTTTTTTTTCTAGATATGAATCATTTCGGACCAACTCCTGTTCCATGTGCAACATAAGGCTTGTTTCGGCTAAAGCAGCATGTAGTCCTTCCTCAACTTCTTTCTCAGGCAGAAGATCATCTAAGCCCCGAACACCGCTCCAAAGGAAACAAGGCAATACTGCTAAGGACGGACATTGAATTCTTAGTTGCCTTGAAACCGCTTGTAAAAGTCCTATTTGTCCTCCATGTGCATTGAAGAAGACCAATCTATCGAATCCCATTTTAGCTATTTGCTGACCGACATCAGTAACAAGTGAAAGTAAAACATCTGCTGACAAAGATAAAGTTCCTGGGAAAGCTTGATGCTCAGGAGAGAATCCAATTGTCTGGGATGGCATCATCCATATCGGCATTTTTTCTGGCAAACATTCAAGTGTCTTAATTAAAATATTCTCAGCAAAAAAAGTATCAGTAATCAAAGGTAAATGAGGTCCATGTTGTTCACATGCACCAAAAGGCCAAACCAAGGTAGATCCTTTAGCAGAAGCGGCTTTAGATGCCTCAGGCCAGGTCAAATGCTCAAATCGGCGAGTTTGAAAAATGATAGAAATCTCCTAATAATTAAAAAACAACTTACCCTTGACTGTAAGAATGTTTAACTTATTACAAGGGTATTATGGCCGGGTCAGATTCTCAGCCTAAAAAAGCTACTCCCCCCAGGCCGGCAGCAAATGCTCCGCGCAAACCATTACAGGTTATGCACATCAGTCGAAAGACTGAAGAAAAAATAATTGACAAAGGATCAGCTGAGAAAGAAATTTCAGATCAATCTAAAGATAAAAGATTTGATGCAAACGTTTTAGATCAAAAAGAAACTTCTCAGTTAAATAAAGCTCCTTCAATTCCCGCAGACTCTAGCGCCAATCTCAAAACACAGACCATGGAAGATGTTCTGAGATTTGAAAATAGTTCTGACAATAAAAATATTCAGACTTTTGATGATCAAAATATTCTTGACCAAAGAAGTAGAACAGTTGATGAATTTGATTTTGATGAAGACGAATTTTTAGCAGCCTTAGAAGAAAATCAACCAATCGGTACAACTGGAGAAATTGCAAAAGGTTCAGTTATTGCAATTGAAAGTGATGGTATATACGTAGACATTGGTGGAAAAGCACCTGGCTTCATGCCTAAAAATGAATGCGGTCTAGGGGTAATTACGAATTTAAAAGAACGTTTCCCAAAAGGGTTACAAGTCGAAGTTCTTGTTACTAGAGAACAAAATGCAGATGGGATGGTAACAGTTAGTTGTAGGGCATTAGAACTAAGAAAAAGCTGGGAAAAAGTTCAAAACCTTGCAAAAGAAGGAAAAGTTGTTCGAGTTAAAATAAATGGTTTTAACCGTGGTGGTGTTACATGCGACTTCGAAGGTTTAAGAGGCTTTATTCCAAGATCTCAACTTGAAGACGGAGAGAATCATCAATCTCTTGTTTCAAAGACACTCAACACCGCTTTTTTAGAGGTAAATCCAGAGAAAAGAAAACTTGTTCTCTCCGAGAAGAAAGCTGCAATTGCTTCAAGATTTTCTGAATTAGAAATTGGACAATTAATTGAAGGTAAAATCTTAACCATAAAACCCTATGGTTTTTTTGTTGATTTGAAGGGAGTCAGTGGATTATTGCATCATTCAATGGTAACCAATGGAAGCATGAGAAGCCTTGGAGAAGTTTTTCAAACAGGCGAGTCTATTAAGGCTTTGATAACTGATTTAGACCCTTCCCGGGGACGAATTGGATTAAACACAGCTCTTTTGGAAGGTCCTCCAGGAGAACTTATTAGTGACAAAGCAAAAGTAATGGAAGAAGCGGATGAGCGAGCAGTGAAAGCTCGCAATAGCTTGAATAAAGAAAAAGTTGATCCTCAGAAGGAAGAGAAAGGCATCAACTAACCCTCTTAAATTTACAAAGAAAAAAACTTGTGATTGCTTCAAAAAAATCTGATTTAAAAAAAGCAGACTGGGAAATGGACTTTTATTCCCGCCCAATAATTGATGAAAATGGGAAAAAAAGATGGGAATTATTAATCACATCTACAAATAATTTCAAAGCAACGAAAACTTTTAAATGGGAAAAGATATGCCCAGCATCCAGTGTTAATTCTATTTGGTTAAAAGATGCTTTAGACGAAGCTATTGATACAGCTTATTCACAAGGTTGGGATAAACCTTCCGTTATTCGTTGTTGGCGATCCTCTATGAAAACAATGATCAAACGTGCAGCAGATCAAATAGGTATTGAACTTGTTTCTAGCAGAAGAACATATTCATTATTGGAGTGGCTTATTGACAGAGAAAGGAATTTTTATCCCCAGCAAAAAGGCTATATCGGCGTCAATCTTTCTCCTCCTTCAAAACCAATTACAAACCAGGCTATCCCTTTACCAGAAGAGGTAAGAGGTGACTCTTGGAGCTTTGCTTCCCTAACTCTAGATACACTTAGAGAAGCCGATGAATGGGAAATAGAGTTTTCCAATTTAATCCCCATAAAAGATTCAATTAATCAAAATATTTCTATTCCAGGTATTAGACTTTTTAGTCCAAAAAGATCCTTAGCACTTGCAGCTTGGCTTGGGGGACTTGAACCTGCAAAGCTTTTAATCGAAGGGACCCAAATAATATTAGAAGCAGGGCAAGCTGATAGATGGTTGGTAACTGATGTAGAAGAAGAAGCACAAAAGGCTATTGAAAATAATTTTCTAAATACAAAAACAGACGCCGATGGACTTCAATTTATTTCCGTTCAAAAAAGTCCTGAAGAAAATTCTCTAGATGGTTTTTGGATGCTAAAAGATATTGGAGAAATTTAACAACAATATTGAACAAAACTATTGAATTAGGTTAGTCCCCCTTAAGAAATAATTATAAAAAAATGATTTTATCCAGCTGTAAAAATGTTAATTTTTTCAATCTAAACTATTCAAAGAATATGATTTCATACATGCATTCTTCACTAAAAGAACTCGCAATAATGAGCCAGTAAAATCACAAGAGTAGCTAAATCTTACTTCTAAGCTCAATTACCTGAAGCTAAAATATAGTAGCAAAGTAATTCAAGTAAATAATACAGTAACTTCAAAATATAAAATTACTGATTGTTTAATAACATAAGCAAAAAATCAAAGTCTATGGATATATTAAACAGATTACATACCTATACTTATCGCTGATATAAAAAAGGAAGATCGCTGCCTTTCATTTCGGATTTAAAGGTCTTGAAAAGAAAATTATCACAAAAACTTTAAAACGTTTAGAAAAAATAGGATCTCATAAAAACAACTTAATTATTCAAATCACAGGTGAAAATTTAGCGAAGAAAAATTCAAGTATAAAAGCAATTAAAGGAGAAGAAATGATTCCCTTATTCAAAAAAGACTCTAACCCTAATAAAATACTTTTTGACATACAAGGTTCTGCTATCTAACATTATATAAAGAAGTTATTAAACAATATCAAATCAATACAAATAGAATTTGCACATACTCAAACCCAAGACTATTTAATTCTTATAGAAGAGAAAAAAATAATTCAAGACAATGGATCTGCATATATTCATGATCATAGATAAAGATATATATAATTAATTTAGCATTTATTTGTTGCTAATCCTTCATTTATGTATTCCTCGGCGATGTCAATATTGCTATCAAAAGGAATAACTTTAGCCACCAAGACACCATCTACTGAGCCTTTAGGTTTTAAATTTACTTTTGTATGTCTTGGTAGTTGTTTTTTGAGCCAATTAACTGATTTTTCTTCTAAATCAGGGTTGATTTCTGTGCATGCTAATTTCACAGTATAGGTACGATTATGATCACCGATCAGCAACACAGACGAACTTGTAACTTGCAAAATTTCGGCCGCATCAACTTCCAAATAAAAACAAAAAAAAGAAATTAGTAATATTAAAATCTTTGTAAAAAATTTATTCATAAAAAGTTTTTACAATTATTTTTTCATCTCAGGGATACCAACCATTTGGGCGTTACTTTTCCCAGGTGGCACCATAGGATAACAATTTTCACCTTTTCGTACATTTACGTTAACAAGAACTGGGCCTTCACTAGCCAAGGCTTCTTGAAGCTTAGGTATTAGCTGGTCTCTATCAGAAATTACAATCCCCTCAATACCAAAAGCCTTAGATAGAGAAATAAAGTCAGGTTCCCCAACGGACATATTAGATGCTGAATATCGTTCATCATAAAAACTTTCTTGCCATTGCCTAACCATCCCTTGCCAATGATTATTGATAATAATTACTTTTATGTTCAACTTATATTGAGCAATAGTTCCAAGCTCCTGGATATTCATGAGGATACTTGCATCACCGGCGATACAAATTACTTGCTCCTTAGGTAAAGCAACTTTTACTCCCATTGCAGCGGGCATTCCAAAACCCATTGTTCCTAGTCCAGCACTGCTAATCCATTGTCTTGGTCCATTTAACAAGTATTGAGCTGCCCACATCTGATGTTGTCCAACATCAGTTGTAATGAAAGCATCTTGTGCCAACTCTCTTAAAGCAATTAATACTTCCTGTGGATAAATTTCTCCTTCTTTAGGGGGTGTTATCAAAGGAAAATTATTTTTCCAGTTATTAATTTTGTTAAGCCAGTTGGAGGTTCTTGGATTTATTTTTCTTTGATTACTGAGGTCTAATAATTTAACAAGACTAATTCCTACATCTCCTAATACGGAAACTTCAACTACTCTATTTTTATTTATTTCAGCAGGATCAATCTCAAAGTGAATTACTTTTGCCTTAGGAGCAAACGTATCTAGTTTACCTGTAACTCTGTCATCAAATCTTGCTCCAATGGCAATCAACAAATCACATTCAGTCACAGCAAAGTTTGCATAAGCTGTTCCATGCATACCAAGCATCCCAACAGATAAAGGCTCACGTTCATCAAACGCGCCTTTCCCCATCAAAGTTGTTGTTACGGGTATTTGAAATCTATTAGCAATAGCCGCGAGAGTTTCATGTGCCCCCGAAGAAATAACACCCCCTCCAACATAAAGGAGTGGTTGCTCAGCATTTTCAATTAAATCCAGGGCTGCACTTATGGCTTTATGTTCTGGCGCGAATGGTAGTTCAAAGCCTGGTGGCTTTATTGAACCTGGCTCAACAGGAAGATAATTAAACATCTCTTGTCCAACATCTTTTGGTATGTCAATCAAAACAGGGCCGGGTCTGCCCGATGAGGCAATAAGAAAAGCTTGAGCCACAACTCTGGCAATTTCAGATGGATCTCTTACTACCCATGAATGTTTAACAATTGGAAGTGTTATCCCAAAAATATCTGTTTCTTGAAAAGCATCAGTACCTATTGCAGGTCTAGGGACTTGTCCTGTTATCACGACAAGAGGCACAGAATCCATCTGAGCGGTGGCAATTCCTGTTACGAGATTCGTGGCTCCAGGACCGGATGTACCAAAACAAACGCCTACTTTGCCAGTCGCCCTAGCAAAACCATCTGCAGCATGAGTTCCACCTTGCTCATGTCGAACAAGAATATGTTTTAACCACCCCTCTTGCTCTGCTTTAAAAACCGCATCATAAATTGGGAGTATTGCTCCGCCTGGATAGCCAAAAATAGTATCTACTCCATGCCTACGAAGAGAATCCATCAAGGCATCAGCACCTGAGATCTCATTTTGAGTTTGTGATCCTGAATCCCCTATTTGATTGGGCGCAGAAGTCAGGGTCACGGCAAAACAAAAACTAAACTAACAATAAATCTTAGTGTGAATAATTTCAATTAATCTAAATTAAGCAAAGATTTAATTAAATTCTCTAAGTTTTAATAGGAAGCTTACTTATCAAATAAATCAACACAAATAATTATTTTAATTCTTTAGAGCAAACCTATTTGATGTAAAGGTCCACTACCAATTATTAATTCCACCAAAAAACATAGAAAAACAATCATTGCGACTCTTCCATTCCAAACTTCAGAGCTGTTATTCCAACCCCACTGCCATTTCTCCTGAGGATAAAGTTTTACTCTTTCTGGCAATTTTGATGCTTCCTCTAAACTTATCCCCGCACCGTTTAGGCAAGAAGAAACAAGGTCAGCCAATCCTTCAATAAACAAAGGATATATATCAAGCGCTGGAACTCTTTTAAAATTAACAATTCCATTCTTCTCAGCAATTTCTTTGTACTCAATATCAATCTCCTGGAGGGTTTCAATATGCTCACTCACAAAACTTATGGGGACCACAACAAGTTCCTTTATGCCGGATTTGCCTAGTTTTTCTAATACCTCTTCAGTGTATGGTTTTAGCCACTCTTCTGGCCCAACTCTGCTTTGATAAGCAAGTGAGAATGAATTGCTATATCCAAGTGAGTTTTCAAGCTTATCAATAATCAAAAGTGAACAGTTTTGTATTTGATCTTGATAAGGATCACCGGCTTCTTCTACATAGCTTTTAGGAACACCATGTGCAGTAAAAAAAACGTGGGCCCCTTGGGGTAAATCACAAGCCAAGATTTCTTTCTTTATTAATTCAGCCATTGAGGAAACATAGGCTGGATGATCAAACCAGCTACGAATACAACGAATTGATAATTCTGCGAACTCAGAGTCACCATCTTTTAACCTTTTCAATTCTCTAAAACTTGATCCACTTGTACTTATAGAAAAATGCGGATAAAGAGGTAAAACAACAACTTCGCTAACACCATCAGCCTTCATATCCGCTACAGCCGACTCAGTAAATGGATGCCAATACCTCATTGCAACGTATGTTGTAGCGTCTATTCCAATATTTCTAAGATAGCTCTGTAGTTCTCGTGCTTGCTGCTCGGTAATACGACGTAAAGGTGATCCACCTCCTATCGATCTATAAGCCTCTTGTGATTTACTGCTTCTTAATAAGCTTATAAGCCACGCTAGAGGTTTTTGAAAAGAACGAACTGGTAAACGAATTATCTCTGGATCAGAGAATAAATTATACAAAAATGGTCCAACGTCCTTAATCCTCTCTGGACCTCCGAGATTTAATAAGAGGACACCAACCCGAGCCATTTCAGAAAAAACTCCTTATAAAAGGTTATATAAACCCTAATAAAAGTAAAGCTAGCTAAATTTACAGGATCATGGACGAGAATCAAAAGTTACTAGATATCAACCAAGACCTTGAATCAAAGGGAATCAATCTGAGAATTGAGAAAAGGGGTAAAGTTTTAAACATTCGAGGTTCTTTGCCAGATAAGAAATCTCATAATCTTTCCAAAATACAAAGAATAAGTCTTAAACTTCCACACAACATTGATGGTCTAGAAGAGGCTAGAAAAGCTATAGAGTTAATTGATTTTCAACTCAAAAAAAATCAATTTTCCTGGTCTAATTGGATTAAAGAAAAAACCATAACAACAACAAAGACTAATAAATCAGTAGTAAGCAATGAAATAGAAAACTTTAAAAGGCAATTTTTTTCTGACACATCCAGGAGCAAATCACCAGCTGGAATGATCAGCACCTGGCAGTCTGCTTACAAACCATATTTGAACAGATTAATTGGAGAAAGTAATAAATCTGCTTTAAAATTAAACGATGATCTTCTAGTGAAAATCCTTTTAAGTTACAAAAAAAACTCAAGGAGCAGGCAACAATGTGGAATTGCTTTAGGTGCTTTAGCTAGATATCTTAAATTGGAGCTTCCAGAGAACTGGAAACAACTTCAAAGTGGTTATGGAATACACGAGTTTAATTTCAGAGAATTACCAAGTGACGAAGAAATTATTGATAGTTTTAAATTAATACCAAATCCAAAATGGAGATTTGTTTTTGGGCTAATGGCAACCTATGGGCTTAGAAATCATGAAGTCTTTTTTAGTGACTTATCTTGTTTAAAAAAAAGTGGGGATCAAATACTTCGTGTTTTTCCTAACACAAAAACAGGAGAACATCAAGTTTGGCCCTTTCATCCTGAATGGGTTGGCTTATTTGAGCTAGATAACAAAATTAATACTTCAGATTTACTCCCAGATATCCAAACGGATCTCAAGGTGACAACTCTTCAACATATCGGAAGAAGAGTATCTGAACAATTTAGAAGATATAAAATATCATTTACCCCCTATGATTTAAGGCATGCATGGGCAGTAAGGACAATCTTAATAGGCCTACCAAATACCGTAGCTGCAAAAATGATGGGGCACTCAGTCTCAATCCACACAAAAACCTATCATCATTGGATAACAAGAAGAGACCAACAAATTGCTGTTGATAGTGCTCTATCAAAAGTTAAATTTTAACAAGAAGAATAATTAATATTTATAGCCATATCATTTTTAGAAATTATTCTTTTATTAACTTATATAATTTAAGCCAAAGGAATGAAAAATAAGATTTCCGAAGAAGATTTAAAACTTAACAGCCTAGATAAGAGTGCAGAGAAAATAGGAATGGGAGGTAATTTAATACCAAATATAACTGAAGAAAAATATCGAGAAAGGATGCAAAAGAGGAAAGAAGTTCAAACACAAAGATTACAAGAAAGGAATAAAGAAAAAGGTCTTATAATAATCAATACTGGACAAGGCAAAGGTAAAACTACTGCTGCTCTTGGTATGGGATTAAGAGCTATTGGTCATAACCACAAAGTTGCAATCATTCAATTCATTAAGGGTGGGTGGGAACCAGGTGAGACGTTAGCCTTGAAAATATTTGGGGACAAGTTAAAATTTCATGCCTGTGGAGAAGGGTTCACATGGGAAACACAAGATAGAAATAAAGATATAAATTTAGTTAAATCAAGCTGGGAAAAAGCTGTCTCTTATATTAAAAACCCAAATTATAAACTTATAATTTTAGACGAGATTATCGTTGCAATAAAACTTGGATACATAGATGAAGATGAAATTATAAATGGCATAAATTTACGCCCCGAGCTTACACATGTAGTCTTGACGGGGAGAGGTGCTTCAGAAAAATTAATCCATTCAGCTGATCTTGTGACAGAAATGAAATTAATCCACCATCCTTTTAGAGAGCAGGGAATAAAAGCACAAGAAGGAATAGAATATTAGTTTATAATCTTGGAAATATTTCCATCGCAAGGGATCCAATACAGACATAAAGACGTTCCCCCAAGACTTGCTACTGTCAGTTTGTTATGAACTTTTAATGACATACTCTAGAGCACTTATAAAACTCAGTGGTGAAGCTCTTATGGGAGAAAAACCTTATGGAATTGATCCTGAAATAGTTCAATCTATTGCAAAGGATGTTTCAAAAGCGGTTAAAAATGGAACGCAAATAGCAATTGTGGTTGGCGGTGGAAATATTTTTAGAGGTCTAAAAGGATCCGCTGCAGGGATGGACAGAGCCACTGCTGACTATGTAGGAATGCTTGCAACCGTAATGAATGCAATCACACTTCAAGATGGATTAGAAAGAGCTGGAGTGCCCACCAGGGTTCAATCTGCTATTGATATGCAACAGATTGCTGAACCATACATAAGAAGAAGAGCAATAAGACATCTAGAGAAAGGAAGGGTAGTAGTTTTTGGAGGTGGGTGCGGCAATCCATTTTTTACAACTGATACCACTGCTGCTCTTAGGGCCGCTGAAATCAACGCAGAAGTTGTTTTCAAAGCCACGAAAGTTGATGGGGTTTACGATCGAGATCCAAAGAAATTCTCTGATGCTGTCAAATATGACAATCTCACCTTTCAAGATGTATTAACTAACGAAATAGAAGTAATGGATAGCACTGCTATTGCTCTTTGCAAAGATAATAAAATCCCAATAGTTGTTTTTAATATTTTTCAACCTGGGAACATTGCAAAGGCTATTTCTGGCGAACAAATTGGATCAAGAATATCTAATTCAAGTTAAAACTAAATTTTTGAACCTTATTTAATAATCAATTCGCAATAACTTTATCTAAATGTCAAACCAAGAGCTAAAAACCACAATGAGCAAATCTGTTGAAGCAGCTCAAAGAAATTTCAATACAATCAGGACGGGAAGAGCAAATACATCTTTATTAGATAGAATCTCAGTCGAATACTATGGAGCAGATACTCCGCTAAAATCACTAGCAACAATAACTACTCCCGACTCTCAAACGATAGCAATTCAACCTTTCGACTTGGGCTCATTGGCTTCCATTGAAAAATCCATTGCTACAAGTGATCTAGGTTTTACTCCAAACAATGATGGCAAAATAATTCGTATCAATGTTCCACCTTTAACTGAAGAGCGTAGAAAAGAATTTTGCAAACTCGCATCTAAATATGCAGAGGAAGGAAAAGTCGCACTAAGGAATATACGCCGTGACGCAATAGAGAGAGTCAAAAAATCTGAAAAGGATGGTGATCTTTCCGAAGATCAAAGTAGAGATGAACAAGAAACAATTCAAAAAGAGACTGATAATTTTATTAAAGATATTGAAAAAAAACTTTCAGAAAAAGAAGCTGAGATTTTAAAAGTTTGACACTTTTAGATGTTGCCATTATTGGAGGGGGAGCATCAGGCACTACTACAGCATTTCATCTGGCTAGTAAAGGGAAAAAAGTATGTATTCTTGAAAAAAACAATTCCTCTCCAGAGAGAATCTGTGGGGGTGGAATGTCTGCTGCAGTGCAAAATTGGTTTCCGTTTGAACTGTTACCAATAGTTGATGAAGTTATAACAAATGTAGAGTTTAGTTGGTGCAATACCGACAAAGTGGTCGCTGAACTCTCAGGCTCTTCTCCTTTTTGGATAGTTAAACGTGAAAAACTTGATGCATTCTTATTAGATAAAGCACTATCTTCAGGTTGTAATTTATTGACTACTTTTAAAGTAGTCGACCTAAAAAAAGTTTCTAATATTTGGCATATTACCGCTCTTGATGGGAGACAAATAGAGGCAAGAGCAGTTGTTATTGCTGATGGCTCTGAATCACCATGGCCTAAAACTTTTAATTTAGGTCCAAATCAACAAAAATTCGCCTCCACTTTCTCAGGAAGAATTAAAAGGAGGGGAAACTTAGGAAATGAAACTGCTAGATTTGAATTTGGCCTAGTAAAAAATGGTTTTGCATGGGCATTTCCATTAAAAAATGAAGTAAATATTGGTATGGGAACTTTTCTGGATAATACGACTTCAATTCAAGTTAATAAAATACTTCAATCATTTCTGCCTGATTTGGGCTTAGACCCAACTGAAATAATCGGTCATAAAAAAAAATTAAGGATATGGAATAGCCACAGTAAATTAAACGGGGAAGGGATTCTTCTTGTTGGTGATGCCGCCTCATTATGTGATCCCTTTTTAGCAGAGGGATTAAGGCCCGCTTTAATGAGTGGATTTGAAGCTGCAAAAAACCTTATCTATTGGTTAGATGGAGAAGTCAATTGTTTAGATTCATACACGAAAACAATGCAAGAAAAATGGGGAAATTCGATGGCTTGGGGTAAAAGAATTTCTCAAGTTTTTTATCGTTTTCCAAAAGTTGGATATCAATTAGGTGTAAAAAGACCTACTGCTCCAAAAAGGATTGCACAAATTCTTTCTGGTGAGATGAGTTATGAAGACATCGCAAAAAGAGTAATTAAGAGATTACTCTTTCAAAATTCAAGTTCAAAGAGTTAGTGCAATTCCTCTTTCAATCAACTCAAGTCTTTCATTCAATTGATTTTCCAATTTATCAATTGCTTGGCTGAAACCGCTAATTCCTTCATTTAGTTTTTCCGTAGCCATTTTATCTCCGGCCATCATTAGTTCAAAAGCAGTCTGATCTAAATGAATCGTCTCATCAATCACTAAAGGTTTTTGTGCGTTTAACTTGATTGGCAAAACCGAATATGATTCATTAAGTTCCTGAAGCAATTTAGGGGAAATCGTTAACAAATCACATCCTGCAAGCTCAGTTATTTCCTCTATATTCCTGAAACTTGCTCCCATGACTTCTGTTTCATAACCATTTGACTTGAAATAATTAAATATTTTAGTAACAGAAACGACCCCTGGGTCCTCAATTGCTGGATAAGAATCTCTTCCTGTAGCGGATTTATACCAATCTAAAATCCTGCCGACAAAGGGTGAAATAAGAGTTACACCTGCCTCAGCACAAGCAACTGCTTGATAAAAATTAAACAGCAAAGTTAGGTTACAATGAATATTCTCTTTTTCCAGTACCTCAGCAGCTTTTATCCCCTCCCAAGTAGAAGCTATTTTGATTAAAACCCGATCGTTAGTAATGCCATCTTGGTTGTATTTAGAAATTATTTTCCTCGCTTTTGCAATTGTGGCATCAGTATCAAAGCTAAGTCTTGCATCAACCTCTGTTGAAACTCGGCCAGGAATTAATTTCAGAATCTCTTTACCAAATACAACACATAGTTCATCCAAAGCTTCTTTGACAACATTAGCTCTCGAGGCCTTAGCTCCTAGCATTTCTCTTGAAGTGGTTAGCGCTTTGTCAATCAAACTTTGATAAGCAGGTATTTGTGCCGCCGCCAGAATTAAAGAAGGATTTGTTGTCGCGTCTCTAGGTTGAAATTTTTTAATCGCTTCAAGATCACCAGTATCAGCCACTACTACAGTCATTGAAGATAACTGCTTAAGAAGGGATTCCATAATAAAAAACGTCTTGCATAGGAAATAGACTAGCTATATTTTTTTTGGATTTCACCCTTTAATTTGCACTTTTGGAAAAATTTAGCCATCTCTTAGCTTTTGATAGCTAAATATTCTTTTTTAGAAATACTTGGTGGGATTTTTTCAATAACAAGCAAAGTTTCAATAATTTTTTTTGCCACAGGTAGGGCCACAGTTGATCCATAGGCATTTGGCTTTTGGGGTTCATCAATAACTGCTAAAACGACATAGCGGGGATCATCAATAGGAAGACTTGCAACAAAACTGCAAATTTTAGAACTATAATTCAGGCCATCCTGAGATTTTTGTGCCGTTCCTGTTTTTCCTCCAATTCGATAACCAGGAACATTTACCTCAATACCACTTTCATCGTAAAAAGACACAACAGTTTCCATCCAGCCAAGAACAGTATTCGTAACTTCAGGAGATAAAACTTGCTTAGATACAGACGGAGTATTGAAATACGACTCATAATCACCTTTCAGTCCTTTAGTGATGTGAGGGGTAACAAGTTTGCCTCCATTAGCAATCAAAGCATGTAATTGAGCTAGTTTCAGAGGTGTAATAGAAAAACCTTGGCCAAAGGAAGCTACTGCAGGTTCTATAGGGTGATTTACAAAAATCTGCTTTGATTTTATTTGGCCACCTACTGCACCTGGAAGATCAGTTTCTGGTATTTCATCTATCCCTAATCGCCTTAACCATTGCCAGTAATTATTTGCATTCAATTTATTCATAATCTTAACCATAGCGACATTGCTTGAGACTTGTAACACCTCAGGATAAGTAAGTATTCCATTAGGCTTTCGATTCCAATTCGAGAGAGGCCATCCTCCGACCGTAATTAGACCATCATCATTTACTTCTCCATTGGGAGTTATAACTCCCTCTTCCAAAGCCAAGGCTAAATTGATGGGCTTAAAGGTAGACCCAGGTTCAAATAATTCTTGCACAGACCACTCTTTAAAAAGAGATGGCGAATAGTCCCAATACTTATTGGGATCATAAGTTGGGGTTGAAGCCAATGCTAAAAGTTCTCCCGTATTAATATCCATTACGATTACCACGCCTTTTTTTGCATTCCACTCCTTTACTTGCTTGCTTATTTCTTTAACTGCTACTTCTTGGAGCCTTACATCTAAGGTTAACTGGAGATTCAATTGGTCCTCATCAAATACGCCACGCTGAACACCTATAGGCAAAGGTGTTCCATCAGCTCCTCTCCTGATTACACTAGCTTTTTCAAGACGTTTAAGATCTCTATCTAAACTTAATTCGAGTCCAGCCTGAGGCCTTCTATCTAAATCCAAAAAACCAACCACATTCGCAAAAAGTGATCCATGAGGATAAAGCCTTTGAGGATAAACCTCCAAGTCGATACCACTTATTCCAAGTTTCTTAATTGCATTAGCCTGCTCTTGTGTTATCCCCTCTGCAAGTTTTACCCCTGAAGAATAATTTCCTAATTTATTTAAAATCTCATCAACACTTTTGGATAGTGGAGTAGAGAGAATTTTTGCTACTTCAACTGGCTTACGAATGGTTCCATATGAATCACCAGGAAAATTAAAATATCTGGGATGAGCCCAAATCTTAAAACGTTTCTCATCTATTGCGACAAGCTTTCCATTCCTATCAAAAATAGATCGACGGGTTCCTAGAGGGTTCTTTTGTTCCGTTTGAACTTCGCGTGCTAGTGATCTTAATTGATCAGCCTGAAATAGTTGAAGCCAACCTACTCTTAAGAAAAGACCGCCAAGTCCAAAGCATAATAAAGCAAATACAATCCTAAACCTTGACTGAGATAGAGGGGAAAGAGTTTTCGCTTTAAAGGTCTTTCGCTTTTTTTTAGAATTAATTTTTCTCATCGAAATTATTAATAACCTGACTTCATTGGGAAAGCAGATATTTGTGCTAATAACCTGGTTTTTAATGTTTTATCGAATGATTTCTTGGCTTTTTCTGTTTTTGGTCTATCTACATATATTAGATCTTCTGCTTTAGTCGGGACTAAATCTCTAGACAACTTTTGATTTTTCAATAGGTAACCTTCAATAATTGAAGTTGATTCCAATATCCTTCGGTTCAAGTCTCTGGTTTTCTCAAGTTTAGTAAAAGACTTAGTCCACAAATATTGAGAGTGCAGAGCTACTGATGACATGATCGCCACTGTTGTGAGTATTCCTATCAATGCACCATCTAAAACGATATGAAGAGCAGCTTGAACTGGAAATTTTCTTTGAACCTGCTTAGATGAAAAAACACTGTTTAACAATCCTTTGGGCAACTTCTTTTTTTGAAATTGTCCTACTTTTTGTTTATATAGAGTATGACTAACCAAATCAAACTTCGAAAGTAATCCAAGTCAAACACCTTGATCAAGCAACTGCAAGAGCTGAAATAATGATGTTTTATTTATTTAATATCAAGCTACTAATAATAAGCTAATAAAAGTGACTCCATTCCAAAGAGAATGCATAAGAGCACAAGGGAACAACCTTCCTGAACTCAATCTCATTAAACCGAGACCAATCCCTAAAACAAATAAAGGAGGTAATTCTCCTACACTTAAATGAGCTAAAGCAAAGATCAAGGCACTCAATAAAACACCGCTGATTTTGCCAACTTTGGATACCAATACAGGCAGAAGAATACCTCTAAAAACTAATTCTTCAAAAACAGGAGCCAAAACAACCGTTGTAATCAAAAGTAAAAACAATGGGAAAATTTCATCACTGCTTAAAACAAGTTCCAACAAAGGATTACTACCACCCTGGTCACCTATAATCTCATTCATTAGCCACCCAATAAATAGCACTAAAGGCATAATCATTAACCATCCACTTATAGATTTAAAAAGTCCTTCTTTAATTGGTTTGATCTTCCATTGCAACCATCCTCCATCTATTCCCGTGGGAACTAGACCCATTAATTGATATCGAATAATAAATAAAGGACCTATAGTCATTGAACAGTAACCAATAAATACTCTTAAAGATTGTTTTAATGGAGAGGATAAATTATTAAATAATAAATCAGTTATTGGTATTACTAGTGCAGGAAAAACGACTTCACCTATTACAACGAAACCACCAGAAACAAGTAGAATCATATCTAGGAATGATAGAGGTGGAGCTATAATTTCTGGCCAGGGAGTATTTTTATTTCTTAAGAAAATAAAAGCATACCTAATTAGTAATATACTCCCTACAAAGGAAGCAAAAAGTGGTAAAAATTGTGAAGTTAAAAGTCTTATAGCAGCTATTGAGTTATATTTTTCATCAATACATTTTCCATCCGAGAATCCGAGAGTAGAGCATGAAATTTGGTAAAGTAAAGGGTCTAATTTAATCTCATTAAATTCAGGAAATTTATTTACTTCTTTTCCTTCTTGTCTATCCAATGTATAGTTTCGAACAGTTTCAAAGTTTTTATCCTTAAAATTTTTCGTCAGGATTAATTTTTTCTCATCCTCAGACTCTTCCAGCATTGCCAATAACAGCCTCTGCCTATCCTCAAGTTGTTCTAAAGGAATCTCTCGAAGAGCTTGATATAGTTTTTCTTGAGGTTCTGATCCTAAAAATACATTTTGTATTTTTTCAGGTATGGATGAAGAAGCTGAAACTGCCATCTCAGTTTGCATCAATGAAATCTTTGGAGCGACGGAAGGTCGCTCAAAGCTTTCTTGCAAACCTTGCCGCCATATCAGAATAGTTAAAAGTAATGAAAACAGAGCTACAGCCCATTTCCACCAAGTTTTGGCTTGTCTCATAAAATCAATTTGTGACGACTGACATGGAGAAAGACTTCTATCTTTACCAAAAGAACATTAGATTGCCTTCATGGCTAATACCATAATTATTTAGAAGACACTTTATTTAATGACATTGCGTCTAATTTTTGTCCGTCATGGATTGAGTAGTTTTAACAAGGAAGGGCGTATTCAAGGAAGAAACGACCTTTCAAAATTAACTAAAGAAGGTCAATTACAAGCAGAGGCTGCTGGAAAAACAATTTCCTCTATTCCAATAGATGCAATTTATAGTTCCCCTCTGCAAAGAGCCTCAGAAACCACAAAAATCATTATCGAACAACATCAAAGAGACCTTCAAGCAATTTATACGGACGAACTATTAGAGGTTGACCTTGGGCCTTGGAGCGGTTTAACAAAAAATGAAATAAAAAACGATTTTCCACAAGAGCTTTCTGTTTGGCAAAAAGAGCCAAATGAACTAACCATTAATAAAGACGACGGTACAAAGTTTCAGCCAATTAAAGAACTCTTATATCAAGCTGAACATTTTTTAAAGTACTTATTTAATACCTATTCAGGCTCTAAAAAAACTATTTTGATAGTTGCCCATAATGCAATTCTCAGATGCTTGATACTTAAATTAATTAATGAGCCATCAAAAGGATTTAGAAGATTGAAGTTAGACAATACCTCAATCTCCATTTTTAATATTACTTTTAATAATTGGGAAGATAGACAAGTCCAAATTCAATGTCTCAATAATATCGCTCATTTACACCCTAACATTCCCAAAAAAGGTAGAAAAAAAAGAATTATTTTAGTCAGGCATGGTGAAACAGATTGGAATAAACAGGGGCGATTCCAAGGACAAATTGATATTCCCTTAAATCAAAATGGGAAATTTCAAGCCAAGGCGGCGAGCGCATTTTTAAAAAATAGTATTATACAAAAAGCTTTTAGTAGTTCGCTATCAAGGCCAAAAGAAACAGCACAGATAATTCTAAATGAACATCCCGGAGTCGAAATTTCTCTTAAAGATAGCCTCAAAGAGATCGGTCACGGTAAATGGGAAGGGAAGTTGGAGTCTGAAATCAGTTCCGACTGGCCTGATCTTCTTAAAACATGGAAAACCTCTCCTGAAAAAGTTCAAATGCCAGATGGAGAAAATATAAACGAAGTCTCAATCAGATCAATTAGTGGTTGGAATGAGATCTGCAAAGATCTAAAGAACGAAGAAACTGCATTGGTTGTGGCTCATGATGCAGTTAACAAAACCATTCTTTGTCATCTTTTAGGATTGATGCCATCAAAAATTTGGATGATAAAACAAGGTAATGGTGGCATTACAGTCATTGATCTCTCAGAAGAAGAAGGCCAACCAGCTCAAATCACCTGCCTAAATATCACTTCACATTTGGGAGGGATTATCGACTCAACCGCTGCCGGAGCACTGTAATTTATGACTAGTAGTTATTTCTTTGAAAATATTCAAATCCTTGAACAGGCTGGATCATCTTTAAAAAGAGAACCTGTTTTAATCAAAGATGGTGTGATTAAAGCATTCGGCAAAAAGGCTCTTCACAATGCAAAACTTTTAGGAATCAAGCCTCGGCAAGCCAAAAATATGCTTTTAGCCCCTTGTCTTGTTGATCCTCATTCATTTTTGGAATCTCCTTTTCATGGTAAAGAAGAAAATATCTACACACTTATAGAAAAAGCAACATTCTCTGGTTATGGCCAGTTAGGTATCCTCCCTAGAGGTGATTTATGGAGAGATCACATTGAGTCGATCATTTCTTTAAAGGCTATCAAAAGTGAGGTTTTAATACACTTATGGGGAGGCTTTAGTCTGGGCGGAAAGGGAGTTAACTTTTCAAAACATTCTGAGATACTACAAAATGGAGCCATAGGGTTAAGTGATGACGATTTCATGCCTCCTATAGAGCTTCTTAAGCAAGGTTTTTCAATTGGAGAGATGAAAAAATCCCCTGTGCTTCTTGCACCAAGAGATAAATCACTGCAAGCAGGAGGAATGTCTAGACAAAGTGTATATACACTTAGAGCAGGCTGGCCTCTTGATCCTGTTGAAAGCGAAACCATCCCTCTAGTCCAATTACTTGAACTTCATAAGCAATATCCTGAAATTTCACTAAGGCTAATGAACATTTCAACAGCTGAAGGGGTTGCAATACTTAAGAATGCACCCTCAAAGCCAATGGCAACTATTTTTTGGTGGCATTTAGTCAATGACAACTCAAGTCTTTCTCCTTTTGATACTGGATGGAGTGTAACGCCTTCGTTAGGATCCCCCATAGATAGAGCCTCACTCATAGAGGGTTTAGAGGAAAATGTTTTAGCAGCAATATCTGTTCACTCCACTCCCACAGATGACTCCGAGACCAAATTACCTGCAAACAAAAGAAAAAAAGGAATCAGTTGCTATAACCTTGTTCTACCCTTGCTTTGGGATCAATTAGTTAGAAAATCAGGATGGGAAGTGGAGAAATTATGGGAGAAAATTAGCTTTGGGCCCTCTAAATTCTTGAACCAAGCTGAGGAAAAATTAAGTTTAAATAGTAACCGTTGGTTATTATTTGACCCCGACAAAGAATGGTACCAATCTAATGAAGAAAAAATTTTAACTACAGCAACCAATCAGCCGCTAAAAGACAAAAAAATATTAGGGAAAGTTATAGATTGTGGGCTTATTAATCAAGCTTACCAAAACGACTAACAGGCCAAAAACGCCAGGTTGCTTTTCCAATTATTTCTGTCTGGGGTAAGAACCCCCCTGCTGGCCAAAAACGACTATCCCAGCTATTAGCTCTGTTATCGCCCAATACAAACACATGTCCTTTGGGAACAGTTGTAGTCATGGAGCGACATAGATTAAATTTAGGTTTGCTTGGGCAGAACGATTCAACATATGGTTCGTTGATTGATCTACTGTTCAAAACAATTTCTCCCTTATCATTAATCAAAAGACGATCTCCTCCTACAGCAACTACCCTTTTGATATATGCATCACAAGCACGATCAGAGAGAGTGGGGATCCAGGAAATCAAGGGGAAGGTCCTTAATGAGCATTCAAGTTTAGACGGAAGTTGTTTCTTTCTATTAGATATCAATATCTCATCAAAGGAATATGGTGAGTTAAAAACTACTATTTCTCCTCGGGAAGGAGACCGTTTGCGCAAAGAAAGTTTTTCAATAATTAGTCGATCATTCACTTTCAATCCTGGCAGCATCGAGCCCGAGGGAATATATCTAGCTTCTGCTATAAAATGACGAAAACCTACATATAAAAGAACAGTTAAAGATATAGGTCCCCAAGTATCAAAAAAGGCGTACCACCAACAATTTTTAGTTTCCTTGCTTGAGTCTGAATTGTTATCTTGCACTTGTTTCTCAAAAATAAATATATAGTTTACTTTATTTGTAAAGACTACTTATTTTCAGTCAATGACAGTCCTCATGTGAATTTCAAAGTAATTTTTCAGCCCACTTTTCTTCTTTGAATCCTACTAAAAAGCATTTACTGGACTTATATAAAAATGGTCTCTTTATCAATCTAGGTTCCATACAAAGTTGATCAAACAATTCATTATCAGTCATTTTTTTAACAACATCCGAACCAATAGAGCGATATATAACCCCACTTGTATTTATAAGATATTTTCTATGACCATATAGTTCACTTGCTGAGATAAACATTTCTTTAGACGGGGGAGATTTTAAAAGATCAATTAACTCAAAGGCAATTTCATTGTTATTAAGCCACTTAATCGCTCTGCGACATGTTGAGCATGAGGAATAACTAAATAATTTCAAGTTTTAGAGGCGTATTAAAAACTATTTTATCCAGATAGTAAGTCTAAAATAGTTATTTACGCGTCATATCAGATTGATGTGCTTCTATACAGCTGTTTAATAAGTCATCAACAGCATCGTAGTCTCTCCATCCGTCTATTACGATAACCCTTCCTTCTAAACTTTTGTAAGTTCTAAAAAACTCAGCCACATCCTCCAATTGGTTCTGAGCTATTTGCTTGATAGTATTAATCTCTCTTTGTCTTGGATCTGCAGTAGGTACACATAAAAGTTTGCCATCGTAAGCCCCTGAATCATGCATATCAAGAACTCCTATAGGTCTTGCCTTTATCAAGCAACCTGCGAAAGTTGGTTCTTCCATAACGACCATTGCATCAAGGGGTGCTCCATCCTCAGCAAGAGTATTTGGAATAAATCCATAATCAAATGGATATCTCACTGAAGAGTGCAACACTCTATCAAGAGCCATAATCCCTGCAGAGCTGAAATATTCGTATTTATTTCTACTGCCAGCAGGAATCTCGACAACAAGATTTACTAATCCAGGCGAGGGTGATGGAGGCAGATCACTCAGGTCCATTTTGATTTATTGAGGTCGGTAAGCTTTTCGTTGTCTCTGGTCTTTCACTAATGACAGCAAGTAATGGTATTCCAAGCATTACAAATACTATTGCTAAACCAATTAAAGAAGTTGAGGTGCTATTAAAACTATAAGGATCTTCATCATTAGAAGATAATTGATCTGTTTCTTTGTTTAGCAATGGAGGATCTAGGTCAGAAGATTGCTTATCAATTAAATGTGGTTCTAAATCCATTTAAAATTAAGAATAGATAAACCATTAGTCGAATGTGAGAAAATCAATTAACAGAAAAAAATTTAAATTATATAGATATTATCCCACATCTAAGAATAACTAAGCAGCCTTTCTATCAGTATCCTGTAAATGATTCGGAATAGCATGATTATTATCAGATTGTCCATCAAGTTTATTTCTTATCAATCTCAACTCATCAAGTATTGCATTTAAAATATTTTGAGTTTCGGATGATGGTGTATTAAATATTTCTACAGTTACTTCTTTAATTCTGAGTATGTCTTTTGCAAATCTAGCAACTTCATTGGGATGAAAAAGCAATTGATCTTTTTGATCACTTCTAAATTCAGTATTTAGTTTTCTAGGATTAAATGGAGGGTTTAAATTTCTAGTGTCAGTGTTTGTATATCTATATACAGAAGCTCTAGATCTATTTAATGTTTTCTGGACTTCATCAATAGTCAATAATGAATCACTTGGGGTAGAAGCTGTATTAAATCCTTTACCTAAAGACTCCTCGGATCTTCCATTTGTTCCTGAATTTACTGACCCGTTAAACATTGCGAAAGAAAGCTTCTAGAAAACATGAGAGGAAGTTAGCAGAGGAATCAAATTAACACCATGTACATTTAGACACTTTAAAAAAACAACATGATTCCCGCACAATTAATATAGATATTCTTACGGTCATCGCTCAAAGTACTAGTCTCATAAAGATTTAAATTTTAGGCTTATGCGCGTCTCCCGCCTAATGCTGATCACTCTCAGAGACGTCCCTGCTGAAGCCAATATAATTTCGCATCAGTTATTGATAAGAGGCGGTTTCATTAAACGCTTAGCTGGAGGTATTTATGCTTACATGCCATTGCTGTGGAGGGTTATAAAAAAAATAAGCTTAATTGTTGAAGAAGAGTTATCGGCGAAAGGTTGCCTTCAAGCGCTTCTCCCTCAACTTCAGCCATCGGAAATATGGGAAAAAAGCGGAAGGTGGAAATCATATACAGAAGGAGAAGGTATTATGTTTAGCCTTAAAGATAGACAGGACAAAGAATTTGGACTAGGACCAACTCATGAGGAAGTAATTACTCAAATAATTTCTCAAACTATTCACTCCTACAAACAATTACCAATCAATATATTCCAAATTCAAACAAAATTTAGAGATGAAATAAGGCCAAGATTTGGATTAATGAGAAGTAGAGAATTCATTATGAAGGATGCTTACTCCTTTCATGAAAATGAGAGTAATCTTCAATTAACTTATTCTGAGATGAAAAATGCCTATAAAAATATATTTACTAAATGTGGTCTAGATTTTGTTTGTGTCGATGCAGATAGTGGGGCTATCGGAGGTGCAGCATCTCAAGAATTCATGGTTACGGCAGAATCTGGAGAAGATTTAATTTTAATAAGTTCTGATGGTAAATATGGGGCCAATCAAGAAAAAGCTGTATCCATTATCGAAAAAGGAGAGTTACTAGAACCAAACAAACCATCTATAATTAAGACCCCTAATCAAAAAACCATAGAGGAATTGTGCAACCACAACAATTTCCACCCAAGTCAAATTATAAAAGTATTATTTTATCTAGCGACATGTGATAATGAAAAGCAATATCCAGTGCTAGTTAGTATTAGGGGGGATCAAGAAGTAAATGATATTAAACTTTTAAACGAAATATCTAAAAACTTACAACAAAATATAATAGAGATTAAAATCATTTCAAACGAAGATATACAGAAGCAAAGTATAACTAATATTCCATTCGGATTTATAGGACCTGATCTTAGTGACAAGATATTATCTAAAGCAGAAAGGTGGGAAAGAAAATTTATAAGAATTTCTGACAATTCCATAAAAGATCTTAAAAGTTTTATATGTGGAAATAATATCAAAGACGAACATAAAATATTTTATAATTGGGATTTAATTAATACTCAACAGCTGATATGTGATATAAGAAAAGCTAAACCAGGAGACATGTGTGTCCATGACAAAACACAAACATTAAAAGAATGTAGAGGCATAGAAATAGGTCATATATTTCAATTAGGAAAAAAGTATTCAAAATCATTAAATGCAACTTTCACCAACGATGAAGGTATAGAAGAACACTTTTGGATGGGGTGCTATGGAATTGGTATATCCAGACTAGCGCAAGCTGCAGTAGAGCAAAATCACGATGATTCAGGTATTATTTGGCCAGTATCAATTGCCCCATTTGAAGCAATAATAATTATTGCCAACATGAAAAATACCGAACAAACATGCTTAGCAGAAGAGATCTATCAAAAATTAATAAAAAATCGAGTTGATGCTTTACTTGACGATAGGGACGAGAGAGCTGGCATAAAGTTTAAAGACGCAGACCTTATTGGTATCCCGTGGAGAATTGTTGTTGGTAGAGAAGCCAGTTCTGGACTAGTCGAGTTACACAACAGAAGAACTAAAACTACAGAGTCATTAGATTTAAATACGGTTTTTAAAAAACTTTCTGAAGAATTAAATACTAAAAAACTATAAATTCAGCCCAAAGGACTCTAGAGTCTTAGGTAACTGCAAAAAAAAAATGATTTCTGCCTTTCATCACCTCTCCATCAGGTTGGTGAGGGCAGCTTTGGCTATCTGCCTTGGCTTCTGCCTCATACTCTTCCAATTCGCCTCAGAAGTAAATGCAGCTAAAACACTCATGACTGGCGATTTTGCTAAAGACACTATTTCAGTCTCTTCTGTTCTAAAGGAGACCATAACTTTACCCAAAGAAGATAAAGGCCTGTCAGAGGAAGAAAAAGAAGCTGTTTTTCTAATAAGCGATTACATTTCAAGATATAGGAATCGGTCTCAAGTAAATACGTCCACGACCTTCACAACAATGCAAACTGCGTTAAATGCTTTATCAGGTCATTACAAAACTTTCGCGAATAGACCAGTACCAGAAAAGCTCAAAGAAAGATTAAATCAAGAACTTTCTAAAGCAGAGAAATTGGTACTTAGAGAAGATTAAAGATAATCTTTAATTCAATTCTTTGACTCAGGGTATGGCCATCTGCAAATGTTATCTCTTCTAAAGTAAATCGGTTTCGAGCCGAATTTTCTTCCTTGGCAAATGTTGTAGTCATAGGAGCGCAATGGGGTGATGAAGGTAAAGGCAAAATCACCGATTTGCTCAGTCGCTCCGCAGATGTAGTTGTTCGCTATCAAGGTGGTGTTAACGCCGGTCATACAATTGTTGTAGAGGACAAAGTCCTTAAATTGCATTTAATCCCCTCTGGGATTTTGTATCAAGATACGATTTGTCTTATTGGATCGGGAACGGTTGTTGATCCCAAAGTGATGATTAAAGAAATAAAAATGCTTAAAGATAACGACATTGATATCTCAGGGCTAAAACTAGCCTCAACAGCTCATGTAACGATGCCCTATCATCGGCTTCTAGATATGGCAATGGAGCAAACAAGAGGTCTCCAAAAAATTGGTACTACTGGCAGGGGAATCGGGCCAACTTATGCCGACAAGTCACAAAGGAATGGGATAAGAATTATTGATCTACTGAGCAGAGAAAAACTTCAAGAAAGATTAAAGGTCCCGTTAGCAGAAAAGAATGGTCTCCTAGAAAAGATTTACGGAATTGAGCCATTAATCATTGATGAAATAGTTGAAGAATATCTTGATTATGGGAAACAGCTAGAAAAACATATTGTTGACTGCAACAGAACAATTCATCAAGCAGCAAGAAAGAAGAAAAATATCTTATTCGAGGGAGCTCAAGGAACTCTTTTAGATCTTGATCATGGGACCTACCCTTATGTAACTTCCTCTAATCCCGTATCAGGAGGCGCCTGCATTGGTGCAGGAGTGGGTCCTACTCTCATAGACAGAGTTATTGGTGTCGCCAAAGCATATACAACCAGAGTTGGAGAGGGACCTTTCCCAACCGAATTAAAAGGAAGTATTAATGATCAGCTTTGTAATAGAGGTGGTGAATTTGGAACAACCACTGGACGAAGGAGAAGATGTGGCTGGTTTGATGGGGTAATTGGTAAATATGCAGTTGAGGTGAATGGTTTGGATTGTCTTGCTATTACTAAATTAGACGTTTTAGATGAACTTGATGAAATTCATGTTTGTGTCGCTTATGAATTAGATGGCACAAGAATTGATTATTTCCCAAGTAGTGTTGAAGATTTTGAAAAATGCACCCCCATATTTAAAAAGCTTTCTGGCTGGAAAAGTTCTACGGAGAATTGCCGAAGCCTAGAGGACCTACCTCCTGCTGCAATGAGTTACTTGCGGTTCCTGGCTGAACTAATGGAAGTCCCTATAGCAATTGTTTCGCTAGGAGCTAATAGAGATCAAACAATTGTTATTGAGGACCCCATTCACGGACCAAAAAGGGCTCTTTTAAATTCTTAGGGAGCGAGTAATGATGCACTTATGTTTTTTAAATTTACTTGATGACCAATAAGACAAATAATCCCTCTCTAGACATAGTAGGCATTGGCAATGCAATTGTAGACGTATTAACAACTACAGACGATTCTCTCCTTGAAAGACTGTCTCTCAAAAAAGGGTCAATGACATTGATTGATGAAAATAAAGCTAAAGAACTTTATGAAATTACTACTAATAGAATTCAGAGATCAGGAGGCTCTGTGGCAAATTCATTGGCATGCATAGCCGAATTAGGGGGGAGGGCAGCCTTCATTGGGAGGGTCAGAAATGACAACCTAGGAGAAATCTTTACGGAAGAGATATCAAAAACTGGGACCATTTTCAAAACACCCACATCATCCATTGGTCCGTCTACTGCAAGGTGCATTATTTTTATCACTCCCGATGCTCAGAGAACGATGTGCACCTATTTAGGCGCATCAGTTTTATTAGAACCTAATGATCTGGATCTCTCAGCGGTCAAGAAGGCAAAAATACTATATTTAGAGGGGTACCTTTGGGACAACTCAGCCGCCAAAAGGGCATTTATCAAAGCTGCAGAAATAGCTAAAAATTCAGGTCGAAAGGTTGCCTTATCCCTCTCTGATTCATTTTGTGTGATTAGACACCGCGAAAGTTTTGTAAAACTAGTAGCAGACTATGTCGATATTTTATTTGCCAACGAAGATGAAATAACAACTTTATATAAAACATCTTCTTTAAATGCAGCCATTGAGAAATTGAAAAACAAATGTGACCTTGCGGCAATCACAATTGGGGAAAAAGGATCAATTCTAATTTCAAATGGCAAGGAAAGAAATATAGATTCTTTCATTTTTGGTAAAGCTATTGATACCACAGGTGCAGGAGATCTTTATGCTGGAGGATTCTTGAAAGGGCTTGCAGATGGTCTAGATCCAGAAATATCTGCAAAAATTGGATCTATTTGTGCAGGACACATAGTTACACAATTAGGATCTCGATCAAATACTGATCTTTTACAATTGGTCAGTTCAAATTTGGAAAAATAAACATTTAAAACTCAAATAGAATTTATCCAATTATGGAATTTATTATTGGCTGAAACAGGGAAATAAATTATTTCTGGCACATCGTAACTGTGACAATCAGAGATCTTACCAATAACTTTATTTACATTTTCCTCTCTACACTTAATCAATAATTGCACCTCTTTTGCCTGAACAATATCACCTTCCCACCAAAAATGTGATTCGATATTTTTAAAACTCACACAAGGTATTAATTTCTCGCTCAAGAGTAAATTAGCTATTTTAGTCGCATTTTTTTTATCTACCTCAGTAGTTATAATTAAATAAAGTTTTTGATTAAAATCAGATAAAGACATAATCTCTAAATTCTTATTACTCCATATTAATAGATTTTAATCTTTTAATTAATTTTTCATAACTATCTATTGAATTAATATATTTAAATTTAAAAGGTCTTTCCAATAGCCAAAGATTAATACTCATACTTGAGCAAATTTGGTGCCATAAGATTTCATTTTTCCCTCCTGATTGCCTGCAAACGACTCCATCAATATTCCATTTCCTAATAAGTGCTTTTTCAATTTTCCCATCACTAGAAACTAAAGGGTTTAATACCGCAAAATTTTCTTCTGGAATTGATGAAGACAAAGTCATTTTTATACTTTCTGGATTAGCTAAAACTCTTGCATAAACTTCAGCTCCTGAATTCCTTACAATAGTTAGTGCTTCTTTGAGATGTCTTACACCTAAAGCGAGCAAAATAGATTTATTAGTTAGTTCATAATTTCCCAAATCAGTAAATTTTTTTATTAAAAATGCATTTGAAATATTATCAATAGCCCTTTCATACCTTATGAAAGGTTGACCTAGTTTCCTACAAACTTTTGAGATTGCCCCTGTAATGTTTATAGCGAACGGATGAGTCAGATCAATGACACAATCAAATCCATTGTGATTAACTCTTGCCTTTAATATGACATCCTGGATCTCTTGCTCAGTAGTCAAGGCCCCAACCAATATTTCCTCTAAGTTTAATTTTTCATAGGGAATTGAGGCTCTATCTGAAACAACGCTCACAGTAATTTTCCAGCCTTCTTTCAATAAAGACTTAGCAAAAATATGACCTTCGACTGTTCCTGTTAACAACCAAAGATGAGGCTGGCATTTTTCCCTTGTATCAATCAAGATAAACCACAATAGCTAAAGGAAAAAAAAATGAACCATTGCATGCTTGAGGTCCTGGTAAAAAAAGCCCCAACAGTTCGTTTTACCCAAGACAACAAAACTCCGCTAGCTGAATTAGAAGTTGAATTTGACAGTCTCCGTGCTGACGACCCTGCCTGCGCACTAAAAGTAGTTGGCTGGGGAAAATTAGCAGAAGAACTTCAAAATACAGTTCAAGTCAATTCTAGATTAGTAATCGAAGGACGCCTAAGAATGAATACTGTTCCTCGACCTGATGGAACTAAAGAGAAGCGAGCTGAGTTTACTCTTTCAAGAATTCACCCTTTTTCTTCTAGTCCAAATATTTCAGCACCTTCTAAAACTCAACAGAACCTAAAAAGCGATTCCGCAAATTCTTTAAATAACGAAGGGATTAAATGGGACAGTTCGCCATTAGTACCAGATACTGATGACATTCCATTCTGAAAAATCAACAATTTTCTTCAATGTATTCTGTAGCCCTAGTTAAAAGCTGACCTAATTCTCTCTCCAAAGCAGCCAGATCAGGTCTAAATTCAGGCCAGGTACCTCTATCTAATTGTTCAAGGATCCACGCTCTATCCTTGTTTAATTTCTCAACAAGTTCAGTTAATTCAGAAAATTGTTTTTGGTGTGAGGCCATGAGACTGTCTCCTGAAAACCCATCTGCCCCAGATTTTAGCCAAAATTACACTCATGAATAAACTTCTTTCACCGGCAAGCCTCATCACCATAGGAGGAGCATCCCTTTCTCTAATAGGACTAACAGCCTATTTCACTGATGCAACAAATCTCAGTGTACCAACTTTCTTTTATGGAGTACCTATATTCCTGATAGGTATATCATTGAAAACCACGGAAGTTCCCCCTGCCCTAAGAGTAGTTCCTGCATCTAAGTTTGCATCAGAGAGAGATAAAGCTCCTGAAGAACTAGGAAAACTAGTTAAAGATGTGACCAGATGGCGCTATGGTCAATCTTGCCAGCTTGAAGCATCTCTAAGAGTATTAAAGCTTTGGGATATAGACACTCCTCCCCAGCTTAAAGAAGTAGAAGAATTGGTTAAAGATGGTAATTATGGAATACGAATGAGATTTGAAATGGCTGGCGTATCTTTAGAAAGATGGAATGCTCAAAAAGAGCGTTTAGGAAGATTCTTTGCTAAAGGTATGCGCGCTGAACTATTTTGCCCCACACCCGGTGAATTAGATTTAACCCTACTTCCGCAAAAACAAGAAGAAAATCCACAAGAAAATGAATAAAGAAGAGCAACAAGCTAAATCCAGTAAGAATTCCAATAAAACTTTTTCGGACAAGGATTCAATAAGAGTCTCTGTCTTAAGCGAGGCGCTTCCTTATATTCAGCGTTTTGAAAATAAAAGGATCGTAGTCAAATATGGTGGCTCAGCAATGACAGACAAAACTCTTCAAAATGCAGTTTTTAGAGATCTAGCTCTTCTTTCATCTGTTGGCGTACAAATAGTAGTCATTCACGGGGGAGGGCCAGAAATAAACCATTGGTTGGAAAAATTAGGAATAATGCCAGTTTTCCATGATGGTTTGCGAATTACTGATACCAAGACTATGGATGTAGTAGAAATGGTTCTTGCTGGAAGAGTAAATAAGCAGATAGTAGGCGGAATCAACAATCACGGAAGCTTAGCTGTTGGGCTATGTGGAATAGATGGTGGACTTGTTGAGGCAAGAACGCTTGGAGATGGAAGTCATGGTCATGTGGGAGAAGTTGCGAAAGTAAATATAAAGATACTAAGCCCTCTTCTTCAAGAAGGTTACATCCCAGTCATTTCTAGTGTTGCCAACTCTTCTGATGGTAGATCACACAATATCAATGCTGATACTGTTTCTGGAGAGCTTGCGGCAGCACTTGGTGCAGAAAAATTAATCCTTCTAACAGATACTCCTGGCATCTTAATGAATGAAAATGATCCTTCTTCCTTAATAGAAAAGATACGTCTATCGGAAGCCAGAGAATTAATTGATAGAGGGATAGTAAAAGCAGGTATGAAACCAAAAGTTGAATGTTGTATTCGTTCTCTTGCCCAAGGGGTAAAGGCTGCTCATATCATTGACGGAAGAACTCCTCACGCACTTCTATTAGAACTTTTCACTGATGCAGGTATTGGAACAATGGTTACGGGTAGAGGTTAAATGCCAGATATAGCTTCAGTTATAAAAGCTGCTGAAGCGGCCCTCGATAAAGGTGACTATGGTTTTTGTATAAAAATAGTTAACCCTCTACTCCTAGAATGCAAAGCAGAGACAGCAATAGGAGGACAGCTTAGACTAATTATAGTTACTGCCTACATGGGCAAAGGTGATGAACAAAAAGCGATCAATGTTTGCCAAACATTAATTCATAATAAAAAAGAAAGTGTCCGTCAACAAGCCAAACAGCTTTTATCAATACTCGAAGCTCCACAATTACCAAGGCCTTCAAACTGGTCTGTAGAAATACCAAAGATAGAGATGGAGCCATCTCTAAAATCGTCATTTAAAAGAGCGAAAAAGAAGAAAGAGAGAATTTACCATCCTCCAACTGGTACAACGAAAAGTTTGGACTTTGGATTTTCAATAACAGCTTTATTAATTATTTTATTATTAACTTTTTTTCTTAGTGGTTGCGTAAACATGTCAACCAACTTGAGTATTACTGGTCCTGATCGACTCAAGTTTTCACTTGATATAGATAGCAACTCTGGTAAATTAATTCCATGGCAGATGGAATTTGAAAATAATCTTACAAAAAAGAATAGCATTTTAAGACTCCAGACCAAGGAGGGAACACAGCATTTTGAATCACCAACTATTCGTTTTGAAGAAGCAAATAAATTACTTCAACAAATAGCTTCAGTAGCCGCGAAAACTAGCGGGTTCAATATAAATAAACCTGAAATAATTACAAACAACAAAAACTGGTTAATTGGCACAAGTCAAAATTTTAAAATTTATCTTGATTTAAAAGAAATCCCAAAAATCCCTGGATTAAAAATAAACATAATCATTAACGACGTTGGTAATAAAAATAATTTCAGGACCAAACCTCTTGAAACCAGCTTTAAAGAAGGCTCAGCATTCTTACCTCTTGAGATTGGTGAGATTAACCAACTTGAAATTTCAAATTGGGAATGGAACCAAATTTCAATTGGGATTATCTTGATAATTGCTTTAACTTTGCTGAGCTTATCCCTTCAAAGATTCCGCCTCCAAATGGGGTTCGGCTTCCCGGAACTACCACCTTAATCAAGATAAAAACTCATAATTGTACTGGATCAGGATCAATAGAAAGATTCACTCCTTTTGGTAAATCTTTCCATAATTCAGGTCCATAGGCAAGTGGGATCTGACTTGATTGAGGACCGTACAAAAGAAGTTGCCAACGGCTTTTACCTGCAACTCTCTCAACCAGTGAAGGTGCTGGACCGACCAATTTCCAACCTTTTTGACTACAAGCATGATTGATTTTTGATAAGACATGAAATGCTCCCTGTGATGTCAACTCTGAAGATTCGCCAGAGAACCTTAACAAGCAGGCCCGACTGTATGGAACCATCGCAGCTTCTCTTCTGATCTTTTCTTCTTTCTTCAAGAATTCTTCGTACCTTCCGTCAATTAAATGACGAATAACAGGATGTTCAGGACAATAAGTTTGCACTACAACCTTCCCAGGCTTCTCACCACGTCCAGCACGACCAGCCAATTGCATAAAAAGTTGAAGAGTTTCTTCAGTAGCCATTAAATCAGGGCGATGCAATAAACCATCTGCCGCCAGGACGACGGCTAGAGTTACTTTTGGTAAATCCATACCCTTAGACAACATCTGAGTGCCAACCAAGATATCGGCGTCACCATTAGCGAATCTTTCTAACAACAATCTATGGCCATCACGGCCTCTAGTTGTATCCCTATCAAACCTTAGTAGACTTATACCCTCAAGTTCTCTTTCTAGATGATCCATAACTCTTTGTGTCCCGGTACCAAACGGTTTAAAAGCATTTGAGCCACATTCTCCACATTTATCACTAATGCTCGAACGAAAGTCACACCAATGACAACGTAGCCATTCAATCCCATCTTTCGAACGATGTACAGTTAGCGCAACATCACAATGAGGACATTGAACAACCTCTCCACAACTACGGCAACTTAAAAAACTACTATATCCGCGTCTAGGGACTAGAATGATAGCTTGATTGCCGCTCTCTTTTATCATCAAAAGCTGTTGTTTTAAATATCTACTAATCAAACTTCGATTTCCAATAGCTAATTCCTCCCGCATATCAACAATATTGACAGTTGGAGCTTTACGATTCAAAATCCGTTGGCTTAATTTCGCAACAACCACATTGCCATTGGGTTTTATATTTTTCCAAACATTTAGTGAAGGAGTTGCAGTTCCAAGTATTACTTTAGCTCCAATTCTTTTTGCCCGATGAATTGCCAACTCTCTTGCATGGTAGCAAGGCATAGGAGATTGTTGCTTATAAGAGCTATCATGTTCTTCATCAAGCACGATCAATCCTAAGTTCGATAATGGTAAAAAGACAGCTGAGCGAGTACCTATAAATACACTTGGTTTTGTAGTCTGCAAAGATCTCTTCCATGCATGAATTTTCTCTCTATTAGAACAATTACTATGATACTCAAAAACATTTAATCCAAATCTTTTTCGAAAGCGATCAACCAATTGTGGCACCAAACCAATTTCAGGCGTGAGAACAAGACAATGTCTACTTTCAGACAACTCAAGAGCTACAGTTTGTAGGTATACTTCTGTCTTCCCAGATCCAGTGACACCCCAAAGCAAAAGAACTGATCCATTTGGAAGAGACTCATATTTTTCTTTTGCTGATTTTTGTTCTAATGTTAGAAGTTGAGGTTCCTCAATGTTCACCTTCATCTTTTCATTAGATTCTTCATCAGCAAAAGTATTTGAGAGAAACAGACGTTTTTCTCTTTCTCCGCAACCAGCCGAAACAAATTTTCTAATCAATAAAGAAGAAAACCCTTCAGCCTCTAAATCTTTTTGCCATTTCCCTCCTCCATTTGTAAGTAAAATTTTCTTTAACTCAACCTGTCTAGGAGATATCTTTCCCTGATGATTCTTGCTCGCCAATTTCACCCACCAAAGTTTTTTAGGTCTATTCGATAGTTTTGACCTTCCCAACCAACCAGGAGGTAACGCGGTCTTAAGCATCTGGAAATCACTTACATACAATTCACGAGCAATTTCCTCTAACCACTCTCTCCATTCTTTTTTGATAGCTGCTTTTTGAACTAATGTTTCCACATTATTGAATGAAATATTTTCAGAGTTTCCTTTTGAATTAGTTATATTTTTTTCCATCTTATTAACTACCAGCCCTTGCATGCGTTGCCCTTTCAGACGCACTGTTACGACATCGCCCACATCAATTCCTAAATTATTTCCATCCAGATAAGAGAAACATCGTCCTTCACGACCTACATGCAACCAAATATCAAATATAAAAGGATTCATATCATTATTTAATACTTGCCGACTTCAGAAATTTTTTCTACCATTGGATTGTGAACAGCTTTAAAGCTGTTGTGGAACTTGCAAAATTCCACCCAGAGGGAAGACTAGAAGCTTTGTCAAGAATAGGAAAAATCCAATTCTTAGATAAGCCGGTCTGAGAAATCCCCTGACATCCTTGCTTATACATTTTCATTCCTCAACAAACATCCTTCATAATTTCCAAGTCCAAATTGATGTCATGTGATTTTTCGCAAGATTTGTCACGATTGAGGACATTCTCAAATTAGAGTGTTTTTGTTGAATTTTTAAAAATTAAATAGTTTTTCCTGAAATATCATCTCTAGGAGATTCCACCATTTTTCGGGTAATAACCTGAGCTCTGCAAAAGACCACAAAAACATCCGGAAAACCATGTTAAAGGAAAAAAAGACATCTAAAAATATTTCTCTTAATCAGGAAAGTAACAACAATTCCAAAAAAATTAAAAAAACAGCTGCTAAATTAAACGTGACTAAAGAAACTCAAACTCTTCCTCAAGAATCTTCGAATGATCTAAAAATTGATTTAGATCTAGAGGCGGATAAATTAATTGCTGAAGCAAATAAAGTACCTGAAGCAGATATCGAACTAGATGATGATGATGATGACGATAATGCCTCAGTTCTATCTAGTGCTCAAGAAGCAGCAGCCAAAGCTTTAGCAAGTATCAAAATTGGTCCAAAGGGTGTTTACACAGAAGACTCGATTAGGGTTTATTTACAAGAAATTGGTCGTATAAGACTTCTCAGGCCAGACGAAGAAATCGAGTTAGCAAGAAAGATAGCTGATCTTCTTCAATTAGAGGAAGAAGCCGCGCAATTTGAAAGTGAGAATGGACATTTCCCATCAGTAAAAGAATGGGCAGCTCTTGCAGAGATGCCATTAACTCGCTTTCGACGGCGATTAATGCTTGGTAGACGAGCAAAAGAAAAAATGGTGCAATCGAACCTACGATTAGTAGTTTCGATTGCAAAAAAATATATGAATAGAGGATTATCTTTTCAAGATCTTATCCAAGAAGGAAGTCTTGGTCTCATTCGTGCAGCTGAGAAATTTGACCATGAGAAAGGATATAAATTTTCAACTTACGCTACCTGGTGGATCAGACAGGCTATCACCAGAGCAATTGCAGATCAAAGCAGAACAATTCGTTTGCCTGTGCATTTATATGAAACAATTTCGCGTATCAAAAAAACCACTAAAGTTTTAAGTCAAGAGTTTGGAAGGAAACCAACCGAAGAAGAAATCGCGGAAAGCATGGAAATGACAATTGAGAAACTTAGATTTATTGCCAAAAGTGCCCAACTACCCATTTCTTTAGAGACTCCTATTGGGAAAGAAGAAGATTCTAGACTTGGTGATTTTATTGAAGCGGATATAGAAAATCCTGAACAAGATGTAGCAAAAACCCTGCTAAGAGAGGATTTGGAGGGTGTTCTTGCTACATTAAGTCCTAGAGAAAGAGATGTTCTAAGACTTCGTTATGGCTTAGATGATGGGAGAATGAAAACCCTTGAAGAAATTGGACAGATTTTTGATGTAACTAGAGAGAGGATAAGACAAATAGAGGCTAAGGCTCTCAGAAAACTCCGTCATCCAAATAGAAACGGGGTACTAAAAGAATATATCAAGCTAAACTAAAACAATAAAATCACAAACTTTACTTTACTCAGCGATTACTAAGCCTGGGACTTGCTAGATGGTAAATCTCATTTCACATTAACCTTATTAAATTATTTTCCAAGAATTTTAATTTGGTAAGGTTGACTGCTTAAGGTAAAGAAATAGAAAATATTTGCTAATGACACTAGACCAACTGCGCATCGCCTCTCGCCGAAGCCAGCTGGCCATGGTTCAGACGAACTGGGTACGAGATGAACTCCAAAAGGCCCATCCTGATCTCACTATTACTATAGAAGCAATGGCTACGCAGGGTGACAAAATACTTGATGTAGCCTTAGCAAAAATAGGAGATAAAGGTCTGTTCACAAAAGAACTTGAAGCTCAAATGCTTGTTGGTCGTGCCGATATTGCAGTCCACTCACTGAAAGATTTACCTACCAACCTTCCAGAGGGATTAATTCTTGGCTGCATAACAGAAAGGGAGGATCCTTCGGATGCGTTAGTCGTTAATGAAAAAAATCAAATTTACAAACTAGAAACTCTGCCAGAAGGATCTGTGGTAGGGACTAGCTCCTTAAGAAGACTTGCTCAATTGCGATACCATTATCCAAGTCTTGTTTTCAAAGATGTACGAGGAAATGTTATTACACGATTAGAGAAGCTTGACTCAGGAGAATATGACTGCCTAATCTTGGCTGCTGCTGGATTACAAAGACTTGGTTTTGCTAATCGAATACATCAGTTAATACCAACAGATATTTCACTTCATGCTGTGGGTCAAGGAGCTCTTGGCATTGAATGTGTAAATGGTCAACAAGAGGTGCTAGATATTTTAAAAACACTTGAGCACGAATCAACATCTAAAAGATGTTTAGCAGAAAGGTCGTTCCTCAGAGAACTTGAAGGAGGATGTCAAGTTCCAATAGGCGTAAGAACTGAAATCAACAACAATGAATTAACTCTTGAGGGTATGGTTGCAAGCTTAGATGGAAAAAGATTAATTAGAGATATAAAAAAAGGGTCGAAAAGCTCTGCGGAGGAAATCGGAATAGAATTAGCTAATGAATTAAAAGGGCGTGGTGCTGGAGAGATATTAGAAGAAATATTCAAATCTGCACGGGCCTAAATCATTGAAAAATTTAATTAATTAATTTAGGATCAATTTCAGATAAGTAACGCTCCTCGCAGGATTTAATAATCTGAACTGCTTTTTCAACATCAAAGAAACCATTTACAGTACAAGTTCCTGGTTTTTTAAGATCCTTATAATGCTCCCAATAATAAGTTGTTTCTTTGATCCAATGCTTCCCTAATTGTTCAAAGCTTTTTATGTGATCCATCCTCTTGTCATCAGCTATTACACCAATTACTTTGTCGTCAACTTCACCCCCATCATCAAAGGTCATAATTCCTATTATCCTTGCCTCAACAATTGAACCTGGGATCAACGGTTCAGTAACACCAACAATTTCAATATCTAATGGATCACCATCTTCATCCCATGTCCTTGGGAGACATCCATAAGCAAAAGGATATGCTAGGGACGAATATCCAACTCTATCAAGCTTTAAATGCCCAGTTTCAGTAATAAGTTCGTATTTATTTATGGTATTTGAATTTAATTCAATAATTGTATTAACTCTAAGTTCAGATTCATTGGCAAACGCAGGTAATACATGAAGCAGATTAGGCATTGATCTGCTAGGTGCCTGGTCAAGGTTAGCCATAGTATTTATTTATGTTCCTATATCGTAAATCAAAGAAGTTAATTTAAATGTGGTTGTGGCACATAATTTAGAAAAGTTTCAACAAAAAAATATGCACAACTAAATTTTTATTTTATTCAGAGATTTTAGAAAGCTTTTCAAGTTTATTGTCTAAGTATTCAAGAAAATAATTTGGCGATAATGTCGTTCCTGAGACCTTTTCTACAAGTTCCTCGGAATCCAAACTTCTCCCATGATGATAAACATTTCTGCGAAGCCAATCCAATATTTTACTGATTTGCTTAGATGCAATTATATTTTCAATTTTTCCTAAATCTTCCTCCAGGGTTTTTGTTAGCTGAGCGCTAATAAGATGACCCAGCAAATAAGAAGGGAAATAACCAAACATCCCTTCACTCCAGTGAACATCTTGCAAGCATCCCTCAGTATCATTTTCAGGCGAAACACCTAAAAGGTTCCTATACCTTTTATTCCATTCATTGGGCAGGTCTTCTACAGAAAGCCCTCTCTCGAGAAGATCAATTTCCAAGTCAGTCCTAATCATTATGTGCAACCCATAACTAAGCTCATCGGCCTCTACTCGATTCAACCCTGGAGTAAATGGATTTAGATTGATCCATAAATCATTCCCAGAGTGAATTGGAGCACCTGCATTCTCAAAATGATGCCAAAAAGACTTTGCAAATGAAAAGCTCCTAGCAATTCTATTTTCCCAAAATAAAGATTGACTCTCATGAACACCCATAGAGGTTGCTTGACCTAACGGCCATGCAAACCATTGGTGACTTTGCGATGGTAACCCTTGTTCATACAGAGAATGTCCCCACTCATGTGCGGTAGCCAATAAGCAAGAAAGTGGCTGACCTTTAACTATTCGCGTCGTAATTCGATAATCATCCGGGCCCAAAGTTATAGAGAATGGATGAGGAGACTTGGCTATAGCTGTATTAGAAGGATCCCTAGACCAATCATTTAAGAGTATCTGACAGAGCTTTTCTTGATCGCTAATTGCTAAATCCCATTTCTTACTCTTTTTACTTGTTATTGTCGCAGCCTTCTGAATCAATTCTGGTAATCTTTTTTTTAAAGGTTCAAATAGTTCGCTTACACGATTAATCGTTAAGTTCGGTTCAAAAGGTTGGGCAAGTGTCTCCCAGCAACTTCTTTCTTCACTGAGCTGATTGGATTGTTCTGTTCGTAATGAAATTAATTTCTTGAGAGCTGGTGAAAAGCTTTTGAAATCATTATTTTTCTTGGCTTCCTGCCAAAACATATAACCCTCAGCCTTTGCTGTTGCAAGCTCAACAACCAACTTCGGATCCAAACTTTTTTGTCTATTGAAATCTTGCTCAAGCAACTCAATATTTCTAAACCGATCTGTAATTTGTTGTGAATCAAAATCGTCTTTTTCTTTTAAATTTTGAAGTTCGAATTTTGCTTCTTTTATTAAAAGTTCGAACTGTTCAGAACTTTGTCTTGCATGAAGTTGCTTAGCCAAAAGACTTAATTGCTCTCCTCTCCAGGTCGAGCCAGCAATAGGCATAGATGTATTTTGATCCCAATAGAGAGTGTTTTGTATAGATCCCAATAACTGCGTATCTTTTAGGTAATCACCCAAAAGCTGCCAAGCAGACTTTGACAAAGTATTCCATTTGATATTTATTTAATCTTAATATCAAATTGATGAAAACAGATTCGTATTTGGTCAATTTAAAATAATTTAAATCATAATTTCTGATTTAAATTATTTATTCATGATTTGAAGAAAAACAATATATCTTTTTTTTATCAGCTCGAATTCAAAATACTTTATACTTAATAGAAAAAGAACAAACCTGTTAATATTTAATATAGTTTGGTTAGACAGTTTATTAGGAATGGAACAGATTTTATCAACATTAGATTTCGAGACGAATGGACAAGGATTCACTGATATCACACAAGACATTCATCATTGGATCCAATGTAAAAAGTTTCAAAAAGGAATACTTCTTATTTTTTTAAAGCATACAAGCTGTAGTTTAATTATAAATGAAAATGCGGATATTAATGTTCTCAAAGACCTCTCAGCATACATGAAAGCTATGGTCCCAGAGGAGGGATTTTATCCAAATAACAGAACCAGTAAAAAAATAAAATATCTTCATTCAGAAGAAGGCTTAGACGATATGCCTGCTCATATCAGAACAATGCTTACTTCAAATAATTTAAACTTCAGTGTTTTGAATGGTAAATTAGAAATAGGTTTATGGCAAGCAATCTATATTTGGGAACATAGAACATCAAATAAATCAAGATCATTACAATTGCATGCTATTGGTGATTTTGGTTTAAATTAAAATTAAATAAAAAAAACTCATGGTTTCCTTATTAGAGAAAAATCAACTAGATTACTTTATAAAAAACAACCCCTCTTGGATAATAGATAATAATACGATAAAGAAAGAATTTAATTTCGATAATTTTATAGATGCTTTTGGCTTTATGAGTAAGGTTGCTCTTTTATCTGAAAAGATGGATCATCACCCAGATTGGCAAAATACATATAATAAAGTTAAGATCAATCTAACTACTCACGATAAAGGTGGTATTACAACTAACGACATAAAACTTGCTGAGTCTATTGATAAATTAATCAACCCCTAATGCATCATTAATTACTACTATTTAAATGAAAACAACTAAATCCGATTCTAAAAAAAATATAGTCTCAAAAACTAATATTCCGATTACAATTATATCAGGATTTTTAGGTTCAGGAAAAACCACTTTATTAAATCATATTCTTACTAATCAGAAAGGTATAAAAACAGCTGTATTAGTTAATGAATTTGGTGAGATAGGAATTGATAATGAGTTAATAATTAAAACTGAAGAAGAAATGATAGAGCTAAATAATGGATGTATTTGTTGTTCTATAAATGGCGAGTTAGTAGAAGCAATAGAAAAGTTAATTAATGCCAACAAGAGCCTAGACTATATTATAATTGAAACCACAGGATTAGCAGATCCTCTTCCAGTTGCGATGACATTACTTGGAAGTGATTTAAGAGATCAAACAAGACTAGACTCTATTATAACTTTAATAGATGCTGAGAACTTTAATGATGTCGCTTTCGAAAGTTCCATAGGAAGATCCCAAGTAATTTATGGTGATATATTACTTCTTAACAAATGTGATTTAGTAAATAATAAAGACATAGAAAAGACCATAGCCAAGTTAAAAGAAATAAAGAATGATGTGAGGATTTTAAAAAGTATTAAAGGAAATATTCCTCTAAATCTATTATTAAGCGTGGGTCTATTCGAAACTGATCTTATAAATCAAGAAGAATCATATCATGAAAACTCTCATGAACATGAACATGAACATGAACATGAACATGAACATGTTCACTCAGAAGAAGATAATAAAATTGAAGATTTTCTTTCTGTTTCTTTTCAAACTAAAGAACCTTTATCTCTTAGGAAATTCCAATATTTTCTAGATAATCAATTAAAAAGTAATGTTTTTAGAGCTAAGGGTATCCTTTGGTTCAGAGAAAGCGAAAGAAGACATGTCTTCCACCTCGCAGGCAAGAGAATTTCCATTGATGATAGTGATTGGGGAGAAGAAAGAAAGAATCAACTTGTCTTTATTGGTAAAGAATTAAACAAAGTGAAAATACTCTCTCAATTAAAGGCATGTATTGACAAATAATCAAAAAAATACCAACTTAAAAAGATAAATTGAACAACATCAAATCCACTTTAAAAATCTTAAAAAAAGAGAAAGGCATAAACTTTATCTATAAACTAATCGGATTGATAAATAGTCGCTATATATTAAAGTTCTTAGTAGTCCTATTAACATTTTTTGTTTTATTGCCGTTATTCACCCTCGCAGGAGAGGCTTTATACGGTATTAAAAAAGGATCTATCTATTTGACGATAAACAATCTTAATGAAATAAAAGGAACACTTTTATTATTAATTTTTTCTCTAACTCTAGGAGGATTTTTAGGAGTAGCTAATGGTTGGATTTTAGCCAATTGCCATTTCAAAGGGCGAAAAATTCTTAGAATTTGCCAACTAATTCCTTTCGCAACTCCAGCTTATCTTTTGGCCGCTACATTCATTGACCTCGGCAGCATAAATTCCATCAGAATAACAGGATTGTTTTGGGGGGTAATAATAATGGCATTCACAACCTATCCATATGTATTTCTACTATGTTCTGAAAGTTTTGAGAAAGGTGGTAGAAAACAAATTGAGGCATGCAGAACTCTTGGTATAGGTCCTTGGGAAAGTTTTTTTAGAATATCTCTGCCAATAGCTCTTCCCTCAATCACTGCTGGGTTAGCTTTAATGGCGATGGAAATCATAAATGAATTAGGTGCCGTTCAACTTTTAAATATTCCAAGTATTTCTGCTGGAATACTTGAGAGTTGGGTAGAGGAGGGTGAGCCCTCAGGTGCCATTGCTCTTGCCTTATTTGCTCTGATTATAGTTTTTCTATTAGTTGCAATTGAACGCAAATCAAGAGAGAGAAGTAAGCGATGGACAGAGGGAGTAAGTAATGGAGACTCGCCAAAATGGGAATTAAAAGGCATGAATCTATTACTTGCTCAAGTTATAACCTTTACTCCTCCAATGTTTACATTAGGTATTCCAATTACATGGGCAACAATAAATATTGATCAAATGAATCAGGGCTTCAATAAAGATCTAATTGGATTAACTATTAGGAGCTTTAGCTTAGCCTTAGCTGTTTCACTAGTAACGATATTCATATCATTGATTTTATCAATTTCTAAGCGATGGCATAATCAAAAATGGCTAAATATATTGACCTTTTTATCCAGTATTGGCTATGCAATCCCTGGATCTGTTCTAGCTCTTGCTCTTCTTTCCTTTAAAGGAAGTATTTGGCAAATAAATATACTAAGCTTACTGATATGGGGTTATAGCATTAGATTCCTAGCTGTTTCTAAAGGTGGTCTTGATGCTGGGTTTGAGAGAATTTCACCAAATATAGATAATGCAGCAATAAATCTTGGGAAGAACTGGTCAGATGTCCTTGTCAAGATACATCTACCACTTCTCAAAGGACCAATGTTGGTGGGTATCCTTCTTGTTTTTGTGGACACAATAAAAGAATTACCTTTAACTTTTATTTTAAGACCTTTCGATTTTGATACTCTTTCAGTACGAATATTCCAATATGCGGGTGATGAGAGAGTGGCAGAATCTATTTTACCTTCATTGATAATAATTTGCTTAGGGTTAATAGCCTCTTTAGCCTTAATACCCAGCCTAAACAACAGAAATAATTAACACAGATATTTAAACTTTAAATAATCTTTTAACAGGGTAAACTAAAGCTGCAAGCATATCAGAAATTGTTGAAACAAGGCGATAGCAAAGCAATGAAGCTATCAGAGGCGCTTCTGGAAAATGTGATGAGCCAAGGCTAAATAGAATTACAGATTCAAACACGCCTAAACCTCCTGGTGCCGCTGGGATTATAAGGCCAGTAATCCATGCAAAGGAAAAGTAAGATATTAATTCACCATGAGAAACTAATGAGCCAATAGAGAATGCATTTAAACAACATAAAAAGCCCAGGAAGCGGAAAAGAACAAATATAGTCTCCACTAATATTGGCTTATAGGGATAAGAAATCGTTCTTGGATTATTTTGATTATTTTGTGCTAATTTTATGCCTTTAATATTATCATTATTAGTAAAAATTTTTGCCTTCATTACCTTCAATTTTTTGACTACGAACTGTCTAAATGCTGGCAAAAAAATGAGAGTAGTTGACCAGCAAAGTATATAAATAGTAATATTAAAACCTCTAAAAGGTATAAAAATAAAGCCTGCAACTAGCATTAAAATTGGTTCTAATAAAATAGATTCAATTGATTTTTCTTTGGAAAGCTCCAAGCGCAAGATATTATATCTAGATACAAAATGCCATATTCCACCTGGCAAATATTTATATATATTTGTAGCTAAAAATAACTTTACAATATCCAACTTATTTGTATTACAGCCAATATTATCGATTAAAAGCTTCCATGCATAAGCATTAATAATTACACTTAAAAAGCTAAATAAAAGCCCCCATATTAGCCATAATATTTTTTGACTAGTAATTGTCAGATTAGATAAAGACTCGGAATTTCCATATATTGAATTTCCAAGAAATACAAAGCAAATAAATGTTACTAAAAGTTTTATATTAATTTTAGATAATATCCAAAATATAAAACTGTTTATTTCAAGTTGAACCTTTTTCAAATTAAGCATCAATTCGACTAATCATCTAAATCAAGAAATTCTGATAATTCTAAAAATAATCTTTGGCGAATCTCTTCTATACCAATTCCTGTCTCCAAAGATATTTTGGTCAAGTCATCATGTTCTATTTTTATTGAAGTCTTGGCATTTGGTCTCATAATTTGTTTAACATTGACTTCCCCAAATTTAGTTTTGTAGCACAGGTTTCGTCTTGGAAGGATCCAGCGACTAATCTTATTTTCTCTTATTCCAATTGTTGTACTATATTTAAACCAAACTTCCCTGATTAAGGTTTGATGTTTTGGGTAGATAATAGCTTTTATGCATATACCTTTTCTATTTTTTTTCATATCAACCGAATAACAAATCACATCTATAGCACCGGCAGCTCTTAATCTTTCTATTAAAATTGCAATATCTTCAGGGGTAGAGTCATCGATCCAAGCCTCCTGACAAATTATGGTCTCATATGCTGGCTTATCATTATTTTCTTTGTAATTCTGGTGCGAATCTATTAGCAGAACGCGTAAAAAATTAGGTCTAGAGAGATTTTTACTGCCTAAACCGATACCAATCTTTTTAATAATTATATTATCTGGACGGCCTACTTTATCTACAAAGGTTGCCATCAATGCAATACCAGTGGGTGTTGTTATTTCACCAAGATATTCATCTTTTAAAAACATTAATGGGATGTTAAATTGTTTTGCTATCTCTAAAACTGTTGGGACTGGAACTGGCAAAGGGCCATGCAAGGTAGATACAATTCCTTTCCCAGAAGGTGGAGTTGAAAAATAAATATTGTCTGGTTTTAAAAAATCTATAGCCGAGCATACATTAACAATATCAACGATGGAACAAATTGAACCTAGTTCGTGAAAATGAACATCTGTAATTTGATTCCCATGAACAATTCCTTCTGCCTCGGCAAGAATTTCGAAAACCCTAATAGATTTTTTTTTCACATAATCATTCAAGCTTGACTCAAGAAGTAGGTTTTTAATATCATTAAAACTTCTAGGTAATTCATTAAATTCACTCTCATTTCTTATGCAGACAATTCCTCTAAATCCATTACTATCTCCTTGATTAAATTTTAATTTATAATTTTTATCTATATTTAAACTTGCTAAGTTATTCAAAAAAATAGAGTATGGAACACCTAAATCTAATAATGCTGATGCAAGCATATCTCCAGATATTCCAAGACAACAATCAATAAAAATAGATTTCATTTATGAGTATATTTATACACAGAATAGATTTAGATAAATCAAAAAACTAATTTTTGTTTTCAAGTCTTTTTCTATTTTTATGATCCATATTTTGTTGAAGAACTGGAGCTATAATTTGAAAATCCTCAACCAAAAGTTGATAGTCAACACGACGAACATCAAGGCTAATAAAATGTTTTAAATATTTGATAGGTACTTCACCTTTAAGATTGACCTTAAAAGGTATGGCTTTCTTTTTTTGATTTCTTGGCTTTTGACGGATTTTTACCACTAAATCCTTATCTTCTGGCTTAGTAAAAACCAATTCTCCTCTTATTGAGAAATAATCATCACCTTCCAATAAATCATCAGAATCAGCTTTAAAAATTGAGGCTTCATTCAATTCATCTTTCTCCTTAAGATCTTTTTTTAAAGTGCTAGGTTCCCAAATACCTGTGATTTGTAAATGAAGATTTTTATTATTCCTACATCTTGGATATACAACCCACAGGTGAGGTTTTTCTAGAGAGACATGATTACGGATCAACGTTATAACTCTTCCAAGCAGGACTGAATCTATTTCATTACCTTTATCATCAATGAGATTACCACGAGTAAAATTGTCATCATCTTTGGGCTTGTAAAGACCTCTAACCATTCCAATTGCTCTGTATTGCAATGGATCAGTGACCAAGGGGATTGGGTGGTTCTGCATCTATTTAATAAATTGCCCATTAAGGACCAATCTTAAATTTACCAAAATCCCTACAAATACTATTCTGATTTTATTCATTTGGGACATTTTCATAATGTGACTGATCAAATGCCTTCAGAGCTTCATCGAGTGCATCAGATGGAGTTGTTGCATCATCCATAGCTTCTGCTTGCTTTAGACGATTCATTAAATCGAATGGATCAATAGGCAAACCTTGATCAACTTGACTTTCTGCATCAAAAGTATTGTAAATATCTCTTTTCTCATCGATTGAATAATTTTTTACTTCTGAAATTTTTGTAATTTTTAGAGAGGAAATAACTTGCCCTGCAGTAATTAAAATTGGTGTTAAGAAAACGAAAGTCAAAAATAATTGACGATGAACAATACTTCGAGTTTGATTCAAAACTTAACTTTGGTCCAAATTTACATGATAATAACTTAAGTAATAGAAATTTTAAGTCTTGCTTATTGCAACATGGAATGTAAATTCTATTCGTTCAAGAATAGATCATGTAAAAGAATGGCTCATCACGAACAACGTTGACATTCTTTGCTTACAAGAAACAAAAACAGAAGATCAATTTTTTCCAGTTGAAATTTTCTCAAATCTTGGATATGAGGTATCTATCTCTGGGCAAAAGTCTTATAATGGAGTGGCAATTATAAGTAAATTCCCAATTAGTGATATACGGCTTGGTTTTGATACGGTAATTTCAGACTACAAAGATTTAGCTGTCTTAAGTCAGCAAAAAAGAATTATAAGCGCTGAAATAAATGATATTAGAATTATAAATGTTTATGTTCCAAATGGATCATCATTAGATTCAGATAAATTTATTTATAAAGAAATATGGATAAAAGGATTACATGCTTATCTACGAAAAATAAATTTAAATCATACACCTATATGTTTATTAGGAGACTTTAATATTGCTCCTGAGGATAAAGATATACACACCCCAAGTAATTTTGAGGAATCAATTATGGCTTCTTCTAAAGAGAGAAAATTACTTAAAGATGCTTTAGGAGGAGAATTAGAAGATGTTTTTAGAATTTTTGAGCCTGGAGGGAAAAATTGGTCTTGGTGGGATTATCGCCATTCAGCCTGGGAAAGAGACAAAGGTTGGCGAATCGATCATATTTACTTAACAGAAGATATTCTTAGTTGTGCCAATAGTTGCTGGATAGATAAAGAAACAAGATCCAGAGAGAAGCCAAGTGACCATGCACCTGTAGTTGTCGATATCAGCTGGCCTCCAACAGAAACTGAAAATGAATTTTTCTTTTAAAAAAATTAGATTATTTTCTATTTTCATATCATCACAGAATTAACAAATCAAATATTTACAATTTGCTAAAAAATATTTTTTTCAAAGGGCATAGCCTCTTAAGAAGTCAGTCTGCAACTTGTTTTTATGATCAAGCTCAACGAAAAAAAAAGCTCCTTAAAAGATTAAAAAAAATAACCAGATGCTGAACAGATTCAAAAATTTAGACGAATCAGTCACTTTTAGGCCATTATGGCTGACTGTGTTTATGAGCTCATTAGCTGAGGTGCTGTGACAGACGCGTTGAACACAAAAAGATCTGAAGAAATTTTTGGCTCTGCCAAAAATTTAATGCCTGGTGGAGTCAGTTCACCTGTAAGAGCTTTCAAATCTGTTGAAGGGGATCCAATCGTTTTTGATCGAGTCAAAGGTCCCTATGCTTGGGATGTTGATGGAAACAGATACATCGACTATGTGGGTAGCTGGGGACCAGCTATTTGTGGCCATGCTCATCCTGAGGTGATTGCGGCCCTTCAAGAAACACTGGAAAAAGGAACTAGCTTTGGCGCACCTTGTGTTCTTGAAAACCAACTCGCTGAAATGGTCATAGATGCCGTACCAAGCGTTGAAATGGTCCGCTTTGTAAATAGTGGCACCGAAGCATGTATGGCTGTTCTTCGTTTGATGAGGGCCTTCACCGGGAGAGATAAAGTTATCAAATTTGAGGGTTGCTATCACGGACATGCAGACATGTTTTTAGTGAAGGCAGGCTCAGGTGTAGCAACACTCGGTCTGCCTGACTCACCGGGTGTACCAAGAAGTACTACTGCTAATACTCTTACTGCTCCTTATAACGATCTTGAAGCAGTAAAAGAACTATTTGCTGAAAACCCTGATGCAATATCAGGAGTCATACTGGAGCCAGTTGTAGGGAATGCAGGCTTCATAACACCTGAACCAGGATTCTTAGAAGGATTAAGAGAGGTAACTCAAGAGAACGGGGCTCTTTTAGTTTTTGATGAAGTAATGACTGGTTTTCGAATCAGCTACGGAGGAGCACAGGAACGTTTTGGAGTTACTCCTGATTTGACAACTATGGGCAAAGTAATCGGAGGAGGCCTTCCAGTAGGCGCTTATGGGGGACGCAAAGAAATCATGTCTATGGTTTCTCCTTCTGGACCGATGTATCAAGCAGGTACTTTGAGCGGAAATCCTCTTGCTATGACAGCAGGTATTAAAACTCTTGAACTGCTTAAACAAGAAGGAACATACGAAAAATTAGAAGCTATTACAAAAAAACTTTTGGATGGAATCCTCACTGCCGCAAAAGAATCAAATATTCCAATTCATGGTCAGAGCATTAGCGCTATGTTTGGTTTTTATCTATGTGAAGGCCCTGTTCGGAACTTTGAGGAAGCTAAATCTGCTGATACTGAACGATTCAGTAAAATTCATAGAATGATGCTTGAGAAGGGTGTTTATTTAGCCCCAAGTGCATTTGAAGCGGGTTTTACATCATTAGCTCACTCTGAAGATGATATAAACGCGACAATAAAAGCTTTTCAAGAAAGTTTTTCTGAAATCTCATAAAAAAAAGTCCAATTAAATATTGCTTTAATTGGACTTTTTTTTATTGGTTATTACTATCTATTCTTTCCTCCTACAATAACCGGAACATTTCCTGAAGAACTGCCAGGCAAGGATGGAACAACTTGTGTCTCACCATTCCATTTATCTAAAAACAATTTAAAAAGAACTTGATCATCAAGACTTTTATTTAAAGTGTCATATCTGAGAGCTTCTTGCTCAGCAATTTTGACCTCAGTTTGAGCTCTCAATAGTTTTTGCTCAGCAATTTGTTTTTCTTCAATTGCTGCTCGATACTCATCTGCAATCGTTAAACCTGTTAAATCAAGAGATTGGACATCTACATAGTCAAACTTATTAAGCTCTTCTGCCACTGTTTTTTCTACTAATTCTGAGATATCACTCCAGGAACTTGCAATAGTTACTAATTCATACTTTGAGAAAACTGACTTAAGTGCTTTCAAAAGTGATGGTTGGATAATCCTATTGTAAATCTCTCTATCGTTGTAAGAAATTGTTTTAAATACTCTTCCAGCTTCGCTAGGTTTTAAAGCATACTTTACAGTTGCAGTTGCAGAAATAACCTGCAAGTCTTTAGTTAATGAATCAAACTTCTCAGGTCTAACCTGAGTCTGAACATTAAAAGGATAAGTATTTTGGACAAAAGGTACTTTGAAATTCAGACCAGGCTTACGAGATCCGCCACTCACTTTTCCTAATGTTGTCACAACTGAAACCTGCCCAGCAGGAACAACAAAAAATGATTGAGTAAGAAGTAAAAAGCCAGTAAAGGAGAGGACTAGTAGAAGAGTTGTTGTGCCACCAGGTCCATTCGGAGTCACGTTACGAAATGGAGTTGTCATAAAAAAGCTTGTCTAGGTTGATTTTATGTTGATTTGGAGAATATTGTGAAGTTTGTTAGATAGAAAAAATAATCAACTTATTTTTTTAATTGATCAAGAAGAGTTCTTGTATGAATAAAAACTCCATTTTCTTTACTTAAATCATCTCTTTAGCAGTTCTTAAAACCTCCAAATAAAGTTCTTCATCAATCTCTCTAATATCATATTCTGTAGGCATCGTACCGTGCTTATGTTCATGAACAATCATCCAACATGATCTTTCCAATTCTTTTGTTGACATTCCAGAAAATTCAAGTGATTTCTTAGCAAGTTTTTGTATAGTTTTTTCCATAATAAAGAATCATAAAAATCAAAGTTTTAAACTATCATTTTACTATCTATAATTTTCAAACTGAAGAGCTATTTCCAGATCCTCTTCCTGTTTCTTGAGTAAATTAATTGCAGTTTGCAAATCATCTTTGTTTTTACCAGTTATTCTCAAACTTTCTCCTTGTATTGAAGCAGAAACTTTCTTTATGTTATCTCGAACTAACTTACTAAGTTTCTTTGCAATTTCTTGAGACAATCCTTTTCTCAATAAAACATTTTGCGATACCATATTCCCACCAATAATTTCAATCTTTTGGAAATCGAAAATTTTTAATGATAAATTTCTTTTCGTAGCCTTCTGCAATAAAATATCCTTTACAGATTGAATCGTCATCTCACTTATAGAAACAATAGATAATTCATTTTCTTTAAGATCTATTTTAGTCTTTGAGTCTTTAAGATCATATCTTTGATCGACTTCTCTTCTCAATTGATCAATAGCATTTACTAATTCCTGGTGATCAAATTCTGAGACTACATCAAAAGAATAAGAAGAAGGCATAAAAACTTCAATTTGTTACCACCATTTTATTATCAAAAAGAGAAATTGCTTATAAATATATTTAAAAGATATTTTGTAGTCTTAAAAAATAACTATAAATAAATCATTATCTTTGATTTTAAATTAATCAAAAAACATAAGGCTGACAATCTTTCCCATATCTTCAGCACTATGACAACTACTCAATAATGTTTCACTGTCATGGAATGCAAAACAAATCAATTGATCACATCTATTAATAATTTCTTGATTACAAAGACTACTTGCCATTGGCAAAGGTAAATCATTATTTTCTTCTTTTTCTATTAAATGTAAAACGCTCCCAAGAAGATCCTTTACCTCTGCAGTCTGCCTATCGAGAGATTGAGGCAATAAAACAGTTAAGAGAGAGGGGTTAACATCTAAAACAGCTCTAATTACTGCCGCATTGACCCCTTGTGAACCTGATGTAATTATCGAATGTCCCTCCTGAGCCAAAGAACGTGCTATTAATTCAACTATGTGAATCGAAACAACTGGCACATGCCTACTCCCTAAAAAAGCAATCCTTCTTTTTCCCTCGTTTTTCAGCAAGGCCAATTCCTGAGCGAGAGTATCAACTCGTCCCAATGCAGGAAGATCGAGTGATCGACTCAAGGACATCCTAGTTCAGATAATTTAAAGGTAGCACTATTCATGAAGTCAAAAAGAAATTCCTAAAGTTTTAAAGATTCGATCAAGGTCACAATGTTCTTGAACTAACCGAAAAGCATAAGTAGCTTTAACTGTTTCATGAAGACGAACATGGCCAAATGCTTGCTCAATAACTTCAACTGTTGAGAGTGTATCTCTATCAACTTTTAGCAATGGAACATCTAACTCTTCGGATCTATTGATTAATTGTGGTAGTGGTTCACCAGCACCTGTCAAAATCAGACATTGAGTAGAAGCTTCCAAAGCCGCTAATTGGATATCTGTTCGATCAGCGCCAGTAACTACTGCCATATTACGCCTTCTTCGAAAAAATTCCATTGCCGAATTAACACTCATCGCACCTATGCTCAATGTTTCTACCATCAACTCAAGCCTGTCAGAGCAACAAACAACTCGAGCATTTAAACGTCTCACCAATTCTTCAACCGTGACACTCCTCAACAAAGGGGACCTAGGCATTACCCCAAAAACATCTAAGCCTAGTGACTTTAGCGATGGAACTACATTATCTTTGATATCTTTAATTTGATCAGGGTTAACAGCATTTAAGATAACTCCACTTAAATAATCACCAAGTTGATTTTTAGCCTCCAACAAAGCTTCAACACTTCTACTATCTTGCCAAAAATGAGCGAGTAAAACTTTAGCATTTAAACCTTTTGCAAGTTGACTGAGACTTAATCCATACAAGAGTCCCTCATGCAAACTCCCTGCGGCCTCGAGAATATTGATAGTATCACCAGAAGAATCGAGAGATAGCTTTAACTTATCAAATTCAATTCCAGGATCTAAGCTCTTTGATTGAATCCTTTTACTGGCAGTAGAGGCACCCAAAAATTGAATCGAGGGAATTAAATTTTCAACAGACAGTTTTAAAGTCTCTCCAACGAACCTAACGTCATCATCAATCATCTCTTGATTGTCTCCTCCTTCAGAGACATTTAACTCAAGACTTGTCGCTAAGGGTTTACCAAATCTAACAAAATGATTTGAAGCGATTAAATTTCTTGCTATGCCAAGAACTAAGGCAGATTTACCACTAAATGGTTCACATGATCCAATTAGAAAGGTCTTGCTCATTAATTAAAGACCTGATGTGAGATTAATATCTTTATAAGTTTAGGCTTTTTAAGAAAGTTCTCAACACTTAATCTGAATAAAATTCTCATCAGACAAAAACTCTCCATTAACTCGTAATTTTTCGCAAGAGATACAATCAATACAACTCAATAAAAAGACTTGTACAAAAACTCAAGGTTTAAGGGTTTGAAGATTGCCATAACTGGGGCAAATGGGAGTCTTGGCAGGTCTCTAATTGAAGAGCTGAAAGCACAAGGAGCTTATGTTGTTGGCTTAACTCATAACAAAAAAAACAATGAAAAACCTTTTAGGAAGAGACCAAACGAATGGATTTACTGGTCTTGCGGCAAAGAAGAAATACTTTCAAAAAGTCTTGCTAATATTGATATCTTGATACTTAATCATGGATTTAATCCAAAAGGAATGATTGATTCAAATGAAATAAATAAAGCCATAGAAATAAATTCACTCAGTCATTGGAGATTAATAGAAATATTTGAGGATTTAGCAATATCAAACACTGATTTAAATAAGTTCACTTCAAAGGAAATATGGGTAAACACATCAGAGGCAGAGATCCAAATAGCATTCAGTCCAGCATATGAAATAACAAAACGTCTAATTGGCGAACTTGTAAGCCTAAAAAAAAGTAAATTATTAATGGAAAAAAGGTCTCAATTTATAATCAGGAAATTAATACTAGGTCCTTTTAAATCAAAATTAAATCCACAAGGAATTTTGAGTCCTGAATTTGTAGCAAAAAAAATAATTCAGAAAGCAGAAAAAGATGATTATTTAATCATAGTATCTCCCAATCCCATTACATATTTATTAATGCCATTCGTTGAATTAATTAGAATATTGTATTCAAGATTTACAAAAAAAATATACTCCTAATGGTTTCTTTCGAAGATAATTAATCTCCTCTATCAGTAAGTATTTCAAAACCGTTTTCCGTAACCAATACAGTATGTTCCCACTGAGCAGATAGATTCCCATCTTTAGTAATTACAGTCCAGCCATCACGAAGAGTCTTACAGTATTTCGACCCAAAATTGATTATGGGTTCTACTGCAATTGTCATACCTTTTCTTAGACTGACATTAGGCAAATCATTAGTTCTAAAATTAAATACCGAGGGTTCTTCATGAAGATTCCTTCCCACACCGTGACCGGTATAATCTTCAACAACACTGAAACCATTAGCTTTCACATAATCTTCAATCGCTCCTGCAATATCAAGAAGCTTATTTTGTGGTTTAATTTGTTTTATTCCAAGCATCAAAGCTTCTTTAGCCACTCTACTTAGTTCAACTGCTTCATCTGAAGAATTTCCTACACAAATAGTTATACAACTATCTCCATGGTAACCATTATAAAAAGCGCCTGTATCTACTTTTAGCAAATCTCCATCATTAATAATTTTCTTCTTACTTGGTATTCCATGAACAACCTCGTTGTTTATGCTTGAACATATACTACCTGGGAAGCCATGGTATCCTTTAAAACTTGGCTTGGCACCATGATCTCTTATTCGTTTTTCCGCATATTTATCTAGATCAAAGGTAGACATTCCTGGTTTAACCAAATCTCTAATTTCACTTAGTACAGTTGCAACTATTTTGCTAGATTTACGCATAATTTCTATCTCTCTTGAAGACTTAATTTCAACTCCTCTCCTTTGTTTAATAACAGGACCATTATTGACAGGTATTTTTGAATTTGATGAGGAAAGGAGATCAGAGAAAAGCTTCATTGTTTAAGGAAAAAGTAAAAACCACAAAATTTGACTGTTATTAACAAATTAATAATACGCAAATTATCAAATGGATAGGGACATTTTTATTGGAAAAATTCTTTTCTTTAATAAAATTTGTATATTATAACGAAAGATTGAAAGACTCATTTTTTTTCTTTAACGATCAATCAATGGCTTAATAAATGCCAAATACGAAAATAATGAGAAGATTGGGATTAAAGAACCAATACATCAAAAATTTTAAATTTGAGAAACAAGCGGTTACAATATGACTCCGGCCAAATCAAGAGTAATTGGTGATGTCAGTTGATTCTAAAGAACCCTCTACAGAAGAGGTACAAGTTGAAGTTGAATCAAGTACTCCAGAAGATTCTGGAGTAAAAAATGCTTCTGAAACAAAGCCTAAAGGAAAGAAAATTTCAATTAAAACTCTCTCTCCTGCAGCAATAATTAAAGCTTTTGAAGACGAACAACAAACTAAAGATCTCCCTGATATTTATGTTGGTGATACTGTTCGTGTTGGAGTCCGCATAAGTGAAGGTAATAAAGAAAGAGTTCAGCCCTATGAAGGTGTTGTAATAGCAAAGCGACATGGCGGAATTCATCAAACAATCACAGTAAGACGAATTTTTCAAGGAATAGGCGTTGAAAGAATTTTTCTGGTTCACAGTCCTCAAGTTGCATCCATTAAGGTTGAACGCCGAGGTAAAGTAAGAAGAGCGAAGCTTTTCTACCTGCGTGAGCGAGTGGGCAAAGCCACACGCGTAAAGCAGCGCTTCGACCGCTGAGGTTTCGGCCTCCTCAATCAAAAGTCATTGGTTAACAATGACTTAAAGGGTATATACAATGCGCCGTTAGTTCAGTTGGTAGAACGCAGGTCTCCAAAACCTGATGTCGGGGGTTCAAGTCCTCCACGGCGCGTTCGAAAACCCTTTTTGCAGTTACTTTTTTAAAGAATGGAGTTGGATCTTCAACCTGGCGATGTCGTAAAAGTTCTCGAGTCAGCCGCATTAGGCTGGGTCAGGGCTCGAGTTATTCGTGTAAAATCAGGTGGCCGTGTAGTAGTGCAAAGCGACCAAGGACGCGAGTTCACAGCTCGTGGTAATCAAGTTAGGCTGATAGAGCCTGCTGGTTTCCGTCCTTAACAAATCATCTGATTTTTGGTTTTATTTCACTGGCGTCTTTCTTTTCAAAGGGAGTCCGCTAGATGAAAAATCATCTAAAAATAGTTCTAAAGTCAACAATATTAATCTTTGGTTGACTTGATGGCATTTATAGGATGATACTCTTTGGGTTAATTCAAAGGATTTCATTTGAAAGAAAGAATCCTTTTTAAAGCCTAAAACTGGGACCGTAGTTCAACTGGTTAGAGCACCGCCCTGTCACGGCGGAAGTTGCGGGTTCGAATCCCGTCGGTCCCGTATTTAAATTGAGTTAGAGCATTGACAGTTAGGGTAAGACTGGCACCAAGTCCAACAGGAACACTTCATCTAGGAACGGCTAGAACAGCACTTTTTAATTGGCTATTTGCAAAAAAAGAAGGTGGATCTTTTCTCCTGAGAATAGAAGACACTGATATAGAAAGATCTAAATTGGAATATATAAAAAATATCTATGAAGGTCTCCAATGGCTAGGGATAAACTGGGATGAATCCCCAACCATTCAAAGTGAGAGAATAAAAGAACACAAACAAATCATAAAGACTCTTCTCGATAAGGGGGTTGCCTATAAGTGTTACGCCTCAGAAGAGGAACTAGATGAAATGAGAGAATCTCAAAGGAGAAGTGGTTTAGCTCCTAAATACGATAATAGGCACAGAAATTTAACTAAAGAGCAAGAATCAAGATACATAGACGAAGGAAGAGAACCCGTTATCAGATTCAAAATCAGTGATCAAAAATTAATTTCATGGAATGACTTAATTAGAGGTGAAATGACTTGGAGTGGTAAAGATTTAGGCGGTGACATGGTAATTGCGAGAAGAGCACCAGCAGATTTAATTGGTGACCCCTTATACAATTTAGTTGTTGTAGCTGATGATTCAGCAATGAACATTTCCCATGTAATAAGGGGAGAAGATCATCTTGCGAATACAGCAAAGCAAATTCTTCTTTACGAAGCTCTAGATCTCAAAATTCCTATTTTCGCTCATACTCCTTTAATTCTTAATTCTGAAGGTAAAAAACTTTCAAAAAGAGATGGGGTTACTTCAATCTCTGAATTCAAGAAAATGGGTTACACATCTGAAGCGATGGCTAACTACATGACTCTTCTTGGCTGGTCTGTTCCAGAGGGGATTAATGAGAGATTCAAAATCTCAGAAATCTCAGAAATTTTCAGTTTTAAAAAGGTTAATAAAGCCTCAGCAAAATTTGATTGGGATAAATTGAACTGGCTAAACTCTCAAGTAATCCATGAAATGCCAGCCGAAACACTATTAGAAAATTTAAATCCTTTATTTAAAGAGAATGGATGGCACATCCCAAGTCAAGAATGGGGAATTCATCTCGTAGATTTAATTGGACCATCTATGGTTCTCATAAATGATGGAGTGGATCAAGCTAAACCTTTTTTTGAAGAGCCCAAATTAAATAATGACGGGAAGAAGCAATTGGAACTAAAAGAAGCAAAAGTAATTTTAAAGTTTGTTGTTGAAAAACTTGAAAGCTTAAATGCTTCATTAACTACCAAAGATGAAGCTCTTGATTTAATCAATCAAGCTACAAAAAGCTGCTCAGTGAAGAAAGGGCTTGTGATGAAAAGTCTTCGAGCAGCACTTTTTGGAACTCTTAATGGGCCTGATTTAATTCAAAGCTGGCTTCTACTCTCAAGATTCAGTAAAGATAGAACCCGAATTAGTCGCTTCATTTAAATCTTTATCTTCATCTAGTAAACCCAACATTTTTGCTAACGGTTGAGCTGTTAAACCTTGTATGCCTACCGTCATTAATATTGTCAAAAACACTAATCCCTGAAGTTTTCCAGCCCCTAAAACACCTGCCTGCTCCAATCTAATGGAAAACAAAGAAGCAACTGCTGCAGTCACTATTCCACGGGGAGCCAACCAACCAAGAAACAATCTTTGTTTATTGTCAAGAGGTAATCCATAGGTCGCTATCCATACAGCAATTGGTCTCACTACAATCATCAAAAAAAGCACGCAAGTGATACCTCCCCATCCCAAAGGGCTCAATTCCCCCCATGAGACATCTGCTGCCAACAATGGGAAAAGCATAGTAATTGCTAACTGAGCTAATTCTCTAATTAATTTATCAAGTTCATTCGCCTCTGTAGAGGGCCTTTGTCCTACAACAAATCCTGCTGCAACAGATGCAGGCAATCCTGATTCAGGCAATAACCATTCGCATACTCCATAAAGCAAGAAGATGACACCAAGAGTTAGTTGCAACCTGATCCCGATATAAGGCTCAGATCGTAAGCGTTTTAATCCTTCTGAAAGCAAAAGGCCTGCAATTGATCCAAATAAGACTCCTCCTCCAAGCCTTGAAAGCAATCCAAAGAGTAGCTCTCTCCAGCCATGCAAATCTCCAACAACAAGCTCTAACAACAAAAGTGCCAGCACTGCTCCAATAGGCTCGAGTATCAACCCTTCAGCTTCAAGAACATCACTTAGTGGGGATGCAAGTCGAATTTGTCGAACCAATGGAGTTACAACTGTTGGTCCGGTAGCAAGAACAATTGCACTGTAAACCCCTGCTACTGACCAGCCAAGTCCAGAAAACCAATGAGCAGCAAAGAAACCAGCTGCTAATGAAATGATTAATCTTATTGAAGAAATTCTTAAAACTATTGACTTGATAGCACCTCCAGGAAATCGAAGGTTTAAACCACCATCAAATAAAACAAGGCTTACTAGCAAACCTACTATTGTCTCCAACCCCTTCCCAAGATCTAATGGTTCAACTAATCCAAGACCTGATCTCCCTATCAACAACCCAGATAGCAATAACAAAACAACCCCAGGAAGACCTGTTATGACTGATAACAGTCTTGCTCCAGCCCCAGAAAAAACTGTGATCCCCCAGAGCAAGCCCAGCCTCTCAGGAGTCATAAATAACTAGCAATGAAGGCATAAGAGAGTATCCATTAAATCTGCCTAAGAAAATAAATAAGTTAATAAGATAGTTTTAATTACATATTCTTCTACAATAGCAATACTTTCAATCCTTATATTGTTTATACATTCTAATTTAAAAAACACCTGACAAAAAAATTTAAAATTTCTGGCCAAATGGTCTTAAAAATGATTCATTAGGCATATAAAGAGGATGCAAAGGGTTTCCTTTCTTACTTAGACCCAAACTTAAAATACGTTTAGGACAATTATTTTCAGTGGACTTCAAATTTGAAATATGTTTAATCATTTCTAGTACGTCATGATCACGTCCATTTAATTGACCTTTATCACCCCAGCCCAACCACAAATCACAATTAATATTTTTCTGCCAAAACTGTAATGTTGCTAGAGTAATTAAATCATTATTTCTGCCAATAGGATCTTTGCTTTTTGATAACTGCAAAGGAGACTTTGTAATTAACCCGAATAAATTTATTACATAAATATTCTTATAATTCCATCTTGAACAAAAATTAATTATCCTTGTAAGAGTCCTATCATTCTTAGATGAATTAGCATTTGAAGGATTTAAGCCGATAAAAACTACCGTCTTATTACCAGTCAAAGATTCTCTTTTTAAGATCCATCGATAGTAACTGCATTTACTAAATAAGCAAAATGACAAAAAAACTTAACCCTAAATCATTACTATTAATTTAAACTATCTTTCTAGCTAGATAAAATCAAATTAGATCCTAGAAGAATAGTCAATAAAATAATCAAACCTGCAATAGCCATTCGACCATTCCATATTTCAGCTTGAGGAGTGAATCCTCTTTTCCAAGAATTAATTTCACTTGAGCTTGCAGGCCTAGTGGATTTATGTTTTTCATTTCCTTTATTTAAAGACATAAGAAAAAATTAAATCGTCAAAGTATTAATTAAAAAGGAGGCTTGGAATCATAAAGCAAATTAGATTTTTCTAGAGGCCATCGAGCTGAAACACCTAATTCCATTGAACTTTTGGTGCTATTTGATGATAATCTTAACAAAGCTGCCGCCCCAATCATTGCAGCATTATCAGTACAAAATTCCATGGGGGCAAGAGCAACGTTAATTGAATTTTTAGATGCTTGGGAAATCATCATTTTCCTTAATCGCACATTTGCCGCAACCCCTCCAACCAAAACAAGAGAATTTAGACCTTGATCAAGAGCACAACGCAGGCTCCTCTCGACTAAAACCTCAGCTACCACCTGTTCAAAGCTCGCAGCAATATCTTCTACTGGTAATTTTTTGTTTTCCGACTTAAGCGTTTCTATCTGGCGAAAAACAGCAGTTTTCAAACCACTAAAAGAAAAGTCATATGGATAAAAACCACCGCCTGGCTTAGATACTCTACCTTTTGGAAATAAGAATTTTTTTGGATCTCCAGATTCAGCTTTTTTTTGAATAGCTGGTCCCCCTGGATAAGACAGTCCTAGAAGTCTAGCAACCTTATCAAAAGCTTCACCAGCCGCATCATCATGACTTCTACCAAGACGTTGATACTTATGCTGAGCATCTACTTTGATTAATTCAGTATGACCTCCACTTACCAATAAGACTAGGAAAGGAGGTTGTGGATGATTTTCCGATAAATAAATTGATGAAAGATGGCCTTCCAAATGATGTATTCCTAAAAATGGAATTTGATGCAAATTAGCTAAAGTTCTCGCCGTAATTGATCCAACTAAAAGCGAACCTGATAATCCTGGAGTAACAGTTGCTGCTATCGCATCAATATTTTTTATCTGTAGTTTTGATTTTGCAAAAACTTTTTCAATTAAAAATGGAAGATTTTCCAAATGTCTTCTTGATGCAATTTCTGGAACCACCCCACCCCAATTGGCGTGTTCCTCAACTTGTGAAGCTATTTCATTAGCCAACAAATCAATTTTTCCTTTTTCATTAGAAACTAAAGCTGCCGCGGACTCGTCACAACTTGTTTCGAGGGATAAAATTATTGACATTTATCGCTAGTTATCCACTAAGTTTAATACTGAAATCCCATTAAAACAGGGCAACAGATAAAAATCTGAACTCATGAGTCGTCTTTTATCAATTCTGCTTTCAACATTCCTTTTCTTAGGAATAGCACCAGTAGCTATCGCTAGGCCAGGACCAGCACTAAATGCTGACAGAGCTCCTACAGATTTTACAGCTTCTGCTCTAGTATCTTGTTCTGAGAATGCCCGTTTCCAAGAAAGAGCAAGCGCAGCTACAACAGATCAGGCAATAAAAAGATTTGAAAGATATAGCAAAGCTCTATGCGGCGATGACGGACTTCCTCATTTAATAATTGGTCCTCCTATTGAGCCCTGGGGTGCATGGTTTAACAGAGGTCATGAGGGAGATCTTCTCATTCCAGGAGTAATGTTCATTTACATAGCTGGAATTATTGGTTGGTCAGGAAGGGAATATGTAAGAGCTGTTAGGGGGAAAAAGAATGCTGCAGAATACGAAATTATTATAGACACCGATTTAGCTTGGCAATGCTTAAAAAGAGGCGCTGCCTGGCCTTTACAAGCTAATAGAGAGGGCAAGAATGGTGAGCTAAGAGAAAGAGACAATAATGTCACTCTTAATGGTCCAAGATGATAAATAATTATTTATCAATTTAAAATCACCTGAAATTTTTCAATCATGTTTCAATTATTCCGTACCAAATGGTTTAGATCCGCTCCAGTGGTAGCAACAATTTGGATCTTTATTACAGCAAGTATCATTGTTGAATTCAATAGATTTGTTCCTGACTTACTTTTCCACCCAATGTCTTTTTAAAATCCAATTAATTAGATTTAAGTTTTTAATCCCATTAGGCCTTCAATTTCCTTGAAGGCTTTTTCTATGTCTTCATTGATAACTACTGCGTCAAACTCTTTTTTCGCCATAAGCTCTTTATTTGCTATTGCTAAACGATCCCTAATAGATTCTTCAGTCTCGGTTCCTCTACCTCTAATTCTTTTTTCAAGTTCTGATAAATTTGGTGGTGCTAAAAATATTTGTAATGCTTCAGGAAAAGATTTTCGAATTTGTCGAGCACCCTCTAATTCAATTTCAAGAAGAACATTAGTTCCTTCTTCTATTTTTTCTTTAACTATTTTTTTGGGAGTCCCATATAAGTTATTTGAGAATGAAGCCCATTCCAGAAAACCTTTTTTATCTATTATTTCTTGAAAATTTGTCTTTTCTAAGAAAAAATAATGCTCTCCCTCTATTTCTCCAGATCTTGGCTGGCGAGTAGTAGCAGAAATTGAAAGCCATACATCATTATGACTTTCGAGGATTTTCCTAACAATTGTTCCTTTACCTACCCCGCTTGGGCCAGTAATAACAGTAAGATTTCCTAAACAAGTCATAACTGAATGATATCTAATTTACCTACCAAAGGTTAATTACATTATCTATTAAATTAAAAGGATGATAGATGAACAAAGTTCCAATTCAAATAATGGACTTAACAACCCTTAAAGCGGTTGTATTTGAACTTAGCCAAGATATAGTTCCAAGTCGATTTGAAAATGCACAGCAAATTGATTCAAATACTGTTCAATTAGGATTTAGAACCATTGAAAGACTCACATGGATAGAAATAAGTTGGCTTGCTGAATCCCCAAGGATTGTATCAATACCGCCTCCAAAAAGATATGGTGAAAAAAGCACATTAGCGAAACAATTAAAACATTTATTAGTCAATTTAGCTTTAGTTGAAATAAAGCAAAATGGTTTCGAAAGAATAGTAAGGTTTAGATTTTCTAGTAGACCTGGGGAGGAAATAGAAAAAGAATTGGTAGTTGAACTGATGGGTAGGCACAGTAATATTTTACTTTTAGACAGAACAGGTAAAGTAATTACACTTGGAAAAAAAATAAAAGAGAGTCAATCAAGATTAAGGCCAATAGGAACAGGAGATATCTATACGTCACCTCCACCTCTTAAAGGATTAACACCTGAATACTCTGAATCATTCTATTCATGGAAAAATAATATATGCTTAGTACCATCAACATTTAAGAATAGTCTTAAAGATACTTATCAAGGAATAAGTCCTGCTTTAACATTACAAATTGCAAGCAATAGTTATAACGATGCACTTAAACTTATAAATCAACCAGTAACGAGTATTGAATTAAAAACATGGAAAGCAATATATAAAAAATGGAAAAAGTGGCTATTAGATATTGAGAATAATAATTTCACAATTAATTTCAAAGGCCCAACTGATTTCATTGTGTGGGGGCAAAGAAAATCAAATCCTCAAGATACAAAAATAGGGCTAAAACTTAGTATCTATTATTCAAATAAGATTGCAGAAAGAAAAATAAATTCTATTAGAGAAAAACTAAAGCAAGATCTCGAGAAATCAAAAGTTGATGAAATCAGGAAGCTAAATGTTCAGAAACTCCTAATTAAAAATATTTCTGAATATATAACCATGCAAAGCAAGGCAAGAAACCTTCTCAACTTACAATCTCCAACCAAAAAGCAAATAATTGAAGCTCAAACTCTCTTCAAAGAAGCTAAAAGGAAAAAAAGATCTAGGGATTCAATTTTGAATAGAATCGATTTCCACAAGAAAAAAATATCAGAGATTGAATACTGTGAATCATTTCTTGATTCATTTATATACGAAAAAAATGAGGATCTAAAAAACAAACTAGATTCAATTATTGAACTTAAAGAAGAAGTAGAAGAATATGTTTGCATCAAAAAAAATAATTCTAAATTTCAATTAAGTAAAAAGAAGGGAAGCTCATCAAACATAAAAGAGATCCAAAGTCCTAGCGGCCTAACAATTCAAATAGGATCTAACAACAGGCAAAACGAATTAATAAGTTTAAAGAAAGGGAAAAAAGGAGATATTTGGTTTCATGCTCAAGAAATACCTGGAAGCCACATTGTACTTAAATCATCAAATGGACTTGCAGATGAAAAAGATATTCAATTAGCTGCTGATTTGGCTTCTTTTTGTAGCAGGGCCCGAGGTAACAAGTTAGTTCCAATTATAATGACCCCAATTGAAAATCTACAACGAATTTCAGGAGCCTTACCTGGAACGGTTAGCCATAGAGGAGGCAAGGTGATTTGGGGGAAAGCAGAGCGAGCACAGAAATATTTCCACCACAAGTGAACTTCAATGAATTAATATCAACTTCATTAGACAAGATGAAAAATGATTGACTTTTTGCTGGGGACTCATGAATTTCTAGGTAATCATTCTTTCCCCGAATTTTTAATTGGATATGCATTTGGAGCAGCACTAATTATTGGAGCTCCAACAGTCTTCCTTTTATTAGCATTTACCAGCGCTTTAATGAAAACCAATGGAAAAATGGGTGGCTACAAAGAATATGCTAGTTATGGTGAATCATCGCTGAATGATTGCCCTCCTTTTATATTGCCAGACCCAACAAAAACCAAATAAATTAATTTGCCCTTATTGACTAATGAGCAAAAGTTTATATAAATAATTTTTTTAAATATCTAGATAAAATTTATTACATGCTTGAAAACTCAATTTTCTACTAAAATAAGTCTATTAACTAAATTAACCTGAATAGCTCCAACAAAAAAGAAAATATTTTTAAAGCTCCTCCTCCTATCAGGATAAAAGGAAAAGAGAGTTCAATTGAGGTATCTGAATCACTTGAGATGCCTTTAGTTGATCATCTAGAAGAACTTCGCCAAAGGATACTAAAGAGTCTCATTGCAATTCTTCTATCTTCAGGTTTTTGCTTACTATTTGTCAGGAAACTTGTACAGGCATTAGAGATACCCGCAGGAAAAATACAATTTTTACAGGTAGCACCGGGCGAATTTTTATTTACTTCAATAAAAGTTGCAGGTTATGGCGGGCTTACTATTTCTCTCCCATTCATCCTTTACCAATTTTTAAAATTCATCCTTCCTGGTCTAACTAAAAAAGAGAAACTTCTCATAGCTCCCTCAGTTGCAGGTTCAGCAATTTTATTTTTCTTAGGAATTTTCTTTGCCTGGAAAGCTTTGATACCTGCAGCCTTAGGGTTTTTAATAAGTTATGGTGCCGATGTGGTTGAGCCAATCTGGTCAATAGAAAAATATTTAGATTTTGTCCTTCTACTTATGCTTTCAACTGGGTTAGCCTTCCAATTGCCAATTCTTCAATTTATTTTAGGTTTCTTTGAAATAATTTCCTGGAAAAAGATGTTATCTACATGGAGATTAGTTGTTATGGCTTCAGCCATTGCAGGAGCTGTTTTAACTCCATCCACTGATCCAATAACAATGCTTCTTCTATCAACATCGATAACTTTTTTGTTTTTTGTTGGAATTGGGTTAGTTGCTTTAACAACAAACCTCAAAGGACAAATTCATCCATCCTCGGATCCATAGGCAAAGGTAAAGTTATAGCTCTGCCTAGTCTTGGTTTTGCTTGAACATTTCTTAACCATTTCCTTACAAAATCAGATTGACCTGCTCGATTAATAATTTCTAAGGTTCGATTCAAATTTTCTTTATAAGTCTCCTCATCCAGCGGGAAAGATTGTTGTTCTAAGAACCCCCACATCATTTGTAAATAAATCCGGTCTCTTTTTATTAACAATCTCAAATCATATGTTACGCCCCAACGCCTTCTTAAGCACTGCATTACTTCTTCTGGCTCCAGTGGAGTTAAAGAAGAGGAACGACCAGAATTTGACGAATTAAATTCAAAACTCATTTCAAAACCTAGTCTTAGCGGAGATTAATAACCCTTTATGTGTCCATTCTGGTCTAATATCTATGTATAGGTGAACGTCTGTAATGACACAAATGACAACTGCAGATGTGCCCTCAATGGGCAGAAGGCAGTTCATGAATCTGCTTACCTTTGGAACGGTTACAGGGGTAGCTTTAGGAGCTTTATATCCAGTAGCTCAATATTTCACCCCATATAGGGCAGGCGGCGGCAGCGGTGGAACGAATGCAAAGGATGAGCTAGGTAATAATGTAAGTGCAAGTGGTTGGTTATCAACCCATCCAGTTGGTGATAGGAGCTTGGTGCAAGGACTTAAAGGTGATCCGACTTACCTTATAGTTGAAGGCGAAGATGCAATTACTAGTTACGGAATTAATGCGATTTGTACTCACCTAGGTTGTGTAGTTCCATGGAATAGCGGAGCAAATAAATACATGTGTCCATGTCATGGAAGTCAATACGATTCGACAGGGAAAGTAGTTAGAGGTCCAGCACCATTATCTCTAGCAATAGCTCATGTTTCAGTTGAGGATGACCAAGTTCTCGTAAGTCAGTGGACAGAAACTGATTTTCGAACTGGTACTGATCCTTGGTGGGGTTGATCAATAAATGAAAAGTAACTTCAATACTATTTCTAAAACCATGAGTCTTTCATTAAAACTTTTTCTCTTCTCTGTTTTTCTTGGGTTTTCAATATTTATAGTTCCTCAACCAACTTGGGCATACCCTTTTTGGGCTCAACAAAAATTCGAAAATCCCAGAGAGGCAACGGGAAAAATTGTTTGCGCTAATTGTCATGTGGCAAGTATGCCTACAAGAGCCGAAGTACCTCAGGCAGTTGCTGCTGACAGTGTTTTCAAAACAGTAGTAGAGATACCTTATAAAAAGGACTTACAAGAGATTGGAGCTGATGGAAGCAAAGTTCCTCTCCAAGTTGGAGCAGTTGTAATGCTTCCAGATGGATTTAAGCTTGCTCCTCAAGATAGATGGACTGATGAAATAAAAGAAGAGACACAAGGTGTTTACTTCACTCAATACAGCGAGGAACAAGAAAATATACTTTTAGTAGGTCCTTTACCTGGAGACCAAAACAGGGAAATTGTATTCCCTGTTTTATCTCCTGATCCAAGAAAAGACAAAAATTATAATTTTGGAAAGTATTCAATACACGTAGGAGGGAATAGAGGAAGAGGTCAAGTTTATCCGACTGGTGAAAAGAGCAATAATAACTTATTCACTGCAACAAATTCAGGGACAATCACTTCAATAGAAACTAATGAAGATGGAACAAAAATAATTAATCTAAGCAATGAAGAAGGCGAAAGTTTCACTGAAAATCTTCCTGCAGGGACTTCATTATTAATAAAAGAAGGTGAAACTATTGAGAAAGGTGAAAGATTAACTGAAGACCCTAACGTTGGAGGTTTTGGTCAACTTGACAAAGAAATTGTTCTACAAAGTAAAGCAAGAGTTATTGGAATGATAATTTTCTTTATAGGAGTTGGGTTATCACAAATAATGCTTGTGCTTAAAAAGAAACAGGTAGAAAAAGTACAAGCTGCAGAAGGAATATAAATTCAAATAATTGATGGAGAATATATTAATAGCGCTTAGATCACCTGGGCCAGAGTTTGTTCATCTAGGCCCTTTTTCATTGAAGTGGTACGGTTTATTAATAGCTATTTCAGTTTTGATAGGCCTTAATCTATCTGGTGAATTAGCAACCAGAAAAGGATTAAAAAAAAGTCTAATAAATGATTTACTCCCTATTTTAGTTCTGGCTTCAGTAATCGGTGCAAGAATTTATTATGTAGCATTTGAATGGAAAAACTACACAGGTAGAAATTTCTGGAGTTCAATTAATTTTTTCAATTTCAATATACCAATACCAACTGCTATGGAGATATGGGGAGGAGGAATCGCAATTCATGGTGCTCTGATAATGGGAACATTATCCGTAATATTTTTTTGCCGTTGGCGTAAAGAATCTTTTTGGGATGTTATTGATGTTTTAGTTCCTTCAGTTGCATTAGGCCAAGCAATAGGTAGATGGGGAAATTTCTTTAACAACGAAGCTTTTGGAATTCCTACTAACTTACCTTGGAAATTATTTATACCTTATGAATTTAGACCTGAAATATTCTCTTCACAGACTTATTTTCACCCTACCTTTCTTTATGAATCATTATGGAATATTTTTGTTTTTGGAACATTAATTTTTCTTTTTAAAAGGTCAAACAACAATGAACTTAGGCTGCCCTCTGGCAGCCTAAGTTGCATTTATCTAATAAGCTACAGCTTAGGAAGAGTTTGGATAGAAGCCTTAAGAATAGACCCTCTCTGTTTAGGAGGAACAGCCCCTTTTTGCGAAGGCGGTGTTCGAATGGCACAATTAATTAGCTTATTTTTAATGAGTGCTGGTTTGTTGGGGATATGGAGACTTTATATTTCAAAAAAAGCACTTCCCGATCCTTCATTAATTAATGAGAGAAAGATATGAGTTCAATTTCAATTGTCGGAGCTGGTCCAGGTGCTTTAGACTTGATGACAATCAGAGCTCAAGAAAGGTTAAAAACAGCTGAGGTTTTGGTTTGGACAGACTCTCTAATTCCTATAGAAATAACAAAAATTGTTAAAGATGATTGTGAAAAAATAAAGACAAGTTCATTAACTCTTGAGGAGATCATTTCAATCTTAATTAAAAAGCACAGGGAAGGTAAAAAAATTGTTCGTCTGCATGATGGTGATCCTTGCTTATATGGAGCGATATCAGAACAAATATGTAGATTAAATGATGAAGGTATTGAGGTAGAAATAGTTCCTGGAGTAAGTGCCTATCAAGCAACAGCGGCAAAATTAGGATTCGAGCTAACAATTCCAGATTTAACACAAACAATAATACTCAGTAGAGCAGATGGCAGAACAGGTAAACCAGAGAAGGAAAGCCTTCAAAAGCTAGCATCTATTCAGTCTTCTTTATGTCTTTACCTAAGTGCAAGACATGTAGAAGAAGTTCAATCTATCCTTATAAAGTATTACCCTGCTAATACTCCTGTCGCTATTGCTTATAGAGTAACTTGGCCAGACGAATGGACAAAAGTTATACCTTTGACTGAAATGGCAAAAACCTCTAGAGAAAAAAAATTAATTAGAACAACGTTATATATAATTAGTCCAACATTAAAGCAAGCTAATAAAAGATCAAAACTTTATAGTCCCACACATTCTCATTTATTTAGACCTAACTAAAGTGAAAGAAGTAATAAACCTATTTCACAAGTATTCAAAGATAGATTTAAATTATTTTTTGAGATGTACGACTTTACAAACCCTTTAGAATAAAATCAACAATAAAAAGTTTTTTAATTGGAACAAAGTGATGGCATCAAAAGCGATAATTCCTATATCGCAAATAAAAAATCTCCCTTACAAAAAGTTGGTGAATTCCTAAGGGAAGCAAGGCAAGGGAGAAATCTTTCAGTAGAGGATTTATCCTCATCACTTAGAATTGGGAAAGAACAATTGGTCGCACTTGAAGAAGGTGATGAACAATCACTTCCTGAAAAGGTTTTTATAAGAGCAATGGTTCGACGGATAGCTGAGAAATTGAACTTAGATACAAGTTTTGTTCTTGATGAACTGAATGACAAGAAAAAAAATGTAGCGAAGCAGACTCCATTAATTAAAAAGAAAAATGCAAGGAAGAAAAAACATTTCAACCCATTTGTTTTTGTTATTTTGTCTGGAGTCCTAGGATTATTTACTTCAGTAATTGCACTAAAATATATACAAAGTTTTCAAAATGATTCAATCAATTATCCCCAGCAAAGTAATATCTTGTTATTGGAAAGAAAAACATATTTTTAAAGTATATTTATATCAACATCTTTAACTTTTTTGATTAGTAAAAGTGCCTTCTTAAAACTCCATTTCTCAAGATCTAAATTCTGGCCTAAGTCATTAGGAATTAATTCTATATCAACTTTGTTATTATTAGCTTCAATCACTATCTTTGATATCAAAGGTTCAGGTCTTCTATCCAAAGCGCAAGAAAGACGAAGGAGTAAAGACATTTCATTTACTAAGTTTTTATGTCTTTCATCTATCAAAGATTGCCAAGATTCATGTCTTTTTTTAGGAAAACTTTTCCTGTGATACCTAGCAATAGCCGCGACCATCAAATGCTCAGCTTGAGAGTAGCCCAAGAGTTCTCCATGCCTTATTAAATACCACGAATGCTTATGATAAGCTCCAATATTTATGTGTTTGCCACAGGCATGAAGCCTTGCTGCTGCCCACAAAAGATCTCTACCTTCACCATTATCATGATGCAAAACCCCTCGGGTCTTATCATAAAAAGCAAGAGCAAATTCCGAAACTCTTTTTGATCTTTTTGAGTTAACACCAAATCTTTTTGATTGATGTATGACTGTTCTTTCTCTTATTGACCCTTGAAAGCCCAACTGATCTTTTAAATAATTATTACGACACATCCAATCAACTACCAAACCTTCACGTAGTGCTCTTTCACTTAAAACAATCTCATTAACATTCACCATATTCATTATCGTTTGCAAAATCAAAGCCCCCGGGACAATAATCTCAGATCTTCTTTCACTTAATGAGGATAAATTACTCCTTTCAGAAGGTGTCATTTTTATTAATTGACTTACAATAATATCTAAATTATTTTTGGAAATTTTATAACCTTGCAATTTTGACTGAATATGATTTTCTTTGTTAGATATTAATTCCCCAATAGCCATGGCAGTTCCACTAGTTGCCACTAAGACGGGCTTTTCACCTACTTCAATCCTCTTAGATATCTTATCAATTGCAGACTCCATAGAGCCTCTAATAAATGACCTTAAAAATAATTCAGTCTGAGAAGATATTGGATCTTTTTTAATAAATTCTCTTTGTAATCTTACTGCTCCAATCTTGGTACTTGTTAATGCTCTAGCCTCAGATCTATCAGCAAGGATTAATTCTGTCGAACCTCCTCCAATATCAAGAACTAAATGGGGTTTATTCCCAAATTGCATCCCAGAAAGGACACCTAGATAAATCAATCTTGCTTCCTCTGCTCCGCTTATCAATTCAACATCTAAGCCTATCTTCTTTTTTATCTCAGATATAAAGATTTTTCCATTTGGTGCTTCTCGAACCGCACTTGTAGCAGCAATAAGAAGGCTCTCAACTTTATAGCTTTCTGATAAGTCCTTAAATCTCTTTAATGTTGAGAATGCCCTAGTCATAGCAATGGATGTAAGTTCACCATTAGCAGGATCTCTCTCGCCAAGTCTTGTTGTTGATTTCTCAGCAAGTTCAATACTAAAAGTATTTAATTTTGGCTCAAGCTTTGCAATTAAGAGATGCGTTGAGTTGGTGCCAATATCTATTGTTGCTACACGGCATAACTCTGTTTCTTGATTTTCCCCAAGATCCAATTCGATAATATTCCGTTTAGAGGAATTATCTATTGAGTCGCCTAACATATATTAGTAGGTTTAACCTCAATACTCTGACACTCTCAGCACCCCATTGAGAAGGCCTTATAAATGATTATCAATTTAAATTTTCGTGAGTAATCTTCTTGCAAAAAAAATGAGATATTATTTTCAACTTCTTAGATGGAATAAACCCAGCGGAAGATTGATACTTCTAATTCCAGCTGGCTGGTCTCTTTGGTTAGCCCCCTCAGCTCCACCATCCATATTTATTTTGAGATTAGTAATTTTAGGTGGATTATTTGTAAGTGGTGCTGGATGTATTGCAAATGATATTTGGGACAGAAAATTTGACAAAAAGGTGAGGAGGACAAAAGAACGACCATTAGCTAATGGGAAGGTATCTCTTAAGGCTGCATGGATACTATTAATTTCAATGTTGTTTTTTAGTCTTATCGTAGTTTTATATATCCCGACAGAAAGTAGAAATTTATGCCTTCAACTTGCAACACTTTCATTACCTTTTATTCTTCTGTATCCATCAGCAAAAAGATGGTTTAAATTTCCCCAACTTATTCTCTCAATTTGCTGGGGATTTTCAGTTCTGATTCCCTGGGCAGCAAGTGAATCCTCATTAGCAGGAGGGCTACCATTGTTGTTTTGTTGGTTTGCAACAATATTTTGGACTTTTGGCTTTGATACTGTTTACGCGATGGCCGATGAGATTGATGACAAATTAATTGGTCTAAACAGTAGCGCTATCAGTCTTGGTAAAGGGTCAATAAAAACCGTTTCTTTTTGCTACTTTTCAACATGTTTCTTTTTAGCTTTTGGTGCTTTCAAAGCAAATTTAGGATTAACGTTTTGGCCTTTTTGGTTGATAGCAACATTGGCAATGCAAAGAGAGGTCATCTTATTAAATTCAAAACCAAAAGGTATTAAAAGTTCAGGTTCGCATTTCAGCAATCAAGTTCGAATTGGCAGCTTTTTACTTCTCGGCATGGTGTTAAGCAAGCTTATTTAATCAATCTCTTTATCGATATTCGCAAATGACTGCCCCTCTAAAAAAAGGCGATCTTTTCCACATAGTTGCCGCAAGTTCGCCAATAAGTAAAAAAGAAGATCTACTATCCGGAATAAAAGTCCTTGAGGATTGGGGTTTAATATGCAACGATTTCGATGCAATAGATAGATCATGGGGGTATTTAGCAGGCAATGATGAAGTTAGATTCAATAACTTACACTCAAATAATCATTACCCTCTTTTAGCTTTTGCTAGAGGTGGCTGGGGATCGGCGAGATTGCTTGAAAAAAAACAACCATGGAGAGAAGGCTGGTTGATTGGATTTTCTGATTTAACTTCAATACTTCTTGCACGGCTCGCAGGTGGGTTTCAGGGAGGAGTTCATGGTCCCCTTATTACAACCTTGGGTTCCGAACCAGACTGGAGTAAAAACAGACTTAAATCCATTTTGTTTGGTAATTCTGTACCAGATATTTATGGAGACCCATGGGGAGGTGGTATCTCAAAGGGGCACCTAATAGTTGGCAACCTCACTGTACTCACTCACTTGATAGGGACTCAACATCTACCAAATTTCAACAAATCAATACTAATCATCGAAGATATAGGAGAGGCTCCGTATAGAATCGACAGAATGCTAACTCACTTAAGATTGGCTGGAGTTTTACAACAGCTGTCTGGACTAGGTTTTGGCTCGTTTACTTATTGTGATAACGAGATAGACGTCGAGGAAACTAAGACGTTTGAGCTTCTTGATATTTTCAAAGATCGAACACAAGATCTTAAAATTCCAATTGTTTCAAATTTGCCAATCGGGCATTGCTGTGGGAATGCATCACTTCCACTAGGTAGGCAAGCTATCTTGAATGGCGACTTAGGGAGTCTTAGTCTTTTAAAGTAGACAATAAAGACTCTGCAATCACAAGATCAAATGGAGTTGTCACTTTAATATTCGAAGGTCCAGCATCATATATTTTCACTGGTAATTCCAATCGTTCAAATAAGGATGCATCATCGGTTACATCCCACCCTTTTGCAATTGCTTCACTATGCGCATGCTTCAGTTTGTTTACGGGAAAACCCTGAGGTGTCTGCGCAGACCACAAATCTGAGCGAGGAGGGCTCTCAATAATCTCACCATCTTTATCAACCTTTTTAATTGTGTCCGTTACTTTTGAAGCGGCAATAACAGCTTGACCCTTGGAAACAATCTTTGAGATTTCATCGAAAACTAATGATTTCACCAAGCATCTTGCTCCATCATGAATCAGGACAGACTTAGCATCACTTGGAAGAGCAGCTAATCCCAACTGAACTGACTGCTGTCTTGTTGATCCCCCATTAATCCATTGAATTGACTTTACTGAGTTATCAAAAATTGAACATATTGAATTTTTGTCTTTCGGTTGTCCAATTATTCCAATCCAAGTAATTGTTTTAGAGTCGAAAGCTGCTTTCAAAGTCCACTCTAAAACCGTTTTACCTGCAACATTCAAAAGGAGTTTATTTCTATCAGCACCCATTCGATTCCCACTTCCTGCAGCAGCAATTAACAAATGCACAACTAATTCCTCTCTACTGATTATCTATTTAATATATTCGACAGTAAAAATGACTATTTTTAGTGTCTTAGCTTAAAGTCTTTTCAAAAAGCAAGTGACTCAATAGTAAGTTAAATAAAATAAGTATTCGATTCTAACAATTTTAAAACCATAAAATTATGACATTATCAAAATTACTTGAAGGTCAGACTGCAATTGTTACTGGAGCTAGCAGGGGTATTGGTAAGGCTATTGCAATTCTTTTAGCAAAAGAGGGAGCAGAAGTAATCATCAATTATTCTTCATCTTTGGAGAATGCAAATAAAGTGGTAGCAGAAATAAGCTCTTTTGGAGGGAAGGCATACCCTCTTCAAGCTGATATTTCTGATGAAAACTCGGTAAATGAATTAATCAAAACAGTTTTGGGGAAAAATAATACAATTGATGTTTTGGTCAATAACGCAGGGATAACTAAAGATGGACTTCTTATGAGAATGAAAACTAACGATTGGCAGAAAGTTTTAGATCTTAACTTGAGTGGTGTTTTTTATTGTACAAGAGCTGTCTCTAGGCAAATGTTGAAGCAAAAAAAAGGAAGGATTATCAACATAACTTCTGTGGTGGGGTTAATGGGCAACCCAGGGCAAGCAAATTATTCTGCAGCCAAGGCAGGAGTAATAGGTCTTACGCAAAGTGCTGCGAAAGAGTTCGCAAGCAGAGGAATTACTGTAAATGCAGTCGCACCCGGTTTTATTTCAACTGATATGACAAAGGATCTAAACAGTGAATCAATTCTTTCTGCTATTCCGCTTGGACGATTCGGAAATCCTGAGGACGTTGCAGGAACAGTGAGATTTCTTGCAGCAGATCCATCAGCAGCTTACATAACTGGCCAGACAATTCAAGTTGATGGTGGAATGGTTATGAGTTGAGCTAATTTCAATTTTGTATGGGCTGACCTAATTCATCTCTCAATCTTCTTATCCTTTGCAATAATTTTAGTCTTCTACTTCTCGCCGTTGCTGTAAGAAATATCCTCAAAGGGAAATAAATCAAAGTCATAGTCCCAGCCAAGCCAGCCATGAGAATAAAAAATAAAGCCCCAGGATCATTCATATGTTGACACTAACTACCTTCTGTAAAAATTGGGAATAATTTATGAATTACGATTCGGCTTTCCCCACTTATTTAGCCTCCCCTAATGTGTGTTTCCTATGGGAGATTAAGACTAATTCAAACCAAATATGGCAAAACTTCTAAGTTTTTCAGACGAATCACGTGGTGCTCTAGAAAAAGGAGTAAACAACTTAGCCAATGCTTTAAAAGTCACAATTGGACCTAAGGGTAGAAATGTAGTTATTGAAAAAAAATTTGGAGCCCCAGATATCGTTAATGATGGAGTAACTATCGCTAAGGAAATAGATCTTGAAGACCCTTTTGAAAACATAGGAGCAAAGCTTATTGAACAAGTTGCTTCAAAAACGAAAGAAAAAGCTGGCGATGGCACGACCACTGCAACAGTTTTAGCTCAATTCATGGTTCAAGAAGGGTTGAGAAACACTGCAGCTGGAGCAAGCCCAATCGAATTAAGACGGGGCATGGAAAAGGCAGTAGCTCAAATCGTTGATGATCTCAAGGAAAAAAGCAAATCAGTCAGTGGTGATGCTATTAAACAAGTTGCGACAGTGAGTGCTGGTGGAGACGAGGAAATAGGTTCAATGATTGCAGATGCAATAGACAAGGTCAGTTTTGATGGAGTAATAACAGTTGAAGAATCCAAGTCTCTAGCTACTGAGCTAGATATCACTGAAGGGATGGCTTTCGATAGGGGTTATAGCTCACCATATTTTGTTACTGATGAAGATCGCTTAATTTGTGAATTTGAAAACCCCTCAATACTAATAACTGACAAAAAAATCTCATCCATCGCCGATCTCATTCCAGTTCTGGAAACTGTTCAGAAGAATGGAACACCCTTGATAATTCTTGCTGAAGAAGTAGAAGGTGAAGCATTAGCTACGCTTGTAGTGAACAAAAACCGCGGCGTTTTACAAGTGGCAGCAGTCAGAGCCCCCTCATTTGGCGAGAGGAGAAAAGCTGCCCTAGGAGATATTGCTGTGCTTACTGGCGGTACATTAATCAGCGAAGACAAAGCAATGAGCCTTGAAAAAGTTCAAATCTCTGATCTAGGTCAAGCCAGAAGGGTAACAATTACAAAAGACAGCACAACAATTGTCGCAAATGAGAATCAAACCACCGAATTATCTAATCGCATTGCCTCTATAAAGAGAGAGCTTGATGAAACAGATTCTGAGTATGACCAAGAGAAGTTAAACGAGCGAATCGCTAAGCTTGCAGGAGGTGTAGCCGTAATAAAAGTGGGAGCTCCTACTGAAACTGAATTAAAGAACAGAAAGCTCAGGATTGAGGATGCTCTAAATGCAACTCGTGCAGCTATTGAGGAAGGGATTGTGGCAGGCGGTGGAACTACTCTCTTAGAATTAAGTGAAGGGCTTGAAGATTTATCCAAAAAGCTAGAAGGTGATCAAAGAACCGGAGTTGAAATCATAAAAAGGGCATTGACGGCTCCAACGAAACAGATAGCTATAAATGCTGGATTTAACGGAGATGTTGTTGTCTCAGATATCAAGAGATTGGGTAAAGGCTTTAACGCACAAACTGGAGAGTATGTTGATTTACTTGAAGCAGGGATATTAGATGCTTCAAAGGTAATACGACTTGCTCTTCAAGATGCTGTCTCAATAGCCTCACTTTTAATAACAACTGAAGTTGTTATTGCAGACAAACCTGAACCACCAGCAGCACCAGGTGCTGAAGGCGGAGACCCAATGGGTGGTATGGGTGGTATGGGTGGTATGGGTGGTATGGGTGGTATGGGTGGTATGGGTATGCCAGGAATGATGTAAGGAAGTAAAAAGGTCTATACTTTCAAATTAAAAAGATCAAACATAAATTTAAACTTATTTTCTTAATAACCACTTCCTAAGATAACTATATTTAGGTATGGGTGGTAAAGGTATCAAAGCTTCAATCTCAGAATTAATTTTGTTGTCTATGATTGAACTCTTAGCCTTGTATCCATCATTTTCTTTATTAATTTTGTCATAGGATTTAATTTTAAACGATTCATCAATCCCATCCTTAGTTGGTTTAAATTCTTTGGTTATGATTTCTTTTTCTTTAGTATCGTAATTATTGATATTATTTGGTTCATCAACATCGAAAGAATTTTCTTCTAGTTTATCTAAGTTTTGATTATTTAAATTATTAGGTTTTTGACTCAACTGGTTTAAATCTAGATTTTCCAATTCTTCCAAACTTTCGACTCCAAAACGATGTGCCCATTGAGATTTCAGGAGAGAGTATAAATTACTGTCATTGGCCTTTAGAGCGTCTATGATTTGTTTTTGTAGATGATACTTTCTAGACTCCAAGGTTCTTCTCAATCGCTAGACTAAGATTATCAAGCAAGTTTGCGATTTAAAAGAGGTCTAATAAGAAAAAACAACCCAATTGTAAGAATAAATAGAATTAATAAGCAAGAATATCCATTTATTTCTCCATAGGGAGCATTGATTAAAACTAATTTTAGATCTACTGAATTTTGATATGCCATTCGTATCGGTTCAATCGCAAATGTTAATGGATTAATCGATGCCATCCATCCAAGCCATTTAGGCATGAAAGATATGGGGGCCAATGCTGTGCTTGCAAAAAGAACAGGTAGATTAGCAATAAAGATAATCGCAATTAGCTCTATATGTCCAGGCAATATAAAGGCCAATCCAAGACTTAAACCAGTTATTGCAAATACCAATAACAATAGTGTTATTGCTATGAGAAGGAAACCTCCCAGACTTGGCCAGCCATAACCTAAGAGAGCAGAAGTTGCCATTATTGCGAAACTCTGCAAAAGGCTAATAGTAGTTATATAGATGACTGAAGAAATTACAATTGAACTCCTACTTGTCAATGGAGCAACTAACAATCGATTAAGGAAACCAAATTCTCGATCAAACATCACAGGTAGTCCTGCATTAAGAGCTCCACTAAACGCAGTAAAGACTATTAAACCTGCGCCAAGAAATTCTCCATAGCTACTGTTCCCTGGCAAAAAATCTATTGGAGCATTAGAGAATAACGCTGCAAAAAGCAAAAGCCATATTAAAGGCTGAAGGATTCCTGCAAATAATGTTGAAGGTCTTCGAATTAGTTGAATGAAAAGCCTCCATGTCAGTGCAGAAGTCTCTTGTAACATTTCATTCAAATCATTTCTAGATTGCTTATCCTTAGGAATTGATGGATTAGTAGTGATCATGTTTTTAATAATTTAGGAGTAATACAATCAATTAACGCATCGATTTCTTTTTCTCAAGATTTAAATCTCTTTTACCAGCAAGTTCTAATTCAGCGTCCATAAGAGTTTTACCAGTTGCTTGCAAATAAACATCATCTAAACTTGGTCTACTCTGAGAAAGTGCAAAGACTTCAAAATTTTCTTTTGAAAGATGACTCGACAGATTTGAGATAACATTAGTACTTTGAACTAAAAAATTTAAAGAATATCCTTGCTTTTGATTCACTACTACATTTGATACCCCATTGATATTTTTAATTAATTTCCTTACAGATTCAGCCTCTACTTCATCACTAAACTCTCGCACCCTAAGTGTAACTCTGTCACCACCAAGTTCTTTTTTTAAATCATCTGGTTTTCCATTAGCAATGACTTTTCCTTTATCAACAATAGCCATCTCATCTGCCAACTCATCTACCTCCTCGAGATAATGACTACTTAAAAGAATAGTAGTTTCCTTATTTCTAAGTTCCTTCAATAATTCCCAAATAACTGATCGACTTTCTATGTCCAACCCAACAGTAGGTTCATCAAGAATCAATAATTCTGGTTCATGCAACAATCCTGAAGCAAGATCAAGTCTTCTTTTCATTCCTCCCGAAAAAGAACCACATCTTCTATCAATCCATTCATGCATATCTAGTCTCTGAATTAATTCGTCAATTCTCTTTCTCTTACGTTTACTGTCTAGATGATAAAGGTCTCCTTGAAGCTGCAGCAATTCTCTACCTGTAAGTATTTTATCGATTGCAACATCTTGAGCGACATAACCCAATTTGCGCCTAATTTCTTTTTCCTCAAACAAAGCATCAAGTCCCCCAACCTCAACATGGCCAGAATCAGGGGAAAGAAGAGTACAGATAATTCTAATTGCAGTGCTTTTGCCTGCTCCGTTTGGGCCCAACAAACCATACAAAGAACCTTTTGGAACTTGAAGGTTAAGTCCATCTAGAGCCCTGACAGGACCATAAGACTTAAATAAATCTCTTAGTTGGATGAAAAACATCTAAAAACAGATTGCCTAAAAACAAGTTAATATCACCTAGCAAAGTCTAATTAATATCACTAAGCAAGGTTGTAAAGTTTTTATTTTAATTTTATAGTTTTACGAAAATATCATTGAGAAGTCTTTAATTAAAGCTATCAACTGATCATTAAAAACAATTGATACCTCTAATCTACTAATAACAAGCAAAAAACAAACTCCAAACATATAAAGAATAGACCACCTAAACAAACCCTTAGCCCTATCTAAGTCCTCAGGATCATCTCTTAATCTGGAGACCAATTGGAGAAGTCTTGAATTATAAGGTAGTAATAACATTCCATATAACAAGCCTCCTGCGGGCAAGACAAAGCACCCTAAAAAACTTAGAAAGACTGTTAGATAGCCATAAACAGATATAGCTTTTGCCGTAACAAATGGGCCACTTACTGTTGGGAGCATAGGTATACCAACAGATCGATAGTCCTCTCTTAATAATATGGCCAGAGCCCAAAAATGTGCTGGAGTCCAAACCATTACCAAGGAGAATAGCCACCAACCACCCAATCCAATATGGCCTGCTGCTGCCGAAGCTCCTACAAGAGGGGGAATTGCTCCAGCGACTCCTCCGAAAACTATATTTTGAGAAGTTCTAGGTTTTAGGAATGCTGTATATAGGAGAACATAACTACAAAGTCCTAAAAGAGTAAGTCCTGCTGCCAAGCAGTTAACTCCACTTACCAAAAGGGTTGAAGCAGCAAGTGTACAAGCAATTGCTCCAATAAAAACAGAAGACTGAGAAAGGCGACCAGAGGGCAATGCTCTATTACTGGTGCGTTTCATTCGCTTATCAAGGTCTTGCTCCCACAAGCAATTAAGAGCTCCTGCGGCTGCAGCCGCAAGAGCTCCTCCACCCAAAGTGCATGCCAATCTTGGAGAGGGTAATGGCCATTCCTCCGAAAGAGCCATTCCACCAACAGTGGTTGCCAGTAATAGAGGAATTAATCTTGGTTTGGCAACCTCTAACCAAGCTGGAAGTTTAATACGCTTTCTCGAAGGAACGATTTCCTCGCGATTAACGGGCTGTGAAATTACATCTGATGTAGAGCTAACCATGACATGTCTCCAAAGTTGATTGATTTAAAAGAAATGATTGAGAAGATTCATCAATTCCTCTACCTTTAAAATTCAATGCTGCTATTACGGCCACTAACAAGCAGGCAATTAGTTGATGACCAATTATGAGACCAGGTTGACTCATGCTTAGATGAATAGAAAAAACACCTAATAAGATTTGTAAGATGATCAAAAAAACAATCGTCAAAAGATAAGGCCACTGCTTAGCAAGAACATCTTTCTGAAAAGATGAAACAATTACGAATAAAATCACCAAAAAGCTCACCAGAACAGCACTAGTACGGTGCATTCCTAAAAGATTGCAAGAATCTCCAAAAGCCAAGCATCTTTGCGCTGCCCACGAGGTTGCCACCCGACTACCTAATAAAGACTGAGCTACAACTGAAAAAAGAGATAAAAATCCAAGGGAACGAAGCCAAAGTGGAAAAAGTGACTTGCCAGGGTTGAGTAGTTGTTGAGTCACGCCACTCATGATTGCAACAAGAGTGAGTGCAACTGCAAGATGAGCTATGACGATTAGAGATGGCAATAGCTGCAGTACTGTCAAAGCACCTAAAAAACCCTGAAAAGCAACCAATAAAGTTAAGAATCCATAGGTCCAAGGAAGCCATGTAGGTAAAGTTTTTGCCCAGCGTAAAGAAAGCACAAATTGAGCAATTAAAACAATTCCTACAAAAAATGCATCTAAACGATGAAACCATTCCAAGAAGACTTGTAAGTTCATTTGCCTCCCAGGCAAAAACGACCCATAACATAAAGGCCAGTCTGGGCAAGCAAGGCCAGCCTCCATAACTCTTGTTGCACCTCCAATCACGACAAGTGTGATCAGTGCAACCACCACATGAGCAGCAAGTTGGCCCAATCTAAAGAGTGGCTTTGGTGGATAAATAACCTGCACGTATGCAAAAATCCATCAAGATCATTGTTAATTCAACGTAGCGATTACTTTGTACACGTCACCTGAATAAAAGGACTGCAACATAAAGATTGTCTTTAAAAAAAAATTATTCATCTTGAATTAACAATTAGCCGATACATTAGTTACTTTTGCCCATAACCTATAAATAGAACAGGAGATCTTCTTGCCGAAACTGTCGGCCATCTTAACTCTAACGTTAAGTTTAATTCTTGGCGTAGCAGGAGTTTGGATTGCGTACAACGTCAATATGCTTCCCGTGAGCGCGAGCATTAATGCTCCTGTTTATGATGAACTATATCGAGTCCTATTCATTATTGGCTGCATACTTTTCATAGGTATGACTGCTTTAGTAATTTATAGTCTTATTCAATTCCGTCGTAGGCCGGGAGAAACTGGTGACGGGATTGACTTAGAAGGTAATATTTCTCTAGAAATATTTTGGACAGCAGTTCCTGCAATTGTTGTTTTATTTGTAGGTTTATATAGCTACGATATTTATGATCGAATGGGTGGCATGCAACCTTTAATGCATGATCACAGTGGCCAAATGGATAATCAATCCGGGAGGGTTTGGGGAGGTATAGGTTCTGGGCCAATTGAATCTTCATCCACAAAAAATTCATCTTCATTACCAATTGAGTTAACTGCAATGCAATTTGCTTTTATCTTTCACTATCCAAAAGGAGATATTATTTCTGGCGAACTTCATGTTCCTGTTGGAAGAGAAGTTAATTTAAGAATGGAGTCTAAAGATGTAATACATGCTTTTTGGGTGCCTCAATTCAGACTTAAACAAGATGTAATTCCAGGCCAACCAACGATTTTAAATTTTACACCTACAAAAGCAGGTAATTACCCAATTGTTTGCGCAGAGTTGTGTGGCCCTTATCATGGTGGGATGAGATCAAACGTAATAGTTGATGAACAAGAAGACTTTGATAATTGGTTAAAAGAAAACTCTAAAGAGTCAATTTAGATTTATGACTATTTCACTCAAACCAAGTAACTCGCCTCCAGAGAAGCTCCAACCAACTGGATGGCTGAAATATCTGAGTTTTAGTCTCGATCACAAAGTCATAGGTCTTCAATATTTAGTTTGTGGTTTCTTGTTTTATTTAATTGGAGGATCTTTGGCTGGAGCGATAAGGGTAGAGCTCACAAGTCCCCTCTCAGATTTCATGCCTAGAGAGGTTTACAACCAAGTTTTGACGCTCCATGGCACAATCATGATTTTTTTATGGATCGTACCTGTAGTAAATGGTGCATTTGGCAACTATTTAATACCTTTTTATGTTGGGGCAAGGGATATGGCCTTCCCAAGACTTAATGCTGTTGCTTTTTGGCTAATACCTCCCTCCGGGTTGATGTTAATAACAAGCTATTTCATAAACGGGGCAGCACAATCTGGGTGGACAGCATATCCACCTTTAAGCATTACGACTCCAGCCGCCGGTCAAATAATTTGGATACTAAGCGTATTACTTTTAGGTGGGAGCTCAATTTTTGGTGGTATTAATTTCATCGCTACAATCCTCAAACTAAGAAGACCTGGGCTAAAATTAATGCAATTACCCATGTATTGCTGGGCAATGCTTGGTACAAGTATTCTCGTCGTGTTATCAACTCCTGTTCTAGCAGGTACTTTAATATTGTTGAGCTTTGACATAGTTGCTCATACAGGTTTCTTCAACCCAAGTCTTGGTGGAAATGTAATTGTTTATCAACATCTTTTTTGGTTTTACTCTCATCCTGCTGTTTATATCATGGTCTTACCTGCCTTTGGTTTGGTAAGTGAAATACTTCCAATCCACAGTAGAAAGCCTCTATTTGGCTATACAACAATGGTCTTTTCAATTATGGGAATAGTTGTTTTAGGCCTAGTTGTTTGGGCTCATCACATGTTTACGAGTGGAACTCCTCCATGGATGCGCTTATTTTTTACAATCGCTACTGCTTTTATAGCTGTTCCTACAGGTATAAAATTTTTCAATTGGGTTGCAACCTTATGGGGAGGGAAAATATCACTTAATGCAGCCATGCTATTTTCCTGCGGATTTATTATTAACTTTGTCTTGGGTGGAATAACGGGAGTTGCCCTAGCTCAAGTTCCTTTTGATGTTCATGTACATGATACCTATTTTGTTGTTGCTCATTTTCACTACATAGTCTATGGAGGTTCAGTCTTTGTTATCTTCTCTTCTATTTATCACTGGTTCCCAAAATTTACCGGAAAAATGCTCAATGAAAATCTTGGGAGATTCCACTTCATAATTACTTTTATAGGCTTTAATCTTTGTTTTGCTCCTCAACACTGGTTAGGTTTAAATGGTATGCCTCGACGAGTTGCTGAATACGATTCACAATTTCAATTAATCAATCAAATAAGTAGCGTAGGTGCATTGTTAATGGCTCTAAGCACTATCCCTTTTCTATGGAATATTTTTCAAAGCATCCTCTACGGGGATGACGCTGGTGACAATCCATGGAATGCATTAACACCTGAGTGGTTAACAAGTTCACCCCCTCCTGTTGAAAATTGGGAGGGAGAAGCCCCACTAGTTCTAGAACCATATGGTTATGGAGAAAAAAATTCAAATAACACTCAGGAGGTAATTACATGACTTCGATAGTTCCAAAAGAACAATCTTCAGAGAACAAAAAAGAACTCTCAACTGAAGAGCATGAAGATTTTCGTTTGTTTGGTTTAATAGCTTTTTTAATCGCAGATGGGATGACCTTTGCAGGTTTTTTTGCGGCATATCTAACATTCAAAGCAGTCAATCCCCTTGGGCCTGATGCTATTTACGAACTAGAACTGCCATTACCAACTTTAAATACAGTCTTACTTCTAGTTAGTAGCTTTACATTTCATCAGGCCGGGAAATTCCTAGAAAAGAATAAAGCAAAACAATGTCAAAAATGGCTTCTCATAACAGGCGCTTTGGGAGTGGCATTTTTAATCAGTCAAATGTTTGAGTACTTTACTTTGCCTTTTGGATTAACAGACAACCTTTATGCAAGTACTTTTTATGCATTAACTGGCTTTCATGGGCTTCACGTAACACTTGGATCAATAATGATAATGATTATTTGGTGGCAAACACGTATCCCATCTGGTCGAGTGAATAATGAAAACAAGTTCCCATTTGAGGCAGTAGAGCTCTATTGGCACTTTGTAGATGGCATTTGGGTTATCTTATTCATCATCCTTTATCTGCTTTAAGAGGTAAATATTGATACTAAGCAAGAAACTTTCAATTAATTTGTTGCACAATTCCACTTATTGGTCAGAATTATATTAAATAAAACAGTCTGAAATGCTTGTTGGAAAAGAACTCCTCGACAAAGCAAGATCTTTAAGCAGCCGTCCAGAAGACGAAATAGCTAAAGGATGTGGTTATGTCGGCCCAAGCGGGAGAGTTTTACGTAAAAGTTTTTACCGTGCTCTAGTTGAAGCTAAGGGTTATAAACTTCGCTCAAATGGCCCTGGCAGAGCAGGCAATAGATCTTCAAGAGGAAGACAAGCAGAATTTCGAACTAAAGTTCATGGTAATGGCAATCTTCTTATAGGACATGCCTATACGAAAAAACTAGGTCTAGAGCCTGGACAGGAATTTCGTATTGATGTACGAAAAGACTCTGGAGCGATAAGTTTGTTACCACTAAAGAAATAATAAATCTTCCGAAAAATTTATATTTATTAAATAAAAATTCCTAGTTCCAACCCTGCTCATTAAGCCACTGAGAGCTAATTAATGGTGGAGTTTTTGAAAAAGAATCATTATTTTGCACATTTAAAAGTTTTTCTGCATACTTTGCCATCAAGTCAACTTCTAAATTAACTTTTTCGCCAATTTTCAAATACTGCAAGCATGTCTTTGTCCAAGTATGAGGTATTACGGCTACTGAAAATTCACACCCATAATTACATATCTCAGAGATAGTAAGACTAATTCCATTCAGGCAAATACTAGCTTTATCGCACATATACCTACAGAAGTTCATATCATCCCAAGATACTTTCAAATTCCAGGAGTTTTTCAAATTTTCAATTGAAATAATTTCACCTAGACCATCAATATGTCCGCTAACAATATGTCCACCTAACCGATCAGACAAACGTAATGCTGGTTCGAGATTTACATAACCATTTTTCTGAGCTTTTTCTGCAAGATTTGTTCTCTTAAGAGTCTCTTCACTTATATTTGCAAAAAAAGAATCATTGATTAATTCAGAAACTGTTAGACAAACTCCGTCTACAGAGACACTGTCTCCAAGATTGAGTGGAGAAAAAGGCTTACATCCATCAACAATTACCCCCAAATTATTTTTCTTGATCGTGCCAATAGACTGAATTAAACCAGTGAACATTATTTTAACTGCCACTTTTAGAATGCTAGTTATGGTATTTAGAAATGTCTTGAAAAAGTTTATTTGGATTTCAAATATAGTTTGATTATGAATTATTCCAATATAAAGCCAAGGCTTTTTTCTCATCAGCACTGAGTATTGGCAATGACCAACATTTATTCCAAACACTCTCTTCTGGTAGAAAGATAGATTGATACCTTTGAGAAACATTTATATTTTTTCTCCTCAAGTCAGAAAAGCTCGTTGGTGGCAAATAACCTTTACTTATTAGACGTCTTAAATAGGTAGCTCCCCACAAGGAATCAACCCACTCAATAGGGAAAGACTCTGGAGGAAGCGAGGGGGAAGCAAGAACCGTCCAATTAAGCGGACTTCCCTCCTTAGGCAAAAGGACAGACAAGCGAGGATCTTCAACAAGAGCTTTAACACAGTTAGATAAGGGTAAAACTGCTGCATTTGCTCTACCTGAAACGACCCAATTTAAAGCATTCCTATCATCATAAGTTTTAGCTTGACTCTTGATTTTCAAGAAATCGTTAACCAAATCTATTTTTTGTGCAATAGAAATCAGAAGATAAGGACTACGAGGAAAAACTATCTGATTTGCAAGTGAATTCGAAAAAATAACTTCCCAAGTATCCTTATTTTTTAAAGCAAGAGAACCTTCATTTCTGAAAAGTATCACCCAAGGGCTAACCGCTAACGGTAAAAGCTTTTTTTTATAATCCTCGCCTAACCCTTCGAGAAAAGAATTAGTCTGCTTGCTGAAATTATTTCTAATATTATCTACTTTGATTTCTTGAAATGAATTAATGGCTAACTCAGATATCCAACCATCATTTAAGATTAATAAATCTGTTTTTTCTTGAAGAGTAGAGTTATAAGAAAAATTTTTTAAGTCGATATCTTTTATAGGGAAAAATTCCCAACCTGAAGATAAACTATTTACAAATTCATTAGGAAAGCTATTAGAAACTCCTCTCAAAGCCAATTTCTTTTGAGACGTTGAACACCCAGATAAGAAAAATAAAGAAGAGATCAATCCATATTTGATGAACTCTCTCCTACCAAATTTATCAGTATTCATATTATTCAAATCCCGTGACAAGTTATTTCGTTATTTGACTTAAAAAGATTAGCAACCTCTAAATCACACTTTTCAACCATTTCTTTCTGAGTCAATCCCTTGATTTGAGCAAGCAACGATAATGCTCCAGCACCAACACCCTCTTTAACATAACCGATCTCATAATCTCTAAGAACTTTTTGATTACTATCATTAAATCTATAACCACTAGCTAGACCAAGGATATTTACCTTAAAATGATTGGCGACATTATTCATTAAATGAATAAAAGAATTTCTATTTTTTGCAGCAGAAAGTGATTCATCTACTAACCATGATGTTGTTCCTATAAAAATTTTACCAGTAACTTCAGAACGTAATTTAGGCTCAATTTCATTTAATGCTAAAGCTAATACTGCCAACATTTGACAACCTCCTCCTAATAGAACATCTTGACCAGATTCTATAGCTCCCATCAAAAGACCAACTGCAATTGGTTGAAATGGATCCCCGACTGCTGCCATGAGATCAACAGAAGATGGATTCTTCTTTAATTTTGCAGCTTTGAGTCCTTGTTTAACTAATTTTGCTTTTAATTCTGAAGGTGGATTCCTATAACTTCCGCTTATAAGACCATTAACATTTATTCCTAATCCTAAAAGAACAGCAAAAGCTGTAGAGGTACCTCCTGGAACACACTCAGTTATTAAAAGAGATTTTTTTAACTTCTTACCTATCTTAAATCCACCATCTAGTAAAAGTTTAACTCTAGTTCTTTCCATTGCATTACCTGAACTCAAGCATCTAGCAGGGCCCATCTTGGGTGACTCTAAAGCTACATGACTAAATGGGGGGGTTTGTAGCAGTCCTGCCGATATGATTGTTGGCTTAATTTTCAAGAACCTTGAGGCAACGTAACTAATCAATGCAGGCGAGACACCTGCAGCTAAAGGAGGTAAAGGCCATCTTTTGGGAATCAAAGGACCTCTTAATAAAAGTTCGGCGTCTGCAACGGCTGTATAACGTCTAGAAACAGGAGTCGAACCAGCCGCAGAAATACCCTCAATCTCTGCAGTTTGAGATCCAGCAAGAATTAAAAAGAATTCCATATTAGTAATATTTTCTTGCAAAATTTTTACTCTTTCATTAACATTTTCATTTTGCAGGCCATCCCCAAAAGCCAATACTCCTGACGGCAATAAAGTATAGTCAACTCCTTTCATTTTCAATCAATTAGATTCAAGAGAAATTAAATTCTCTAGGAATGCAGGTGGCTCGGGTATAGAGGATTTGAGCCTAGGGAAGATCCAATAAGCCAACGCATGCAAACAAAGAACGTAAACAATTTCTTGAGTTATAATTAGAAATAATGCAACTATTTGAACTTGTCTCATATCCGGAGTAAAAGAAAGATTGAAAACATCTATCCCTTTGGCGAGTAATCCTGCTCCAGCACGAGTAAGAATTACCCACAAATTCTCACCAACCAATATAGATAAGACGAAGACTCTAACAAGAAAACCCATAGTCCCTATAAACACTCCAACACTCCAACTTAACCACCAATTCCATCCTTTTTGCCAACTATGCCCTAACCACAAGGAAAGTAATCCATAAGGGAAGAGCACTAAAGGGCCTCTTAGCGGACCCATCAGAGCAGTTAACAACAATACACATATTGTCACTCCCTCAACTCCTGTTTTAATACCTCTCCGAATTTGAAGAAGAGCCAAGGGCAAGGGCAACGCAAGACGAAATACAGCTCCACCAATCGGCAAATAATAGAGAGCTATCCAAATCAAAGCCGATGCAGCAGCTAAATAAGAGGACTCAACAATTTTCAAGGCTTGTCTCTTGCTAAGAGGAGCTTTATAAAGAGAGCTGCTTTTAAAAAAGTTTTTATTATCTAAAGTCAAAATTATTTTCTTTTTAGAGATCTATCATTTGACAACTCCCCGTTATCAAAACGTTCGATTTTTTCGACTTCAAACTGGACTCCTGCTTTCCTTAGAGCCTTTGTAACAGTCTCAGCTGGTGCAGAGGGATTGGCGCCTGACAATCTTAAAATAATTCTGTATGGCTGTGGGGTAAAAATTGTATTCTTTACTGATTTACTTGATTTTTGGCTAAGTCTATCTTTGTTAGATATTGAATTCTCTTTGATAATTTTCCCTAAATCTTTTTCATTTTTTTTCTTCTCAACTTTAATTCTTGATGTAATTTTTGGCATTTCATTTTGTTTCTTTAATTTATTATTTATATCTCCTGAAGCTCTTAGATTCTGAGGGGTATCAAAACTACTTTCCAACTTCTCACCAATTACAGTATTTGAACATGATTGAAGTGGAATTAGAATAACTATTAGAAATAATCTAATAAACATTTTCTCAACAAATACTAGAATATCCAAAATTTTATTTGGGTTTAATTACCCTGACCTTGCTAGCTCTTGGACGTCCTGCTTTAGCTGTGGAAGACGATTTTCGAGAAGTACTTTTTTTTGAAGATGATGAATTCAAATCTTTCTTATTAGATTTTATTGTCTTTTTTGTAGAACTTTTTTTCTTAGATGTTGTTTTTTTGCTTGATTTTTTAGCTGCCAATAGTTGAATAGCCTCATCAATAGAGATATCTTCAACGGTTTTTCCTTCTGGAAGAGAGGCATTGATTTTTCCCTGTTTAACATATAAACCATATGGTCCATTAAAAAGTTGGATAGTTTCTGTTTCTCCTTCTGGGACACCAAGTTCTTTCAAAGCGGTTCTTCCACCTCTTCCCCGTTTAGGAATAGATAAAAGCTCAAGGGCTCTTTCTAGGCTTATTTGAAGAACATCATCTTCGCCCTTAATTGAGCGATAATCTTTTTCACCATCAGTTTTACTCCAAACAACATACGGACCAAACCTACCCAAACTTGATTGAACCTTGCCTCCCTCTGGGTGCTCTCCCAGTAGACGTGGTAATTGAATTAATCCGAGGGCTTCCTCAAAGGTCAAGTTCTCAGGTTTTAAATTCTTTGGTAATGAAGTCCTTTTTGGGTTTGGAGCTTTTTTCAAGGATTTATCATCTAGATATTCGATCGCTTTTTCAACATCAATCTCATCCTCTTTTATATTCTCTGGCAACAAGACCTGAACCTTTGATGAATCATGCTTCAAATAGAGTCCATATTGACTACTTTTGAATAAGCGAAGATTCCCTAATTTTTTCTTGCCTTTTAGAACTCCAAGATCTTTCAATTCAACAACTAAACCTCGTTGAACAAAATGACCATATCTACCATTTAATAGATATAAATTCTGTCCACTATCAGGATCAATCCCAAGGGACTCAGGTCCCTCAGCTTTTTGTTTTAAGATCATTTCTGCTATATCTTCGTCTAGATCTGCGGGAGTAATCTCCTGTGGGAGAGTAGCTGTTATAGGCTTCCCATTTTCACCTAGTTGCTTTGATTCCAGATATGTTCCAAATTTACCCAACCTGACAAGAGACGAAAGTCCCTCCAAAGAAACCGACCGAAATTCCCCTCCATCTATGTCTCCTTCTCTTTGTTGAACTTGATTTTCCAGACCGGTATCACCTTTATAAAAATCCTTGAGGTATGGAAGCCAACTTACTTTACCTGTTGATATCTCATCCAGTGTTGATTCCATTCGAGCTGTAAAGCTAGTATCTACAAGGTCAGGGAAATGTTCTTCAAGAAGAGCAGTAACAGCAAATGCTGTAAAACTTGGAGTCAAAGAATTATTATTAAGGACTGAATAGCCTCGATCTATAATTGTTCCAATAATGCTGGCATATGTAGAAGGACGACCTATACCTTCTTTCTCAAGCGTTTTAACTAAAGAAGCTTCGCTATATCTAGCAGGAGGTTGAGTCTGATGCCCAAGTGCCTCAACCTTCTTAGCCATTGGAGTATCTCCGACAGCTAATTTAGGCAAAAGCACTTCTTGACCTTCAAGGGCACTATCAGGATCATCCGTTCCTTCAACATAAGCCCTAAAGAAACCTGGAAAATCAATTCTTTTACCACTAGCCCTGAAGGACACATCCGATGCTTTCAATTCCACTCCAAGCATTGTTAATCTTGCATCGGCCATTTGACTAGCAACAGTTCGTTTCCAAATCAGTTCATACAAAGAAAGGTCTCTTCCTTGTAAATTGGAATCTTTGGGTGTTTTAAAGCTCTCACCAGAAGGACGAATTGCCTCATGAGCTTCTTGAGCATTTCTCGTCTTATTGGAGAATTGACGGGGCTTATTACTTAAATATTCAACGCCATACTTTGATTCAACACACTTTCTTGAAGCATTAATTGCCTGATCGGACAAATGAACAGAGTCTGTTCTCATGTACGTAATAAAGCCTCTTTCATATAACCCCTGGGCACATCTCATGGTCTCCCTAGCTGATAATCGAAGTTTTCTATTAGCTTCTTGTTGTAATGTGCTTGTAGTAAAAGGAGGAACTGGTTTTCGAATTGACGGTTTTTCTTCGACATTGATAACTTTCCATTTATCAGTAATTAATTTTTTAGCAAGTTCATTAGATTCCTCCTCGTTCAGTAATTTTACGTTTCGACCAGATTTCAATAATCCAGTTGATTCATCAAAATCACTACCACTGGCTATTCTTTGTCCACCAATTGAGGTCATTTTCACCTCAAATTCACTGCCTTCTTTTTCTAATTTTGCCTTCAAATCCCAATAACTTCCACTTCTGAAAGATCTCCTTGCTCTCTCTCGCAAAACCAGCAATCTTACTGCAACTGATTGGACTCTTCCAGCAGATAAACCCCAAGAAACTTTTTTCCACAGAAGAGGAGACAGGGTATATCCAACTAATCTGTCTAATATTCTTCTTGTTTCTTGAGCATGAACTAATTCCATATCAATTTCTCTTGTTTTCGATAGAGCTTTGGAAATAGCCTCTTTTGTTATCTCATGAAAAACCATCCTCTTAACAGGGATTTTTGGATCAAGTACGTTCATTAAATGCCAACTGATACTTTCACCTTCTCTGTCCTCATCAGTAGCAAGCAACAATTCACTAGCGCCCTTCAAAGATTGTTTTAATTCCTTGACAATTTTCTTCTTTTCTTTTGGGACCACATACAAAGGATCAAAATCAGCAGTTGTATTAACCCCTATCGTTGCCCACTTTTCTCCCTTGTGCTTCGCAGGGATCTCGGAGGCATTGTTAGGCAAGTCTCTTATATGCCCCATTGACGCAAGAACTTGAAAATCTTTAGGCAAAAAACCTCTAATGGTCTTTGCCTTTGTGGGACTTTCAACAATTACCAGAGTATGGTCAGTGGGCATCAGCTCAATTTTCCTTCTTCTTATCTAACGTACTGAATAGTAAAATGCATAGCCCAAAATGATAAAAAAGGCATATTTTATAACTTCGCTAAAGTTATAAAATCAGACACAGCTTCAAAACAATACATAAATGGGTGAACTTTTGTCTTTTCAAATATTCATAAACGAGCCTGTAGAGCTTTTAAATCTCTCTTTAAATGCTAAAGCTGTGCTACCCGAGGCTGCAGTCCTAATGGCAATGTTAGGGACTCTTTTGGTGGACTTGGCTGGCGAAAAGATTTCAGCCCGCTGGTCTCCGCCCATCTGTTATGCAGGTCTTGGAAGCTCCTTGTTTTTGCTACTAATGCAATGGAATGGAGACATTCAAGAATCTTTCTTAGGCGCATTTATTGCAGACAATCTTGCTATTGCTTTTAGAGGGGTTATAGCTCTATCAACCCTCATCTCTTTGTTAATTAGCTGGAGATATGCTGAACAAAACGGGAGTCCTATTGGTGAATTTGCAGCAATATTATTAGCTGCCACTCTTGGAGCAATGCTTCTATGTGGTTCGACTGATTTGGTAAGTGTTTTTGTTTCTCTAGAAACACTCTCCGTTGCCAGCTATTTGCTCTCTGGATATCTAAAAAGAGATTCGAGAAGTTCTGAGGCTGCTCTAAAATATTTATTAGTTGGTTCGGCTGCTGCCGCTGTCTTTTTATATGGAGCATCTCTGCTTTATGGAATAAGTGGGTCAACAAATCTAAAAGAGATAGGAATAACGTTAATCAATGCTCCAACCCCTTTATCTGCGTTAGCACTTGTTTTCGTATTATCTACAGTAGCTTTCAAAATTGCTGCAGTCCCATTTCACCAATGGACACCAGATGTATATGAGGGTTCTCCTACTCCTGTAGTTGCCTTTTTATCAGTGGGATCCAAAGCAGCAGGTTTTGCTCTGGCAGTGAGAATACTCGTGGGATGTTTTAGCGCTTTTGACACACAATGGAAATTACTTTTTACTGTTTTAGCAGTCCTAAGTATGTCGCTGGGAAATGTTGTAGCGCTAGCTCAAAAATCAATGAAAAGGATGCTTGCCTATAGCTCAATTGGACAAGCTGGATTTGTAATGATTGGATTGGTTTGTGGAACTGAAGATGGTTTTGCCGCGATGGTTCTATATATGGCTGCTTATTTATTTATGAATCTTGGTGCTTTTGCCTGCATAATACTTTTCTCAATTAGAACTGGTAGTGATCAAATATCAGATTATGCAGGACTATACCAAAAAGATCCATTGATAACATTAGGATTGAGTTTATGCCTTCTATCTTTGGGAGGCATTCCCCCAATGTTGGGATTCTTTGGAAAGATCTATTTGTTTTTTGCTGGATGGGCAGATGAGCAATACCTACTCGTGAGTGTTGGCTTAGTCACTTCTGTTATTTCTATTTACTATTACATATCGGTTATAAAAATGATGGTAGTAACCGAACCTAAAGAAGCTTCAGATGTTGTCAAAGCATATCCGACTATAGAATGGTCAATACCGGGAATGTCTTCTCTCAAAGTAGGGTTGATTTTTTGTGTTCTAGTAACTGCAATTGGTGGAATCATTTCAAACCCTCTCTTTAAATTTGCCGATATTGCGGTAAACGGAACTCCTTTACTTCAAGAAGCCATTACTCTTGCAACTAAAAGTTCAATTGGCTAACAAATTAAAATCATTGAAAAAATCTGTAGCTCGTCTAACGAATGTAAATAAATTTTATGGGGAAGGCTCGGTCAAAGTGAAAGCTCTTGACGACCTAAACCTTGAGGTTTATCAGGGTGATTACCTTGCAGTGATGGGTGCAAGTGGGTCTGGTAAAAGTACTGCAATGAACATACTCGGATGCCTTGATCGTCCTACTAATGGGACTTATGAATTAAATGGAACTGCAGTAGAAAAGCTTGATGATGACTTACTTGCAGATATTAGGAATAAAGAACTTGGTTTTGTTTTTCAGCAATTTCATCTGCTTCAAGAAGTTTCAGCACTAGAAAATGTAATGCTTCCAATGATTTATGCATGCGTCCCCGCTTTAGAAAGGAAGAAGCGCGCTCAAGAGGCACTTGATCGAGTTGGGCTAGGGAACAGGCTGACCAATCTGCCTAATCAATTATCTGGTGGTCAACAACAACGAGTTGCCATAGCAAGAGCAATAATCAATCAACCATCACTATTATTAGCAGACGAACCAACTGGTGCTCTAGATTCCAAAACTACTGAAGATGTTTTAAATCTTTTTGATCAACTGCATAGTCAGGGAATAACAATTGTATTAGTAACTCATGAAGATAATGTCGCTCAAAGAGCAAAAAAAATAGCAAGATTTAGAGACGGTAAGGTAACAGAGATTACTGAAAATTAACTCAGGCAATCATATCGAAGTTGACAAAAATTTCTCTGTGTTTTCTTCAAAAAGAACCAATCTACCAATCGAGTCTATACCTTTGATATTCCACTGCTTGCCAGTTTGATTATCAATATATTTTTTTGACCACAACCTTTCTTCTACTTCACTACAAAGAAGATTTTTATTTTCTAAAAAATCTAAAGATCTTTCTATCGCAAGTAAAACTTCTGATGACCAAAAATTGATATTCATATTTTTATCTCCAACAATTTGTTTAAGCGAGATCCCTTCTTTAGGAACATTATTAAAAACGTTTAAACCTACTCCAACTCTTAATAATCGAAGTTCCCCACCTCTAAAAAATAGTCTAGGTAAAATACCAGCTAATTTTCGACCATCAACTAGTAGATCATTCGGCCATTTAATACTGACATTAACTCCTATCCGTTCAATTCTCTTAATCAAAGCCAATGCCACAGCTAACCCATAAAGCTGTGAATTATTTTCATACGGACCCTCTCTCTTAATAGCTGCACTAACCCAAACCCCTCCCTTAGGTGCTTGCCAAATCCGACCAGCTTGACCTTTACCAAATCTTTGACAAGAAGCAAACATTGCTTTTGGCTGATTTTTTTTTACTGGTTTCTCTGCAATCCAATTCGTCAACTCTATTTCAGTGCTGGCACAAATAGGTTTCAACATTAATCGCCATGATCTTGTAGAGGAGTTATTTAATTTGTGATATCTAGAAATCAACCCTACACCGCTATAGATTTTTTGATTACTCATATGGCAAGGTCATTTATTCTTCAAAAAATCAAGCCTTATCAATTGACTTCTTCATCTCCTCTAATTCAATTTCAACTTCTTGAATTTCTACAGTCTTTACTTCATCAACATCTAAATCGGATGGAGGCAAAGCTATTGCCTCAACTCCTGATTTTAATTGACTCCTCAATACCTCTAATTCCTTTTCTATATCATTACCACCTTCTAATTCTGCAAACTTACTTTCTAGATCTTGGCCTGCCAACTCAAATGATGCCTCTCCCAAAGCTTCCAATTCTTCAACTTTCTCTTCCATTCGTTTAAAAGCATCCATAGAAGAATTAGTCCCTAAATCTCCTACAGCATCTTGAATTTTCCGCTGAGCCTTCGCTGCCTGCGCCCTTGATTTAAGCATATCTTTTTTTGTTCGAGCTTCGGAAATCTTTCTTTCTAATAACAAAAGACCTTTCTTTAGCTTTTCAACTTGAGCATTTTGTTTTTGGGACTGCATAGATAAAGATTCAAAAGTTTCTTGAAAAGTTTTTTTCCTACTCAATGCCTCCTTAGCCAGATCGTCCTCACCTTTTTTCAAGGCTAATTCAGCTCTTGAGAACCAATTATTAATTTGCTCTTTTGCCTGACCTGCTTGATTCTCTAATCTTTTTTGACTTGCAATAGCCATAGCTACAGCTTGACGAAGCTTTACTAAATCCTCTTGCATATCAGCAACAGACTGATCAAGTATTTTTATGGGATCTTCTGCACCACGAACTAAAGCGTTTAGATTTGACCTTATCAATCGGCCTAAGTTATCAAAGAATCCCATTTGGCTTTAATGCATTGTTTAATATAGTAGCTAGATTAAATTTTTAAATCTAAAAAAGTTTCTAATTAAAATTGACTTTAAAAGACTTAAATCATAAAACAAAAGCAAAAAGGGAGAAGTCAATACATACATGCTTAGAAGATATCAAGTCTTCATGGGAAGGGAATTTAGGAGGCCTTATTCAAGATTGGGTAGAAATAGCGGGTGAGCAACTCGCATTAAATTGCACGCCACTTAACATAAAAAATAAAGTTCTAACCATTGGAGCAAGCCATCCACAATGGAGACAAGCGCTTTTATACAATCGTTTGGAGTTAATTGAATCTTTAAAATCTCATGGATATCAAATAAAAGAGATCCGGATTAGACAACATTATCCAATCAATTTAGTCAAAAGAGAAACTGAAAAAGAAATTTGGGAACATCACCCAAGCAGAACTGACAAAAATGGAATCACCGATTGTCCTTTTTGCAAGGTGCCTTCTCCGAAGGGAGAAATTAAATTGTGGGGTAGATGTAGTTTTTGCAGAAGAAAAGAATTGAGAACAGATTGAACTATTCAACTTAGGCTTCAAGCAACAAAATTCCCATTTGTCCTATTGCTAATGTTTGATATTCTGCTTTCTTGAAGCCAGCGGAAAGTGCTAATTGAATTTGTTTTTCCCCTGAGGGGAAATTAACTAAGCTTTTTTTTATATATAAATATTCCTTTCCTAATCCAAAGAGTGATGCGATTGGAACGACATAAAGACTGAGATAAATTTTCTGGAAAAGACCTTGCATGGAATATCCCTCAAAAGATCGAAAATCTAATATTCCTGCCCTTCCACCTGGTTTCAAAACTCTAAAAGCCTCTCGAAGCCCCTCATAAGAACTAGAAAGATTCCTTAAGCCATAAGCCATCAATAGCCCATCATATTCATTGGATTTTAGATTAGTTTGAAGAGCATTAGAATTTATCCATTTAATTGAAGAATATTTTTTTTTAGATCTTTCTCTCGCAACTAATAATGCTTTAGAAGCTGTATCTATTCCAATAATATTTTTCGAATTTTTCATATATCTAGCCAAAAGTATTGACATATCTCCCGTTCCACAACAAAGATCTATCCATTTCTCACCAAAAGTCGGATTAAGAATATTCAACAATTTTCTTTTCCAAAACCTATGTAATCCAAAGCTAAAGATATCATTTAGAAAATCATATTTTGAAGAAATGGAATTAAACATTTCCTCAATAGCCTTAGTATTACCAGGTCTCATATAAATATAGAAAAATACTTAACTTCCATAAAACATTAACTCATAACTTTTGTTATCAACGTTTTCATGAAAATGTTTATCATTCGATTGGTCTTATACATAAATTCTCTTTAATTAAATATTCTTTTATTTCTCTGATAGTTAATTGCCCATCATGTAATAGAGAAGCCAAGAGAGCAGCTGAAGATTTTCCTAGAGTAAAGGCCTCTTTGATGTGTCTCAAGCAACCAGCACCCCCAGAGGCTATTACTGGTATTGAAACTTTCTCCGAAATTGATCTAGTTAGCTCTATATCATAACCATTTTGAGTTCCATCACCGTCCATCGAAGTTAATAGGATTTCCCCTGCACCAAGATGAAATACTTTTTCTGACCATTCAATAACATCTAAACCAGTATTTGTTCGTCCACCACTCACATAAACGTCCCACTTATTAGGAATATCTTTGTTCTTTTTTGCATCTATTGCAACAACAATGCATTGAGAGCCAAAACGATCTGCACCTTGAGAAATTAAGGAAGGGTCTTTAACAGCACTGGAATTCAAACTAACTTTGTCAGCTCCTGCTCTCAGTAATTCATTTATTCCATTCAATGAACTTATGCCTCCTCCAACAGTAAAAGGAATGGTTACAGATTCAGAAGTGCGTCTAACCATTTCAACCAAAGTAGATCTTTTTTCGTGTGTAGCTGTTATGTCAAGAAAGACCAATTCATCAGCCCCAGCCTTGCTGTACCTGCATCCCAATTCAACTGGATCTCCCGCATCACGCAATCCAACGAAATTGACACCCTTCACTACTCGACCGTTTGAAACATCAAGACAAGGGATCAATCTTAAAGCAACCATGATTTTTAAACAGAGGAACTGTTAAGGTGCCCGAAATTAATCAATTTAATTCCATGGCTAAGCCAACCTCCCTTTCAAGGATAGGTTCAAAAATTAAGATTAATATTGAACGTGTAAGAGATCGCATACCTTCTTATTTGATAGACCAACTATCAGAAGACCCCAGAGGTACCGTAATAGACTATAAAATGACTGATGGGAGGGGTGGAATTGGAGTGGTAATTAAAATGAATGATGGAAGCAAGCATTGGTTCTTTGAAGATGAAGTTTCTTAACCCTGAGATAAAAAAGTGAGTGATGCAAGGCAACTCCTTGGAATAAAAGGAGGTTCTGAAACAAAAAACATCTGGAAGCTTCGTTTGCAATTAATGAAGCCCATCACATGGATTCCATTACTTTGGGGAGTCATATGTGGAGCGGCTGCTAGTGGCAATTTCCATTGGGAATTAAGCAACGTTCTGGCTTCGATAAGTTGCATGCTCATGAGCGGGCCCCTCTTAACTGGGTACACGCAAACAATCAATGATTACTTTGACAGAGAGATAGACGCAATCAATGAACCTAATAGACCCATACCATCAGGGGCGATTTCCCTTTTTCAAGTCAAATTACAAATTTGGGTTCTACTAATAGCTGGTTTAGGTGTTGCATATTTATTGGATTTATGGGCACATCACACAATTCCTTCAGTCCTGTTTCTGGCATTAGGTGGATCATTTGTAAGTTTTATTTACTCAGCACCTCCTTTAAAACTAAAACAAAATGGTTGGCTTGGAAATTATGCACTTGGTGCGAGCTATATAGCTTTACCTTGGTGGGCGGGACAGGCTCTATTTGGACACTTAACCTGGACAACAGCCCTACTAACTCTTGCCTACAGCCTGTCAGGGTTAGGAATTGCTGTGATAAATGATTTCAAGAGTGTGGAAGGGGACAAAAGTCTAGGCCTTGATTCACTACCTGTCGTTTTTGGTATTAAGAATGCAAGTCGTATTAGCGCCGGAATGATTGATATTTTTCAGCTAGCTATGGTCATAGTTTTGATAGCAATTGGACAACATTTCGCATCTGTCATTCTGGTTTTACTTATAATTCCTCAAATAACATTTCAAGACATATGGCTATTACGTGATCCATTAAAATTTGATGTTAAATACCAAGCCAGCGCACAACCATTTCTCATATTAGGAATGCTTGTAACTGCAATAGCCATAGGTCATAGCTCCTTAATTAGTTTATAATACAAGTCTTAATTAGTAGCAATAAATTTAAGACTATCTAAGACTTTATTTACTCCTATATTTATATTTTAGGAATTTTTGAATTTCTTTAAAACAGCAATATAGAATCCATCTCCAGTCTCTTCTTCTCCGGGCCAAATTTGTTTTTCACATTCTAATAAAAATTCAGACCTTAATTGAAGAAAGTTTTTTATCTGATTGAAATTTTCATTAGGATGAATAGTGCAAGTTGAATAAACTAGTTTACCTCCACTTTTTAACAAAGGAGATAACGAATTTAGTAGCTGACTTTGAAGTGAAACAAGATCCTGAATATTATCTTTGTTCATTCTCCATCTTGCATCAGGATGGCGGGCCAGAGTGCCTAATCCAGAGCATGGAGCATCAATTAGTATTCGGTCGAAAAACCCCTTCCATTCAGGATGTTTTATTAACAAATCATTAGAATCAGCAACCACTAATTCTAAACAATTGATTCCAAGCCTCTCAGCATTGACTGATATTTTTTTAGATCTTCGGGGTGATCGATCAACAGACCAAATTTTGCCATCATTACTAATTAATTCAGCAATATGTGTTGATTTACCTCCTGGTGCAGCGCAAGCGTCAAGGATCTTTTCTCCAGGCAAAGGTCCTAATAATGGAGCAATTAGCTGTGAAGATCTATCTTGAACACTCCATTTCCCTTCTTTATATCCTGGCCATTTTTTAGGATCACCAACACCTGCAGGGACTTCCAAGCCAAAAGGACAGCCTCGAATTAAATGATTTTCAATGCCAAAGGAATAAAAAATTTCTTGTACATCTTTTATATCTGCACGTAATTTATTCACTCTTATATCAATGGGACTAACGCTATTGAATGCTTGAGCAATTTTATGAGCATCTTTTAGTCCCTTCCAAGCAATCAATTCATCTGCCAACCAAAGAGGTATTGACTCATTTTTCGCTAGCTCAAAAGCCTGGTTTTCAGACTTAGGTAGTGAAAGACCTCTCTCTTTACTTCGAAGAGCCGATCGCAAAATACCATTAACAACAGGAGCCAGCTTTTTTAGATGGAGAGTTTTTGCAAGCTCGACAGTTGTGTTAATAGCAGCAGCTGGAGGTATTCGCTCCATTTTTAAGATTTGATAAAGGCCAAGATGCAGCAACCATCTCAATAAAGGAGGTTGCTTATGAGCCGATATTTTTCCTAAAAAATCTATCCAGCAATCTAAAAAATATCTTTGACGAATTGAGCCATAAGAAAGCTCGGTAATTAAAGCTTTGTCAATCGACTTGAATGAATAAACTTTAAGAATTCGATCCAATGCAACATCTGCATATGCACCTCCACCAACTGCTTGAATAACTTCCAAAGCAGCTTTTCTTGCTTCTAATCCTTTTATTTGCAAAAGCTTCTTACTCAAAAGCAAAGATTCAAAACCTGTTAACAGTAATACATAAATCAAATTAAATTAACTGAAAAAAGCATTGCGTCAGTTCTCGCGAAAACTTTCAAAGCAAACAAACACCTTAGTCCAGCCTAAAAGGTGTAACATAAGATACTTTTAAACCTATCATAAGAGAGCTAGGTTTGAACAACTTCTTATATGTGTGAGGACACAATGAAGCTTTTTCAACGTCTATTAGTAGCTCCAGCAGCTTTGGGCCTAATGGCTCCTGTTGCAGTTAACGCAGATACTGCATTCTCATCTACCACATCTCTTTCTGGTGGTGCTTATTTCACTGTTGGTTCTGTTTCTGACGGCGGAACAACAGATACAGAAGAAGAGCTTTATATGCAATATGCATATAGCCTTGATGTTTCTTCTAGCTTCACAGGCGATGATCTTTTTTACGCAGGTATCGTAGCTGGTAATGCAAGTGGCCCACTTGCAAACATGGATAGTGCTGAGACAGGTGATCTAGATGTTCAATCTTTATTTTACTCTTTCCCAGTTGGCGATCTAGAAGTAACTGCTGGTCCTTTAGTTGATCAGGATGATGTTGTTGCTGCAACACCATCTGCCTATTCAGATACTTTCAGACTAGGTAGCATGCCTTATTCTTTGGCTGGCAACGAAACTGGTCCAGGAGTTGGTATTGCTTACTCTAACGACAACGGCGTAGTTGCTTCTGTCAGTTTTGTATCTCTTGGTGGTGCTACTGCAACAACAGGTATCAATTCTGATGATGCTGATGATGTTTCAACTTTCACTCTTGGCTACAACGGTGACGGCTTTGGTGGCGGTCTAGTAATCGCTTCTAACGACGGTGATGCTGGCGCTGGATACGACACATTTGGTGGTGGTATCTACTACAGCCCAGAGTCAATTGATGCGACATTCAGCGTTGCTTATGACACAAATGATCCAGAAACTGGTGCTGATGCAACTGATTTGTTCATCGGTGTTGACTACGAAGTTGGTCCTGGAACACTAAGTGCTGCTTACAACACAACTGATGTTGATGGTAGTGATACTTTAGATTCAACAGGATTTGAAGTTTCTTACACTTATGCATTGAACGACAATGTATCAATCACTCCTGGTTTCTTCACAGTAGAAGATACAAGTACTGGTGATGATGATTCTGGTGTTGTTGTTGAAACTGCATTTAGTTTCTAAGAATATAGAAACTTAAATTTCTCATAAAAAAGCTCCTGTCCAATGGGCAGGAGCTTTTTTTATGTGTAATATTTTAATCAATAGTTTTTATTATCAAATCAAGTTGCTCATTTTCATTATTCCATAAAACAATTAAAACTACTCATCTCATAAAAGAGCACCTACTCTCCCATAAATAATTAGAAATGCCTCTGTTACCTAGACGTTTTGAGCGTCTAAAATCAGTACTTAACAAAAGAATTTCTGATCTTACTGTCTTAATTGAAAATGTCGAAAAGCCTCATAATCTCTCAGCCATAATCAGAAGCTGTGACGCTGTTGGTGTTCTTGAAGCATATGCAATCTTTAACAAAGGAAAATATTTAACTTTTAATAGCACCGCTCAAGGAAGCCAGAAATGGGTCAAAGTAAACCAATATAAAGAGACTGGCGAAGCAATAAAAGTTCTTAAAAAAAAAGGTTTTAAATTGTATGGTACGAGCTTGAATCCTAACTCACTTGACTACAGAAAATGTAATTTCAATGGGCCAACAGCATTTGTTCTAGGTGCTGAGAAATGGGGTATTAGTGAGGAGGCGACGAATCTAGTAGATAAGCACATACATATTCCAATGAGAGGAATGGTTGAATCGTTGAATGTATCAGTCGCAGCTTCAGCATTATTGTTTGAAGCGATTAGACAACGACAAGTAGCAGATATAATTCCTGAAGCAGGAGAGGGCATGAGCAAAGAAACATACAAAGAAAAGATCTTTGAGTGGGCTTACCCAGAAGTCGCAAAATGGTGTGAAAGCGAAGGTAGAAAATATCCAGATCTTAATGAAAAAGGTGAAATTATAGACAATCTCCCAAGAACAGAAAAAATGAGATATTAAATCAAAGCCTCAAATACGATTAATTCTACTGGCTAGTTTCACTTATTAATTTCTCTAAGCCTTCTCCAATAAAGGATAGCCCCAAGACCAGAACGAACATAGCGATGCCAGGATAGAGCGCTGTCCACCAGATACCAGTAGGCAATGCAACTAATGCCATATTTAAATCACTTCCCCATTCTGGAATATTTTCAGGAAGACCTAATCCAAGGAATCCTAATCCCCCAAGGACTAATACCGCATCCGCAGCATTTAGTGTTAAGACCACAGGGACAGAAGTAAGAACATTTTTCAGAAGGTATTTTCTTATTACCCATAAAGGGGAAGCCCCCATTGATATTGCCGCCTCAACATAAAGTTCTGATTTAACTTGTGAAGTCTGGTTTCTAACAAGTCGAAAATATTGAGGGATATAAACCACGCACAATGCTATTGAGGCATTTAATACACCTCTTCCTAGTAAAAAAGCCATCACCACAGAAAGGAGGAGAACAGGGATGGTATAAAGAGTGTCCATAAGAAGGACTAAAATTCTATCCAAAAGCCCACCAATGTAGCCACTTACAAGTCCCAAAGGTATCCCTACTAAAACGGCAAGGGAAACCGCGACAAAAACCACTTGCAACGCAACTCCACTCGCAGCCAAAGTTCTAATACAAACATCTCTTCCTAGTCGATCTGTTCCACACCAGTGACCCAAAGATGGGGCTGAAAAAATCGGATTTCCTAAGCCAAATTCACCATTAGGAACAATCTTAAGAGATATTAATAATGGGATAACAAGAGAAATTCCTACATATACGAATAAAATGGTCAATCCAGCGAACAATAATCTTGTCGATATATCCCTTCGTCCAAAAAAATCTCTTATATTCAATGATCAAATAATAAGACCTAATTAAATTTAGCTTTAAAAGGTAGAAAATAAAAAAATAATTGCTTAAATAAAAGAATACATACAATTTAAGATGAATTTAAAAAATGATGGTCTCACTGTCGGTGAGCTTTCAATAACCATTGCAGCAATAATAATAATAGGTTTTATATGGACAAATCTAACCAAAGACAAAGGAAATAATGAAGTCTCCTATTTTATAAATAATTCAAGCGAGATAAGCTTAAGCTCTATCAAAAACAAATAAAATTATAAAAATATCTATTAATCATTATTTAATTTCAAGACAGCCATAAAAGCCTCTTGGGGGACATCTACTTTCCCCATCGACTTCATCCGTTTTTTCCCTTTTGCTTGTTTCTTTAACAATTTCTTTTTCCTTGAGATATCGCCTCCATAACATTTAGATAAAACATCTTTTCTTAAAGCACTAATAGCTTCACTTGCAATAACTCGACTACCAATTGAAGCCTGCAAAGGAATCTTAAATTGCTGTTTTGGAATAAGTTCTTTTAATTTCTCAACAAGTCCTTTACCAATACCATAAGCGTTATCTTTATGAACAATTGTCGTTAAAGGATCTGCCCGCTCTGAATTAATTAAAACGTCTAATCTAACTAGATTATTTGGCCTATAACCAATCAAATGATATTCCATAGAAGCATATCCTTTAGTTCTACTTTTCATCTGATCAAAGAAATCGGTTACAACTTCTGCAAGGGGTATTTCATAAATAAGCGTAACCCGATCAGTCGTTATGTACTTCATATCAATAAAGTCTCCTCTTCTTTCCTGACAAAGACCCATTAAAGTTCCGTTGTAATCATTAGGAGCATAAATTTCCATCCGAACGTAAGGTTCTTCTATAGTTTCACGTTTTTGAGGATCTGGAAGTGTAGCTGGATTATCAATCATCAAGACTTCCCCATCAACCATTTTCACTTTATATATAACTGAGGGTGCCGTAACAATTAAATCTAAGTCGTATTCACGTTCTAAACGCTCTTGAACAATTTCCATATGCAATAAACCTAAAAATCCACAACGAAAGCCAAATCCCATTGCACTACTTGTTTCAGGTTCATATTTCAGGGCTGCATCGGAAAGCTGCAATTTATCTAGAGCCTCTCTTAGATCTGGATATTGATCTGCATCCGTAGGGAACAACCCACAAAAAACCATTGGTTTAGCTTCGGTATAACCTGGCAAAGCTTCTTCAGCAGGCTTATCCTGCAACGTGATAGTATCTCCGACTCTTGCATCAGCTACTGCTTTGATTGATGCAGCTAAATATCCAACTTCACCTGCATGGAGAGAATTTACTTTTACTTGATCAGGAGCCATAACACCTATTTCATCTAACTCATAACTTTTTTTACTAGCCATAAGTAAAACCTTGTCTTTCTTATTTATGCCACCACTCATGATTCTGAAATAAACAATCACCCCTCTGTAAGGGTCGTAATAAGAATCAAAAATAAGTGCTTTTGTAGCCTGATCAGGATTATCTTGCGGAGAAGGTATTCTATCTACTACCGCTTGCAGTATTTCTGGGATGCCAAGCCCTGTTTTAGCAGAACAGGAAATTGCCTTAGATGTATCTAGACCAATAATTGATTCAATCTCATTTTTGATTTTCTCAGGATCAGCACCAGGTAAATCAACTTTATTAAGCACAGGAATAATTTCTAAATCATTTTCCAAGGCGAGATAAACATTGGCCAAAGTTTGTGCTTCAACTCCTTGACTAGCATCGACGACCAGCAAGGCACCTTCACAAGCCTGCAATGATCTACTCACCTCATAGGAAAAATCAACATGGCCTGGTGTATCAATCAAATTCAAGACATATTCCTCTCCATCATCTGCTTTATAATTCATACGAGCAGCCTGCAATTTTATAGTTATCCCTCTCTCTCTCTCTAGATCCATATTGTCCAAGAATTGTTCTTGCATGTCTCTGGAGGAGACAGTGCCAGTATCCTGAAGAAGTCTGTCTGCCAAGGTTGATTTGCCATGGTCAATATGAGCAATTATGCAGAAGTTCCTTAAACGAGAAATGGGAACATTAGTCATTCGAAAGCAATTAGAGGAATAGGATCTTTGTTTATCAATTCAACTTTGAATAAAGATTAAATATAACTCACTAATACTAAAGTTTTAAATTAATTTAAGTAAGAAATCGTTTCTTTTGCGAATTGCCAAAAGTGCTTCTTGATTTGAATTAATATCTGACCCAAGACTTGGAAAAAGCTCTAACATTTTATTTTTCCATTTCCTTGATTTCATTTTTTCAGACCAGCAACGGTTTAAAACTTCAAGCATGATTGTTACTGCTGTGCTTGCGCCAGGAGAAGCGCCAAGCAAAGCAGCTAAAGATCCATCCGATGCAGTAACAACTTCTGTCCCCATTTTTAAAACGCCACCTTTAGGGGTTTGTTTTATGATTTGAACACGCTGTCCTGCAATTGAAAGTTTCCAATCATTTGGTGACACCATAGGGAGAAATCTTTTTAAAGTTTCAACTCGATCTTCATTTGTTTGTGTTAATTGATTTAACAAGTATTTTCCTAAATCAATATTTCCAAATCCTGCTTGCAACATAGAGAAAAAATTAGTTGTTTTAATGGATCTGAATAAATCTAATTTTGATCCATATTTTAAAAAATTTGAACTAAATCCTGCAAAAGGACCAAACAAAAGAGACCTTTTCCCGTCTATCCATCTTGTATCTAAGTGAGGCACAGACATTGGTGGAGCTCCAACTTCTGCGTTTCCATAAACTTTTGCATTATGTATCTTTGTTGATCTTTCCCTTTCACAAATCAACCATTTGCCGCTGACAGGAAACCCTGCATATGAGAATCCTTCTGGAATTCTCGATTTTTGCAAGAGAGGCAAAGCTCCTCCTCCAGCCCCGAGGAAAACAAACTTTGATCTAACAATTCTATTATTTTTTACTCCTCCATCTAAAGATAAATACCAATCTCCTTCATTATCTTGTTGAAGATTTTCAACATTAGTGGAGTAGTTAATCTCAATAGAATTTGCCTCTTCAATTTGATTGATATATGAGCGAGTTAAATTACCAAAATCAATATCAGTTCCTCTTTGAATTCTTGTCGCAGCAATCTTCTCACTCTGTTTCCTACCTTCCATAATCAATGGAATCCAATTTTTTAATTCACCATGATCCTCAGTAAATTCCATTTGTGCAAAAGCGACATGAGAACTAAGTTCAGAAAATCTTTTTTTAAGCAAAGAAATATCTTTATCTCCAAAAACAAGACTGATGTGTGGCAACTTATTTAAAAAAGTTTTTGGTATCAATTTCCCTTTTTCTGTCAAAGATGCCCAAAATTCCAAACTTTGCTCAAAGGATTTATTTATTTGAAAAGCTTTGCTAGTACTAATAGATCCATCCTCTTGGCTTGGAGTATAATTAAGTTCACAGTTGGCAGCATGTCCTGTTCCAGCATTATTTTTGGCGCAGCTACTTTCCAAACCAGCAGAAGGTAATCTCTCAACTATCAGCAATCGTAATTCCGGCTCAAGTTCATTTAGAAGGACTGCAAGAGTTGAGCTCATGATTCCTGCACCTACTAGTATTGCGTCATAAGTATTTGCTGAATCTGAGAAACTGGTACTAGGCAAAATCTTTATCAAGATTACATATAGACTATCGTGCAATTAACTAAGCTAAGCAAAATCAAATTAAGGAAGTTAAAATGACCGACGAAACTCTTGCACTAACCACAGAAAACGTTGAAAAGGTTCTTGATGAATTAAGACCTTTTCTTATGGCTGATGGAGGTAATGTAGAGATAGCTGAAATAGATGGGCCAATAGTCAAAGTTAGACTTCAAGGGGCTTGTGGAAGTTGCCCCAGTAGCACGATGACCCTAAAAATGGGTATTGAAAGAAAACTCAGGGAAATGATTCCAGAAGTTAGCGAGGTAATACAAGTTTTATAAGTTTACTTAATAAAAAATCTTTAGTTTTTTAATTTAGAGATCTTAATTCCCTTTCAATTGCAGACTTATAGTTAAGACAATCCAAAGGGAGACCATTATAAATTAGATAGCCGATTGGTGCTATTAAACCAACTGTAAAAATGAGATTAGAGATTTCTAAACCTATTTTCCCAAGCAAAAAAGTTATCGCATATAGACCTAAGAGATAAGCATGAAAAATTAGAAAATCCTTTGTATTTTGAACAGGCCATCTAAAGATAGAGCCTAAGAAAAACAAAACACCTTTCATCACTCTTATTAATAGTTGAATGATCATACATAATCTTTAATCATTTTCACCAATAAGTATGTATCTAAAGATGAAAAATGACGTATCAATTAATTTGTGAATTTTGATCGGTTTTTAGAATATTCTTCTTTAAGTTTTTTCATTCTTCTTGCCCATATCAAGGTCGCAATAACAACCCACAAGAAGAAGCCACCCAGAGCAATAAGGCTAGCTGTGTAATTCATGAAAAAAGACTTTTAAAAAGTCAGAATCGAAGTCTTTTGAAGCCAAAATATTCCCGTCACTATTGATAATGCTCCTATTGATCTCATCAAGAAAGGATAAAACATTTTATTCGCTTTACTAGTAGCAAAAGAAATACCCAAAACAACGCATCCCATTGCAAAAACTGATCCAAGTAAATATGCAAAAAGATAAGCAACAGCTCCATGCAAAGGTAGAGCCAATGCGGGAATAACCGCCACCAAATGACTGGCCCCAGCGAAGCCGTGCAAAACACCTAAACCCGTTGCGGCATGAGTATGACTTCCCCAAAGCTTATTTCCAGGAGAATGGAAATGAAAATGTTTATGAGTTTTTTGTTCTCCATGCATATGCTGATGCATATGAATGTTTGCTTTTAAGGAAGTCTTAATAGCTAGAAACCCCACAATTAAAAGGCTTATACCAACAAGAAACTCTGCATATGAAGACATTAATTCAATATCTATTAAATCCTTAGCCAAAATCCCAAGTATTGAGAGGATTAAAACTCCCGCAGAGTGTCCGACCCCCCATGCCAGACCATCAATTAATGCCACTTTGGGTTTTCGAATAGATGACGGAGCCATTGCGACCATATGATCAGCACCACTAACCACATGCACTGCTCCAGCTGCAAATCCAGTTATTACACTTATTAACATGGGTATGTATAGGTTAAAAATTCTTTAGTTAAGTAGATATTCCCCTCGTACAAAATTTTGAATTTAGCAAACTTATAACTTAAATATTACATCCCAGTACTTTGTTATTTGAAACTAAATTTATATAAGTGAATATTTATCAAATAGAAAAGTAATATCTTGAATTTAGGAAATTTGATCTTTTTGGAGTTTTCCTGACATCTCATAGGCTTCTGAACTTCCACCATGTCCATGAGCAATTCCTAGTTCATGCATTTTTGCGTGCTCATCAATGGTATCTCTAAGCTCTTTTGAGCCTGAACCGAATGTTGAATATACGCCATATGCTACTGAGCCAGCTAGTAGAACAACTATCCCCCCTATGAGCATTAATAGGGTTGGATCAGTAGTTGAAGTTTCCATTCGTAATCATTATTTTCTTAATTCTACTGTACTAGTTCCTACTTCGAGAGCCACAAACGGAAACTATCTCAATTGTCCTATTATTATATTTAGTTAGATGAATAAATAAATCAAAAAGCGTTAGTAAATAAACAATAAACATTATAAAAAAACCAACACTGAATTGTAAAAATATCTAGTTTTTGTCTATCTAACGAAATTATTATATGGTTAGATTATTAATTAAAACTACATTAAAGAGTGGAATTATAAGCTAAAAGGCCGAAAAAGCCCAATATCAAAAGGATGCTAGCAATCCTGCTAAAAGTTATGGGGCCAAAGTCGATTTTCATATTGAGACTTGAATTAGAATTTTATTTTAATATGAAAACCTATAAAAAGTGAGACACTTTTCATAGAAAGCAATTTAAAAGTTCAACAAAATATCATTTTCACTAATTTGCCAGATCCAAGCAAAAGCTAATCACTATTCGCTTTTTTGATTGTTCACCTCTAAATGGTGCTCATGAGCATCAATCTCTTTCTCACTTTTTTTTATTTGCCCATCAAACATAACCACCCATTCTTGAGCTTTGATTTTTTTTTCTTTTTTGATATTCATAAACTAATTAAAAAACAAAGAACCATCATACTTGAATAACATATTTTTTGATTTAAAATTACTACTCAATGTCCTTAAAGAAGTTAGGTATTAAGGTTGACATCGCTAGATAAAATAATCAAATTGGTAAGTTAGAAAAAAAAGTATTCTTAATTACCACAACTTAAAGAAAAAATATGACACCAGTATTGTTCAAAGATAATATACCCGCTTTGCAAAATAAAGACTATTTCAATTATGGAGGTCAAGGCCCACTTCCAACTCAATCATTAAGTGCAATAACTTCGAGTTGGCAAACAATTCAAAATTTAGGTCCATTTACAAATAATGTTTGGCCATACATTACGAAAGAAGTCGTAACCACAAAAAATCTCATTGCGGAGATGTGCGCTATAAATCCCAAGAGAATTGCATTTACTGAAAATGTCACCTCTGGATGTATCTTACCTCTACTAGGACTGCCATTTATTGATGGTGATAACTTGTTGATTAGCGATTGCGAACACCCTGGGATAGTCGCGGCATGCAAAGAACTAGCTCGAAAAAAAAATCTAACAATCACAATACTACCCGTATCAAAATTATGCAATGGTAACGACAAGAAAGATGAGACGTATAACAGAGTAGTTGGATTAATTGATGAACATCTGAAAAAGAATACAAAGCTCGTCGTTCTCTCACATCTTCTTTGGAATACAGGACAAATCATGCCAATTGAACTTATTTCCAAAAGACTTAAAGAACATTCAAGTAAACCTTATTTATTAGTTGATGCTGCTCAAAGTTTTTGTCACATACCAATGAAAGGTGCTTGTGACAATGCCGACATCTATGCATTTACAGGACATAAATGGGCTTACGGACCTGAGGGGCTTGGAGCTGTTGCTCTTTCAAAGAGAGTTTTAGAAGAGTCAAGTCCAACATTAATAGGTTGGAAGAGCTTAAAAACTGAAGAAGGAATATATGTCGATAATAAAACTCCTTTTCATTCTGATGGTAGACGTTTTGAGATAGCAACTTCTTGTGTACCTCTTTTGGCAGGTCTGAGGAGCTCTCTAATAATGCTAAGGGATGAAGGTAATGAGACGGAACGCTTTTGTAAAATTAAAAGTCTCAGCGCTATCCTGTGGGAAAAACTAAACCAAATCAAAAAAATTAAACTTGTTTTAAATAGTCCTCCACCTTCGGGAATTATAAGTTTTACTATTAATGGAAATGATTCTCCTGAAAAGGTTGTCAATTATCTTGGTCAAGAGAATTTGTGGATAAGAGTGCTCGAAGATCCTAAATGGCTTCGTGCTTGCGTTCATGTAACAACAGATTTACAAGAGATCGATAACCTCGTCTTTGGTTTAAAGAATTTCATCTCTACTAAATAATCAATATGAATTGTTTTTTAAAGATAATGCTTTTCTAGCTTGTTCACGATCGTCAAAATGAATTGTCTGATCTTTTAGAATTTGATAGTCTTCATGACCTTTCCCTGCGATTAAAACAATATCGTTTTTCTTGGCTTTTGCTATGGCCAATTGAATTGCTATGGCTCTATCTGGCTCAACAAAAATTTCAGAATCAACAGTTATACCTTTTTCAATATCTTTAATGATTTCAATTGGGTCTTCTTGCCGAGGATTATCAGATGTTACAACTATATAATCTGCAAACTTAGCAGCAACTTCCCCCATCTCAGATCTTTTACCTTTATCTCTATTACCACCACAACCAAAGACACAGATTAATTTTTTTTTCGTCAATGATCTCGATGCGATTAAAGCATTTTGCAAACCATCCGGCGTATGTGCATAATCGACTATCACTAGTGGATAACCTTCTTTGACTTTAAATCCATCCATATTTATTAGCTCCATTCTCCCTGGTACTCCAGGGAACTTCTTCAAAGCTGCCAAAAGTTCATTTAAAGGGAATCCCCTTTGAACTAGAACTCCTACTGCTTGAAGAATATTCATTAAATTAAAATCACCAATAAGTGGTGAAAAGAATTTCTCTACCCCATAGGGCGTATGCAATTTCCCTTCACATCCATCTTGCATAATTTGAAGATTACTTATATATAAATCTGGTTTCTCTCTGGTTTCAGAATTCTTTTTTAATGAGCATGTCCAACATTTTTTGTTTAACTCTTTTGCTAATAATGCTCCCCATTTATCATCTACATTAACTACTGATCTAGGGCAATCGTCTTCTATTAAATGTGATCGAAACAAACTAGCTTTAGCCTCAAAATAAGATTCCATTGAATCGTGATAATCTAGATGGTCCCTTGAAAGATTTGTAAATATTGCTCCACTAAAATCACAACCAGCAACTCTATTCTGAGACAAAGCATGTGAACTGACCTCCATTGCTGCATATTGAACCCCTGCCTGAACAGCCTTACTAAGTTGAGCCTGCAAAGGGACAGCAAAAGTAGTTGTGTATTTTGAAGTTTCCTCATGGTTAGGCCATCTATTAATTAACGTTCCAAACAAGGCGGATGGATAGCCAAGCGAAGCAGTCAAAAACTCAATTAAAAATGTTGTAGTCGTTTTACCGTTAGTACCAGTCACGCCTATTAAACAAATCTCACTAGATGGTTTACCCCAAAAATCTGCAGCCAATTTTCCCATAAACAGTGATACAGGATCCGGGATAATAACTACTGGGTCTTCATTAGTTGGTGGATTCAAAATAGATGCTTTTTTACTGATAATGGCTGCACAAGCACCTCTCTCAATCGCTTTTGTCCAATAAATCCCTCCATCAACTTTTTCACCTTTTAAACCTAAAAACAAATCACCTTTTTCGATTGCCCTAGAATCAAATGAAAGATTTTTTATTTCTGGATTCGCTAAGCCTGAAGGGACTTGAAAATCAATTGCCTTCAATAACGTGTGCAGATAACGCGACAAAACAAACCTCTGATGATGAAAAATCAATGAAGGATTAGTTCAAGTATAAAAAGATCTACATAAATTTCACAACAACATAAATCTACTTATGATTCAGTAATTAAAAATAAATTCAATCTTTTTTATAAAATAACTTTATCTATAAAAACAATAAATTATGTTTGTCTCTTGGAAATTAGCAATGTAGTTTAATAAAAATAGGAGTTGATTATTTTCTTAAGCTGTTTGAAAAAAAATATTCAAATTCTTTTGTATCCAAGATAAAAGCATTTCCTCCTTTAAACGTGGAGAAACCCTAGGTAATTCAATCTTTTTCGATAGACTAGCTGAGTCAAGAACTATTACTGGAACATCGTTTGTATACTTAATTTTAATATCTAAAGACACTTTTTCGCAATCTATATCAACAATGGAAAGCACTATGGAAGGTTTTAAATTTTCTAAGCATATATTAGACAATTTTTCTTCAAGTGTTTGACACAAACAGCACCCTTTACGTGTATATAGAATTAATACCTCTGAGTTCATTTGTCTGGAACCGGATCACACCCACAAGGAGTAAAAGGATGACATTTGCTTAACCTTTTTAAAGTCAGCCATCCACCTCTCCAAGGACCATGCTTATTAACAGCTTCTATCCCATAAGCACTGCAACTAGGGATAAATCGACAACTGGGTCCAAACAATGGTGAAATCCACTTTTGATAAAAGGAAATTAAACCAACAAAAACAACTGCAATCGTTTTATTGATCTTTGTGTGCATCTTTATATAGAATAAAATACTGGAGAATAAGGTTCTAATGGATTTACTTCCAGGTTACCCTTTCCAGTAAACGTTTCCAAATTAAATCCCTATGTCTAGATACCGCGGACCTCGCTTGAGGATCACGCGTCGCTTGGGAGACCTACCTGGTCTCACCCGGAAGGCCGCAAAAAGGTCTCATCCCCCAGGTCAGCACGGCCAAGCCCGTCGCAAGCGCTCTGAATACGCGATCCGACTCGAAGAAAAGCAAAAACTTCGATTCAACTATGGTATTTCCGAACGCCAGCTTGTTCGTTATGTAAAAAAAGCTCGTGCTCAGGAAGGCTCCACAGGAACAAATCTCTTGAAACTTCTGGAAAATAGACTTGATAATGTTTGTTTTAGACTTGGATTTGGACCTACCATCCCAGGTGCAAGACAACTAGTAAACCATGGACATGTAACTGTTAATGGCAAGATCACTGACATTGCAAGTTACCAATGCAAGGCTGGAGATGTCATTGCTATCAGAGATAACAAAGCTAGTAAGCAATTGGCTCAAGCTAACTTAGAATTTCCAGGCCTTGCTAATGTTCCTCCACACCTTGAACTAGATAAAACAAAACTCTCGGCAAAGATATCTGCAAAAACAGATAGGGAATGGGTTGCTATTGAAATTAATGAATTGTTAGTTGTTGAGTATTACTCAAGAAAGGTATAGGGCTATACATAGCCTCTTTCTCATTAAATTTAATTATGGAGCCCCTTTTTTTTAGGGGCTTTTTCATGTTTTTCTATAGCCTATAGAAAAACAACTCAAAGGATATGGGATCAGTAAAAAAAAGAGGCAAGGAGTTCAGCACTGGAGTAAACACAAGAGTCATTCATCACAAAGAAAATTTTTCTGGAGAGACAGGATCAATAATGCCTCCGATCTTCCCAACCTCAACGTTCGTACATGGCAATCAAGGTGGTTTTGACTACACCCGTTCAGGTAATCCAAATTTTCGAATTCTTGAATCAGTTTTGTCTGATCTGGAAGAATGTCAGTTCGCGAGTGTATTTAGTTCTGGAGTCGCTGCAATTACAGCAATAGTTTCCTCTCTTAAGGCTGGAGACTTAATCCTTTGTGAGGAGAACCTTTATGGGTGCACGGTGAGATTATTTGAACAAGTTTTTAATCGCTTTGGATTAAAAACTCAATGGATAGACTTTACAAAATCCAATTTTCAAGAAGTCATTTCAAATCAAAAACCCGCGATGATTTGGATCGAAAGTCCGACTAACCCACTCCTTAAAATCATTAATATAGAGGAAATTTGTCAGTTCTCAAATAAACTGGAAATTCCTGTTGTTGTAGACAACACTTTCGCAACTCCTCTCTTACAAAGGCCTCTTAAGCTTGGAGCGACCTTATCTCTGACTAGCACGACCAAGTATATCAATGGTCACTCAGATGCACTTGGGGGTGCGGTATGCACCGAGAGTAACGTATGGAGAGACAAGCTAAATTTCGCCCAAAAAGCTCTTGGCTTAAATCCTTCTCCTTTTGATTGCTGGCTCATTACTAGAGGGATCAAAACTCTTCCACTCCGCTTAGATAAACAAATTAATAATGCATCTAAAATAGCTAATCAATTAGCCGATAATCCAGCAGTAAAATTAGTTAGATATCCCTTCAGAAGTGATCATCCACAACGTGAATTAGCACAAAGGCAAATGGCTATGGGAGGAGCAGTTGTTACTGCCACTTTGGAAGCAACTCAAGCCCAAACTTATTCATTTTGCAAAAATCTTCATTATTTTAAAATGGCAGAGAGTCTCGGAGGAATTGAAAGCCTTGTTTGCCATCCTGCGACAATGACCCACGCTTCAGTTCCCCAAGAAACAAAATTAAAGATTGGAATTACTGATTCACTTATTCGATTTTCCGTCGGATGTGAAGATATTGAGGATCTAAGTGCTGATTTAAATCAAGCATTAGGGAACATCTCTTGACTGAACGAAATTTACTTAATGACCCTTGCTGGAGTGCCAAAGACTTAGGGGAGCCTCTTCCTAGTCGGCCACATGCCGTATCCGTTGCCTTACCAAGATGGGAAGATGTCATCGCCTACGAAGAAAAGGTTCCAGCCTGCATAAATTCATTAAAAGCAATTTACCCTAGATTTGGATTTAATCCGTTTGTTGCTGAGGTAGCCAGGAAATCACTTTTATTTCACAATGAATCTCATAAAAGTAGCTGGCCTTATCCCAATAGCGCCTCTGCTTTAAGTGCACAAAAATATTGTCTTCTGAAAGATTCTGATTGTTTTTCAAAAATAAAAGATTTTCTTGGTATTTCCTGTCTAATTGTTGACCAAAGAAGTGATCTTGCTGCAAAAGCCTTCTGGCAACACACTGGTCTTGGGCTGTCGTCACGTGAAGCGGCAATTGCCCTTGGGAAAGAAAAAAAACCCTCCATTTCTGAAGGTCATTACGCACGAGAAGAGATTCTTGAGCGATTAGCAAATATATATAATTGCGATAAAAGTCTAATACGACTACATCGTTCAGGCATGGCTGCCTTAACGACTATTCTTTCAGCAATAAATTGTATTAAAGGAACTTCTTCGACGCTTCAAATAGGCTTTCCATATGTTGATGTACTTAAACTGCCTCAGATAATTTTTCAAGGAAGCGATCTCATCGTAAAAACAAAATTAAGCCATATAAAAGAAGAGCTAGATAAAAAAAATCCAGCTGCATTAATCATAGAGATCCCTAGCAACCCATTATTACAATGCGTTGATCTCATATCTATTTCTAAGTTAGCTCAAGATAAAAATATACCAATCATCGTTGACGATACGATCGGTTCATCTCTAAATGTTCATCTAACTCCTTATGCAGATGTTGTTTTTAGTTCACTTACAAAAAGCTTCGCTGGAAGAGGAGATATTCTTGCTGGCAGTACTGTCGTAAGTCCTTATTCCAAATGGAAAAAAGAATTAGCTGAGATAATTCCTAAAGTTGCGTTATCTACCCTATCTGATTCAGATGCTATCGAGTTAGAAAAAACCAGTCGAGACGTAAAGGATCGCTTACAAAGATTAAATATATCTTGCTTAAAGCTCAAAGAAAAATTAGAAACAAAAAAAGAAATCTCAAAGGTCTTACATCCTCAATATTGCAAAAATTTCAATTCACTATTAAAGAAAGGAGGTGGTTATGGATGTCTATTATCATTTGAACTTAAAGGGGGGATTGAGGAATCAAAAAGAGTTTATGATTCATTAAGAGTAAACAAAGGACCAAGTTTAGGTACAAATTTTACATTGGTTTGTCCCTATGTTCAGTTAGCTCACTATAAAGAATTGAAATGGGCTGAGAGTTATGGGGTCTCGGAACACTTATTAAGAGTGTCAGTAGGGCTAGAAAATGAAGATGAATTATGGTCAAGATTTAATTCAGTAATATAAAAAAATCACTAACAAAGATTGTCTAAATAACCTATTAGCAAATTTTTTATATAGATTTAGAGTATTAATTAATTAAGTCATTTAAAAAATGTCAAGAATCTATGAAGACAATAGTTTTGCTATTGGTCATACACCATTAGTCAAACTTAATTCGATCACAAAAAATGCAAAAGCGACAGTACTTGCAAAAATAGAAGGCCGTAACCCTGCCTACAGCGTAAAATGCAGAATTGGAGCAAATATGATCTGGGATGCTGAAAAGAAAGGTTTGCTCAACAAAGATAAAGTCATTATTGAACCCACATCTGGAAATACTGGAATAGCCCTTGCTTATACAGCTGCTGCGCGAGGTTACAAGTTAATCCTCACGATGCCTGAATCCATGTCAATTGAACGTCGCAGGATGATGGCTGTTCTTGGTGCTGAATTAATACTTACTGAAGCAGCAAAAGGAATGCCTGGCGCCATTACGAAAGCGAAAGAAATAGCAGATGGCGACCCTCAAAAATACTTCATGCCAGGACAATTTGATAATCCAGCTAATCCAGAAATACATTTCAAAACAACAGGTCCTGAAATTTGGGATGATACCGATGGTCAAATTGATGTTTTAGTCTCTGGCGTCGGGACCGGTGGAACAATAACAGGTGTTTCTCGTTACATAAAACAAGAAAAAAATCATTCATTATTATCTGTTGCCGTAGAGCCCACTCATAGCCCAGTAATAACACAAACTCTCAATGGAGAAGAAATAAAACCAGGACCTCACAAAATTCAAGGTATTGGGGCTGGTTTTATTCCTAAAAATCTTGACTTATCCGTAGTCGATCAAGTTGAGCAAGTCTCCAATGATGAGTCTATTGCAATGGCATTACGTTTAGCACAAGAAGAAGGTCTACTAGTTGGTATATCATGTGGTGCTGCTGCGGCTGTAGCTGTAAGGCTGGCCGAAAGAGAAGAGTTCTCAGGAAAGACAATCGTTGTAGTTCTACCTGATCTTGCCGAAAGATATATCTCTTCCGTAATGTTTGAGAATGTTCCTACAGGCGTTATTAAAGAACCATCATTAGCTTGACTTTTGAGTTTATATAACTGACTCCGGTGTTATCAACATCGCATCTCCATAAGAGAAAAATCGATATTTGTGATGAATAGCATGCTTATAAAGTTTCAACATACGTTTTCGACCAATTAGAGCGCTAACTAAAAGTAATAGAGAACTTTTAGGTAGGTGGAAATTAGTGAGCAATCCATCAATGACGGAAAATTTAAATCCTGGTTTAATTACCAAATCCACTTTACCTTCATACGGCTTCAAAGTTCCTCTTCCTGAAAGGTAAGCAGCCTCAAGGGCTCTCACACTTGTAGTACCAACAGCAAAGACTTTCCCCCCATCCTCCTGACAATTAGTTATCGCTTTGATGGTCTCTTCAGTAACCTCTATCCATTCACTATGTAAATGCAACTGAGATAGATCTTCTTTCTCTAATGGTCTAAAAGTTCCTAAGCCGACATGCAAAGTAATTTGAGCAATTTTAATACCTCTCGTTTTTAAATTTTCTATAAGTTCATCACTTAAATGTAATCCCGCTGTGGGAGCAGCTATGGCTCCTGGTTTCGAAGCAAATCTAGTCTGATAGCTTTCCTCATGACCACTAGATTTGTCCTTATCTATATATGGAGGCAATGGGACTTCTCCACATAAATCAAGTAAATTTTCCATTTCCGTCCAACTAGTAAACTCATTTGAAAATTGAATAATTCTTCCACCTGTTCTCTCATCCTTATCAATGACTTTCAAGATTAAAGAAATATCTGGTGACGTATCCAACCACAATTGATCACCTCCTCTCATACGCCTAGCAGGACGACCAAGACAAAGCCATCGTCCATCACCCCTCGGTTCCATTAGCAATAATTCACCTGCTCCTCCTCCTGATAATCGAATTTTCAATCTTGCTTTAACAACTCGCGTATTATTAACAACTAAAAGATCGCCAGGCTTCAAGATATCCTTTATGTCCCATACTTTTGCATGCACGAGGTTTAAAGAATCATCGAGACCATCTTTAACAATCATCAATTTGGCACCATGCCTACTCTTATTAGGTGATTGAGCAATTAAGTCATTTGGCAAATCATAGTTATATGAGCTTAAAAGATTATCTTTTTGATCTAACACATCAAATCAGATTAAAGTAAGAAAAAATAACTTGTGGCTCAACTAATTAAATCTCAAGACGAGAGGCTATAAGGTTTCTTTTCGATTAAGTATGCCAAATCCTTCAGGAATAGTGCTCCATCAGCTCCATAGATCACTCTATGATCAGCGGTGAGATTTACTTGCATCTGCTTTTTGATTGAAATCGAACCATCTTTAGAAGCAACAACTTTAGACAATGAAGCTCCTACCGCTAAAATTGCTCCAGTCCCTGGGGGCAGAATTGCATCAAAACGATCTACACCAAACATACCTAGATTCGAGAGTGTAAACGTTCCACTGCTATATTCTTGCGGTTCTAATTGCTTATTTCTCGCACGCTTAACAAGATCAGCCCATTGTAGGGATAAATCAGCAAGGCTCGTCTTATCAGCATTTTGCAGCACTGGAGTTATCAACCCTCCGTCCTCCATCGCAACTGCAACGGCTACATTTATTTGTGAAGGATAGGCAATCCCCTCAGAACTAAAAGCCGCATTCACCTGGGGGTGTCTAGCCAGGGTTAAGCCAACTGCTTTAGCAAGTAAAGCAGTCATAGTTACTCCATTCGGTTTAACTTGTTTATAAAGATCATCCAATTCATCAGTAAGAATTGAGTATCCGACCCTGAAACAAGGAGTATTCAAACTTTCCTCCATGTTCCGATTTACAGCTTGTTGAAGAGTATTGAATGCAATTGTTTCCCCTCTAGATCCAAAACTTTTCCCTGGAGTAGGTGGCTTACCAGAGTCAACAGATTTTTTTTCTATGCGAGGCACGTCAGAAACGATTTTCGCTGGAGCATTACTTTCTGCAATCCAAGGAACGCTTATGGGTTGCCCTTTTGCACTTTGAACATCCTCAGCTTGTATTCGTCCATGAGGTCCTGAGCCCCTAACAGTTGCCAAATTCACTCCCATTTGAGAAGCAAGTTTTTTGGCTCTTGGGGAAGCGACTATTCGACCATCATTTAAAAACTGATCCTGATTTACAGAGGATTCTGAAACAAGAGGTGCAGGAGATGCCTTTGTAACTACTGTCGCTTTAGGAGAGTCAACAGAGGCTTGTTTTTCTTGAACTTGAGGCGATGAACTCTCTTTTTCTTGACTACCTGATTGAGGGGAAGGAGAAGGTGCATTTGCTTGAGCTTCAGCGATCTCATCTGCTGTCTCAACGATCAAACCGATTGTCTCTCCAACAGGTGCAGAGCTGCCTGCAGGCATCACAATCGAAGCAAGAAAGCCATCTTGGAAAGACTCAACATCCATATCAGCTTTATCTGACTCAACAACTAAAACTGACTCACCTCTTTCAACTTTATCTCCAGGTTTTTTTAGCCACTCAACTATTTTGCCCTCAGTCATAGTTGAACTTAAAGCAGGCATAAAGATGTCATGAGTGGCCATAATTTGTTCCTATTTCCTTTATGGAGAGTTTGTAGCAAGGCTTCAAAATTTTCTATCTAGAAGCTTTGCAAGTATCAATACATACCAATGTTAGTTCTACATGAGTTTCCTTACAACGATAGTTTTTTTTATGTGGATTTCTTCTTAATATCAAAAATTATTTTTGGATTAATTGTAGTTTGACCAAATTTCAATCTTGATCAATTGCCTCTACTACGCCATCTCTAACCAAAATACTCACACCCATTTTACTGACTAAGTTATCACCAACTTTTAAATCACAAAAGCTGTCAATTTGTCCTTGCTCGACGATTTGTTCCATCTCCAACTCTCTAACTTGAGATTGCTGTGACAGAAGATTTCTTTTTTGTTCTTCAAATTCTGATCTCTTAGAAGCAACTTGGTTCTGAACTTGAGCGACTTGCTCTTGAACTCTTGGGTCAAGGGGATTAGCGCTCTGACGTCTAATACCATCAACAATTTGTTGTCCTTCTTTTTCTAATTCACCAAGTTGTTGATCTATTGCTGATATTGCATTACTTAATTCACGTTCAGCCTCCTCTTTCCATGAAGGTGTTACAACTGCTCTGACAGTTATTGAACGTTTTATAGAAATTGAGTCCACCTGATCAATAAATCATGATTCGACCCATAGAGTCTCAGTAAAACATAGTATTGGTCAATTTAATTGGCCAAACAAACAAATTACAACCCATATATTTCATTTACAAGTTTCAAATCACGTTGGATAATTTTTTCACGTTTTTGCTTAAGAGTTTGCGTTAACAAGCCATTTTCTATTGTAAATGGCTCTACCAAGGCAATTGAAAATAATCTCTCTTCTCTTCTCGATCCGAGACGATTTGCCAGTGATTGATTCATTTCCAATTTTAGAGATTGTCTTAATTCATAATTTTCAGAAGATATTCCAAGAACAACTTTTGAATTCACACTCCTTTCTGCCAGCCATTCTTTTACGTGATCAATTCTTGGAACAATCAAAGCAGCAAGATATTTTTGATCTTGACCCAATAGCAAAGCCTGCTCAATCAATGGACTAGCAATCAAACATTCCTCCAAAGGTCCAGGCTCAATATTTTCTCCACTACTTAGCACAATCGTATCTTTTGCTCTTCCAGTCAGGATTAAGGATCCATCAGAAAGCAACATCCCTAAATCTCCAGTATTAAACCAGCCAGTAGAATCTAAAACCTTCTTCGATTCAGATAGTTTCCCTAAATAACCAGACATTATTTGAGGACCACGGGCAAGAACCAAACCTTTTTGACGCAGTTTTTTTATTTGGAATGTTTCAGGATCTACTATTTTTATCTCAGTCTCTGGCAATGCTTGACCTGCACCCCCACGTATATTTCTCCAAGGCCTTCTACATGTGAGGACTGGACTAGTTTCTGTTAAGCCATAACCAACTAATAATTCAACGCCTAAAGCTTCAAAGAAAGAATCAATATGCGGAGCAATTGCACCTCCACCACTAATTGGGAATCTCAATTTTCCTCCACAAATCTTGGTAAGGATTTTTGGCCATAAATAAATAGAGGAAATTCTATGAATGGGGTACCGTAAAAGAATCTCTACACAAGAAATAATTTGTTCAAAACTAGAAACCCTCTCAATAGTTAAAGAATAAAGTTTTCTTCGTGCCAATTTATATGCCTCACTATTAGAAATCGCACTTTTTATCAAGGTCTTTCTCAGTCTCGGCATTTTATCCACAGCATCCTCAAACCCTAACTTTATTGATTCCCAAAGCCTTGGAACTGTTGCCATTACTATTGGCTTAACCTTTGGCAAATCTTCCTTAAGATGCCTAATTGATGTATATGTTTGAGTACAACCACAAGAAAAAAAATAATATTCTGCACTACGTTCATATGAATGCCAAATTGGTAAGACACTTAAGACAGGAGCGCCTGGAGAAGGGTTCGCTACGCAAGCAAGAGACCTAATTTGATGTAATAAATTAGAATGTGTTAGTGGAACTCCTTTAGGTTTACCAGTCGTTCCAGAAGTATATAAAATCGTTGCTATTCTTTTTGTTTGCCTATCAATTATTTTCTCCTGTTTGCTTACATTCTCTATATTCAATCCTTTCTTCAAAAAAGTCTCCCATTCAAAAACGCCTTCACAAGCTTTACCCTCAAGTTGCAGAACAAATTTCAAACTATTGATTTGATCATCATTAAGCGAAAGTCTTTCCCATACATCGGAATTTTGAACAATCAATCCAACCGCATTTGAGTCTTCAAGAATATATCTAAGTTCACTTGGTGGAGCAGTCGCACCTCTAACAGAGTCTGTTGCACCTATTCTCATAAGACCTTGATCGGCGATGAGCCATCTAGGACTATTTTCGGCAAAAAGAGCGACCACCTCATCAGGTTCTACTCCGACCTGAGAAAAAGCAGATGCTGCCATAGAAATATTGTCTGCAAGTTCTTCATATGTAAAGCTTTCTGGGTGGAAAGTATGTGGTGAATCAACTGCCAACACCTCCCCTAACTGAAGTTTTAATAGTTCCCAAATCTCGTCAACTTGAGTGATCTTATTAAGATGAGATCTTCTATTAATTGCTTGTTCCTCTTTCCTATTAGGGATCCAAAAAGCCAAAGCATCCTCAGAAGAAAATATATCCTTTTGTGATTTAGTTTTTGTCATAGCCAAAAAATAATTTGTTATTTTTTTAGTGATATTTAAAGAGGTTGATTTATTTTTCCCAGTTCAATTTAAAACGTCTTTTAACAGATTCCCTTAAAAGAGGCGTAACGTCACAGACTTTGATGCCAGGTATCCAATCACTCAATTTCCCTACTTTCACTTTATCTAATCCACAAGGAATTATCTTTTCAAAACCAATTAGATCACAATCTACATTTAGTGAAAATCCATGCTGAGTCACCCATCTCTTGCAACCAATTCCTATTGAACCAACCTTTTTATCTTCACACCAAACTCCTGTTAAGCCATCTAACCTCTTCCCCTCTATTCCCAACAAGTCAAGAACATCAATCAGCACTTGCTCCAGTTCTCTCAGATACCAAGATAAGTCTTTTTTGTGAAGACTTAAATTTAGAACCAGATATCCAACGATCTGCCCAGGCATGTGATGCGTAACTTCACCTCCTCTCTCAATACTAAAAACTGGTAAAGGAGAATTATTTTCTTCAAACAACAAATTTTTTTTATCGCTACCTCTACCCATTGTGAAACAAGAAAAATGTTCAAGAAGCCATACTGCTTGGGGTGAGAACGGTTCCTCAATAAGGTTTTTTTGAAAATTCTTCTGCCAACCTAAGGCAGTCTCAAATGGAACAATATTTTTAGGTTCAAAAAGAAAAGCGGAAGAAGATTGTGCAAGTTGAGGGGTTAGATCTAAGTTGCTATTAGGCCCTGACTCAGGCGAAACAGAATGAAGCTTCTTATCCATGGACGCAATCTTGAATTAACTCCATCACTTCGTGATTACACCAAAACAAAAATTGATAAAGCAACTCACAATTTCCAAGAAATGGTGCAAGAAGCTGATGTCCACCTCTCAGTCGCTCGAAATCCTCGCGTGCCACAACAGACAGCTGAGGTGACTGTCTTTGCAAACGGAACAGTAATAAGAGCCCAAGAAAGAAGTGAAAATCTCTATGCAAGCATCGACTTAGTAGCAAATAAACTTGCACGGCAATTACGTAAGTACAAAGAGCGACATAACAGTCACAATGTTCATAATAATCAGTCAACGAAATCAGTCCAAAACGAAGAAACTAAAAATTTTTCTTCCTCGGATCATTCGCTCATTGAAGGTAAAGAACCTCATTTACCCAGTCCAGGAGTAAGACGCAAATATTTTGAGATGAATCCTATGACTATTGATCAAGCAAGAGTCCAATTAGACTTGATTGATCATGACTTCTATCTATTTAGAGAGGAAGAAGGGTCAGCTTTGCGAGTTATTTACAAGAGAAATCATGGAGGATATGGCGTAATCCAAGAAAAAATTTAGAAACTTCTAGTCAAATGAGTATTCACAGCTTAGAAGAAGCTCATACCAATATTGCTAATGTGATTTATCAAGCAGTCCTAAATCCTCATTTTGATAAAGAAGCGATTCTTCAAGTTTGTGATGCATCTAAGCAAAATGGCTTTGCAGGTTTATGTACTAGTCTTTCCAATCTATCAATTGCACGTGAAAGGTTAGGCAGCAAAAGTACTACAAAATTAATCTCAGTAATCGCCTTCCCTTTTGGGTTTATCCCAACTTCTAACAAACAAAAAGAAGCCGAGTATGCAATAGAGAAAGGAGCAGAAGAGTTAGATCTTGTTCCAAATTATTTTGCATTAAAAGAAGGCAATATAGAACTATTTGCTGAGGAAATAAATCAAATAAGTGAACTTGGTATTCCCGTAAGAGTAATAATGGATGCAAATACAATCTTACACTTATCAAAACTTTCCTGGGCAATTGATGCATTAATTGATGCGGGCGCAATTGGAATTCAAATAGGCAATGGTTTTGGGCCATCTATCTCAAAGGATCAAACTAATCATGTCTCTAAAATTGTAAAAAATCGCTGTTCAATTAAGACTGTTGGAGGTATTAAAACTTTTGATCAAGCAATAGAACTTATTGAAGCAGGGGCAACATATATTGGAACAAGTTTTGGTTTTGAAATTACTCAAGAACAAAAGAAAAAGGAATAATGAATTCAAATCAAAGAATAAAAGGTCTTTCTTTAAAAGTTGGACCACTAGGTGAAAATGACAGGCTTTTAACGATACTTAGTGAAGAAAATGGGATATCACGTCTCGCAATACCAGGAGCAAGAAAACCGAAAAGTAGACTTGGAGCTACATCACCGTTTAATTTTTTAGATTTACATATAGTCGGGAAAAAAAATCTAAGGCGAGTTACACAAATAAAAATTATTAAGAGTTATGGGAATCTTGGCAAAAACATCGAAACACTTTCAGCCGCACAAGCAATTTCCGAGCTGATTATGATTTTAGTTGGGAACGAAGACCCGCAAAAAGATTTACTGAAACTGGTTTTAATCCATCTAGATAGACTAAATGAATTACATAAAACAGAATTTGAAACATTAGAAGCTTTAGCAATAAGTATTCAATCATGCATTCATTTATTGGCTCTAGGCGGATATTGCTTACCGCTTCAAAACTGTTGTTACTCAGGCTCCAAGCTAATACCCCCTATTGGAAAGTGGAGTTGGAAATGTAGCTTTATTCCTGAAGAGGGTTTTGCAATTGGAAGAATGCCTAATGCAAGCACAGAGCTTAATCCATCAGAACTTGCTTTACTTCAGAGACTCCTACTAGAAAAATTACCTTTTCACAGTAATGGAAAATTATTAGGTCCTAAAAATGTCTGGTTAAAACTACTAAAAATTGTTGAGACCTGGATTGAAACTCATTTACAAAAAAGAATTACATCTCTGCAAATGATGAGAGAGGTGATAATTTGCAATGATCTAAATACTAATTAGAACAACATATTTAAAAAAATTATTATTTATGAATTATTTAACTATTACAATAGTTAGAGAAGAAATTTATGATAGCTGCTAATTTAAAATACCGATTTTTTTAGAGTTGACCCATATCGCCTGGCTAGGCAAAAAAACACCTTTTTGCGGGAACGTCTGTTACGGACTTAGCACGACTGAAAAGCTTAGGGAGAGAGGATATCAAACAAGTTTTATTCACTTTGATAACCCAACAAGAGATGGGAATAATAAAACTTCCCTATTAGCCAATGATCCTGATGTAAGTCTTCCTTATTTAATTAAATCTCAGGTTTACACAATCCCTTCATTAAATGCTCAAAGAGAGCTTAGAGAATCTCTTTCAAGACTTAAACCTGACTTAGTTCATGCAAGCCTGACTCTTTCTCCTTTGGATTTTCGACTACCTGAGCTTTGTCATAAACTTAATTTACCCTTGATCGCAACTTTTCACCCTGCTTTCGATTCGAAACTAAGAAATCTGACTGCCAATACACAGCAACTTACCTACCAACTTTATGCACCATCATTGGCCAAGTATGACAGAGTAATTGTTTTTTCAGATTTGCAAGCAGAAGTACTTGCCAAACTAGGTGTTAAAGAAAGCAGACTCGAAGTAATCCCCAATGGAATTGACATAAAGAAATGGAACCCGCTGAAACCAAGTAATTCACAAAACGAGCTGCATCATGCAATAAAAAAGAAGCTCGGTTCTGAGAGAATATTTATCTATATGGGTAGAATAGCCTCTGAAAAAAATGTTGAAGCTTTACTACGAGCATGGAGATTCGTCCAGCCAAAAGGATGTCGACTAGTAATAGTAGGAGATGGGCCACTAAGGCCAACGCTCGAAAATCATTCAATCTTCAATAAAGAAGATAATGTTATTTGGTGGGGATATGAGGCCGATCAAAATAAAAGGGTTGCTCTTCTTCAAATCGCTGAGGTTTTTATACTCCCAAGTCTTGTAGAGGGATTATCTATCGCCTTGCTTGAAGCCATGGCAACTGGAACAGCATGCATAGCGACAGATGCTGGAGCAGATGGAGAAGTGCTTAAAAATGGAGCAGGAATAATACTTAACACTGAGGGGGTTACCTCTCAACTAAGGACTCTTTTACCTGTATTACGTGATCAACCAGTACTTACACACGAATTAGGTAGACGTGCTCGCATGAGGGTAAAAGAAAAATATACACTTCAACAGAATATTGACTCACTTGAAACTCTATATGCAGACGTACTTAAGTCATCTAACTCGAAATCTCCTCAGCCAATTGACGACTCTTCTGAGCAGCTAAAACAACTGCTTCAATTAAGGCGGATCTCAAGCCCGCAAGTTCAAGGTGTCGAAGAGCGTTGATTGTAGTGCCTGCTGGAGAGGCAACCATATCTTTAAGTTCAGCAGGGTGCAAACTTTTTTCTCTTAATAGCGATGCAGTGCCTGAGAGGGTTTTATGAGCTAATTGATTGGACAATTGTCGTGGTAATCCTGCTGCCACAGCACCATCAGCCATTGCCTCAAGCACTAAAGCTAAATATGCAGGTCCTGAAGAAGTTAAAGCCAAAAAGGAATCAAGCTTTTGCTCCTCTAACTCGTAAATTTCACTAATAGGTTCAAAAATCTTTCTAACGACTTCCTTCTGATCGAAAGTTATACTATCATCCCAAGCCAAACCAGTAAGCCCTTGACTTACAAGACAAGGAGTGTTTGGCACTGCTCTTACACATGTATGTAAGGGGAAAGCTTTCTTAAGAGTTTTCAATGTTATTCCAGCCAAGACGGAAATTAACAATGGTTTGGGGAAGTGAGCTTTCGATTGGAATGTTGAATCTGATTCTTTGATTTTGCTGAATTGTTGAGGTTTTACAGCCAAAATTTTCAAAGGAGCATTCCATATCTCTGTCGAGAAAGAGTCTTCACTCGATACGACTTTTATTTCTTTTGGAAGATCATTCAACGCAGGCTCAATACTTGAGCTTTTACCAACAATTCCTAAAACATTTTCAGGTTTGTATTCACCTCTTTCCAAAAGAGGGGAGACAATAGCTTTAGCCATACTGCCAAGGCCAATTATCCCAATAGAAATTTCCAATCTATTTAATCACTCAAAGAGCTGTAGCTACTGTCTCCCCCCACGCAGGTTCTGGAGCAGGAGAGGTTTCCTTAGACATCAAGTCATGACCTTTATTAGCCATATTTGAAGGGGAAGCTTCCTCTTGGAATGAATTAGTAACTGTCACACAAGAAGGCGCAAAAAGGAAAATACTTTCTCCAACCCTCTCTTGATGTCCATCAATAGCAAATGTTCCACCTGCAACAAAATCAACCGCCCTTTGCGCCTGATCAGGCTCCATCATTGTGAGATTTAAAATAACTGTTTTACGCTCTCGCAAAGCTTGGATTACTCTCGGCATTTCATCAAAGCTACGAGGTTCCATCAAACTAACTTCAGAATCATTTGTTGAAATCCCAGGCATACCTATGACATTTGAAGAAGTATAACCACCTCTCCCATCAAAAGGATTAGGCTGAGAGATTGTTGCCATTTCTCCGTTTCCTACTTTGCTCCCTTTATTAAAATTCTCAAAGTCTTCACATGTGTCGTAGTCGAGCTCATCAAAATCACTATCTAAAAAGTCATCACCAGCGACGACAGCACGAAGACGGGAAATAAGCGACACCAGTTAATCCTCTCGGGATGATTTGTTAAAAGTTGGATAAGCCAACATCGGATACATCTTCAACGAAATGAAGGATGAACCATATACTTAAATAACGTTCCTTATCTAAAGGGGCAAGCTTTTTTATTAGTTTTTTCATATCTTCGACAATTTCTCTAAGTTCGACGTTTGCCAAACAAAAAAGATCCCAAACGAATCCAAGTAGCGCCGACCTCAATAGCCTCTTTCCAATCATTGCTCATGCCCATTGAGCAATCCTTTAATCCCAAATGATTTGCAAGGTTTTTACATTCATGAAATAAATCTTTTCTTTGATAGGAATCAAGAGCAATTGGTGGAATTGTCATTAGGCCGATCAAATTAACATTATTCAAAGCAATAATCTTAGACCAACTGTTCAAGAGATCTTCCTTTGAAAATCCACCCTTTTGGGGATCATTCCTAAATTTTACTTGTAAAAATAAATTTGGAGTTTTTTGCTCTTCCAGCGAAATTCTAGAAATTCGTTCAAGCAACGACAAAGAGTCAACAGAATGAATAAAGTCGAATTCTTTAATAACTCCTCTGACTTTATTTTTCTGCAATGTCCCTACAAAATGCCATCGGAGTTGCTTCAGATCATTCAGTTCGTTTTTTTTTGGGAGAGCCTCTTGTAAACGACTTTCTCCAAAATCCACCTGACCATAACCAGAAAGTTTACGAATGGATTCTTGATCATGCCCCTTGCTCACTGCAAGTAAACTAACCCCTAGGGGTAGTGAATTTATTATCGATTTATATTCAAGAAAGTCAATCACCATCAAATCGACCAAATTTACATAAAAGTTTGATTAAATAATTCCTTCCAAACGTCAATGTCTGATGATTTTTCTCTCTTACATTTAGACAAATGCATTTCTGAATAATGCCGAGCATCCATATATGGAATGACCTCAAAAGTTGCTCCTCTCGGTTGCAAAGTAACTAAAAAAAATATTTTTTGCGCATATAAAGTTGCATAAACATCTCTACCATTAGTTGCTGGTGAAACCAAATATAACATTCCAAAAGTTGGGTGATTCAGGTAGCGTTCAGCGTTCAAATTTTAATTGTTTTTAATTAAGATGTACCATACATACAACGTAATACAATAGCTATCAAAAGCACAAAAATCGAATTTAAATTAACCCACAAATATCTAGGATTAACAACAATACTAGGTCGTAGTTGCTGGGATGACAGCCAAAGCCCCTCTCTTGACATTAGAGAATCAGCTCCCTGTTCTGCTCTGAGCAAAATATTTGACAAAAGTCGTTCTCCTAAAGTTACAAGCAAATCTAATGAACTTTTTAATCCCAATTTTCTAAATTCAATTGCCCTCACACCGACGGAACGAAAGAGGTTTTGGAGCTCCTCTTGAACTAAGGGTAAAAATCGCAAAGCCAAAAGAAGTTGAAATGACAATTTTTCCATAGGGACTCCCAACGAAGCCAAAGGAGAAAAAAACCACTTGATTGCCCATACAAGATCTTCAGGAGGTGTTGTGATTAACATCAAATTCACACTATGAATAACAGTAAAAATTAAAGTCGAAGTTTTAATGCCTAATTCAGCAGAGCGACGATCAACGATTAATGGCCCTAATGAAATACCCCCAAAGTTAAATGGCCCCAGCTTAAAAATCTCCCATGATCGAGTCATAACAATTGCTCCTGGTATTTCATCAGGTGCTCTTATGGTCAATTCACTTGACGCTTCACTCGCGGGTAAAACAATTGATAAGAATCCGATAATTAAAGAGAAAAACAATAGAAATACCAGAGACCTCCACCAAATGCGAGGAGGTAGCAAACTAAGAAACGTAATAAATAAAAGAAACAAAGCTATTGAAATTCTCCAGATGGAATTAGCTAAAATAGGAGATAACAAAAACACCAAGATCCAGGAAAGTTTGATTCGAGGATCAATACCACGAAGCCAGCTAGATTTGCCAGAGACATATTGACCAATTGGAATCTTTTTTAGCCAATCCATAAAAATTACTAATTTCAGCCCCCTCTCTGTTCGCGTGCCAAGTCTTTTTCGACATCGCGTTGCTGCTTCCCTCTCCAAAACAATTTTATAGGAGTCCCTTCAAACCCAAGTCCCTCTCTAACTTGTCTTTCAATATATCTTCTATAGGTTTCCCCAAACAATTTAGCTTCATTCACAAAAAGAGTAAAGCTTGGAGGATTAATAGCTACTTGAGTACCGTAATAAAGACGCCCTTGTTTTCCGCCTCTTGTGGTAGGGGGACTTCTCCATTTCAAAGCCTCAGTTAGGACCTCATTAACAACTGATGTACTAACTCTTCTTCTATTTTGATCAACTGCCAAAGTAGCTAATGCAAAAATGCCTTCAACTCTTTGTCCCGTCAGCGCAGATGTAAAAATCATCTCGGCCCAATCGAGGAAATATAATTTCGAACGAATTTCTTTTTCCATTGCAGACATTGTGTGACTATCTTTTTCAATAGCATCCCATTTGTTTACGACAATTACACATGCTCTTCCTTTCTGCTCAATTTTACCTGCAAGTCTTTGATCTTGTTCTGTCACGCCATCCAAAGCATCAATAACCAATACACAAACATCACTTCTTTCTATCGCCTTAAAACTCCGATTAATGCCGAAGAACTCTGGACCATAGTTAACACTTCTACGTCTACGGATTCCCGCCGTATCAACTAATTTCCATTGTTTACCATGATGAGTTATTCGAGTATCAATCGTATCTCGAGTCGTGCCCCTAATCGAACTAACAATTGCTCTTGCTTCTCCACAAATAGAATTAAGAAGACTTGACTTTCCTACATTTGGTCGGCCAATGATTGCCAATTGAACAGGAGAATCATCGACTTCATCTAAATCTTTTGAGGGGAACAACTTAACCACATGATCAAGCAAATCCCCGGTCCCTACTCCATGTATGGCAGAAATTGGATATGGTTCACCGAGACCAAGCTTCCAAAATTCTGCTGCCATTGCTAACCCTTGCTCGGGTGATTCACATTTGTTAACCACAACGAGTGTTTTACAAGAATGAGACCTCAAAAATTCAGCAATCGATTCATCAGCAGTAGTAACCCCCTCTTGGCCATCAACAATTACTAATGCAACGACGGCTTCTTCAAGCGCAAGATTAGCTTGCTCTCTTATTTCAGGAAGGAACTCAGTATCGTCATCAAAAACCAAACCCCCAGTATCTACAACTTTAAAATCTCTATCTCTCCAAAATCCATCTTGATAAGTTCGATCTCTAGTTACCCCTGGTTCATCATGAACAATGGCTTCCCTGCTCTGACATAAGCGATTCACCAATGTAGATTTCCCAACATTTGGGCGTCCAATTATTGCGACTATTGGCAGCGGCAAAATTCTCTACCTTTAATAAGATTATGTAACCTTTATAGGCCAAAATCAAGATTAATTCTTCATACTACAAGTCTGAACAGAGAGTTATATTAGAAAATGAGGATTAGAAATAAAACTGACCCAAAAAGATTCACAAAAAAAGGATTCATTCACGACCAAACTATCCTTAATATCAATACTTCTGGATTTGATAGCATCTCTGAAAGTGCCGTTTCCTTAAAAGCATCATTAAGCATTTTTTGCTTATTTTTTGAAACCAAAAAACAAATCAAACTTTTTCTTTTTGTAATGACAAAGAAAAATTCAAACCTACTTTAGAGATGAAAGTGTTATCTCCGATTTTGTTATCAGGGAATGGAACTTCTAGATCATTAGACTGTCCAGTTATTCAATCCCCACTGGCAGGTGTAAGTGATCAAATCTTCAGAAAGTTTGTTCGTAGATGGTCTCCAAAAGCTTTACTTTTTACAGAAATGGTGAATGCTAAAAGTCTTGAGCTAGGTCATGGGGAAGAAAAAGTAATTGAGCTTTCAGAGGAGAGTGGTCCAATTGGTGTTCAACTGTTTGACCATAGGCCAGATTCAATGATAGACGCAGCTGTCAAAGCCGAATCATCGGGTGCATTCCTTATAGATATAAACATGGGTTGCCCAGTAAAAAAAATTGCGCGGAAAGGGGGAGGAAGTGCTCTATTAAAAGAACCAGAACTTGCTCAATTGATCGTCAAAAAGGTTTCCAAGGCAATATCAATTCCATTAACAGTAAAGATTAGGTTGGGTTGGGATGAAACCACCAATGATCCAATATCTTTTGCTTTAGGGCTACAGGACGCTGGGGCGCAACTAATAACTGTTCATGGCCGAACGAGGAAGCAAGGATTTTCTGGGAATGCAAATTGGGAAGCTATTTCAAAAATAAAAAAATCATTAGATATCCCTGTCATTGCCAATGGTGACATTAAAAATTCTCGTGATGCCATCGAATGTTTAAAGATTACGAATGCCGATGGGGTAATGATAGGGAGGGCAAGCATGGGAGCTCCATGGCTGGTTGGACAAATTGACGCGGAAATCAAAAATCAAAAAACTTTCATACCACCTGACGCAAAGATGAAAATCAGCTTATCCCTCGAACATCTCAAATTACTTATTTTAAAAAAAGGTAATCATGGACTTTTGATTGCCAGAAAACATATGAATTGGACTTGTAGAGGCTTTCAAGGCGCCTCTACGCTACGCCAAAAATTAGTTAGAGCAAGCTCTCCAAATGAAGCTATAAAACTTCTCGAAGACGAGCTGATTAAATTCAACTAAAACATTTCAGGGCATAATCAAAGGCCAACTTTGTCGAATCAATAGCATTGAAAAATATGGCCTAGCACCTATTGAAAGATCAGATGCTCTAATAATTTGTTGATCTGAGAATCCTATTCGTTCTGCGAATACAGATCTTTCTATTAGATCGAGTTCTTCAAGCAAAGGTTTGACCCATTCCCATTTTTTCCCAAGCTTGAGCAACACAACCACCCTTTTCATCAAAGCTGCATCAGAAAGAATAACCTTTAGCTCGTTATGCGAGTCCGGGACAGGCGCTACGAGTAACTGTTCGTCTTGAAAAGCAAGTGGTAATTTACTTTTCGCAGCAGCAGCCGAAAAAGATGTAACACCTGGAATTAATTTAACGAGACAATCTGGATGATATTTTTCTATCACCTTTGAAAGATAAGAGCCTGTTGAAAAAAGCGAAACATCTCCTTGAGCGAGGAAAACGACTCTTTCACCCTTGTCAACCATCCTTATTAATTTATTCCCGGCAACTCTCCATGCATTTTTTAATATGCTCTGATCATTAACCATAGGAAAATATAAAGGAATTTTTTTTTGATCTTTGCTTATCCATTTTGAAGCAATTTTTTCCGCAAGACTTTCTCCTCCTTTACTAGAGACAGGATAAGAAACAACTGTTGAATGTCGAATAGCATCAACCGCTGCCAGAGTCAATAAAGAGGGATCTCCTGGGCCTACACCCGCAATAGTTAAAACTTTCATTTAATTGGGGGGACTTCTATCTACTTAAAAAATAATTAACTATGCATTCTTGGCTCATGATGCGTTTTAACTAAAGCATCTGATTCAACCTTAGCTAATTCTTTCAACCTCAAGTTAATAGTATTCCTCTCAAAACGTTCATCTGCCAACTTCCAATAAATCCCAAAATGCCTGGCTTCGCTCTTTAGTAAGTCGGCGTATAGATTGCTAAGTTCAATATCAGGAGAATGTATAGACAACAATTTCATTCTTTCATGACTCCTTGCCTCGATAAGACCCGCCACCAGAAAGCTATCCAACATTCGCAAAGGTTCATCTTTGCGAATGTTTTTTGCCAAAATCGCAGCATATGGAGGAGATTCTAATTTTTGAAGTTTTTTCCCTCGCGCATTCAAAATTGATAAAACCCTCTCAAAATGTTCAAGTTCCTCTCTTGCTAATGGGCTTAGAACCTCTGAAAGACCAGGTTCACTTACATAACGAAACATGAGTTGAAGAGCCACGCCAGCCGCCTTTCGCTCACAATGTGCATGATCCAAAAGTATTTCCAATGGATTAGCAATTGCAAGATTTATCCAATCTTCATTAGTTTTATTTATTAGACAGCGAATATTTGATTGCCCAACGACTTGGGATTTTGAATTATCCATAGGCTCCTCAGACTCTCTTTAAGTAAGAAACTATTCCTTTCAACGCAAGTTGATAACTATTTACTCCAAAGCCACAAACTAAACCCAATGCTTTATCTGAAAGAAATGATTTGTGGCGAAATTCTTCCCTAGCATAAATGTTACTTAGATGTATCTCCACATAGGGAATAGCAACTCCTAATAAAGCATCCCTTAAAGCTATGGAAGTGTGTGTATAAGCTCCTGCGTTAATCAATATTCCGTCAACAGAACCAGCGCTGTTTTGAATGCAATCAATCATCTCGCCTTCTGAATTACTCTGAAAAAATTTAAGCTCTGCGTCAAGCTCGCTTGCTAACGTTAATAATTCATCTTGAATATCTACTAGCGTTTGCGTGCCATATATGGTGGGCTCCCTTTTCCCAACAAGATTCAAATTCGGTCCATTAATAATTAAAAGATCCATATTCCTGCCAAATTAAACATCTTGTACGATCGTATCGATTCCAACCTAATTGGACCAACAAATCCAAGAAAAGTGGAACCGTTTACTGTTAATCTTATTAAGTGGATCGGGTCGGTGCCCGAGTGGTTAATGGGGGCGGACTGTAAATCCGCTGGCTACGCCTACGTTGGTTCAAATCCAACCCGGCCCATCTTTCCACAAGCCCTTGTAGCTCAGCGGTAGAGCACTCCCTTGGTAAGGGAGAGGTCTCGGGTTCAAGTCCCGACGAGGGCACTGCCCTCAACCGCAGTCAGGGCAAGCAATCTAAGGCACTAAAGATTGCAAATCTTTGAAAGTGGACGTCCAGTTTTGGGTCCACTTTTGTTGTTTTTAGACCATTTTTGCTTGATGCATCTGAGCTGATACGACTCAAAAAATGTCAACCATTCGTAGAAGCGGGAGTGGGTGGCAATCACTCATTCGAAAGAAGCAATATCTGGGGCCAAGATCTAAAACTTTCACCTCCCAAGAAGCTGCAAAATTGTGGGCAAATGCTGTTGAAGGGTCTCTCAAAAAGCCAGAACAATTAGACCAACCACCACCTCAAATCCTTAAAGAAGCTATCTATTTATTTATTGAAGAGCCTCTTCAAGAGAACCGCAGTGGTCATAAAGAGTAATATCCATTAAGAGCAATGACGAAAGGGGACGAGATTTTGCTCGCCCCTTTAAGTTCAGCACCTTTGTATCCATTTGAACAATCCATTTCCTGTGCTAACTCTTCGCGGACCTGTGACAACTCAAGCCCTAGAACTCCATTCCATTTCTAATCAAACTTGATTAATAGAACATAAGAGTAAACACCTGTTTATTTCCCAAATGGGTCAGAAACAGAAAAAATTCCCAACCAGGAAATCCTACGACCAACAACACAACCAATACAATTACTAAGTAATGGAATTTTTGAAAGAGGCAGTTTCCGCATAAAAGTCAATATTACTTACTTAAAGGAGAAGACACTTGCAATGAATTCATAATAGAAAACGATGCTCTAAAGCAAACAAGAGGGAGAGAGTCCACAGTTTTTCAGTACACAGCCAGAACCCTTGCAAAAAACTTTTGAACCTGTTTTTGTTCAGCGCGATTTGAGCACCTTGATAAATAAATAAGTTTTTCTAATAGCATTTATCAAAATTCATAATTTAATCGCCTAAGCAAAAACCCACAGTTTAAGGAATTTTTCTTTATATTTTTTTTATATTTATATTTTTGCCATGACTCCTGAAGCAGAAAAGTTTAACGGTTGGGCAGCAATGCTTGGTTTCGTTGCAGCCTTTGGCGCTTACGCAACAACTGGTCAAATCATTCCTGGCATTTTTTGAATGGAACTCAACCCATTTAAGCCTTATCAACAATTTTTTCAAAATTTATTGAAAAGATCTAATAAAAGTTTTTAACGGTCTGGTTAAGAACTTTTTTTTTGTTTTTTCTTGGTGCAACTATAATGAATTGAATACGTCTACTGACATATAGCCATATACTTAATATGGTGTACAAGATTTTTATGGTCTGTATGCATAAATTTCATACTTAGTTTTTAGAGAATAGGCGAATAAAAAAGCCCCTACTGTAATGACAGAGAAGAGGCCTTTCTGATCAGATATTTAAACTAGAATCAAACAATTCCTGGAACTATCCAACCTGTTATTCCGTAGTTAATGACTGCTGCAAAGAGGCCCATCATCGCTAGACGGCCATTCATCTGCTCTGCTGTTTTCCAGTAGCTAGTTTCCTTATTCATTAAACAACACCTGGGATGATTTGACCGGTTGTTAGGTAAGCGCCGACAAGGGCTAGGCAACCAATAGATGCAGCTAGTCCATTGAGTCTTTCTGCAATAACTTTGCCTTCCTCGACTCTTGGAGTTTCAGTGGTTGGGTTTTTCATTAAACGACACCTGGAATGAGTTGACCGGTTGTTAGGTAGATACCTGTTAGTAGAACGAATGCCATCATGGCTGGTCTGCCGATGCTTCTTTCTAGAATTGTTTTGTTAGATGGTTGCATTGTTATTGGTAGTTATTGATTTAGAAAATTCCAGGAATGATTTGACCTGTAGTGAAGTAAGCACCTAAAAGACTGATCATTCCGATCATTGCCCAACGGCCATTTGTCTTTTCTGCTTCTTCTGGGTAGCTGGTGTAGTCCTCTACAAGCTGAGGCTGTGTTTCACGAGCAAAGATGTTTTGCTTGCCGTACTCAGTGATTACCTGAGATGAGGTTGAACTTGTCATTACTGGAATTGAGTTGATGTGAACAAATGTAAAGTATGAATTTTTCAAATGAAAGATACGGTCGGGTACGGCTTCTTCTAAAAGTCAATAGAAATAAGTCTAAAAACCCAACGGTAGCAACTAGTTAGAGAGATATTTTTTCAATGATTAGATCTATTGATGACTCTAATAAGTACAAATAGCCCGAACTGGTTAGCCCTACTTCAACCGTCCTGCAGCACTTGGGACCTCTTTTTTATGTTAGCCACGTTGATCCAACCCAAAAAACTTTTAGTCATGCTTGCATTCAACAAAATCACTGCTGCAAAACTAATTGTTCTCTGGAATCTTCCTGCACTTCTTTTCTTAGCTGGTGCTTTTGAAGTTGGTACTACCGTATTTGCTTAACTAACAATGACATCATCTGATAACAGCCCTAAGAATTGGTCCGAGTGGAACAACACAAAGCACTTCACTGACTATTCAAAAGACTCAGGAACGGGAAAGTTTGTACGTTTTACTATTGCTACCTTGCTCTTTGTTCCAGTTGGCTTCCTTGCCTACATGACTACTATCTAACCGTAGATATTAAAAATCAATTCATACTATTACCACTGGCTAATGTCAGTCCTTTTTAGTTAACATTGTTTTACCGAGAAACTAAATTAATTAAACAATATTTTTTATTATGTCTTTAATCAAAATTAATTGTGAAAGCCAATAAATTTCTATAGGAAATATATCAAGCATAAAGTTATCTTTTAAATAGAAATATGCCTTTTCTATTTAATTTAAAAGTTGATAGTTTAATAATCCTGCTTATTAAATAAAAAATATTTCAACTTCTATTATTAAATAAGAAAAATTTATCTAACTCAATAGAATTACTAATTACCGTTAACAAGATTTGGGTGAGTTTACCCATCATAAACATCTCCTTAGCAAGCTAGATTAAACATAAAGAAACATCTCTTCATGCGATCTGTCCCTAATGATATAAAGATGCTAATCAGCAAGTACAGTAATATGAACATTGAGGAATTAAATGCATATATTAAAAATTGGGAAGTTAAGAGTGATTGTGCAAATCAACTCAAAATCCTTGAAATCGCAAAAAACGAATTAGATCTTAAATACAGAGAGAGAGAAGAACAAATAAAACTCCTTACTAAATCTCTCACCTCTTCATCACGAGCGGGAAGATGGATTTCTTGTATTAGATTAATTCTCAAACAGTTTTTATATTTTAGATTTAGAAGCCATCGTAGTGATTAGTAAATAAGAGAAAAGATCGGTAAAATTCAAAATATAATTGCTACAAATTTCCGAGTATTTATTAATTCTGCATTGCAAGATCAATAGCACCTTTTGATCTTGCAATGCAGAATTTTTCAAGTAAGGTCTTTTTTTTAGAAAAAAAATTCGTAACTATAAATCATTATTCACGTAATATTTCCATACTACCTTTATGCCAAGTAATTGCTTTTGTGTTTAAATCCTAGGATGGAGTCTTGGAAGAGGCCTCAAATGGTCTTTTCCCCAGAGGGCAATTACTTCCATTTAAATTAGAGCACTCATAAAAACAATATTCCCAAGAATTTCTTCTAAACTCTAGTTTTGATAAATTAAAAAAGAAGCAAGATTTCAATTGACCTCTTTGTGCTTAGCACATAAAAATCCAACTGAACTTTCCACCTTTGACTTTCTAACTTCGACTTACTGGGGCGAGAGTGCTAGAACTCTTAATTCATTCCTAACAAATTTACATTACACAAACATCAGAGAAAACAACTGTTTAAGCAATGTCAAAATATCTTTGTGATTTCTCAAAATCAATTTGAGAAGGGAAAATTATTATTTTTACCTCACTATTTATTTCCAAGCTGTAAGTAAGCAGGCATGGCATCATCACGAAGGACTTAAAAGGTGGAATCAAAGAAAACACAAAAAAACCGCCAGTTATAACATGGCGGTTTTTTTGAAGATCAGTCGCAAGTGTTTCCTTGTTTCCACTGCGGAGGATCTCAACTCCTCACGAATTTAATTTAATAGAAATAAAACCAGGGGAAACCCTTTGCAGGCGAGTTTAAAAATTGGCACATGCATTCAGTCACTAAAAAAGCATCCTGCTCACTGAGTGGATGCTTTTTTGGCACAGAACTATGTGTGAGGAGTTGTTCTGTTAATACCTTTCTAAACCATATTGCACTAAATTGCTGAGAACAGAAATATTCTCTTAAACATATTTGAATTCTAAGTGAGGACTTATTTACACCACTTCACTTCTTTATTGACAAAATTTCGCCCTATTTCCTCAAACTTAATATAAATCAAAGTTACACGAGAAAAAAATTAATCAGCAGATAGCCTGACCGAGTCTTTAAGAAATTTATGTTGTTGAATTGCTTCTGATGGTTCTATTCAAGCAAAAAGGCAGCAGAATTTTCATATCACAAGCACTTAGTGCTTATTAAAAGGAATCTATTTAATCCATTTTAGCAAGACAACTCTTCAGACCTAATCGATCTGATACTCTTTCATCTTTATTCCTGTGGTTTTCTTTCCTTTTGATTTCCTTAGAGAAACCTCCTCCTCTAGTGCATAATTACATTCAAGTAAAATATTTTGTAAAGCAAAAATGATTTTTTATGTCTATGGATAAGTTACTAAAGCACAAAAGATATAAAAAATTACTTACCACTCAAAGACAGTAAGCTTTATGTAACAAGCTGAACACCAAGAAGAGAATCTTTCGTTTAAAATTATTTTTGTATTAATTACTACAAAAAACGTTCACCTCGTCGATTGATGAGCCGCAGTTTGACTCAAGCCAAGGAACGGGGACTTGAGCATATTTCGGAGCAAGAAATGTCTTTAACTTACAGAGGCCTTAAGTACAACCAGCAAAAGTCAGTCGCTGAAAAGCAGCATGTACAACTTACTTATCGTGGTAAATCTTACCAAAGCTAGCCACGATTAATTCATTTACAAAAGCCCTTAAATTTAAGGGCTTTTGTAAAACAATAAAGTCACTTAATAATCTTGGATCTTTTATTCAAATATATATTTATCATAGCCAAGGTAAAAATCATAAGAAAGGATATTATAAATAGCAAAAGATAGTTTCCTGAAATCATATTTATTTCACCATTCAATATTTTTTGTAAGAAATTTTTTAAACCTATATCCTTAATTTTTCTTGCAGCAAAACCACTAGCAACAAAAGGAGAATCTGAAATTATTATACTAAAAATAAGGGCAGGCATAAACCTCTTCCAAGTTATTTTTGTTAGTCCTATTGCATAACAAACGAAGTCAAAGAACCCAGACATTAAAAGCGCAGTCATCAGAAAATAATTATTTTCAAGATAATATTGACTAATACTTTCCACTCGTTTCATTTGCTTTGAGCCAAGCAACTTACCAATAAAGTTCCTCCCTAATTTTCTAGACAATAAAAATGATATCGAACATGATACAAAATCAGCAAAAAATATAATAACTAACCCTTGGGTAAAGCCAAACTGAAAACCTGCAGCAACTGAAAATATTGTTCCAGGCAAAACAGGTATAACAATACTTATGGATCTTAATAAAAATAACAAGAATATTAATATTAAACTGGAAAAACTATTTGTATTTAAACTACTAACAATATCATAAAATAAATCACTAATAATATTAACATCAAAATGAACAAGAGTAATGCTTAAAGTAATAACAAAAAAAATTAGTATTCCATACCTAAAATATTTACTACTTATTGACTTATTATCCATAAAATATTTTCTCAAACAAAATCTAAATTTATCTTCAAATTATAGTATGGAATTTTTAAAAAATTTCTATAAAAATTACTAATTCTGCTCAAACTTTAGGCTGCAAAGCGTATTAGCCTCTCTTAGAGGCATTTCTCCAGAGTTCCATTTCTCATATACACATGTATAAAAAGGTTCATTTATGCTAGTTAAATCATTTTTTTGATCTATTAATTCTCGGAGATATTTAGCTTTCGCCCGAAGATAATCTTTCTTATATGACCAGTACATTACTTCGGCAACACCTATAAAAGCCAAAGAGAATGCAAAAATAACTAATAAATGATAAATCAATCTTTCATTACTAAGGATTAACATTTTATTGTCAACATCATACAAAAGTAACTCGTAGATAATACTCAAAGTTCTTGCCATTCTCTTTTAATAAAAATACTGATTAGCACCTTTCATAGATTTCCTTACTAATCCAATTAATTATCAAAAAACCGTATCTAGCAATTAGAAACAAAAATGTCAAACACCTCAAAAAGTACTTAGGGACTATCTTCATACGACATAACTCTCAATTAATGATTTATTTTGTTAGAAGAAATAAAATCTTCAAATCTCAATGTCATCAAAAAATTTCTTACTTAATCAGTTACAAGAAATAGTTTTGTCTGGCATGACAAGACGTGAGAGTTGGCGGAGGAAACAGCTTCACGTCTTGTCAAATTTATTAGAAAATCATCAACAGCAAATATTAAATGCTTTACATCAGGATTTAGGGAAACCTCCTACAGAAGGTTTCTTTGAAATTATTGCTGTCAAACAAGAAATAAAATTGGCACAAAAAAATTTATCCAGCTGGATGAAGGCGAAAAAAATAAATGTCCCTATATCTTTACGGCCTGCTCAAGCACTTGTTCAGCCAGATCCCTTAGGCTGCATTCTGATAATTGGTCCATGGAATTATCCTTTTTCTCTTACCCTTCAGCCGCTAGTGGGAGCATTGGCAGCTGGAAATACTGCAGTTTTAAAGCCCTCAGAACATGCACCTAATGTCTCAAATCTAATAAAAAATCTCATAGAAAAGTATTTTCCGCCTGAGATCGCTCAAGTTGTTGAAGGTGATGGAAGTACTGCTGCTGATTTAATAACTCAAAAATTTGATCATATCTTTTTTACAGGTGGAGAAAATATAGGGAAAAAAGTAATGGAAGCGGCTTCAAAAAATCTTACTCCAGTAACTTTAGAGCTTGGAGGGAAAAGCCCAGCCGTTGTTATTAATGGTGCAAATCTTGAAGTAACTGCAAAGAGGATCATATGGGGGAAAAGTCTAAATGCCGGTCAAACATGTATTGCACCAGATCATTTACTAGTTGAGCATAAGCTGGTTGATTCTTTAGTTTCTAATTTAAAAAATTCGATCAATGATTTTTATGGAACTACTCCTCTAGATTCACAACATCTGGGGAGAATAATCAATAAGAACCATTTTGATAGGCTTAATAACTTACTAAAAGAAGCTAAAAAGAATGGCCAGATAATATATGGAGGAGATAGCAATGAAATAGATAGAAGGATTAGCCCTACTCTTATCAAAATCGAGAATCGAAATGATCCACTAATGAAGGAAGAACTTTTTGGACCATTGCTACCTATTTTGCCTATTAAAAATCTCGACGAGGTCATTAAAGAGTTCAAGTTTTTGCCTAAACCCCTTGCTCTTTATCTTTTTGGAGGGGGTGGCAACGAGCAAGGGAAAATACTTGAAATGACTTCTTCTGGAGGTGTTTGCTTTAATGATGTCGTTTTACAAGCAGGAATACCAGAACTGCCATTCGGAGGTGTCGGCTCAAGTGGAATAGGGAAATACCACGGCAAAGCAGGTTTTGATAACTTTACTCATTACAAATCAGTCCTAAAAAGACCTTTTTGGCTAGATCTTAATTTCAGGTATCCTCCCTATAAGCTCGATTTATCTTTACTAAATAAGTTAATAGGTTAAAATTAGTTTAAATCTATGAGCTGTATTATTAATTGCGATAGAAATGATCACAAAGATAAAAACAACTATTAATCTATTTTATCTTAATAGTATTGTTTTATTCTTATCAATATTTGCCATACATGTTAACGCAGAAACAAAAATTATTGCTAAAAGTGACGACACACTCTTAAAGATATCTAGTCGATATGGAGTATCGTTGAAAGAGCTAATGTATAAAAATAATTTCAATAATGCAACCCAAATAATTGCAGGTAAAGAGATAGTGATACCTATAAATAATAATGATAAAGATATAAAAGTTGAGAACCTTTTTCATGAAGTTGTTGAAGGAGATACTCTTTATAAAATCGCAAGAGAATATAATGCAAATTTAAAAGATCTTATTTCTATTAATAATTTAGGAAATAATTCTTTCCTCGAACTAGGTCAAATCATCATACTACCGAAGGGATCAAACTATAGAGAAGTAATTACTGATAAAAGTATCAAATTAGCAAGTAAAAAGGTTTTTTACCATCAAACTTCAAAATCAGAGGATCTTTCATTAATTGCGAAAATACACCAAGTCCCAATAGAAGAAATTAATATTTTGAATAACTTGAAAAACACTTCAAAAGTCAATCCTAATACAAAATTAAAACTAAGAAAAAATAAATCTTCTAAATGGCTAAAATATGGCTCATTAATCATCAATTGGGCAGACTGGACATATCTTGATGGTAATTATATTGCTTTAGCAAAAACAAAAAATAATAAATCTTTTTACTTAGCTCTTAACTGCAAAAAGAGAACATTAAATAATACATTAAATAATTCTTACTGGACAAGCTGGTATTTTCCTGAGACCGATTTTGAATTTAAATTAATCAATGATTTTTGTACTCAGGATTTTAGAATGTAAATTATTTATTCATATCAAAAGAAGGTGGATCCAATCTTTCAGTATCTTCCTCAACAAGTTGCAATCTCAACCTTTTCCCCCCAGAAAGTTCTCCAAGAGAAACTCTTATAGTTGAACCAGTCAGAGTTTGAAGGGTATCTAAAAGCTCTCTTAAATAAGGAGTGCTACTGCCAGACTCGACCCATAATCTCTCTTGCAAACCCTCTAATCTTTTCCAAGCAGAGTAAAACTTCAAGATAGAACTCTCTATAGTTTTTGCCTGTCCAAAAGCATCTGCAAGCAATCCTAATGAATCCAACCTGAGCGCTTCTTGAGTGGCTTTATCTAAATTTAAATCCTTATTTTGAAAAGCTCTTAAAGCTAGAGAAGCATCTAAAGACTTGCCGATCCATTTAGCAGTATTCGTCATGTCTTTGACCGAATCAATTTCAGGATTTTCTCGTAAAGTTTCACATATTTCTTCTTGCTGAATAGGCGATAACTTAGATAATTCTCTTACCAATGGAGCAACGAACTTGGCTGGTAATAGATTTGATTGTGTTTTTTCTCTAATTTCAACAGGCAAAAGAGAACTGGTTGCGGCCATAAATTCGTCAGTAAGACTCTTTACTTGTCTTCTTGTTATATCCTTTCCTTCATTGGCAGCTTCAGAAACCATATATTGAATCTCAGGCGCAGCTTGCGCAGTTTCAATAAAAGCTCTTTTAGAAAAATTATTTACACTTGATTCTTCAAGAATTCCTTCACCCACAAGATTATCTGAGGAATCCGCTAATTGGATAAGGGAATATGCTTTGCTTTTACTAATTTCCATCTCTCTTAACCACTGCAAAAAACCTGTACCTCTTCCATCGCCGCCTCTCTTTTCTCTATCTCTAACAACACGTAAAATCCTTCCTCGCCAAATTTCAGTTTGCAAATCGAATTGTTCGCATATAGACCATGCATTTTCTAATTTCTCAATGAAGTCAATATTACTTAAATCATCTTGATCAGGATCAGGCAAATCAAACGTTATGGAAGATGGGTCTAAAGATGGTTGTGATATCACAAAAAATAAAATCGTTATAAGGTTAATATTTCAAAGCTAATTGAAAATTCGTCCGAAAATCAATATGAACTATTTTTATCTGAAAGTAAAAATCTTTAATAGAGATCTACTTTTCAGGATAGCAGCGACAGTCTGTGACACATCTACAAATATTTCCAATTTTGATAGATAATAATAATATAAACTCAATTCAGGGAAGTCAGATGAGCTTTGCAAGAAAAGATAAGGTGCGCATTTTGCGTCAAGAATCATACTGGTTCAATCAAATTGGAGAAATTGTCTCTATCGACAAATCTCCAGCGATGAGATATCCAGTGACTGTCAAATTCGAAAAATGTGATTTCAAAGCTTTTAGCGGTGTTGATGGCGGGGCTAACACCAGCCAATTTTCAGTAAAAGAGTTAGAAGCTGCTGCAAGTTAGCAGTATTATTACTTTTGCCAGAATTACCTGAAGTTGAGACAGTTAGGAAGGGACTTGAGAAACATCTAAAAAATTTTTATATTCAAAGAATAGAAGTATTAAAAGAACGTTCAATTGCAAGTATTGGAGGATCTAAGAATTTTATTGATAATATCAAAAGTAGCTACTTAGGTAATTGGGAAAGAAGAGGAAAATATTTAATAGGATCTTTACAATCACAAAATAAAATAAGTAAAGGTTATTTAGTTGTTCACCTTAGAATGACAGGCCAATTTATATTACTTGAAAAACATATAAGCCCTTGTGCTCATACCAGAGTTAGGTTTTTAGAAAAGAACGGCAAAGAACTTCGGTTTATAGATATCAGAAATTTCGGACAGATGTGGTACGTGCCGTCGTCAAAATCGGTATCAGAAATTGTTTCTGGAATTAAAAAATTAGGCCCAGAGCCATTTAGTGAAGCTTTTAATAGTAGTTATTTAGAAAAATATTTGAAGAAAAGAACTCGTTCAATTAAATCTTCATTGTTAGATCAACAGACGGTCGCTGGTGTTGGGAATATATATGCAGATGAGGCATTATTTGATGCATGTATTAATCCAAAAACTGAAAGTAGAAATTTAAAAAGCCCTGAATTAAAAAGGCTTTGTAAGAGTCTTGTCAAAATTTTAAATATAAGTATTGGAGAAGGAGGAACAACTTTTAGTGATTTCCGAGATTTAGAAGGAACAAATGGAAAATATGGTGGACAAGCCTTGGTATACAGAAGAGGTGGTAAAAGTTGTAAAAAATGTGGAGAAAAAATAGTGAGAGAGAAACTCTGTGGCAGGAGCACACACTGGTGTCCTAATTGCCAAAAATAATTAAGCATCAAAAAAGGGTTCTTATATGAACCCTTTTTTTAATAATTTTACCTGGCATTGAGCTATTTTCTCAGGGGGCTACCCCCCAAATATCGTCGCCGCTGATGCGTTTCACAACCGAGTTCGAGATGGATCGGAGTGGTTCCACATCGCCATGAACACCAGGATAGTTTTGTTTATGAACCCTGAAAACTGCATAGATATTATTAAAAATAAATTGAAAGAATAAAGCAATAATTTGAATAAAAGCAAAAGAAGGTCAAGCCCTCGATCTATTAGTACTCCTCCGCTGCATCTGTTACCAGACTTCCACGTAGAGCCTATCAACGGGTGTTCTTCCCGTGATCTTACTGGTTTAAACCATGGGAATACTCATCTTGAGGTGGGCTTCCCACTTAGATGCTTTCAGCGGTTATCCACTCCGCACATGGCTACCCAGCGTTTACCGTTGGCACGATAACTGGTACACCAGAGGTGCGTTCCTCCCGGTCCTCTCGTACTAGGGAGAAATCCTCTCAATATTCCTGCGCATACACCGGATATGGACCGAACTGTCTCACGACGTTCTGAACCCAGCTCGCGTACCGCTTTAATGGGCGAACAGCCCAACCCTTGGGACCGACTTCAGCCCCAGGTTGCGATGAGCCGACATCGAGGTGCCAAACCTCCCCGTCGATGTGAACTCTTGGGGGAGATCAGCCTGTTATCCCTAGAGTAACTTTTATCCGTTGAGCGACGGCCCTTCCACTCAGAACCGTCGGATCACTAAAACCGACTTTCGTCCCTGTTCGACTTGTAGGTCTCACAGTCAAGCTTCCTTCTGCTTTTGCACTCGACGACTGATTTCCAACCAGCCTGAGGAAACCTTTGTGCGCCTCCGTTACCTTTTAGGAGGCGACCGCCCCAGTCAAACTGCCCAGCAGATACTGTCCGTTTCCCGGATAACGGGTAAACGTTAGATCTCTAGCTCTGAAAGAGTGGTATCTCACCGTTGACTCAGTAGCACCCAAAAGCACTACATCAATGTCTCCCACCTATCCTGCGCATTCAGAGCCCGAGAACAATACCAACCTGCAGTAAAGCTTCATAGGGTCTTTCTGTCCGGGTGTATGTAGTCCGCATCTTCACAGACAATTCTATTTCGCCGAGCCTCTCTCCGAGACAGCGCCCAGATCGTTACACCTTTCGTGCGGGTCGGAACTTACCCGACAAGGAATTTCGCTACCTTAGGACCGTTATAGTTACGGCCGCCGTTCACCGGGGCTTCAGTCACTAGCTTCGCTTACGCTAACCAGCTTCCTTAACCTTCCGGCACTGGGCAGGTGTCAGCCCCCATACATCGTCTTGCGACTTAGCGGAGACCTGTGTTTTTGGTAAACAGTCGCCTGGGCCTCTTCACTGCGACCAGCTTGCGCTGGCATCCCTTCTCCCGAAGTTACGGGACCATTTTGCCGAGTTCCTTAGAGAGAGTTATCTCGCGCCCCTCGGTATTCTCTACCACCCCACCTGTGTCGGTTTCGGGTACTGGCAGTTATGCCTTAACGGGTATAGGGATTTTCTTGGAAGCATGACGTCACCAACTTCGCTGCCGTGGCAGCTCGTACTCACGCCTTAGCTCAGAACGTTTTCTCCGTTCCTCAAAGCCTCGAACGCTTGAACCAGTAACCAACATCTGGATTGGCTAGCCTTCTCCGTCCCCCTTCCCAAAACATAACTGGTACAGGAATGTTGACCTGTTATCCATCGACTACGCCTTTCGGCCTGACCTTAGGACCAGACTAACCCTCCGCGGACGAGCCTGCCGGAGGAACCCTTAGGGTTTCGGGGCATGGGATTCTCACCCATGTTTTCGCTACTCAAGCCGACATTCTCACTTCTATGCAGTCCACGCCCGCTTACGCTAACGCTTCACCCCACATAGAACGCTCCCCTACCATTTATAAATAAATCCGCAGCTTCGGTACAACACTTAGCCCCGTTCATTTTCGGCGCAGGATCGCTCGACCAGTGGGCTATTACGCACTCCTTTGAGGATGGCTGCTTCTAAGCAAACCTCCTGGTTGTCTGGGCAATCCCACCTCCTTTATCACTTAGTGTTGATTTTGGGACCTTAGCTGGCGGTCTGGGCTGTTTCCCTTTCGACTATGGAGCTTATCCCCCACAGTCTGACTGCCTAGTTACACACAGGGTATTCAGAGTTCATCACGATTTGGTACCGCTCTCGCAGCCCGCACCGAAATGGTCGCTTTACCCCCCTGCTGGAGCACTAGACGCTACGCCTCAACGTATTTCGGGGAGAACCAGCTAGCTCCTGGTTCGATTGGCATTTCACCCCTAACCACAGCTCATCCGGTGACTTTTCAACGTCAGTCGGTTGGGACCTCCACTTGGTATCACCCAAGCTTCATCCTGGCCATGGTTAGATCACCAGGGTTCGGGTCTATAAACACTGACAAAACGCCCTATTCAGACTCGCTTTCGCTATGGCTCCACCATTCTCGGTTTAACCCGCCAGTGCCTATAAGTCGCCGGCTCATTCTTCAACAGGCACACGGTCACCCGATAAGTCGGGCTCCCATTGCTTGTAGGCTCATGGTTTCATGTTCTATTTCACTCCCCTCCCGGGGTTCTTTTCACCTTTCCCTCACGGTACTGTTTCACTATCGGTCACACAGGAGTACTTAGCCTTACGAGGTGGTCCTCGTAGATTCACACGGAATTCCACGTGCTCCGTGCTACTCGGGATACAGATAGGCCAACTCTCCTTTCGATTACGGGGCTTTCACCCTCTATGGCACGCCATTCAAGCGTTTCTTCTAGGTTTGTTGGTCCACGTTTCTGTCCCACAACCCCGATAGTCGAAACTATCGGTTTGGGCTGTTCCCCGTTCGCTCGCCGCTACTTAGGGAGTCGTTATTTACTTTCCTTTCCTCCAGCTACTAAGATGTTTCAGTTCGCTGGGTTGGCTCGTGCCAGCCTATATATTCAGCTGGCCGTTCTAAGGGTTGCCCCATTCGGAAATTCCCGGATCAAAGCGTGTATCCAGCTCCCCGAGACATATCGCAGGTAACCACGTCCTTCATCGCCTCTGTGTGCCAAGGTATCCGCCATGAGCCCTTTGTAGCTTGACCTTAATACAATCACAAAATCAATTGTGCTCGGCTATTACTCAAGAATTAAACATGTATTTTGAGAAATGATAATTCAGTTATTACACTAAAAAAATCAAATCAAAACAATGCATCCATGAGATGCTTTATTCTTTCTAATCTATGCAGTTTTCAAGGTTCTACTGAATTCTCACGGAATAAATCCATGGGAGCCCAGCATATTATCAACTTTAAATAGATGATAAGAAGCTAGGTTCTTTCAGGTAGACAATTCTAAGTCACATCTAAGAGTTTTCTCCGGAAATTTAGTTATCAGGATAGGTTTCAGTGGAGGTAAGCGGACTCGAACCGCTGACATCCTGCTTGCAAAGCAGGCGCTCTACCAACTGAGCTATACCCCCAACAACGAATGGGCCATCCTGGACTTGAACCAGGGACCTCACCCTTATCAGGGGTGCGCTCTAACCACCTGAGCTAATGGCCCAGGAGAAACCTTTGTTGGGTGTGACCTAGACAAGTTTAGGAACTGAAATCAAAGAATTAAATATAAATTAATCCAATAATCTGAGGTACCGATCGACCTTAAGGTGACAGGATTGCGGCCTAAGAATAAATCACTTAGACATCACAATCTATTAATTGTCTCCCTGTTAGGAGGTGATCCAGCCGCACCTTCCGGTACGGCTACCTTGTTACGACTTCACCCCAGTCATCAGCCCCACCTTCGGCGTCCTTCTCCACAAGGGTTAAAGTAACGACTTCGGGCGTGGCCAACTTCCATGGTGTGACGGGCGGTGTGTACAAGGCCCGGGAACGTATTCACCGCAGTATGCTGACCTGCGATTACTAGCGATTCCTACTTCACGTAGGCGAGTTGCAGCCTACGATCTGAACTGAGCCACGGTTTATGGGATTTGCTAGCTCTCGCGAGTTTGCTGCCCTTTGTCCGTAGCATTGTAGTACGTGTGTAGCCCAGGACGTAAGGGGCATGATGACTTGACGTCATCCACACCTTCCTCCGGTTTATCACCGGCGGTCTTTCTAGAGTGCCCAACTAAATGCTGGCAACTAAAAACGTGGGTTGCGCTCGTTGCGGGACTTAACCCAACATCTCACGACACGAGCTGACGACAGCCATGCACCACCTGTCACTGCGTTCCCGAAGGCACCCTCTAATTTCTTAAAGGTTCGCAGGATGTCAAGCCCTGGTAAGGTTCTTCGCGTTGCATCGAATTAAACCACATACTCCACCGCTTGTGCGGGCCCCCGTCAATTCCTTTGAGTTTCACACTTGCGTGCGTACTCCCCAGGCGGAACACTTAACGCGTTAGCTACGACACCGAAGGGGTCGATTCCCCCGACACCTAGTGTTCATCGTTTACGGCCAGGACTACAGGGGTATCTAATCCCTTTCGCTCCCCTGGCTTTCGTCCATGAGCGTCAGTAATGGCCCAGCAGAGCGCCTTCGCCACTGGTGTTCTTCCCGATATCTACGCATTTCACCGCTACACCGGGAATTCCCTCTGCCCCTACCATACTCAAGCCAATCAGTTTCCACTGCCATGATGGAGTTAAGCTCCACGCTTTAACAGCAGACTTGAAAGGCCGCCTGCGGACGCTTTACGCCCAATAATTCCGGATAACGCTTGCCACTCCCGTATTACCGCGGCTGCTGGCACGGAATTAGCCGTGGCTTATTCCTCAAGTACCGTCATATCTTCTTCCTTGAGAAAAGAGGTTTACAGCCCAGAGGCCTTCGTCCCTCACGCGGCGTTGCTCCGTCAGGCTTTCGCCCATTGCGGAAAATTCCCCACTGCTGCCTCCCGTAGGAGTCTGGGCCGTGTCTCAGTCCCAGTGTGGCTGATCATCCTCTCAGACCAGCTACTGATCGAAGCCTTGGTGAGCCATTACCTCACCAACTAGCTAATCAGACGCGGGCTCATCCTCAGGCGAAATTCATTTCACCTCTCGGCATATGGGGTATTAGCGGTCGTTTCCAACCGTTATCCCCCTCCTGAGGGCAGATTCCCACGCGTTACTCACCCGTCCGCCACTAACCCGAAGGTTCGTTCGACTTGCATGTGTTAAGCACGCCGCCAGCGTTCATCCTGAGCCAGGATCAAACTCTCCGTTGTAGTCAGGCCCTATTGTAAAAAATTAATTTTACTCAGTCTGATTTGCTTCTCCCACGAATGACAGCACTGGCGTACTGTTTGTGATTGTTGCCACCTTATTTTTATAAGGGTTCTAAAGAGTGCACTTAGTTTTATCTTCGTGACTTTCCCGGATCTCAGATCCGTTGTTGCTTTCTCATGTGGCTAAATAAATCGATTTGAGCCGTGAAACTCAAATTGAAAATTGCCACAAAATTATGCAACTAATTTCTTTTTGACGGGACCTCACACCTTTATCGCACTACATCCGATTCATTACAAACCAGACGCGATAAAAGCGTCAGTTCCTAAACTTTTAAGTTGTCTAGGTTCTGTCTTGACCAAAATGGCCAAAACATTTTTCGATCTTTCGACCGTTTTTCAGCTTACAGCACAGAAGGGTTTAGTCTTCAAATGTTGTAAAACTCCCACTTAATAAAAAAACTTTCGTAATTTTTGCTAAATGAGTACGCTCAAGATTCACTTTCGCGCAGAAAAATATTGTAGACCCTCGGAGTACTTACTTGCAACAAAGTTGCAATTGAAATGTTTTACCTCTTACTATGAATAACAAAGGAGTAAGCCATAACTAGCTTTTAGCGATGGCAAGAGATTATCTTAATGCCCGCACGTTTTAGCCAACAGCATAAAAGGGTACGTCCCAATTCAAATGAAGATAAAGTTGTTGCAAGAGCTAAGGAGCATTTCGAAAAAACTCTAATTGAAATTTCTGGAGATATTGCAGGAAGTGTTGCGGCCTTGGAGCATCCAACAAAAAATGATGCCCTCAATTACGGAGAGATTTTTTTAAGGGATAACGTCCCCGTTATGATCTATCTCTTAACGCAAAAACGATTCGACATAGTCAAGAAGTTCTTGACAGTAAGTCTAGATTTGCAAAGTACTACTTATCAAACTCGAGGCGTTTTCCCAACAAGCTTTGTTGAAGAAAAAGGGAAATTAATAGCAGATTATGGGCAGAGATCAATAGGAAGAATCACCTCTGCAGATGCCAGCTTATGGTGGCCAGTACTTTGTTGGCTATATGTAAGAAAAAGTGGCGATCAAAGTTTCGGAACAAGTCAACAGGTTCAAAGAGGTATTCAACTTCTTCTTGATTTAGTTCTTCATCCAACTTTTGAAGGCAATCCAGTTTTATTCGTACCAGATTGCTCATTCATGATCGATCGACCAATGGATGTTTGGGGAGCTCCTCTTGAAGTGGAGGTTTTGTTGCATGCATGTCTAAAAAGTTGCATTCAACTAATGGAGTTAAGTAGGAAACATCAAAAAAGTCGATTACTTGATCAAAGACTTGTTTTAACAAATCAATGGGTACATGATCTTCGCCAATTTCTTTTGAAGCATTATTGGGTTACTAGCAAAACAATGCAAGTCCTTAGAAGAAGACCAACCGAGCAATATGGTGAAGATCAACATCAAAATGAATTTAATGTCCAGCCTCAAGTAGTCCCTTCATGGCTTCAAGATTGGCTTGAGAACAGGGGTGGATATCTTATTGGCAATATAAGAACTGGTAGACCAGATTTTCGTTTTTATAGCTTGGGAAATTCCTTAGCATGTATGTTCGGAGTATTAACTGCCCCACAGCAGAGAGCATTATTTCGCCTGGTATTACACAACCGTGAACACCTTATGGCACAAATGCCAATGAGGATTTGTCATCCACCAATGGACATAGAGGAATGGCAAAACAAAACCGGTTCAGACCCCAAAAACTGGCCCTGGAGTTATCACAATGGAGGTCATTGGCCTAGCCTTTTATGGTTTTTTGGCGCTTCCATATTGCTTCATGAAAAACGTTACCCAAAAGCCGATGTTTTACTCATGGGACAAATGAGAGCTCTTGTTGAAGAATGTTATTGGAGTCAATTAAATCAACTACCAAGACAAAAATGGGCAGAGTATTTTGATGGGCCAACAGGTACATGGGTTGGTCAGCAATCAAGGACTTATCAAACTTGGACTATTGTTGGATTTTTGTTAATGCATCATTTATTGAGAGCTGAACCAAATGACGTATTGATGCTTGATTTAGATTAGAAAATTCTAAAACAAACCTAGAGTCAAAGATTTATCAATAGGTAAACATGCTCCTATGCCTAGATACATTGTTAAAACTGTCCCAAAGAGAAACAATGACATTGCGACTGGTCTTCTAAATGGATTGGCAAATTTATTGATATTCTCAATAAAAGGAAGAATCATCAAGCCCAAAGGTATTAATGTTTGAAGGGCGATGCCAAGTAACTTATTAGGTACTACTCGTAGAATTTGAAAGACTGGATACAAGTACCATTCAGGGAGAATCTCTAATGGAGTTGCAAAAGGATTAGCTTTGTCTCCTAGAAATGCAGGATCAAGAACTGCCAAGCCAACTACACAAGCTATGGTTCCAAGAATAACTACTGGAAAAATGTACAAAAGATCATTGGGCCAAGCTGGTTCTCCGTAATAATTATGACCCATCCCTTTAGCAAGCTTCGCTCTTAACTTCGTATCTGATAAGTCAGGCTTTTTAAGAGTTGACATGATTTAGGAAAATTTTGATTTAGAGATTAAAAATTATTATTTTCTTTTACTATAAAGGACCGGAAATACCCTGTTTCCTAATCATAAGAAAATGCATGAGCATAAAAACTGCTAGTAGCCAAGGCATCACAAAGGTATGGAGGCTATAAAACCTTGTCAAAGTCGTCTGTCCAACACTTTCGCCACCTCTTAGTAGTTCAACCATGAAGTCCCCAATAACAGGTATCGCAGCTGGGACACCAGAAACAATTTTCACAGCCCAATAACCGACTTGATCCCAAGGTAATGAATATCCAGTAACACCAAAAGCAACTGTTATGACTGCCATAACCACACCAGTAATCCATGTCAGTTCTCTTGGCCTTTTGAAACCTCCAGTCAAATAAACACGAAAAACATGCAGAATAAGCATCAGTACCATCATTGAGGCACTCCAGCGATGAACTGATCTAATCAACCAACCAAAACTTACGTCTGTCATCAAATAGCTCACTGAGCTATAAGCTTCAGTTACTGTGGGTTTGTAATAAAAGGTCATCGCGAATCCAGTCGCGAACTGAATCAAAAAACAAACCAGTGTTATCCCACCAAGGCAATAAAAAATGTTGACATGTGGAGGTACGTATTTTGAAGTGACATCATCAGCTATGTCCTGAATCTCAAGACGTTCCTGAAACCAGTCATAAACCGGTGAAGAATTCGCCATCCAATTATGATTAGTGTTTCCAAATATCTTACTCGATGTGCTCCTTGGTCGCCGCAAAAGATCAATCCAATGTTTTCATCTGTTAAATCTTTGACTAAATCACTGCAAAGAATTTTTGCATTTTTAATTAGTTTCGGAATTTTCTTTCAAGTTTTAATAAAACCAGCTTTTGCTCTGAATGACGGACAACTGCTTGTTATTGAAGCCTGGAATTTAGTAAATGAGGGTTATCTGGCACCTAATAAATTTGATGAAATTCAATGGAAGAAACTTCGTCAAAAAGCCCTTGAAAAACCAATAAACAATTCTCAGCAAGCCTATTCAGCAATAGAAGCAATGCTTCTTCCTCTTGGTGACCCTTACACGCGCCTATTGAGACCTGATGATTACGCAGCAATGAAAAAAAGCAACATAGGAAGTGAAATCAATGGTGTTGGGCTTCAATTGGGAGCGAGAAAAGAGGATGGTGAAATAGTTGTCATTTCTCCCCTTGAAGGCTCTCCCGCCGCAGATGCAGGCATAACAAGTGGAACCATCTTAAAAAAAGTTAATGGTCAATCTCCAAAGCAATTGGGACTTGAAGCAACGGCAGCAAAATTGAGAGGGCAAACCGGAACTCAAGTAACTGTTGAATTAGAGCAACCTGACAATGAAATCAAAGAGATTTCTTTAGAAAGAAGAAGTGTTGATTTAAGACCAGTTAGAACCAAAAGGATAAGAAATGAATCTCATACATTTGGTTACCTAAGAATTACACAATTTAGCGAGGGAGTGCCTGAGCAAGTCAAAGAAGCACTGGAGGAGCTGACTGTTAAAGAAATAGATGGACTAATTTTGGATTTAAGAAATAACTCCGGAGGTCTTGTAAGTTCAGGACTTGCCGTTGCAGATGATTTCCTCAGCAACATGCCGATTGTTGAAACTAAGAAGAGAGATGCAATAAATGATCCTATCGGCTCTGGGATAGAAACCCTTTATGACGGACCTATGGTTACGCTTGTAAATGAGGGTACAGCAAGTGCTAGTGAAATTCTTGCTGGGGCCTTACAAGATAATAAAAGATCTGAACTTATAGGCAGTAAAACTTTTGGCAAAGGCCTGATACAATCTTTGACTAATCTCAGTGATGGTAGTGGTTTAGCGGTAACAGTTGCCAGCTATTTAACTCCAAGCGGAAGAGACATACAAAATCTTGGAATAGATCCTGATCGACTCTTGGAGATGCCTGAGCCCCTTAACCCAGGATCTGATGAAGACAGGTGGCTTTCAGATGCTGAGCTAATCATGCAAGCCACATTGGACAAAGAAGAAGTCTTAGAGAAATTATTAAAAGAAAGTCAAGAAAAAGAAGAACAAATAACTAGCGAATAAATCGAGCAAGCATGCCAATAAGAACTTATTACGATCCTCTGCATCAATCCATTTCATTAAACAGCTCAATCCCTGAAGAAAAAATGGTGATGGAATTAATAGATTCATCCCCCTTTCAAAGATTGAGAAGAATTAAACAACTAGGTCCTGCATATTTAACATTTCATGGTGCAGAATCAAGCAGATTCACTCATTCTCTCGGCGTATTTCATATTGCAAGGAGAGCAATAAATCATTTGTCTGAATTTAATTCTAAATTAAAAGAGTACAAATTCATTCTCTACGGTGCAGCTCTTTTACATGATCTAGGTCACGGACCACTAAGTCATACAAGTGAGGAAATATTCAAAATCAAGCATGAAACATGGACGGCAAAATTAATAAATTCAAATCAAGAGATTGCTATGATACTTAATAAATATGGTAAAGGAAATGCAAAAGCAATTTCAGATTTAATCCAATCAAGAAAAGCATCAGAAAAATCAATAATTGCCTTAATAAGTAGTCAGCTTGATTGTGATAGGCTCGACTACCTAATGAGAGACAGTTATACAACAGGAGCCAGATATGGTCAGCTAGATATTGATCGAATAATCTCAGCAATGATAATTGCACCAGATGGAGATTTAGCAATTCAGCCTAAAGGTTTAATGGCAGTTGAGCATTATTTAGTAATAAGAAATCTAATGTACAGGAGCGTATACAATCATAGACTAAACGAGGTTTGCAATTGGTTATTAGAACAAATCATACAGACAGCAAGAAAGATTGGTCCTAAAAAACTATGGGCTGATGAAAACATGTCTGAATGGTTATGGAATCATGAAAAAATGAGTCTAGAATGTTTTTTATCTAATGATGACATAGTGACTGGTTATCATATCAATAAATGGCAAGAATCTGATTCGGATAATCTATCTAATCTCTGCAAACGTTTTATAAATAGAGATTTATTAAAGGCATTAAATATATCCTCTTACTCTTTAGAGACAAGGCTAGAAGCTCTAGCCAAAGCTAGAAAATTATCAGAGAAATATTGTATTGAACCAGATATTTCATGTGGATTACGAGAGCAAATAGTTAAAAGCTATCACCCTTATAAACATGGTCTTCGTATATGGGATGGAGAAAACCTACAGGCTCTAGAGAAAGCATCACCATTAGTTGAAAGATTAATTGAGCCTAACCAATCTTCATGGTTAATTTATCCAAAGGAAATAGAAAAAGACTTAAAAATAGAAATAGAAAAACTCAAAATCAAACATAATTAAAAATGAACTCAAGTCCTCAAAAAATTATTATCAATATCAAAGATAGTAAATATTCAGATTGGATAATATGTTTAAAAAATAAATTGAAAATCCTGAACTCAAGAACGATTGAGATCGATTGTAAAAGTCTAGATCTTTCATGTAAAAATATAATGGAAGTAAACGCAATTGCTAATTACTATAATTGTAAAATAATTGGTTTTTGTTCAACATCACCAAAAACAATAGTTAGCTCTCAATCACTAGGTTACAATTCTCAATTCATTCTTGAAAATAATTCAAATGTACCCTTAGAAATAAATGAAAAAATTTTAACTTTTTCAAAAACAAACTTTCATCAAGGAACTGTCAGGTCAGGGGAATATATTGAAAGCCCAGGAGATTTATTAATCCTTGGAGATGTTAATCCAGGGGCAAAAGTTAGTGCAGAGGGAAATATTATTATTTGGGGGAGACTTCTTGGTATTGCCCATGCAGGCAGCGAAGGGAACTCTAAAGCAACTATTTCCGCACTTCAACTCAGGCCTGTTCAACTAAGAATAGCCAAAAAAGTTGCTAGAGGGCCTAAGGAAAAGCCTCAACTTGGTCTCGCAGAACAAGCAAGAATATGTGCCGAAGAAATTATAATTTCCCCTCTCGAGACAACATAGTTCAATAAATCAAAGTAACTAAAACTTTCAAACAGAAACAAGAGAAAATTCCTACTTAAAACCTGAGAGATGTCTTCAAAAGCAAACCCAATGCAACCGATCTCACAATAAAGCTTTTTTCTTCATCAAAATCGAACTAAAGTTTGTCGAATTCAAGGAGGTCCGTGGCGACAGACACGCGCGTCATTCTTATTTGCTCAGGGAAGGGTGGGGTCGGTAAGACAACCCTTACAGCGAATCTCGGCATTTCACTAGCAAGGCAGGGTCTAACCACTGCTGTTTTAGATGCAGACTTTGGTCTGAGAAATTTGGATTTACTATTAGGTCTTGAGAATCGAATTGTTTATACCGCACAAGAAGTTTTAGAGGAGGAATGCAGACTTGATCAGGCCTTAGTGAAGCACAAACAAGAATCAAACCTATCTTTACTTCCTGCAGGAAATCCAAGAATGCTTGATTGGTTAAAACCCGAAGACATGAAGCGCATAGTCGAGATGCTAAAAGAACAGTTCAACTACGTTTTAATAGACTGCCCGGCAGGAGTTGAAGATGGATTTAAAAATGCTATGGCTGCTTCTCAAGAAGCAATTGTAGTTACCAATCCTGAGGTGTCAGCGGTAAGAGATGCAGACAGAGTAATTGGCTTGCTTAATACAAATGCTATTAAACCAGTCCAGTTAGTTCTAAATAGAGTTAGGCCAAAGATGATGGCCAACCAAGAAATGCTTTCTATCGATGATGTGACTGATATTTTAGCCTTACCTTTGCTTGGCCTTGTACTTGAAGATGAACAGGTAATTGTCAGCACCAATAGAGGGGAGCCTTTAACTTTAAATAGCGTTAATTCACCAGCAGCAAAATGTTATTTAAATATTGCCAAGAGATTACAAGGAGAAGATATTCCACTTATTGATCCCGCAGAGGAGAATTCGGGAATTGGGGCGAAATTTAGAAGACTAATGCAAACAAAAATTTTCTAAAGCAATGGCAATGACACTTAGAGACATTATCAACAAGCTCCTTCGCAGACAGCCTTCGAGCGCAAGCACAGCTAGAGAAAGGTTGCAACTTGTTTTGGCTCATGATCGATCCGATCTCAGCGCAGAGCTTTTAGATCAAATGAGAAAAGAAATACTAGAGGTTGTAGCAAAATATGTAGAAATAGATGTTGATGAAGGCGCAGTCAGTCTTGAGACAGAAGATCGCATGACCGCACTTGTTGCAAATCTCCCAATTAAAAGAACTATGACTGGTCAAATTAAACTTAAAGAGACCATGAATCAGTCAAAAGAAAATTCTCAAGAAACTGAAGAGACAGATTAAAGTTCTTAACCAATTAAAAGTTGCCACTAATTTGTTGGGTTAGATAAAAAAGATCTTTAAAAAAGTATTTTCAACAAATTTCTTATCTGGATCAACTTTTAGATTCCTTTCTTAGGTAAGATGTAAAAATTGCCGGCTTAGCTCAGCGGTAGAGCAGCGCTTTTGTAAAGCGAAGGTCATCAGTTCAAATCTGTTAGCCGGCATTCGAAAATTCTAGAGAGAAAATCTATTTAGCTTTACCACTGATCATCCAGATCAAAATAGCAGCAAGAAAAAGATTTAAAAATTTTAATTGAAAAATCCACTCAAGACTCATTATGGGGTACTTTAAGAGCCACCAAAAAAAAGACTGCAAAAATAAAACTGTTGCCAGCAAATAAAGCATTGGTTACTTCTTATTCAAAATGACCGAGCCAGACCTCAACAAATTCCATTTCCCTTCTTTCCATTCAACAACTGTGCTTGCTATTCCAGAAGATTTTGGCCAAGGAACAGGAGCAAGTCTAGGAATTCCTGGGAATTGAATCGAAGCTTCCATTGCATCTCTTACAGGAGGTTGTCCAGAAATATTTGCACTTGTAGTAGCTAGAGGACCAGTTTGCATTAGCAAATCTCTTGCAAGTTTTAGAGCTGGGATTCTGAGACCTAAAGAATTAGAATTGGAATTCAAATTCTTAGAGAAATTGCCTATTGTTGGAAGAACAATTGTTAACGCTCCGGGCCAATAATTTTTTGCCAATTTCAAGCCGTCTTCGATAGCTGAAGGTTTAACAAACTCAAACAAATCATCCAAGCATCCTCCCATCAATATAAGCGGCTTATTTGAGGGCCTTTTCTTGATAGTCCATATTTTCTTGGAGAATTGAGGGTAAGCACAAAGTGCTGGCAAAGTATCTGTAGGGAATAGAGCTAAAGATCCCTTTTTTAACTTCGTGGCCAAGTCAGAAATTTCAAATTGATCAGTGCTCATTTTTATTTTTTGCGACAAATAGCATATCTCTTAATACCTCCTAAATCTTTTTCAAAAGAGACTTCTTCCATTCCAACATTCTGCATAAAATTAATTATCTTTTCACTTTGATCATAATGATGCTCAATAATTAACCAACCTCCTTTAGCAAGACCATTTAATGCTCCAAGAATTATTTTTTTTGACGCATTCATTCCATCCTCTCCACCATCCAAGGCGATAAGTGGCTCATGATTTTTTACAACTGGTTCTAAATCTTTAATTAATTTTGAGGGAATGTAAGGAGGATTACTTAAAACCAAATCAAAACATCCCCACCATTTTTCTAAAGGTTCCCACCAATCCCCCAAAGAAAAACTCACATTCGAATTAGGAGCTATAGTTTTTAAATTTCTTTCTGCTAGCTCTAAGGCATCTTTACTAATATCAGAAGCATGTCCATTCCAACTGGGAAGAGCTTTTGCTAACGATACCGCAAGAGGTCCAGAACCTGTTCCTAGATCAGCCCACCTACCAGAATTCATATCAGACACTTTTTTCAAAGCAAAATCAATCAAAAATTCTGTTTCTTGCCTAGGGATAAGAGCACAAGTTGAAACCTCTAACTCAAAATCTCTCCAGGGACACTTTGAAATCAAATATTGAAGTGGAATTTGATCTCTTAAATGAGATTTCCAAAGAACTTCTAATTCTTCAATTGAAATTTCTAAAGAAATAAAATTCTCGGGATTCAAAATTATGTTTTGTAATTGACTCCAAGAAACTCCTGCTGCGATATCTAAAAGCCAATCAAAATCTACTTTTCTACCTCCTTTGAGCATCATGTTTCTTCTCCAATGAAGAAAAGTATTACCAGAAATAGAATTAACAACCATTTAAATTTTAGGCCCCTCTTCTAGAAGTAAAAAAATTTTCTTAAGTTCAAGAGGAACTTGTCTTACTAATTTTATTGAATCTTTTTCTTTTCTAACCAGAACTAATTCTATCAATGCTTCTGCTCCAATATCACCATTTACTTTTAAAAATAGAGTTTTACACTTAAGTTTTATTTTATTTACAAGATTAAATTGACTTTTTAATAATACTTTTTCACCATGTTTAAAAGATATTTTATATTTAATTTGAGCTGAAATTACAGGTATTTCATATCCTTTTTTAGATAATGTTGAATATGACATCCCAACTTTATTTAAAGCATCAATTCTCCCCTCTTCTAGGAAATTAAAGTAAGACCCATGCCACATAACTCCCGCATGATCAGTGTGCTGAGGAAGAATTGTTTTAGTTAAATTCCACTCTTTTTTTTTAATAACTTTATTCAAAAGCAAACATTATATACTAAACGTATAATTAAATAAAAAATTTTTTTCCAGCAACAACTGATAAGCAAAGCTCAACAATTATTAGGATCTCAAGCGCTTACCCGAGATCATTCGTTATCAAAAAAATTTCTAAATTACTTTTTAGGTTCAGGACTCAATCTACCTTTACTTGAATCTGAATAAAAGCTTGACTTTTCACCATCACTGGTGGAAACAAACAATCCAATAAGAAAAAGGGTTGGTACTCCAACGAATAAAAGAGTAGCTGCAGCACCAAAACTAGTGGTTTCCATAACCGAGGGTTTTACTCTGAACAAATTTCTGAAACAAACTATATAGCCCTTAAGCCAAAAAAATGAATTTTGAATCAAAGAAACAGAGATTTTGTAATTTGCCGAAAAATTTTGCTTCATAAAAACCAAATATGGATCTTTGGCATTGAATGGATCTCAAAAATTTTTCAAAAAAAATCGTTTTCAATTGAATTTGATCCCTGATTTTCAAAATTTCAAAACTGATTTGATACAAAAAAGACTTAAAATCACAAAATCAATTTAATTTTGAAAATTTCTTTTTTTTCTTTTTTTTTTACTTTTTTTTAGGCTATGACAAGTATTTTTGCCAATTGAAGCCATAAAAAACAACCTAGAATCAATTCAATAGTGTCAAAAGTCATTTCAGGTATCTACATCCTGTGCATTAACTCAAGCAATACCATTTACGATCATGCGAGTCTTGCTGCATTAAGCAGCTTCGTTATACGAACCTGACCCATGGGATTGCCCTGGTATCGGGTGCACACAGTCGTCATCAACGACCCTGGCCGCCTCTTGGCCGTGCACCTCATGCATACTGCTTTGTTAGCCGGCTGGGCCGGCTCAATGGCCTTATATGAATTGGCCATTTTTGATCCTTCTGATCCAGTACTTAATCCAATGTGGCGCCAAGGCATGTATGTCATGCCCTTTATGGCCCGCTTAGGAATTACAGGCAGCTGGAACGGATGGGATATAACCGGTGCAACCGGAGTAGACCCCGGCTTTTGGAGCTTCGAAGGGGTTGCTGCAGCTCATATAGTTTTCAGTGGTCTTTTGATGCTTGCTGCCGTATGGCACTGGACATACTGGGACCTTGAATTATGGGAAGATTCACGCACTGGTGAACCCGCTTTAGATCTTCCAAGAATATTTGGAATTCATCTTTTCCTAGCTGGCTTAACATGCTTTGGCTTTGGTGCATTTCATTGCTCAACCGTTGGCATATGGGTTTCTGATCCATATGGATTAACCGGGCATGTAGAAAAAGTAGCTCCAGTTTGGGGTGCAGAAGGATTTAATCCATTCAATGCCGGAGGAATTGTCGCTAATCACATTGGGGCAGGACTTTTAGGAATAATTGGTGGAATATTCCATATCACCAACAGACCTGGTGAAAGACTTTATAGAGCTTTAAAGCTTGGAAGTTTAGAGGGAGTTCTTGCAAGTGCTCTTGCAGCTGTTCTTTTTGTATCTTTCGTAGTTGCTGGAACTATGTGGTATGGATCAGCTACAACTCCTGTCGAATTATTTGGTCCTACTAGATATCAATGGGACTCTGGTTATTTCAAAACTGAAATCAACCGTAGAGTTCAAGATTCTATGAATGATGGGGCTTCTAAAGCTGAAGCTTATGAAGCTATTCCTGAGCAACTTGCTTTCTATGACTATGTCGGAAATAGTCCTGCTAAAGGCGGTCTATTTAGAGTAGGAGCAATGGTTAATGGTGATGGAGTGCCAAGTGGATGGCAAGGTCACATCTCATTTACAGATAGCGAAGGCAATGACTTAGAAGTTAGAAGACTTCCAAATTTCTTTGAAAACTTCCCTGTCATTCTTGAAGATAAGGATGGAAACGTTAAAGCTGACATTCCTTTCCGTAGGGCTGAAGCTAAGTATTCCATTGAGCAAACAGGAGTGAAAGCTACTGTTTATGGTGGTGAACTAAATGGACAAACATTTACTGATCCAGTAATAGTTAAGCGTCTCGCCAGAAAGGCTCAACTTGGAGAAGCCTTCAAGTTTGACAGAGATCGTTACAAGTCAGATGGTGTATTCAGAAGCTCTCCTAGAGCATGGTTCACCTATGCACATCTTTGCTTTGGCTTGTTATTCCTCTTTGGTCACTGGTGGCACGCCGCAAGGACTCTCTTTGGTGACAGATTCTCAGGAATCGAACCAGAGCTTGGCGATCAGGTCGAGTTTGGTCTCTTCAAAAAACTTGGAGACGAATCAACCCGCCGAGTCCCTGGTCGGGCCTAAGTCAGGATTCTTTACCCCTTATATCGAGAACCTAGATGGAAGCATTCTCCTACACGCTAATCCTTACATTGGCACTTGTAACGTTGTTCTTTGCTGTCGCATTTCGCGATCCTCCAAAGTACGACAAGTAAAACACAATAAAAAAAGCCCTGACTTAACGTCAGGGCTTTTTTTATTGTCTTAGTTATAAATCAAAAGTTTTTTGATTTAATCTTTAAAACATACATCTTTTCTAAATAAAAAGTAAGTTTATTTATTTTGCCCCTTCTCAGAAGCCAAATAAATGTTTAAATTTAGTTAAATTAGTTACAAGGGCTGCATGCAGTGCCCATCTTGTCAAAACACAGACAGCCGAGTTCTTGAATCTCGTTCGGCTGATTCAGGAAGAAGTGTAAGAAGAAGAAGGGAGTGCTTAAATTGTGACTTCCGATTCACTACTTATGAAAGAGTAGAAACAATCCCAATAACTGTTTTAAAGAAAAGCGGGGCAAAAGAATTATTTAATCGAAGTAAAATAATCAATGGTTTAAACAGAGCATGCGAAAAAACACTTATAAATACATCTAAAATTGAATTTATTGTTGACGAAATAGAATTAGAACTCCATCGAGGTGTTCGCAAAGAGGTTAAAACAATTGAGATTGGAGAAATGGTTCTTACACATTTAAAAGATATTAATGAAGTTGCCTATATCAGATTTGCCTCTGTATACAGACAATTTGATGGAATAAATGATTTCATGAAAACCCTTGAATCACTGAAACCAATAAAAAAAGAACAATTGGCATCAGTTCTTTAACTAGAAAGACCTATCAATAAAGTAGAATTTAATTTCAATTTGGTCGGCGGGCCATTTTGTATTTCTATCGCACTGTCCTAAAAAGGCATACCGCCATTCAAGCATGTCAGAAAATCCAGCAGGTAAAGCTCAAGAAACAAATCCTGAAAAAGAAACATCAATACCTGAAGAAAGCACTACAAATTCCTTAAGTACAGAATTTGAAGAAAATTCCACAAATGAGTTAAAAGAAGAAGGAATTCCTAAAGACATTCCAACTGCTGATGACTCTTCAAGCAGAGTTACTAAGAGAGATCTTGAAAGCGCAGGTTTCACTCTTGATGAATTTGCATCTTTACTTGGCAAATATGACTACAACTTTAAACCTGGCGACATAGTTAATGGAACTGTATTTGCTCTTGAATCGAAAGGAGCAATGATTGATATTGGCGCCAAAACAGCTGCTTTTATGCCAATGCAAGAAGTATCAATTAACAGAGTAGAAGGGCTGAGCGATGTTTTGCAGCCTACAGAAATTAGAGAATTTTTTATAATGACCGAAGAGAATGAAGATGGCCAATTATCTTTATCGATTAGAAGAATTGAATATCAACGAGCTTGGGAAAGAGTTAGACAATTACAAAAAGAAGATGCCACAATTTACTCAGAAGTTTTTGCTACTAATAGAGGCGGGGCTCTCGTTCGAGTTGAAGGTCTTAGGGGATTTATTCCTGGATCACATATAAGTACTAGGAAAGCCAAAGAAGAGCTTGTAGCAGACTTCCTACCATTGAAATTCTTAGAAGTTGATGAAGAAAGAAATAGGCTTGTTTTAAGTCATCGAAGGGCCTTGGTTGAGAGAAAAATGAATCGCCTTGAAGTTGGAGAAGTTGTTGTAGGAGCAGTAAGAGGAATCAAACCCTATGGTGCATTTATTGATATCGGAGGTGTAAGTGGACTTTTACATATCTCTGAAATAAGTCATGAGCATATTGAAACTCCTCACTCAGTATTGAATGTTAATGATCAAATGAAGGTAATGATTATAGATCTGGACGCTGAAAGAGGCCGAATTTCCCTTTCCACAAAAGCCCTTGAGCCAGAACCTGGAGATATGCTGACAGATCCTCAGAAAGTTTTTGATAAAGCGGAAGAGATGGCCGCAAGATACAAACAAATGCTTCTTGAGCAAGCGGAAGAAGGAGAAGATCCTATTGCAGTAATGACTATTTGATTATTTCCATTTATCGAAATGGCAGAATTATTTATAAGAAATAACTCTGTTGGTTTAATTAAAGGAATAATATTTGACAAGGACGGAACTTTATCAAATAGTGAAAAATGCTTAATAGAACTAGCCAAAACCAGAATAGAATTTGCAGGTAAAAAATTTAGAGAATTAAAAATAAACAATCTTAGAATTACTTTATTAAAAAGGTTACTTAAATCTGTTTATGGATTAACAAAACAATCTCTTTCTGCTAATGCAAGTCTTGCAATTGCATCTAGAGAGAATAATATTTTATCTACCGCAACAATTTTTACATTGTTTGGTTTTGATTGGTTTAAATCACTTTCAATAAGTGAGGAAATCTTCGATGAAGTAGATATTTTCCTTTCTACTAATAGATCTATAATGAAAAAGCATAAAACATTAATTTCAGGAGCATTTGATCTATTAGTTTCTCTAAGAAACAAAAAAGTAAGCATTGCATTAATGACAAATGATAGTCAAGAAGGAATTGAAGAATTTATCATCAGGAACAAATTAGATGGTATCTTTGATTATTTCTGGAGTGCAGAGAATAAACCTTCCAAACCCAAACCAGAAGCAGTTATAGAACTTTGCAAAAAAATGAACTTAAAACCATTTGAACTTGCCCTTATTTCAGATGCAGATACTGATTTAAGAATGGCCAAAAAAGCTGATATTCCAATAGTAATAGGCTTCACTGGTGGCTGGGAAACCCCCCCGATTCTTACTGAAACAAGATTTCTTATAAAAAACTTGAATGAATTAACAATTCATTCAAGCTACTAAAATAATTAAGATTAATATTTCAAATGAGTAGATACGTTTTCACATCTGAATCTGTCACTGAAGGGCATCCAGACAAAATCTGTGATCAAGTTAGTGACGCAGTTCTAGATGCATGCTTAAGTGCAGATCCAACCAGCAGAGTCGCTTGTGAAGCAGTTGTTAATACTGGCTTATGCTTAATAACTGGAGAAATAACCTCTAAAGCAGAAGTAGATTTCAATAAGCTTGTAAGAGAAGTAATCAAAAAAATAGGATATGAGGGTTCTAGTGCTGGGGGATTTGATGCGAATAGTTGCGCAGTCCTAGTAGCACTTGATCAGCAATCATCTGATATTGCTCAAGGAGTAGATGAAGCAGAAGATCATTCAACTGATCCGCTAGATCAAGTTGGTGCTGGAGATCAAGGAATTATGTTTGGATTTGCTTGCGACGAGACTCCTGAGTTAATGCCATTACCAATCAGTCTTGCTCATCGGTTAGCTAGGCGACTTGCATTTGTAAGGCATCAAAAAATAATTGATTATCTATTACCTGATGGGAAAACCCAAGTAAGTGTCTCTTATGAAAACGGAGTACCTTCCTCTATAGACACAATATTGATTTCTACCCAGCATCAATCTGAAGTCGATGGATTAACTCTTGAGAAAGAAGTTCAGCAGAGAATTTCAAAAGACCTATGGAAATTTGTTGTTGAACCTGCTACTGAAGACCTACCTCTAAAGCCCTCTCAAGATTCAACTCGTTTTCTTGTCAATCCAACTGGGAAGTTTGTGATTGGAGGTCCACAAGGCGATGCAGGTCTAACTGGAAGAAAAATAATTGTTGATACCTATGGTGGGTATGCTCGACATGGAGGAGGTGCTTTCTCAGGGAAAGATCCTACAAAGGTTGATAGATCCGCAGCTTATGCAGCAAGATTTGTTGCGAAGGCATTAGTTGCAGCAAATCTTGCAAAAAAAGTTGAAGTTCAATTAAGTTATGCAATAGGAGTTGCTAAACCGATCTCAATACTTGTGGATTCATTTGGGACAGGGAAGATTTCAGACAATGAACTAACGAAACTTGTACAAGATCAATTTGATCTAAGGCCAGGCGCAATTATTAAAACTTTCAATCTTCAAAACCTACCAAGTATTAGAGGTGGAAGTTTTTATCGAGATACTGCTGCCTATGGTCATTTTGGCAGAACTGATATTCTTCTCCCATGGGAGGACGTATCTCAAAAAGCCAAAGAATTGAGAAGTCATATATGAAACAAATTAAAACTAAATTTCAATGCTGATCAAATCTCTTGTACTTGGCATAGACCTTGGTACAACAGGCCTAAGAATAGCAATAATTAACACTAAGAAACAAATATTGTACACATCGTCAATGCCATACTCTACAGGTCTAGAGATATGTGAAGACTGGATATATTGCCTTAAAAAACTAATTCAAGAAGTTCCAAAAGATCTAAAAGAAAAATTAGTTTCATGCTCTGTAGCAGGAACATCTGGAACACTCTTAGCATGTAGAAATAATGGAATTCCAATGGGGAAGGCTCTACCTTATTTCTTATCCTGTTCAGAATATAAAAATGAAATTCACAATCTCTTTTTAAAAGAATGTGCCGGCTCCAGCTTAAGTGGAAGTGTTGGGAGAGCATTAAGGCTTGTAGCAGTATATGGTGACGAAATCATCTTGAGACACCAAGCAGATTGGCTTAGTGGATGGCTTTTAAATAATTGGGAGTATGGAGAAGAAGGTAACAACATTAGGATGGGTTGGGAAGTAGTAAATAATTCATGGCCAAAAAAATTCAAAAATTTAAGCTGGCTAAAATGTCTCCCTAAAATAATTTCTTCAGGTCAATTAATGGGAACTATATGCAATAAAAAAGCAGATGAATTAAATTTACCTAAAAATCTAAAAGTAATAGCAGGAACCACAGATTCAAATGCAGGCGTTTTGGCGACATGCCCTAATAAAAATGATGGGATTACAATACTTGGGAGTACAATAGTTATTAAGAAGTTTGTCAAAAAGCCCCTTTCAGGGAAAGGCATATCAAATCATAAAATATTAGGCACTTGGCTTTCTGGAGGGGCATCTAATGCAGGGGGTGCAATTCTACTCGATTTTTTTAATCTGGAATATATCAAAGAATTAAGCAAGCAAATTAATCCTTATAAATCGACAGGGATAGATCTTCTTCCATTATCAAAAACAGGAGAGAGGTTCCCCATCGATGATCCAAATTTAAAACCTAAACTTGAACCAAGACCAGTTAGTGATTCTCTTTACCTTCATGCATTATTAGAGGGATTAGCAAAAATTGAAGCTAGAGGGTGGCAAAAACTTCACGAAATAGGCGCTGATCTACCAAGGCAAATAATTACTATTGGAGGAGGTGCAAAAAATATTACTTGGAAAAAAATAAGAGAAAAAGAAATAGGTATCCCAATAAAGATTTGCAATAGGCCACCTGCTGCAGGAGTGGCTAGTATTGCATTACGAGCCATCTCATCATCAAATAATAAAACTCTATAAAATTTCTAATATGTTTTTATTGCAACCTCACTATCCTATTCATTAATTCTTAAATCAATTATCAAAAAAACCTATGAATGCTGAACCTATTACCAAATTATCGAGTACAAGAATATGTAATCATATGAACAAAGATCACCAAGATGCCGTTAATGCCTATGCAAAATATTACGGGAAAATAGAAACTTTTAGATCAGCAAAAATGATAAGCCTTAGCGCAGAGTCAATTGAGCTAAAAATTGATGATCTAACCATAGACATCCAATTTGATCATGTTCTTCAAGACTGCTCTGATGCTCATAAAACATTAGTAAGGATGATTAAAGACATTCCTACTAAGACATGAAAGTATCTTTCCCATACCATTTAAATTCATCATCATTTCAAAGTTACTTTGAAAATATGGAAAGAAAATTAAGGAGATTTCGATTTGTTTTTCAATAAGGTACTAACGAATTGGTAGATTATTAGAGTAATAGGCCGGGATAGCTCAGTTGGTAGAGCAGGCGACTGAAAATCGCCGTGTCCCCAGTTCAAATCTGGGTCCTGGCACCATTCAAATCATTAACAATTTGAATATTAAAGAGCACCCCAACAGGTGCTTTTTTAATGCCTATTGAGTGGTGGAGTGAGTTTTGATGAATGAATAGTTTATACATTTTCAAGGGTGTTAGAGGTCATTTTAGAAGAAGTAGTGTGGTATGGCAGTGGTATGGCAATCTATGGCAGAAAATAAGATCCAAGTTATAACTTAATTCTCGTCTCAACTGCCATACCTAACTCCTACAAAAAGGTGCTATTTGCTATGTCGTTATTCATAACATAAGACATATCCTCTAATGGACTACCACAAAAGGTGTCTAGGCATGTCGAAACTATATGTCGTAATGTTCTATAGTATCAACAGATAAACGGCATAGAGAATGGCACTTCTTGGGTATTGGAGGACTTCAACAGCAGAAAATCAATCGGGTGAAAGACAGATTATTTCTTTGAGAGATGCTGGATGCTTGGAAAAGCATATTTTTGGAGACCAAATCACAGGAACAAGTAATTACGGAGATCGACCAGAATTATCAAGGTGCTTGGATGCCTTAAGAAATGGAGACACTCTTGTGATCCACGAATTAGACCGACTTGGAAGATCAATGGTGAAAATGTTGGTTCAGGTGAATAATTTGATTGAGAGAGGGGTTCATATCAAATGCTTGGACGGGAGATTAGACACGAAAAGTATGCCTGAGGAACTTGTGAAGTTGGTTGTTGGAGTTATGGGATACGCAGCAGAGATGGAACTGAAAAATATAAAAAAAAGAACTGCTGAAGGTAGAGCAATCGCACAAAACAGAGGTGTGAAGCTTGGAAGAAAGAAACAATACACACCTCAACAAGCAGCAGCAGTTATGGAAATGCGTGAAAGAGGAGAAGGATACGGAAGTATTGGTAAAGCAATGGGGATGACAACTTCAAAAGTGCGGAGAATTATTCAGCAGATTGCGGCATAGTCATTACGAATGAAAGCTTTTATGAAAAGTAATTAGAGAGAAACAGCTCAACACAAAAGAATGAACTTCACAATTTCAAATAAGCTTTTTAGAAACCTTATAAAGAGCTATAAATGAACGAATTATTAGTCGAAAATCAAATAACATCCATAAAGAGAAATATACTCCAATATTGTTATAATTTTCAATTGCCATTGTCTTAACTGAGAGTGCAAATCCACCATCCGAAACTTCTTCAAAGCAGCCATTTACAGTTAATGTATCAAACCCAAAAGAATTTTTAAAGAGAAAAGCCAATGATTCTGATTTCATCTTAATCATTGGCTTTTCTTTAGTTAACATAAAATAATTTTTTATATAATCAAATTTAATTGTTTTATTAAGATCACTAATAAATATAATTACTGGTTGAAATAATTTTATTGGGCTAATTCTACGAATTAATCTCATTAAGAAGAGGTTATTATTTTTTACAATGCGTTTTCTATAAATAAAGAAATATTCTTCTAGATTATTTAACTCTACTTTATCAAATTGATTAAGTGTTCTAGAATCCAATTTTGCATCTATATCCATCCAGAACTTATTCGCTAATTTTGAATTTAGACTTTCATAAATACCACCTAAAATATCTCCTGGTTTCATTATTAAAATATCAAATTTAGTATCTGAAAAAAAATTTAATATTGTACTTGTTGTATTTTTTAAATCATTTAAATAATAATTCTCTTTATTTGAAAAGAAAATAAAACTTGCAAATGGTATTATAAATTTAGGCTGAAAAACGGCAGCTTGAATTTTAATAGTTTCTAGTTTTTCTAAAGCAGCAGATTCCCTCCATGACTTATTAGACTTCCCACCTTTCCATGCTGCATAACTAAATTGAGTCAACAATAGATCAACCTTTCCGGTTTTTCTCAAGATTTTTTTTGCTGTTGCATAATCTCTCACTACACAATCATTTAAATTTAAAATCTTTTCATTTTCACTTTCTACCAATAACGCCGAATCATAATCACCCTGCTTCAAGCAAAGAATTCGCAAATCATCCTTTAAAGGAATCCATTTATCAATTTCCAATTCCATTACAGAAAAATTATTATTATTTAAAAATGTAATTACACGTCTATCTTTAGTTTTTTGGAAAAGTATTTTTATTTTATTTTCTTTTATTATTTCAGCATATTTTCTAAAAAAAAGAATTGAAAAGTGATCTGGGTGCTCATGAGATATCCATATAAAAGATGTTAAATTAATTATTTCAATAATTTCTTCCTCTGTATTTTCATATAGCAAATTCCAACCTTTATGAAAGGCATGCGAGCTATACCAAGGATCAGTCAGTATACCTTTCGAGCCTTGATTTATAAGTACAGAAGCATGATTTACAAATCTAATAGAATTTTTCATAAATCTTGAAAACTTTTCAACCAAAATCAATACAAATTAAATCATACTATAAATAATTCTCTTTCTCTCTATTTTTTGTTCTGTAAGTGAATGATTAAATTGAATACTCATACTGCTATTAAACTCATTTTTGAGTATGCGACTCTAACAAGAACCTTATGTAATTAACTTCGGTTGTATCCAAAGTGTTCCATAATTTTATCTTCCATTTTCAACAATCTTGGTGCTTCATATCTTCCATAGGAAATATGTTGCTTAACTTGTTTTGGTTCTTTTAATTGAGTAATAGACATACAAGTCTAAAATGTGGATTAACTGGTTATTGAAAAAGGTTTTATCGGTAGATTGGTGCCTTGACTTGCTTTGAAGGGTATGATTTATAAAACCATTTAAAATCTATTTATCAATTAAAATCGTTAATTTATGTTTTTTCAATATGACTTAGCGCCTCTAATCTAATAAATAATAGTGTTGATCTTATACCCAGTCTATATAGAAAAGATAGAACATTTATGTTAGAATAATACACATTAAACAGATATAATATTATGGGATGCAGGTTTATCAGGGATACTCATATTGAAGAACCATACTATCACACAATGGTAGGAATATTAAATAGAAACAAGTTAAGAAAAACGATTAATAGCAAGACCTCTTATCAGGTCAAATGTCCTTTTTGTAAGAAGAAGAAAGCAAGAATTGGGTATTCCAAGCAGAAGGATACTTTTATACTTGTCTGCCCCGTAGAAACTTGCTCTATGCGTTCTATGGTGCTCCACGACCTCATTAAAAGATTTGGGGGTCAAAGTATGTTTAATGATTGGAGAAAGGCAAGTTGGACGACTACCTACGAAGAGAACTGGTTTCCTGTTAAGAATAAGGTTCCTTATAAAGATCGAGCACCCCGTAAAAAGAAATCATTTAAAGATAAACAAGAACTACAATCTGCTACCCTTGAGATAAAGATTAGGAATGAAAATGCTGATCTTGGTTGTGTTAATCGTCCAAAGAGACCCGTTTAATAAGTGAGAAAGAGCTTGGTTTAATTTTCTTCCTTGCTTCTGTAGCAGTTTTCTCTCTTTCTATGTGATACAAGTATTTCTCTCTCAACATATCAGCACTGGTATGTCCGTTAGAAGCAAAAGTATCAATAGCAGGGGGTATTCCTAATTCAGGCATTTCTTCAAGTGTTAAACGAAATGCTGTATGTCTAATAATTCCCCAAACAGGTTTCTCTCTTTTCTTTATTCGGCATAACTCAACTGCGTGTTGAAGTAAGTAATTGAGTGTTGCTCCAACATTGCTGTCATTTTCTTCTCCTGCTTTTCTCTTATAGAAAGGAAGTGCCAAATATCCTTTGGGTCTTCTGCGAACCATTCTTTTCCAAAACTTATATGCGTCTGGTCGATATGCGAAAGTTTCGTGTTTTGGTCTTCCATGCTTGGTGTCTTCCAAATACAACCTGACATTTTCTTTTCCCATATCTTTCAACCATTCGCTTTTTAGTCGTGGCATATCTCTTGGACGAAGGTAGTAAAACCATTGGAGTAAAAGACAATCGTATAAATCAACCCAATTCCTTTGATTAAATCTATCCCTCCCAGACCATTCCAATTTTTCGTATTCTTTTTGTGAAATTGTTTTCTTGGCAACTCCACCAGATAGTTCAATCACCTTATTCATTAGTTGTTCCCATTCTTTTGCTGTGAAATGCTCTACCTCTTCAACTTGTTTGGTGATAGTTGGGTAAATGAGATTTTGTAATTGCGGAAAATCTGTTCTTGCTTCTTTTATATGGATATTCTCAACAAAACCTACTAGAGGGTCTATGAATCAAGCGCCTTTTTCTCTTTTCAACGAGTAGCAAAGAATCTTGGATTTAAAATTTAAGCCTTGATCAAACCAAGTTAAAATTGTTTGATTACCCAAAAAAAAATTCAATAACAGCTTAAATATTACAAAATCGCATGAGAGTTGAACCTGAAAGCTAGAAAAAGAAAAGATCATTTCTATATTGCGTTAGCATTATGGAAATTAGAAGCAAAGAGATGATGAACCTTTTACTTGGAGTTCAAAGCACTTTTGATTTATCAAAAGTTGATTTCTCATCAGGTCTCGGAATCAATTCACCTGATCTTGCTGGAATATCCTTTTTAATGGTCATGTTTGCTGGAGTTCTAGCTTTGAGGCTTGGAACAACTCTCAGAGATAATTAATTTCCAACACTGACAAGAATCAAAAGACAACCCTTATACCTAAACAGATTACTTGATTAAATAAAAAATTTTTTTCAGGTGAAAACACTGATTATTTATTTCGATTTTCTTCGAAGGCAGTTAACGATCACGATAAAAATCACAATCAATAAAACTAAAATATCGTTTACATCTGGCAAAATCAACATCTGACGCTAGACCACATCCTAAACAACAAATATTAATTATGTTGGGTTTGAAATCATTTATCCGCAAATTCTTTAATATGCTTCTTTATCTAAGAACTAATTCAAACTAGGGGATATCAAATAAATTAAACAATGATTACATAAATCCAGAATCTTACCTATTTTTAATATTCTTATTAAATATTTTAAATTATATCCTGCCCTTATGAATTTAGAAGCTTCTAATGGAAATTCATATAATAATGCTGACAGCTTTGCAATGGCATTTGATGCAGCATGGAAAGATTGTGACTTAGAAAAAAATAAGGATATAAGTATAGAAGATAAAATAAAAATAACTTTTGAAAAAATTAAAACACACCCTTTCCTAATTGAGAATCCAATAAAATCAAAAAATTTAGCCCTATTCAGAATAAAGTTGTTGGGCCTCTCATAACTTTTACTTCATAAATATAGTTTAATTAATATATAGTAGACAATAGTTGCTTAACTATTTACTTTTTATAAATTTAATTTTTCCCGAAAATATTCTCTTGTAATTTTCAATCCTTCCTTAAATATTATTTTAGGTTGCCAATTTAATTCTTTTCGTGCAAAATCAATTGAAGGTTTTCTTCTATAAGGATCATCTTCAAGTTCATTTAAAAACTTTAAGTTTACTTTTATTATAGAATCACTTCTTATCAGATTAGCTATTTCTAATACCGATAGTTCTTCTGGATTCCCAAAATTCATAGGACCTAAACTTGAAGAATTCATAAATAGAATCAAGCCATCTATCAAATCATCAATAAAACAAAAGCTTCGTGTTTGATTACCATTGCCATAAATAGTCAAGTCCTCTCCATTTATAGACTGAACTAATAAATTACTAATAAGTCTTCCATCACTTAATAACATTCTAGGTCCATAAGTATTAAATATTCTTGCAATTCTTATATCTATATGATGCATTCTCACATAGTCGTAACATAACGATTCTGCGACCCGCTTACCCTCATTGTAGCAACTTCGAATTCCTATAGGGTTTACATTACCGTTATAATTTTCTGGTTGAGGATGTATTTCGGGATTTCCATAAACTTCACTAGTACTAGCAAATAATATTCTGGCTCCAACTCTCCTCGCCAATTCAAGCATATTGTATGTTCCAATAAAATTAGTTTTAGCTGTTTTAATAGGGTTAAATTGATAATGAATTGGAGAAGCTGGACAAGCTAAATGCCAAATCCTATCAACATCAAGTGTGATTGGCTCAGTAACATCATGATGTATAAACTCAAAAGATCGATGTCCAATCCAATATTCAATATTTTCTTTACTCCCAGTAAAAAAATCATCTAAACATATAACTTTTTCTCCAGATCTCATTAAACGATCAACCAAATGAGATCCCACAAAGCCAGCTCCTCCAGTAACCAAGTTTCTTAAAGGAGTTGTGGCCATCAGATTTCAAATTTTAATAATTTGTTTTGTATCTTACAAAAATTCATTAAATTGATATTTTATAAGTCACGTAAATGTTTATGGATTAACTTAAATAAATACATTTTAAATAGGATAATTAAATTAGAAATCTTTTAAAAGCTTATCCTCTATAGCCAGGAGTTCAATTTGAAAAAAGAAAAATTAAAGAAAACCCTTCTCATTGCATTATTAACAAGTGCTTTCATTTTACTAGTCTTTTTGATTCAGACCTATGGAATTGAACCATTAAGAAGTGTCGTTCAAGAAATGGGCATTTGGGCACCTCTTGGAATTCTTATACTTCGAGGAGTAAGTGTAATCCTTCCAGCATTGCCTAGTTCTGTTTATTCACTTTTGGCTGGATCATTGCTTGGTTTTAAAACAGGCTATTTAACTATATTCATATCTGACCTAATTTTTTGTCAGTTAGCATTTTTTATAGCTCGGAATTTCGGGCGTGCTCCTGTTCGGAAATTAGTTGGGGTAAAAGCCATGAAAAGAATTGAGGGCTTCAATCAAAATCAACTAGAAGGAAATTTCTTTCTAATGACTGGACTCCTAATGACTGGACTTTTTGATTTTTTAAGCTACGCACTAGGGATAGGGGGAACACGTTGGAGAATTTTCACCCCTGCCTTAATAATTAGTTTATTGATAAGTGATTCAATTATTGTTGCTGTTGGAGCAGGTGTAAGCCAGGGCGCAGGTTTAATGCTTGGGGGAGCTTTACTTGGAATGTTTGCACTAGCAACTATAGCTGGTTTCAATAAAAATAGAATCTCAGGAACTCAACAGAAAAGTCAATGAATTCGAAACAAGTATTAAATATTTAGATAACTAAAAAGAAAAAATTTATATTTATTCTCTTTATATTGTTAAACTTGCTCAGTACTCCATATTGATATGTCAAGCATTCCATTTAAAGCGCTCAAAATAGGAGGGGAAGCTATCAATGAAAATCCAGTAAAGTATAATAAAAGTAGACTATCAGGAAGTAAAAAAACATTATATGGATTACATATTAGAGGTGTATCTATGCCAGGTGAAAAAGAAAAATTCACAACCACATCTAAAACCAAGCCTGAACAATTTGACGACTTAATATATAACAGAGTTATGAGCAGTTATAGAAGAGAAAAGATTGAAAGTTATAAATACCAAATAATAAATAATGAAAATGCAGAAATAAATAAGCTTCAAATAAATGAATTTGTTCCTAATGATGATGATGCATTACTTGTAGCAACAAATGCATTATATAAAAACATCTTTGGGAACTTATCTTTAATGCAATCGGAGCGACCAATTGATATTGAAAGGAAACTAAGGAATGGTGATATCACAGTAAGAGAATTTACAAGAAGAGTTTGTAAATCAACTATTTATAGAAATTTCTACTTTGATAATATTAGCCAATATAAATCTATCGAGCTAAGATACAAGCATATCCTTGGTAGGCCCATCAAAAGTCAAATCGAAGTGACTGAAAGTTCTAATATTATAAATAAACTAGGTTTTGGAGCTCATATTGATTTTCTAATAGATTCTGATGAATACAATAATGTTTTCGGTGAAGATATAGTTCCATACATTAGGTCATGGAATTCTCCGATTGGTTTTAAAACAAAAAGTTTTCTCGAAACCTCTTCCATAACAAAAGCTTTTGCAACAAGTGATATTTTGAAATCATTTAATTATCTAAAACTAAATTAATCACTATTCAAATGAAGTAGATGAATATTGAAGAATTTTTCTTAAAGAGTGTTGGAGAATGGAACTCAATGAGAAGCGGACATTCACTAGCATTTCAAGAGTTTGAAGAAATAAGAAGCAGAGTAAAAATAATTCCTGTTAATAGTAACGATTCTAGAGTTAGAGAGTTATTAAAAGATAATCTAGCAACTACTAATCAAGGAAATCATGCATTTCTAATTAATTGGGAAGCAAAAAGTGAATGGGGAGAAGAGAATCAAAAAGAAAAGATGTCTGGTGAAAGTATACTCATTCCAATAGAGGTTTCTAGAACAGAAGGTAAAATAATAAGAAGCGTTGGCTATACTGAAGAAATACAATTAATATCATTATATAAATTTCTTGATGATGGAACTCTAATTATTGATTCAAACTATAATCATATATGTACAGAAGAAAGAATATGGTTTGTCTCCAATAATTTACGAAGCAGATCTTCTGTTACAAGAGCAATAAATTCATCAGCCATCTTACAAACATCTTATGCATCAGAAATTCGTTTAACAAAAAAATAAACTATATACTGAAAGATGAAAAACGAACATATATTAGAATTTGCAAAGATACTTTCAGGTATATTTAGTAATAAGGAACAAGCTTTAGATAATCCAAGAAATTTTGCACATATTCAAATACATTTTCGACCATTATTTTTTAAAACTTATAAATGTTTTTCTTTTTATTCAGAACAAAGATATCAACATGACATATGGAATCCATATAGACAGTGTATAAATAAATTATCGCAAGAAAAAGAAGTTTTTATTTTAAGTAATCATAAAATTCAGGATAAAGAAAGATTAGCTGGGGGTGCACTAGATATGTCTATTTTAGAAAAAATATCGAAGTATAAATTATATAAACAGTCTGGATGCTCTATGCATTTTAGAGAAACTCAACCCGGTAGTTATGAAGGGAGTATAGAACCTGGTAGGAATTGCCATCTACAGCACCATAAGGGAATAACTTATGTACAAAGTAATGTTATATTAAATAAAAGCTCTCTTATTTCTGAAGATTCTGGATACGAAATAGAGACTAATAAGAAGATTTGGGGATCAAATTTTGGACCCTTAATATTTAAAAAAATTTCTAATTTTGATCATTTTATAGATAGGAATTGGTGCTAAAGCTTAATCATTATATTTCCCTAAAAAAATTAACTACGCAATAATTTCTTTCGCCTTTAACCTGACGAATCGATGATTATCATTCAAAAATAATTTAACCAATCTCTTTTTTATATTAATTTGCTTTTTTTGTAATACAAGCAAAGCTGCATATCGATTTTTCCAATATGGAGTATGCCTCTCATCTGCATATTCATCTATATTATTATAGAATTTATTCTCATTTAAGCATCCCAAAACTTCAATGGCTGAAGATTTAAATTTCATATGATTAGGCCAACTACCTGATAATAAAAATTCAACTTTTTCTAAAATTTTCTTATCATATAATTGCTTATCTAATAGTAGTTTATATGCATTTATAAAGAAATATATTGCCCCATAATCTGATTTGGCTCTATCCCAATTATTATTTAGATAATACAAAACTTCGTCTGAAGGAAATTTCCCTAATTCTTTCATTGATTTATAACATCTATTAAAGTCTGTATGAAAAAGTTGCTCTATCAAAAAAATTAGATCTTTTTCAAAACCATCAATCTCTAAAGTATTTATATCTTTCGGATTATCAACAATGACTGAGTCGAGAGATTCAATCAGCTTTATATCTTTCCAATATATTATTTCATCAATCCAAAGTGAATCTATTGCCTTTAATTTAAATGATGGAGAAATTGGAGCATTAACTAAATAAGGTAAAACAGATATATGACCAGCATTTATAATATCCTGAACTGCACAATGTCTATCATTTTGATTAGATAGTCTCAAGAAATCCTTAAGAACATTAAGTTTATCATCCTCACCAGCAAGTTTTATCAATGCTGCGAGAGAAGCTCCTTTAATTCCATTCGAGGAATGCTTTTCTATTGATAATGATCTAATCTTACCAATTTCTTTTCTAACTCCTAAACTAGTTAATGTTTGTATTACTACTCTTTTATTATTAAATTGTTTATGCAATATTGAACAAATGTTGTTTATGACATCAATATCATTACATTTAAGTTTACCTAATGACCAAACAGCACTCTCAACCAGGTAATCATCATTGTTGTTTAAAAAACTTGCAATGATTGGTATCGCTTTTTTACTGCCAAATATAGCAAGAACCTCTATTGCTTTTCTTTTTGCTATCTTATATTCAAGTTTCTCATAGTCATATTTAATAAAATCAAGAAGCACTATTTCTGATTCTTCACATGGGAAATTGGCTAAGTGGAAAACCGCCTTATAATAATCCGCTAAAATCTTAACTTCAGAAATTGGTCTGCTAAGAATATTGATAGCATCTCTTTTATTTATTTTAGGTAGATTATTAAATGGATTGGATTGCACTTTGAATATTAAAAAATCTGTATTTAGTAAATCGTCTGAAATTACTATATTCAGTATAAAATTTATGCTGAATATAATGGGATATTATTTATGAAAATACAATTACTAAGATTAAATGATACTCATTAATCTTAGTATACAATGCGTTTTGAAGTTGATAATAAAAAAATGGATACTCACATGAAAATGAAAGCGAAACCTGAAGAAGAAAAAGTAGAGAACAAGGAAGGCAACCACAACATAAGTATTAAGAAAAAATCAAATCAAAATGAGATCAAGCTGTTAATAAAAGGGCTTGGCGATGAAAATGGTTTAGTTAGAAGAAGTCATGCACAAGCATTAGCTCAAGTTGGTTCAGCAGCTTTACCTGAGTTGATTAATGCTCTTCTGAATAGTGAAAATGTAATTCAGAGAAGAGCAGCAGCAAAGACTTTAAAGTTAGTTGAAGATCCAACAGCTTTACCTCATTTAATAAAAGCACTTACCAATGATTCAGATTCTGTAGTGCAATTTTCAGCAGCTGGTGCCATTGCAATTTTTGGTGAGGCTGCTGTAAATCACCTAATCATTGTCTTAGAGAGTCAAGAACATACAGAAATTCAATATGGTCTTGCAGCATGGTGTTTAGAATTTATTGGAGCGAAAGCACCAAATGCAATAAAAAAAGCAGCCAAATCAAAAAATACTAACGTTAAATCAGCCGCAATTTCAGCACTTGAAGAACATATTAGACAGTCGCAAGATCAAGAAGCAATCAAGTTGGTAGAAACTGCTATCAGTGATAATGCTGAAAATGTTCAGATTGAAGCTATTAAATTAGTTGGCAAACTATATAGAATAGAAACTTTAATTCCTACATTAATATCAAAATTAGAAAATAAAAGTCCAGATATTCGGAAAGCTTCCATATTGACGATGATGCAACTTAATATTAATGAAGCTATAAACCCACTCAAAGAACTCCTTAAGCTTGAGCAAGATAAAAATGTTAGATCAATAATTAAATTAGCTATAAAAAAAATCGATGACTAAGAAACCTAAGAAATAATCTAGGATATTAAAATATTTTGTCTCTTAAAATCTCGTCTTTTATCATTGGATCAATAGTTTTATCATTTAATAATTCATCAAATAAATCATCAACAGTCTGATCTTTCATTTCTAAAAGGGCACTAATAGAAGCTTTCGCTCTTAATAAGTCTTTATCTCTACAAGTTTTCATCAAAATATTTCTACCAGTTGTTCCTAATTGCCTCAAAAGAGAAATAACAGTCAATATTATTTCCGGTTTGTCATCTTTAAGTGCTAAATCAACTACTAACATTTCTTCGGGAGATAATTCTTCTAAATTAAAATTAACTACAACCTTTATCATCGTTTTAAGGCAACTAACTTTAACCGTTGGATTTTTAGTATCTATATATAATGAAATGATGAACTTTAATATTTTTTCTCCAAAGCACCCCAAAGCTAATATTGATTTTCTTCTTATGAATACATCTTCGTCCTTGAGATTAGCTAGAAGATTATTCATAAATTTAACTTCAAATTCTTTTTTTAAGATCAAAAATGCTTGGGAATTAATATTTGGATTTGGATGCAAGAAATCTTGATAAAGTTCAATATATTTATTTAAATCTAAATAATTAACCATACCCAATTTTAAACCATTAATTAAAATCTATAAAAAATCTTTTGATTAACCTAATTTTTTTACGCAAGTGCGTTTATCAAATAATCCAATAATCCTTTAAATTCTGTTTCGGCCTGCTGACTCATAACATCATTGATCTTTATTTCATCTCGGATAAAAATAAATGCTTCTACGTATGCTGCAGTTGGTAATAGCTGGATACGAATAATTTCTCTCATGCCTGATATTCCCCATTCATCTAAAGGACCAGTACCACCAGTTACCAAGCAATAATTAATAAGACGCAAATAATGATGAATATCTCTTACACATTTATCTTTGTTAGCTTGCTCATATGAACCATTTTGATATACAGCATCAACCGCCAGATTCGTAAATTTATCAAGACAAGAAGCAAGTTTTTCTGCAGCCTCTAAACGAGCTTGGGCCCTATCAAAAGAACCTTTCACAGACTCAAAATCACTCATACTAGGAAATCTTCCTGCTGCATCGGCTGCGCTAACAACGGTTGTAACTGCAGATTTCATAATGACTTAATAAGAATTAGTTTAAAGTGCTTTGGGAGGAATTTAAATCCAAGTTGACTAGTCAACTTAAAGCCTCTATTACAAGATCAAAATAGGATGCTGCCTCAGCCGCAATATCTTGACATTGTGCTCCTGAGCCAGAATTAATTCCTTTAAACATTTTTCGTCCTGTATTTGTCTCAGTCATAATTGCAACTGTCGCAATCTTCATTATTTCAACTGCTCTTATAGCATTGGACGTTGGGACTCCAAGAGCCAAATAAGTTTCTTTTAAACCATTTAGACATCTATCTTCAAGAACAGAAGGATCGCCTGCGAGAAGTGCATAGCTAACATATCTCAGTATAATTTCCCCATCCCTTAAACAAGCTGCCATTCGACGTGTTGGATAACAATGTCCCCCTGGCTGAGTAAGTCCAGTATTTTCACAAACCATTCCTGCTACTGCATCTGCAGCTATGCAAGAAACGTTTTGAGTTATCGCAAGGGTTGCATCAATTCTTTTATTTGCATCTGCAACGTACTTTCTTAAATCTGCAAGATCTTCACTTCCAATTGCTGCACCCTTGGCGTCAGCACTTACAACTGTTCTAGAGAAAGCATCAAGCATCTTTTGACTACCTAGCCTCTGTAAATAAAAAATCGATCAAGTAAGGACTTAATTAAGTCATCACTTAATTCAACTTAAGACTTACCGTCAAATTTCACTCAAAGAGACCTAAGAACGCAATGCTTCTTAACTGTATCAAAGATTTTTTGCTAAAAGCATCATGAAGTTATCTCAAAAAGCTTATAAGTAAAGGGGATATTACTAATTTGAGCTATTGTTGAGATAAAAAATGCGAAGTCCTACAGAAGAAGAGTTAGAAGAATCGATTAAAGCACTAACCGAGTACAAAAATCGTTTAGAGAAAGAAGTGGTAACTATTTCAAATAAGCTAAAAATGCCTCAGAAAAAAATCAACACAATCATCGACTCGCATTCAGAGCTTAATCAAATAAAAATAATACTTTCCAAGCTAAATAAACAAAAAGATAATTTAGCTTCTAGCTTGATATCATAAATTTAGTTTAATTACATAATTAATATAAAATGGTCTCTATTAATATCTCAAAAACTAAATTCAAAACAATGTATTTTCAGTCTATAAAATGAAAAAATCAAATAATAATTTTTTAAATGGATTAAATCAGGCTCAGTCTCAAGCAGTTGATCATTTTCATGGCCCATTATTAGTTATAGCAGGAGCAGGGAGCGGCAAAACCAGAGCTCTTACTCATCGTATTGCACACTTAATTATTGAATATAATGTTGATCCAAGCTCTATTCTTGCAGTAACTTTTACCAATAAAGCTGCAAGAGAAATGAAAGATAGGCTTGAATTACTTTTAGCAAAAAGATTAGCAAATATAAGTCATGGAAAGCCATGGACTGCTTTACAAGTAGCAGAACAAAGACAAATTCGTAATCGTATATATCGTGAAATCAGTCGTGAATTATGGATAGGAACTTTTCACGCTTTATTTGCAAGATTATTACGCTTTGACATTGACAAATTCAAAGATCCTGAAGGATTGACATGGACTAGACAATTTTCAATATACGATGAAACAGATGCACAAAGTCTCATTAAAGAAATAGTTACACAAGACCTACAATTAGACCCTAAAAGATTTGAGCCCAAGAAAGTCCGTTGGGCAATTAGTAACGCCAAAAATCAATGCTTGCTGCCTGATGATTTGTTAAAGAGTCAAGAGGGTCAAAGAGGCAAATTAGTTGCTGAAACTTATAGACTTTATAGGAAAGCTTTAGCAGCGAATAATGCATTAGATTTTGATGATCTTCTATTAATACCTGTTCAATTACTACAGCAAAATGAGAAGATAAGAACTTATTGGCATAATCGTTTCAAACATGTTTTAGTCGATGAATATCAAGATACGAATTGGACACAATACGAATTAATTAAACAATTGGTTACCAATGGCAAAGATCCATCTTCCTTTAAAGATTGGAATAATCGATCGGTTTTTGTTGTTGGCGATGCAGATCAAAGTATTTATAGCTTTAGAGCTGCCGACTTTCGAATACTGATGGGATTTCAAGAGGACTTTGGAAAGAAAAACCTAGAAAATACAAACAATTCAACTCTCGTAAAACTGGAAGAAAATTATCGGTCTACCTCTACCATCCTCGAGGCCGCCAATTCATTAATTTCTAACAATAAAGAAAGAATAGATAAAGTTCTTAGAGCAACCAGGGGAGAAGGCGAGCCTATTAAATTAACAAGGTGTGACGACGAGATAGCAGAGGCAGAGGCAGTTATTCATAGGCTAAGAATTTTAGATGCCTCTAATCCAGAATTGAATTGGGGAGATATGGCTATTCTTTATAGAACTAATGCTCAATCAAGAGCAATTGAGGACTCATTAGTCCGATGGAGTATTCCATATATTGTGGTTGGAGGATTACGTTTTTATGATCGAAGAGAAATTAAAGATCTATTAGCTTATTTAAGGCTTTTAATTAATCCATCTGACAGTGTCAGTCTTCTTAGAGTTTTAAACGTTCCGAAAAGAGGAATTGGTAAAACAACAGTTCAAAGATTAAGTGATGCTGCTAGTCAATTAAAGATTCCTCTTTGGGAAGTTGTAAATGACCCCGAAGCTGTCAGATCTCTTGCTGGAAGATCAGCCAAAGGTCTCATAAATTTTAGTGAGCTTATCAATGAATTACAAAGTCATCTTCTTTCTTCTAGCCCTGCCGAGTTAGTTCAATTGGTTTTAGAAAAAAGTGGCTACTTGAGTGAATTAATTGCGACAGGAACAGATGAAGCAGAAGAAAGAAGACGTAATCTTCAAGAATTAGTTAATGCCGCTATGCAGTATCAGGAAGAAAGTGAAGATGCAAATTTAGAGGGTTTTTTATCAACTGCCGCTTTATCGAGCGATGCAGACAATAAAGACACTGCTCAAAATCGAGTCACATTAATGACTCTTCACAGCAGTAAAGGCTTGGAATTTCCTGTTGTTTGTCTTGTGGGAATGGAGCAAGGCTTATTCCCAAGCTATAGATCACTTGATGATCCATCTTCACTAGAGGAAGAAAGGCGACTTTGTTACGTAGGACTTACAAGAGCAAAAGAAAAACTATTTCTTTTTCATGCATCTGAGAGAAGAATGTGGGGTGGAATGAGAGAACCTGCTATCGCATCTATTTTCCTTTCCGAGATACCAGAAGAGCTTGTAAAAGGGGATATTCCATTGTCTGGTGGGGCTACCTTGAGAAGAGAAAAAAATCTAGATAGGCTAACAAGAATTGATCGACAAAGTAATAAAAAAAATTTTCCTAGTAAAGCTGAAAATGCAGTAAGGAAAACATACTCAGGTCCCTCGATTGGAAAGAGATGGTCAGTTAACGATAGAGTTGAACATTCCTCATTTGGAGAAGGGAAAATAACCCATGTTTTTGGTACAGGAGAAAAAATTTCACTCGCTATAAAATTCTCAGGAATGGGACCAAAAATATTAGACCCAAGACTAGCACCGTTAAAATTAATAGATGAGTAATAATCAATCTTAAAAATCGTGATTAAATAAAATCATATTTCTCATGGAATTATTTGATAAATCTACAATTGAAAAAGAGATAAAAGAATTACCCAGTGGAATTCTAACTATTCTTTTAGATGTAGCTAACTCAGTTGATATAAAATATATTGCAATAGTTGGTGGAGTTGTAAGAGACTTAATAACAAAAGCAAATAATAAAGATTATAAAATCATCTTCAATGATCTAGATTTAATAATTGAAGGGGAAACATCAAGCTATGTAAAAGAATTGCAAAAAGTTCTTGGAGCAGAAAGAGTAAAAGTTATTCGCGACAACACAACTTATAAAACCTCAGAAGTAATAATTGATAACTTAAAAGTTGATATAGCATCTGCTCGTGAAGAAACTTATCCCATACCTGGAGAAAATCCAAAAGTCGAATTATCAACAATCAAAAAAGATCTAATAAGAAGAGATTTTAATATAAATGCAATGGCAATTGAACTCAAAGATAATAAATTAATAGATTTATTTTCAGGATCAGATGCAATTGAGAATAAGAAGATGGACTTTTTGCATGAAGCTAGTGTTTTAGAAGACCCAACTAGAATTATTAGAGCTTCTCGCTATTCTGCTAAATTGAATTTTAATCTATCGAATCAAGCCTTAAAGCAAATAAAAGATACAATAAATCTTTGGTCATGGAATTGGCATATTGGAGATAATATTGATCTAGCTCCTTCAGCATTATCAATAAGGTTAAAAATGGAGCTAGAGTTGCTGCTAGAAAGTAAAGATTGGAAGAATGCATTAAAAAATCTACAAGCTTTTGAAGGGCTAAAAATATTAGACTCAAAATTACAGAACGATCAGCGCATCATTGAAAAAATTTTCATTGCAAGGAAGTCACAGATAGAACCCTTAACAGCATTAGTTTATGAATCTAAAGATCCTATCTATCTAGCAAGAAGATTACACTTAAATAAACAACAAAAAGAAATAATAGAAGGAGCATGTCGATTAAATAAATATCTAAGACACATAACAGCTAATCATTTATATAAAAATTGGTCTCCATCAAAGTGGACAACAACCCTAGAGGAAATAAATGCTAATGAATCATCTTTCATACTTGAAATATGCAGAGAAAACCCGCTGAAAGAATATTTAAAATCTTGGCTATTTAACTGGAAAAATATAGATTCTCCAATAAAAGGAGATGAATTACTAGCTAAAGGTTGGAAGCCCGGTCCAGAAATAGGAATAGAAATAAAGCGACAAAGAATGAAATTAATTGATGAAACAATTATTTCTTAAAGATTTAATAAGTATTTATTCAGAAATAAATCCTATCCTAATCCAAGGTCCTTGCTTTATAAGTTTTTCTGAATAAATAGATGGGCAACTAACAACCAAAGGGCCACAAGTTTGTGGGTCTATTAAAATTTTTAACATGGCAATATAAAACGATCTATCAGATTTAAATTCTTGAGATACGAGCTCAAATCTTAAGTTTTTATCTCCTTCAATATTTTTTAAGAAAATTTCATTTGCAGGAGATAAAGTACTTTCAAATCCTTTATCTAAAAGTTCTTTTACACCATCATAGACTGGTATATGATCGAGCTCAAGAATGATTTTCAAAGGTGCTAAATTCATTTTTAATTGATCTTTATTTGTAGATTCCAACATCTCAGATAAATGACCTAGCAAACCAAAACCAGTAATATCAGTACATGCATTAATTATTCTTGAGTGTGGATTTATATTTGTTAATTTATTAATATTATTTATAATATGATGCTGACTTTTATTCATCTCTTTTAAAACAGAATCAATTACATAAGGCTTTACTTGACCATTCATAAATGCAGAAAATACTATTCCAGTACCTAAAGAGCGGCTAATTAGAATGTGATCTCCTTTTTTCATTCCACCCTTAGGCCAAAAATATTTTTTATCCTCTATAATTCCATTTACAGTTAATGAGCTTTCAATACCTAGAGCGAAAGGCTCTTCCAACATTTTTCTTGATTCTAATGTATGCCCTCCTACCAGTTTTGCGCCCTGAATATTTAAAGCAGAATTAATACCTTCCAATACTTGATATAACAATTCTTTTTGCAAATTATTAGATAAGGATGGCAAGTTCACAACTGATTGTGCAGAGATTACAGTTCCTCCGCATGCCCAAATATCAGAACAAGAATGAAAAGCCAAAAGCCTCCCATTTAGCCATGGATCACTAATTAAAGAAGGGAAACCATCTACACTTTGTATCAAGGTCTGACTAGAAGAGAGTTTTGCTATATAAATAGAGTCATCTGTCGAAGGTTCTATTAAATCTAATTTTTTCAACGCTGAAATCAATGGAGTAAAAGCTATTTTTGCTGCGCATCCTCTACATTTAATCATCTCTTCATCAGCAAACATTGCTGAATCTTTATCTTTAATAAGATAAAACTTAGAGACAAATTCTTTATCAATTGATTCTTTCAATCTTGATAGAAAACCAAAAGGGCCAATGATCAATTCACCCCAGGATATAAAAGCTTTGGATCCCTTATTTATAAAATTGATATCTAAAAGTTGTATCGCTTTTCTTTGAGGGTTCCATTCCTTAAGTTTTAGACCTTTACTCATAGACTCTAAATTCTTTGCCAGTGGTTTTGATGAACGTACTGCCCATACTCCAGAGGCAGGGCGGGGATGATTCTTGATCACTCCACAATCTCCTACTGCAAATAACTCTGGATAATTAAAAACTTGAAGAGTCTTTTTTGTTAATATCCTCCCATCTTTATCTACAGGCAAACCACTATCTTTAATCCAGTCAAATGATTTATTACCTGTACATATTAATTTGGGATAATAAATAGATGGATTCTTTTGTGTGATCTCAATCTTTAAATCTTTTAATTTTTTAAATAGATTTTTACTAAGTTTTCTTGGTGATCTAACTTTTAAGATAATAGACCTTGTTGGCCATCTTTTTCTTAGAGAAAAAGCTAATTCAACCCCAGCAAATCCGCTTCCAACAATTACAAACGGTGTTGCAGAAGAATTATCCTTATGGATATCTTGATCTAAAATAAATTTATAAGATTCAGAAAAAGGTTTAATTGGAACAGCTAAATCTTCATCTCCTTCTGTTAGAAATTCAGATTTTAAGTTAGTTTTTGATCCTATATTCAACGATAATAAAGAATATTCAATTTCTGGGCGTCCTGCTAAAAGTAATTTTTTTTTCTTAGAATCAATCCCCTCAATTTCAGCCATCACAAATGAAACTCCTGCTTTTGCAGCAAGGTCCCTTAGATCAATTAGTATTTCATCAATCTTATATTTACCTGCTAAGACACCTGGGAACATCCCAGAATAAATTGTAGTACTTGCTTTATTGACTAAAGTAATCATTCCAGCAGGCTTCAATTTTGGATTCATTGCCCATCTGCGCAAAACAAGGGCATGAGTATGACCACCACCAGCTAGAACGATATGATCACTGAACATGATTTTTTGAATATTTCTGGGACACAATCAGATGCCTATGATTTCAAAAAAGCAAGATTAGGAATTATTGGCGGAAGCGGACTATACAGGATAGAAAATCTAAAAAATATAGTCGAGTTAAGCTTAGACACTCCCTATGGAAAACCTTCTAATAAGTTACTAATAGGCAATCTTTTTGGCTTAGAGATTGTTTTTCTAGCTCGCCATGGAGAAAAACATACTTTAAATCCAAGTGAAATCCCATATAAAGCAAACATCTGGGCTATGAGGTCATTGAATGTTAGATGGTTAATATCTGCATCAGCTGTGGGATCACTAAAAGAAGATATCAAACCTTGCGACATAGTTATTCCTGATCAATTTATTGATCGAACTCATCAAAGACCATTGACTTTTTTCAATAATGGAGTTGTAGCTCACATAAGCATGGCAAATCCTTTTTGCGAAATTCTTTCTCAAATACTTTCGCAAGAAATAGAAAAACTTTTAACTAAAGAAAAAAAAATGCACATTGGAGGAACATATCTTGCTATGGAAGGACCAGCATTTTCAACAAGAGCAGAATCAAATTTATATCGAGATTGGGGATGCTCAATAATAGGTATGACAAACCATACAGAAGCTAGGTTGGCAAAAGAAGCAGAAATTGCTTACTCAAGCCTGTCCATGGTTACTGATTATGATTGCTGGAATCAAAATTCCGAAAATGTATCCGTTGAAATGGTCATTGAAAATCTTATGGAAAATGCAAATTTTGCAAAATCAATAATCTCTGCTGCCGCTAAAAGAATCTCATCATTAAGACCTTCAAGCTCTTCTCATAATGCATTGAAAAATGCTTTAGTTACTCCAAAAGAGCACGTACCAAATAAAACTAAAGACAAGATCAAATTATTTACAGATAAATATTGGAATTAAAAAACCAACCGACAATAATTGTCAGTTGGTTCTTAGGTTATTTAAGATAAATAGTATTTTTCTAGTTAAAACTAACCAGCGTTACCGATACCAGTGTATGAACCGTAAAAGAAAATACCAAGAACAAAAATAACAGCTGTTCCACCTGCAGTAGCTACTAACCATAAAGGAAGTGCTCCCTCTGTCCACCGTCTTTCCCAGGAGACTGCAGGCATACCATTTGGTAGACGATCTCCTGCTCGTCCATCAGGTCCTTTTAATTTGCTCATGATAAAGAGTTTTAGTTAAAGAAGTAACTGGAAAAAAGAATTCCCATTACAAAAACAAGTAAGAGTCCAAGATAAAGACTTGTTCGGTTTAATTCAACCGGAACTTTATTTGGATTTGGATTGACTTGCATGGATAATAAAGCAATCAGATGAAATTTGGTTATTTCAGACGCGTGTCAAGTTCAGCCTTGGAATCAAAGCGCTGAACAACAACAGGAGCTTTGCTTTCTCCAGCCTGAAAATACGTATCTGGTCTAGGAGTTCCAAAAGCGTCGTAGGCAAGCCCAGAAGACACAAATAGGAATCCTGCCACGAAGATCGCAGGAAGTGCCACTGCATGGATGATCCAATAGCGGACACTTGTAATGATCTCAAAAAACGGGCGTTCCCCGGTAGAGCCGGCAGCCATAGCCTCACTTAATCAGCTCAGTGATCTTATCAAGCGAAATCAAAAGAAACGAACTGTGTTGCAAGGTGGTTACACAGAGTCACGGAAATCATCAAAAATTAATGGTTTTAACCCTGCCATCGCAATAAATTGCCCCTTTCGCCGAATACAAAACCCTTCAGACTGTCACTATTAGAATCTTTCGAAAACAAAATTCTAATGAAATTTGTTGGAACAAATTCACCAACAGGATCTTTTTCCCAAGTTTGTCCATCATCATTGCTGACTAATAAAGTTCCACTTCCTCCAGCAGCCCAAATGGAATTAGATGGATCCCAAGCAAGATCTTGATAGTTATAACCGTTCACGATTGGGATGATGGGCTTTGACCAGGAGTCGAGATCATCAGAGTTTGCATTAAATCTGATTTCAGCACCTCTAGAAAGCATCCATAAATCGCCATTTGGCTGCTCACCAACACTTTGCACTCTCTTGCTACTTGCTCTTTGATGGGGACTCCATGTTGTCTCGCCTGGATTTAGAACTGAAAAAAAGTTACCAAGACTACTAACACTTAAATAACCACCGCTATTTGTACGTCTTAATTCTCTTACTCCTCCCGAGCCAGAGGTATCAAGAACCATTGCTTCCCAATTTGTACCTGCATCAGTTGTTTTATAGATTGCTCCAGCAGTAGTTGCCAACTCAGCAGAATCAGTGTCGATTGTTGTTATCAAATATGGATCTCCTGGCAACTTATTTCCCAAATTGAGTCGAGTCCAATTTTTCCCTCCATCACTTGTATGAAGAATCAAACCTGGTTGACCTGCAATCCATCCTTCTTGGCCTTTAAAATCAACGCTTATCAGACGAAAATTCCCTTCGCTTGGAATATCCAAATTTCTTTCTTTCCAAGTAATTCCTCCATCATTTGTCTCAAGAATCAACCTATTTGTACCAACTAAAAACCCATTCTTATCATCTACGAAGTCAACGTCTAATGGGTTTGCTTCAGTATTGAGGTCAATAAGTGACCAAGGACTTGACGAGCCCATTGAAGCGTTACTTACAGTACAACTACTAAGAGCTATTCCAACTATGAAGACAAGAGTCAAGTTAATGACATTTGAAAACAGACGTTTCATTTCAAAGAATAAAGAGAGAGAAAACAGGCAGCGGCTAAAGCCAGGCTTCCAAAAATAAGAACGTTTTTCTGGCCTGAAGGAAGTTTATTAAATCCAAAGCCATAAGTAAGGTTTTCTTCAAATCCACTAGGCTTTGATTTAGGTCCTATATCCTTATATCCACCAAATCCTACTCGACAGACTGGACATCTAAACTTGTCTCTATCTATATCTACAAATGCCGTTCCTGGTTCAATTTTTAGCTTTTTTATACCTTCATCGGGGTCATAAATAAAACCGCAGCTCATGCACTCGAAGCGATTTAATTTTGAATCAAATTCCTCGGTTGAGCTTTTTGGTTCAAATGAAATTATTTGATTTTGTTTTTCATTAGAATTGAGATCTTCAAAAGGATTTGATTTTGTTTTTGTGTCTTGACTCACAGTTTTCACTTACACATATAACAACTCTATGGCACAAATCCATAAAATGACTGTCAGAATGATATTGAAATCAGTAATTAATTCATGTTTTCCCTTCAGGGTTATGAGTATTTCTTAGGATTTCTTCTGATTTCCGGAGCCGTTCCCATTCTTGCTCTTACAACAAATAAGCTAATAGCGCCAAAAAGCAAAGCTGGAGAAAGACAACTTACATATGAATCAGGAATGGAGCCCATTGGAGGTGCATGGATTCAATTTAATATTCGTTACTACATGTTTGCACTTGTTTTCGTTATATTCGATGTCGAGACAGTGTTCCTTTACCCATGGGCAGTTGCATTTCACAAACTGGGGTTATTAGCATTTATAGAAGCACTTGTTTTTATCACAATATTGGTTGTGGCATTAGCATATGCATGGAGAAAAGGTGCCCTTGAATGGAGTTAAATCCCTTGAACAAATCTCCCTCTTCCGAAGCAGTAAGAAATCTTAGAGAAGCTTCCTGTGGCCCTGTCGGAACGCCTGCAGTAACAAACGATCTAAGCGAAAACATAATCCTTACTAGCCTTGAAGATCTTCACAATTGGGCAAGACTAAGCAGTCTATGGCCGTTACTTTATGGAACTGCTTGTTGTTTTATCGAATTCGCAGCTCTAATTGGATCTAGATTTGATTTTGACAGATTTGGATTGGTACCAAGAAGTTCTCCTAGGCAAGCTGATCTCCTAATAGTTGCAGGCACTGTCACAATGAAAATGGCACCTGCACTTGTAAGGCTTTATGAGCAAATGCCAGATCCAAAATACGTAATTGCCATGGGAGCTTGCACTATTACAGGTGGGATGTTCAGCGCAGATTCAACTACAGCAGTTAGAGGTGTTGATAAACTAATCCCAGTTGACCTTTATCTTCCTGGGTGTCCTCCAAGACCAGAAGCAATATTCGATGCCGTTATCAAATTAAGAAAAAAAGTTGCCAACGAATCAATTTCTGAGAGATCGAAAATTACTCAAACTCATAGGTATTTAACCATTCCTCATAAGATGAGGAGATCCGAGCCCAAAGTCAACGGGAAATACCTTAGTGCAAAAACACAATTGATTGCGTTAAATCCCTCTCTATCAGAGGAATTTGATAAATCTTTAAAAGAGGTTCAAAAAATATCTGAAGAACTTTCAAGTAATTAAACCCCTCCTTAATAAACATGACAAATGATTCAAAAATAATAGTTGAAGAAAAAAACACTGGCCCCATAAGTGAATGGCTTACCAAGAATGGATTTGAGAACATTCCTCTCGAAAATGATCACCTAGGCGTTGAAGTTATAAAAATCATTCCAACCAATCTCCTAGCAACAGTTGAAGCATTAAAAATTGAAGGATTTAATTACCTCCAATGTCAAGGTGGATACGACGAGGGACCTGGTTTAAATATAGTTTGTTTCTACAATTTAATAGAAATGAGTGAATTTAAAGAAGATATTTCTCCTCGTGAAGTAAGACTAAAAGTATTTCTTAATCGTGATGGGGATATGACTGTTCCAAGTTTGTATAGTCTTTTCAGAGGCGCCGATTGGCAAGAAAGAGAAACATTTGATATGTATGGTGTTAATTTCAAAGGGCACCCTCATCCAAAAAGACTTTTAATGCCCGAAGACTGGAAAGGTTGGCCACTAAGAAAAGACTATATTCAGCCAGATTTTTATGAAATGCAAGATGCGTACTGATTCATTTCCTTTTTTTGTATCTTCTATAAAATCTCATTATTGCTAAAGCCAGACTTCTTGGATCATGCCTCAAAGTTGGATTAATCTTTGAAGCTTGAAGAGAGGCTAGATAAACCTTATAGCCTCTAGATGCAAGATCGATCTTATTGCATTTGACTGGTTCAGACCCTTTTGATTTGTAGTAATCAATAAGTGGAGAAGGTTCTAATTCATCTTGAGCAAGTATTGAACTAAATATTTTCCTTGTAATTCCAATGGATGCCAATTGAGCTTCCATCGCCCTTACATGACCTGAAACATCAAGTCCATCAGTTTCACCTGGTTGAGTCATTAAATTGCATATATAAAGTTTTGGAGCTTTGCTTTTCTCTATCGCTTCGACTATTTCAGGAACAAGCAGGTTAGGGAGGATAGATGTGTACAAACTTCCTGGGCCTATCAAAATGATTTCAGCATTTCTTATCGCTTCCAAAGCTCTAGGCAAAGCTGGGGGTCGCGCAGGATAACAACCAATTCTCATTATTGGTGCGCATGCTTTCCCAATAGCCGATTCACCATCTATTCGGTCACCATTTTCAAGTTCAGCCCATAATTGAACATCTACATTAGTTGCTGGTACAACTTGACCCTGAACAGCTAGAACTTTACTTGAGGCAGTAATTGCTGTCTCTAAACTTCCAGTTATTGCAGTTAAAGCAGAAAGGAAAAGATTTCCAAAACTATGTCCTTTAAGTCCACTTCCAGCAGGAAAACGATACTGAAAAAGACCTGTTATTAGTGGCTCTTCCGTTGCTAAAGCTGCTAAACAATTTCTAATGTCGCCAGGAGGCTGAACTCCAAGCTCTCTCCTAAGAACTCCACTACTTCCTCCATCATCTGCAACAGTAACTATTGCTGTAATTCGACTGCTATATCTTTTTAAACCTTTTAATAATGAAGATAAACCTGTTCCTCCTCCAATAGCAACGATATTCGGACCCCTATTTAATTTTTGTTTAGCTCTTAATGCATCAACTAAAAAAATATTTTTCTTGGAACCTAACGCCTGCTTAATAGATTCAAAACTTCTTCCTTGTCCCCAAATCAACAGAGATATCCCTATCAAAAAGACTATTGGTCCAGAAATATTTCTAGGGATGAAAGTTGTTATGAATCCTAAAAACAAAAAAAGCATTTCTACAACCCAATAAATTGGACGCAGATCAGCCCATATTGCCGCTCCAATCAAAGCAATTAACAAGCCCAACCCAGATGTGATCATCCACCTCTTCACTACTAGACCTGGCAATAGCCATCCAATTGCTCTTTTAAAGCGCGTATAAAGTTGAAAAGACAAACTAGCGAAAAAGGTTTTACGCAAAGTAGAGCTTTTAAAATTTCTTTTTCTTCTTTTTTTCAATGGATTTAAGTTAGAGAAGATTTCAACAAAGAGACCTCAATAATTAATTCATATAAACTCTAATTAAGCTTCACAATTTACGTATCTCATACAAAATGAGATACGTAAACAAACATTAGGAGAGAGTGTGCAAAAAAACACTCAAGTAATGTTGATGAAAAATCTCAGTGTGGAGCTGGGATCAAAGAAAGTTCTCAATGAGGTTAATCTTGCCATGAGTGCTGGTGAGAGGCTGGCAATTGTTGGTCCATCCGGCTCAGGCAAATCAACAATACTTCGTTTATTAGCTGGATTACTCTTACCTTCCAGAGGAAGTCTTCAAATATCCGGAATTGAACAACAATATTTAAGGCTAGATCAAAATACACCCCCCGATGTGAGATTAGTTTTCCAAAACCCAGCGTTATTAGCATCTTTAACTGTTAGGGAGAATGTGGGGTTTTTGCTTGAAAAACAACAAATTTTTTCCAAAGAGATTATTAACCAAAAAGTCATAAATTGTTTACAGAAAGTAGGCTTATATGATGTCGCAGAAAAATTTCCCAATCAACTTAGTGGAGGAATGCAAAAAAGAGTAAGTTTTGCCCGTGCCTTAATTAGTGAATCGAAAAAAGGGAAAGGCTCAATTCCACTTCTACTATATGACGAACCAACGGCTGGTTTAGATCCAATAGCTTGTACTCGAATTGAGGATCTAATTATTAAAACAACTGATGCTGCTGATGGCTGTTCAATCGTAGTTAGTCACGTTTCAAGTACAATTGAAAGAACGGCCAATAGAGTTATTTTGCTTTACGATGGAAAGTTTAAATGGGATGGATCTATAGATCAATTTAAACAAAGTGAAAACTCCTATGTAAAACAATTTCGCACAGGTAATCTTCAAGGACCAATGCAACCTGAGGACTTTTAAATTTATGCGTAGAAGTTTACGAGATGCATTTGTTGGATTTTCACTATTAGGTGGATTGGTTATCTTTTCAGGAGCAATGCTTTGGTTAAGAGATTTTCGTTTAGGCTCTAAAACATGGGAAATATCTGCGAGCTTTAAAGATGCAACTGGTCTTGCCAAGATGTCTCCAGTTACTTATCGGGGAATCATTGTTGGTTCTGTCCAAGAGATAAATTTCACCCCAAATACTGTTGATACTAAAATTAAATTAAACAATGATAATCTGATTTTACCAAAACCTGTAATAGCTAAAATAGTTACAAGCTCAATGCTTGGCGGAGATGCTCAATTATCATTAGTTGCAATGGGCAAGTCATTAAATAGAAAAGAAATAATTACAGTCAAAAACGAATGTCCAAACAAAAGAATTTTATGTTCTGGAGATAAGATTAAAGGTGTAGAAATGACAAGCATATCTAGTTTGACGGAGGGTATAAATGGAATAATTGATGAAGCAGATAGACAATCAATCGTCAATAAAATATCAGAATCTATTCAACAATTTGATAGAACTCAAGCCAACCTGGATGAACTTGTTTTATTATCGAAATTAGAACTTCTAAGAGCAAAACCTATCATTTCTGAATTAACAAAAGCTTCTATTCATTTAAATAATATTCTTGAAAGTCTCGACAATCCAAAGACCCTTAAAGATATTCAGGAGCTTGCCGCAACATCTACTTCACTAACAAAGAAAATTGATCAAATGAGTTCAGACATGGGAAATATTATGGAAGATAAAGAACTCTTAGATGCTTTAAAAAGGGTGACTATAGGTTTGGGTAAATTATTTGATGATATATATCCTTAAAAAAACGAGTTTCAGGTGACGCTATTAATTGCATCCATTGCAATTGAAGCAATTGCTTTATCACTTGCCTTGGGTAATTGTACATATTTGCCACCAGATGCCTCAGCCAAATCTTTTCCCATACCGCTTGCAATAAACTTTCTTTCTGTATCAATCACAAGCAACTTAATGCCAAGTGCACGATAGCGAGAAGCAACATCAAGAACTTCTTGCTTCAAGTCAGGAGGTTCTTCTCCCTCAAGAATAGGTTGTCCTAATGAAGTACTTAATGGAACATTCCCTCGTCCATCAGTTATTGCTACGACGACGACCTGGCCGAGGTCTCCTGTTGCTAAAGCATTTGCTCCTACTCGTGCAGCTTGAGTCAACCCATGCGCAAGTGGAGACCCTCCCCCACATGGCATTGCCTCAAGTCTTCTTTTTGCAGCAGTGATTGATCTTGTAGGAGGAAGCAAAACTTCTGCTTGATCTCCTCTGAAAGGAATGAGTGAAACCTCATCTCTATTTTCATAAGCTTCAGTTAGCAGACGAATAACAGCTCCCTTGGCACTTTGCATTCTATTTAGAGCCATTGAACCACTTGCATCAACCAAGAAAATAACTAATGCACCTGCCTTGCGCTGGAGTAATTTTGCACGCAAATCACCCTCCTCAACAATAACTTTTCTATTAGGTTCTCTTTCTCTTCTAGCTTTTTGATAAGGAGCTGCAGCTCTTAAAGTTGCATCTACTGCAATCCTTCTAACAGGACCTCTTGGAAGAATTGGTTTTACATATCTTCCTCGGTTATCACTTAAAACAGCTGACCGACTTCCGCTATTTCCACTCTTTGATTTAGCTGATGAAAAAAGCAACAAATCAGGATCAACAGCACATGCTTCTGGGTCAAGCATAAATTCTTCAGGAATGGGAGGGGAAGACTCTTCATCTTGCTCCTCCTCCTGATCTTCTTCTTGATCTTCTTCTTGATCATTATTGTCTTCCGAATCTTCTGGAGGAGGCGGCGGCGTCTGATCTTCTGGCGCTGGGGGCTCCATTTCCTCTTCTGAGGGCATTTGCATTGCCCTCGGAGCAATTACGAGTCTTACTGCCGCCTTCAGATCTTCTGCGTCGACTGAATCTCTCCCGCATAAAGCAGCATGAGCCTTTGCAACTCTCACTGCATACAGCTCTGACCTATGACCTTCTACGCCTCCACGAATAGCCTCAACAACTAAGTATTCAATTTGATCCTCACTGATTTGAACATCTGGAAGCCATTGCCTTGCCAAAAGTAATTGCGTTGATAGAGATTCTGTATCTTCAGCCCATTTCTTAGAAAAAGCTTCGCTCGACTGCCCATGAGAAATAGCAGACTGGGTTATTTCAACTCTTTGTTCATTTGTAATTAATTGATCTGCAGACAGCACAATTGCAAATCTGTCCAAAAGATGGTCCCGCAATGCCCCTTCTTCAGGATTATAAGTAGCAATCAATAGAGGACGACATGGGTGACTTAGACTCAATCCTTCTCGTTCAACTTTATTTTCTCCTGCCCCAACCGAAGCTAGAAGAAGATTAACAATGCCATCATCCAATAAATTCAATTCATCTATGTACAAAACTCCTCTGTGAGCTTCAGCTAGCAGACCCGGCTGAAATACTGGTGCTCCACTTGATAACGAAGCAGCAACATCCACAGCACCAACAAGCCTATCTTCGGTTACTCCCAAGGGAACCTGAATAAAAGGAGCAGGCACAACTTTTTTAGGGAGATTTTCTAAGTCATTAGTATTTTCAAGATTTCCAATATTTTTCGTAAATAGCTTTTTAGTCAAATCATCCCACTCCCCTGAAAAAGAAGGATCTAAATTTCTACCCGCTGGATAAATAAATGAATCATCATCACCTTTCATATTGATTAATTTTTCTAAATCAATTATTTCAATAGGTGGTAGAAGTGCGTGCAACCCTCTTGCTAAAACCGATTTACCAGTGCCACGACCACCTGCAATGATCACACCTCCCAACCCGGGATCCACAGCCGCAAGCATCAAAGCAAGCTTTAAAGTTCCATGACCTGTAATTGCAGCCAAAGGGAAAGAACGATTAGCTCTATCCATGACAGCTATGTCTTTTTTAGCCGAAGACAAATTGTTGTTTTTCAATCCGCTGGAAACCATAGGGTTGGATAAATCAAGCAAATTTTTAAAAGTCTTTTAATATTCGCATGACTTATGCAAAACAAAAACCAGAATTGAAACTCGTCATCTCAATAGGCGCGAATATCCCTGGCATTCTTGGAGATCCCATAAATACAATCGTTGCCATAAGGCCCCAAATAGAAAAAAGCATACTTGAGTGGAATATTGATTTAAATTATCCAGAAAATCACTCTCAAAATATTGATAAGTCTTTATCTTTCCAATGGGCGCCGCTGTTTGAGACTGAACCTCTCGGGGTTCAAATTAACCAACCTAAATTTATTAATACTGTACTAGTTGTAGAAGGGAAAGGATTCGCCACAGTTAAGCCAAACGAAGAAGCAGCTATTTATCTAATGAAGAAATTTTTAGAATTAGAAAAAGTCGCAGGCAGAAAAAGAGAGAACACAGAATCTTTATGGGGGCCAAGATCTTTAGATATTGACTTCATTTCTTGGGGAGAACTGCAGGTAGATAGCAGAACTCTTATTTTGCCTCATCCAAGATTAAGTGAAAGAAACTTTGTGTTAATTCCCCTTACAGAAGTTTTATCAAAAGCTCAAGGGAAACCGACAAGAATACATTCCAAAAATATTTGGCCTGAATAAAACTCGTAACAAAAATCACCAACCTTTTTTCAAAAAATCAGTCATCCTATTACTAATAAAAAAAATGCATGTCTATTCCAGGACCTGAACCATCAGAAATTATTGAGACAAAAGCTTGTCTTGATGCAAAAAAAATTCGTTTTGAAATTAATAAATTTCTTTTACCTAATTCAATGGAGGGCGAATTCGGAGTCATTCGTCATCCAGGAGCAGCTTTGGCAGTACCCATAACAGATTCTGGAGAAGTCGTTATTCTTCGTCAATATAGATTTGCTTGTTCGAGAAGAATTCTTGAATTTCCAGCTGGGACATTAGAAGCTGGTGAAAGTCCTCTTGAATCAATTAAAAGAGAAGTTCAAGAAGAAAGTGGTTACTCTGCCAAAAGATGGGACAATCTTGGAGAAATGCTTCCATGTCCAGGATATTCAGATGAAACAATTCATCTCTTTCTTGCAAGAGATTTAACTAAACTTAAACAGAAGCCTGAGGGCGATGCAGATGAAGATATTGAAGTATTAAAAATTGCACCCGAAAAGTTAAATGAAATTATTGCAAGTGGGGAAGAATCACTGGATGGTAAAACTATTACTGCATGGTTCAGAGCATGTCAAATCTTGAATAAAAAATGACAAAGTTTCGATCAATATTTTGGCATAGAAGAGATTTAAGAATTGAAGACAATATAGGTCTATTTGAAGCAACTATAAATTCAAAAAATCTCATAGGATTATATATTTTAGACCCTAATCTTTTAAATCTAAATAGAACTACATCTGAGGCTAAAAATTGGTTTTTGGGCGAAAGTCTTTTAGAGCTTCAAAAAAATTGGCTAAAGAGAGGAAGCCGTTTATTAATATTGAAAGGAGATCCTATTAAATTAATTTCTAAATTAGCTAATTTAATAAAAGCTGAATGTGTTTACTGGAACGAAAATATTGAGCCCTATGAAATCAATAGAGACAAAATAATCACAGAGCAGCTAAAAAAAGATAAAAGAAAAGTATATACATTTTTAGATCAATTAATTGTTAATCCAATTAATATTAAAACAAACAATCAAGAACCTTATAAAGTATATGGGCCTTTTTATCGTAAATGGATTGATATAATCAATCAGACAAATATAACTAATGAATATTCAATAGATATCTCAAGAACATCTGAGAAAATTCGAGGTCTAGATGATAAAGAATTGACACTAATTAAAAACTCAGATTTAAACTATTGCATAACAAAAGAAAGTAAGCCTATTGATGATTTACTCTCTTTAAATAGATTCAAGGATACTAATCTTTGTCCTTGTAAACCAGGCGAGTCTGAATCAATAAAGCAATTAAACTTTTTCATAAATTCAGGAATTATAAATTCATATAATGAAGCAAGAGATATTCCATCATTGGAATCAACTTCTAATCTAAGTGCTGCTTTAAGTCTAGGGACAATAAGTTGCAGGGCAGTATGGAATGGGGCTCAAAAATCAAAAAATCTAGCGATAAATCAATATCAAATAAATTCTATTGATACATGGATAAAGGAACTTGCTTGGAGAGAGTTTTATCAAAATGCTCTTATTAATTTCCCAGAGCTTGAGAAAGGTCCATACAGAGAAAAATGGTTAAATTTTCCATGGCAAAATAACTCTGATTGGTTTGAAACTTGGAGGAATGGATTAACTGGTATCCCAATTATTGATGCTGCAATGAGACAACTTAAGCATTCTGGATGGATGCATAATCGTTGCAGGATGATTGTTGCTTCTTTTCTAGTAAAAGATCTTTTAATTGATTGGAGATGGGGAGAACTTTTCTTTATGAAAAGCTTAGTTGATGGTGACTTGGCATCAAATAATGGAGGTTGGCAATGGAGTGCTAGCAGTGGAATGGATCCAAAACCTATGAGAATATTTAATCCATTTAGACAAGCTTCGAAATTCGACGAAAATGGTCATTATATCCGAAAATGGATTCCGGAGTTATCACACATTTCGACACCTAATTTACTTTCAGGTGAAATAATTTCTGCGGAGAGAAATGGCTATCCAAAACCTATAATAAACCATAAAAAACAAACATCAATCTTCAAAGAATTATATTCGAGTATTAAGTAAATTATTTTTTATAAATTTCCTTGATTTTATCAATTACATATGATTGCTCAATAGATTTCAACTCGGGAAAAATAGGTAAACTAATCACCTCACTACATACTTTTTCAGTGACAGGAAGAGAACCTTCCTTATACCCTAACTCTTGATATGCAGGCTGGAGATGTATGGGTATTGGGTAATAAATTATTGTATTTACTCCAAGCCTTTGAAGTTCAGTTTTAAATAGATCTCTACTAAGATTAGAGAGAACATCCTTGGAAGTAAATTTAGTATTTTCAACAAAAGATTTGTCCATTATTCTTATTGCAAATTGATTCCAAGAATGACTAGAATTATTGTTAAAAGTATAAGATGGTAATTTAATTGAATCTATAGTTGATAAGGTATTTATATAATTAATTGCTATTGCTTTTCTTTGCTCAATCCATTTATTTAATCGAGCTAACTTAACATTTAAGATTGCAGCTTGTAATGAGTCAAGTCTACTATTGTATCCAATTCTTGTATGAAAATATCTCTTTGGCATCCCATGAATAGCTAATTCCCTAATTATTTTTGCCAAATCATAATCATCAGTAGTTATAGCTCCTCCATCTCCTGCTGCACCTAAGTTTTTAGTAGGGAAAAAACTAAAACAACCCACATCCCCATAACTTCCTACGGGTTTACCTCGCCAATGAGCACCAGCTGCTTGCGCACAATCTTCTATAACCTTTAGATTATTTCGTTCAGCAATTTCAATTATTTTATCCATATCTATAGGATGACCAAACAAATGCACAGGCAAAATAGCTTTTGTTTTTGGAGTTATTGCTTCTTCTATTAAATCCAGATCCATAAGATAATTTTCAGGATCAATATCTACAAAAACCGGTCTAGCTCCAACACTTGTAATTGCTTCTGCAGTAGCAAAAAAACTAAATGATGAGGTAATAACCTCATCACCTTGTCCAATATTTAATGACCTTAAAGCAAGAATCAATGCATCAGTTCCACTATTACAACTAACTGAGTAAGAAGTTTCTGTAGCTAAGGCAAAAGCTTTTTCGAAGGAAGTTACCTCTAATCCTCCGATATAAGTTCCGCTTCGAAAAACCTTTATTATAGCTTCTTCAATCTCTTCTCCAATTTCAAAAATTTGAGCTTCAAGGCTAAAAGGAGGTATTTGCATAACTATTTAAATTAAGTTGCAAGAATGAACAATCAAAAAGAAGCTCATTAATTCATCCAAACCACTCAGGCTCCATACCAGGATGCCATTTAATGTTGCAACCAATAGAAGGTTTTTGATGAGATGAAATATCTTCTCCCTTTAGTAATGATCTGAGTGCTAGACGAATATCATCACCAGAAACAGGTATTTCATTGCCTGGACGACTTTCATCCATTTGTCCCCTGTATCTCAATGTTGAGCCTCCATCTGAAGAAGGCCAAAAAATATAAAAATCAGGCGTACATGCGGCTTTAAGCGCCTTTGCTAATTTTTGATCAGAATCGAATAAATATGGGAACTTCCATCCCAGTTGATTAGCTTGAGAAGCAAGGAATTCTGGCGCGTCTTGCGGGTGTGTTTTCACGCTATTGCTAGAAATAGCCAAAAATTGAACGTCATCACCAAAAGAATTGAATAAATTTGTGATTCCACTTTCTACATGTTTAACAAATGGACAATGAGCGCATATGACCATCAAAAACAATGGTCTTTTTGTTAATTCAAAACTACTGATATGAGTAAGACCTTTTAAAGAATCATCCGGAGCAAGGTTCACGCCTGAAACCACATCTAACTCAAAAGCAGGCAACTGAGTTCCTAATGGAAGCATTGTTGAAGCTGTTCGAACCATGATTCTTATACTTTTGGGGTGAAAGGATTACAGAACTTTTAACTATATATTCATTTAACTATGAGTCTTAGCCCTAAATAGGGGACAATTAGTAATACTAACCAAATTAGTCCGAAAGATGCTTCTCGATCTTAGTGGCAAAAAAATCCTTGTTACCGGAATAGCAAACAACAGATCAATTGCCTGGGGCATTGCACAACAGTTAAAAGCAGCTGGAGCTGAACTAGGAATTACATACTTGCCCGATGAAAAAGGTAGATTTGAGGCAAAAGTAAAAGAACTTACGTCTCCTTTAAATCCAAGCCTGTTTTTGCCACTTAATGTGCAAAACTCTTCTCAAATTGAGGAAGTTTTTGAAGCCATTAAAAATCAATGGGGACAGATTGATGGACTAGTTCATTGTCTAGCGTTTGCAGGGAAAGAAGAATTAGTAGGTAATTACAGTGCGACTTCTTCAGAGGGATTCTCCAGAGCCCTAGAAATTAGCGCTTACTCACTCGCCCCACTATGTAAATATGCAAAACCTCTCTTCAGTAAAGGTGCAGGCGTAGTCACTTTGACGTATTTAGGAGCAGAAAGAGCGATTCCCAATTACAACGTAATGGGAGTTGCCAAAGCAGCTTTGGAGGCATCCGTTAGATATCTTTCTGAAGAGCTTGGTCCTGAAAATCAGGTTCGAGTAAATGCTATCAGTGCTGGGCCAATAAGAACTTTAGCGAGTTCAGCTATAGGAGGAATTCTGGACATGATTCATAACGTCGAAGAAAAAGCTCCCCTCAGAAGAACCGTTACTCAAATCGAGGTAGGTAACACCGCTGCTTTCTTGCTTAGCGATCTTTCGAGTGGTATATCAGGACAAACTGTTTATGTTGACGCAGGTTATTGCATAAATGGAATGTAATTCCAAGCCAACTCAAATTGCTAATCAAATATGAAAAAAACTAGAGCAGGAGAGATTAGTAGAAAGACTAAGGAAACTGACGTTTTTGTGAAGATTGATCTTGATGGTTCTGGAAAATGCAGTGCAAATACCGGGATTGGTTTTCTAGACCATATGATCCAACAATTATCTAGTCATGGATTATTTGATATTGAAGTAAGAGCTAATGGAGATACTCACATAGACGATCATCACAGCAATGAAGATGTGGGGATTGCTATTGGACAAGCTTTGTCAAAAGCATTAGGTGATCGAGTTGGAATAAAGCGCTTTGGTCATTTTTTAGCTCCACTTGATGAAGCTCTTATTCAGGTTGTGGTTGATTGTTCCGGTCGGCCACATTTAAGTTTTAATTTAGATATTCCTTCTCAAAAAGTCGGCACTTACGATACTGAGTTGGTTAAAGAATTTTTCGGTGCTGTTGTAAGCAATGGTGGCTTAACTCTCCACATCAAACAACTCGCGGGAAATAATACTCACCACATAATTGAGGCTACTTTTAAATCTTTTGCAAGAGCTCTTCGGATGGCTACTGAAATTGACCCGAGAAGATCAAGTCAAATTCCAAGCAGTAAAGGAGTTCTTGAACAGGCTGGTCAATAGAAACCCCATTTTAATAAATCATTTTGACCTTTAGCTCGCAAAAGTAAGAAGTTTAAGCGAAAATTAAGTTTCAATCCAAGCAAAATAATGGCAGTTAGTTATTTAAAAAGAGAATCATCAGCACAGCAAACAAGCTTCAACAAAGAAGATTGGTCAAGTGCATATTGCAATGTTGACAAAGAATTAGATCAGGCTGAACTCAAACTGGTAAAAGGATCTATTCCTGCGCAAATTTCTGGTACCTTTTATCGAAATGGGCCAGGCAGATTAGAAAGAGGCGGGAGATGGGTCCATCATCCATTTGATGGAGATGGCATGATTGCTGCCTTCAAAGTCGAAAATGGGAAAATAAGCCTGACGAATCGTTTTATTCGTACAAAGGAATGGACAGAAGAAGAAAAATCCCAGAAATTTCTATACCGAGGTGTATTTGGAACTCAAAAAGAAGGCGGAGTATTTGCAAATGCTTTTGATGTAAGGCTAAAAAATATTGCTAATACTCACGTAGTAAAACTTGGAGATAATTTACTAGCTTTATGGGAAGCCTCCAGTCCATATTCACTTAATCCAAATACACTTGAGACCAATGGAATATCTGATTTAAATGGAGTTTTAAAAAAAGGTGAGGCATTTAGTGCTCATCCTCGATTTGACCCTGGCCATCATAAAAGTCAAAGAATGGTCACTTTTGGGGTATCTACAGGTCCTAAAAGCACAATTAGATTGATGGAATTTTCCACAGAGGGAGAAAATATTGGCTCTCTTTTAAGTGATAGAAAAGATTCTTTTAATGGATTTGCGTTCTTGCATGATTTTGCCATAACTCCAAACTGGGCAATATTCCTGCAAAATGCTATTAGTTTTAATCCTCTCCCATTCCTACTTGGACAAAAAGGAGCCGCACAATGTCTAGCCTCCAAACCCGATGGAACCCCAAAATTTTTACTAATTCCAAGGGACTCTGGCAAATTTGCTGGTCAACCTCCAAAATCTGTTAATGCCCCTAAGGGTTTTGTTTTTCATCATCTAAATGCGTGGGAAGACAATGAAAAAATCAATATTGAAAGTATTTTTTATGATGATTTTCCTAGCATTGGACCCGAGGATAATTTTAGAGAAATTGATTTTGATCTTTTACCAGAAGGAATTTTGAAAAGAAGTGAAATCAATCCAATAGACAACACATTTACCTGTTCAACCATAAGCAATCAATGTTGTGAATTTGCAATGGTCAATCCTAATTTTGAAGGACGAAAGGCACGCTTTGGTTGGATGGCAACAGCCGAGCAAAAGGAAGGTAATGGGCCACTCCAAGCTATAAAAAAAATTGATTTAATAGACAATAAAGAAATTAGTTGGAGTGCTGCTCCAAGGGGTTTTGTAAGTGAGCCAATATTTATTCCTTCTAAAGAATCAAAATCAGAAGAAGACAATGGATGGGTAATTTTATTGGTTTGGAATAGCATCAGATCTGGAACTGATTTAATAATTCTTGATTCTAAAGATCTTACTGAAAAAGCTATTCTTGAGGTTCCTATTTCAATTCCCCATGGATTACACGGAAGCTGGGTTGAAAACTAGTAAGAAAAAGATTTTTGACAGCACTAAATCTACTTTTTTATTCAATTTAATAGCTTTTTCAATTCTGGTATGAGCAATTTGAATGCATTCCCCCTATGACCAATGTGCTTCTTTTTTTCGTGATCCATTTCCGCATAAGTCTCACCTAATCCAGAAACTTCAAAAATCGGATCATATCCAAAACCATTTTTCCCTTTCGGGGACAGAGTTATTAAACCTTCGCAAAAGCCTGAGACCTCTATCAGCGCTTTACCCCCACTAGCTATACATAATGCACATTCAAATTTAGCTTTTCTATTTTTAAAAGGTTTTAGCTCTGCTAATAGTTTTTGAATTCTTTCCTCATCTGAATTTGCGTACCTAGAAGAATAAATACCTGGAGCCCCTCCAAGAGACTCAACACTTAAACCAGAGTCGTCAGCAAGAGACAAATTACCTGTTGCCTGACTAACAGCAATCGCCTTGATTCTTGCATTTTCCATAAATGTACTTCCTGTTTCCTCAATTTCAAATCCAACAGGTTGAATCATTAAACTAAATGGAAAATCGTCCAAAAGTTTTTTAAATTCTGCGATTTTACCTTGATTTCCACTTGCAATTACTAGAGGGAGCTTATCCAAAACTATTGTCTAAAAGTTGCTTAGCATAATACAAAGTTGAAGTCACTTCTGTGCTGGATGGAGCTTCACAATAAATTCTTAAAAGAGGCTCTGTTCCAGAGAAGCGAAACATAAGCCAATGACTTTTACCAAGTACAAGTTTTATTCCATCAGTTGAAATAACCTCTAAAACTGATTTATGACCTATTGAAGATGGAGTTTTCTGTTTCAAAAAATTTTCCAAGTTCCTTCTCATTTCCATATCTTTGAGAGTTAAATCAATACGTTCAAAATGACTCTCGCCAAAACGAGCATGAAGAGAATCTATTTTCTCACCCAAGCATTTACTATCAGCCACCATTGACTCCATCAAAAGCAAAGCAGTAAACAAAGCATCACGTTCTGGCAAATGATGCCCAAATCCAACCCCCCCTGACTCCTCTCCACCAATAAGAACTTCTCTCGAAAGCATTTCTTCAGCAATATATTTAAATCCAACTGGCTTCTCGAGCACTTCTCTACCCAAATCCTCCGCAACAAATCGCATCAAGTCAGAGCCACTTACAGTTTTAACGACACAACCTGGCATATTTTTGAATCTTGCTAGATGATCTATCAGAACAGGCATTAACAACTGTGTATTGCAATATCTACCTTTTTCATCTATCGCCGCAATTCGATCTCCATCTCCATCAAAAACTATACCCATGGACAACTTACCCTCTCTGAACGAGTCCTTAACTTCTTTTATTAATTCAGATAAATAAGCTTTCATAGGCTCTGGTGGATTCCCGCCAAAACAAGGATCTCTGTTTGTTCTCAATTCATAAATAAGTTCATCACCATCAGATCCAAATAATTCAGACATGCAGCCCGCAGCAGATCCGTGCATTGGATCAACAAATATTTTCACACCCAATTTTCTCAAGCCATTAGCAATCAAAGGCATGTCAAATTTCTGACTAATCCCCAATAGATGTTGTTTTCGAAAATCAACTCTCTCTGTTGCTTGTTCAATTGGAATTGATATCCCTCCAGCATCTAATCTTTTTTGAACGGAGTCGGTGAAAGAGCTATCAACTGAGCCTCCAAAAGGACCTTTTATTTTCAAACCCAACCATTCGCATGGGTTATGACTTGCTGTAATTACAAGTGCACCAAGTGCATTTTCTTCAACTATTCCCCAACTACAAGAGGGCGTTGGCAGCGCAGAACAAGACAACAAAGGTACTAAATTTACTCCTCTAACTGCAGATGCAACCGCCTCAGCTAGCTCCTCTGCGAGAAAACGTCGATCATAACCAATTATTATTTTATTATTTTTTTTCTCTTTCACATAAGCAAGCTCTTGAGCTGCTGCTGCTGAAACTTTAAGTAATCTTTCCAAAGTAAAATCAACGCCTAATATTCCCCTCCATCCATCTGTTCCGAAAGAAATGTCCTCTTGAGCGAGATTCAACTTTTTCTTTTTCATCTTTATGTTGGCAAACTTTGTTCTTAAAGAAATTCAGATTAATCTCTAAGTATGAAATGTAATAAATCCAAACCAATTAATGATCACCTTTTAAGGAATTGGATTCGATGCAGAAGAAAAGCGTGGCTTGAAATTTATGGTGATAGACAAAAAAAGTTGTGGACCGCTCACAGCACACTTCAATTAAATCATCAAATCGACTGCTTTCATAATCTCTCACAAAAAAGTCATGGGATAGGAATTCAAGCTTGCAAAGAGGGGAAAAATATCGCCTATGGAGTCAGACTTAGATATCCGTTTATTAAAAATAGAATTATCAAAGGAAACTTACCGATTCTAAAGAAGACATCAGGAGAAAGTATTTGGGGTAATTTTTCTTACCAACCTGTTTTAGCTAGGCAAGGTAAAAAAATCACGCGAGAGCATAGATTAATATTTGCAATGCAAGGCTTATTAATAAATAATTTACAAAAATTTGAAGTGAAAAAAGGATTAATCTTACACAAAGAACATAACATTGTTAAGGTCGATAAGATAAGATTAAGTGAAAATATGAATAAAGAATTAATCGATTCATTATTAAATCTAGAGAAAGATATCGAATCAAAAACTCCTCCACCAATAACTTCTAATAGAAAAAAATGTACAATATGCTCTTGGAGAAAAGATTGTGATGCAATATCAAGCAAAGAAGGAAGTCTTAGTGAAGTTAGCGGAATTGGAGCAAAAAGAGAACTATTATTAAACAAAATTGGTATCAAAAATATAGAGGATTTAGCAAGAGTTAAGCATTATCAACTAAAGGAAAAGCTTGAAAGATTTGGCACGCAGCATGGTGATATTTCGAAACAAATTATTTTACAATCGCAATCTAAAATAAGAAACAAGGCAATCAAACTAAATCCTGAAATAACACTCAGTAATTTAAAGGAAGCAAAAGGTTTATATATTTATGATATAGAGTCTGACCCAGATATTAAACATGACTTTTTGCATGGATTTATTCGATTGCCAAAAAAAATTAACAACGAAATCAACTTAGAAAAAACTAAATATTCACCATTACTTAATCTTGAAAAAAACACTGAAAGTTTTCTCTGGAAAAGAATAAATAAAAAGTTAAGTCTTAATAAAGACTATCCCATTATTCATTATGGTGAAACAGAACAAATAGCTTTGCTAAAGCTTGCTTTAAGTCAAGGCGCAAGTCCTCAAGAAATTGAAGTATTAAAAAAAAGATTTATTGATATACATTTATTAGTTAGAAAATTCTGGTGCCTTCCTGTAAGAAACTATGGGCTTAAATCAATCGCAGAACTAATAGGATTCAAATGGGAGCAATCCAATACTGATGGAGCTAGAGCTCTTTTATGGTGGAGACAATGGAAAAAATCGCGTAAACAACATAATAATTACTCTAAAAATCTAAATTCAATATTTAAATATAATCGTGATGATTGCATTGCTACTTTAATGATTGCAAAGTGGTTAATAGATCATGATTGAGAATATCGAAATAGATCAAAAAGGATTAGTAAAAGAGATTGTTTTTTGTATCGTTATAGATTCACCATTTTCAGAAAAACAAACATCCTTATCAATAAAATTATTTTTGATTAAAGCAAGTCCATTAAAGAAGTTATCATCAACCCTAACTGAAGAAGTAACAACTCCTATATTTTTCTTTAATCCTTCATCTTTATTAGTGCTAAAAAACTTTTTACCAATATCAAACTCATTAGATTCTCCATAAGCTTCCCAATAACGTAGTTGATATTTTAGAAATTTAGACCTAAACACTCTTGCCATTGCCTCTTGACCTAGATAGCAGCCTTTATCAAGATTTATAGTATCTGCTAATCCTAATTCATAAGGATTTGTTTCTCCATTGATCTCTCTATCAAAGCTAGGTATTCCTTGTCTTATTTTCCAATTTTCCAATTCTTCTTTAGTAGCTTTTGTAGAGTTAGTTATTTCTCCTAGAATTAAGTCACTATCATCAATCCATCTAAAATTTGATTCCTTCCATGATTTATTATGATTTATTTCTTGTCTTCTTCTGATTGGATCTATAACTTCTAACTTCACTTTATCGGCTGGAAATATAACTGACTCAAATCCATCTCTTATTGAATTAACTTCACCACTAATAATAAGTATCTCAGCCATATTATTTGAAAGTCGAATTTCCAATACAGCTTTTAAAGATCCTTTAGTTGATAGCCAACAACTCATGAATATTTGGTCTAATTCTTTCTTTGCAAAAACATCTGCAGTCGTTTGACCATGCAGAAAAGCAAAAGCACCCTCCCCTTTTAGAAGTAATGCAGGGAATTTCTCGTCCCAAATCAATGATTTAGTTTCTGTCATTACAAGCTTTTAGCTCTTCCAACAATCTCTTTTAAAAAGAAAAGACTATTTAAATCTAAATCAGCTTTTGCCATGGCATCTGCACCACCTTCTTCTCTATCGACTATTGCTAATACTTGCTTAACAAAATAACCTTGATTTCTAAGTTGTTTAACAGCTTTTAAAGAGGAACCACCAGTAGTCACAACATCCTCTAGGACAGTAATCAGAGAACCCTTTGGAGGCAAAGGGCCTTCAAGCCATGCTCCAGTCCCATGTCCTTTGGCTTCTTTCCTTACTATTAAACCGCTTAACTCAATACCTGATTGGGCTGCCAACATCACAACGCCACTAACAAGAGGGTCCGCGCCCAACGTCAATCCAGCTACGCCACTATCACCTGGATTTATTTGTTTGAGGAATAGTGAACTTATCGACAAGAGACCTAGACCAGAGAGAGAGACCGGCTTGCAATTGACATAATGAGAACTTTTTTTCCCGGATGCCAAAGAAAAATCTCCAAACCTATAAGCTTTTTGAGCCAATAACGTTAAAAGAGTTTCTCTTTCGCCATCTAATGAAGGATTCAATGGGGTCATATCTTTATATGCAAGTTTAATTATTAAACATCTTGGTGGGATTAGATATATATTTACTTTAGGCAAACAAATTAACTATTATCAAAAAAAGTTTTTGTTCTGCTTTTTTGGGGGTGTAGCAATCTGGTGAATGCAGCGAACTCATAATTCGCCTTAGGCGAGTTCGATCCTCGCCACCCCCATAGAAATTTATTGATGAGTTTATTACTTCTTTTTATATTGCTCGTAATACCTGCATTTTTTAATGCAGGTCAATTTGCTATTTTGCGACTTCGTTCAACCAAGGTTCAAAGACTGATAGATGATGGACTACCAGGATCCAATTCCATAATTCGTCTTCAGAAAAGGCTTAGAAGAACCCTATTAATAGCAGAGTTAGGAATAACTATTTCATTAATTTCAATTGGTTGGATCTGTAAAAATTTAGCATCTCAATGGTGGGGAAATAATGCTTCAATTAACTATTTTTTAGATCTAGGACTTTTTATTACTGTTGTACTTTTGGCAACTCTTATATCAGGTCTTGTTCCCAAAGCACTAGTTCTTAATCAACCAGAGAATTCTGCTCTAAAATTATCACCTTTAATTGAAGCAGCAATAAAATGGATGTCTCCATTCCTTTCTTTGCTAGAAGGAATTGCTTTACTAATTCTTAGATTGTTTGGACTCAATACTCAGTCAGAAAGTCTGACAACAGCTGCATTCTCTGCAGGAGAATTAGAAAAATTAATTGAAACTGGGGGCGTAACAGGATTAAAACCTGACGAAAGAAACATACTTGAAGGTGTATTTGCTTTAAGAGACACCCAAGTCAGAGAGGTAATGGTTCCCAGGTCAGGAATGGTTACTCTTCCGAAAGAGGTTTCCTTCACACAAATGATGGAAGAAGTTCATAAAACTCGTCATGCAAGATACTTAGTAATTGATGATTCACTCGATAATGTGCTTGGAGTTTTAGACTTGAGGCAACTTGCCGATCCAATAGCCAAAGGGGAAATGCAAGCGAACTCTTCTTTAAAGCCTTACATAAAACCAGTTATTCGTGTTTTAGAAACTTCTACTTTGGCCGAATTACTACCCCTAATAAAAAATGGGAACCCACTCCTATTGGTAGTTGATGAATATGGAGGAACTGAAGGATTAATAACATCAGCAGACTTAACAGGTGAAATCGTTGGTGATGAAATTCAATTTGATAATAAAGAATCTGAGCTAAAACCTATTGATGAATTGAAAAAAATCTGGATTACTTCTGGTGAAATAGAAGTAATAGAATTAAATAGAGAGCTTAAATTAGAATTACCAGAAGCAGATGATCATTATACTCTTGCAGGATTTGTCTTAGAAAAGCTCCAAGAAGTTCCCAACTCAGGTGAAACGTTCGTTCATAATGAAATTGTATTTGAAATTATCTCCATGAAAGGTCCAAGAATAAACAAAGTAAAAATTATCCTTCCTAAATAATAATTAATTAGAAAGTAAGCATGAAAAAACTTTCCAATATGAACGAAAATATTATTCCTGTAAAAGTTGGGGTAATTGGTATTGGAAATATGGGTTGGCACCATGCGAGAGTGCTTAGTCTTTTAAAAGATGCTGAGTTAGTAGGAATTGCAGATTTAGACGAAGAAAGAGGGAAGCTAGCTATGGAACAATTTAATTGTAATTGGTATAAAAATTACAAGGACTTATTACCTAAAGTAGAGGCTGTATGTGTTGCTGTACCTACGTTATTTCACCATGAAGTAGGTCTAGAATGCCTAAACTCTGGCAAACACGTGTTAATTGAAAAACCGATAGCAGCCAATAAAGAAGAAGCGTCATCATTGATTAATGCATCAAACAAAGCAAAAAAGTTATTACAAGTTGGCCACATAGAGAGATTTAATCCAGCTTTTAGAGAATTAACAAAAGTAGTTGCCAATGAAGAGGTTGTAGTTCTTGAAGCCAGAAGGCATAGCCCTCATCCCGAAAGAGCAAATGATGTTTCAGTCGTATTGGACTTAATGATTCACGATATTGATTTAGTTATTGAACTTGCAAATTCAAAAGTGATTAGGCTGGCTGCAGTTGGAGGATGTAGTGAAGATGGACCAATGGATTACGTTAACGCGACACTCGGATTTCAAAATGGGGTGATTGCAAGTCTGACTGCAAGCAAAATGAGTCACAAGAAAATCAGAAGCTTGAGCGCTCATTGCAAACAAAGTCTTATAGAAACAGATTTCCTAAACCACAATATTCACATACACAGAAAGGCCCATGAATGGTACTCAGCTGATCATGGAGAATTACTTTATAGAAACGATGGTTTTATTGAAGAAGTTAGCACAACATCAATTGAGCCATTGTATGCAGAACTGGAGCATTTCTTGCAATGTGTTAGAGGTAAAGAGAAACCAGCCGTCGGGGGGCTTCAAGCCTCTAGAGCACTGCATCTGGCTGATTTAATCGAAAAAGCAGTTTCAATGCCAAGTGAAGACATTCAGCTTGGAGAAGGAATTTAAATAAGCTAGATCAAATATTCAAAAAACTTTTGCCCGATGTTTTACTTCGAGCAAAAGTTTTATTTTGTTAAGAACCTTGAATTGATTACTTAAATTTTAAGAAATCAGAAGAAAAACTTCTTTGTTAACGAAAGCCAACTGCCGCTTGCCAAACAAAAACAAGCAGAAAGAAGAAAAGAGGTATTAGCGGAAGTACATCCACTGTTGGTGCAAAAGCCTGGTAAGCAACCGGAAGTTCAGCTAGTAAGTCGAGATTAATCAGTGCCATCCCTAAGAAATAATGGACGTATTAAGCACGCACGCTACCACGTATGACGCGCTTTAGAGTCACTCTGCCACGGAGCGAAATCCTCTGAAAAACAACCATCAATAATTGCTTGCCTCATAGCACCTGTAAAACGGATCAAATGCGTGAGATTGTGCACGCTCAAAAGTGTAAGACCAAGTAATTCTTTGTTGCGAATTAAATGATGAATATATGCCCTTGTATATCCACTACAAGCTTCACAATTGCATGATGAATCCAATGGTCTGAAATCATCTTTAAAACGAGAATTTCTTAAATTCAATGTATTCCCATCAACTAATGCGCTCCCATGCCTCCCCAAGCGAGTGGGAATCACACAATCAAACAGATCCACACCATTAGCTACTGCTATGGCCATTTCCCTTAAGGTTCCGATTCCCATTAAGTATCTAGGTCGGTCAAAAGGTAACAAAGGACAGGTTTCTCGTACAATTCTGTGTATTTGATTAATTGGTTCACCTACACTTACTCCTCCAATAGCAATTCCCGGCAAATCGAAGTCTGAAACAATTTTCGCACTCAATTCCCTCAAATGAGTGAAACACCCACCTTGAACTATACCAAAGACTGCTTGATCATCTTTGGTATGAGCATCGAGACATCTCTTCAACCAGTGATGAGTCCTTTTACAAGCCTCCTCAACGTCTGATTCACTAGAAGGGTATGGAGGGCATTGATCAAAAGCCATGGCCACATCAGAGCCTAAAGCCATTTGTATTTGAATAGCTTTTTCAGGAGTCAAAAAAATATGTTTACCATCTCTGGGACTTTGAAACGAAACCCCTTGATCATCAATTTTATTCAACTTTGCCAAACTAAATACTTGAAAACCTCCTGAGTCAGTAAGTATTGGCTTGCTCCAACTCATAAATTTATGTAGTCCACCTGCATCTTGAACAATCTTTTCTCCAGGCTGCAGATGGAGATGAAAAGTATTTGCAAGAATCATCTCTGCTCCTGTCATCTTTAGCTGCTTAGATGAAACGCCCTTTACTGTTCCTAAAGTCCCTACTGGCATAAATCTAGGAGTATTTACAATTCCGTTTGGAGTTTTAAAAGAACAAACACGGGCCAATGTCTTTTTACATCTGCTTTTTATTTGAAAATCAAAGAAGGTCTTTTTCAATTATTCCTAAATAATCAATTACTTAAATTAGTTATATAACTAATTTAGAACGTAAGAAACAGTTGAGGTTGTAATTCTGATTTTTAAGAACTGGCTAAGTGACCTTGCAGGTGCATGGGTTTTTTACACAATTTTGCCTCAATGCCCAATAGTTAAGCCAAGCTTTAAAAGAATTACTCGTTTTGCCCCCTTAATAGGAGTTTTCATTGGCTTTTTACAATCACTTTCTTGGCTTTTATTGAATTACCTGAATTGGCCGATTACTTCTATCGCCTTGGTATCTATTGCAATTAGCATCGTCATCACTGGTGGCCTTCATATGGACGGTCTAATGGATACAGCTGATGGGATTGGAGCAGGTCCATCAAAGAGAATTGAGGCAATGAAAGATAGCAGAGTAGGTGCAATAGGTGTACAAAGTTTAGTTATCATTTTGATCCTTCAAATAGCAGCAATAATCAAACTTGGATTTTATGCTCCCTTTGCCTTCCCGTTAGCTGCCTTTTGGGGAAGACTCTCACAAATTTTTGCAATTGAAAACTATGAATACATTTCTAATAAAAAATCCAAGTCCATGCATCATGAACACTGGAAAGGCCTATCTAAAGAAATAACACCATCACTAGTTCTAGTTTTTACTGGAATAATGCTTTTTCTAACTTTAACTAACTTAAACATATCTAATACTTTTTTATTGATATATTGCATATTTTCGGGTTTAATTTCTTCCGTATCCATACCAAGCTTAATAAATAAATATTTAGGAGGTCATTGTGGAGACACATTTGGAGCAAGTTTAGTTATAACAGAGACAACTAATTTACTATTATTAAGTATCATTTTGGTTCCAAATTAAAAACAAAAGCATTCCCTGATTCAGGTAAAGAGTTTTTAAATTTCTTCGGATTAACAAATAATTTCAAATCTCCACCTAATTGGATAGCCAAATCTCTAGCAAGAGCAAGACCTATTCCACTTCCTGACATTTTCGAACCACTTGCACCCCTAAAACCTTTCTCAAAAATCTTCTCTCTTTCTTCTTCAATTATAGGGATGCCCTCATCCCAAATGCATATTCCCCCATCAGCTACTTCAATACCTATGGATGATTTAGGAGGACTATAACGAAATGCATTTTCCAGAAGGTTCGCGACTATTTCGGCAATGATCCCTTCTGAAATTGATCTTGATTCCATCCACTCTGGCCACTCTGAAGGACTAAACCATTGTCTTCCTTGCAGATTTGCTCTTGCCTTTGCTCTCTCTATCAATGGCTCTATCAAGCTTTTTACACTTATCAAAGTCTCAGTTGGCAAGAGCGGAGGCAAAAGTAATCTGTTTGATCCATCATCAGCTTGAGGTAATTTGACTTGACTTAGCTGATCAAGCGCAGAGAGGTATTTATTAACTTGCGCTTGCTCAGTCATAAGACCTTTTACAAGATTCTCATGTTCACTCTCAGGTCCTATTTTTCTCAAAAGTAGTTTTGCATAAGTACCTAGGGCAGCCAATGGATTCCTGAGTTGATGAACCATTAAAGATATCTGTTCCTTTTGATCATCTAATTGATCTAATAACCTTGTTCTCTCAAGCTCAGATGCAAGAGCGTTAGCCAATAAAATTGACATAGATTGCAATCGCTGATCTAAAGACTCGGGCCATTCTTCAACAGAATCAATTCTCTCAGCACGAATAACGCCTAACAATATCGAACCTTCTTGTAACGGGTACCATCTCCTATTAGATGAAGGCGTTCGAAGGGCAGTGTCAGTTTCTACTGGCTGTAAAACTTTTTCAGACTTCGGCCACTGACCAACAACCTCCAATGTTGGGGATCCACTGTCTCCAGATCTTGCTACATAAACAACCACATGCTCAAGCTCCGGATCAGCTTGATAGTTCATCAACTGCTGTTGAACAAAATTTAAAAACCTTTCTGAATACTGCATTGAGCTCATTGTGCAATCTTAGACAAAGGAAACGAAGTACTCAAAAACTTGAAAAATTTGAAAAAAGTATTAAGATGTTAATAAAGATTTTAGATCAATTGTAAGGAGGCTATCTCAAATCTAATTCAAAAGTGAGCACTTTGAGTGACTTTGAGGCTATTGCAGAGATTGATGGGTAACCTCTGTAGTCAACTTTTGTGAATTTGAGAAAAACTTTCCATATCAGTTTCAACTTTTTTCAAATTACTCTTGTTTTAGCAAGAGTGAATAAAAAAGTCTCTAACTTTCTCCCCCACATACAAAGCTTATTTTTTCATGTCAAAGAAGCGTAAAAGAATTAGCAGACGCAGACTCGCAGGCCAGCGTGTCATGTCCCATGTTCCTATTTATCATTTAGGAACTGGTCAACATAAGCCTGTAACCGCAGCGAGACGCTTTATAGCTGAAGAAGGCTTATTTGCACCCGCCATATTAAATGTGCGTCGCAATGAACACACTACTGATCGCTTCTTCTGGGGAGAGAAAGGTTTGTTTAGTGCTCAATATGCTGAAGAGAATCACTTTCTTTTCCCTTCTCTAAGGGTTATTGTTGAATTTCTTGGTGAGGACAAAATTTTTGCTGGTTTAGAACTTACAGCAGATGATTGGGAAGAGATTGAAGAGTACGAATACGCTTTTGTTTAGATTAAAAATTGTTCTTTAATTGTTCTTCGGCAAAGATCAATTAGATCATTGCTTATTTCATGACCTCCATCAAAAAAATGCAACTCTGATTTAGCTCCATTTTTTAACAAAATATCAAAGCTTTTTTGAGAAGCTGCTTTAGGCACTACTTGATCAATACTTCCATGGTAAAGAAAAATAGGTGGCATATCTTTTAAAGGTTTCCAATCAGGATGTGGATATGAGCTAAAAGCAAAAACAGCCTGAAATTTAATTCTTGTAGCAATCTCTAACGCCATTGCTCCCCCCTGAGAAAACCCCAATAACAATGTTTTGTTTAAAGGTATTTGTTTAAAGCAAAGATTATTTAGTCTCTTTTCAAGATCCAATACTGCATTTGGAACCTCCTCCCATTTATGGGGATATAAGGGATACCATTGCATCCCTAATCCACTTGGATGAGGCTGAGGGGCAGAGAAAGAAACTATTTCAAAACAATCTTTTAATCCTTCGGTTAACAATTTACCGACTGACAACAAATCATGTGCATCTGCTCCCCAACCATGCAGTAAAACGAGTCTATTTGTTGCGGATTCAGAATTTAAGGAGAGAACTTCAGTCATCTTGAATGCAATATCACTCTTTGATGCGTAGGTTATCGATGAGAATCGATCCTAAACAATAAAGATGTCACCCATAGCTCTGCTAAGTGTCTCAGACAAAACTGATTTAATTCCTCTAGCTAAAGCATTAGTTAATGAATTGGGATTCAAAATTATTTCAAGTGGCGGGACTGCAAAGTTACTTGAGAGTGAGAATCTTCCTGTAACAAGGGTGGCAGATTACACAGGATTTCCAGAAATTCTGGGAGGAAGAGTGAAAACACTAAACCCAAAGATTCATGGTGGAATATTGGCTAGAAGAGATAAAAAATCTCATTTGGATGATTTACATAAACAAAACATAAATCCAATAGATTTGGTGGTTGTTAACTTGTATCCTTTTGAGAAAACTATTTCAAAAGAAAATGTTTTATGGGATGAAGCTATTGAGAATATTGATATTGGTGGCCCAACACTGGTCCGAGCAGCAGCAAAAAACCACCAAGATGTTCTTGTAGTAACGAATCCAAATCAATACCAGGGATTAATAGATGCATATAAATCAAAAGCCATAACTAATGAATTACGAAAAAAATATTCACAACAAGCTTTTGAGCATACAGCCATTTATGACCTAACTATAAGTAAATGGATTGCAAAAAATATCTCTTACGAAAAAGCCTCTTGGTTACAAGGCCTACCATTAAAACAAGAACTTAGGTATGGAGAAAATCCACATCAAAAAGCCTCATGGTATGGAGAACCTCAGAAAGGATGGAGTGGCGCCAATCAATTACAAGGCAAAGAATTAAGTACAAATAATCTTCTAGACTTAGAGGCTGCATTATCTACTCTTCGTGAATTTGGATATGAAAACACTATTACTAGTGATTCATATCAAAAGGCAGCAGTAGTGATAAAGCACACAAATCCTTGTGGAGTCGCTATTGGAGATTCTCCATATTTAGCTCTCAAAAGAGCATTGGATGGTGATAGGGTTAGTGCCTTTGGTGGAATTATTGCTATCAATTGTCCTGTCGATAAAACTGCGGCCAAAGAGCTCGAAAATATATTTATTGAATGTATTGTTGCTCCATATTTTGATGACAATGCAAAAGAAATACTATCAAAAAAGAAAAACCTAAGGCTCTTAGAGTTAAAAGCTGAATCTATTCAAAAAGCATCTAAATACCATATTAGAAGCATACTTGGTGGCTTATTAATTCAGGATTTAGATGAACCAAATACAGATCAAAAAGAATGGAGAAATGTTACAAAGCTAGTACCAAACCAAGAAGAAATAAATGACTTATCCTTCGCATGGAAAATTGTAAAACATGTACGATCTAATGCTATAGCTGTCGCACATAACAAACAAAGCTTAGGGATTGGAGCTGGCCAAATGAATAGAATAGGCTCAGCAAAACTTGCTTTAGAAGCTGCCGGAAGCAAATCAAAAGGTGCTGTTTTAGCTAGCGATGGTTTTTTCCCATTCGATGATACTGTAAAAATGGCAGCTGATTACGGAATTAGTTCAATTATTCAACCCGGGGGAAGCATTAGAGACGAAGATTCAATTAAAGCTTGCAATGAATTAGGTATAAAAATGGTAATAACCGGCAAAAGACATTTTCTTCATTGATATTATTTAAAGTGAACTTTTTAACTTATATCCTAATAGTGGGCTTTTAATTTAACTCAATTATGTACCTTTTGGATAATAAGTTATTTTATTTGATTTCCTAAAAAGTGATAATCTTCCAGGACCAGCACATAAGAAATAAAATGATATTGCCGCGTAAATAGCAGACAATTCGAATATGTAATTGTGATTCTCTACTACCGCAAAAGGAAATCCTTCTAAACCAGTATCTATAAAGTGGAAATACAAAGCAAATACCATTGTTGATAGAAGACCCAATGAAGATAATCTTGCTAACACCCCAGTTGCCAAGCCTATCGGACAAACTATTTGAGTTACTGCAGCCATGTAAGTCCAAATCACAGGGTCGCCAGGAAGAAAACTGAAATATTTGCCAACTACAAATTCAGCGAATCCACCTGGATCATTTAATTTTTCCAAACCGTGATGAACCATCATCAAACTAAAACTAACTCTTAGAACTAATATTGATAGCTCTCCAAAAATATTTACTTCCCCTTCGGGACTCTGAACAACGACTTCAACCTTTTGTGAATCAGGATCTTTAAGATTAGATTTGTTCGCTTGAGTCATTTTCCACTAAAAACTATTAACTATCCTACGAGAGATTGGGTCAAAATTGTGTTTTTTTCTTATCAAAAATTTTCGCTTAATTTCATTAGCTTGTGAATAACATCTTCAACCACTCTGTCAGGAGTTGAAGCACCCGATGTAATGCCTACACTAATATTTCCTTGTTGAAGAAAAGTTGCCTCAGTTAGCAATTCGCCCCCTTCTAGTGGCATATGGGTAATGGTATTAGTCTCTTCACCAATTCGCTCTGGAGTATCAATATGAAAAGAGCGAATTCCCCGACTTATTGCGATTTCTTGAAGATGAGTTGTATTAGAAGAATTAAATCCTCCAATTACAACCATAAGGTCTAGAGGTTCATCAACAAGAGAAAACATTGCTCCTTGTCTTTCCTCAGTAGCATCACAGATGGTATTAATGGCTAGAAAATGTTCATTCAATTGTGCAGGGCCAAATCTTTTCAACATTGTTTTCTCAAACAATCTTCCTATTTCCTCAGTTTCGCTTTTTAACATTGTGGTCTGATTAGCAACTCCAACTTTTTGCAAATCCTTATCAGGATCGAAGCCTGCTGAGGAAGCTTTGGAAAATCGGTTTAAGAAATCTTTTCGATTACCCTTACCTAAAATATAATCAGCAACATATTTTGCCTCTTCAAGGTCGAACAACACCAGATAAGTCCCTGCAAAAGAGCTAGTAGCTAGAGTTTCTTCATGTTTATATTTGCCATGAATAATTGATGTAAAAGTATGTTTTTTATGCTTTTCAACTGTGTGCCAAACTTTTGAGACCCATGGGCAAGTCGTATCAATGATATGACAACCTCGGTCATGTAAGAGTTGCATATCTTGCACCGTTGCCCCAAATGCAGGAAGAATTACAACATCTCCATCCTTGACTCCGGAAAAGTCTTTAACCCCTTTCTCTTCAGCTATGAAAAGAACATTCATTTTCCTTAAATGATCATTCACAGAAGGGTTGTGAATGATTTCATTAGTTATCCATATTCGTTCATTGGGATAATGTTTCCTTGTCTCGTAAGCCATCGCAACTGATCTTTCTACTCCCCAACAAAATCCAAAAGCTTCTGCAAGTTTAACTTTTAATCTTCCATGCTCTAGAAGATTTCCATTTTCTCTGATAGATCCAATCAATCCACTTTGATAGGCTTCGGCGAGTGCTTGAGCTCGCTTATTTGCAGAGCCAAATCCTCTTCGGTTATATCGATCTGATTTATGAAGAGTTTGCTTAAAGGCTTGAGTATCCATTTCAATTAAATAATAAACAACAAATGGATAGGAATCTCATCACTATTAAACCACACTAAAAAAGCCCGGATATATTCCGGGCTTTTTTAGATTTAATGTAAGACAACTAAATGAGGAAGCTAGCTAGAGGCAAAATCAGGATAGGCCTCCATTCCATGCTCTCCAATATCTAAGCCCTGAGTCTCTTCTGCTTCGCTAACTCTGATGCCCCCAAAGAAGCCACCAATAATTTGCCAAGCAATCCAACAGGTAACAACAGTCCAAATACCATAAGCGGCTGCACCTAGTGCTTGAATTAAGAATTGGTTAATTCCTCCTCCATTGAGAAGACCAATTCCTGCAGCGCCTGGATCCATGCCATCAACGCCCCAAAGGCCGATCACAACAGTTCCCCAAACACCACAAACACCGTGAACTGAGAAAGCACCAACTGGATCATCAATACCTGCGGAATCTAAAGCAGCTACTGAAATCACGACGATAATTCCGCCCACTGCACCAGCAAGCCAAGACCCTGCAAAAGTCATGTTTCCACAACCAGCAGTAATACTAACTAATCCAGCAAGAATGCCATTAATGATCATAGTTAAATCAGGCTTACCAGAAGTAATTGTAGAAAATACAGTCGCTGCAATTGCACCACCAGCAGCTGCCAAAGTTGTCGTTACTGCAACATAAGCAACATATTGATCCATAGCCAATTCAGACCCTGGATTAAATCCATACCAACCAATCCAAAGGATTAGTGCTCCCAAAGTAGCTATAGCCATATTGTGACCAGGCATGGCTTGGGCTTTGCCATCGACGAATTTACCAATACGAGGTCCAAGAAGCATTGCTCCTACAAGTCCTGCCCACCCTCCAACAGAGTGCACAATAGAAGAACCCGCGAAATCAATAAAACCAAGCTCAGATAGCCAACCACCATTCCACTGCCAGCTCCCAGCAATTGGATAAATAAAAGCAGTCAAAACTAGCGAGAAAACAACAAATTCACCAAACTTGACTCTTTCAGCTACGAGTCCAGAAACGATCGTTGCAGCGGTACCTGCAAAAGCAGCTTGAAAAAGGAAATCAACTGCTGGAACAAGTTGAGAACAATCTTCCTCTAGGCCAGCTGCACAAGCTAATGCCCCAGAAGGATCAGGGTCAACAAAAAGGCCATTAAAATAAAGCCAACCGTCAACTACTGAGCCGCCATACATTAGGGAATATCCAACAACCCAATATGCGGTTACGGCTAAAGCAAAGACAAATAAGTTTTTAGCAAGAATGTTCACCGCATTTTTTTGACGGCACATACCTGCTTCAACCATTGCAAATCCTGCGTTCATAAAAATAACGAGGATAGTGGCGACAAATAGCCAAAGATTATCTGCTAGGAAAGAAGCGGCTTGAGCTCCAGTTAAATCCCCTAGACTCACTTCTGCACGAGCGGAGAAAGTAAACACTCCTAAGCCAAGAAGGGCCAAAGGAACAGTAGCTAGCCAGGTCAATGATTGACTTCGTCTTAAGCCTCGTATGCTTCTTAAAAGAAGCATTGGCCCATTCAAAAGACTTGCGTCTTGAAGACGAGAATTAGTTCGCCTTTTTGGCGATTGCAAAGCAGTGGTCATAAATGATGCTTACTGCGAAGAAAGAAATGGATAGTTAATCCAAAATTTATACAGTTATAAATATGCACGCACAGCTAGACTAAAGATGTACGTGTTGATACAGAAAAAGACTTTGAATTTTCAAAAGAGTATTAATGAATACATTTTCCTGTGTTCATTAAATAACTTTTGCTTCTCAAATAAAAAGCAAAATAATTCAATAACGGTCTAGGTAACATAGATTAAATATAATGTCAGGCTATGGTCCCTCAATAAGATGAATGCAATTAGAAGGTTCTATTGAAACCTCCTAAAAGGCTTCACCCCCTCCCATGTGATGTGATCATTAAAGAAACCAAACGAGCATGGAATCACCTCTATCCCATTAGACAAGGCCTCTCTAAAAAGATCACCATATTGTGGATCAGCGGAATCGGCAGGTGCAAAAATATCCATATCTGACCTACTAATACAAGGAATTAATACTGCTCTCGATTCAGGACAAACACCAATTAGCTCCCTAAGATGTTTTTGGCCTCTTGTAGTTACGGTATCAGGAAATAAAGCCAATGAATTATCACACCAAGTTGTGTTTTTAACCTCTATGTAAATTTTCCTATTATCTGAACTGCTGGATTTTGGCTCAAGCAATAAATCGATTCGACTTTTACCTTCTAAACCATATTTAACTTCGGGCTTGATACTGGCTATCCCTCCCAATTCCTTCTCTAAGCAATTGGCCTCAATCAAATTCCTAATTAATTTATTAGGCAAAGATGTATTGATACCAACCCAGCATTTCCTCTCCTTATTATGGCTTGGCACCTCAGCTTGCTCCCAAGACCAATCTAATTTACGTTTAGGTGAAGGTGAATACTTGAGCCTGACTCGACCACCAGGCCACAAAACCCCTTTCATTGGTCCTGTATTTGCACAATGGGCAGTTACAACTTCTCCACCATCCAACTCAATATCGGCCAAAAATCTCTTATATCTCTTAACTAATACCCCCTCTACAAGAGGCAGAAACTCAATAATGGGTTTTCCAGTTTTTATCACTTAATTAACATCCAAATAAAACAAGAACTACAAATATCTTAAACAAAACAGCTTCTTATTTTCAAATCTAACATGTCTAAATCAATAAAAGAAATTGCCTTCGTCGTCAGCCTAGGGACTTTATTGAGCAAATTTGGAGGTATGGTAAGGCAATTAGTTATTGCTGGTGCTTTTGGAATCAGTGCGGCATATGATGCCTATAGTTATGCTTACATTATCCCTGGTTTTTTCTTAGTTCTTTTAGGAGGTGTTAACGGACCATTACATAACTCAATGGTTAGCCTATTAGCAGAGAAAAACAAAGTTGATAGCAAATTATTTATCAATTCAATTAATAATATTTTGTCGCTAATATTATTAATTTCAAGTTTATTTATTTTCTTTTCATCTGATATATTAATTAATCTAGTTGGGCCAAATTTAACCCAGGAAATAAAAGAAATAGCATCCTTACAATTAAAAATAATGTCTCCAATAATCTTCATATCTGGATTAATAGGCATAGGATTTGGATCATTAAATGCCAAAAAAGAATTTTTAATCCCCTCTATAGCTCCATTAATTTCAAGTCTAATAATCATAGTTTCGATATCAATCTTTTGGATAAGCAAAGAAAAAACAACCGATATATCTCAATTACATCAATTAAATATAACAGGTGGAATTATTCTCGCCAAGGCAACATTAATAGGAGCTCTAACACAATATTTAATTCAAATACCCTTCTTAATTAAAAAAGGTATATTTGCAATAAGTTTTTCAATCAAATCAAAATATTCAGAAATAAAAAGAGGATGGAGAATGATTGCTCCTGCATCACTTTCTTCAGGAATGATTCAAATTAATGTATTTACTGATTTGTTCTTCGCATCAAAAATAGTAGGTGCAGCGGCCGCACTAAGTTATGCAAACTTTCTAGTACAAGCTCCTCTTGGAATACTATCAAGTACTATTTTAATTCCATTATTGCCTGTTTTTGTAAGTTTAAAGACAAAAGGAAACCATATAAAATTAATAGAAAAGATTCATCAAGGATTGACGCTTTCTATGGGCTCTATGATATTTTTAGGATCTATATTTATTTCACTTTCTACTCCAATTGTTATATTAGTATATGGAAGAGGTTCATTTAATCAAAATGCAATCGATATTGTAAGTCAACTATTAATTGCATATGGTATTGGAATGCCTTTTTATCTTTCTAGAGATCTATTAGTTAGAGTTTTTTATGGCATTGAAGATGCTAAAACACCTTTCAGAATTTCAACCATAGCAATATTTTTAAATTTATTTTTCGACTGGCTTTTAGTAGGAGGATCAACTCCTTGGGGTGAACTGTCACCTCTGAATCTAGGTGTAAATGGATTAGTCTTCTCAACTACATTTGTCAATTTTTTCGCTTGTATACTTTTACTATTAAAATTAAATGAAAAATTAGACAATTTGAATTTATCTAGAATATTCTCCGACAATCTTAAAATTATTTTAATAGGTTTTATTTGTGGAATTAGCTCATTTTTTATTTTTAAAATAATTGATTTACCTTATGGCTTTTTATCTTTATTATTCAAAGTTTTAGTCTCTTCTGGAATAACTCTGACTATATTTAATTATCTAGCAACTATTTTTAAGATTGACCACATAAATTATTTAAATAAATTTTTAAAAGAAAAATTTATTCGTCTTTAAGAAAAACATCTTTTTCTGATCTAACTTTAAGAGGAATTTCCAAACAGTTCATTTCATCTGTCTTCACTCCACTTACTGAGAGAATTCTTGCTTCGATACCAAACTCTTGAAAAGCTATTTCCATCTCTTTAATTAATTCCTTCTCAACCTGTGCATCAGCATCAGTAACTTTACCTATAAGTCTCTCACCTAAACGACCAATTCGCTGCCTTACAACATCTCTGGCATTAGTCACTTGAATTATTAACAAGAGCAATGAAGCAATTGATCAAATCTTATCTGCAATAGGGTTCTAAAATCTCTTCAAGGTCAAAAAATTGATTTGGTGGAATTAATCTTGATAATGGCAATATAGTTTTGCCTCCGCCAAGTTTCACTTGAATCGCTTCAAGACCTTTTCTAGCTGCAACATTTGCACCTTGGTCAAAGTAAGCCTGACATTCTATAGCTAAGTCCTTTGCAAGGCCAGCATCTCCTAAATAAAGGTTCCAACTTCCAACTTGAATAAACAATCTGTCAGCTACTGAGACGGCAAGCTCATTAATTTGAGATGAATCGATAGAAGTGGACATAAAAAGATAAGGTTTTTCCTATTATCAATGACCTTAGATAGAAATTTGTTGCTATCTCAAATTGAAAAAATTAATGAGAAAATAACTTTTTAGCTTTCACAATCGAATTTCAATGAATTTTAAGACAATTATACAAACATATTTTTCTATTCTTTGGGAGTTGATCTGATATTGTTTTTTTGTGCGCCTGTAGCTCAGCGGATTAGAGCATCTGACTACGGATCAGAGGGTCGGGAGTTCGAATCTCTCCAGGCGCGTTTAAAAATATGTAAATCCTTATATAAACAGAAAATAAGAGAAAGTTTTCCCTCATTGGACTAAACATATGCTTACCATCACAACACAAATAAAAGAATAAAGTGACTATTAAATCTTCTTTGCTGGAATGTGATCCAAGTATTGCAAAACTAATAAACAATGAATTATCAAGACAAGAAACTCATTTAGAACTTATTGCAAGCGAAAATTTCGCCTCAAAGGCTGTAATGGAAGCCCAGGGATCAGTCCTGACAAATAAATACGCTGAAGGGCTCCCCAGCAAACGTTATTACGGAGGATGTGAGCATATCGATGAAATTGAAAAATTAGCAATAGAAAGAGCAAAAAATCTTTTCGGTGCCAATTGGGCAAATGTCCAACCACATAGCGGAGCACAAGCAAACTTTGCAGTTTTCTTAAGCCTTCTAAAGCCTGGTGACACAATCATGGGAATGGACCTATCTCATGGAGGACACCTAACACATGGTTCACCTGTCAATGTCAGTGGTAAGTGGTTTAAGACATGCCATTACGAAGTTGATCAAAGAACCGAAATGCTTGATATGGATGCAATCAGAAAAAAAGCAATTGAAAATCAACCTAAACTAATCATCTGTGGATTCTCTGCTTATCCACGGAAAATTGACTTTCAGGCTTTTAGATCAATAGCTAATGAGGTAAACGCTTATTTATTAGCTGATATTGCTCACATTGCAGGTTTAGTTGCAAGTGGTCTGCACCCAAACCCAATCCCATATTGTGATGTAGTTACAACAACCACTCACAAAACTCTTAGAGGCCCAAGGGGGGGACTAATTCTCTCAAAAGACGAAGAGCTGGGCAAAAAGCTTGATAAGGCAGTATTTCCAGGTACTCAAGGAGGTCCATTGGAACACGTAATAGCAGCTAAGGCTGTCGCATTCAAAGAAGCTTCTGAATCGGAATTCAAGATCTACAGCCAAAGAGTAATCTCAAATGCACAAGTTCTTTGTAATCAACTACAAAAAAGAGGTATTTCAGTTGTAAGCAAAGGTACTGATAATCATATAGTTCTTCTTGACCTTAGAAGCATCGGAATGACAGGTAAAATTGCTGATCAGTTGGTTAGTGATATTAAAATAACTGCGAACAAAAATACTGTGCCTTTTGATCCCGAGTCCCCGTTTGTTACGAGTGGTCTAAGACTAGGTTCAGCAGCCCTTACAACTAGAGGTTTTGACGAACAAGCCTTTGAGGATGTTGGCAATATCATTGCCGATAGACTGCTTAACCCGCATGATGAAGACATAAAGGGAAAATCAATCAAAAAAGTATCTGAGCTTTGCAATAAATTTCCTTTATATCGTGAAAACATCTAAAGAAATTAATATAGACAAAAATAATCCATTTGGAGCAGAGATTTTATGCATTGGAAGTGAACTTCTTTTAGGAAACATTGTTAACACTAATTCTCAATGGATCGCAGAGCAATTAGCAATTTTAGGTATTCCACATTTTAGACAAACCGTAATTGGAGATAATCCTCAAAGATTAAAAGAAGCAATACTAGAGTCATCTAATAGATCTCAAATTCTAATTACAACTGGTGGTCTTGGACCAACACCAGATGATATTACTACAAAAATAATTGCTGATACTTTTAATACGCCCCTGGAACAAAGAAATGATATTTTAATTGAATTAAAAAACAAAATTAAGAATAGGGCTAGAAAATTATCTGAAAGTCAGAAGAAGCAATCTTTTGTCCCCAAAGGGGCTAAAATTATAAACAATTATTCAGGCACAGCACCAGGTATAATATGGAGTCCTAAAAAAAATTTTACAATACTAACTTTTCCTGGGGTCCCAAGTGAATTAAAAGAAATGTGGTTTAAAGAGGCTTCAAAGTGGTTAATTAGTAAAAATTTCTCAAAGGAAATTATTACTAGCAAAGTATTACATTTTACAGGTATAAGTGAATCCCTAATAGCAGATAAAATCCCACATTTACTTAAAGCAAGCAACCCTACTGTCGCAACTTATGCAAGTACAGGAGAGGTAAAGGTAAGAATCACAGCTAAAGGAGTTAATGTTAAAGAAAATAATAGATCTATAAAACCAATTGAAGACGAATTAACTCAAATAACTGGATTAAAATGCTTTGGGACAGACAATACAACTCTTGAAGAAGTAGTAATTAAATTATTACTCAATAGAAAAGAAACTATTGCTGTTGCAGAATCATGCACTGGAGGTGGTATTGGTTCTAAACTTACAAAAATTCCTGGTTCTTCAAAAATTTTCCAAGGAGGTATAATCGCGTACAACAATTTAATTAAGCAAAGAATCTTAGGTGTTTCTGAGGAACTAATTAATACCCATGGCGCAGTCTCAAAGGAAGTTGTCGAATCAATGGCGAGAGGCGTCCAAAAAATTTTCAAAGTCAACTGGGCTGTTTCTGTTAGTGGAATTGCTGGGCCGACCGGAGGAAGTGAATTAAAACCTGTTGGTCTAGTCAATTTTTGTATTAAGGGTCCAAAAACCCTTATTACATGGGAGGAAAGATTTGGATCTAATAAGACAAGAGAAGATATTCAAAAATTAAGCGTTTTAAATGCTCTTGATAGATTACGTTTATCTATAATCATTAAAGATTAAGTCCTAATTATTGGATTTGGAAGTTGAGTTCTGGAACCCTCTACGACAAAGTTTGGGATTTTCATCAGGTAAAAGAATTGCCTGGTGGATCAACGCAACTTTTTGTTGGTCTTCATTTGATTCACGAAGTTACAAGTCCTCAAGCTTTTGCCGCTCTTAATGAAAAAAAACTTGAAGTCAAATTCCCTAATTTAACAGTTGCAACAGTTGACCATATCGTTCCAACATCAAATCAGCAGCGTCCTTTTAGCGATCCACTTGCAGAGGAGATGCTGACTACTTTAGAAAAAAACTGCAAATCTAATGGAATAAAGTTTCATGGAATTGGAAGCAATTCGCAAGGAGTAGTACATGTTATGGCACCAGAGTTGGGATTGACCCAACCTGGGATGACGGTGGCTTGCGGAGATTCTCATACCTCAACTCATGGAGCATTTGGAGCAATTGCATTCGGCATTGGTACCAGTCAAGTTCGAGATGTCTTAGCAAGTCAAAGCTTGGCGATGAAAAAATTAAAAGTAAGAAGAATATGGGTAGATGGTTCACTGCAAAAAGGAGTCTATGCCAAAGATCTGATCCTTCATATCATTCGTTTACTTGGTGTCAAAGGAGGTGTCGGATTTGCCTATGAATTTGCTGGCCCTGCAATAGAAAACCTCTCAATGGAAGGAAGAATGACCATCTGCAATATGGCCATTGAAGGAGGTGCAAGATGTGGATATATCAATCCAGATGAAACTACTTTCAAATATCTTAAAGGGAGAGAATATTCCCCTAAAGGTAAAGAATGGGATAAAGCCATTAGTTGGTGGAAAAGTTTAGTTAGTGATTCAGAAGCTAGATTTGATGATGAAATTCAATTGGATGGATCATCGATAGAACCCACGGTTACTTGGGGCATAACTCCTGGTCAAGGTATTTCAATCAAAGAAAAAATCCCAAATCCTGAAATACTGCCAAAAAATGAGCAACAAATAGCTAAAGATGCATGCAAATATATGGATTTAGAACCAGACAAACCTATCGAAGGAACATCAATTGATGTTTGCTTTATTGGAAGCTGTACAAACGGTAGATTAAGTGACCTTCAAGAGGCATCTAAAGTTGTCAAAGATCAGAAAGTCGCAACTGGAATTAGAGCATTTGTTGTTCCAGGTTCCCAGAAGGTTGCCAAAGAGGCAAAACAAAAAGGGCTTGACAAAATATTTCTAAAGGCAGGTTTTGAATGGCGAGAACCAGGTTGCTCAATGTGCCTAGCAATGAATCCTGACAAATTAGAGGGAAGGCAAATAAGCGCCAGCTCCAGCAATAGAAATTTCAAAGGCAGACAAGGATCTGCCAATGGCAGAACATTATTGATGAGTCCAGCCATGGTTGCGGCGGCTGCAATAAACGGAAAAGTTACTGATGTGAGAGATTTTCTCCAAGATTAAAACTACAAATTGATCCAACTATGAAAATGGACTTCCCAAAAGGTGAAATCAAATCCATCAGTGGACGCAGCTTTACAGTTCAGGGAGACGATATTGACACTGATAGAATTATTCCTGCAAGATTTCTCAAATGTGTGAGTTTCTCAGCATTGGGAGAACAAGTTTTTGCAGATGACAGAGAAGAGCTCAAAGGTAATCATCCTTTTGATCTCGATCAAAATAAAGGTGCAAGCATTCTTATCGTTAATGATAATTTTGGCTGTGGGTCAAGTCGAGAGCATGCTCCACAGGCTCTTATGAGATGGGGGATAAGATTAATTGTGGGTGAAAGCTTTGCCGAAATTTTCTTTGGAAATTGCTTGGCACTTGGTATTCCTTGTCTAACAGCTTCCAAAGAAGAAATAACTAAATTACAAAAACTTGTGAATGAAAACACTACACAAATTTGGAATTTTAATCTTAAGGATCTTTCAATTTCCAATCAAAAAGAAAGTTTTAAACTCAAAATTGAAGAAGGAGCTTACAATATGTTTTATACAGGTAAATGGGATGCAACTTCACAACTTCTAGAAGAAAATGAAAGAATCAAGAATATAGTAAAAAATCTTCCTTATCTAAATGATTTCAACTAATACATCTAAAAAAATTCTTTTACAGAATTACTAAATTTAAATCCATTTAGACGAAAATATATCCCTCCTGCCTCATTATTAGGATGATAGTAAATTCCAAATTCATAAGCCCTTCTATGACATAAAATTCCTAACTTTGTATCATAATATTCACCATAATTCTCTGAACCATTATCAATATTTAAATTAGAACTAATATCAAAAATTATAGGTCCATATATTTGTTGCATAAAACCTATATTTAATGTTTTCAAGTCAATCGCATTATCAAACTTAAATGGACTATTCCCAGATTTAAGTTTGATACCTGGCATAACAAATAGTTTTGTATAATCAAGAAAATTTCGCTCTAATTTACCTAATCTAATTTCAGGACCAGCACTAAGCTTAAAAAAACTCTGATCGCTAACATCTTCATATTTAAAATAAGCTGTATCAATATTAGTTCTCAAAACTAATTCAGGATTAACTAAAACAGGAGATAAAAGCATCTTTCTATTTTGATCAATTTTCTTTCTATTACTCCTCCATATTTGATATTCACTATCTAAAGAAGCAAACAAGCTAGTTCGCCAGAGACTAGTAAATTTGGTATTTTTCAGTTCTTCTGCTTCGTATTTAGCAGTTCCAAATCGAATATTTAAATTTTGTTTCCCTTTAGCAGCTTCAAAAGAATAAGTCTTATCAAAAAAGCCTCCATATGCTGATTTAATCTCAGTCTCTCCTATTGTTCCATTCCATGCTCTAGACCTATAAGTAGTAAAAACATTAAAACTCGATTCATCTAGAATTGGCAATTTAAAATACTTTTTTAAAGAGGATGAATGTCTTAGCCCACTAGTAATCCTTTTTGTATTTAGTGTGCTCAGATCATTTACACTATAAAAATCCCAATCCTTATAGCTTGCATTTACTTTTATATTTAAACCAAACATATCCGAAAGATTTACAACTTTACCTTCTTGATTTTTATCACTATCGTAACTATGAGTTTTATCTAAAAGAGCTCTACTAATTAGAAACTGAGGCTGAAACTCAAGTTCTAAATTATTAGTCAACTTTGTTTTATCACTTCTTCTTATTAAGACTAATCCATCACGATCTTTGCCATCGATTATTAAACTAAATTTTCTCTTTTTTTTCGTCCCTCTAAATATTCTTTTACCAATAGAAATTTTCGTTCTATTTTCAAGAATTAAGTTTGTTTTAGAGGTTGTAATTAGTAATTCACCTTCATTGTCTTCTTCTGCTAATACATCTATTCCAACAAAGGCAATTTGATGAGGATCTAATGGATCATTCGTAAAATCTATTCTGTTAGATTTCCAGCCACTATGATTAATAGTTATTAAATCAGATTTAAATCTCCAATTATTAATAGACCCTTTTGATTTATCTGATAAAGTAATTTTATTTTTTGGTAGTTTAATATTGCCAAAAACAAATTCTATTCCATCATTATAAGTATTTTTGACTATCTTATTAGAACTATTTTCATTTGTAATTTCATTTGAATTAGTATCGAATTTTAAATCATTCAACACATTTTGAATATCTAATATCCCGTATACATTTTTAATAGTTCCTTCTTGCTTTAATAGATTATATTGAAATTCCTTACCTCTAAAATATTGCCTTCTTTTGCTAAATCTAATATTCCCCTTTGCAGTTACAATACCAGTAGTTTTGTTATAACTTAGCGAGTCAGACCTTAAGACCCAACCATTTATTAGTGCTTTAACGTTTCCCTGGGCTAAATAAATATCCTGATCGTAATCATATTGCTTATCTGAGAAAATCTTGAGAGTTAAGAAAATATTTTCTTTTTGCTCTTCTTTTAACTTTTCTACAGGTGGGGTTTTATAAGTATCAACAGTTAAATTTTCAAGAAAATTATCTTTTGCAAAAGCAATGTCAAAAAAATAGGCGAATGTAGCAAACCCAAGGAAACCAAGGTTTACAAAAAAGTAATATTTTCTCTTCGCCGCCAAATCATTTAAGCCGACGAAAAGATAATACTGAAAAAAGAAATTACAGGAGCTTGTTTAGTCCAGTAATTAGCGTGTCATTTTTAATCCTGAGGACTTTCCAAATCCTTTCTATTTGGAGTCCTTGTTGGATCACTTGCCAAGAAACCAAATAAAAAGATCCCGACAAAGAAAAAGACGACCGTATAAACGGAAATCTTGAGGGCAAGCATGAATCCTAACCTAGTAATTAGAGGTTAAACCTATCCTATGAAGTCAATAACTCCAATGAAAAAAGCAAAGGTGTTACAGACTTTTGGAAACTGGAAAAGTTTTTCAATTTCGATAAAGCTTAAAAAGTCAATCAAAGCAAGGAATATAGATAGAGAGATTAATTTTTTCCCATTCAAATTTCTCAAATCCTTAACTTTCCTTTTTTTTGTATTTATCTAGTTCTTTTTCTTTTTCAGCTTTTTTCAGCTTTTTTCAGCTTTTTTCTAAGCATAATTCTCAAATATCATATTTTTTTAGGTCATTCCATCACAAGTTTCTACAGTCTCTTCTTCTTTTGGACAAGTTCTCATACAATATCTGGACTCATACAAATCTGAGCTAAGAGAACCGACATGGGACAAAAAACAGCACTTGGATCTTTGCTTAAATCCATTGGCAATTCTGGACAAGGAAAAGTTGTACCAGGATGGGGAGCAGTACCAGTAATGGCTTTTATAGGAATTTTGCTACTAGTTTTTCTAGTTATAATGCTCCAAATTTATAACCAATCACTTCTCCTACAAGGTTTTTCTGTCGACTGGAACGGCTGAATTGATTAAATTCTGAGTAGTTGAATTTTGCTCATGAATATTTTTGGGGTTGGTTTACCTGAAATAGCTGTTATTGCTGGATTAGCACTCGTTATTTTTGGTCCAAAACGTCTTCCTGAACTTGGAAGAACTATTGGTAAAACTCTCAAAGGTCTTCAAAGCGCCTCTACGGAATTTGAACGTGAAATCAAAAACGCCATGACAGAAGAAGAGTCTTCAAATGAAGACATTTTGGAGAAAGAAAACTAATTTCTCCAAAATTAAATAAATATATTTAACTTTTAGAATCAAAAAGATTCTATCTAATTGATATGTTGGGCAATAACATAAAATTACTAGTTGGTTTAGGAAATCCAGGAGTTGAGTACAAGAAAACTCGACATAATGTTGGTTTCATGGTTTTAGAAGAGATTTCAAAGAAAAATAATTGTAGCTTTCGTGAAAGCAAAAAATTATTTGGTAGGACTTGTGCTTATGGCTCAGGTATAGAACAAACAAGACTATTAATGCCTAATACATACATGAATGAAAGTGGAAAATCAGTCAGATCAGCAAAGGATTGGTTTAATTTTGAAAATCATCAATTAATAGTCTTAGTAGATGATATGGATCTACCTCTAGGGAAAATAAGAGTCCGCTCTAAGGGTAGTTCAGGCGGTCATAATGGATTAAAAAGTATCATCAAACATCTAGGGACTGCTGAGTTTAAGCGATTAAAGATTGGGATAGGGCCCCCAAGTGAGATTCAACAAGACAGAAAATCTAAAACTGTATCTCATGTCTTAGGTAGATTTTCAAAAGAAGAATTTATAGTATTAAATTTGATCATTCAGGAAATTATTAGTTGTATTGATTCAATCACATCAAACAATTGGGAAAATATAACTACTCGACTAAATTCTTACAAGCCTGAAAAATCATAACTGTTTGAGAATGAATAACAAACCATCCACTACTGCATATCTTCAAATTCATAAGCAATGCTTTAATCAAAAGAAGGTTGAAGGGATTGTTCGTGCAGGGGATTTCGAATGGAGTTTTATTTGGGCTTTTCACAGGGGACAACTTTTTGTAGAACCACCACTTGGAAGAGCCTTAATAAAAGATGCCTTAGAAAGGTATTTAGTAAAAGCTGATTACAAACTTGAGTCTGGCGGAGATTACATTTTTACAGTTAGGGCCAAATTTTAATATCTAGATTATCAGGCCAGATCAATGAAGATTTTAAAAAATCTTCCAATAAAATCAAAGCGACAATGGCATCAAGATTTTCAGGAGGGAAAAGGATTTCTTTCGGAAGCCAACGAATAAAATAATTTGGGGGCCAAATTTCCCAATATCGAAACCTTGCTCGTAAAGTTGATCCTTTTTCATTCACATAATTTAGATCAAAAAATTTTTTTCGTTTTAATTCATTCTTTATATACTTACAATTTGTTCCATCACCAATGATTATCTTACTGATATCATAATCTTCACTCCAAAACGAAACTAAATCAGAAAATTTATTTAACGAAGTTATCCCTGCTTCAATTACTTTTCTGGACTTAATATCAGCCAACAATAAGCCACATTTTTTATTACCTGGATCTATTGATATATAAAAACTCATTTAATTCTTGCTTCTAATAATTTCTTCTAAAGACTTTAGCTCTAATGATACAGAGACTTTATCTGCACTTTGATGAGTATCAACAGCTCTAGCAATTATTTGAAATTGTCCCTTTTTTTTACTAACTAGATACTTTCCTAAATTATTAATTTGATTAGCATTAATTTGCAACTCAGAACTTAACGATCCTCGTCGCCTAACCTCTGCCAAAGTTGAAGCCATTAAAAGATTAATCTTTTTACTAATCGATTCAGAGTCAGAATCAGATAAAGATATATTTTCTAAAGCAATAACCTCTCCTTTACTTGTAATAATTTTATTTAATGTGACCTCTGGAAATGCATAAACATAATTTTCACCTCTAAGTATATTTCCTGCTGATTTAATTCTAACAACCCAACTTCTGTTATCAGATATTTTACTCTCAAGCTTCTCAATATCATCTTTACGAACTAATAATATCCTTCTATAATTAGATTGATTTGTTTTTACTAAATTAAAAGCATAAAGATTAGCTTGCTGCAATAAACTTTCGATAATTTTTTTTATATCACTATTTTTATTTAATTTAATGGTCTTAGTTACTAAAGTCTGGCCACTAGTTATTACTACATTTCCACTTCTAAAAGCATATAAATTTTTTTCTAATTTTTTTAATTCTTTTTCACTATCTATAATCTTTTCTCGAATATCCTCTAATTGAAATAATCCGACCCTTAAATCTCTATCAAATACAATCATTGTTGCAAATGAAATAGCACTAATAATACTTCCAGTAAAAACAGTTATTAAAACAGCAGTACTTTTTGGTCTTAATTTAAAGATACTTAAACGAGCCTTACCAACTCTAGAACCTAAGCGATCTCCTAAAGTAGATAGTATTCCACCTAGGATTAATATTAAAAGAATTTTCAGCCAGACTGTCACAGAAAGAAAGAAGAAGTGGAATTAAGCAAACCTCCTAAACCTTAGTATGCAATGGCCTTCAATTAAATCTTTTTGCTAAGGCTATTGGATCGAATATAGTTATCTTTTTCCTATCTATTGCCAACAATGATGAACTTTTTAACTCACCAAGTAGTCGTGTAATAGTTACTCTGGTTGAACCAATAGCTTCAGCAATAGCTTGATGTGAAAGCCTTAAGTCAATTGTTACACCTTTTTCCCCAGGTACACCAAAGTCCCTGCACAAAACCAGCAAAAAACTGGCAAGCCGAGAAGACATATCTCTATGAGTTAAAGTTTCAATCATTGTCTCAGTTTGAAGTACTCGACTGGATAGACCTTGTAGAAGAAGCAAACCAACTGAAGCATCTTGCTCAATTGCATTCCTTACCGAAGTTGCGGGGGCCGCTACGAGTTCCACACGAGTAAATGCAACTGCATGATAAAAACGATCTGATCTATTCCCTGTCAATAAAGATAAAACTCCGAAAAGACTATTTTCCCTCAATAAAGCAACTGTAATTTCTTCACCCGTTTCATATACCCTGCTCAAGCGAACAGCACCACGCCTAATCAAGTAAACCCTTTCTGCTGGATCGCCAGGGAAAAAAATTGTTTTTGACCTATCTACGACTTCAGTAGAGACACCATCTAAAGACTTAATTACTTCCAACAAAGTGTTGGTTGGAGGCAAAGAATTTGATGATGAATTAACAGCCATATGGCTATTTTTTTGTTGGTTGAAACGGGTAAAGCCACGAAATGAAGTGACCATATTTAATTGATCGTTCTGAGAACATTAATAAGTTGTGAAAAAACGATATGTAGCCATGGCGACTTTTTTCACCCTTAATCCCCATCTCAATTTCTTTCCTCGTTCTGAATTCTACTATTTAAAATCCGCATGCTTAAAAATAAACTTGAAAAGTATTCAAAAAATTGGTCTATAGATTTAAACCCCTTCAAAGCTCCGAAGAATCTTAAAAGTTAAAAAATTTTACCTCATACACCACAGATAGTGTTCTTTGGTTGATTACAAATTTTAAAGCGCTAGATTAAAATTACGACGTTACGATCGAATTTGAGATGAATGCAGGATCAAGCATCAATGCTCAACGAGAGGATTTGTCACTAGCCAAAGGGCCTTCTCTTAGGGCTCTTCCAGATAGAAAACCTTTACAACTAGTTAAAACACAAGGCCAATTACAAATACACACCTCTCCTTTTAGAGGTAGTTTTTCTATTGTTCTAAGCGAGGCGCTACGATCTGCAGGCTTGGGAAGCAAAGTTTTAATATCTCAGTTCTTGAAAGGCGGAGTCAATCAAGGTCCCCATGGAGCAGTAAATCTTTGTGGTCGACTGGAGTGGTTAAGACCAGCTATTGAAACTTGCTTACCTGGAGAGTTGCCAGAAGAAAATTTATCTTTTAAGAAAAAACATGAAGAGAAAGCAATTAAAGAACTATGGGAATTTTGTAAAAAACGTATAGTTGAAAAAAAGTTAGACAAAATCGTACTTGATGAAATTGGTATGGCAATTAGCCTTGGTTTGATAGAAGAAACTGATTTGATTTCTATGATCAATAACCGCCCATCATCTACAGATATTATTCTTACGGGACAATCAATTCCTCCTAAAGTGATTGAGATGGCTGATCAAATTACCGAATTACGCTGCAATTAAATGTTAAAGAACGATCGTTGGATTTCACAGCAAGCTTCTTTAGGAATGCTTGAACCATTTCAAGAAAAACTAATAAGGCATCTTGAACCTGAATCAAAAAAATCACCTGTTTTAAGCTTTGGTTGCTCATCTTATGGATACGATTTGCGTCTATCCTCAAAAGAATTTTTGATTTTCAAACATGTTCCAGGAACAGTAATGAATCCAAAAAAATTTAATCCTGCGAATCTAGAACCTACCGATTTAAAAGAAGATCAGGATGGTAAATATTTTATTTTACCTGCTCACTCTTATGGTCTTGGAGTGGCATTAGAGAAAATGAAAGTCCCTCCAAATATTACTGTTATTTGTCTTGGCAAAAGTACTTATGCTCGCTTAGGAATAATTGTCAATACAACTCCTGCAGAAGCAAGCTGGGAAGGTCATCTAACACTTGAATTTAGTAACAGTTCTGGGGCGGACTGCAGGATTTATGCTGATGAAGGAATTTGTCAATTACTTTTCTTTGAAGGTGACCCTTGTGAGACTACTTATAACGATAGGCAAGGCAAATATCAACATCAACAAGAAAAAGTAACCTTAGCAAAAGTTTGAATATGAGTCTTGTTCAATTAATAACTTCTACACCAGATGCTGAGAAAAACATGGCATACATAGCCAGAGTTAGTAATCCAAAAAATCAAGATAATGAAGACTTTAGTAAATTATTGGCATATTGCATCAAAAATGAACATTGGAGTGTGTTTGAGCAAGCTTATATGACTTTACAAATAGAAACCACAAGAGGAATTGCAGCACAAATATTGAGACATCGATCATTTACTTTTCAAGAATTCTCGCAACGTTATGCAGATAGTAGAGCTCTTGGAGAAATACCTCTACCTGAATTGAGAAGGCAAGATAATAAAAATAGACAAAATTCAATTTCAGATTTATCAGAAAAAATTATAAATCAATTTAATGAAAAGATAAAACGTCAATTCAATCTAAATAAACAACTTTATGAAGAAATGCTAGAAGCAGGAATAGCAAAAGAATGTGCGAGATTTGTACTTCCACTTGCTACACCAACTAGGATTTACATGACAGGTTCATGTCGTTCTTGGATTCATTACATAAATCTACGAACTGGCCATGGGACCCAAAAAGAACATATGGATATTGCACAAGAGTGCAAAAATATTTTTTCGAAAGAATACCCAGTGGTTTCATCAGCTTTAAATTGGCTCAATTAACTATGGTTTCTTGGAGCTTCAGTTTTAATAATGTTATTAAAACTCTCCTCCTTAGAGAAAAATTCTGATGACAAATTGCTTGAGTTTGATTCTTTAGTAAAAGATGGTAATTTTGAATTATTAATTAAAGAGATAAATATTTCATTAAGTTCATTATATTTTCTAACCCCTAATGAAACCCCCTTCATAACACCTTTCTCATCAAAAAAAATCAGCTTAGGAATACCATTAACATCATATTGTTCAATCAAATCAATCCATCTAGAATTATCAACATTCAGTAAAACAATGTCGACTTTATTGTCATTTTGTTTTTTTGCATCAATCATATCTGGAGCCATCTCCTTACAAGCTTCACACCAATCTGCATAAAATTCAAAAACTGTAGGTTTTCCATTTGACAAGGCATTTTCAGGTAATAGGGAGTTTTTAGCTAATTGATCAAGCATTGCATTTTCTTTAAAACCATTGCGAATAAAGAGTAAAGCAATCACTAGAAAAAAACTTAGAAAAGCTAAAAAATATTTTTGAAAATTACTAAGGTCTTTGCCTGCACTAGTATTATCTTTCATAATAGATAAGCATTCCTATAGTTAATTATATATAAAATTCTTGAATTCAAAAAGCATATGATTATATTAATTATAAATCACCTTAATTTATGAATAGAACACTATTTCTAATATACATTGCTCTATATATTGGCAAATTCTGCTTAAGAACAAATGATTCCCTGTCTGTTGTTACCTCGTAGGGATTTTTTTCAAGCCATTTTAATCCTTTTAAAATTTTTCTATCAAAATAAATACTCTCATCAATAATATTAGTCATATATTCAATCAGTTTATATATATCGCTTTGTATGAATAGTTCACCATCATTACTTATAGATCGTGCAATCGAATTTAGAAGACTTCTTGTTAAGACTCTCCTTTTAAGATGTTTTCGTTTAAACCACGGATCTGGGAATTGAATAGAAACTCTTTTTAATTGATTAAGATCTAAATCTGATAACCATTCATCTAAGCTAATATTCACATTGCAATATAGGAATTTTAAATTTAACAATCCCAATTGTTTTCTTTTTCTTTCAGATGAACTAACAAGAGGTTCTCTTATCTCAAGTCCTAAAAAATTCCAATTGGGATATTTTGATGCCAATTCTATTAAGAATTCTCCTTTAGCAGAACCAATATCTAAATGAATTGGGTGATGAGAATTCTTGAAAAGAACAGACTTACTTGGCAGTGATAAAGGTAACTGAAAAAAATGGCTTAGAGGATTTACATGCTGTCTCACAAATGAAGCCTGATATTAATAAATCAAAGTTATATCCTAGCAAGTTAACTTCAAATTCCTGATCAAAGTCTCAAGAAGATAAACTATATTATTTATTTGCTACTAATCGTCAATAAAAATATAGAATAAATTCGATTTCTGAGTCAGGTTTTTTCTATGAATATAGAGAAAGATCTTTAATAATTGGGAATAAAGATGAAAAAAATAGATAAAGGCTGATAATACATATGAATGAGATTATTGTCTTGACTGAACCTCAATTCCAAATTCTAGTTTGGCTCTCATATCGTATTGCAGCCACTTTTGCATTTGGTCTGCCTTTGTTTCTCTTTATTTGGGCAAAAATTTCCAATTCAAGCTCTATTGATCGATTGTTATCAATTTATTGGAAAGTTTCTAGTCTTTACGCAATAAATATTCTGTTTCTAAGTAGTGAGAGCCAATTAGGCCTATTCATATCTCTAATCTCACCAATACTAATGATTGCTTCTATTTGGTTTTGGGTTGATCTCAATGAAGAAATTGATGAAATGTATATATACAACCCAATTTCATTAACAACAAGAATTTGGCGTTGGAGCTTATCCTTCTGGGGAATTTTAAATACTGGACTTCATATTATTAGTTGGAGATGTTTAAATTCAATAACAGAAAACTATTGCGATACTTGGAGAGAAATCCCATACAATACATTTATTACAACAAAAATCATTATAAAATTTATTTTAGATGGTAATTGGACTACAACTTTAGCTACATTTTTCGCATATCTAGCTCTGATACTATATCTAATAGGTTTACTACAATGGCTTGTGATCCAATTCCCAAAAAATGGACGTTTTGCAGGTAAGTTTTAGACAATAATTAATTTATATTTAAATAGCCAACACTACTTTTTCACATCTAGTGCAAATCTTTGGATGGTTTTGATTTTGGCTCATTTTAACTTCGTAATGCCAACATCTTTCACATTTAAATCCATTGGCTTTAGCAATATCCACTGATGCAATATCATTATCTTCACTGACTAAAACCTCAGCCCAAGGCTCTCCCCCAATTTGAAAAGATGAAACAAGGAACCAATCTCTCAAGACATCAACCTCGTTAGATTCACTTAAAGATAACCATTCGATAGCATCTTTAACTTTTTCATCAAAGATATCAACTCTTACTGAAGCTTCTAAAGAGGAACCTAATTCTTGATTATTTCGACAGCTTTCCAACATACGATTAATAACTGTTCTAAGTTTGCGTAATTCAGCAACATGAATATTAAGACTATTATTTCGCCACGAGTCAGGGACTTTAGGCCATCCTCTTTGAAAAACGGAGTTTTCCTCTAAACTATATGGAATGTTTTGCCAAATATCCTCTGCCATATGACATAAAACAGGTGCAATTAAGCCAGATATTTTCTCAATAACCAAGGATAAAACTGTCTGACAACTTCTTCTTCTAAAGTCAGTTTTAGAGCTCACATACAACCTATCTTTTGCTATATCTAAGTAAAAATTTGATAGATCAACTACACAAAAATTCTGAATTGTTTGGAAAAACTTAGAGAATTCGAAATTGGAGTACGCGTCGGTTATCTCATCAATCACTTCAGCTGTTCTATTCAACATCCATTGATCTAATAATGGTAGGTTTAAAATATCAATGGAATCTTTTCTGTAATCAAAATCATAGAGATTTCCTAATAGATACCGAGACGTATTTCGAACCTTGCGATAAACGTCAGAAATTTGCTTAAGTATATTTGAACCAATAGGAACATCTGCTGAGTAATCAACAGAACTAACCCAAAGCCTCAAAACATCTGCTCCATAAGCAGGATCTAATTTTTTATTTGAACCACCATTAATTATAACTAAAGGATCAATAATATTTCCTAAGGATTTGCTCATTTTCCTGCCATTCTCATCTAAAGCAAAACCATGTGTAAGGACTTTTTTAAAAGGTGCATATTCATTTACTGCTACCGAAGTCAATAAAGATGACTGAAACCAACCCCGATGTTGATCAGATCCCTCCAAATACAAATCTGCTGGATAATTTAGTTTTTCTTTCTTGGAAATAACAGAAGACCAACTAGAGCCTGAGTCAAACCAAACATCCATAGTATCAGTGCCTTTTTGCCATCGATCTGCCTCGTTTAAATAAGACGGAGGTAATAGCTGAGAAACTTCGTATTCCCACCAAACATCTGCTCCATGAGTAGAGAATAAATCAGTTATGTGAGCAATAGTTTCTTGATTAAGTAGAATTTCTTTCCCATTTTTTTCATAAAAAACTGGTATTGGTACTCCCCATGTCCTTTGTCGTGAAATACACCAATCACCTCTTTCTCTAACCATAGAGTGAATTCTATTTTTGCCAGATTCAGGGAGCCAAATAACATCCTCTATTGAAGAAAGTGCTTTATCCCTAAACCCTTCAACAGAAGCGAACCATTGCTCTGTAGCCCTAAAAATAGTTGGTTTCTTAGTTCTCCAATCATAAGGATACTTGTGCTCATATGGTATTTCTTTAATCAAAGATCCAGTATTAATGAGATCATTTATTATTGTATTATTAGCATCTTTTAATACATTTAGGCCTTCAAATTTTCCAGCTTCCTTAGTTAGAAAACCTTTAGCATCTACTGGGCAAGAAATTGGTAGATTATATTTTTTACCAGTATTAAAATCATCAACACCATGACCTGGAGCAGTATGTACTAATCCAGTTCCAGAGTCAGTAGTTATATAATCTCCCCCTAATACTACAGGACTTCTTTTATCAAATAAAGGGTGATGATATAGAATACCATCTAATTTCGATCCATTGATTAATACTCTTTTTTCATAATTAACTCCTACGCTTTCAGAAACATCTGCCAAAAGATCATTAGCAATAATTATTAAAGATCTATCAGAGCCTTGTGCAATTACATAATCTAATTTTTGGTTAACAGATATTGCCTCATTTGCAGGAATTGTCCAAGGCGTGGTTGTCCATATAACAAGTTTAACTTCTTTTAATTGTCCTTCAGAATTAAAAAGATCTGGTGCTTGATTAGAAATTTCTTGAGTTAATATTTTTGGTATTTGATCAACTTTAAATCCTACATAAATACTTTTACTAACATGACCACTGGGGTATTCTAATTCCGCCTCGGCAAGAGCAGTTTGAGAACTTGGACTCCAATGAACAGGTTTTAAGCCTCTATATATGTATCCTTTGAAAACCATTTCGCCAAATAACTTAATCTGGGACGCTTCAAACTTTTTGTCCAAAGTTAAATATGGTTGATCCCAATCTCCCCAGACTCCCCACCTTTTGAAACCATCCATTTGCTGAGAAACTTGCTTTTTTGCATAAGCAGCTGCTTTTTTCCTCAATTTAATAGGGGTAAGTTCCGCCCGTTGAGTTTTATCCAAACCTTGAAGAACTTTCAATTCAATAGGCAACCCATGGCAATCCCATCCAGGGACATAACAAACCTTTTTACCTCTCATAGTTTGAAATTTATTAATTATGTCCTTCAATACTTTGTTAAGAGCATGGCCCATATGCAGCGTCCCATTTGCATAAGGGGGGCCATCATGCAAAGTAAAAGTCTCTCCAGTATTTTTTAAGCCTAATTCGAAATCTATTTTTTCTTCAGCCCAAAAAGCTTGTAACTCAGGTTCTCTTTGGGTTGCATTAGCCCTCATCCCAAAATTTGTATGCAGAAGGTTGAGAGTGTCTTTGTAGGTAGGGCGATCCTTTTGAGAATCTTTATTTACATTATTCACTTTGAGAAATATCCAGTAGTCAACTTGGTTACTTTAGGCCTTTTAACCTTATCAAGAAGTCTCTTCATTTTCAGGTAATTCTTGATTTATGATCTTATTGGAACCATTTGGAACAGATTGATCAACTGCTTTCTTCTTGACTTCTTCTTTCAATTCTGGATGAACCCATTTTTTTTCTTTTAAAGGTTTTTCAGATTTGTTCGTAAAGCTTGTAAGAACCTTTAAAAAGCCATTGCTTAGTAAAGCAAAACTTTGAACGAGCTGTTTAAAAGATTCAAACCATCTTTGAAAAGATCCAATACGCTTTATTTCTTCAGGACTTAGTTTATACCATCTATTTTCAATGATTTCTAGTATCATTTTTCCATATAAAATTGCCATAGAAATAACAAGTAAATTTATCGAACCTCTTAAAAGATCATTCTCCACTAGGAGAAATAATCCTAAAAATAAAAAAAGTACGCCCATTAACCAATCTCTAGGCCTACTTAGTTCGACAAGCATTAAAGGTAAAAACAATGTCAAAAATCCAACAAAAAGAAATAAATATCCAAAAATAGAAACAACCATATTTTTGTCAATATGAATCTTGTTTTTGGTAGGAGAAGCCTCTTAAGCAGCTACAAATCATGCTTCATAAAAAGAGAATTACCAATCTCTCATATATCAATATAAAAATTACATTAATCTTTTTACGTTCACGAATCAAAAATAGTCTTTAAATAGCCATCAATGAGCTGCTAAGATCAGTTGATTATCGGTGAGAACCTAGGCCCACCTGGCGGAATTGGTAGACGCGCTGGTTTTAGGTACCAGTGACTTTAGTCGTGGGAGTTCAAGTCTCCCGGTGGGCATTTTTTAATTAAGCTGAACAAGCTCATTTATTTACATCACATCAAGCAATGACCCAGTGCTTATCGAGGTCTGACAAAGATAAGGCAACAAAAAAACTGAAGTCATTAAGAGACTGGCAAAATGAGATCCAGGACTATCTTGATCCGCCTAAGCCCATAAACGTAACTTTAGGGCTATTCTTTGGTGGGTATTGTCTTGCAATAATTAGTGTTTGGCAATGGTATCAAGGGAATTGGCCGTTACCAATATTAGTCGCATTGGCTTTTTTGGCTCTCCACATGGAAGGAACCGTTATTCATGATGCCTGTCACAATGCTGCCCATCCAAATAAATGGATCAATCAATTCATGGGGCATGGTTCGGCCATATTACTAGGTTTTAGTTTCCCAGTTTTCACAAGAGTTCATCTCGAACATCACAAATACGTTAACGACCCCAAAAACGATCCAGATCATATAGTTAGTACTTTTGGTCCTATTTGGTTAATAGCTCCAAGATTTTTTTATCATGAATATTTTTTCTTTGAACGAAAACTGTGGAGAAAGTTTGAACTAATGCAATGGGGAATTGAGAGGGGGATATTTATTTGCATTGTAATTGCGGGAATTAAATATAATTTTATGAATGTTATTTATAATCTATGGTTTGGACCAGCATTAATGGTGGGAGTAACTTTAGGAATATTTTTTGATTATCTTCCACACAGACCTTTTCAATCTAGAAATAGATGGCGAAATGCAAGAGTCTATCCAAGTAAATTAATGAATTTGTTAATAATGGGACAAAATTATCATTTAGTTCATCATTTATGGCCATCAATTCCCTGGTTTGAATATAAACCTGCTTATGAAGCGACAAAACCTCTCTTAGATCAAAAAGGTTCACCTCAAAGAATGGGTACTTTTGAAACTAAAAAAGATAGTCTAAATTTTCTATATGATATTTTACTTGGAATTAGAAGTCATAAAGAAAGAAGAAGTAAAATGAGATCGTTAGCAAGAATATTACCCAAAATTAATTGGAGAAAAAAATATATAAAATTAATTCATAAAACTCGTATAAAAACAGAAACCAAAAGGTAGTTTATAAATCTAAAGTATTTTAGGAACCCTAAAAAAATCACCTTCTCTTTGAGGAGCTTGATTAAGAATATCTTCTCTTGAGCTATTAACTTCAACAAAGTCATCCCTCATTGCATTAACTACTTCGACAGCTCTAGTAGTAGGGGGAATATTACCAGTATCTATTTCTTGTAGGTGATCAACATATGAAAGTATTTCTTCGAGTTGCTTTGTATAAGTTTCTATTTGATCTTCTGGCAGTTCTAAACGAGCTAACTGCGCAACCTTACGAACATCAGACGAAGAAATTTTAGTCATGTTTATGTTAGAAAATTTTGAAGATCTTTATTAAATTACAAGGAAACCTTATTAGCAAAGATCTTAGTGATTTCGGTTAGACAAATTAGTTCATCTACCATTGTGCCATCTAAATGCCTATTGTGGAATCCTAGGTTCTAGTCGATTGATAAGCAATTGTAGAAATCTATTATTAAGTGAGTAATATGAATCAAAAGAAATAGTAAGCAAATCTCAATTCTTACAAAAGAATTCTTCTCAAGGCCATCTCATTTGGTCGCTCCGAACTTAATTGGCTGTTTTTTAGTTAAGCGCTTATCAAAGAACAACTATCTTGCTGGTGTAATTGTTGAAACTGAGGCTTATTCTCAAGAAGAAGACTCATGCCATGGTTTCTCAGGGAGAACTCAAAGGAACGAAACACTTTTTGGAGAACCTGGTAACTTTTACATATACCTTTCATACGGAATTAATAATTGCGTTAATATCGTTACCGGAGAGAAAAATTGGGCAAATGGTGTACTTCTTCGATCAATAGAAATAAAAGGGGAAAACGAGAGAATTGCCTCTGGGCCAGGGTTATTAGCAAAAAGGTTTGGATTAAATCGCAATTTTGACAATTTACCCCTATCACCTGCAAATGATTTTTGGTTACAGCAGGGAGAAAATTTTAGAAGGACGGGAAATATTGTTCAGACTACAAGAATTGGCATATCTCAAGCTAAAGATATACCTTGGCGTTGGTACCTTAAATGTAGTAGGAGTGTTAGCAAAAGGGTTAAAGGAGATCGAATTCCTCCGAAAAACAAGTGTTGGTCAGCACCCACATTTGAGGGATTATGAATAATTGGAAACAAAATCACATTCTTGATCTATCTACTTTTTCTTTAGAAGATTACAACACAGTTTTAGAACTAACAACAAGATTCAAAGATGTCCATAAATCAAGTTCTAGAAAACTTCCTGCACTTCAAGGAAGATTGATTACTAACTTATTTTTTGAGCCAAGCACAAGAACACGATCTAGCTTTGAACTTGCTGCAAAGAGACTATCTGCTGATGTTCAAAATTTTTCTGTATCAACAAGTTCTTTAAGCAAAGGAGAGAGCCCATTAGACACAATCCTCACATACATCTCCATGGGTGCTGATATTTTAGTAATTAGGCACGAGTCTACAAATGTGCCTGCGGAGTTAGCTAATTACCTAGATACAAATAACATCAATACATCTATTCTTAATGCAGGAGATGGATTTCATAGTCATCCAAGTCAAGGACTTTTGGATCTGTTTACACTAGCTAATTTCTTTAATCCAAACGAACCATCCACGAAGAGTCTTTTAAACAAAAGGATCACAATAGTTGGAGATATTCTTCATTCTAGAGTTGCCCGATCAAACCTTTGGGCCCTTACTGCATGTGGAGCTGAAGTAACGCTTTGTGGACCTCCAAGTCTACTTCCAGAAGAATTCATTGATTTTGTTCTCAATCCTCCGCCAGGACAAAAATTTGACCCCATCAAGAAGAGAGGTTCTATTTTTATAGAAAGATCACTAAAAGATGCCTTGAAAAATAGTGATGCTGTTATGACACTTCGATTACAGAAAGAGAGAATGAAGCAAAATATGCTGACAGATCTAGATAGTTACTATACAAAATATGGAATAACACATGAAAGTTTAAAGTGGTGTGAAAAGAAAGTTCCTGTCCTACATCCCGGACCAGTGAATAGAGGAATAGAAATAAGCAGTAACTTAGTGGAAGATAATTCAATCAATCTTATAAGCAAGCAAGTAGAGAATGGTATTCCAACAAGAATGGCCTTGTTGTATTTACTAGGGTTAAGTAAAAATAATTAATTGCACTTATAACAATTTTAATCCCTCTGAAAAAAGGCCATAAGCTATTCCGAGCCTAAACATGTCTATGACCCATACAAGAATTTTTGGCTTTTTCGATTTTAAAAAAATAAATCTAGCTTTAATTAATATCTCCAAAAATACTAATACTATAAATGCGCCAACCGGGTCCATCAAAGCAAGTACTCCATTGATCATACCAAGGGAACTACCAAGAAAAAAACCTATCAAAAAAATAATTACCAACAATGAATATCTTCTCCATGGATTTGCAGCCCAATTTGCTAGCCTATCAAAAATCTTTGCAGATGATTTATATAAAACTGTTTTCTGCGTTCTTGGAGGCATATGGAAAAAAACAAAAAATTACTTTAGATTTTTCTCATTATTAAATTCTCTAACATATACATAATAAAACAAAGATCACATAAAGCAAAAAAATTACTTCTATCAAAATATAAACAATCAAATTTCCTTTAATATGAAAAATATAAATTATTTAAATTTAAAAAATATCTTTTAAAGATCTATTTAAGATAAAATCTACATATCATGAATAATTCAACTTTATCTGGAAAAAAAATATTAGTTGCTGTCACAGGAAGTATTGCAGCAGTAAAAGCTCCTGCTTTGGTTAGTCGTCTAGTAAAAGCTGGGGTAGAGGTCAAATGCGTCATAACGCAGAGCGCAGCAAAGTTAGTTAGCCCCCTATCTTTATCTACTTTAAGCAGAAATAAATGTTATCAAGATAAAGATCAGTGGAATGATTCTCAAACTAAGCCCTTGCATATTGCATTAGCAGAATGGGCAGAGCTAATTATTGTTGCACCCATGAGCGCCACATCTTTATCCAAATTTACTACTGGAAATGCTGATGGGCTTCTGTCGAGCATTCTTTTAGCCAGTCAATCTCAAATACTTTTTGCTGCAGCAATGAACACCTCAATGTGGGGAAATCAATCAGTAAAAAAGAATTGGAATTTCGTAAAGACCATAGACCAAATTATAAGCCTCGAGCCTAGTGAAGGACTTTTAGCTTGCGACAGAGTTGGTGATGGGAAAATGGTAAATTTAGATATTATTGAATTAGCCTCTGAAAGTGCATTGATTTTCAAGGCAGAGAATAAATTTCTCACCAAAGATCTAATAGGCATAAGGTTTCTCATATCAGCTGGGCCTACCGTCGAAGATCTTGATGCTGCAAGACAATTAACAAATCGAAGTAGTGGAAGAATGGGGGTTTTGATAGCTCAAGCTGCAAAATTAAGAGGTGCACAAGTTGACTTAGTACATGGCCCAATAAGGGTTCAAGAAGATCTTTTAGAGGGGCTTAATACTTACCCAGTAAGAAGCTCAGCTGAAATGGGAGCAAAAATTGATGATTTGCAACCATCTGCTCAAGTTATTGTTATGGCTGCAGCAGTATCAGATTTCAAAAAAAATAGTCCATGTGTACAAAAAATTTCCAAAGAATTTTTTTTAAAGTCCATTTTTGATGATTTAGAAATGACTGCAGACATAATTAAAAAACAAACAAGCAAGAAATTAGAAAATCAAATTTTCCTAGGTTTTGCTGCTGAGACTGGAAATGACAATGAAATTATTGAAAAGGGAGAGAAAAAAAGAATTTTGAAAGGTTGTGACCTTCTTATGGCCAATCCCATTGACAGATCTGGGCAAGGATTTGACGAAAACTTCAACAGTGGTTTCTTGTTAGGTCCGAAAAAAATCGTCAAAAAATTATCATTATCGACAAAACTTTCAATATCTCATCAACTTTTAGATGAAATTCGAAATCTCAAATCATAAATTTACAGATTTTTTGAGTATTTATTTTTTTTCAATAATCAGCGTCAAAACTTTGGAAACAACTGCTGCAAGCGGGTTTTCGAGGAAATCGGAGTGTTAAATGCAACAAACAAAAAGCTACGGGTTGTATAGAGCTGTCAAATGCTTGTGATAAGAAGTATTTGACACCTGTAATATCCCAACTGAATTAATTGGGCGGTTTCGACCGCAGTCATCTAGCCCTCTCATGCGATTTCGTCCTCTGCTGGCTTTGATGCTGGCTTTTTGTCTCACCTTTACAACTCTCCCATCAAGCGCATCTGCGGCTTTAAAAGGGCGCGAGCAAGGCAATGCTCGTTTTGGCAATGTTGTTAATACTGGCCAAGCTGATGCTTGCACTGTTTTACCAGCTGGTTCATCGGGTTCTATCAATGCTGACGGCCAATTTAAAAGTTTATGCCTTCAGCCAACGGAAGTTTCAGTAAAACTTCCAGGTAACAAGCGAAATAAATCTGATTTTGCAATAGCAAAAATTATCAGTCCTCGCTTCAACACAAGTCTTGATGAAGTTTATGGAGATCTCTCTGGAGGTAAATTCACTGAAAAAGGTGGTATTGACTTCTCTCTAATTACAGTTCTTGCTCCAAATGGAGAAGAATTCCCTTTTGCTTTCTCTGTTAAAGAGATGGTTGCTGAATCCAAGCAAGGAAAGTCAATTGAACCTGGAGCTGAATTTTCAGGTCCAACAACAACTCCTAGCTATAGATCTGCAGACTTTCTTGATCCAAAGAGCCGTGCCAAATCAACTGGTGTTGAATATGCTCAAGCTCTCATTGCTCGTGGGGGTGATGATGAAGATCTTGCAAGAGAAAATGTTAAAGATGATCTTGGCGGTAAAGGTGAAATAACACTTACTGTCGATAGTGTTGATGCAGATACTGAAGAATTTGGCGGCCAATTTGTTGCCATCCAACCTTCAGACAATGACCTTGGATCAAAAGATCCAGTTGATATCAAAATTAAAGGTATCTTCTATGGTCGCAAAGCCTAAAAAATAACCATCTCAATCAAAAAAAAAAGGGGGGGGTAAAACCCTCTTTTTTTTGGGCAAAATTTAATCCAAACAATTTCTCAAATATGGGCCCTTTATCTGGGAGAATTTGCCGGGTTACTTCACGGCAAAATGACTAGCAAGCAGAATTCTAATAGAAATCTTGAAGGTTTGATCAAACCTTATGGTGGAGAACTTTTAAACCTTATGGCATCTGATAAAGAGGCAAAAGAGTTAAAAAAAAATTCTTTTAAAACTTTAAATTGTTCAGATAGAAATGCTTGTGATATTGAGCTTCTTTTGGTAGGTGCTTTTTCACCTTTGAATGGGTTCATGAGTGAAAAAAATTACAACTCAGTTGTCAAACATAATCGAATCGAATCAGGTCTGCTTTTTGGATTGCCAATTGTGATGGATACTGATAGAGAAGATATAAATCCAGGAGATTCTGTTTTACTAAATTACAAAAATCAAGAACTGGCGATTTTAGAAGTAGAAGAAAAATGGACACCTGACAAAGTGATTGAGGCCCAGTTTTGCTATGGAACAACTTCTTTGGAGCATCCTGCGATAAGAATGATCTCTATGGAGAGAAAAAAATATTATTTAGGGGGCTCTATCAAAGGTCTCGAATTACCTAGAAGAGTTTTTACTTGCCAAACCCCTTCTCAAGTAAGAGAGAAACTTCCACCTGGAGAAGATGTTGTCGCATTCCAGTGCAGAAATCCAATTCATAGAGCCCATTACGAGCTTTTCACAAGAGCCTTAGAAGCAAATAATGTGAGCCAAAATGGTGTTGTTCTTGTTCACCCAACTTGTGGACCAACTCAAGAAGATGACATCCCTGGATCAGTAAGATTTCAAACTTATGAAAAACTTGCCTCTGAGGTGAATAATCCAAAAATCAGATGGTCATACCTTCCTTATTCGATGCATATGGCTGGGCCAAGAGAGGCTCTTCAGCACATGATTATTAGGAGAAACTATGGATGCACTCATTTCATTATTGGAAGAGATATGGCCGGTTGTAAGTCCTCTCTTAGCGGAAAAGATTTTTATGGTCCATATGATGCTCAGGATTTTGCAAACAAGTGCTGTGAAGAATTAGAGATGCAAACTGTTCCATCATTAAATCTCGTTTTTACTGAGGAGGAAGGATATGTAACCGCTAATTATGCAGAAGAAAAAGGATTACACGTAAAAAAATTAAGCGGCACTCAATTCAGAAAAATGCTTAGAAGTGGGGAAGAAATTCCTGAATGGTTTGCATTTAAAAGCGTCGTTGATGTACTAAGAGCCGCATAGTTGGACCTGATCCTATTAAACTCTTGTTAGATATGGAAGAACATTGAACAAACGCTGGAGAAACATAGGCCTCTATGTCCTAATTGTTGTAGTAGTGATTTTTGTTGGAAGTGCTTTTTTCGATAAGCCAAGTCCGACTAAAGCATCTAGGACACTTAGATATAGTGACTTCATAGAAGCTGTTCAAGACAGGCAGGTAAGCAGAGTACTTATATCTCCAGACAAAGGTACAGCTCAAATTGTTGAAAGTGATGGAAACAGAGCTTTGGTTAATTTGGCTCCTGATCAAGAATTGCTGCAACTTCTAACCGATAATGATGTCGATATTGCTGTACAACCAACTACTCAAGCAAACCCACTTCAACAAGCAGCTAGCAGCCTTATTTTCCCAATTCTTTTACTTGGAGGTCTATTTTTTCTATTTAGAAGAGCTGGCTCTGGTGGGGGTGGAAATCAAGCTATGAGTTTTGGAAAAAGTAAAGCAAGATTACAAATGGAGTCAGAGACAAAAATTACTTTTGGAGACGTTGCGGGAATTGAAGGTGCAAAGCTTGAACTTACTGAAGTAGTTGATTTTCTAAAAAATCCTGACCGCTTTACAGCTGTAGGAGCAAAAATTCCTAAAGGTGTTTTATTAGTAGGCCCTCCAGGAACAGGAAAAACTTTGCTTGCGAAAGCAGTAGCTGGTGAAGCTTCTGTCCCATTCTTTTCTATCTCAGGTTCTGAGTTTGTAGAAATGTTTGTTGGAGTTGGTGCTAGCAGAGTTAGAGATCTTTTTGAACAAGCTAAAAAGAATGCTCCCTGTATAGTTTTTATTGATGAGATAGATGCTGTAGGTCGCCAGCGTGGAGCAGGCCTAGGAGGAGGTAATGATGAAAGAGAGCAGACACTAAACCAGCTACTAACAGAAATGGACGGATTTGAAGGAAATACAGGAATAATTATTGTTGCTGCGACCAATAGACCCGACGTGCTTGACTCTGCACTAATGCGACCTGGGAGGTTTGACAGGCAAGTAACCGTAGACCGACCTGATTACTCAGGTAGATTACAAATACTCAAAGTTCATGCAAGAAGTAAAACTCTTTCAAAGGGAGTTGACCTCGATCAGGTAGCTAGAAGAACACCTGGTTTCACCGGGGCTGATTTAGCAAATCTATTAAATGAAGCTGCTATATTAGCTGCCAGAAGAGAATTAACTGAGGTCAGCAACGACGAAATAGGTGCTGCAATAGAGAGAATCATGGTTGGTCCAGAGAAAAAAGATACAGTAATGAGTGAGAAGCGTAAAAGGCTAGTCGCCTACCATGAAGCTGGTCATGCCGTAGTTGGAGCTGTAATGCCAGATTATGACCCAGTACAAAAGATCTCAATCATTCCAAGAGGACAGGCTGGAGGTTTAACTTTTTTCACTCCCAGTGAAGAAAGAATGGAATCTGGTCTTTATTCAAGGTCTTACCTACAAAATCAAATGGCTGTTGCACTTGGAGGAAGAGTTGCAGAGGAAATTATTTACGGAGAAGATGAAGTAACTACTGGTGCATCAAATGATCTAAAGCAAGTAGCTTCAGTTGCTAGGCAAATGATTACGAAATTTGGCATGAGTGACAAGTTAGGGCCTGTAGCTTTAGGTCGATCTCAAGGGGGCATGTTTCTTGGTAGAGACATTTCTGCGGAAAGAGATTTTTCAGAAGATACAGCTGCCACTATTGATTCAGAAGTCTCAATTCTTGTTGAAATAGCATACAAAAGGGCCAAAAAAGCTTTAAACGAAAACCGTCAGGTTCTCGAAGAGTTAACATCAATGCTTATGGAAACTGAGACCGTTGATTCTCTTGAGTTCCAGGATTTATTAATTCGCCATGAAGTTAAAGTTGCAGAGTATGCTTAGTCAATAAATATAATTTTTGGAAATCAAGCAAAATAATTTAATAGATAGACTTAAATTACAGCCTTTAATAGTTGTTATTAGGCTAGAAAATCAATTTTTTAATATATCAAAAAAAAGAGAGAGTTTATTTTTAAAAATCGAAAAACTATATAATTATGGTATTAAAAATGTTGAAATAGGGTGGGATTCAAATGCAGAATGGGTTAATTTGATATCAGAAATAAAAAAGAATTTCAAATCAATTAATCTTGGTGCTGCATCAATTGAGTCAATAGAATCTTTAGATTCAATTCTCTCATTAGATCTAAATTATTCGATGAGTCCATCATTTAACAAAGAAATTCACCTCAAAGCCATACAAAATAATCAACTAGTTATTCCAGGGATATCGAATATTGAAAATTTCAAAGAAGCAATTAATCTAGGATATAAAATTGTAAAAATCTTTCCTGCATCAAAATTAGGAATTAATTTTATAAACGAATTAAAAAAGATAACTCAAAAGGACATTTTTTTTATTGGTGCGGGTGGAATTAAAAGTAGAAACTTAAAAAAATTTATAAAAAATGGATACGATGCATTAGTTATCGGAAGAGAATTACGAAACCAAACTCCCGACAACGATCTAGGAATTTGGCTAAGAGATTATTCAAGATCTACTTTAAAAACCAATAATTAATTATTGATTTTTAAAGTCAGTACATTGTCCTCGATGCCTAAGTAAATGATCGGCTAAAACCAATGCAACCATTGCTTCAACCATTGGAACTGCCCTTGGCAAAACACAAGGATCATGTCTTCCTTTAGCCTTGAGAGTTACAGCATTACCATCCTCATCAATAGTCTTTTGGCTTTTCCTAATTGTTGCTGTAGGTTTAAATCCAACCCTCAAAACTATATCCTCACCATTAGAAATTCCTCCTTGAATGCCCCCTGAGTTATTCGTAGCAGTTTTCAATTGATCAGAGTCCGATGGTACAAAAGGATCATTATGTTCACTGCCTTTCAGATAAGTACCTCCAAAACCAGACCCTACCTCGAAACCTTTAGTGGCAGGCAAAGACATTAATGCCTTTGCTAAATCAGCCTCCAACTTGTCAAAGACAGGCATACCAATGCCGACTGGAGGATTACGAACAACACATTCTATTACTCCTCCGCACGAGTCTCCTTCTTTCCCAAAAGCTTCTACTCGTTTAATCATTAAAGCTGCAGCTTTTTGATTTGGGCACCGAACAATATTTTTCTCGATCTCATCAAAAGTTACTTCATTGGGTTGAATATCAGCTTCTATATCATGAATTCTCTTCACCCAAGCAAGTATTTCCGTATTAGAAGACTTAGTGAGAAGTTGCTTTGCAACAGAACCAGCCGCGACTCTACCTATCGTCTCTCTTGCGGATGCTCGTCCTCCGCCACTTGAAGACTGAATTCCATATTTTTTCTGATAAGTTGCATCAGCGTGAGATGGCCTAAAGGCTTTTTTAATTTCAGAATAATCCTTAGGCCGATGATCTTTATTTCTAACAACCATCGCAATTGGTGTTCCTAAAGTTTTGTTCTCTAAAAGACCACTAAGAATTTCAACTTCATCACTCTCGTTTCTGGGAGTAGTGATTTTGCTTTGACCTGGTCTCCTTCTATTTAGATCATTTTGTATTTCATTGATATCAAGCTCCAACCTTGGTGGACATCCATCAATGATTACACCAACACCACCACCGTGAGATTCACCAAAAGTGCTGATATTAAAAAGTTTTCCGAAACTACTTCCCATAAATAAACCTATCTTCAAAATGTTAATCAATACTCACTAAAAAATAAACCAATAAATGCAATGCATAACTTGAAAAAAGCAAAAAAAAAGCCCTCTAAAAGAGGGCTTTGAAAAATCAAGTTAAAGACTTAACCGATTGCAGGTGCAACAAGAGCTACAGAAGTAGACTCAGCAGCTGCTAGGTCAAGTGGGAAGTTGTGAGCATTACGCTCATGCATTACTTCCATACCAAGGTTTGCACGGTTAAGTACGTCACCCCAGGTTGGTACAACCTTGCCTGAAGTATCTACAACAGACTGGTTGAAGTTGAAGCCGTTCAAGTTGAAAGCCATGGTGCAGATGCCCATAGATGTCAACCAAACACAAATTACTGGCCATGAAGCCAAGAAGAAGTGAAGGCTACGGCTGTTGTTGAAGCTTGCATATTGGAAGATCAAACGACCGAAGTAGCCATGAGCTGCAACGATGTTGTATGTCTCTTCTTCTTGTCCAAACTTGTAACCGTAGTTCTGTGAATCAAGTCCTGTGGTCTCACGGATAAGTGATGAAGTAACCAAAGAACCGTGCATTGCAGAGAACAAAGCACCACCGAACATACCTGCTACACCAGCCATATGGAACGGGTGCATCAAGATGTTGTGCTCAGCCTGGAAAACGAACATGAAATTGAATGTTCCAGAGATTCCTAGAGGCATACCATCAGAGAATGAACCCTGACCGAATGGGTAAACAAGGAATACAGCGAAAGCTGCTGATACAGGAGCTGAATATGCAACACAGATCCATGGGCGCATACCTAAACGGTATGAAAGCTCCCACTGACGTCCCATGTATGCAGAGATACCAATAAGGAAGTGGAAGATTACAAGCTGGTAAGGGCCACCGTTGTATAGCCACTCATCAAGAGTTGCTGCTTCCCAGATTGGGTAGAAGTGAAGGCCGATAGCGTTACTTGAAGGAACAACAGCACCAGAAATGATGTTGTTTCCATACATAAATGAACCAGCTACTGGCTCACGGATACCGTCGATATCAACTGGAGGAGCAGCGATAAATGCAACGATGAAACAAGTTGTTGCCGCAAGAAGGCAAGGGATCATCAATACACCGAACCAACCGACATAGATACGATTGTTGGTGGAAGTAACCCACTCGCAGAATTGTGGCCAACCTTTGAGCAACGAAGAACGCTGCTGCTGAATGGTGGTCATGAGGACGAATGTGTATGTCCCTGATGGGACGAGTAAATAAGAGCAGCTAATTAGACTGCCAGCAGTGATAATAAAGGAGAATGATGCTTTCTGTGGCCAATTTGTAGGACAATTTATTAAGAGAATCAGAAAGTTGCGCCCGAAGAGCACTTAAGACGCCTTAAGATTCTTTTAAGATTTAGCCTCAGAGGTCAGCAATTGGTTCTTATAAAGTGGCTGATTAACGGTCGTAGGGCTGAAGAGAGGGTTCCTTTATGTGAAGCACGTCACAGAAAATATGAATTAGAAGCTCAAGGAGCAGTTGTTTATTGGAGCGAGAGAACTTACTTTTGATGTACTAGCTTTATTAGTGATTGTTTCCATTCTTTTTTTACATCCCATAATTCTTTTTTGGTAAAGCTCATAGCAATATTTTTTTCCGCATAAGCTGCTTCATTAATGAAAACAGGAATATATGGTTCATCTTCTTCATACCGAATTATTTCACCATTCAACTTAAAAAATAATTCATCGTTTTTCTTTAATTCTTGCCAATCCTTTGATTGCCTAAATGAATGTACATAACCATCAATATTACCTTCTTCATCTCTTGGAAAATCGATACTTTTAATATGCCTGTGAATTATCAATTTGTCAGGAAAAAAGAAATTAAAATTCTTAATTTGATGAATTTGTTCTATCAAACTTTCAAGAATTAATTTTGTCTGTGAAATAATTCTAGAATTCAATAGACCCTGACCTACAGGTCCAATTTCAATAACAAGTCCACAAGGCCAAGATTCAACTAAAAAACCTGTTTGTTTTTGATCAGATTCATGTAGATATATTGGTAAACCTAATTTATTTTGAATTAAAGAAGCCAAAGCCAAATCAGAATATCTTCTTCCATAAACAACTAAGCAACTTCCCATGGATGCTGTGGTTGTATGAAAATCTAATGCTATTTGACAGGGAGTTTCTCCTGCCTCTCCATAAAGATTCACTAATTCATTCGCTCTGTTTCCCTCGAAATTTGAAGAGTTAATAAATAAAAATGATTCTTCTTTGAAACTACGATTCAAATCATGATGAATGTATCTTTTCCCTACCTTTTTAGCCTCAGGGTTTCCAATCACCTTAAAAGTTTTAATCCCGTAAGAGTTTATTAAAAACGGTGATTTTTTCCATTCATCAAAAAGCCAGATACCATTTATTTCATTACCATGCGTACCAGCCACCAGGAGTACTTGTAGCTGCATCATTATTCACTAACTATAGATATAAAAATAACCCTAAAAGAAAGTCATGGCCATACCACCAATATTTGTAAAAGCTGCAAGAAACATATGGAGTTTTGAATGGAGAATTTTAATGAATGGTCTTGCACCATCAGATTCTAGTGGAAATTACAAGAGGCCTATAAATCTTCAACAACATATTCAAATCCCGACAGAGAAGGATTTAAAAAATAGAGCATCAACTCAAATGCCAGGTTTGATTGTCGGCAAAAGTTGTCCTTGGGCACATAGAACATGGATAATTCATGAGATCAAAGGATTAAAGAAATCGATCAATCTTCACATTGCTGAAGTAGACACAGCGGGAGGAAGATGGATATTAGACCCTCCAATAAAAGGTTGTAAAACCCTTCAAGAGCTTTATCGAAAATGCGGAAATTATCAATCAAGACGAGCAACAGTACCAATGCTTTTCGATCCAGGTAATGAACCCGAAGCAAAATTAAGACTTATAAATAATGAAAGCGCTGAGCTTGTCGAAATATTAAATAATTGGCCTATATACGATCACGAAATAGACCTTAATCCAAGCAAATATAAAGAACAAATTATTCACTGGCAAAATCTAATTCAAGAAAATATTAATAATGGAGTTTATAAATGTGGATTTGCTAGAAATCAAAAAGCTTATGAAAAAGCTTCTGAGAATTTGTTCTCAGCTCTAAAGACGATAGAAGAAAATCTTCAATCAAGAGGTCCTTGGCTTTGTGGAAAGAATCTTTCAATTGCTGATATAAAACTTTTCCCTACCCTTATTAGATGGGAAGCAATTTATTACCCACTATTTAAATGTAGTAATAAACCAATTCAATCTTTCCCACATATAATTAAATGGAGAAAAAAAATTTTTAATATGTACAACATTAAAAAAACATGTGATGTTGATACTTGGAGAAAAGATTATTTTGGAGCTTTATTTCCTTTAAACCCAAGTAGTATTATTCCTAAAGGAGAAGATATTACAACAACTGTCAACAATTAATTATCAACTATGAAAGAAGAAAATTCTTACTTTAAATCCTCAAATCCTATTAAAGGAGTCTATGGTGATTTCATAGTTACTTCAGATGATAAAAAGGAAGTTCTACTTTACCGATTATCAATTCTTTTCTGCGGATTATTCTTTGTAATAGGAATAGCTCAATGGTTTTTCAATGGATCTCATCAAATATGGATTTGGCTATTATGTATGTCAATAAGTATAGGCTTAAGCCTGAAGTGGATACATATATATTTAAGACCCTTACATCAAACACTAACAATTTTCTGGTTACTCGGTTGTATTGGATTGTTGATACTTTTATATCATTTCGGAGTAACAAATCTCATGTATGGCCTGAGAGAAAATCCAAAATCGATATTACTTATAGGCCCACTTTTTGCTTCTTTAACTGGGATAGGTTTCAAAGAGTTTTTTTGTTTTAGAAGAATTGAGGCAATAGGGATAACAATTTTCATTCCAATTGCTTTACTTGGATATTTAACTGAATTAGCTAATGAAAGTTTTACTTTTGCAACGCTAGTTGTTTCGTCCTTGCTATTGATATCAATGGGAATAAGGAAATTCAACCTACCAGCAGAAGCTGATATAGGAGATAAAAGCGTTTTTGATTATTTAGAAAGCCAAAGAAAAGAAGCTAAAATATCTGATAGTTGAATAAATCAACAAATTATCAACTCGACAAAACCTACAAAAGATCTCTTTTGTAGGTCTTAAGTCAGGGAATGGTGAGGAAATCCAACCAAATTTACAAACCACGTGCAATATTCCTCCGTCATAATTATTGTGTTAGTCAAATGATCCTGCTCTTACAAGACGCCATGAAAACTATTGACGAGCATATTCAAAAAGATGAATCCGAGATTCAAGAAGCAAAAGCTCAAGGGAATGAATCCAAGCTTCATCATTTAGAAGATGAACTTAATTCTCTAAAGGAATACAAGGAGCATCATCCTGAAGATAAGCATGATCCAAATGCTCTAGAACTATTCTGCGACGCCAATCCTGATGAACCAGAGTGCTTGGTATACGACGATTAAAATTTAAAAACAATTAATAGTACAAAAAAAGGGGAGGCAACAACCTCCCTTTTTTTGTGTTATTAACCTATTAATAATCCATATTAAAATCTGAAGGGCTTCCAGTTAAAGAGCAAACAACTGCCTCCTCATTTTTCATTTGACGTACTTCAGCGATAGGTCTCCCCATTTTTTTTAGAACATTAATATCTTGATCAGTCTGGCAGCGAGCAATAATTTCTCCTTGTCCATCAAAACAACTGTAAAAATCCATAATTTTAATAACTCCTTTTAGTTATGACCAAAAATTAACTGCAAGACAAGTAGGTATGATTCACTCATAACAATTAATTAATATCCAAGTTCGTTCCAAATAGAACTCAACAAATCATCCAGACCAAATTTCGTTACTGCAGAAATTATATACACCTTTTTCATAGTTAGTTTCTCAATATTATTTAGAAGTTTTTTAATTTCATTCTCATTTAATAGTTCTTTTTTATTCAGAACAAAAATTCTTGGCCTAGAAATCAAACCATGACCGTACGACCTTAATTCTTCATTAATAATTTTGAAATCATTTATCGGGTCCGTTGATGCTGAGTCAATTAAATGAAGTAAAACCTTTGTTCGTTCAATATGTCGAAGAAAATCATGCCCTAACCCTATTCCTTTTGAGGCTCCAGCAATCAAGCCAGGAATATCTGCAAAAACTGTTCCATCGCCTGAGGGCCTTCTTACTACTCCGAGATTAGGAATTAAAGTTGTAAATGGATAATCAGCAATCTTTGGTCTTGCAGAGGAGAGTACAGAAATCAAAGTACTTTTGCCTGCATTAGGCAAACCAATAATTCCAACTTCTGCTAGTAGTTTCAATTCCAATTGCAATGACCATTCTTCACCTGCTTTGCCTTCGGTAAATTTTTCTGGGGCTCTATTGCTATTTGATAAATAACGAGCGTTCCCGAAACCTCCTTTTCCACCAAACGCGACAATAAGTTGTTGGCCTTTATGAGTTAAATCACCAAGAATAATATTTGTAGAGAGATGTCTTACCTCCGTTCCGCATGGAACTTTAAGTACAGTGTCATTTCCTGATGCTCCAGTGCATTTGTTAGAGCCACCTCTTTGACCATTCTCGGCAGAAATTAATTTCTGAAATTTGAAATCCAAAAGAGTTTGTAAATTATCATCAGCCTCTAAAACAACATTTCCTCCTTGTCCTCCATCTCCTCCAGCAGGACCACCTGCTGGAACATACTTTTCTCTTCTAAAAGCAGAGATACCATCACCACCTGAACCTGCTTTGACATCAATAATAGCCTGATCAATAAATTGCATTTAGAAATATCTATAGTCAATAAACTAAATAATAATTCTTACATTCATCCTTGCTAAATTAAAGAACTAAAAACACGGTTTATAACTTTCACCTCAATTTCAATCAACCATCCACACAACACTACATCCAGGGCCGCCATCATGAGGTTCAGCATCGGATACTTTTTCAATATATGAAAGTGAATCAAACCACTTCCTCAAACCTTTTTTTAGTTTTCCAGAACCAATTCCATGAATAACCCATAAAGCTCCGGAACAATTTCTCAATTTTTCTTCAATTACCCCCTCCGCTTCATGCACGCGTAAACCTCTTACATCTAAGGTATTTTTTTTAGTACGAACTAAAGATAAATTCTTTCTTACTACCCGCGAAGTTTTTACTTGCACACTTCGATTTATTTCGGCTTTTTGACCATCAAGACTTTCTACTTCAGTCAAACTAACTTTGCTTCGAAATACACCACACAATACTGTTAATTGCATTCCATCATCTGAGAAAGAAATTATTTCACCTGCTTTACCTATAGAAGACAATCTAACTTTGTCTCCAATTTTGGGAACCCATCCCGGCAAAGGAGGGACCCGCCTATCGCTTCGATATCCTCTCTCCATTTGCCGTAATCGTCTACCAGCAATTCTTGCTGTTTCACCACTAGCATTTTGATCGCGCAAACGTTTAATCAAATGTCTTACTTCTTTTTGACCTTCTCGAATTGATGACTCCAGTTTAAACCTTCCTTGCTCATTAAACTTCTCCGTTTGTTGACGTTGTTTCTGCCAACTATCAAGTAATTCTTCATGTAATAATTCAGTTTTTGCTAATAAAGCCGCAGCATCTTCAGCTGCTGATTGCTGCCGCTCACGTTGTTTTTCTAAACCTTTAATAACTTGATTAACATTATCAACGCTTGCAGGATTGATAAACTCTTGAGCGCGTTTTATCACTTCCGAATCAAGACCAAGTCTTTTTGAAATCTCAATTGCATTGCTCCTACCAGGAATTCCCCATTGCAAATGAAAGGTTGGTTTTATTGTTTCACTATCAAAAGAAACTGAAGCATTTTCAAATCTTAAATCACTATATTTTAGTGCTTTTAATTCTCCAAAATGAGTAGTAGCAATAGTTAATCGTGCTCTATCCGCCATTGTCTTTAACAGAGCCATAGCCAAGGCTGTACCTTCAGAGGGATCAGTTCCCGCTCCAACTTCATCTAAAAGAACGAGAGTCGTACCACGGAAAGAAGCTATGGCATTAAGTATTCGACTTATACGAAGAATATGCCCACTAAATGTAGATAAATTTTGCTGTAATGACTGCTCATCACCAATATCAGCCAAAACATTTTTACACCAGGGTAATCTTGGCGAACCAGTACATGGTAAAAGTATTCCTGCTTTTGCCATTAAAACTGCTAGACCAATACTTTTTAACGCAACTGTTTTGCCTCCAGTATTAGGGCCTGTAATCGCAACAACTTTTAAATCAGAAGGGACATCAAAGCTAGTTGGTACGACTGTATTTTTTCTCTCATGGAAATCATTCCATACTAATAAAGGATGGCGAAAATCTTTAATCTCAAATAGTGTATTTTCCTTTTCATCAAGAATTGCTGGCACCCCGTCAAGCCATTTAGAGTAACGTGCTCGTGACAATGCAAACTCAATCTGCAAAAGAATCTCTCCTAAATGAGCTATCACATCGGCATTAAACCCAACCTCCTTACTCCAATCAGCTAAAAGTCTCCTCTCTTCATTAAAGATTTCAGAATCTATTTTAGCCAAACGATTCCCTATTGATATGACAACTTGTGGCTCGACATAGATCGTATTTCCTGAAGCCGAACTATCATGAACCATTCCCTTAATCTGATCGGAAGTCCCAGCTTTAAAAGCTAAAACAGGTCTTCCATACCTCTCCGAGATAATATTGTCTTGAAGTAATCCAGCATATTTCCGAATAATATCTTGAAGAATATCTTTTCTTTGAAGACGTACCGAATTCCTATGGCGTCGTAATTCAGAAAGTTTTGGACTAGCACGATCAGCAATTCTTCCACCTTCATCCAGACCAAATTCGAGGAGTTTTTGCAAATCAGGCAACGTTGCAACGTCTTTGAGTAATTCAGAGAGTCGTGGACGTATTGATTGATCAAATATTAGTTTACGTAATTTTCTAGCAGCTCTTAACGTATCAGCAACTTTTAATAAATCCTCACCTATTGCAACACCACCTTTGGAGCATATCAAAAGAATATTTTCCAAATCATGAACACCTTCAAAAGATATTCCTCCATCAACAGAAATATCTAATGATCCAATTTCTAACGTTTGGGACAATAGCTCCTTGCTAAGAGATATATCTAATGGCAAATCAAAGCTTCTACATTTATTACGACCTTGTTGGGTGACCGCGAATGTAGACAAATGGCTACAAACAGTTGGCCATTCAAGTAACTCCAAAGATTCTAGAATTATTTGTGTTTTTTCTGAATCATCCTGATTTATTGAAACTTCCATTCCTCTAAGAAATTCTATTGATTTGTTGGGATTCCTGTTGATGGGTGATAAAGCATTTCCAACCAATTACCTTCTGTATCTTTCAAGTAAAAAGAAGAAGTTCCATCTCGATGATTATGCAAAGCACCAACCTTTACACCTTGGTTTTTTAGAGATGAATGAATGCTTTCTATTTCATCCTTATTAGTGAAATGAAATGCAAAATGTGGACCAGCCGCTTTGTAGCCCGGTCCAAGCAAAGCAAGGCCATCTTTATTCTCTACTGTCTCTAAGTAACACCAATCAGGATCATCCCAAACAAGCTTCATCCCCAAGCTCAAATAAAACCTTTTAGCCCTATCAACATCTTCCACTCTTATAGCTACATGACCAAGCCGATTAACTTCTTCAATATTTAATTGAGACTGTTTTTCTAGCATTACTTTTTATTGAAGATTGAAATTTTAAATAATGTTCTTAATTAACTCTATTGTTCTTTTAACCATCCTGCGGCATCACACGCATGATATGTGAGGATCAGGTTTGCCCCAGCTCTTTTGAAACTCAATAAAGTTTCTAAAACAATTGCCTTTTCATCAATCCAACCTCTTTGAGCAGCAGCTTTGACCATTGAATACTCTCCACTAACGTTATATGCAGCGATTGGTAATTCTGATTCTTCCCTTAGACGATAAATAATATCTAAATAAGCCAAACCAGGTTTAACCATTAGGATGTCCGATCCCTCTTGTTCGTCAAGTTGAGCTTCTGTTATGGCTTCTCTAGCATTAGCTGGATCCATCTGATAGGTATTTTTATTTTTCGGGATAGGCTTATTTGATAATGATCTGGGAGCAGAATCTAAAGCTTCTCTAAAAGGACCATAATAGGCAGATGAATATTTTGCAGTGTAACTAATTATTCCTACATGTTCAAAACCTTCATCATCTAAGGCTTCTCTTATTGCTCCTACTCTTCCATCCATCATGTCACTTGGTCCAATTAAATCTGCTCCCGATTGTGCTTGAACCAATGCTTGCTTACATAAATAATCAACGGTTTCATCATTCAAAATTATTCCTTGATTACTAACTATTCCATCATGACCATCACAGGAATAAGGATCTAAAGCGACATCAGTCATGATACTCATTTCAGGTATCTCTATTTTCAACCTTTCAATAGCCCTTGGTATTAAGCCTTTTTCATTAAAACATTCAGCTCCATCTTCTGTTTTCAGCTCATCTGAAACTTTTGGAAACAGAACGACACATCTAATTCCTAGATTCCAAGCCCGTTTAACTTCATCAACCAACCCATCCATTGACCAGCGAAATGAACCTGGCATCGCTGGTATCTCTTGAATATCTAAACCTTCATGAACAAAAAGAGGATAAATAAAGTCAGAAGCAGAAACATTGTTCTCTCTAACCATCTCTCTCAAAGAGTTTGTTCTACGAAGGCGACGAGGCCGATAAGTAAGATGCATATTGACCAATAAAGATAACTACATAACAGACAAATACATTTTACTTCCTTTAAGTCCTCGCCTGATCAAACCAGCTTGATCGGGGTTCATTTATTCGAACAGATCTAAGCTTTTCAATAAGTCTCAACTCATCATCTGTCCAGTTTTCAGGTAATTTTAATTTTAGAGTAAATAACAAATCCCCTTGGGTATCTAAATTATGAAATCCTTGCCCTTTTAATCTGAATTCTTGCTCAGGCAAACTTCCAGAGGGAATTGATAAATATGTATCTCCTCGAGGAGAGGCAACCAAAACATTTGCTCCCAAAGCTAATTCATCTAGAGAAATAGGTAAGTCCGCATAAATATCTAAACCTTTGACTTTCCAAATTGGATGGGATTTGATAGATATTTCAATCAACAAATCTCCTCTTTTCCCTTTCCCAGGCTGTATGTTGCCCTTGTTCTTAATACGTAAGATTGATCCTGTTTTAATCCCTTTTGGGATGTTCACTTCGATTCGTTCATCATTTACCAAAAGAATCTTTTGAGCTCCATTCAAAGCTTCTAAAAAACTAATCTGCAAATTAAATTCAGCATCAAGATTTAATGATTGAGCATTCTTCTCTGAAGATATATTTGAGTAAATTTCTTGACCGACCTCACTAAATTTTCCAATTAAATCACTCAAAAAATCATCAAAGTTTTTATATTCATCAAAGCGCTTGTCATTTTTTTCTTTAGCAAAATCCCTAGACTTTTCATAAATATTTTTAGACCAATAACTTAGATATTCCTCATAAGACTTTTTTTTATCCACATCAGAAAGAATTTCATAAGCTTCATTGATTTCTTTAAATTCTGATTCAGCCTCATCATCATGTGGATGCAAATCAGGATGAAATTGTCTAGCAAGTTTTCTGAAGGCACTTTTGATTTCTTTATCGGTAGCATTTCTACTAATACCAAGGATTTTGAAATAATCCTTAAAACCTTTTAATTCCATGAAAATTAAGCTTTTTCAGGTGCTAAGAGTCAATCTTTGAATGATTTTTACTAAATCTAGTATCTAAAAATTGAAAATGCCGAACGTAATTGAACCTTGAAGAGATAGGCTTATTTAAGTGAATTCAAGTAAGGAGAGTCGATTGGCGTTAATTAATGGCTTTCACCTGAAAAATATAAGAGGTGATGTATTAGGTGGCTTGACCGCTGCGGTTGTAGCCCTACCGCTAGCTTTAGCGTTTGGTAATGCGGCACTAGGCCCTGGAGGTGCTATCTACGGCCTTTACGGAGCAGTCGTAGTTGGATTCCTCGCCGCATTGTTTGGAGGAACTCCTGCTCAAGTAAGTGGTCCAACTGGGCCGATGAGCGTAACAGTTGCTGGAGTGGTTGCTAGCTTGGCGGCTGTAGGAGTCCCAAGAGATTTATCTGCTGGACAAATTCTTCCTTTAGTAATGGCTGCTGTAGTCATTGGGGGATTATTTCAGATTTTATTTGGCCTACTAAAGCTTGGTAAATACATCACACTTGTCCCTTATTCAGTCGTCTCAGGCTTTATGTCTGGAATTGGAGTAATCATAATTACTCTCCAAATAGGACCTTTACTTGGGATATCAACTCGAGGAGGAGTATTAGAGTCTCTTTCAACTTTAGTTAATAATTTCGAACCGGATGGGGCTGCAATAGCAGTTGCAATAATGACACTTGCGATAGTGTTTCTGACCCCCCGCAAAATCAGTCAATGGGTCCCCTCTCCTCTTTTAGCATTATTAATAGTTACTCCTTTATCAATAATTCTTTTTGGCGATAGTTCAATTGACCGAATAGGAGCAATACCAGAGGGTGGTCTTTCTTTAAGTCTCCCAGATCCAAGTTTTGGCAATTTCTTCCCAATAATTCTTAAAGCTGGACTAGTCCTTGCTGTTCTTGGTGCTATTGACTCCCTTCTTACATCTCTTGTAGCAGACAATATCTCTCAAACCAGGCACAATTCTGATAGAGAACTCATTGGACAAGGTATTGGAAATGCAGTAGCTGGTCTTTTCACAGGTTTGCCAGGAGCCGGGGCAACCATGAGAACAGTAATAAATGTCAAATCTGGAGGTTCCACTCCAATTTCAGGAATGGTTCATTCAGTTGTATTGCTATTTGTCCTTGTTGGAGCAGGTCCTCTAGCATCGCAAATTCCTACAGCTCTTCTTGCAGGAATTCTAATAAAAGTTGGTTTAGACATTGTTGATTGGGGCTTTTTATTAAGGGCTCATCGACTTTCTCTTAAAACAGCAAGTGTGATGTATGGCGTCCTTTTAATGACAGTTTTCTGGGACTTAATATGGGCTGTACTTGTTGGTGTATTCATTGCAAATATGCTGACAATCGATTCTATTACGGAGACTCAGTTGGAGGGAATGGAAGCAGATAACCCATTTGATTCAACATCAAACAACAATGCAGCAAATTCACAACTTCCCTCAGATGAGAAAGCACTTTTAGATCGCTGTGCAGGAGAAGTAATGCTATTCAGATTAAAAGGGCCACTTAGTTTTGGAGCAGCAAAAGGAATTACTGAAAGAATGATGCTTGTAAGAAACTACAAAGTTCTAATTCTTGACATTACTGATGTACCTAGGCTTGGAGTAACTGCGACTCTCGCAATAGAAGATATGGTTCAAGAAGCACTAAACAACTCAAGGAAAGCATATGTTGCTGGTGCAACAGGAAGAGTAAAAGACAGACTTGCTAAATTTGGGGTTGATGTAATTGGCACAAGAAAAGAAGCTCTAACAGCTGCAATTGACAGCCTCAATGGTTGATAGTCGATAATATATTCAATCTGATTGATTGCTTTAAAAACTAACGAGAAATGGGACAAAACCTTTTCATCCAAAATGCTTTAAGTCCTCCGATACTTTTTTTCTTTTTGGGTGCAATAGCATACGCATTAAAGTCTGATTTTGAGATTCCAGCTCCTCTTCCAAAATTATTTTCTTTATATCTTTTACTTGCAATAGGCTTCAGAGGCGGTATTGAGCTACAAAAAAGTGGCTTTGGTTATCCAGTTCTTCCAACTGTGATAGCAGCAATATTAATGTCACTATTTATCCCTCTTATTTGTTTTGTAGTACTGAGATTTAAGTTTGATGTTTTTAATGCAGCAGCAATATCAGCTGCATATGGATCAATAAGTGCAGTTACATTCATAACTGCTGAAAGCTTTCTCGAAAGTCAAAATATACCTTTTGATGGTTTTATGGTTGCAGCTTTGGCACTAATGGAATCACCAGCAATAATAATTGGTCTTCTCTTAGTCAAATTTGGAGCGCCCAAAGATAGGCCCATCAAAAGAAAAATGATGTGGGGATCAATTCTTCATGAGTCAATGTTAAATGGTTCTGTCTATTTGTTACTCGGAAGCCTTCTCATAGGTTTTTTAACATCAGCGATTGATCCGTCTGACATAAAGAAAATGGAACCATTCACCGCTGATTTATTCTATGGCGCAGAGTGTTTTTTCCTGCTTGACATGGGAATTGTTGCTGCCCAACGCCTCGCTCGCATCAATAAGACTGGTGCCTTTCTAGTGATGTTTTCAATTTTCATGCCAATCGTTAATGCTGTACTTGGATCAGTAGTAGCCAGATTTCTAAATTTAGATCCAGGTAATGCTCTTTTGTTTGTAGTTCTTTGTGCTAGTGCGTCATACTTAGCTGTACCAACGGCAATGAGAATGACTGTTCCTGAAGCTAGACCTAGTTATTACATTTCAACCACTCTTGGATTAACTTTTCCTTTTAACATCATCATTGGAATACCAGTATATATGGGCTTAGTAAACACAATGATTCCATCAATTGGGTAACTAAATATCATGAAAAGACTTGACTTAATTTTTAGTGAAAGAGAATTAAATGATGTTCTATCAGCATTAGAAAAAGCTGAAGTTCCTGGTTATACCGTTATGAAACATGCAACTGGAAGGGGGCCAGAAAGAATCATCACTGAAGATATGGAATTCACAGGATTTGGGTCAAATGCACACGTAATTATTTTTTGCGAGCAAGACATAATAGATAAAATACGAGAAAATATAAAATCTGTGCTTAGTTACTATGGAGGTGTGGCCTATGTTTCAGAGGCAACACCTCTTTAAAAAATACTTCTGGTTTGATTAAGTTAGGCGTGAACCCAATCAACACGTATTGATTTACGACTATTTAAATATCTATCTATTGCCATAGCAGCAATACATCCATCCGAGGCTGCAACAACAGCTTGCTTAAAAGGAGTGTTTCTAATATCCCCAATAGCCCAAACCCCTTCGACTGTTGTCGACATAAAGTCATCCACCAAAACTCCCCCGTCCTCCTTAAACGCGACCTGTTCACCTAAAAAGTCAGTAATAGGCTTTGAACCGCTCATATACACAAAAACTCCTTCAAGAGCTATATCTTGATTAGGATCAATTGAACGATTTTTAACCTTAATACCTGTCACCCCAGAATCATTACCTTCAATTAGCATTAACCTCGTCTTACTCCAATGTTTCACATTTGGTTTTGATAACAGATCTTGTGCATGATGATCGTCTGATTTTGGATCATTGGATGTTATCCAATGAACTTTAGAGGCAAATTTTGTAAGAACATTTGCTTCTTCAATTGCCTCTTTATTAGTACCAACAACGGCGACTTCACGATCTCTATAAAAAGCTCCATCACAAGTCGCGCAATAACTCACACCTCTACCAAGGAATTCCGCCTCTCCTTTAAATGATGCTGGTCTTCCCATTGCACCACTCGCAACGACAAGTGCCTTTGCTTTAAAAGTTCCTTCTGGGGTGTAAATCGTTTTCCAATCACCAGTAGCATCAATTCCAAAAACTTGCGCTCTGCGATAATCAGCCCCGTACTGAGTAGCTTGATCTCTCATCAATTTCAATAGGGCCTCTCCGCTCATTTCACTAGAAACACCTGGATAATTGGCAATTTGATGTGTTATTGCTAGCGCACCTACATCAGGATTCTTATCGAGAATTACTGTTTTCAAGTCTGCACGGGAAGTGTAAAGCGCACAACTGCAACCAGCAGGCCCACCACCAACTATGACAACATCAGTTTCAATGGTTTCCAATGGAAAATCTCTTGGTTAGGTTTTGATCTCTCGAGAAGAGAAAAGGATGCTTTGAAATCACTTGGGTTAAAAGATTAGACTTTACCCCAAATCAAATCAAATCAAATGTTTGTACTCTTCAACTCTAATGAAAATATTCTAGGTTGAGTGATAACAAACAATCTTCTAAATAGATTTAATTGATTAAGAGCAAATCTGCATATAGCCAGTTTCAATCTGAAGACACAAAAAACCCTGGATCTTCTAAAGTGAAAGCTGATTAATTAGATCATTGAGCGACTCAGAAATACTGCTAAAAGCAGCCATAAACCGAATAGCAGCTCGGATAACGAAGAAAGTGATCCATTCTGCCCAAGAATTCACCGAAATTGCTGAGGAATTGCCACAAAAACTCCAAAATGAATGGGATAGCTTTAAAGAAGAGGTTATAGAAGAATCTGAACGTTTAGGGAAAAAACCTAATTCATCAAAAGAGAAAAGTTCTAGGGAAGAGTTAAGTAAAGAAGATTTAATTCAAATTAAAATAGATAATCTAAGATCAAAGGTTATTGAGATCAACAAAGATATTGAGGGAAAAAATTGATATTTCTAGTTAGTCAACTTCAAAGATTTAGAAGAGCCATTAGAATTTGGATAATATTATTAGGATTACTTTTCTATTTATGGTTTGATTCTAAAAAATGGACTTATTTAAATGGTTATACTGCCACAAAAAGAAATAGAAGAAATACTTCAAGAGCAAAATGGCTTACGAAAGAATTAGTTAATCTGGGATCAGCATTTATAAAATTAGGCCAACTTTTATCTGCACGAGCTGATGTTATACCATCAGCATGGGTAAAAGAACTTACATCTTTACAAGATAGAGTTCCACCTTTTGAATTTGAAAAAGTTCAAAGTATTTTAAAAGAACAACTTGGAAATTCATACAAAAAAATCATAAGTATTGATGAAATTCCAATTGGCTCAGCATCGCTTGCTCAGGTTCATAAAGCCAGGTTAATTGATGATAAAAATGTTATTTTCAAAGTCCAAAGACCCGATATAGAAAAGTTTTTCAGGCTTGATTTAGATGTAATGAATCAAGTCGCCAAATTAGTTCAAAGAATAAAGTCCCTAAGTCGAGGTAATGACTGGATAGGGATTGCAAAGGAGTCGAAGAGAGTATTGCTAAGAGAACTTGATTTTCGCATTGAAGCCCAATATGCAGCAAGATTTAAACAACAATTTATAGATGACTCAGATATTTTAATTCCAAGTGTATTTTGGGATTTAAGCACCAGTAAGGTTTTGTGCTTGGAGTATTTATCAGGAATTAAGATTAATGACATTCAATCTCTAAAGAGTAATGACATTGATACTGCTTCAATTGCAAAGATTGGAGCTACAAGTTATTTAAAACAATTAGTTAATTATGGTTTTTTTCATGCTGATCCTCATCCAGGCAATTTAGCTGTTTCTTTGGGAGGTTCTCTTATTTACTATGATTTTGGGATGATGGGTTTTGTCTCTGAGCGTATTAGAGGCAGGCTAAATTCAATGATCAAAGCCGCAGCGCTTAGAGATGTTAGTGGACTTGTCAAAGAGCTTCAAATTGCTGGTTTAATAGAAAAAGATATCGAAATAGGTCCAGTTAGAAGGTTAGTAAGAATAATGTTAAATGAAGCTCTGACACCTCCATTTGACTCTCAAATTATAGAAAGGCTCTCTGGGGATTTATCTGAACTAGCCTATGGGAAACCGTTTAGAATACCTATTGAGTTGATTTTTGTTTTTCGAGCGTTATCAACTTTTGAAGGAGTTGGAAGATATTTAGACCCCGAATTTAACTTAATAGCCATAGCAAAACCATTTCTTCTCCCTCTAATGACTTCAAAAAATTCAGATTCTAATGACTTATTTAATGAATTAGGAAGACAAGTCACTGAAATAGGGAGTAAAGCTGTTGGATTACCAAAACGCTTAGATGAAAATCTAGAGAGACTGGAGCAAGGGGACTTGCAACTTCAAGTGCGAATGGGTGAATCTGATAGGCAACTCAGAAGATTGATTTATGCTCAACATTCATTGGGTAATTCTGTTCTCCTTGGCTCACTTGCAATATCATCTGCTTTACTAGCTTCAACTAATAGACCTTTCCTATTTCTCGTACCAGCAACGATTGGATTTCCGATAGCACTAAGTTGGATTAAATTAAAATTTAAGATGAGAAGCGAAAGTCGTTTAGATAGTTTCCAAGGGAGAAAAGGCCTTAAATAGTCATAATCAAATCTTAGATCTTCCTCTTGGTCCCAAGCCTACAAGTCCGGCATATGTCGCTTGACTACCTAACTCATCCTCAATGCGAAGTAATTGATTATATTTCGCGACTCTTTCACTCCTACTTAATGAACCTGTTTTAATTTGACCTGATTTAGTTGCTACTGACAAATCAGCAATAGTTGTATCTTCAGTTTCTCCGCTTCTATGACTTATTACAGTTGTATAATTCGATCTTGAGGCAAGCTCTATAGCTTCAAGTGTTTCCGTCAGAGAACCTATTTGATTAACCTTAATTAAAATTGAATTTGCAATATTCTCATCAATTCCTTTTTGTAAACGAAGTGTGTTGGTGACAAATAAATCATCTCCAACTAATTGCACACTTTTGCCAAGCTTTTCCGTAAGCAAGCTCCAGCCATCCCAATCATCTTCAGCCAATCCATCTTCAATAGATATGATTGGAAATGAATTAACTAACCCAGCCAATTCCTCAACCATTTCCTCGCTGGAATAAGAATTTCCTCCATAAATATATTTTCCCTCCTTATAAAACTCTGTACTTGCAACATCCAATGCTAAAGAGATTTGCTCCCCTGGTCTAAATCCAGCATGTTCAATTGCTTGCATTAAAAGGTCACCTGCTGCTTTATTACTTTCAAGATTCGGAGCAAATCCTCCTTCATCGCCCACAGCAGTTGACAAACCTTTTTGGCTCAATAAATCTTTAAGCGTGTGAAAAACCTCCGCTCCCATTCTTAAGGCTTCTCTGAAGCTTTCAGCACCATGAGGAACCAACATAAATTCCTGAAAATCTAGATTATTTGCAGCATGTTCTCCTCCATTGATGACGTTCATCAATGGCACTGGCAATAAAGATGACATTGGGCCACCTAAATACCTGTATAAAGGTAACCCCAAACCTTTAGCTGCTGCTCTTGCTGTAGCCATGCTGACAGCGAGAATTGAATTTGCACCAAGATTTGATTTGTTCTCTGTATCGTCGAGTTGTTTCATTACAGAATCAACTGTGGCTTGATCTAAAGCAGAAAGGCCACATAAAGCAGGAGCAATAGTTTCTTCTATATGACCAACGGCCTTGATAACTCCTTTACCCAGATAACGTTTTCCACCATCTCTTAATTCATGAGCCTCATGGGCTCCAGTACTGGCGCCACTTGGAACAATTGAACGTCCAATAGCTCCTCCTTCTAAAAGCACTTCAGCTTCTACCGTTGGATTACCACGAGAATCCAAAACTTCTCGGGCCATAATGGTATCAATAACAAGTTCTAGAGATTCAGCCACAAATTTAATGATTTTAGATCTTATGAACTACATTATTCCCATATGTTCCTGAATTGCTAATCTAGCTTGCTTTCCAAGACCTAATCAATCAAATTTGTCTTAACAAGAAATAAACGTATCGATAAAAAGGTCTCAATCAAAATTTAAAAGGCAAATGACCAATTTCAATCAAATTCATCGAAAATGAATGGAAGTCTAACAACAGAACCAGATTCTTTTAGCGATGAAGCTTGGAGTCTTTTACTAATAGCTGAACAATCGGCCAAAAGATGGCGTCATCAGAACTTAGATGTTGAACATCTTATTCAAGTTCTTTTTAGAAACAAAAAATTCCAAAAATATACAAATTCCCTTCCTGTTGATCATAGAGAAATAAATCAAATTTTAGATAACTTTATTACTGAACTTCCAATAAACAATCAATCAGACTTATTTGTTGGAGAAGATTTAGAAATTCTTCTTGAAACAGCTGATGATTTTCGCTCTAGATGGGGATCTAATCAAATAGAGATATCTCATATCCTTATCGCACTTGGTAGAGACAATCGCTTAGGAGAAGATCTTTTTTATCAAGCAGGTCTGCCTAGTGAACTTCTTGAAGCAGAGTTGAGACGACTACCAGCACCAAAGTCATTTAAACAATCAAAAAGAAATACAACTCAACAAAAAGAAGATAGACCACACAAAAATTCCAGGCAGTCTGTATCTCCCCAAAAAAATTCAAAAAATAATGTCCCAGAGTCACTTGCTCCTATCACCAATAAGGAGATCACCTCAAAAGAACAACCTTTAAAACTTCATGAAACGCCAAGTGCATTGGATTTATACTGCAAAGACCTTACAGCCGAAGCTGAAGATGGGAAATTAGACCCTGTGATCGGCAGAGAGTCGGAAATCAAAGCAATTACAAAAGTTTTATCTAGAAGAGGCAAAAACAATCCAGTACTTATTGGTGCTCCAGGTGTGGGGAAAACAGCAGTAGCAGAATTATTAGCACAAAAAATAATAGCCAACGAACTTCCTGATTCTCTTCAAGGTTTAAGACTGATTTCACTTGATATCGGCGCATTAATAGCTGGAGCTAAATTCCGAGGGCAATTTGAAGAACGATTTAGATCATTGTTAAGTGAAATCAGCAACAGTGAAAAAGGAGTGATTCTATTTATTGATGAATTACACTCAATTGTAAGCAAAGACAGATCAAATACTGATGCTGGCAGTTTATTAAAACCATTATTAGCCAGCGGAGACTTACGTTGTATTGGTGCAACCACTCCGGACAATTATAGACGTACGATTGAAAAAGACCTAGCCCTTGATAGACGATTTCAGCAAGTATCAATCAAAGAGCCAAGTCTAGATTTAAGCTTGGAAATCCTAAAAGGACTTAGAGAAAATTATGAGTCTCATCACGGAGTGATTATTACTGAAGAAGCCCTAATTACAGCAAATCGTTTATCTCATAGATATATAAGTGACAGATGCCTACCTGATAAAGCTATTGACTTGATTGACGAGGCTTCAGCTCAAGTGAAAATCGAATCTACATCAAAACCAAAAATCATAGAAGAGAAAGAGTCTCAAGTTATTGATATAGAGTCTTCAATCAAAAGTGCAAACAAAGAAACAACATTAGAAACTATACATAATCTTGAAGAACAGAAAGAATTTTTACTCTGTGAAATAGCTCAGATCAAACAAAAATGGCAAGATCAAATCGAGAAATCAGCGGAATTACAAGAACTAAAAGTAAGAGCTGAAGAATTAAAAAATTTAATAAGAGAAGCGGAAATCTCCGGTGATACTGAAGAAGCCGAAAGACTTAGCTATGAACAACTTTTTGAAATCAAAGAACGCATAAAAGAAATAGAAGCTTGCATTCAAGAAGATAATGAATATGGAAATTCTTTGCTAAGAGATCAAGTTTTCCCAGAGGATGTAGCTGATGTTGTCTCAAGATGGACAGGGATTCCTGTTAGCAAAGTTTTATCAGGTGAGAGACAAAAGCTTTTACGGTTAGAACAAGAACTAGAAAAAAAAGTTATCGGTCAATTAAATGCTGTTCAAGCAGTTTCAGCAGCAATTCGTAGAGCAAGAGCTGGGATGCAGGACATAAGAAGGCCTATAGGATCATTTCTTTTTCTGGGCCCTACAGGTGTTGGAAAAACTGAACTAGCTAAATCACTGGCAAATTCATTATTTGATGAAGAGGACGCTTTATTGAGACTTGATATGAGCGAATATATGGAGAGAAATGCTGTTTCAAGGCTCTTAGGTGCACCACCTGGATACGTAGGTTATGAAGAAGGTGGGCAATTAACAGAAGCAATTAGAAAAAGACCTTATGCAGTTTTACTCCTTGATGAGATAGAAAAAGCTCATCCAGAAGTTTTTAATATCCTTTTACAGGTTTTAGATGATGGAAGACTGACCGATTCTCAAGGTCGAACAGTAGATTTTAGAAACACAGTTATTGTTATGACGAGCAATCTTGCTAGCCAGGCAATATTAAATAATTCACTTCAAGTACGAAGTGAAAGTTCAAATAAAAATATTCTTGCAGAAGAATTAGATCAAAAAATCAATGAGGCACTAACAAAACATTTTCGACCAGAATTTTTGAATCGCATCGATGAAGTAATAAGATTTAGTCCACTTAATCCTGAGAGTTTAGAACAAATTGTGCGCCTTCAACTTGAAGAACTCAAGAAGCTTCTCAAACACCAAGGTTTAGATCTTTATGTTGACGAAAACACTATTAAGACTCTTGCAGATGAAGGCCATGAACCTGAATACGGAGCTAGACCACTAAGAAGAGTAATCCGAAAGAGATTAGAAAACCCACTGGCAACACAAATTTTAGAGGAAGCTTTTGAAGATGCGAAAACAATAAGGGTTAAGATTAAAGATGATGAGTCAAAAAAACTTCTTTTTTTAATAGATAACTAATCCATCAAACATAAGTTAATCTAGGTTCATAGCAATTTTTTTTTCAAAAGCACCTTCCTTTCAATCTTCCCAAAGTGACAAGTCCAACCTCTCAAGAGGATCAAGAAAAGGTAATTCCTAAACAACAGGAAAAGACTGCCTTAAAAAAAAGTTTTTTATCCTCTACAATTGATGAAATGAAATTAGTTGTATGGCCCTCACGCCAACAACTTTTCAGTGAATCTGTTGCTGTGATTTTAATGGTCACTCTATCAGCAGTATCAATCGCAGCTGTAAGCCGTTTTTATGGATGGGCCTCTACTCAGATATTTCGCTGAGTTCACTAATCTAAATTTCTAAACCTCTCACAACTTTTTCCAGTGTCAGATATTGAAACCACTCCTACTAAAGATTCAAAAATAATCGATAGATCAGAGAACATTGATGATGATCAATCACATTTTCCAAACCAAACAATAAAAACAAATATTGCACGTTGGTACGCAATTCAAGTTGCCTCCAGTTGCGAAAAGAAAGTAAAAGCGACACTTGAGCAAAGAGCAATCACTCTTGGTGTTAGTGACAGAATTATAGAAATAGAAATCCCTCAAACACCTGCAGTTAAGCTAAAGAAAGATGGAAGTAGGCAGACCACAGAAGAGAAGGTATTCCCTGGATATGTGCTTGTTCGTATGGTGTTAGATGAAGACACAATGATGGCGGTAAGAAGTACTCCTAATGTCATTAATTTTGTTGGTGCAGAAGACCGAAGAGCTACCGGTAAAGCACGAGGGCATATCAAACCACGCCCTCTTAGCAGGCAAGAGGTTAATAGAATTTTTAAACGAGCAGCTGAGAAGAAAACTGTTGTAAAGTTGGATGTAGAAGAAGGTGATCAGATTGTTGTCACTTCAGGACCTTTTAAAGATTTCCAAGGAGAAGTAATTGAAGTTTCTGGAGAAAGAAACAAACTAAAGGCACTATTATCAATTTTCGGAAGAGAAACTCCTGTTGAACTTGAATTTTCTCAAATAACCAAACAAAATTGATTTTTAATTTCCTTTTGCTGTCTGGTCAGTCTAGGAGTTAAGTTTATTAGATAATTCATCTGATTCGTTTCAGGTTTTCCGCATTAGTTCAATCCTCAGCCGATGGCAAAGAAAGTAGTAGCCCTGATCAAGTTGGCCTTACAGGCTGGCAAAGCCAACCCAGCTCCTCCAGTTGGGCCTGCGCTTGGTCAACATGGGGTAAATATCATGGCGTTTTGTAAGGAATACAATTCGCGCACCCAAGACAAAGCTGGCTTTGTTATACCTGTAGAAATATCAGTTTTCGAAGATAGAAGTTTTACTTTCATAACAAAAACCCCTCCTGCTTCGGTTCTAATAACTAAAGCCGCAGGCATTGCGAAAGGTTCAGGCGAGTCAGCGAAAGGAACTGCCGGTTCGATTAGTAAAAGTCAACTGGAAGAAATTGCTAAAACAAAACTTCCAGATCTCAATTGCAGCAGCATCGAATCAGCAATGAAAGTTATTGAGGGGACAGCCAAAAATATGGGGGTTTCCATAAAGGACTAATAAAATCGTAAAATCATTAAACGTTCTCTTGAAGGGGGAGACGAAAAGTCGATTGGACCCCAATTTATTATGAAAAATTTTTCAAAAAGAATGACAACGTTACTTTCCAAAGTGGAAGAACGTACATACTCTCCCATTGAAGCAATAAAGCTAGTCAAGGAGAATGCAAATGCAAAATTCGATGAGACTATAGAAGCTCACATAAGACTAGGCATCGATCCAAAATATACTGATCAGCAACTTAGAACTACGGTTGCCTTGCCAAGTGGCACCGGTCAGAACATAAGGATAGCGGTAGTGACACGTGGTGAAAAAGTTTCTGAGGCGACGAAAGCAGGCGCTGATCTTGCTGGGGAGGAAGATTTAGTTGATTCAATCAACAAAGGAGAAATGGACTTCGACCTGCTAATTTCTACTCCCGACATGATGCCCAAGGTTGCAAAACTTGGAAGAGTGCTTGGACCAAGAGGACTTATGCCTAATCCAAAAGCAGGAACAGTTACAACTGATTTAGTAGGAGCTATTAAAGAATTTAAAGCAGGAAAGCTTGAATTTAGAGCAGACAAAGCAGGAATTGTGCATGTCCGATTTGGTAAAGCGAGTTTTTCGGAAGATGCTCTTCTTGAAAATTTGAAGACATTGCAATTAACAATAGATAAAAATAAACCTAGCGGAGCGAAAGGAAAATTCTGGAGAAGCTTTTTTATTACATCCACAATGGGGCCATCGGTAGAAGTAGATATCAACGAATTACAAGACTTGCAGAAAGAAAAGTGACCCTTTTTGTTGTAAATTAACCGAGTGGTTTAACCACAAGGGCATGCGCCCAGCCAAAGACAGCCGGTCTGATTTTATTAAACCTTTGTTTTAATAGAATTTATAATCCCAGCCGAGGCATACGCAGGGTTTTATCTTTTGGATTGAATCGTAAGCGGCCTCGATTCCCCAAGGGGAATATGGCCGTATGTCCAGTCCTTCCCCCGATTCGATCCAATTATTATGGGCCGCACGCTGGAAAGCAAAAAACAGATCGTCGAAACGATAGAGGGTCTACTAGATAACTCTGAAATGGCTCTAGTTCTTGATTACAAGGGCTTATCCACAAAAGAGATGTCTGACTTGCGCTCAAGATTGCAAAAAAGCGATGGCATCTGCAAGGTCACTAAAAACACCTTGATGCGTCAAGCCATAAAAGGAAAAGATTCCTGGACTGGTTTGGAGTCATTGCTTACTGGTACTAACGCCTTTGTTTTAATCAAAGGAGATGTTGGGAGTGCTGTTAAAGCTGTACAAGCATTTCAAAAGGAAACTCAAAAATCTGAGACTAAAGGAGGTCTTTTCGAAGGCAAACTTTTATCTCAAGATGAGATCAAAGCGATTGCAAAACTTCCTAGTAAGGAAGCACTTATGGCGCAAATTGCTGGTGCAATGAATTCCATAACAAGCAAAATTGCTATTGGTATAAATGAGGTCCCATCTGGACTTGCAAGGTCTCTTAAACAACATTCTGAGAGCGGCGAGAGCTGATACTCATTGTTAAACAATTTGTTTTCTACTTACTTAGTTGCTGATTTAAAACATGTCTGCAAAAACCGATGAAATCTTAGATTCATTAAAAAGCCTCTCTTTGCTTGAAGCTTCAGAGCTTGTTAAGCAAATAGAAGAAGCTTTTGGTGTATCTGCTGCCGCATCTGCTGGCGTTGTCATGGCAGCTCCAGGAGCTGCTGCTGGTGGCGATGGTGGTGAGGCTGCCGAAGAAAAAACTGAATTTGAGGTAGTTTTAGAAAGCTTTGAAGCTTCATCTAAAATCAAAGTCCTCAAAGAAGTTCGCAATGCCACAGGTTTAGGCCTTGGCGAAGCAAAAGCCCTAGTTGAAGCTGCTCCAAAAACAATCAAAGAAGGAGCAACAAAAGAAGATGCTGAGGCGCTAAAGAAAGCAATTGAGGCTGTTGGTGGGAAAGTAACTTTAAAATAAATATTGTTACTGGATAAACACCAGTTTTCTGCTTATATGAAACCGGTCTAATTAGACCGGTTTTTTTTATGACAACTGAAGAAAAATTTGCGATTTCTGCAGCAACTGATGGTGCCTGTAGTGGGAATCCAGGTCCCGGTGGCTGGGGGGTATTAATTAGATTCCAAGATGGAAGCGAAGTTGAATTCGGTGGATATAGCCCTGATACAACAAATAATCGAATGGAATTGCAAGCTGCATTATTTGTTCTGGAAAAATTAAAAGAAATAAAATTTCACCCTTCGATAACCATTAAAACTGATAGCAAATATTTAATTGATGGGATGGGAAAATGGATGTCAAACTGGAAAAAGAGAGGCTGGAAAACAGCCTCGGGCAAACCAGTTCTCAATCAAGACTTATGGAAAGCTCTTGACGATCCTTCGCTACCAAAAATCAAACTTCAATATGTCAAAGGTCATAGTGGAGAAAAAGATAATGATAGAGTCGATGCTATTGCGGTAGCTTTTTCTAAAGGTCGAAAAATACAACTAAAAGATTTTGTCAAAAAATAAAAAAAGCGACTTGTACAATATTCTGCTTGGCCAGCTTCTATCTCAGGACGAGGGTGTTGATGCGGAAATACTTACTAATTCAGCTCTTAATGCAATTAAATTAGCATCATTAAATAGAAATTTTCCAATAATTTCTAACATCCTTAAAAAAGCATCGAGTGGTCTTCAAAGAAACAATTCCAGCTTAAATCAATTTATTTTTGGCTCTCAATTTAAAAACCCTTTAGGACTTGCGGCAGGTTTTGATAAGAATGGTGTAGGCGCAGGTCTTTGGAACTATTTTGGATTTGGTTTCGCCGAATTAGGAACAATTACTTGGCATCCCCAAAAAGGCAATCCAAAACCGAGACTTTTCAGAATTGCCAAAGAAAAAGCTGCCCTGAATCGAATGGGATTCAATAATGAAGGAGCAGAGAATTTTTTAAAAACTTTAGAAAAGCAAAAACTCACTGAGCCAGGAAATAGACCCTGTGTCCTAGGAATAAATTTAGGAAAGTCAAAAATCACAACGCTTGATGACGCTCCAAAAGACTATTCTCGATCCCTAACCCTTTTAGCTCCATTAGCAGACTATGCAGTAATCAACGTTAGTTCGCCAAATACCCCAGGTCTTCGTTCACTACAAGGAACAAAACAAATAAAAAAATTAATAAGAACTCTTAAAGAGGTATCAGATTGTCCGCCTTTGCTTGTAAAAATTTCACCAGATCTTTCCAACGAAGCAATTGATGAAATTGCCAAAGTTGCTATGGAAAATGGAATTGATGGAATCATTGCAATCAATACAAGCTTAAATCGATTTAATTTAAAAAAACTAACAATCAAAACTGGAAATACTTTAGAGCGAGAAAGTGGAGGATTAAGTGGACTTCCCTTACAAAAAAGAGGACTTGAAGTTATGAAGAGGCTTAGAAAAAGTACTAATAATGATTTACCGCTGATTGGCGTGGGTGGAATTGACTCAGCAAAAGCGGCATGGGAGAGAATTACAGCTGGAGCATCACTAGTTCAAATTTATACTGGTTGGATATTTGAGGGGCCAAATTTAGTTCCTGATATTTTAGATGGATTAACATTGCAAATGGAAAAGCACGGATTCAAAAATATTAAAGATGCAATCGGTTCAGAAGAACCCTGGAAATAATGAAACAAATGAATTCAGCAAATAATTATGAGTGAAACTGGACATGATATTGTCTCAAATATAATGAAAATAGACTTTGATAATCATGGAGGTAATATCGAAAAAGAAGCAAGAAAGTTAGGACTTTCAACAAAAAATATCATCGATGCAAGTGCATCAATAGTACCGTTTAAATTACCTAAAAAATTAAATAATTATCTAATTAATAGTATAAAGAATGGATCTATCAAATCTTATCCTGATAGAAGTTATTTCGAAGTTAAAAATGCTATTTCAAAATGGCATAATATTGATCCTTCTATGATTTTACCTGGAAATGGAGCCTCTGAATTATTTACTTGGGCAGCAAGAGATGCAAGTTTATATGGCCTAAGTTCTTTACCTTCTCCTGGGTTTGGAGACTATAAAAGAGCTTTAAAGTGTTGGAATGCTCCCTATATTCATAACCCTTTACCCTTATCTTGGACTAATAGAAATCCTCAATCATTTCCAATTAAACCAAAAACCCAAGTATTGTGGATCACAAATCCGCACAACCCAACTGGGCAATTATGGAGTCGTGCATCTATAGAAAGTATATTAACTAATTATAAACTGGTTATTTGCGATGAAGCATTTATTTCTATTGTACCTGGAGGTGAAAATCAATCAATAATTGACTTAACTAATAGGCACAAGAACCTTATAGTAATAAGGAGTCTTACTAAATTTATAGGTATAGCTGGATTGAGGGTAGGATATGCGGTAACTAATGCCGATAGATTATTACAATGGAAGGAGATAAGAGATCCTTGGCCCGTTAATACGCTAGCTATAAATGCAACTAAAATGATAATGAAAGATTCGAAGATGCATAAAAAAAGATTAAAGAAGATCCATAAGTGGGTAGACAAAGAAGGGAAGTGGTTGTATGAAAATTTATCAACCTTTTCTACTATTAAGCCTTTGCCTTCAACTACTAATTTTCAGTTAATTAAAAGTGATAATTCTATATTAAATCTTCTTGAGAATTTAAAAAAAAGAGGGATTTTGTTAAGAGATTGTAGGTCATTTACAAATTTAGGAGAAAATTGGATAAGAATAAGTTTTCAAAAAAGAACACAAAATATTCAAATTATTAATACATTAAAAGATTACATTAACTAATCAAATTTATAATATCAAACAACTTATTTTTCGAATTAATGCAATTGTAATTATTCATATTAAATTTCATTTTACTGAGAGAATCAGAGCCTAGCAAATTAGATAAAGTATTTTTCAAAATAGCCTTTTCTGGATCATGTTGATTAACTATTACAGCACCTCCATATCTAGCCATATAAGCAGCATTTAACTCTTGATGTTGATCGGCAGAAGCTGGAAAAGGTATTAAAATTGATGGGGTCTTAGTTGCCATTAATTCACAAATTGCACCAGATCCTGCTCTACTTATTGCAAGATCAGCATTTCGCAGTAAGGCCGATATTTCATTACTGAATTGTCTTACAACCAAATTAGCGTGCGTATCAACCTTATCTAAATTTTTGTAGAAACAATCATTGTGACCAGTCAGATGAACAACTCTACAACCTTTCTCAAGCAACCAAGGTAAGATATTCCTAACCATCTCATTCATTTTTATTGCTCCTTGACTACCTCCCATAACCACAATCAATAAACCATCTCCGATCGGCACCCAATGGGGAAGAGATTGATCTAAAAAAAACTCTGACCTTACAGGCGTTCCAGTAAAACTTGTTTTACATCCTTGCAAATACTCCGATGCCGATGGGATGCCTAGTGCTACATGGTCACAAAATCTACCCAATAACCTAGTTACTTTTCCAGGGATAGCATTAGATTCATGCAAAATGATAGGAATGCCAGTTATTTTGGCTCCGAGAATAGCTGGAGCAGATATATATCCACCAGTAGTAAAAATAACGTTAATCTTTTTTTGACGTAATAGAATAGAAACTTGGATAGAAGAAAGAAGTAATTTACAAATTTCAAACATCTTTCTAAAAATATTTCCTTGTAATCCTCCAACTTTTAGCTTGATTAGATTGTATTTTTTGGGAACCAGGTCAATCTCTAGCCTGTTTGGCACACCTAGCCACTCAATTTCCCAAGAATTTGAGAGTGAATCAGCGAAAGATAATGCAGGATAAATATGCCCACCTGTTCCGCTTGCAGCAATTAAAAGGCGAGGCATAAATTAAATAACCTTATTCATGAAGGCTAGGTTATATTGAGTAAAAAAGGTAGGCGTGCGACATTCACTCATAGTGAAATCAATAATATTTTTATTGCTACATCCCCTAATGATCAATTCTGCTTTAAGTAAAAACATAGATAAGCAGTTGCTAAGTAATAAATTGGAGGAAATTCTCAACCTGAATAATGATGATTTACTAAGAGATTTATTTCTAAAAAAATCATTCAATCAATTTAATAAGCGCTACAAAGCTTTTCAGGAAAAATATAAAGATACAAAATGGTCAATCCAACAAGTTAGAAATGAAACAAATAAGCCATTACTAAATGTCGAAATAATATCTACAAGAGAAATTAATGATCAAATTTATAATCTCAATACTAAACAGACTGTTCAATTAGAGACCTACAACAATAAAATCAAAGAATATAAAGTTATTAAAGAAGAATCAATTTTGAATAGTCAAAATTCACCTTTAATTATAAAAGTTATATCTCCAGACAAAGTTTTTACTGGGCAGAAATACGAAATAAATTTAGTCATTGAAAATCCATTAGGCAATGCATTAACTGCTAGTGGTATGATCTTACTTAAAAACGAAGATAATATTAATTTATCCAATGATATCTTTGGGATTAAGCCTAATCAATCAGGTGGTTTATTTAAATATGTTCAAGCGCCCTTAAACCCTGGCTCTCAAACTTTTTCAGCAATCATTACTCATCCTGAAGGTATTTATTCAATAACAAAAAAAATAGAAGTAGGTCTATAAAAACCTACTTCTAAAAATCATAAAGCCAGATTCAAATTGTTAAGCATCATCTAGAGCAGAAACTCCAGGAAGAACTTTCCCTTCCAAAAGTTCAAGACTGGCACCACCTCCAGTAGATATATGAGACATATTTTTAGCTAAACCTGCTTTCTCAACTGCTGCTACTGAATCTCCACCTCCAATAATTGTGCAGCATCCTTGGGAACTTAAATCAGCCAACGTATTAGCTATTGAATTGGTTCCATTTGCAAATTTCTCAAATTCAAAGACACCCATCGGTCCATTCCAAATCACAGTTTTGCAATCTTTCAAGGCGTTCTGAAAAAGTTCAATTGATTCTGAACCAATATCCAATCCCATCCAGCCTTCACTAATAGAATCTATTCTTGAAACTTTACTGTTTGCATTAGGAGAAAAATCATCAGCCAATACAACATCACTTGGTAACAGGAACTCAACTCCTTTATCTCTAGCTTTCTTCTCCAAAGCACTTGCCAATTCTAGCTTGTCTTCCTCGACAAGACTTTTACCAACAGATAATCCTCTGGCTTTATAAAAAGTAAATATCATCCCTCCACCAACGATTATCTTGTCACATTTATCAATCAAAGATTCCAAAACACCTATTTTACTGCTTACTTTAGAACCGCCAACTATTGCAGCCAATGGTCTTTGAGGTTGATCTATCGCTCCTTGAAGGTACTTCAATTCTTTTTCCATTAAATAGCCAGCGACACAAGGACTCAGGAACTTTGTAACTCCCTCAGTTGAAGCATGAGCACGGTGAGCGGCACCAAAAGCATCGTTTACATATACTTCTGCCAAAGAAGCTAATTCTCTAGCAAATTCTCCATCGTTTTTTTCTTCGCCAGCAATAAATCGAACATTTTCCAAAAGGACAACATCACCATTAGACATCGCATCTACTTTTGACTTAGCTTCAGCTCCTATACAACTTTCTGTTTTTACAACTGTTTTACCAAGCAATTCACTTAGTCTTTGAGCAACAGCTGTCAAACGCATTGTTTCATTAACCTCTCCCTTTGGCCTACCAAAATGAGCAGAAAGAATAACTCTTGCACTCTTCTCAAGAAGGTCATTAATAGTTGGTAAAGCAGCACGAATTCTTGTGTCATCAGTTATCTGCCCCTCATCTCCTAATGGGACATTAAAATCAACTCTAACTAAAACACGTTTGCCGCATAAGTCTTCAGCGCCGAGACTTGACAGGGAACGCTTAGACATAATTTATAAGATTCAGAAAGGAAACTGAGTGACCATAGCTCTTGAAAGGTACCAATTGGGTAATTACTAAGACACAGAAAAAATCTACCTAAACCCTTGAGGAACCAAAAACGATATTTTAAATATTAAAAGCTTTTATTGAAAATAATTAATTACCCCTCAAACAACTGCAGTTACTAAAGAAATAATCTTACAGTAATAAGTTTGGAAATCAATTTTTTTTTAAACACGCAATATGAGAGATGTTTTTTTCAATGGCTTGTTATTAAATATTGTAATTCTATTAATCTAGATTGATCAATAAAATTGATTTCCCGTCAGGATGTTTAGAATAAATCAATTATTATTATTAACTTACTTAATCATTTCAGATGATACGTTGAACTTAGAAATTTCAAAAATACCCACCCAAAATAGATCAAAATCAACTTTTTTAATTTCGAGATAAATCAATTTCAACCAAATTCTTTTAAATTCCGTGAACAAGCAGCTTATACAATGGTACCCAGGTCATATTGCAAAAGCAGAAAAACAATTAAAGGAACATCTGAATAAAGTTGATCTAGTTTTCGAAGTGCGAGACGCAAGGATTCCTCTCTCAACTTCTCATCCATATCTTCAAAAATGGTTAAAAGGTAAGAAGCAAATATTAGTGATTAATAGAAAGGACATGATCAATATCGATGCCTACAAAGCTTGGGATAAAAAATTAAGGTCAGAAGGGAAAGTCCCATGGTGGTGTGATGCAAAAGCTGGAACAGGCGTTCTCCAAATAAAACAAGCTGCCATTCGTGCTGGGCAAGAGTTAAATCAAAGACGTCTCGATCGTGGGATGAAAAATCGTGCAATTAGAGTACTAACTCTTGGTTTCCCAAATGTTGGAAAATCTGCTCTCATTAACAGATTAGTTAAAAAAAAAGTTGTCTCTAGTTCAAGAAAGCCAGGTGTAACTAGAAGTTTGAGATGGGTAAGAATTGGACAAGATCTGGATCTATTGGATGCTCCTGGAGTTCTTCCACCAAGATTTGAAGATCAAAGTGCCGCGTTAAAGCTGGCCATATGTGATGATATCGGTCAAGCCGCATACGATACGGAACAAGTAGCCATTAACTTTATGAAGCTTCTTGAGACATTAGCAACCAAGCAAGAAGCTGGAATTAAGCCAATGTGTCTTCAAAATAGATATGGAATATTTATCAATGAAATCATTAAAGATAAATCTTTATGGCTACTTTCAGCAGCAAAACGTCACACTTCCGGAGATACTAGAAGAATGTCTCAAAGACTACTTGATGATTTTCGTAAAAATTTATTGGGAAATATTTCTCTTGAACTCCCCTAATGGATAAAGAAATCAAGCTTGAATTTGGGCAAGGCCCAGGCGAATTATTTGAGGGTAAATACCAAAAGCCTTTACCTATGAGGCTAGATAGATGGCTAGTCAGTCAAAGATCTGAACAAAGTAGAGCTCATATTCAGAAATTTATCGAAGCTGGTTTTGCAAGAGTAAACGGTAAAACTGGGAAAGCAAAAACTCCCGTTAGGCCAGGCGACGTAATTCAACTTTGGGTTCCACCACCGGAACCTCTTCCTTACTTAAAACCAGAAGAGATAGATTTAGACATACTATACGAAGATGATCATTTAATAGTCATCAATAAAGCAGCAGGAATAGCAGTACATCCTGCACCAGGTAATAAATCTGGAACTTTAGTCAATGGATTAATCAATCATTGTCCGGACTTACCTGGAATCGGAGGCAAATTGAGGCCTGGAATAGTTCATCGCTTAGATAAAGACACAACTGGGTGCATTGTCGTAGCAAAGTCTCAAGAAGCTTTAGTAAAACTTCAAATTCAAATACAAAAAAGAGTGGCCGCAAGACATTATGTTGCTGTTGTACACGGAGCCATTAAAGAAACTGGAGGAATGGTTGTCGGATGTATTGGTCGACATCCAAAAGATAGAAAAAAATATGCTGTAGTTAATGAAGAATCAGGTAGATATGCTTGCACACATTGGAAGTTAATTGAAAACCTAGGAAATTTTTCTCTTCTTAAATTCAAACTTGATACAGGTAGAACTCATCAAATTCGTGTTCACAGTGCACACATAGGTCACCCTATTATTGGTGACCAAACTTATAGTAGATGTAAAAAATTACCCATTAATCTTAGCGGCCAAGCATTACATGCAATTGAATTAGGTTTAATACACCCAATAACACTAAAGAGAATGAAATTCACAGCTCCATTACCGCAAGATTTTGAGAGACTTTTAAAAGTATTAAAGTCAAACAATAATATTATTTCGGCAATCTAGGGCAAGCCTCAACCATCTTTTGTGTCAGGTATTGTTGAGGATTATCCAACAAATTTTTACCAGAGTTCTCTTCAATAATTTTTCCTTTATCAAATACTAATACTCTATGGCAAAAGCCCGCTGCAACTGATAAGTCATGAGTTATAAATAACATGGACAATTTTAATTTTTCTTGTAAAGAGCGAAGTAGCTCCAAAACTTCTGCTTGGATTTCTGCATCTAACATACTGACGCTTTCATCACAGATAAGTATTTTAGGGTTAAGTGCCAGCGCTCTTGCAATAACCACTCTTTGCTGTTGTCCCCCTGAAAGTTGAGAAGGTAAACGTTGTTCATACATTTCTGTGGGAGTTAAACCTACAAGGCCTAAAAGATTACGAGCTTTCTCTCTAGCTTGAGATCTAGTTAACAACTTATGGATAAGAATAGGGTCTATAATTGCATCGAGTACTGACATCTTAGGGTTCAAAGCAGTAGAAGGATCTTGAAAAATAATTTGAATAAATTTACGTAATTGTCTTAAAGATTTCTTATTGTAATTTGAAATATTAGATCCAAGAAAAACAATACTTCCACCTCTTGTAGGCAATAAACCAGTCAAAGCTCTACATAGAGTGCTCTTACCACATCCTGATGGACCCACGACGCCAAGAGTTTCACCTTCATGAAGAGAAAAGGTAACTTCATTAACAGCTTTAAGCCAAAAAGTATTGAAGGGCCAAAAGCCTATATTATGCCAACATCGTAGTCTGTTTACTCTCAATAATACAGTCCTTTTATTCATTATTTCTCTCTCAGAGCCCTCTAATATTCTGCCTGAATCAACTAACCTTTGAGCAATATGAGTTTTTGGATTAGAAATTATCTCCTTAATATTTCCAGATTCTACTATTTTCCCATAATCAAGTATTGCAATTTTATTACACCATTTATATGCCATAGATAAATCATGACTAATTAATAGTAAAGCAGTCCCAATTTCATCGCAAAGAAAACTCAATTCAGCCATGATCTGGTCAGCAACTATTGTATCCAAGCTAGTTGTAGGCTCATCAGCAATTATCAATGGAGGTCTTAAACAAATCGCCAAAGCAATTGCCACCCGTTGTCGCATCCCTCCACTAAATTCGTGAGGAAAAGAATTAAATCTCAAAGGATCTATTCCAACTTTATCTAGTAAGCTTTTAGTCTTATTTACTAAAGTATTATTTGTTGCAGACTTATCATGAGCTCTAAAAGTATCAACCAAATGATCGCCAACAGTCATTAAAGGATTTAAACGTGAGATTGGATCCTGAAATATCAATCCAACCTCTGTTCCTCGAATAGTTTGCAAAGAAACCTTATCTTGCTCCAATACATTTTTCCCATTTAAAAAAATCTCACCCTTACAAATACATCCAGCAGGAAGAAGCTGCATTACAGCTTTTGCAACAGTACTTTTCCCACATCCTGATCTACCAACTAATGCAAGCCTATCTCCACGATTCATATTCAGATCTAGTCCGTTTAATACGGACTTAGAACTATTTGGATAGATAGCATTTAGTTTATGTATCTTTAAAACTTCTTTTGATGAATTATTCATAAAAAGGTAGCAAGAAATGTTGAGCTTGAATAAGATAAATTAAGCGCCGGTGCTGATGTCTAAAGTCACCTCTGCACGCAATTCAACCCAGACCAATGTTGTCTGTGATGAATTTTTTGATGGCAAGCCGCAACTCAGAACTCATCAGATTAAAAATATTGATGATTACGAAATTATTTTGCCAGAGTGGTTAAAAAATTGCATTAGAAATATTCCACCTGGGATAGGAGCAAGTTGCCCAAGAGATTCTGAAGCTTTATTAGTTGCTGCTTTTGATCTTGCATTTCAATTACATAAAGGTCAATTCAGAAAAAGTGGGGAGCCTTACATAACCCATCCAGTTGCAGTTGCAGACTTACTTAGAGAGATAGGTGCAAGCGCTAGCGTAATTGCAGCAGGTTTTTTACATGACGTCGTCGAAGATACAGATATAACCCCAGAACAACTCGAGGGGTATTTTGGGAGTGAGGTTAGATATCTAGTAGAAGGAGTTACTAAATTAGGAGGAATCCATTTTAATAATCGCACAGAAGCTCAAGCAGAAAACCTACGTAAAATGTTTCTAGCTATGGCTAGCGATATTCGAGTAGTACTAGTGAAGCTTGCAGATAGGCTACACAATATGCGTACTATTAGTTACCTAGGGAAAGAAAAACAAACTCGAATAGCGAAAGAAACAAGAGAAATTTATGCTCCACTCGCTAATCGTTTAGGAATAGGACGTTTTAAATGGGAACTAGAGGACTTAGCATTTAAACTCTTAGAGCCAGATCCCTTCCGAGAAATTCAACAACAAATAGCTAGCAAACGTAGTGAAAGGGAAGAGAGATTAAATATAACTGTTCAATTACTCAAAGATCGTTTGAACTCAGCAGGACTTAATCAATGTGAAGTTAGTGGAAGGCCAAAGCATTTATATGGAATTTGGAGCAAAATGCAAAGGCAACAAAAAGAATTTCATGAAATTTTTGATGTTGCTGCTCTAAGAATTCTTGTCTCAGATGTCGAGACATGTTATCGAGCTCTTGCTGTTGTCCATGACACATTCAGACCAATACCCGGACGTTTTAAAGACTATATAGGACTCCCTAAACCAAATGGATACCAGTCGCTACATACAGCTGTAATTGGCAGACACAGACCTAATGAAGTGCAAATCAGGACTCCAGAAATGCATAGGGTTTCAGAATTTGGAATTGCCGCTCACTGGAAGTACAAAGAAGGAGGATCTCCTGCCAATCCTGATTCAGAAAAGTTTAATTGGTTGCGTCAATTAGTTGAATGGCAACAAGAAGATGGCGTCAATGATCATAATGACTATCTTGCATCAATAAAAGAAGATTTATTTGATGAAGAAGTGTTTGTTTTTACTCCAAAAGGAGATGTTTTGGGATTAAGGAATGGTTCAACCGCAATCGATTTCGCCTATCGGATTCATTCTGAAGTAGGAAATCATTGTAATGGTGCGAGAATCAATGATCGTTTGTGCGTGCTATCTACACCTCTAGAAAATGGAGATTTTGTTGAGATCCTTACTCACAAGAGTTCCCATCCAAGCTTGGATTGGTTAAACTATGTAGCCACACCCACAGCTAGAAATCGTATCAGGCAATGGTATAAAAAAAGTCATCGTCAAGAAACCATTTTAAGAGGGAAAGAACTACTAGAACAAGAATTTGGTCGTAAAGGGATTGATAATCTACTCAAAGGTGAAGCGATCACAAAAGTTGCTGAAAGATGTAATCTAAAGTCTACGGAGGATTTATTAGCTGCACTTGGATTTGGGGCCTTAACCCTACATCAAGTAATTAATAGATTTAGAGAAGAGATAAAAATTCAAAACCAACTACCTGAGAATGAATTAAGTGATATCGAGATAGCAAACCAAATTGGATCACAAACCAATCACGTTTCCAATAAAACAAAAACATCTCAAACCAAATATTCACCCATACTTGGCCTGGAAGGACTTGACTATAGACTAGGTGGATGTTGCAGCCCTTTACCAGGAGAATCCATACTTGGAACAGTTGCACTTGGGAATCATGGGATAACTATACATCGAACTAATTGTGTCAATATACAATCAGTTCCTGATAATAGAAGACTTTCAGTAAAGTGGAATAACAATACTTGCATCAAAGAAAAAAAATTTCCTATTCAATTAAGAATTGAAGTTATTGATAGAGTCGGAGTGCTTAAAGATATATTAATGAGACTCTCTGATAGAGGCATTAATGTAATAGATGCCAGAGTTAAGACATCTCAAGGTAAACCAGCATGTATAGATTTAAGAGTTGAACTAGAAAGCGTTAATCAATTAGAAATCACAATCAATCAAATACGTTCGATGGTAGATGTCTTAGATATCGCCAGAACAGGAATCAATTAACATTTTGAAGAATCCAATGAATTGCTAAAAAAAAAGCATTTCAAAGATATAAATTTATATTTTATCAGAAAGTTTTTTGAGTAAATAATATGAGCCGAGCCCACCAATAACTCCAGTCAAAAGGCCCATACATATGGAGCCAATTATTAATCGAGAACTTAGATCCCAACCTTGAGACCACAACTGATTAGTAGTTATATGGCTAAAATCTACTATATTTTTTTCTTTATTAATTATTAGAGAGCCTATTCTATAATTAAAATAATATAAAGGCACATAAGTCAATGGGTTGCTAATCCAAGTCCCAACAGCTGCAAAAACACTATTCCCCTTGAAAATTTTTGCTAAAAATACTCCCATCAAAGTTTGCAAACCAAAGAATGGAAAGCAACCACTAAATATCCCCACACCCAACCCTAGTGCTCTCTGAGAGGGAGAACCTTCCTGCTTCCAGAGCCAAGAAATAAATTTACGAATTCTTTGTATTAGATTTAGAAAGATTTTTCTCATATTTTAAAAAATCTTGATCATAAAAAAGAAAATTAGATTTTATCTTAGTGAAGATTGCATGATTATTGCTTCATGAATTTGTTTTCCCCTACTGAAGAGACAATTGCTGCAATTGCAACTGCCGTTTCTCCCGGCCAGGGAAGCATCGCTGTCATTAGGATCTCTGGCCCCACAGCAATTGAGATAACTAAGACTATTGTTCATATTCCTGGAAAGCATGATTGGGGATCTCACCAAGTGCTTTACGGACATGTAACCGAACTAAATCAAAAAATATATATCGATGAAGTACTCATATTAATAATGAAAGGGCCACGAAGCTTTACAGGTGAAGATGTAGTGGAAATCCATTGCCATGGTGGAATCATTTCAGTCCAGAGGATCCTGGAAAGAGTACTTGACAATAAAAACGTTCGAAGAGCAGAGCCAGGTGAATTTAGCCAAAGAGCAGTACTAAATGGTCGCATAAGCCTTACTCAAGCAGAATCAATTAGCGAATTAGTGTCAGCAAGAAGCCGAAAAGCTGCAGAACTCGCGATTAATGGAATTGAAGGAAATATTCAAACTACGATCCTATCAATCAGGAAAAGACTGATAGAGCAACTAACTGAAATTGAAGCAAGAATAGATTTTGAAGAAGATCTTCCAAAGTTAGATGAAGAAAATGTAAAAAATGAAATTATTGCAATTAAAAAAGATCTTAACGAACTAATTGATAATGCTAAAAGAGGATGCTGGGTTCGCACTGGTTTAAAAATTGCATTAACCGGAAAGCCTAATGTAGGGAAAAGCTCCTTGATGAATAGGCTTTCTAAGCAAGAAAAAGCTATTGTTACTGATTTACCTGGAACGACAAGAGATCTTTTGGAAAGTGAAATAGTGTTAGAGGGAATACCAGTAACTTTTATTGATACAGCAGGTCTAAGAGAAACTGAAAATATCATAGAGAGAATTGGTATTTCAAGAACTAAAAAGACTTTGGTTCAAGCTGATCTCATAATATTGATCTATGATTATTCAAATGGATGGACTAATGAAGATGAAAAAATACTCAAACAATTACCCACAAATATTCCACTCTTAATTGCTGGAAATAAATCTGATTTAAAGAAGAATAATCCTTTTGAAAAAATTCCAAAAGATCTACCAGGAAAAGAGAATTTAGTGATCATAAGTGCAAAAACAGGCCATGGGGAAGACGATTTAATTAATTATCTACTAAAAATGTGTGGTTCGTCTCTAACGCATGGTTTAAACATTGCTCTAAATGAAAGACAACTTGATCTGGCGAAGTCAACGATGGAATCACTAAAAAATATTGATAAGGTTTTTGATGAAAAGCTCCCTTGGGATTTCTGGACGATCGATTTAAGACAAGCTATTAATTATTTAGGTGAATTAACAGGCGATGATTTAACAGAGAGTTTACTTGATAATATATTTTCAAAATTCTGTATTGGGAAGTAATCAAGCAATTTGTATCTACTAGGTATTATCGATTGTAAAAATATAATATAAGTAATAGCAAACCCCTCCAATCAATATAGCCACCATAATGTTCACGCTATGAACAACGTCCACTTTCTAAAAATATTCTAAACTAAATTAATTAAAGCATATCTAACATATCTCCAAGAAAATTATTACAAAACTTCTTTAGCTTGGAAGTAATATAGATAAAAATAAATAGATGAAATTAAAAAATAGGAAAAGATATTTCTATAAATGGTTTTAGCATTGGTATAGTAATAAATGTATTTGTTGTATTGTGGATCTTCGCTCACCAAAGCTAAATAAAATATTAGATACCTGGATTGAGGAAGATCTCGGTGATGGAGATCTCACAAGATTTGTCCTCAAAAACAGAAGTGCATCAGCTCATTGGGTAGCGAAAGAAGAAGGAACTTTTTGTGGTGGAGATCTTGTCAAACTAATATTTAAAAAAATTGATCCCCAAGTTGATATTCAACTACTCATCAAAGATGGGCAACAATTTAATAAGGATCAAAGGCTGTTAGAGTTAAAAGGGTCTTCTTCATCATTAGTAGCAGGAGAGCGAATAACTCTAAATGTAGCCATGCATCTTTCAGGTATTGCTACATCGACAGCTTTACTGGTAAGTAAACTCTCAGGATCTAATGTGAGATTGGCAGACACCCGGAAAACTACTCCAGGGCTGAGAATCTTCGAAAAATATGCTTTTCATTGTGGTGGCGGAATAAACCATAGACTTGGATTAGATGATGCTGCAATGTTGAAAGAAAATCATATTGAATGGTCTCAAGGGATTAGTGAGAGCATCACAATCTTAAAAAAGACTATTCCATGGACAAAAAAAATAATAGTGGAAGCAGAAACTCCCGCCCAAGCAAAAGAAGCGGTAGAAGCTGGTGCTGATGGAGTCTTACTTGATGAAATGTCTATTCAAACTATTGAGAAATTAGTTCCAGAATTACGTCAACTTTCAAAGAAAAATTATTCCAAGCACGTCTCACAAAATATTGTCATTGAAGTTTCTGGAATTAATCCAAAAAATTTATCAGACTATGTTTTTACAGGTATCGATCTAATATCAACTAGCGCGCCAATCACCAAAAGTAAATGGATAGATTTCAGTATGCGCTTTGACTAAAACAATGAATAAACTATTTTCTGACAATATGAAAAAGCCAGGAAATCTTAACAGTTCCACCTAACCACAAACATCATGCTTGCAATATCCGCCAAATTAGAAGAAGCAATTAATAGAGCTTTCAATAAGGTATTCCCAAAAGAGGAAAGAACCTCAAAAACCTCCTCAATACTCACAAGTTCTAGCTTGGTCCCCGCATCGAAGCCAGAGTTCGGAGATTTTCAAATAAATTGTGCTTTAGCACTTTCAAAAGAACTAAAAAAGCCTCCTCGTCATATCGCACAACAAATCACTGATCAGCTTCAAAAAGATAATGGTTTCTTGGAATTATGCAACCCACCACAGATCGCAGGTCCAGGTTTTATAAATCTATCTATTAATACAAAAACACTTATATCCGAGATCCATCTTCGTCTAAACGATCAAAGATTAGGAGTGCCTCAAAAAGAATTCAGCAATGAAAAAGCAGAAGAAGGAACAAATAACAATCGAGTTATTATTGATTTTTCCAGTCCAAATATTGCTAAAGAAATGCATGTTGGTCATTTACGATCAACAATTATTGGTGACTCTCTCGCACGGGTTCTTGAATTCAGCGGTTATGAAGTCTTACGAATCAATCATGTGGGCGATTGGGGTACACAATTTGGCATGCTCATCACTCATTTAAAAGAGGTAAGCCCAGAGGCACTCCATACAAAAGATGTAGTGGAAATAAGTGACCTTGTAAATTTTTATCGTCAAGCAAAAAAAAGATTTGATGAAGATCAAATCTTTCAGAATAAATCTAGAGGTGAAGTTGTTAATTTACAAGCAGGTAATCAAGAAAGTCTAATTGCATGGCAATTGCTATGTAATCAATCAAGAAAAGAGTTTCAAAAGATCTACGATCGGCTTGATATCAAACTGACTGAAAGAGGTGAATCCTTTTATAACAAATTTTTAGTAGATATAATTGATGATTTAAAAAATAAAAATTTGCTAATAAATGATCAAGGAGCTCAATGTATTTTTCTTGATGGCATAGTAGGTAAAGACGGCAAGCCCCAACCAATAATTATTCAAAAAAGTGACGGAGGTTTTAATTATGCAACTACTGATTTAGCAGCGATTAAATACAGATTGACTAATCCCCCAGATGGAGATGGAGCATTCCGTTTGATTTATGTAACCGATGCTGGGCAAGCATCACATTTTTTTGGAGTTTTTCAAATTGCAAAACTTGCAAATTGGATTCCTAAAGATTGTCAAATTGAGCATGTCCCCTTTGGTCTTGTGCAAGGAGAAGATGGTAAAAAATTAAAGACTCGTTCCGGAGAGACAGTTAGATTAGTAGACCTTCTGGATGAAGCAATTCAACGAGCAAAAGACGATCTTATAGATCGTCTCAATACTGAAAGTAGATACGAGAATGAAAGTTTTATAGATAAAGTTTCGACAACTGTTGGGATAGCAGCCATCAAATATGCGGATCTAAGTCAAAATAGAGTCTCTAATTATCAATTTAGTTTTGATAAGATGCTCTCTTTGCAAGGGAATACAGCTCCTTATTTACTTTATGCATTAGTTCGAATAGCTGGTATATCTCGCAAAGGTGGGGATTTAAACGTATTAAGTCAGGATATTCAATTCAAAGAACAACAAGAATGGACATTAGTTCGCAAGCTATTACAACTTGATTCTGTGATTGCTGAAGTCGAAAAAGAGCTTCTTCCAAATCGCTTATGCGGATATTTATTCGAATTAAGTCAAATCTTTAATAGGTTCTATGATCAAGTTCCTATTTTAAAAGCAAGTGAACCCTCAAGGACGAGCAGACTTGCTTTATGTTCTATCACTGCAGATACACTTAAACTGGGTATGAGTTTGTTGGGGATACCCACGCTGGAAAGAATGTAATGAAAAAAACAGAAGATTCATTCATAGATCTACCAAATCCCAGGAAAAATGTAGAGGATTTAAAGCCTTATTCAGCGCCACTGGAAGGTCGACGAAATTTACTAAGACTAGACTTCAATGAAAACACTATTGGACCAAGTCCACTAGTAATTAAATCTCTCAGAGAAATAAGTAGAGATGAAATATCTATTTATCCTGAATACTCAGGCCTTCAAGAAAAGGTGGTGGAAACTCTTATCAAGCAAAATGCAAGGGTGAATATAAACTCATCTGAAATTGGTATTTTTAATGGAGTAGATGCAGCAATAAATGCTATTTTTCATGCCTATGGCGACTTAAATGATCTAATGTTAACAACATCGCCTACTTTTGGATATTATGCTCCATGCGCACAAATGCGAGGAATGAAAATTATCTCAATACCTTATCAGGGTCATGATTTTCAATACCCATTTGATCGCATTTGCGAATTCATTACACAAAATAATCCTAAGATTTTACTCATATGCAATCCAAACAATCCCACCGGAACAAGACTAAGTCCAGAAAAAATCATAGAGATCACAAAGCTTTCATCTAAAACACTAGTTGTTGTCGATGAACTTTACGAGGCGTTTACAGGTGATAGTGTTCTGCCATTTGTAAATTTTCAAAAAACACCTAATCTTGTTGTACTAAGATCGCTTTCTAAAACTGCTGGTTTAGCAAGTTTAAGAATTGGATTTGCTATTGGTAACTCTAAAGTAATTAACATAGTTAATAGAGTCACTGGTCCTTATGACGTCAATAGCTTTGCTGTGATCGCAGCTTTTGCAGCACTTAAAGATCAACCCTATATTGATTCTTATGTAAAGAAAGTACTGGAGGCTCGTAATTGGATAAAAAATACATTTGAAAAGTATCAAGTAAAGCATCATCTTGATGGAGGGAACTATTTTCTACTTTGGCCAAAATCAAACCCAAAACACGTTGAACAACAACTAAAGTCATCTGGAATACTAATTAGAAATATGGATAAGAAAAAAAATTTAGAAGGCTCTATCAGAGTTAGCATTGGAACAATTGAGCAGATGAAAAGATTCTGGTCAGCTTTTAAGGTTGTCGATGAGGTATAAATTTATTTATAACGTCTATAGATAATTAGATAATCTAGATAGTTTCTGCTACATCCAAGAAATTAGAAAGTAACTTATGCCCAGCTTCTGTCAATACACTCTCAGGATGGAACTGTACCCCGTATATGTGAGGGTAATCCTTATGAGCTATTCCCATAATCGTTTCATCTTCTAGCCAGGCTATAACTTCTAAGCACTCTGGGAGGCTCTGTCTCTCTGCAATCAAGCTGTGGTATCTAGTTGCTACTAGGGGATTAGGCAAATCTTTAAATATTCCAGTACCTTTATGCAAAATATTAGATGTTTTACCATGCATTAATTCCTTAGCTCTAATTATTTTCCCACCGAAAGCTTGCGTAATAGCTTGATGACCAAGACAGACGCCAAGGGTTGGTATTTCAATTGATAAATCAGATAAAATATCTAGACAAATGCCAGATTGATTAGGGTCTCCTGGACCAGGAGATAACAAAATTGCATCAGGATTTAAATTTTTAATTTCACTTATTGTAAGAGCATCATTACGTTCGACTCTTACTTCTGATGCGATTGAATGCTGAGAAGCTAATTCGCCCAAATATTGAACAAGGTTATAAGTGAAGCTGTCATAATTGTCGATTACTAAAAACATAATTTTAAAACCATTAAACTCCAAACTGTTTAAGTACTGGAGGCAATAATAATAAAATAGCAACCAGTACTGAACTGAATGAAGCTATTAAAACTGCTCCAGCCGAACAATCTTTAGCGATTTGGGCGAGTGGATGAAATTGTTTTCCAATAGCCAAGTCAACAACTGATTCAATCGCTGTATTCAGCAATTCAACTACTAACACACTAGAGGCTGTAAGGGCCATTATTGCCAAATCACTTTTATTAAGACCTAGTAAGAGACCTAAAACAAACGCACCAATTGCAAAACCAACATGAATTCGAAAATTCCTCTGAGTCGAAAAAGCATATCCTATGCCTTTAGCTGCATATAAAAAGCTGGTTGGAAGATCTTTAGCAATCTTCCATGAAGATCTTTTATTAGGTTTTTGAAGAGTTTTAAACCTGCCCCAAACTTCTCTCTCAGATTCACTAGGTATCTTAGGAGGCATCCTTATCACTCGTCATTCTTGCTTTTAAAGAATAATAGCTAGTTACTCTAGCTACAGTAGATTTGTTTTTCATTAACAATTTAAATCTATAAGTTGCTCTTGAATGAAAAGCATTTTATTAAGGCTCTCTTCGTCACTATGATCCCAACCCAAAAGGTGTAAAAGGCCATGAGTGGAAAGCCATCGAAGTTCTCTAAATAAATCAGCACTATTTTCTTTGGCTTGTCTGATTGCTGTCGGAACAGAGATAACTATGTCACCCAATTCGACATATTCATTACTCATACAAAAAGATGTCTCATCAATTATGGGAAATGAAAGCACATCTGTACTTTTTGATTTACCTAGCCAAGTATAATTTAGATCAAGAATTTGTTCATCATTCGTTAATTCCAATCCCAAGCTAAATTGAGACGCATTTCGAACTATTTCAGGACACTTAAGTTCTTCATTGACTTGTATAAATCTAATCCATCTACTTACATCTTCAGTCCACTTACTTGGATTTTTCAACAGCTCTAAAGTCTCATTGTTTACAGAGGTACCTAAATCTTGAACCGGGAAAGGGGTAAAAGAAAGTTCTACATCCAATTTTTTTGAACTAGACAAATAATTCTCCATAAAGTTATTGCGGTATGTGAGGTTTCCCAAGAACTGCAACCAAAAGAATAAATCCGAGAAAACCAAAAGCAGTTAAGCCAAAATGATAAAGACTTTGACTACCTTTACGAACCATATTTTTCATCGCAAGTTTCACAAAACTTGGAGGTGGTGTATTTTTCTTGACATCGTCGTCAGAAATATTTTTATTATTCATATCCAATAAATTTATGATTCTTCAATATTTTGCCTTAAAAGAGACTGAATAAAAATATCTATTTCCCCATTCATAACTGAACCTATATCTGTTGTCTCTTGTTCAGTACGTAAATCTTTTACCATCTGGTAAGGGTGAAAAACATAATTTCTAATTTGATTTCCCCAAGCAGCTTCAACAATATCCCCGCGAATATCAGCAATCTCTGCAGCTCGTTGTTCTACTGCTATCACCATCAATTTTGATTTTAATAATGCCATAGCTTTGTCTTTATTTTGAAGTTGAGATCTTTCTTGTGTACATCTAACTGCAATACCTGTAGGCACATGAAGAATACGAACCGCAGTCTCAACTTTATTTACATTTTGTCCGCCTGCTCCACCTGAGCGACTTGTAGTAATTTCTAAATCTTTTTCAGGAATCTCAAGTTCAACCTCCTCATCAATTTTAGGCATAACTTCAACTCCGGCAAAACTGGTTTGTCGCTTTCCATTTGCATTAAAAGGGGAGATTCTGACTAAACGATGTGTTCCTTTTTCATTTTGTAAAAAGCCATATGCGTACAAACCTTCTATTTCGATAGTGACACTTTTTATTCCCGCTTCTTCTCCCTCCGAAAGTTCATTAATAATTACTTTCATCCCATTATTTTCAGCCCAACGGGTATACATCCTTAAAAGCATTTGAGCCCAGTCTTGAGCATCAGTTCCACCCGCTCCAGCATTAATTGAAAGAACAGCACCTTCCTTATCATAAGTACCGCTTAAAAGGCGCTCCATTTCCCAACGTTCAAGTTCTAGTTTTAATTTCCTAAGCCCGTTGTGAGCTTCCGAGAGAATTTCTTCATCAGGATCTAACTCATAAAGCTCTAGCGAGAGATTGGCGTCCTCAATGGCGCTCCTCCATATGTTTAATTTTTCCAACTCTGCTTTAACCTCATCAAGTTGACGCATCTGTTTTTGGGCGTTTTGGGAATCATTCCAAAACTCAGGTTGTGATGCAATTTGTTCTAAATCCTTTTTCCTTGCTAACAATGCAGGCTCGTCAAAGACAATCCTGGGCTGTACCCAGGCGAGCAGTCAGCAAAGAAAGGTCTCTTTTAAAATCAGTCAGGTCTTGCAAACGAGGTAATAGAATCAATACATTAAAAGCTATCAGCATATCCACCCAAAAACTATAAATGAACAGATCAATTCACGATTCAGGCATCTCTTCAGTAGAAATATACACTTGGAGATTTTGCCCCTTTTGCCTGCGTGCAAAAGCGCTACTCAATGAAAAAGGAATCCAATTCACTGAATATTCTATTGATGGAGACAATGAAGCAAGAATAAAAATGTCAGAAAGAGCAGGAGGACTCAGAACTGTTCCTCAAATTTTTATTAATGGAAAAAGTATTGGAGGTTGCGACGAACTCTACGAACTTGAGAGAACTAATAAATTAAATGAAATTATTGAAACTAATAATTGATTCATGAAGCAACTATTTGTTCTAGATCCAATTGAAAATATTAATCCCAAAAAGGATTCATCAGCAGCACTTATGCAAGCTGCGTCTAGAGCCAACATAGATGTTTGGATCTGTACTCCCTCTGACCTTCAAGCCCGGGGAGATGATGCATGGGTCGTTTCTAATAAAGTTAATTGTGAACCATGGATCAATGTCCAGTCATCTCAAAGCCTTCCTTTAAGAGATTTCTCCTGCATTTGGATGCGCAAAGATCCACCTGTTGACGAGGCTTTTTTATACGCAACTCATTTATTAGAGGTTGCAGAAAGAGATGGTGTCAATGTAATTAACAAGCCTGCCTCACTTAGAGCTTGGAATGAAAAGTTAGGAGCATTAAGATTTAGTGAATTAATGGCTCCCACTCTTGTCGCAAGTAGGTTGGAACAATTAATCACATTTGCAAAAGAGTATGGAGAAGTTGTTTTAAAGCCACTTGGAGGGAAAGGTGGGCAAGGAGTCATAAGAATTGCAAAGGATGCGCCAGGCTTAGAAGCATTACTAGAACTGGTTACTTCGCAAGAACATTTGCCAGTGATGATGCAACAATTTCTACCAGAAGTAATAAATGGCGATAAAAGAATCCTTTTGGTTAATGGAGAACCATTAGGTGCAATTAATAGACGCCCAAAAAAAGGAGACTTCAGAAGCAACCTCGCTTTAGGTGGACAAGCTGAGATAACTAAATTAACTCTTAAAGAAATAGAGATATGTGATCAAATAAAACCTGCATTACAGGAAGAAGGGCTCTTTTTTGTTGGAATAGATGTTATTGGGGGAATGTTAAGTGAGATAAATGTAACGAGTCCAACTGGTATTAGAGAAGTAGAAAACCTAATGAATGTTCCCTTAGGAGATCAAGTGATCGATTCCCTTAAAGTTCATTTGAACAATTAACCTTATCTAAGTTTAATTGATTTCTTAAAACTTCGAATTTCAAAGCTACCTCTTGCATTTCCTCCTCAACAGTAGAGCCTTTCACTAAGCCAGCCCCAGCAAATAATTTAAGTTCATTGCCTCTCACATGTCCATAACGAATAGCTACCCTAAATTCTGAATTTTGATTTTGATCTATCCATCCTATTGGAGAAGCATATGTTTGACGATCAAATGATTCTATAGCTGTCAACCAACTCAAAGATTTAGTCAGAGGCAATCCTGCAACTGCAGGTGTTGGATGAAGCGCTTCAACCAACTCAAGAGGAGATTTCTCTTTAACAAAAGCTTCAATCAAAGTATGCAAATGGATTAGATGTCCTTGAGTAATTAATTTTGGTTGAGATGGATGACTTGCTTTAATCCCTTTTCTTAAAAGTTGTTCGATAATAGATTTAACTACAAAATGGTGTTCTCTTAAATCTTTAGAGGAAGCAAGCAATTTCTTCCCATCGTCACCTTTCTTTGCAGTACCCGCCAAAGCATCAATTAGCAACTGATTTTTATTGACACTTATAAGTCTCTCTGGTGATGCGCCAAAAAATGACTCATCATTGTTTTTTTGCCAAAGGAATCGACAACTATTAGATTGCTGAAATCTTAGCCGAGCAAGTAACTTCAGTGGATCCAATGGTTTTTTCAGGAAAAGAAGTTGTCTTGTAGCCAATACAAGTTTATCCAAATCACCTACATTTATTAATTCAATACCCTTGCTTAATGCATCTCGATATTGAGATTTCCAATCATTAGAAAGATCTTCGACTAAAAGATTTTCTTTTAACTCATGGTCAATTATGACTGGTGATCTATTGATCTTTTCTCGAATTGCCCATAATCTTTCTGTCGCTTCACGAACATCTGTCGGATTCTGAGCAACTGAATTTAAACGTAACCATGTCGATCCGTCTCTTGCAGTTAATTGCCACTTAGGCAAAACAGCCTGCAAAGAAAATTTATCATCTATTGACTTTTCATTACTCTTAATTTGATCAAAGAAAGAAAATGAAAATAGAATCCTTGATGCTGAGAAAACTGGGCTTGGACAAGTATCTATCAATCGAGTAAAAATCTCATCACTAAACCTTTGTGCATTTTCAAACCTCTTTGGCCCAGATAAATCCAATGATTGACAATGTCCTCCAGCAGAGATGCACAACCCTGGAGAGAGATCCCAAAGGAATCTAAACTGATGTTTCTCAGCAATTAAAGGTAATGTTGTTAAAGGATCTGCTTGACTTACGGGAGCAGAAATGCTCAAGATACATTCATCAACTTTTCTTGAACTCCATTTCTGAAGAGAACTAACTAAAAGCTCACTAAAGACAGGTTCAAAATTCATAACCAATTAGACCCTTTAAACATAAATAAACCAATATATGAACTGCTGCCTAGTCTTAAGGAAAGAACCAAGAAACAAACAGAGCAGGTTATTTTATCAGTGAAGTCTTCTACAACTGAAAGGAAACATCTTTGGCAAGCTGCAATTAAGTGGCCACTGTATTCAGTCGCAATAATGCCAGTAATTTTGTCTGCAGGATGGAAGCTAGGAAATAGCGGCAATATTCGTCTAGGACAATTCATCGGCTTCCTAATAGCCTCAATCTTGATTTTGCTTTGGGAAAACCTTACCAATGATCTTTTTGACGATGAAACTGGTGTTGACAAATACAAATTCCACTCGGTAGTAGCTTTAACTGGTAATAAAACCACTGTAAGTCGAGTTGCATATTTTTCCCTTTTATTGGGTTTATTTATAATATTGATCCTCGCTTTAAAAAGTGAAATAACAGTACTTTTTTTGGTCTTAATTTGCTGTTTACTTGGATATTTGTATCAAGGACCTCCTTTTAGACTGGGGTATAAGGGGTTAGGGGAACCCCTCTGCTGGATCGCATTTGGCCCGCTAGCGACAGCTGCAGCACTAATAGTTATTTCTCCTAAATCCAATTTTGAAACCATCCCCTGGGGTACTGCACTAATAGTTGGGGCAGGTCCGGCGATGGCGACAACTTTGGTTCTTTTCTGTTCGCATTTTCATCAAATCAATCAAGATGCTGCTGTTGGTAAAAAATCACCCTTAGTTGTTTTAGGAACTAGTCGAGCAGCAAATTTTTTACCGTGGTTAGTTGGTTTAATATTTCTTTTAGAGTTATTACCAGTACTAAATGGGATATGGCCCCTAACAACTCTTATATGTTTAATAAGCCTTCCTTCAGGATTAGATCTAATTAAATTAATTAAAAGACATCACAATAAGCCAGAGCTAATTAAAAACAGTAAATTTTTAGCTCTTCGCTTTCAGACAATCAATGGTTTATGCTTAAGTTTAGGTTTTGCTATGTCGTATTTATTTTTAAAATAAATTCTTGATTTTATTAAATCATGAAATTAATAATTAATATTAAGCCATTTTCATTTCAACTAACAAGAAAGTTAACTACGTCACAAGGAATAATTCATCACAAGAAGGGTTTATTGTTGCAAATAAAAGACTCAGATGGTAATTGCGGATGGGGTGAAGTTTCTCCTATCGAGGAAAGTGAGTTAAGAACATGTATCGAAAAACTCGCTTTTATTGGGAAAAATACTACCAAAGATTCAATAGAAAATTATTTATGTGAATTACCAGGATCACTTGCTTTCGGATTAGGAGCATCCTTAGCTGATTTAGAAACTCTAACTACAAGAAAGCAAAGTTTTAAAGAGTTTGATATCACAAAATCATGTTATCTTTTACCTACAGACATTGATCCTTTAGATTCAATAAAAAATTATTTAGACAGATCGAAGAAAGCGAAAAGTTCACATACAATAAAATGGAAAGTATCTAACAAAGAAAATAATTTTGATGAGGAAAGAATATTACAAAAAATATTAACTATTCTCCCAAAAAATTTCAAACTTAGGATTGATCCAAATGGGGGATGGAGCCGTCAAAAAGCACAAGAATGGAGTACAGAACTCAAAAACGAACATCGCTTGGAATGGATTGAGCAGCCACTTCCATCAAAAGATATTGAAGGATTATTTTCATTGGCTGATCAAATACCAATCGCACTAGACGAATCTTTGGTTGAATTTCCACATTTACGAAAAACATGGAAAAGTTGGCAAATACGACGCCCTGCTTTAGATGGTGATCCTCGATTGCTTTTAAAAGAAATAGGGAAAGAAGATAATCAAACAGTAATAAGCACAGCTTTTGAAACTGGTATTGGGAGGAAGTGGATTCATTACCTCGCTGCCAAGCAAGTCGAAGGAGAAAATCCATGCGCACCTGGACTTGCACCAGGATGGTGCCCGAAAGGACCACTCTTTAACAACAATCCAAAATCAGTCTGGGAAGCCGCATGACCAAACTTTCAATTATAAAGTGTGATCCCGAAAAAACCCTCAAATGTTCAAAAGAAATTTTGAAGAATTTTGAAGAGCATAACTGGGTATACCTGGCACCTCCAAAAGATCAAACGAAAATTTCCACATCTGCAACTTTACCTGAAGGAGAAGGCATTATCATTTCAAGCGGGGGAAGTATTGGCGGACCAAATCTTTGTTTCCAATCAATTAAAAATCTAACTAATTCGGCTTTAGCAACCGGAAAGTGGTTGAAGGATCATGGACTACTGCCAAAAGAGTGCATAATTCTGAATTCACTACCTTTACACCATATAAGTGGCTTCATGCCTTGGTGGAGGCATCACACTTGGCAATCAGAGTATCATTGGATTTCACATTCTATGATGCATAAACCACTTCAACTTAAACGGTTTAGTGAAGAATTAACTAATAAATATAGACGTCCATTAATTACATCCCTAGTCCCAACTCAATTATTATCTCTAATTGACAATCCTGATGGTTTAAAATGGCTTCAATCTTTTGCCATCATTTGGGTTGGAGGAGCTTCGATTCCCATCGATCTTGCTGACAAAGCGAGAAGCAAATCTATTAATTTAGCTCCTTGTTACGGGGCTACTGAGACAGTCGCAATGGTGACTTGCCTTAGTCCAAAAGATTTTTTAAAAGGAAGTAATAGTGTTGGTTTTCCACTCGAAGATGTTGAGATAGAAATCAACAAAAGGAATTTATTGAAGATTAAAACTAGTAGAATTGCAACTTCAAAATGGAAGAATGACAAATTCGAATCAATTACAGACTCAAAAGGATGGTGGGAAGCAGGCGATTTAGGGCAATTTATCACACTCAATAACAAAAAATCACTTCAAATCCTTGGGAGAAGAGATTCAGCTATTAATTCGGGTGGTGAAACAATTTTCCCAGAGGATATCGAAATGAAATTAGTCAAAATAGTCACAAAAAATCAGCTCCCAATTAAAGACATTTTTGTACTAGGCGTGAGTGATAAAAAATGGGGACAACGTTTAGTTGCCTTAGCTCGATTTAAAGAAAAAAAAATTAATAAATCTAAAATCATATCTCTTCTAACTCGTCTAATTAACGACTGGCAACCATCAAAAAAGCCACTGAACTGGTACGATTGCCCAAAGCTTTCAAGAAATATAAATAAAAAATGGGACCTAAACAAATGGCAAGATTGGGTAGCCTTAAATACACCAATTAACTAAAAACCGAAACAAGATTCATTAAGCCATAAATCTATTTGCTTAGATAATGAACATTTTTCTCTGGTAATCGGATTTATCGATACATGTCTTATATTTGTAGTACCTATCTGCTCACCATTCTTTCTAAATTTAAATCGAATTATAAATGATGAATCATTTACTTTTTCTGGATTTAATTCGATATTAATAGAATCTCCAACATAAAGTGGTTTGGAATAATTTGCTTCACAATGTACGACAGGTAGAGAGAGATTTTGCTTGCTTGGATTAATTTGGGTTGTAGGGAAAATGTCTTTTAAAGCTATTCCATATCTTTCCAAACTTTCTTCCCAAGCTTCATGGCACCATTTGAATAATTGAAGAAAATGGACTACACCTGCTGCATCTGTCTCACCAAAACGAACGGTTCGTTGCAAAAACAACCAATCTCTCCTATCACGCTTCTTCAAAAGACTTACCTATCAACAGAACCCATGATCACATCAATTGAGCCTAAGATAGCCATTATGTCAGCGACTTTGGCTCCCTTGAGTATGTGAGGAAGTATCTGCAAATTATTTGAGTCAGCTGCTCTGATTTTAAAACGCCAAGGAGTTACATCATTATTACCTTGAATAAATACTCCTATCTCTCCTTTCCCAGACTCAAGGCGTGTATATAATTCGCCATTAGGAATTTTAAAAGTAGGTGCAACTTTCTTAGCAACATATTGATAATCAAACCCGGACAAATCACCTTTTTTTCCATCAACTGTTCTTTGTGCCTCAAGATTTTCTGTTGGCCCCCCAGGAATCATCTCACAAGCTTGTCGTAATATCTTTAATGACTGTCTCATTTCTTCAATACGTACTCTATATCTAGCATAACAATCACCCTCTTTCTCCCATGCAATATCCCATTCAAAATCGTCATAGCATTCGTAGTGATCTACCTTTCTCAAATCCCACGGAACACCTGCTGCACGAAGCATTGGGCCAGAAAGACTCCAGTTAATCGCTTGCTCTTTTCCTATAACTCCTAAACCTTCTATACGTCTACGAAAAATAGGATTATTAGTAATCAATTTTTCATACTCATCAATTTTTGGACCAAACCAGTCACAAAAATCTTTGCATTTTTCTAACCAACCCCAAGGTAAATCACATGCAACGCCACCAATGCGAAAATAATTATTGTTAATCAATCTCTGACCAGTTGCAGCCTCCCATAAATCGTAAATCATCTCTCTTTCTCTAAAAATATAAAAGAAAGGAGTTTGAGCTCCGACATCAGCCAAAAATGGGCCTAACCATAGCAAATGGTTAGCTATCCTATTCAACTCAAGCATTATCGCTCTGATATAACTTGCTCTCTTGGGTACCTTTATATTCGCTAAACGCTCAGGGGCATTAACAACAATGGCTTCATAAAACATACCAGCCGCATAATCCATGCGACTAACGTAAGGAACAAACATAACGTTTGTTCTATTCTCAGCAATTTTCTCCATCCCTCGATGCAAGTAACCAATAACTGGTTCACAATCAACAACATCCTCTCCATCAAGGGTTACTACTAATCGCAATACACCATGCATTGATGGATGATGTGGCCCAAAGTTGACCACCATCGGCTCCGTACGCGTTTCAAGCTGCGTCATTGGGCCAAACCAAAGCAATGTCTAAATACTAGTAAAAACTTATGAAAGAAGGGCCAATTAGTTCAAGTTCTAACTTTAAGCATGTCCCCGTAATGGGGAAAGAAATAATTCAATCACTTAAGGAATTACCAAGTGAATTAACAAAACAAGGATTAATTATTGATGCCACCATTGGAGGCGGGGGACATTCAGCTCAAATACTCGAAAATTTCCCGGGAATCAAAATCATTGGACTTGATCAAGACCCAATGGCTATAAAAGCAGCATCAAAAAAATTAATTAAATTCGGAAGAAGAATAGAAATAATTTCTACAAACTTCGCAGATTTTTCACATCACGAACAAGCCATTTGCGTCCTAGCGGATCTTGGAGTCAGTAGTCATCAACTTGATGAGCCTTCACGGGGTTTTAGCTTTCGTCTAAATGGTCCAATAGATATGCGTATGAACCCAGAAGAGGGTTCAAGTGCAGCCGAACTTATTGAAACTCTCTCTGAGCAAGATCTAGCTGATTTAATATATGAATTAGGAGAAGAAAAACGCTCCAGACGTATTGCAAGAAAAATAAAAAATGATCTAGCAGAAAATGGGCCATACTCTGGAACTCAAGACCTTTCTTATGCAATTGCAGGATGCTTTCCACCCAAGCAAAGGTATGGTCGAATTCATCCCTCAACTAGGACTTTCCAGGCTTTAAGAATAGCTGTAAACAATGAATTAGTCTCTCTCGATAGTTTACTTTTAAAAGCTCCAAACTGGTTGCTAGAAAATGGATTATTTATGGTGATGAGTTTTCATTCACTAGAAGATAGAAGAGTAAAATCGAGTTTTAAAACTGACAATAGATTAAAAATACTATCTAAAAAGCCTATGAGAGCATGCCTTGAAGAGATAAAATTAAATCCAAGAAGTAAAAGTGCAAAGTTAAGAATTTCTGCAAAGAAATTTTTAAAATAGACTTAACTTATTGCCTAAGATTAATCACTATATTTGTAATAATTTCAATCGCCTTATTGATATCTTTCTCAGTAGTATTTCTCCCAATACTCATCCTTATTGATGCTTCAGCATCATTTTTACAAAGCCCTATCTCCTTTAAAACATGAGAAGCGTTACCATTACTGCAAGCCGAACCACTAGTACAAAAAATAAACCTTCTTAATTGACTATGCAATTGACTTCCCTTCACACCAGGGAAAGTGATATTGAGATTATGAGGCAATCTTTGATCGATAGATCCATTAACTATCAATCCAGAAATATTCTTTTTTAATCCACTCAACAATAAGTTCCTAAAAAACAAAAGTCTCTTATTCCTCCCATACTGATCATTTTTTGTTATTTCGACTGCCTTTGCAAAGCCAACAATTAAAGGGACAGGAAGAGTGCCAGATCTTAATCCAAGCTCCTGTCCTCCTCCATATTGAGATGGTTCAAGTGGGAATCCTTCCCTAATCACCAAAGCCCCAATACCTTTAGGTCCATAAATTTTGTGAGCACTCAAACTCATCAAATCAATTCGAAATTTATCGGGGTCTAAATCTAAATAACCCAGGGCTTGAGCGGCATCAGTATGAAAAGCGATTCCCTTTCTCTTACAAAAAGATCCAATTTCAGCAATAGGTTGCAAAACCCCTATCTCATTATTTGCAGCCATGACACTAACTAGAAAAGTATCTTTTTCAACAGCTTCAGAAAGTTGTTCAATATTGATTAAACCCTCTTTATTAGGTTGTAATTCTGACAAACGAAACCCTTCTTTTTGAAGCTGCCTAAGCGGGTCAAGGACTGCATGATGTTCAGTTGAAACAGTTATTATGTGTCCAGGTTTTCCAATCAGTTGTGCTTTAGCTCTTGCATGTCCAACTAAACCCAAATTATTTGCTTCTGTTGCCCCACTCGTAAAAATTAATCTTTTAGGATTGATGTTCAAATAGGAAGCTATTGTCTCACGAGATACTTCTACTGCAGCTGAAGCAAAAACACCTGATCGATTATTAGTATTAGAGGGATTACCCCACAACTCATTCCAATAAGGAGCCATCTCCTCAACAACCCTCGTACAACATGGTGTTGAAGACTGAAAATCAAAATTCAGGTGATTATTATCCATTGATTCATACGTTAAGCTAAATAATAAGAGAGGAATAAAGGTTAATATCCTTTTTAGAGCTCTAGAAGTTTAATTTTTATGAGTGACCCCAATCCATCAACACAAGAAGTTTCTCAGACTCCAAGGATATTACTTGTCGACGACGAGCCTGGGTTAAGAACTGCTGTTCAGGCTTATCTTGAAGATGAAGGATTTCAAGTTACAACCGCTGTAGATGGAGAAGAGGGATGGGAAAAAGCTCAAAAAATGATCCCTGATGTGATTATCAGTGACGTCATGATGCCTAGATGCGATGGTTATGGGCTTTTAAAAAAAATTAGAGAAGATGAACGACTTGGAGGTACACCTGTCATTTTCCTTACTGCTAAAGGTATGACGGCTGATAGAACTCAGGGGTATCAAGCAGGTGTAGACGATTACATGCCAAAACCATTTGATCCAGATGAACTAGTTGCAAGAGTTAAGAATGTAGTTCAGCGGCAAGAGCGATTATTAACTGAAGCAGCCAGATTTGCGAATGCTGATGTTGGCCAAATGGCAAAACAGATTACAGAAATAAAATCCATGCTTAGCCATGGGGATAAAAACAACCTACGCAAAGATGATTCGATTCCTAATTTCACCCCAAGAGAAGCAAGCGTCTTGCAACTAGTTGCGGAAGGTTTAATGAACAAAGAAATTGCAAGACAACTTGAGACTTCTATCCGCAATGTAGAGAAATATGTGAGTCGATTATTTATTAAAACCGGCACTTCTAGTAGAACAGAACTAGTTAGATATGCACTTGAAAATCATTTAGTTACCTAAATGATTTTTGAAAAATAAAGATTTAGTTGACTAGGATTTCTCAAATTCTATCAATTTCGAGAAATAAAAAGGAGCTTGATTCAACTTGCTTTTGACCACTTTAAAGCCAGATTGCTTTGCAGCTTCGATAATTCCTGACTCCCTTAATGTGTAGGCCCTGGTGGTTTTACTTGGTCCAGGGAATAGCTGACCAATACCTTTTAAAAGCGCTAGTAAAGGGGTATAGGGAGCAAAGCTAACAATTAATCTCTCATCAGATAATTGACAGAGATGTTTAACCATCGTCTCAGCCTCCTGTTGAGGGTAATGAATGAAAACATCTAAACAAATAACTGTATTAAAGGAACCTTTTAAATTCTCTAAATCAGATGTTCGAAAATTCAGCTTATTGAAGTCTAAGCCTGCCTCCTTTGCCCTGCTTTTCGTCTCAGTTATCATTGCTTCAGAAATATCACTTAAATGAATTGATTTAGCACCCAATTTTGCCAATGGGATACTTAAGCTACCAACACCGCAGCCAGCATCACAGAAACTTTTATCCTTTATATTGTTGTACTCTTTCAACCAATTAATGACATCATCAACTGTTTTTTGGTGACCTATCCTTATATTTTTTTGCACTTTATTTACATCATCACTTTCGCTATATATTCGATTCCATCTATCAAATCCTGTCCCATTAAAATATTCAGTGACTTCGGCTTTTTCATTGTTCTCAATTTGCGTTGTCATTTAACCAGATAATTACCTCTTACCAATCTTACGCAGCCAACTGCCAAGACAACTGATGATTACAAGAATTCATTCTCCATCGAAGTAAAGACTGAATATTTTTTCCAGTAAAATTATTGCAGTCATTGTGTTTTGACTCGATACCATACTTGGACCAAGTGTTGCCATCAAATGGCAGAAGAAGGATCATTAATCCTATTAACTATTTTCTTCCATCTATCTAGTGAATGCAAAGTGAATCCTGCGATGTCTCATTTGGAAGTCTCTGTAAAATATTTTCCACTGTTAGCAAATGCAGGATTTGTAAATAATTGGCATTATTAAGAATGAGATTTATAAAAATTGACAATTGTCTTTAACCGAAGCTCATACATTGAAGGAAGTAGCAGTAGTGATGGGAAGTGATTCAGATCTTAAAACTCTTGAACCTGCCATTACAATTCTAGATAAATTTGGGATAACTAATGAAGTAAGGATCTTATCCGCTCATAGAACTCCTAAAGAGATGATGGATTTTGCTCAGATGGCAGAGTCAAAAGGTTTTAGAGTCATAATTGCGGGGGCTGGAGGGGCTGCTCATCTACCTGGAATGATCGCATCTCTTACGACCCTTCCAGTAATAGGCGTTCCAGTCAAAAGCAAGGCGCTTTCGGGAGTAGATTCTATGTATTCAATCTTGCAAATGCCCTCAGGGATCCCAGTGGCAACAGTTGCCATTGAAGGGGGACTAAATGCTGGCCTTTTAGCTACTCAAATTTTGGCAATTAATAATACTGAATTAAAAAACAAATTAAAAACCTACAGATCTGAGCTTCATGACCATGTAGTAAAAAAAGATCAAAGACTTAAAGAAATTGGAGCTGGAATGTATCTAGAAAAAATGTAATGAACGTGAAATGAATTACTAATTCACTAAGAGATTTTTGAAATAATCTTTTTATCAACAAGAAAATTAGTAACTATATCTACACATTTATCAATCTCTAGATTTCCAGTATCAATTTTCAATTCTGGAGACTGAGGCTCTTCATAAGGACTTGATATTCCAGTAAAATCCTTGATTTCTCCATTTCTTGCCTTGGCATAAAGTCCTTTTGTATCTCTTGTTTCACAAACCCCTAAATCAGCTGAACAATATATTTCTATAAAATCATCTTTTCCAACTAATGATCTTGCATTATTTCGATCAACTCTAAATGGTGAAACAAATGCTGTTAATACAATTATCCCAGCATCAAGAAAAAGTTTAGAGACTTCGCCAATTCTTCTAATATTTTCTTCTCTATCAAAATCAGAAAATCCTAGATCTTTGCATAAACCATGTCTAATGTTGTCTCCATCTAAAACATAAGTTGAATAACAATTTTTATGTAGAGCTACATTTACTGCATTGGCTAGTGTGCTTTTCCCAGAACCAGATAGACCTGTAAACCAAAGTATTGCACTGCGATGCCCTCTTTGCTGAGATCTAGCATCTCTATCAACTGACGATTGGTGCCAAACTATATTGGTGGCTTTTGATAGAGGTCTTTGAGAGTTTTGTTCCATGAATTCAATCTAATTGTTTACTATTCTCCATGTTGATCGACACAGTTTATTGTCAGCCTCCACTCTGTTTTGGTCTAAAACCCTCCTTAAAAAGAAAATCTTGAGCTTTTGAAATTTGATCTCCTTGTAACTCTAAAAAATCACCTTTCAAAGCTCCCCCTGTTCCGCAAGCTATTTTTAAATTCTTAAGAATTTCTTTTGCCTCTACTGGATTTAATTCCAGTCCTTTAATGACAGTCACAAGTTTTCCCTTCTTTCCAGATCGAGTTCTTTCTAGACGAACTTGTCGCTTTCCTTTAGGAGTAACACTATTGTGAGTGTCATTCCCTATTGTCTTAAGAGGGTCATTAAATTCACTCCAGCCACCTTTGGACATTTTCTTACTTTTTGGCTGGTAACTATTTCTTAATTTAAGGTGACAGGTACACTCCCAACCCAATTTAAAGATTCGGATTTATCTCCATTAACAAGGCCAAATGCTTTTGGTCGATTTGGTAAGTACGGGGGACAATATGTTCCTGAAACTTTAATACCTGCCCTTATTGAATTAGAGCAAGCTGCTAAAGAAGCATGGAAGGATTCTTCATTCAATTCAGAATTGAATCATTTACTAAAAACTTACGTAGGAAGATCCACTCCTCTATATGAAGCCACAAGATTAACTGAACATTACAGAAAAAATACATCTAAAGGCCCACGAATTTGGCTTAAGAGAGAAGATTTAAATCACACAGGTGCTCACAAAATAAATAATGCACTTGGGCAAGCTCTTCTTGCGATACGGATGGGAAAAAAAAGAATTATTGCTGAAACTGGAGCTGGTCAGCATGGAGTTGCAACTGCGACAGTCTGCGCTCGTTTTGGATTGGAATGCATCATATATATGGGCAAAGAAGATATGCGAAGACAAGCCTTAAACGTTTTCCGAATGCAATTGCTTGGAGCTTCAGTGAAGCCAGTAACGACTGGAACTGCAACACTAAAAGATGCAACCAGCGAAGCTATTCGAGATTGGGTTACTAATGTTGAAAATACTCACTATATTCTCGGTTCCGTTGCGGGCCCACATCCATATCCAATGTTGGTCAGAGATTTTCACGCAGTTATTGGGGAAGAAACAAAGCAACAATGCACACAAGCTTTTGGGAGGTCTCCCGATGTTCTTTTAGCTTGTGTTGGTGGCGGATCGAATGCAATGGGTCTTTTCCATTCTTTTGTTGAAGACAAAAGTGTGCGAATGATTGGAGTTGAAGCTGCTGGAGATGGAGTCGAAACTGGTCGACATGCAGCGACAATTACCGAAGGAAGAATAGGAGTGCTTCATGGAGCCATGAGTCTCTTACTCCAAGACAAAGATGGGCAAGTTGAGGAAGCGCATTCCATAAGCGCAGGTCTTGATTATCCAGGAGTTGGACCGGAGCATAGTTATTTAAAAGAAATTGGACGTGCGGAATATGCAGCTGTTTCTGACACTGAAGCCATAGAAGCTCTTCAATTAGTTAGTAAATTGGAAGGTATTATTCCTGCACTAGAGACCGCTCATGCATTTGCTTATCTAGAAAAACTTTGCCCAACTCTCAATCATAATTCTGAAGTTGTAATTAACTGCTCTGGGAGAGGAGATAAAGACGTTAATACAGTTGCTGAAAAACTAGGATCAGAAATTTAAAGTAAAAACCCTATTAATACCTTGGAATAGATTGATCAACATCAGTACTCCAAGCATCTATCCCCCCAACAAGATTCCAAACACTGTTCGTTATCTCATTTTCTAAAAGCCAAATACCAAAATTTAGACTTCTCACACCAGCATGGCAGACAACTAGAACAGGCTTATCCTTCGGTAACATTGAACCTATTTTAGCTGACCAGTTTGAAGCCTTACTCAAAGGAAGATGTAATACTGAAAATGAAAATGAAGCAATAGCTAGTTCATTATCCTCCCTCACATCTACAATAAATGGTTTTTCAGAAGAATCATCTTCTAAGATTTTATTTAACTCTTTTGGAGATATATTTAAAGGAATATTCTGTTTCATATTTTAGATTCTAATTAAAGATTAAACTTTCTGTTATCAAAGTTCAAAAAGTATACAAAGGCTCAAATAATAAAAACATGAAATTACGTCTATCTCATCTTTTAATATCAGGAATAATTGTTTTATCAATTTTCATAGGTACATTTTTTTGGCGAAATAGTCAGCTCAATCAGAAACCACAGTTAAATGAACAACAATTTAATGCTCCAGTTTCTTCGAAATATATACCAACTCATGCTGATCTGGTTTTTCACTGGAAAATCAATCCAGTTATACTTCCAAAGTATGTCGAGAATTATCAAGATAAAATTAGCAAGAGTATTGTTAACAAAAAAACAAGTTTTATTAGAGATTCTTTTTTCAAGTTAATTAGCCTTGATTTTGAAAAAGACCTCTCAAAATTGGTAGGAGATTATGGGAGCTTTGCTGTATTTGGTTTAGATAAACAAGCTGAAAGTGATTGGCTTTTGGTCTTAGCAATAAAAGAAGATATAAATATCGAAGAAGAATTAGAATCTATACTAGACTCGAAAAATATTGATGAGAGTATTATAAACAAAAATAAATTAAGCACTTCAAATACAGAAATAATTTCAAAAAAACTTTCTTCAAATAAATCAATTTACTTTACAAATAATAAAGATAATCTTTTAATAGCATCCAATCCTAAAATCATAATTTCGTCAATAGAAAAATTAGATAAAAATATACTAAATACAAAAAATAAGTATAAGAATATTCAATTAAAGGATAATCTTAAAGACGGGATATTGTTACTAGAAATATCTCCAAATAAGATTTTAAATCTAATAGGTGAAGAAGAAAATTTATTCCCGGCAAATGAGATCAATAATTTAATATCTTCTATAAATTTAGATAAGAGTAAAATAAGTTTAGAAGGAATAATATCTTATGACATTAAAACTAAAATGCCATTCAAAGATATTAAATATAATTTAACTGATATAAAAAAAGACTTTAAATCGTCAAAAGATTTAATAATAGTTGATAATCCTAGTCAGTATTTCAGTAAAGACTCTAGTCATCCATATCAAAAGCTAATAGCGTCAATTATTAAAGAATCAACAACTTCCGATTATTCTAATCTTTTAAAAAATATTCTTGAAAGCTCTAAAGGAAATTTGATTTGGATAAATGATAAAGACTGGTTCGTTTTGACTAAAAAATCAGATACTAGCAAAACAAAGGTAACAGATATTTTAAAAAACGAGAAGTTTTTAAGGTCAAAAATAGATTTTAAAACCAGGAAGCTAGAGATTTGGTCAAAAATTAGTACAGATGAGAGTGAAAAATATGAGCTAAAAGAAAATATCGAGGCAATTATTGAAGAAGATGAAGAGAGTTACATTTGGAGTCAAAACTTATCATCCATTTCAAATTTTGATAATACAAATTACTTGCAAAATTACTCAGATAATGATCAGAAAATAGAAAAAATTAGTGATTTTAATGATATCCTTAGGATACATTTAGGGGAGCAAAAAACTAAGAAAGTTTTAACTAATTTCTATCCATACATCTTATTTAAAACAATGCTAGGGAACAAACTAACTCCTCCTCAGGATATTGATATATCTGTTGCGGTCCCTGCAATTAATTATCCAGACTTCATTAAAGTTAAAATCGACTTAAAAATTAGTTGATAAAAGTTTAAAGTGCTATATTCAACTTATAGCTTAATTCTATACAATAAAGTTCAAACTGAAGTTTATTTTTTCCAATTAACCAGAAAAATTATTTTGAGGAGCTAAAGCCATAGATAACGAACAAAAGACAACTAATTTGGTTCTAAAGCCAGGCTTGGAAGGAGTTCCAGTAACCAACTCTGGGATATGCGAAATCAACGGGACAGAAGGAAAGCTGAATTACAGAGGATATCCAATATCTCAGCTAGCCCAAAAAAGTAGTTTTCTAGAAACTGCATTTCTGTTGATATGGGGAGAACTTCCGACTGAAGATGAGCTTCAGAAATTTGAAGAGGATGTTCAAATGCATAGACGGGTAAGCTTTCGAATTAGAGATATGCTCAAGTGTTTTCCAGAATCAGGGCATCCTATGGATGCTCTGCAAGCAAGTGCTGCATCTCTCGGTCTCTTTTATTCTCGAAGAGCAATTGATGATCCAAAATATATCTACGACGCAGTCGTGAGGTTGATTGCAAAAATTCCTACTATGGTTGCTGCTTTCGAGCAAATAAGAAAGGGAGATGATCCAATTCAGCCTCAGGATGATTTACCTTATTCATCCAATTTTCTTTATATGCTCACCGAGAGAGAACCAAATCCTCTTGCAGCAAGAGTTTTCGATAGATGTTTAATTCTTCATGCCGAGCACAGTCTCAATGCGAGTACGTTTAGCGCAAGAGTAACTGCCAGCACACTGACTGATCCTTACGCTGTAGTAGCTTCTGCCGTTGGGACATTGGCCGGTCCTCTACATGGAGGGGCCAATGAAGATGTGATAGCTATGTTAGAAGAAATTGGAATACCTGATAAAGCATCATCATTTCTCAATAATGCAATTGAAAAAAAAAGGAAAATCATGGGCTTTGGTCACAGGGAATATCGTGTAAAAGACCCTCGAGCAACAATTTTACAAGCCTTTGCAGAGGAACTTTTCTTGGAATTTGGTAAAGATGAAATGTATGAAGTCGCCAAAGCACTTGAAAAGGAGGCTATTTCAAAACTGGGACCAAAAGGTATATTCCCAAATGTTGACTTTTATTCTGGACTGGTTTATCGAAAGCTTGGTATCCCTCGAGATTTGTTTACTCCAGTTTTTGCAATTTCCAGGGTTGCTGGTTGGTTGGCTCACTGGAGAGAACAACTTGGAGCAAATAGAATTTTTAGACCGTCACAAATTTATGAAGGAGCAAAAATCAGAAATTGGCAGCCTCTTGAGAATAGATAATTTGAAAAATTTTTTTTTCGAATTCAAAATTAATTTAAATTACACTAACCTTGTTAATAGATTAAATATCAGAAGTGAATTCAGGTATAGACCTTGAAATGAGTTTTACACAAGGTATTCAAAACCTTGGTTTATCTCATGAATTAGCTCATCTTTTATGGATCCCTCTGCCAATGCTTCTAGTGTTGGTGTCAGCCGTCATTGGTGTACTAGTAACAGTTTGGCTAGAGCGAAAAATTTCAGCAGCAGCTCAACAGAGAATCGGGCCTGAGTATGCAGGCGCGCTTGGTATTCTTCAGCCAATGGCAGACGGTTTAAAACTTTTAGTAAAAGAAGACATTATTCCAGCAAGGGCAGACAGCGTTCTTTTCACAGTTGGCCCAATATTAGTTTTGGTTCCAGTAATTCTATCTTGGTTAATTGTTCCTTTTGGTCAAAATCTTCTAATTAGCAATGTAGGCATAGGAATCTTTTTGTGGATTGCCCTGAGTAGTATTCAACCTATTGGTTTATTGATGAGTGGTTACTCTTCCAATAACAAATATTCATTGCTAGGTGGACTAAGGGCTGCTGCTCAATCAATTAGTTATGAAATCCCGCTAGCGCTAGCGGTTTTAGCAATAGTTATGATGAGTAACTCATTGAGTACAGTTGATATAGTTGAGCAACAAAATACTGCCGGTTTTCTTAGTTGGAATATATGGCGACAACCAGTGGGTTTTATTATTTTTTGGATCTGTGCATTAGCTGAATGCGAGAGACTACCTTTTGATTTACCTGAAGCAGAAGAAGAACTTGTAGCTGGTTATCAAACTGAGTATGCAGGTATGAAATTTGCTCTGTTTTACTTGGCTGGATATATAAATCTTGTTTTATCTGCTTTACTTGTTTCCGTTCTGTACTTAGGGGGATGGGGTTTTCCAATATCAATTGATTGGTTTTCGTCATTGATAGGTCTTTCAATTGATAATCCATTAGTTCAAATTATTGCTGCATCTACTGGCATTGTCATGACAATACTCAAAGCTTATTTGCTGGTTTTTTTAGCAATCTTATTGAGATGGACTACCCCAAGAGTTCGAATTGATCAATTACTTGATTTAGGATGGAAATTTCTTTTACCTATTTCATTGGTAAATTTACTTTTCACTGCTTCACTGAAATTGGCATTTCCTTTGACATTTGGAGGATAAAAGAAAAGCAACACAATCGCTCTACTTTTTAAGTAAAAGTACCTACATTTATTTTTAAAAAACTGTATAATGGTTAATGTAAATAAGGGCCGCCGGCAGAAAGATTAATATGCTTGGTTTCCTTGAAAAAGTTGCCGACTACACTAAAGAAGCAGTTAGTGCAGCAAAATATTTAGTCGACGGTCTAGGCGTTACGTTCGACCACATGCGTCGAAGGCCAGTAACGGTTCAATATCCTTACGAAAAGCTAATTCCCTCTGAGCGTTACAGAGGAAGGATTCATTATGAATTTGACAAGTGTATTGCTTGCGAGGTTTGCGTCAGGGTATGTCCAATTAATCTTCCAGTAGTTGATTGGGTAATGAACAAAGAAACCAAGAAAAAGGAATTGAGAAATTATTCTATTGATTTTGGTGCATGTATTTTTTGTGGAAATTGCGTTGAATATTGCCCTACAAATTGTTTGTCAATGACAGAAGAATATGAGCTAGCTGCGTTTGATAGGCATAGCCTTAACTTCGATAATGTTGCTCTCGGAAGACTACCAACAAGCGTAACTTCAGATCCTTCAGTTATTCCTCTAAGGGAATTGGCTTATTTGCCCGAGGGAATAATGGATCCCCATGAACTATCCGCAAACCAAAAAAGAGCAGGCAAGCTCCCAGGTGAAATTATAAAAGAACTACAAACAGAGAAATCACAAAAAGATGGTAAAAATAATTCGTCCGATATGGTTCAAAAAAAATTAAATTCTCCTAATTAATGAATATCGCTTATTCAACAGAATTAATTTGCTTTTTAATTCTCAGTGCTGTCATAGTTTCTGGAAGTTTGGCAGTTGTTTTATTAGAAAATATTGTTTACTCAGCATTTTTATTAGGCGGAGTATTTATGGCTGTAGCGGGATTATATCTTTTACTTAATGCTAGTTTTGTCGCTGCGGCTCAAATTCTTGTATATGTTGGAGCTGTGAATGTTTTAATATTATTTGCAATAATGTTAGTTAATAAGAAAGAAAAGTTAAAACCAATTTCAGGACTTAAAACCAGAAAATTGATATCTGGTGGAGTTTGTGGTGGATTATTAATTTTGTTATTGCGCGTTAGCATCACGACGAGATGGAACTTGCCTGGACCAACCTCTATTGGTGAAGAAGCAACTGAAAGAATCGGTGAACATCTATTCACAGATTATTTATTACCTTTCGAACTAGCATCAATTCTATTATTAATGGCTATGATTGGAGCAATTGTTCTAGCAAGAAGAGATGGCTCAATTTCAAAAGATAATATAAATGATTTCAATAAAGAAAAGTCCTTAATTGATAAAGAAATTCCTCTTCTTTCCGAAAATAGTCTAAAATGAATCAACTGTATATATAATTTTTATTCAATAAAGATGTTAGCAGCTTCAATCGTACCAGTACCTCTTCAAGCCTACCTTATAGTTGCTGCGTTCCTCTTCTGTACTGGTGTATGGGGATTAATAAATAGTAGAAATGCTGTAAGAGTTTTAATGAGTATTGAATTAATGTTAAATGCAGTAAACATAAACCTAATGAGTTTCTCATCCTATATAGACGGATCAATAATTAGAGGACAGGTATTTTCGATTTTTGTTATCACAGTCGCAGCGGCCGAGGCGGCTGTTGGACTAGCAATACTACTTTCTTTGTATAGAAATAGAGTTACTATTGATATGGAAAGTTTCAATCTACTCAAATGGTAGATAATATTAATGACAACAAATCTGATCTGGATCTTATATAGATCAGATAGCGATACTGCTTACAAAGAAACCTTAAATTGCAAGAAAATAATTGAAGGTTATGGAAGAAAGGTTTTATTTTCAGAAATAAGTAATGAAACCAACAATGTTAATCAATTATTTTCAAAATCTGAGGATTTACCTGACATCGCTCTTGTTTTAGGAGGTGATGGAACAGTTTTAAAGGCAGCAAGATATTTATCCCCGAGAAACATACCTATTTTAAGTTTTAATGTTGGAGGCAATCTAGGCTTCTTGACCCACGATCGTCATATATTAAAGCAAGAAAATTTCTGGGAACGCGTCACAAATAATAGATTTAACGTACAAAAAAGAATGATGCTTGAAGCAAATGTATTTACAGAAAAAAACAATAATGAAAGGACACTTAAAAGATCATTTTTTGCTCTAAACGATTTTTATTTTCGATCTTGCACCGATGAAATTGCACCTACTTGCTGTCTTGCGCTTGAAATAGATGGTGAAGGTGTTGACAAATACAAAGGAGATGGTCTTATTTTCTCGACCCCAACCGGCTCCACTGCTTATTCAATGGCAGCAGGAGGGCCAATAATCCACCCTTCCTTGGATGCAATAATCGTAAGCGCCATTTGCCCAATGAGCTTGGCAAGTAGACCGATTGTGGTCCCTCCTGAATCTCAATTAGTAATAAAACCCATAAGAGAAAAAAAGCAAAAAATAAAATTATGGCTAGATGGATCTGGTGGATGTCTAATTGAAGCTAATGATATATGTTTAATAAAGAAATCGAATCATTCAACATCAATAATAATTTTAGATGAGAATCTTTCTTATTATAAGACAATCACTCAAAAACTTCATTGGGCAAGCAGCCTTAATGAAAGCAATAAATAATAAGTTATGGGAATAGAAATCGAAAGAAGATTCTTAGTTAAGAGTGAAGAGTGGAAGTCTAAGGTAATACTAACTCAAGATATTAGACAAGCCTACTTAAATTCAAGTTTAGATGAATGGGCAACTCGAATAAGGATAATAAATAATAATACAGCATACATAACTTTAAAGTCCTCTTTAAATGGATTAGTAAATAACGAGTTTGAATATTCCATTCCTATCAAAGATGCTATTGAATTAATAAAATTATCAAAATATAAAATTATCAAAACTCGATATCAGCTAAAAATAAATAATAAAACTTGGGTAGTTGATCTATTTGATGGATCAAATTTCTCTCTAAAAATAGCTGAAATTGAATTAATGTCAGAATCCGAAGAAATCCAAGTGCCCTCGTGGTGTGGCAAGGAGATAACAGGCCTCAAATTACTAAGCAATGCATCTCTTGCAAAAATACCTATTTCAGAATTGTCTTTAAAAGATCGGCTGAAAACTAAAGATGAATAGCCAAAGAGCAAACGTTACTTTAGATTGTCTTTATAATTAACGCTAGTAGCAACTAGCAGCCTATGCACCTATTGCAGGAGGCCTAACTTGTTCGGTCTTTATGACAAAGAGGGTATACTTCGCTTTACTTGCACTGACAAGGAAGCTTGCATTGCATATGCAAAGTTATTTAATTTATCTTCAATTGAATTTTCTTTAATGCCACTATTAGAAAGTAATGAGGACGAAAATAATGAGATCTTCTAAGAATCTGTTTCATCTGGCAATGAACAACAATTAAACCCATCTCGGCATATCTTTCCATGATCCATTGCCCAGTTTAATAAAGCCACTCTGTTTTTTGAACCTGTTTTGGTGAACATATTACTCACGTGGTTGTCTACAGTTCTTTTGCTAATTGTCAGTTTTTCAGCAATCTCTTGATTAGTGAGGCCATCTGCAACCAATCCAATAATCTCCATTTCCCTAGCAGAGAGTCCCATGTGGGACGAATTAGAGATCTCTCCTGTAAACATTCCCCTCACTCACAACTCATTAATTAATACTACTTAGATTAGGGCCTTTAATCACCGATAGTAATTATCTAGTAAAAAATACATGTGAAATCTAAACTTCAAATTCGACTTGAATCTGGCTTATCAGCTATTACTGCTGAAATCATGCCTCCTAGGGGAGGAGATACAGCTTCGGCCATATCAAAAGCCGTCAAATTAAATGACTTTGTTCATGGGTTCAATGTTACAGATGGCAGTAGGGCAATCATGCGAATGAGCAGCCTAGCCTTGTGCAAACTGCTTTTAGAGGCAAAACTTGAACCAGTCTTGCAATTATCTTGTAGGGATAGGAATCGAATCGCATTACAAGCTGAACTACTAGGAGCCCACGCTTTAGGGATAAGAAATATCCTCTGTTTAACTGGCGATCCTGTACGGGTAGGAGACCAATCTCAAGCCAAATCAGTACAAGACTTAAACTCAATTGAACTTATCAATCAAGTCACATCACTTAACAAAGGAATAGATCCCGTGTCTGGTTCATTACCCGATGGCCAAACTAATTTGTTCGCTGGAGCCGCTGCGGATCCAAATTGCAGAGGATTCGATGGTTTACGAAGAAGAATAGAACTCAAAAAAAAAGCCGGTGCTAATTTCCTTCAAACTCAAATGGTTATGGACACCAAAGTGCTTGAGAGATTTTGTAAGGAAATAACAGAGCCTATGAAAATACCTGTTTTAGCTGGCGTCTTTCTTCTCAAATCTGCTAAGAATGCTCAATTCATTAATCGTGTAGTCCCAGGAGCATGCATACCCGAATCAATAATTTCCAGACTTGAGAGTGCATCAAACCCTCTTGATGAAGGCATCTCAATTGCTGCTGAGCAAGTAAAAAGTTTCCTAGGAATTGCTCAAGGGGTTCACCTTATGGCAGTTAAAGCAGAGCAACAAATACCGATAATTTTAGAAAGAGCAAATATTAGTTAGAAGAACCAATTAGGTCAGTTCCTAATAATTCAGCCATCGCTTTTTGTTGCGGTGAAGGTTCTCCTAGGTCCTGTCTTCGAGCATCAGTTATTAACCAATCTAACGCGGCTTCCTGTAAATCAAAATGATCGCCTTCTTTACCTACACAATATCTACCAAAAACTAACTTCTCTACAAGTTGCACTCCAGGTCCAATTAGTGAATAATCAAATATTATTGAATTGTCAATTGTTGCTCCTTCACAAATACAACAACTCGGACCAATCATAGAAGGACCAATAATAGTTACACCATCTTCAATCCTTGTCATTCCACCAACATATATAGGTCCTTTAACATTAATCTTATCCCAATTAGCTGCAACATTTAAACCAGTGTAAATCCCTGGTCTTACCTGCTTACCTGGTATTTCAACCTGTCTAACATCACCTTTAAGAACATTCCTTATTGCTCTCCAATAATCTGGAACTTTACCAATATCAACCCACTCAAAATCCATAGGCAAAGCATAAAAAGGTGCCCCCTCTTCTACTAACTTTGGGAACAAATCTGAGCCAATATCAAAGGGTTTCCCAGATGGTATATAATTAAAAACTTCTGGTTCAAATAAATATATTCCTGTATTAATAGTATCTCCTAGTGCATTATCAATAGAAGGTTTTTCTTGAAAGGCTTTAACACGATCTTCTTCATCTGTTACTACTACGCCATAACTACTTACTTGATCTTTTGAAACACGTTTAGTAATCAAACTGGCTAAGGCACCTTTCTCTTTATGTCTTTTTACAGCTTCAGACAAATCCAAATCAATTAGTGCATCTCCGCACAAGACAACAAAAGTATCATCAAAAAATTTTTGAAAGTCTTGAATTTTTTTCAGCCCACCCGCTGACCCTAATGCGTCACCAATTAATTCTCCATCTTCAATACGGCCTTCAAAGCTATATGCAATTTCAACTCCAAATCTTTGCCCATCTCGAAAATAATTTTCTATTTCTTCTGCTAAATGAGAAACGTTAACCATAACCTCAGTAAAGCCATGCTCCTTAAGGAGTTCCAACAGAAACTCCATTACAGGTTTCTGAAGGATAGGAATCATTGGCTTTGGAATCACATGCGTGATCGGCTGAACTCTGGTACCTTTCCCAGCCGCCAGGATCATCGCCTTCATAAGTGGTCTAACTGAAGCGATACAAGGCCAACATAGAATGCTGCCTCCAAAAAGAGCTAGGCAGCAGCCGGCGAGCCATCTGTCACGTCCAAAGATGCCAAAGGAAGTTGAGCAACCATTCCTGGTTCTAAAAGCCTCTTTAGACTTAATGGAGAAAACAAAGAATCTTTTTGATCAATCTCCACCTTGCCTTGAGAACATAAAAACAATAAAGCCCAAAAGACTCCAACTCTATCAGTATCCAAATCCTCTGAAGCTGAATCTTGACTCCACCTCTCAACTAATAATTCAAAATCAACCCAGTGCAAAGCTTGTTCCCAATCGTTAAGAAAAATTGCCAAAGCTGCAGTGGTTTCAGGTAATTTTTCTCGATGAGCAAGAGATGAAACTTGAGCAATAACTTCCCTATCAGTTAATTTTCTCTGTCGTAACTTTCTACGATTATGCAACTCATCATTTTTCAAAGATTCTGCAATGGTCTCAAGCTGGTTTATTAATTCTCCAAGCGTAACTGGCCTTCTAAAAGGTGGAGGGGCAACAGGCCTTCTAAATAGATGTCTTTCTGGACGAGAAGGTAATTGAAAAGTTTCATCTAGCCAACCTTGCTCCCCAAAATCAAATTCTGAATCATCTTGATCATCTACATCAACAGAGAATATTTCAGCTTCAAGGACCTCAGCCTTTAAGCCAACTAAGACAGAAGCGGCTAAAAAGGCTTCACTACTCTGAGCAAGATCAACTTCATAACTTCCACCATTTTGAATGAAATGTTCTGAAATCTTTTTTGGAATTTCAATCCGCTGTTTCAGTTGGTCAAGAAAACCATCAATAACAGGAATAACATCTACATCCCATGGATCAATATCACCTCTTTCAGCTGCATCTTGCAAAAGACGAATTGCAAGTCTCGCTCCAGAATCTGCAGTTTGACTTAAAAGATTAACTGGCAATTAAGACTAAGACTCTACAAGAAAGTTATCTCTTTGATGAAAGTTATGCCAGGTCAAAGGAATGATATTCAATCTAAAAAAGGAGCTTCAATAGTCCCAATTGATAAATTAGGACTACTTATAATCGTTGCTTGGTCATTTCTAATTCTCTCAACGGCTAACAAATCTCGTTTAACCAATCCATCAATCGATGAAATATAAGTATCAGTCATGATTTTTGGATACAAACCAATTCCAATAATAGGAACTAATAAACAAGCAATGATATAAATTTCTCTAGGTTCAGCATCTACCAACTTTGCTTTGGATATTAACTTCGCATTCTCTTTCCCAAAGAAAATTTCTCTGAGCATCGATAGTAAATATATGGGTGTCAAAATGACTCCTATTGCAGCTAATGAAGCAATAACAATTCTAAATGGGAGTGTATAAACTTCGTCAGTTACAAAACCAACAAAGACCATTAATTCTGAGATAAATCCACTCATTCCAGGTAAAGCGAGTGAAGCGAAAGCGCATGCAGTCCATAAAGCAAACATAATCCTCATGTTTTGACCAATACCCCCCATCTCATCTAATTGAAGCGTGTGTGTTCTGTCGTAAGTTGCTCCAACAAGGAAAAACAAACTTGCTCCTATTAGACCGTGGCTAACCATTTGCAACATAGCTCCACTCGTTCCTAAAGAACTAAAGCTTCCAATGCCTATCAAAACAAAACCCATATGACTTATGGAGCTATAAGCAATTTTTCTTTTTAGATTCCTTTGAGCAAAAGAAGTTAAAGCTGCGTAAATAATATTTACTACTCCAAGAACGATTAACAATGGTGCAAATTGAGCATGAGCATCAGGCAGCAATTGCGCATTAAATCTTAGAAGAGCATATCCACCCATTTTCAACAATATGCCTGCTAAAAGCATATGCACTGGAGCAGTGGCCTCTCCATGTGCATCTGGCAACCAAGTATGAAGAGGAACAATAGGAAGTTTGACACCAAAAGCAATTAGTAATCCTGAATAACAAAGCAGTTGAAACCCCTTACCAAAATTTTGCTGAGCCAAATGGGTATAGCCGAAATCTGGAATTCCTCCTCCTTGAAAGAAACCCATTGCAAGACCTGCAAGGAGAATAAATAACGAGCTTCCTGCTGTATAGATAATAAATTTCGTGGCTGCATATTGCCTTTTCTTCCCGCCCCAGATTGCAAGAAATAAATACACCGGAAACAACTCCAATTCCCAAGCCAAAAAGAAAAGCAACATATCTTGGACAGCAAATACTGCTATCTGGCCGCCATCCATAGCGAGGATTAAAAAGAAAAATAATTTAGGTTTATAGCTAACTGGCCAAGCTGCTAAAACCGCAAGAGAGGTTATGAAACTTGTAAGCAATATCAATGGCATTGACAAACCATCTGCGCCAACAGACCAAGTCAATCCAAGATTTGGAAGCCAATTAACTTTTTCATATAACTGCAAGCCTTCTTGACTCGGATCAAAACCTTTAAAGTAAGCAGCAACGGTAATTAGAAAAGTAATTAAAGCAATTATTAGGGCATACCATCGAACTTCTTTTCCTTCTCCTTTATCTGGAATAAAAGGAACGATTAAAGCTCCAACAATTGGGAAAAATATGGATAAACTTAACCATGGTAAATCGGCTTGAATTGGCTCAGGAATAAGCATTGTACCTAGGTTCAAACTTGCATTGAAAGCGAATTCCAAGACTCGAAATTAATCACCACTTTTTGAGTTTAGAAATTATGAGATTATTGGCACCCTATAGATAGGGGATGAAACACACACCTAAAAAAATTATGTAAATTATGTCCCAATAACGCCAAAAAGTGCGACCAAAGCAATCACTCCTCCAAAAACAATCAATGCATAAAACTGAGCTCTTCCTGTTTCAAAATACTTTAGACCTTCTCCACTACCGAGAGTCAGCAATCCAGTCAGATTAACTACTCCATCAACTACTTTTGCATCAACTTCAAGTACTTCTCTAGCGAGCTTTCTACTACCTTTTACAAAAATTTTCTCATTAATATCATCCAGATACCATTTGTTTTGAAGAAATGAATTTATTTGAGGATATTTTTCAGAGAGAGAGACTCCAAGATCAAATCGTTTAAGGTAATAAGTTAAAACTGCCAAAAGTATTCCTGCAGATGAGATAGCCACAGAAGCAGTAGCAAGTGGGATAAATTCTCCCCAGCTAAACTTTTCTGCAGCTTCAATAGCCTCAAGAGGGTCTAACAAGTTTGCAAAAACACTGTTCCAAGGAACTCCTATAAATCCAATCAAAACAGAAGGAATTGCCAAAACTGCCAAGGGGAATGTCATAGGCCATGCAGATTCATGTATCTTGCCAACTTCATGATCTTCATGCTCATCATCTTGCTCTTTACCTGCCAGAGAAAGCAAAGCAAGCTGCATCTCTTTATTTTCACCACGGAAGTCTCCTTCAAAAGTTAGAAAATATAGACGAAACATATAAAAAGCAGTCATTCCAGCCGTTAAAAAACCAATAAACCAGAGTATTGGAAAACTATTAAAAGCTTGACCAAGAATTTCGTCCTTACTCCAAAAACCTGCAAGAGGGGGGATACCACTAATAGCAATACAGCCAATGAAAAAGGTTATTGCCGTAATGGGCATTTTCTTACGTAAACCGCCCATTAATCTCATATCTTGAGCAAGAATTGGTTCATGACCAACCACCTCCTCCATTGCATGAATCACTGAACCTGAACCAAGGAATAACATTGCCTTAAAACATGCATGGGTAACTAAATGGAACATTCCGGCAACTGGTGCTCCACATCCCATCGCTAACATCATGTATCCAAGTTGAGAAACAGTGCTATAAGCTAATCCTTTTTTTAAATCCATTTGTGTCAAAGCAATTGATGCTCCTAAAAAACAAGTAATTGTCCCAATAATTGCTATGAACAATCCAATAAAAGGAAACTGGCTAAACAAAGGCTCAAGCCTCGCTACTAAAAAAACTCCCGCTGCAACCATTGTTGCCGCATGGATTAAAGCAGATATGGGAGTTGGGCCTTCCATTGCGTCGGGCAACCAAACATGCAGAGGGAATTGTGCGGACTTTGCCATTGGTCCCATAAAAACAAGAATACAAAGGGTCAAAGCAGCCCATATTGGCACTGTCCCGGCACTAACTGACTCTGATAAACCCTTAGCAATTCCATTAAAATCAAAACTTCCAGTTGCCCAAAAAAGACCCAAGATGCCGAGCAATAACCCAAAATCTCCTACTCTGTTAACGATAAAAGCCTTTTGAGCTGCATGCGCAGCACCATCTCTGTCGTACCAAAAACCAACAAGTAAATATGAACACATTCCAACCAATTCCCAAAATACATATATTTCAAGCAAGTTAGGACTAACTATTAACCCAAGCATAGAACTGCTAAATAAGGCTAGATAGGTAAAAAAACGAACATACCCAGGGTCATGTGCCATATAACCATGGGAATAAATCATTACCAACAAAGCAATAGTCGTAACAAGAGCAAGCATTACGGCTGCTAAAGGGTCAATCACATATCCCATTGGCAACTCAAAAGAACCTGCACTTGCCCATATGAACAAGTGTTCAACTTGAGGCTTGCCTGAAAGTTGCTCAGCCAAAACTGCATAGCTAATAAATGCAGAGGCACCTACAGAGGTTAAAAGTGTTATTGCAACGGGTTTTCGTGAACGATTAAAGAGGTCGTTAAAACTAATTAATCCCAAACCAATCAAAACTGCCCCGCAAAGAGGGAGGAGAGGAATTAACCAAGCAAAATCTGCAGCCGAATGCATCCAGCTAAATCATATTGATATGATTTTAGGCAATTCTTGCTAGTAATTCAGTGAAATCAAAAGAGAGAAATCTCTCAGCTCCAACAGAAATAAATTTATGGGACCACCAGAAAAAGAACACTGCAATGAGAATGCCCATTTGAGAAGGCCTGATAAATTCTTTGATTTCTAATTTTTGTCGTCCATCCAACACAGCCAAAAATGGAACTACTGATGTTTTTTTCTTCACATCCTCAAATTCTTGCCCGAATTTGAGACTAAGTCTTCTATCACCATGCCAAATAGCAAATAAATGATGAGCAATTAATCCCAAGCAAGTTACAAGAGTAAAACTTGTGCCTATCCAAAGTAAATGCGCGAAACACCAAATAATTTGACCAATTGCCTGAGGATGGCGAGTAATTCTAATAATCCCAGTAGCATAGATTCTAACTTTGGGTCTCAAAACAGCTGGAATTTCTAAAAGGTTATATGTAGCTGGATATAGGAAAAGAAAACTTATTGCACTCAAAATCCAAATCATTGGAATTAATTCGCTAACTCCCTGAAAATTCCAAAATCTAACTCCGTCGTAACGATGAGCAATAAAATAACCAACCAAAATAACTGCTGAGGGAATACTTGCAAAAGCAAAAATCAATCTCCATGCTCTTGCACCAATTAAACCTTCTGCCCTCACCCTTAAAGCAGCGCCCCCACTATGAATAACGGCAAAACAAAACAAAAGTAATATCATCACACAACTCGAACCATGCGTATCTAAAAATGCCATTCGTCCTTTTAAAAGCCTCTCAAAAAATTATTAGATCCATACCGGATCAACAGTTGGTGTTGTTTTTCCCTAAATTTTACTTTAATAACTGCCATGCAGGCCTGCCACCATGGCCGAAATTCCATTCACTCTTGACCAACTAAGAATCCTCAAAGCAATTGTTGATGAGGGAAGTTTTAAAAAAGCTGCTGACAGCCTGTTTGTTACTCAGCCAGCTGTTAGTTTGCAAGTGCAAAATTTAGAAAAACAATTAGAAATTGCCATATTTGACAGAGGAGGAAGAAAAGCTCAATTAACTGAAGCTGGAAAACTTCTTCTTAACTATTGCGAAAAAATTTTAGGAGAGTGCCAAGAGACTTGCAAAGCCATTGAAGATTTGAACAACCTCAAAGGGGGCTCTCTAATTATTGGAGCCAGCCAAACTACTGGTACTTACTTAATGCCAAGAATGATTGGGCATTTTAGACAAAAGTATCCAGAGGTTTCTGTTCAACTTCAAATTCATAGCACTAGAAGGACAGGGTGGAGCGTTGCTAATGGCCAGATTGATATAGCCATTATTGGAGGCCAACTTCCATTAGAACTAAACGAATCATTACAAGTAATTCCTTTTGCAACTGATGAATTAGCTCTTGTTTTACCTACTAATCATCCATTGGCAAAGTCAAAAGTACTTACAAAAGAAGATTTATATAGTCTAAGATTTATAACTTTAGACAATCAATCAACGACACGAAAAGTAGTTGATCAACTTCTATCTTCCTCGGGACTAGATGTGCAAAGATTACATATTGAAATGGAATTAAATTCTCTGGAAGCGATAAAAAATGCTGTTCAATCAGATCTTGGAGCCGCTTTTCTTCCAGTAGTATCAATTGAAAGAGAACTTTCTGGAGGAAGTATCCACAGAGCCATTGTTGCGGATCTAGAAGTAAAAAGAGAACTAAAAGTAATCACTAATCCAGGGAGATATTCATCAAGAGCTGCAGAAGCCTTCACTAATGATATTCTGCCTTTATTTGCTAGTTCATTTTCACCATTATCTAATGATGAAATTTAAAATTGTATGGCTTCCTTATTAATACCAACAGCATCTTCTTCAGCTCCTTTAATTATAAATTTATTCTCGTTAACATCTGCTTGATAAACGCAACGAACAATTGGCTGATCCCTAATAGAACCAATATAAGCAAATGTATTCATTCTCTGTTTACACTCTCTAACATCATCGTTATTTATGGCTCCTTGCTTTTGCAATACAGTCCAGTTTTCCCTTCTAATTACACAACCAGGTTGAAGAGCTGGTTGTGTAACAAAGCTTGTAGAAGGATTTAGGGTCGTATACATTTCAACATCAATCACAAAAGCACTAGCCCCGTATTGCCTACAAAAGTCTGGATCTGGAACTGCCATATCGAGCTGTTGCTGACTTGCAATATTTCCCTGACCACCTGAGGTTGTGCTTGTTATGAGGCTACCAATACCAACACCAATAACCAAAACTCCAGCCAAAATAGCAACTGAGTTAGAGTTTATTTTTATTCCGCCACCACCACCACCAGAAGGGCCAGAGGCATCAAATCTACTTCCTCTTTGTTCGTATTGGTTTCTAAAATTCGAATTATTTCTAGGATTAAATTTATTACCTTCTTGTCTTCTCGCAAGATCTGATCTTCTACGAGATGGGGGACGGCGATCGTAGGGACCTTGATTCATAGTAATTCTTGAGTTCGAGGTAATCCCATGGAGTAATTCATAACCCTACTATCTGGGTTATAACTGAGTTCTCCATCTTTAAGCAACTTTCGAATAAAATCTTCTAGCAAGGATCCTATCTTTCGCAAGCTGTAATCACTCAACTCTTTATCGTCTTGAGAAGAAACAAGTTCCCGAAAATAATCTTGTACCTTTCTAATGGATTGATCTTCCCAAAGAAATTCATTATCAGGATCAATATCCAAAGTCAAATGACCATTATCTAAAATTAAATCTTCATTTTCTACTACTGCAGTAAAAATTCTTACGTGGCGTGTTGTGCACTTAAGGATAGTGTCGCTCATGAATTTAAAACAACAAACCGAAATTTATACTGCAAATTTAACGACCTTAACCCTTGTTGGGTGGTCTTACTTACTAAAGTTGTTAAATACTCTTTTATTTAAGTATGCGGGTAGCAATTGCTGGAGCCGGATTAGCAGGACTTTCATGTGCAAAATACTTAGCGGATGCAGGTCATTCTCCATTCGTTTATGAAGCAAGAAACGTACTTGGTGGAAAAGTTGCTGCTTGGAAAGACGAAGATGGGGATTGGTACGAAACTGGTTTGCATATATTTTTTGGGGCATATCCAAACATGCTTCAGCTTTTTAAAGAGTTAGATATTGAAGATCGTCTTCAATGGAAAAGTCATTCTATGATTTTTAACCAACCTGAAGAACCTGGAACATATAGCCGTTTTGATTTCCCAGATTTGCCTGCTCCAATAAATGGAGTCGCAGCAATTTTAAGCAACAATGACATGCTTAGCTGGCCAGAAAAAATTTCATTTGGGCTGGGGCTAATACCTGCTATGTTGCGCGGCCAAAATTACGTAGAAGATTGTGATAAATACTCTTGGACCGAATGGCTAAAAAAACAAAATATTCCAGAAAGAGTAAACGACGAAGTTTTTATCGCAATGAGTAAGGCCCTTAATTTTATAGGCCCTGATGAAATTTCCTCAACAGTATTGTTAACTGCCTTAAACCGCTTTTTACAAGAAAAAAACGGGTCTAAAATGGCATTCCTTGATGGAGCCCCACCAGAAAGACTTTGCCAACCAATGGTTGATCACATAAAAGCTTTAGGAGGCGATGTATTTTTAAATAGCCCACTTAAAAAAATCAATTTAAAAAGAGATGGCACAGTTGAAAATTTCTTGATAGGCAGTGCTAAAGAATCTCATGGAAAAGAAATTGAAGCGGACGCATATGTCAGCGCAATGCCGGTAGATATTTTTAAAACAATTTTGCCAAGTGAGTGGGCTTCTAAAGATATATTCAGAAAACTTGAAGGTCTGAAAGGAGTTCCAGTTATTAATATTCATCTTTGGTTCGATCGGAAACTTACCAATATTGACCACCTTTTATTTAGCAGATCTCCGCTCTTAAGCGTTTATGCAGACATGAGCATAACTTGTAAAGAATATGAGGATCCAAATCGATCCATGCTTGAATTAGTCTTTGCGCCTGCAAAAGACTGGATTAGTCGTAAAGATGAAGAAATCATCGATGCAACAATGAAAGAATTGGCTAAGCTTTTCCCTAGTCATTTCTTAGGGGAAGATAAAGCTAAATTAAGAAAATATAAAGTGATAAAAACACCGCAATCGGTCTACAAAGCAGTTCCTGGATGTCAAGATTTACGGCCTGATCAAAAGACTCCTATTAGCAACTTTTTCTTAACGGGTGATTATACAATGCAAAAATATCTTGCTTCCATGGAAGGGGCGGTGTTAAGTGGGAAACTATGTGCGGAAAAGATCGAATCTGAACTGACATAGGTTCTTCTTAGTCTTAATGTATCAATAGCAATTTATTTAAAATTGCTATTCGAGAGATTAATGCAAACTAAAAAACTTACAAACTTTTAATTTTGGTGCAGCCTTCTGTGAATTTAGAGGATGCCTATGAGGCTTGCAGAAAAGAAACTGCACAATGGGCCAAGACCTTCTACCTTGGCACTATGTTGCTTCCTCCTGCCAAGCGCAGAGCAATATGGGCCATTTATGTATGGTGCCGTAGAACTGATGAGTTGATGGATAGCACTGAGGCTCAAAAAAAATCAAAAAATGAGTTATCAGATCGACTAAATAAATGGGAAGACAAAACAAAAAAGGTTTTTGCTGGTAATACTGAAGATGATCTTGATGCAGTCTTAGCGGATACTCTTCAAAAATTCCCTCAATCTATTCAGCCCTATATCGATATGATAGAAGGCCAGAGAATGGATCTAGATACAACTAGATATAAAACCTTTGAAGAACTTAAACTCTATTGTTATCGAGTTGCTGGAACGGTTGGGTTGATGACTCAAGGAGTAATAGGAATTGATGCTGCCTATACGTCCAATCCAAATAAGCCATCTCCAGATACTTCAAAAGCCGCTATCGCTTTAGGAATTGCGAATCAATTAACAAATATTCTTAGAGACGTCGGCGAAGATAGAGGAAGAGGGCGTATATATCTCCCTTTAGAGGATCTAGAAAAATTCAATTACTCAGAAGAAGATTTAATGCAAGGAAAAATCAATGAGAACTGGAAAGCTTTAATGTCTTTTCAATTAGCAAGAGCGAGAGATTGGTTCCAAAAGTCTGAAGAAGGAATAAAATGGCTGTCAATAGATGCAAGATGGCCCATATGGACATCATTAAGGTTATACAGCGGAATACTAAATTCAATTGAAAAATTAGATTATGACGTCTTCAATAATCGTGCTTATGTAAAGGGATGGGTTAAAGCAATAAACCTACCAATCTCTTATCTGATAACTATCAACGATGAAAAATATAAACTTAAAACACTAATTAGTTGAATATCTATACAGGGGTTTTTTGATTAGCTAATAGATCCTTCAATTTTGATAGTTCTCCAGCCCATCTTGGATCGGGAGCTTCTTTAATTGGTGCATCGCTATGTACAACTTTCTTAACATCTTTACGATTAGAACCTCTATTACCATTATTGGAACCTCCTCCTCTTCTTGAGTTACTTGAATTGGAATCTTTACGTTCAGAACGCTCAACCCTCAATTTATTCCCATTAAATTCATACCCATTTAATTTCTCAATAAGCTCATTTGCAATATTCTCATCCTTAATATTTGCGAAACCAAATCCCCTACAAGCCTTGGTATCTCTATCGAAAACAGCTTTAAATTTTATGCCATCACCTATAGATGCTAGGAGGGCTTCAAGTTCTTTAACGTTGACATTCTGCGGCAAATTACCGATGTAAAGGCGGACGCTCATTTAGAAAAAGGGGATAAAATGGCTACGGCATACGGCCGAGATGAATTTGATTTGTGTGTAGTTAATCACATAGAGGGGGAATTCTCTAAGGTCCATTTACGAGCGACCTCCAAAGCCTCTTGATTTGTAAAGAATCGACCATAAGCTCTTTCCTTAGAAAGATGTCTCATAAGCTTCCCCAATAAAGGGCCATGAGGAATATCAAAGACTTTTTGAAGTAAATTCCCATCCAAAGGATAAGAAGGATGAAAGAGAGGGTCAGAGAGGTCTTTCCAGCGTTTTAACCAAACGTTTCTATGTTTCTGATTCAAAAAAAGAATGAATGATGGCAAATCCTCTTCCAAATCAAGATGAAGCTGAAACCTGTCATCCTCTGAAAGATTCTCTAAACCTAGGCAATTGGTTTTATTAACCCAAAATCTCAGATTTTTGCATTTTTTAATTTGATTTTTACTAAATCTCAATCTTGACAAACCCTCATCACTAAGTAAAGATATTAATTTTGCTAAAGGCTTTCCAAGTATAAGCTCTTTAGATAAATTTTCTTGTTTTTTTATCTCATAAGAAGGGAGCTTAGCTTCATTCCAATCTCTCAATATTTGAAGTTCTAAATAAGTTTCCCAAACTGTAGGATTCCATTCTGAATTAACTATTTTTAAAATCTCCATTTTCATCCTTTCCGGCGCAACATTACTTAATTTATCTTTATTAGTTTTTAAAAACCTTTTGGTTTTTCCCTCTATCTCAAAATCCAACTCACACATCAATCGAAAACCTCTAAGAATTCTCAAAGGATCATCAATTAAGTTCTTTTCACTTATTGCAACAATTCTCTTATTTTTTAGATCATCTATTCCTCCTGTTGGATCAAATATCTCTGGCGTTTCTCTAATCATTAAAGCAATTGCATTAATTCTAAAATCACGTCTTAATAAATCATCTTCAAGAGTTGCTCCAACCTGTCCAGCAAAATCAAGAGTCCATCCATTAGTAACTAACCGAGCGATATCCCTCTTTTGATCAAGCTTTATAAAAGTAGCATTAATTTTCTTTGATAAGTTTTCACTAAATTGAATAGCTTCTATTGGTATCACAAAATCCAACTCAGGTTTTTGACTCAATTTTTTCAACAATCCATCTCTTACAGATCCCCCCACCAAAGCACTTCCAGCAGGCAAATCGGCTATGGATATTGGCCAATCTTTTGGATTTAAATCTCCAAAAAGATCATTTGATAGTAATGTGTTCTTACTTATCAAAATGACTCCTAGGTTTTATTTTTATAGCTATGTGCATCTGTGTTGATTGTGCTTGGGTAGATAGATGCAAGACCTACTTCACAGTTGAAGAGAATCACGGCGTCAAACACATTTCCAAAAATCCAGATTTTCAAGGCACTAATCCAAAAATTCATATCAATATTTTGGATATGCCTGAGAGCGAGATAGGAATTGAATGGGATGTAAGAGGTTGTGATAGTTTTCTATTAGACAAAGGGAAATGGAGCAGACTTCGTCCAGGAGAAGAAATACCAAAGTAACAATTATAATAAATCCATTGCAAGATTTCCATAGCTCAAATTCAAAATATTTATTAGCTTTACATAGCTGCTCAGAATCCTTTGGAATTGCCATTAAAGATATTAAGAATCCAGAAAATATAATAAATAGTGAAGTATTTAATATCGGACGCTCCTTATCAAACAAATTATTTAGTTGTATAGAAAACATTCTACCTAGAAAATTTTGGAAGCAAATAATTCGTATTTCAGTAGCAAAAGGCCCTGGAAGTTTTACAAGCACAAGATTAACCATCTCAATGGCAAGAACACTTGCTCAGCAAATTAATTGTTCATTAGATTCACTTAGTACATTCCATTTAATGGCTCAAAGACTTTATAGAGATCTTGATCAAAGTCAAATAAAAAATCCGTTTTGGATAAAAGATTTTTTGCCACGAAGAGGCTTTGTAGCTGGACAATATAAACTAATTAAAATTCACCAAGAAACAAATTATCATGAATTTACTGAAATCATTCCCCCTAAATTGATAATCAATGAAAAAGAAATAAATCCTTCAATTAAAGCTTCTAACAATATTGAAAAAGATATTATTTCACTTATAGATTTTTCTCAGTATTGTCAAAATTCAAAAATTAACTCTCATTGGGGAGAAACATTGCCAATTTATCCAACATCACCAATAGATAATAAATAAAAAATTTATAAGTTACAATATTCTCTTATTATCGAGATAGACTGAGCTCAATTATTTATAATTAGACCTTTATCAAGCATTGAATTTATAGCTATTTGAATTTCTTTAGTTGTTGATGTTAGATCTTCTCTTTTCCTTGTTTTAGGGGGTTGAATTAATTCACCAACTCTTAAATGAATAGATACAAGTCTAGGGAGAAAGGATCCTTTTGGAAAAGCTCTATGACTATTGACTATCGCTACAGGAAGAATAGGGCAACCTGTCCTTCCTGCAAGAAGAGCCGCTCCTGCTTTAGGATCATTAACCCTCCCATTCTCTTGTCTAGTTCCATCCAAAAACACACCAGTGGCCCAACCTTTATTTATTCGATTAGAGGCAGTTCTTAATGCTTCTCTATCCCCAGCACCCCTCTTAACTGGATAAGCCCCACAGGCTGAAATTATAGATGCCAAAATTGGTATTCTGAACAGTTCAGACTTTGCCATAAAAGCTACCGGTCTGCCCAGGGCATGCCCCAATATTGGTGGATCCAAATGAGAACCATGATTAGAGACAACTACAACTCCGCCGGTCTTGGGTAAATTCGAAATCCCTATTGTTTGACCTCTAAACAAAAAACGAAAAATTGGGAAAACAAAGAGATAACTGACGCAACCATAAACAAAGCTTTGTCGAGGCATTGCTTGATTGATAGTTTCAACTCCCTCAACTATTTTTGATTGTTCCAAAATCAATAGCCTAAATCACTTGCATTGGAGATTTGACTAGTCAGGACTCCTTTCATTGATCTTTTCGCAAGCCCACTAAGTACATTCCCAGGTCCAATTTCAACCATTGTTGTTATTCCTTCGTTTTGCATGGCATTCATAGTCTCTCTCCACCTAACCCCAGTAGTCATTTGTTTTTTCAGGCGTTCCTTCAAAGTTCCACCATCTACAGTTGGAGTCGGATCAACATTACTAAGAACCGGTACCTGAGCATCTTGAAAAGTTAATTGATCAAGTTCCTCAGCAAAGCTTTGAGATGCTTCAGTCATAAATATGGAGTGAAAGGCCCCCGAAACTTGTAAAGGAATTGCTCTTTTACATTTTAAATTATCAGCCACTTTCTTCACCGCATCAGGTGAACCAGATAAAACAACTTGGGATTCACTATTATCATTAGCTATTGCTGCTCCCTCAGTTTCTCTAATCAACTCATCTAATTCATCGCGATCAAAGCCCAAAACTGCAATCATTGCACCGCCTCCTGCAGCTGCCATTAATTCAGATCTTTTCTTTAATAGCCTCAACGCTTTCTCCGCATCTAAAACATCTGCTGAATAAAGACCAACTATCTCGCCGAGACTATGACCTGCAATTATTTGGGTCTCCCTTTCTTGTCTTTTTAAATCATCAACCAATAGTGACTCAACCACAAAAAGTGCAGGTTGCGTGTTTCTAGTATCGTTTAAATCATAAATTTCTTCGTTAGGAATACTCTCACCACAACAGATTTTCCAAAGATCTCGTCCAAGAATTTGAGAAGCTAATTCAAATCTTTCTCTCGAACCAGGCAAATCTATTAACGAATTTGCCATCCCTAATTTTTGAGAGCCTTGACCAGGAAAGACCCAGGCAATAGTCATAATTTATTTGATTAATTGTTTAGCAGCCTAATAGGGACCATGCCAAAAAAACAACGCGGCTCCCCAACTCAAGCCAGCACCAAATCCACTACAAGCTATTAAATCTCCTGATTTGATCCTTTGATCTCTAACTGCCTCATCAAGCATCAATGGAATTGTTGCTGCAGAGGTATTGCCATAGTGTTTTAAATTTGAGAGCACTTTTTCAGACGGTATTGAAAATCGTGAAGCTACAGCATCGAGAATTCTTTGATTAGCCTGGTGTAACAAGAGCCAATCTATACTTTCAGGCTGTATTTGATATTTATCTAAAAGTTCTCCAAGAATAATTGGAACTTCTTTCACTGCAAACTTATAAACCTCTTTCCCCTCCATTTTGATCGGTAAATATTCCCCTTTTTGATGTTTAGCTCCTTGAACTAAATCTAAAAAAATATTTGATTGAAAGAGATTTAAACAACCTCCTTTACTGCCGTCAGACTTCAAATCATATCCAATTAAACCATTTTGATTATCAGTGGTTTCAATAGCTACTGCTCCTGCTCCATCTCCAAACAAAACGCAAGTCTTTCTATCATCCCAATCTACCCATTTTGACAATTGATCGGCTCCAATAACCACAGCTCTTTTCATAGACCCAGAAGCTAAATATTGTGATGCAGTTACCAAAGCAAATAAAAAGCCACTACAAGCAGCAGTTAAATCAAAAGCAACTGCATTGGAGGCTTTCAAATTTGATTGTATTTTAGGCGCAGAGCCAAATAAATCTTCTGGAGTAGATGTTGCAAGAATTATCAAATCAATAGTTTTTACATCCCAATTAGCCATCTTTACAGCATTAAGAGCTGCATCTGTCGCCAAATCAATCAGAGATTCATTCTCTCCAATAACTCTTCTTTCTCCAATTCCAGTTCTAGTTTGAATCCATTCATCATTAGTATCTACTCTCTGGCCAAGTTGATTATTGTTGATTATCTTTTTAGGCGTGGCGCTTCCGCACCCCACAAAAGATATTCCTGAGTCACATTTAGAGTTCCTATTCAAATCTAAAAAAAGCCTTCATTTCATAAGTCAATCACATGGTAGGACAGGACAGTTCCTATCAGACCTTTAAGACATCTGTTTTATTGAGATTAGCTAAATCATCCATTACTCCATGACTTGCAGCAGAATGAACAACTCTTAAAGCACTTAAAACAGATAAAGCTTTGCTTCCACCATGACCAATTACACAAATTCCATTTATTCCTAGAAGTAACGCTCCACCATGTTCAGCATGATCTAAACGTTTCTTAATACGTTTCAAATTATTTCTTAAAAAAGCAGAACCAACTTTACCCCGTCTACCTCTAGGTAACTCAGCCCTCAAAACTCCCAAAAGAACACTACCAACTGACTCTAAAAATTTCAGCAAAACGTTTCCTGTAAATCCATCACAAACCACAACATCAAAATCACCTGATAAGACATCTCTTCCTTCACAATTTCCAGAAAAGCAAAAACGTTCTTCAGCACTTAAAAGTTTATAAGTTTCTAGAGAAAGATCATTCCCTTTACAAGATTCTTCTCCAATATTTAATAACCCTATTCTTGGCTTTTCGACCTGCAAAACATCTCGACAATAAATATTTCCCAAAAGAGCAAATTGATGCAAATACGTTGGTTTACAGTCCATATTTGCCCCAACATCTAAAACCAATACTGGTTGACCAGGATCTTTTGTTGGGAATAATGCTCCAATTGCTGGACGATCAATTCCTTTTAAACGTCCCAGCTTGAATATCGCTGAGGCCATCATTGCTCCGGAGTTCCCAGCTGAATAGACACCCATAGCTTTTCCTTCTTTAACTAATTTCATTGCAATATTTATGCTCGAATCCTTTTTTTTGCGCACTGCAGTGGCTTCCTCATCCATGCCAACTGAGAGACCACTGGGAATTAATTCAAAATTGCCATTATCTAATGCTCTCTCTAAAGATTCTTCTAAGCCAAATTCAATCGCTGCTTTTTGTACTTTCTCAATTTCACCTACAAATTTAATTTTTAATGGAAGCAATGACAAAGCTTTCAAACACCCATCAAGTATTGCTCCAGGTGCCAGATCTCCTCCCATTCCATCGACAGCAACCCAAACCCTTTCGGAATCTTGAATTTCATTTTTATCTTCTGTACTGTCTCCAACTTGAAGTCTTCTAAGAGGATCAAATACAAATGGCTCTAGTGTGCTTCTAGCTATAGATCCAGCGCTTGTAACAACAGAACCAGCATTAGAAACAACTGTTCCAGCGACATTAGTTGCTGCCGTAGCTGAGCTTGTTGCAGTGTCAACAAGACTAGTAACAGCTGAATTTCGACGGTACCAAATCACCAATCGCCTAATTGCCTTAGAACGATTTAATTTGTTATTTTGGTGATTTTTTTCCACTGATTTATGAGCCTTCAGGAATCATTGAATCAACAATTCTTTGAAAAAGATAACCTGTTCCTCTTGCAGTAAGAATTAGTTCCGGATTAGCTGGATCATCCTCAAGCTTTGATCTTAGTCTAGAAATATGTACATCAACCACTCTCGTATCAACATGTCTTTCAGGTGTATATCCCCAAACTTCTTTCAAAATTTCCCCTCTACTAAAAGGTTCACCTGACCGACTAACCAAAAGTTCTAAAAGACTAAATTCCATTCCTGTTAATCTAATTCGTTCATCATTTCTGTAAACCTGACGTTTATTTGTATCAATCTTTAAATTCATAACAGCAATAACTCCGGAATTAGGCAGTCCTGCTATTTGTTCTTTTTCAACTCTTCTTAAAACACACCTGATCCTTGCTTCCAATTCTTTTGGGCTAAATGGTTTAACAACGTAATCATCAGCACCAAGCTCTAAACCAGTAATTCTGTCTGCAACATCTCCCAATGCTGTCAACATGACTATTGGAACATCTGATTCCTTTCTTAATTCCTGACAAACTCCATATCCATCCAATTTAGGCATCATGACATCAAGAACAACCAAATCAGGCTCACAATTTCTGAAGAGATCCAGTGCCTCGTTTCCATCACAAGCCGTAACAACTTGATAGCCAATCATAGATAGACGAGTTTCTAGGATTCTCCTAATACTCGCCTCATCATCAGCTACGAGGATGGTTTCCTTTGAGGGACTTGTGGCCGTCATTTCTTCCTTAGTTTTGGCGGCTGTCACAAGATCTTAAGTGAAGGTTCACCAACAATAAAGATCACTATCTTTATTCAACTACAGCCAACTTCCTTTTTACAACTAAGTGTCTCGATCTGTCTCTATTTATATCTGTCAAAGTTGCGGTGCTCAAACCAGGCAATTCTTTGGCCGCTGCAACAATTGTGGGGAATGGAATTCAATAATAGAAGAAAAAATTAATCAAAAATCAGAAAAATCTATTTACACAAAGATTAATTCTCCAAAAGAGAAAGCTCCATATCGTTCAGAGCTGATAAATCAAACAAAAGACCAAATCATTGATCGCATTCCAAGTGGATATGATGAGTTAGACAGAGTACTAGGAGGCGGTTTAGTACCTGGATCACTTGTATTGATTGGGGGAGACCCAGGTATTGGAAAAAGTACTCTCATTTTGCAAAGTGCCACTAAAATCTCACACCATAGATCTGTTCTTTATGTGGCTGCTGAAGAATCTGCTCAACAAGTCAAACTTAGATGGAATCGAATAGAAAACTCTGAGTCCAATCTTCATTTACTTGCAGAAACGGATCTAGAATTAGTAATAAAAGAGCTTAATTATTTAAAACCTGAAGTTGCAGTTATTGATAGCATTCAAGCTTTACATGATCAGAGTTTATCAAGCTCACCTGGCTCAGTTGCTCAAGTTAGAGAATGTTCAGCAGCTTTACAGCAAATTGCGAAACGAGAAAACATATCTCTTTTAATTATTGGGCACGTCACTAAGGATGGCATGCTTGCTGGACCAAAAGTGCTTGAGCATCTTGTTGATGCAGTACTTACTTTTGAGGGCGATAGATTTGCTTCTCACAGACTACTTAGAGGGGTAAAAAATCGGTTTGGTGCAACTTGTGAGCTTGGTGTTTTTGAAATGCAAGCAGATGGGTTATCGGAAGTATCTAATCCAAGCGAACTATTCTTAAGCAAAATCTCTGCCCCTGGCATTTCGACAATTGTCACTTGCGAGGGGACAAGGCCACTAGCCATAGATATACAAGCACTTTTAAATCCCACTAGTTATGCAAGTCCAAGAAGAACTACCACGGGTATTGAGATAAACAGGCTTCATCAAATCTTGGCAGTTCTAGAAAAAAATATGAATCTCTCACTCTCAAAATATGACTGTTATTTAGCTGTTGCTGGAGGATTAGACGTAGAAGAGCCAGGAGCTGATCTTGGAATAGCAGCAGCAATAGTTTCGAGTTTTAAGGATATTGAGCTTGCAGAGGGTGTGATTTTTATAGGTGAAATAGGTCTAGCTGGTCAATTAAGATTGGTCAGACAAATGCATCAACGAATTAATGAGGTTATCAGACTTGGATATAAAACATTAATCATCCCAAATGGAATAGATACAAGTCAGATTGAATCAAATACAAAATTGAAAATATTAAAAGCCTCTAATATAAATCAAGCGTTAATCTATGCTTTAAATAATATTTAATTTTGGGTTTTGTTAGGTTATAAATAAACATCAACATTTCCTCTACCAGTAGTCTTAAGCCAATTCTCTATATCTAAATATCCACCTGGATAGAGTCGCACAGCTTTACTCCAAACTTCAGCTGCCTGATCAAACCAGATATCACCTTCATCTTGATTTCCATTCCTTTGAGCCATTCTGCCTCTTTTTTCATAAATTAATCCCATATTTTTCAAACAGGAAGGCTGTTTTGGATTTTGCCCTAAAGCTTTTTTATATGTATCTAGTGCCCTCTCTTCATCTCCATTGCTCATGTAAATAATTGCCATGTTTTTCAATGTCTCTCCTCTATCAACTTGATTATCCTCAAGTTTTAAGCTCTCTTCGTAGTACTCAAGAGCCTCTGAATAATCTCCATCATTTTGTGCTGCTAGACCTTTTCTGTAATACAGATAGGCCTCTTTTTCTTTAGAGGCAATTGGCATCACTTTCACTATTCCCTCAGCCATCTTCGTGAAGGCCTTATCAAGAAAATTGTCTTTGTTTTGACTTCGTGGCACGGATTGAACCAATTTCAATGAACATATTCTATCGTGGTTGGAAATAGAAAAAATGGATATATAAAATGTAACTAATTATATGTATTAATAAATTATTAAATAAATGCAACATGCTATTTATTTATTAAATTTAGAATAAGTATCAAGTATTTATATTCCCTTGAGCAACAAAAAAATTGCACAAAGCAAAAATTCAATTTTGCTTGATGTAGATGGGATGAAATGCGGAAGTTGTGTACAGGCAGTCGAAAAAATCCTTAAAAGCGACCCAAACATAAGTAATGCGAGCGTTAATTTAGTTACAAAAACAGCTTTTGTAGAACTTAAAGAACTTAATAATTCCTTAAATGATGTAATAAGAACTCTTTCATCTAAGGGTTTTCCTGCTAAGGAAAGAGATTACCAAACGATTTCAAATAATATTGAATTAGAAAAAAATGACAATCAAACTTTATGGGATAAATGGCGACAACTAATAGTAGCTACTGCACTTCTCATTCTCTCTGGATTGGGACATTTAGTAGAGGGGCAACAAATATCCATTCCTCTGATTGGTTCATTACCTTTTCATGCAGCACTTGCGACATTTGCTTTACTAGGCCCAGGAAAGGGAATCTTAAAAGCAGGTTTCCAGGCGGCTATTAATCTTACGCCGACCATGGATACCTTAGTTAGTCTTGGAGTACTAAGTGCGTACTTAGCAAGTATAACTGCTTTAATTTGGCCAAAAGTTGGTTGGCCATGTTTTTTTAATGAGCCGGTAATGTTACTTGGATTTGTTTTATTAGGACGTTTTTTAGAAGAAAGAGCTCGAGTAAACACAGGTACAGCATTAAAAGAATTAGCCAAGTTACAGCCAGACATAGCCAACCTGGTTTTAGATAACAATCAAACCCGTGAGATAAGAATAGGCGCTCTAAGGCCAGGAGAAAAAATTCAATTATTAGCAGGAGATAGAATCCCTGTTGATGGTTTAGTTGTAAAGGGTAATTCGGCAGTAGATATCTCAAGTCTGACTGGTGAATCCTTACCATTAGAGGCATCACCTGGTGTCGAGCTCCCATCTGGAAGCTTAAATTTAGAATCAACTATTATTTTAGAGGTACAAAAAATAGGTTCTGATACTGCAATAGCAAAGATCATAAATTTAGTTGAAGAAGCCCAAGCAAGAAAAGCCCCAATTCAAGGATTAGCAGACAAGGTTGCAGGAATTTTTTGCTATGCAGTGACAACTCTCTCCTTTTTTACTTTTCTTTTTTGGTGGAAGATAGGAACAAGAATATGGCCAGAAGTTTTAGAAGTCTCTAATCAGGGTTTCATGCAAAGTCATCATTTGCATGATCATTTAATGAATACAACGCAAACACCAATTGGTCTCTCATTTCAATTGTCAATAGCCGTTTTAGTTGTTGCCTGTCCATGTGCTCTAGGTCTTGCGACGCCAACAGTAATAACTGTTGCCTCTGGGGAAGCTGCAAAAAGAGGTTGGCTTTTCAAGGGCGGAGATGTGATAGAGATGGCATCCAAAATCAGCCAGATCGTTTTTGATAAAACAGGAACACTGACAATTGGAAGGCCTTTAATTGTTGGCTCATGGGAAAACCAAGATTCATCTAGGGATGAGATGCTCAAATTAGCCGCAAGCATCGAACAAGATAGTCGACACCCTCTCGCACAAGCAATTATTCAAGAAGCGCATAAAAAAGAAATTAAATTAGAGAAAGTCACTTCCTCAACTACATTTGCAGGGAAAGGCTTATCAGGCAAAATTAATAATTTAGAGGGATTGATTAGAGTCGGAACGCCAGAATGGATAAGAAGTGAGGGAGTTCAATGGAATGAAATAATTGAACAACATTTTATGCATTCAAAAAGAAAAGCTCAGTCAGTAGTTGCAGTTGCTCGGGAGAGTAGATTATTAGGTTTTTTCTTAATAGATGATCAATTAAGAAAAGATGCTTTACTTTCAATTAACAAATTACGCTCAAAAGGTTTTTCATTGAGTTTATTCAGTGGTGATAGAGATTCAGCAGTTTTATCTCTAGGAAAAAAATTAGGGTTTAATTCAAAGCAAATTGAATGGCAAATGTTACCTTCAGGCAAGCTTAATAAGTTAAATGAACTAAAGAAAAATGGCTTAGTTGCAATGGTTGGTGATGGAATCAATGATGCTCCAGCTCTTGCTTCCGCAGACTTAGGAGTAGCAATAGGAACAGGAACTCAAATAGCTCAGGATTCTGCTGATCTTGTTTTACTCGGAGAAAATTTGGAGGCTCTACCCAATGCTTTGCAACTTTCGAGACAAGCAATGCTCAAAATAAGACAAAATCTTGCGTGGGCATTTGGATACAACCTAATTGCTTTACCAATAGCTGCAGGATTACTTCTCCCATCATCAGGCTTATTACTATCACCTCCCTTGGCAGCTTTACTAATGGCTTTGAGCTCAATAAGTGTTGTATTTAATGCCATTTCATTGAAGTCAAAATGAAAGGAAAGTTTATTGTTTTTGAGGGTATTGATGGCTCTGGCAAAACCACTCAAATCAATCAATTATCAAAATGGCTTCTTGAGACTGATCTGATTCCTGAAAATAATCAATTAGTTATCACTAGAGAGCCAGGCGGGACTAAACTAGGAAAATCCTTGAGATCACTTTTATTAGATACCTCTAAAGAATACAGCCCGGATTCAATTACAGAGCTTTTACTTTATGCCGCAGATAGAGCTCAACACATCAACGAAATTATTCGCCCATCTTTAAACAAAGGGGATTGGGTAATAAGCGATAGATTTTGTGGATCCACACTTGCTTATCAAGGTTATGGTAGAAAATTAAATATCAAGTTAATCAAAGACCTAGAAATCATTGCTACTCAAGATATTTCTCCAGACATTACATTTCTACTAGATATACCTGTGGAAGAGAGTATCAAAAGAAGAATAAATATAGAAGATGATCGAATGGAAAAAGAAGGCAAAGAGTTTTTATCCAATGTCTCTCTTGGCTTTAGGGCTTTATGTGAAGAAAATAAATGGAAACGCATATCTGCTATGGATTCCAAAAAAGAAATTTTATCCAAGATAAAATCGGAGATAAAAAAGTTGTCAAAAAGCAAATTACATGAATAACTTTGAAACTATATATGGGCAAGATTTAGCAATTGAAATTTTAAAGTCCGCCATCTCTAAAAGACATATTGCTCCTGCTTATTTATTTGCTGGACCAGAGGGAGTTGGAAGAAAAAAAACTGCAAAAGTTTTTATTAATACTCTTCTTGATAGGAGTTTTGATAAAGGGAGTACAAAAAGAAAAATAGAAAGTAATAATCATCCTGACTTATTATGGATAGAACCTTCTTATATAGTGCAAGGTAAAACTATTTCACAAACAAAAGCAAAGTCCGAAAATATAAGCATCAAATCACGACCACAAATAAGGCTTAATCAAATTAAAGATATAATCGAATTCTTAGGGAAAAAGCCATTCGGTGCAGAAAGAAGCATTGTTTTAATTGAAGATGTTGAGCGAATAAATGAGTCTGCATCCAATGCATTATTAAAAACTCTTGAAGACACAAATACAGGATTATTTATTCTTATCACTCAAAGACCAGAGAAATTATTATCAACTATTAGATCTAGATGTCAAATAGTCCCATTTGAACGCCTAAATGATAATCACGTTAATAAAATCATTCAGCAATCAGAGTTTGCACGAGAAATAGATAATATTCCAAATGAAGAAATTAAGGAACTAATCGATTTTTCACATGGATCTCCTGGACGGTATCTAATAAATCTCCAATATTGGTTAGAAATTTCAAGTCCGTTAAGACAAAAACTAGAAATCAGGTTAGATAACCAAATTAAATTACTAACATTAGCAAAAGAAATCACTGATGAACTTAATATAGAGCAGCAATTGTGGTTAATTGATTTCGAACAAAATAGAATTTGGATAAAACAAAAAAACTCAAATATAATCAAAAAACTCGAAGAACTGAGAAAACAATTATTAAATTACGTTCAACCGAGACTTGCTTGGGAAGTAACATTATTAGAAATTAATTTGATTGATTAAGCAATCACTTTTTCATCAGTATTCTCTTTAACAGCACTAGCTTCTCTAGCTTGAATTATTAACGGCTGAATTTCTTTTATTTTTTCTCCAGTTGGTAATTCCAAGCAATATCCAGCACCATAGACAGTTTTAATGAATCTTGGTTTTCTAGGATCAGGTTCAAGTTTGGTTCTTAAATGTCTTACATGCACACGTATGGTTTCAATATCATCATCAGGTTCATAACCCCAAACTTCTTTTAGAATTAATGAAGGTGCAACTGTCTGACCATGTCTTTGCATCAAACAATGGAGCAATTCAAATTCTAGATGAGTCAAACGTACTGGTGATTCGAACCAGATCGCCTCAAATCTCTCAGGAACAAGTGTGAGAGGACCATAATTGAGTATTTCTTGCTGATTATTACTTCCCATTGGAGCACGATTTGTCCTCCTTAATAATGCCTTGATCCTGACTTGTAATTCCTCTAGGTCAAATGGCTTTGTGATGTAATCATCTGCACCAGAATTGAAACCAGTGACTTTGTCTTTTATGCCCCCTAGCGCTGTGATCATGAGAATAGGAATACCCGCTGTTCTCTCATCTCTTCTTAAACGTTGACAGAGAGTTAAACCATCAACTTTGGGAAGCATTAAATCAAGAAGAATTAGATCAGGAGCGTATTGCAAAGCAAGTGCTTGGCCCTTGATACCATCTTCAGCTTTTTGGACATCAAAACCAGTGTGCTCAAGGTGCCCTGCAACCAGATCTCTCATATCTTGGTCGTCTTCAATAAGTAAAATGCAAGGCTTCATTGATAAATGACCAAGTTAAAAGTACCCGCAAGAGCGATTACTAAATTTTCATATGATTCTCTCAAAATTTTGTTTTTATTGCAGAATTCGGAAAATTCGTTTTTCCATACCTTAATCGTGCAAATCATATGCCCTGACTTGTTTTTTAGACTTGAAAAGGAGAAAAATAAATTAACTGTCTTTAGAAAGTCTTCCGATTCCAGGGCTCTACTGTTAAGGAATTCTCAAAACTGGAAGAAAAAATGTTCATAAATAAATCAATGAGATTTGTTTTTATCTTACAAATCAAGAAATATTTGTTTTTCAGTTCAGCAACTAGAAAATCTAATTTTAAAGGGTTAAACAAATTTAAATTTGTTTTTTAAACTCCCCGGGCGGGATTCGAACCTGCGACCAATCGGTTAACAGCCGATCGCTCTACCGCTGAGCTACCGAGGATTGAGACATTAAGAACTTAACCTTGCCAGCTACCTAACGGCAAGTGATTTTAATTCTTGGAACACTTTTGAACCAGAATCCCATTTACTTATACATCCATTTTTAACTATTGCGGCCCCATCACAAAAAAATAATTCCTCCAAGCGATGAGTCACCCATATTGCCGTTACTGGTTCCGTTGAGGAACTTGTCAACTTCTGCACAACTTTCAAAACTGAATTTTGACTTTGAGGATCCAGTAGCGCTGTGGGCTCATCAAGTAACAGTAAATTTGAATTGCTGACAATTGCACTAGCAAGAGCTAATCGCTGCTTTTGGCCACCACTCAAGGTATGAATTGGTCTGTCCAACATTTCTCCTAAATCCACTTTTTCAAGAGCAGACTGAATCAAATCAAATAATTTGCTATGTGGAATGGTTTTAGGAACGCTTAGCATTAATTCACTTTTACATGTTGGCATGAGCAATTGATGATCTGGATTTTGGAAAACCATTGATGGTCTAAGCGAACAGTATATTTTTCCACTTTTAGGGCGAATTACCCCACTGATCAAGCGAAACAATGTACTTTTACCGCTCCCATTTTCACCCACTATCATCCACAAACCAGGTTTTACAATTGAGAAAGACAATTGATCAATAACATTGACTCCATAGGGCCAAGAAAAAGAAACTTTATCGAATTCCAAGTGACCAGACCAAGTTGATTTCAAAATTCAAACCCCCTATTTTTTAATCCTGGAATGAGAATCCAGGCCTCTTACTAGAACTGCTACTGGTCTTTTCATAAATCTGAACAGCTGATATTTCACTCACAAGAACAGTAATTCTTTTATCTTCAACTTTTTCACAAGTCAATTCTAAAAGGCTTTGATTGCCTTTTTTTATCGAATCAATTACTTCAGAATAAAGTCTCTGAGCATCTCCATGCTCTTTTCTTTGTACCACCAAAGGCAAAGGACTTAATTTAATAGTAAGCTCAATACAATACACTTGTTTTTAAAAACCTAATAACCATTTAATTCTTACAAACAAATGCAGAAGAAGTGAAAAATATCAGAATAATAATATTTTATTTAATCATTACATGTAAAAAGATCCCAATCATTTGTTTTCTTAATTAGGTTGCAATTAGTTTGATTTTTATCGTTAAAACTTTTTATTTGTTTTTGAGCATACCAATTTAAGCTTGGACGCTCGAAGCTATTTCGAATATATATTGTTTGATCAGGAAAGCTAGATAAGAATTCAGCTACTGGTCTTACATCCCAATTCTCATTTATTTCCCATAACCAAAATTTAGAGCTCACGAAAAAGAATAAAGTAATAATACTTCCAAAAATTATTCCAACAAAACCAACTTTTCTAATATTTCTTCTTGAATTAGATAATAACAATCCTCCCGTACACCAACCTAAACTTATATAAAAAATTATATTGAAGTAACCCTCTCCAAAATTCAGAATATTGAATTTAATTAATAAAGAAAAAACAATTAAGCATAATCCAATCAAAGTTAATACGTACGGAATCTTACTTAATATCTTTTTAGCAAAAAGATAATCATTACCTTTCCTTTCAATTAACCAAGAGACTGGGGGGCCACATATTAAAGCGAAAGGCAACCAAAACGGATGTATATACCAAGGCAGTTGCATTTTTAAGGGTAAAATACTTCCAGCAATAATGATCTGAGTACTAAAAGCCCAAACTCCCCAACGAGTATTGAGACTAAAGCATGCCCATAAAAAACCAATTGGCCATACAAGAATCCAAGGCCAACCCCCTTCAAGTATTTCAATTATTGGCACCAAAAATCCCAGATCACTTCCTGATCCTTTTTCAAACAAAACTCTTCCTGCTCCATCTCCCCACCAGAGCCAGAGAGCTCCTGACCCGTATGAAAAGATATTCCATAAATGCCAAGCAAAACCTGGAATTAGTCCATAAAAGAACCAGGCCCATGAAAAATTATTAAAATATTTTTGTGATTTATATTCCCAGATTAAAGGTAATAAAGATGCAAATAGTGCAGGGATAATTACAGGAGCTTTAAGTAAAAGTATAAAACTACAGGCAAACCCAGCTCCTAAAAAATTAAATTTATTCGACTTATTATTTTTTATAGATGATAAGCAAAACCATAAAAGTGCAATAGCACTAAGCTGCGTTCCATCCAACATTGCCATTCGCCCATACCTAATAATTGGCAATAAAGTCAATAAAATTGCTGATGTAGTAATGCAAGAAATTCGATCTTTAGGACGCAAATTCCACTGAATCAGGGCTCCCAATGGAACAACAAATGTAGAAAAAAGTGCCGGGAAAAATCTTATACAAAATTCAGAGGGTAGTAATTTAAAATTATTTTGTAAATTTCGACTAATTCCAATCGCAAAAGATATCATCCAATGCAAGCCAGGCGGTTTATTCAAATAAGGCCGGTCCCATATAGAGGGAAGCAAACGTTCTAGTCCACTTTTTTGGTTTAATTCCAATGCAACTCTTGCAACAGTTGCTTCATCGAAATCTCTTAAAGGCAAATTTCCCAAAGAGACAAATGCTATTCCACAAGCTATGGTCCAAAAAAGAAAAATCCATACAATTGGAAGCCGATAATTGTGGGATATGCTCTCGGTCAATATCAAAAAAATATTCCACCTATTTATATCTCTAAAAGACCAATAAAGCTTTTGAATAACAAATTTTCAAGCATTATTAAAAAAGACTTGAATTATTAAATAACTTTTGCCACGTAACTGATCCCTGTTTCTAAAATAAAACCATGCCAATTGCAAATGACATAACTTCTTTAGTTGGCCAAACACCCTTGGTCAAATTGAATCGATTACCAGGTGAATTTAATTGTAGGGCTGAAATAGTAGCTAAATTAGAGAGTTTCAACCCGACAGCATCCGTAAAAGACCGCATAGCTGGCGCAATGGTCAAATCAGCAGAAAAAGAAGGCACCATTAAACCTGGCCATACCGTTCTTATCGAACCAACAAGCGGAAACACAGGAATTGCCTTGGCGATGGTTGCCGCAGCAAAGGGTTATCGACTGATACTTACAATGCCTGACACAATGAGTACTGAACGACGCTCAATGTTGAGAGCATTTGGAGCAGAACTTCAACTAACTCCTGGCAAAGAGGGAATTCAAGGAGCTATTCATTTAGCGAAGGAATTAGTTGCTTCAATACCTAATGCATATTTGCTGCAGCAATTCGATAATTTGTCCAATCCTGATATTCATGAGAAAACTACCGCTGAAGAAATTTGGGAAGATTGTGAAGGCAAGCTTGATGCATTAATTGCTGGAGTGGGAACAGGAGGAACAATCACAGGTTGTGCACGATTTTTAAAACAACAAAATCCAAAAATCAAGGTTTTTGCTGTTGAACCTTCTTCAAGCCCTGTGCTCTCAGGAGGAAATCCTGGATCTCATGCGATACAAGGCATTGGTGCTGGTTTCATCCCTAATGTATTAGATATGAATCAAATTGATGAAGTCATAAGAATCAATGACAATGAAGCAATGGACATAGGAAGAAGACTTGCCAAGGAAGAAGGATTGCTTAGTGGTGTCAGCAGTGGTGCTGCAGTAGCCGCTGCTTTAAAAGTAGGCAATCATCCTGAATTTACAAATAAGCGCTTAGTTGTTATTTTACCTAGTTTTGGTGAAAGATATCTATCAACCACTATGTTTACATCCATCCCCTCAAACCCAGTAAAAGGGAATGAGTACCTCTAAAAATGAAATAAGAATTTAAGAATGAGCAAAGACCCATATCAAATCTTAAAAGTTCATCCCAGTGCAAAATTAGAAGAGATTAAAAAAGCATATAGAAAACTTGTTAAAATACACCATCCCGATAAAGGAGGTGATTCAGCAGTAATGCTCGAAATCAACTCAGCATGGCAAATACTAAGGAAACAACATAAAGATCTTAATTTAAATAATGCTAATGGTTCAAAAGTTTATAACCAGAGTAAAAATAAAAGAGAGACTATTAATAATATTAAATCTGAAGATATAAAAAAATGGTTCCAGAATGTATATCTACCGATTGATAGATTATTAGGAGAAATAATTAATCCTTTAGCATCCAAAATAAGAGATTTATCAGCTGATCCATATGATCAAATATTAATGGATTCTTTCTGTCTATATCTTGAGAAAAGTAGAAATAAAATAACTAAGGTTAAAAATATTTACACATCTTTTGCAAGTCCATCATTTATTAGCAATTTCAGTTTGGAGCTCTATCATTGCTTTTCACATGTTGAGGATGGAGTTAATGAATTAGAACGATACACAATGGGCTATGTAGACAATTATCTACATGATGGAAAAGCAATGATCGCTCTTGCGAAGAAAAAAAGAAAGTTTTTACAAAGTAATAAAAAAGAATGGCTTATATCATAGTTTAGATTTTTTTAATTTATTAATATGAGACTACATGATCAGAACATATCCAAACATCAGGAACTGGTCTTCTCCACCTAACTTGACAATAGTCACCTTTAATCAACAATACTTCTCCAGGTCCTTGAAAAATATATTCAGGTAAATTAGTGTCACTCGATTTGGACTCTAAGCTATTAGAGTATTTTTCACGATCAACTTTTACAAGATCTCCTTTTTTTAATTTCTTTTTTATCTTTGGAGGAGATTGTGAATCATCTTCTTTTCCGGTTTGTTCTGACATTTCAAATAATTAGTAAAAAAGGCTAATGACTTAATTCAAATATTCAAATAAAGAATAGCAGTTAAAACAAAATGGTAAAAATCATGTCATTAATTAATTGCAAATTCCATAAAGCAAATATTCTTGATTGATCAACACCATAAATTAATCAAAATACCTCTAAGCTGATTCAATCTAATTAGTGAAATCATGAAATTACTACTTACCGGATGTACTGGTTTTATCGGTAGAGAATTAATTCCGTTGCTAATCAAAGAAGGACACAGCCTCACAGTCTTATCTAGACAATCTAAAGAGAGATTTAAAGCCATAGCCAATGATCAAAGTATCAATGTCATACAAATGAATCCGGCTGATTCTTCTTCTTGGAGTAAAGAAGAAATTCAAAACTCGTTGAAAAGCTGCGAGGGGGTTATAAATCTTGCTGGCGAACCAATTGCTGAGAAAAGATGGACTGAAAACCAATGTAAGGAAATTAAAAACAGTCGCATAGAGACTACAAAAAATCTTATTGAAAACCTACGCAATCAAAAAAAACCCCCGAAAGTTCTTATCAATGCTTCGGCAATTGGTTTTTATGGCTCTCATCCTCAAACTAAATTCACAGAAGAGAGCATTTCTGGTGATGATTTCTTAGCGAGTTTATGTAATGAATGGGAATCTATTGCAAAAAACAAACCAAGATCGACAAGACTTGTAATTATAAGAATAGGCATCGTGTTAGCTAAGGATGGCGGAGCACTTGGGAAAATGCTTCCCATTTTTAGAGCTGGTCTAGGAGGCCCCATAGGAGATGGTAAGCAATGGATGAGCTGGATACACAGAACAGATTTTTGTAATCTAATTAGCGAAAGCATCAAAAATTCTGCTTGGTCAGGTGTCATCAATGGGGTTGCACCAAATCCTGTGAGAATGAATGAGTTTTCTTCTTCACTTGGTCAAGTACTTGGTAGACCAAGTCTTCTAGCAGTGCCGGGTCCAATATTGAAGTTAATTTTAGGAGATGGAGCTCGTGTGGTTTTAGAGGGACAAAATGTAAGTAATCAAAGATTGAATAAGCTTAAATTTAAATTCAGTTTTCCTACTATTAATGATGCTTTTCAAGCAATATTAAATTAAATTTTTTAAAGGAATCCCTTTCAAGCATCAAAGGTCTAACCAATTTTTGATTTTAAGTAACGTTTTCCAATTAGGTTTTCTTGAAAGACCATCTTCAAATGATTCTTTTAATTCTTTTTCTAATTCAGGAAGAACGAACATAGCTCTTTTTACATAATCAATATGATCTCTAACCCCCTTAGAATTAGTTTCTAATAGTGCAAGACTCAAATTTATTCTTGACTGTGGATCTTGGCCATTAAGTTTCACTGCATACCGCGCGGATCGCAAAGCTTCCTGCGGCAAATCACATAACAATTGCAACCAAGACAAGCATGTCCAAGCCGCAGCATTATTTGGTGTAGTAGAAGCTATTGTCTGAAAATCTTCAATCAATTCCTCTGCTGGCGCACCAGCTTTATAGCGATTAAGGGCTTCTTCAAAAAGGCTTTGCTCTGATTGATCCATTGTTAATTTAAAAATTCTTTAGTCAAAGTTAAACTGCAAAGGAACTTCCACAGCCACAAGTTTGTGATGCATTGGGATTAGTAAAGTTAAAGCCTCCACCAATTAAATCTGTACTGAAATCTAACTGCATGCCATATATGTATAAAAGACTTTTTGGATCACAAATAACTTTAAACGAACTACCAGCTACTGAATATTCATAAACTTCATCATCTTTTTGAATATCATCAGTAGATACAAAGTCCATTGTGTAACTCATACCACTACATCCTCCCGAACGTACTCCCACTCTCAATAGTTTCCCTGAGCCTTGTTCTTTGCAAAGTCTAGACAACTGATCCAATGCAGGAGTGGTTATAAGTACTCCCTTACCATCTTGAGCTTTATGAGTTTTAGGCGGTGCGTTTGATTCACTCATTGTTTTTTTCTGAACTTTAATGACACTCTATTAATTATATTCGATTTTAAAAGTGCCAAAAAAGAGTTTTTATTCATAGAGTTAGTGTATCCATCTAATTAAACGAGTGAAAATCGCAATAATAGGTGCAGGTTTAGCAGGCTTGACTGCTGCAGTTGACCTTGTTGATGAAGGACATGAGGTCGACCTATATGAAGCAAAACCATTTATGGGAGGCAAAGTTGGAAGCTGGGAAGATTCCGATGGCAATCACATAGAGATGGGCTTACATGTTTTCTTTTTCAACTATGCCAATCTGTTTGCATTAATGAGAAAAGTAGGGGCCTTGGAAAATCTTTTACCAAAAGATCACACTCATCTTTTTGTCAATAAGGGCGGTGACATTAAATCGCTTGATTTTCGATTTTTTGCAGGAGCTCCTTTTAACGGCTTAAAAGCCTTCTTCACTACACCTCAATTAAATTGGATTGACAAACTAAGGAATGCTCTTGCTCTTGGAACAAGTCCAATTGTAAGAGGGCTTATTGACTACGAGGGTGCGATGAAAACAATACGATCACTAGATTCTATAAGTTTTCAACAATGGTTTCTTAACCATGGAGGAAGCTTAAATAGTATCGAAAGGATGTGGAATCCTATTGCATATGCTCTGGGATTTATTGATTGCGAAGCCATTTCAGCAAGATGCATGCTTACCATCTTTATGATGTTCGCTTCAAAAACAGAGGCCTCCAAACTAAACCTATTAAAGGGCTCACCCCACAAATGGCTCACCAAACCAATACTCAATTACATCGAACAAAGAGGCGGAAGACTTCACCTAGAGAATATTGTTAAAGAAATTCATTCAGAGGATTCCTACCAACCATCTGTGACTGGATTAACTCTTCAAACCCCAGAAGGAGAGAAAAAAATTCAAGCAGACAAATATTTAGCTGCTTGTGATGTATCTGGTATTAAAAGAATCATTCCTAGATCATGGAGACGTTTTAAAGAGTTCGACTCACTTTTCAAGCTCGATGCTGTACCAGTCGCAACAGTACAACTTAGATATAATGGCTGGGTAACCGAGGTCAACAATGAACAAGCTAAAAGAAACCTAAAAAGTCCATCTGGTTTAGACAATTTGTTATACACAGCCGATGCTGATTTTAGTTGTTTTGCAGATTTAGCTTTATCAAGCCCAGAAGACTATAAAAAAGATGGCCAGGGTTCGCTACTTCAATGTGTGTTAACCCCCGGTGATCCTTGGATTACAAAGTCTTCAGACGAAATTGTCAAACATACAGATCTACAGGTCAGGGCCCTTTTCCCCTCTTCTAGAAGCCTGAATCTTCTATGGAGCAATGTGGTAAAAGTTTCACATTCTCTCTACAGAGAGGCACCTGGAATGGAGCCATATAGGCCAGATCAAAAAACCTCTTTTAGTAATTTCTTCTTGGCAGGCAGTTACACAAAACAGGACTACATTGACTCTATGGAAGGAGCAACAATGAGCGGTCATCTTGCTGCCTCAGCAATGCTCTCAAAGTCTGTTTCACTAGCAAAAAATTCATCGGTTGCTTAAGAAATGGGAAAGTGGCTTGATCACACCGTGATAAGTGAAATTAATGCTCCAGTTGAACTAGTCTGGAAGTTTTGGAGTGACTTAGATTCGATGCCTTTGTGGATGACTTGGATCGAGTCTGTTAAAACAGTCGACGAAAAAACCTCCACACTTCCTGATTTAACGGAGTGGACGCTTGCAGCCAATGGCTTTCGTTTTAAATGGAAAGCTCAAATCACTGAAAGAGTAGAAGCAGAGAAATTGGAATGGAAATCAGTTGGAGGTTTACCTACTAAGGGTTCAGTAAGATTTTATAATGAAGAAATTGCTAAAACTGTAGTTAAATTAAAAATATCTTATGAATTACCTCAAGTTTTAGCAAATCTAATGAAAGCAAATATTCTTGGAGGAATGGTCACAAAAGAATTACAAAAAAATCTTGATGGGTTTAAAGAGCTCGTTGAAAAATCATCATAAATTCAATTAAATTTTAGTTTTAAACAAGCTTGCAACAAGCCTTCTAGATCATGAGGGGAAGCCTCTTTATCAGGTTTTCTAATGAGTTTTTTGCAGCTAATAGTTGTTTGAGGTCCAATAGAAACAATCTTAATCTTTTCAATTAATTTCAACCAACTTTCACCAAAGTATTTATTAAATAAGCGGACACTATTTATTACTGTTTTACCACTAGTAAAAGCAATAATATCTATTTCCCCACTATTCAAAGCGTCTATAGTCTTTCGAGGTATATCTTTAGGGCAGGAAGATTCATAAGCAGCTACTTCTGTAACCTTTGCTCCTTGTGATTTAAAAGAGTCAGACAATACTGATCTGCCTCCAGTCTGCACTCTGGGAATAAATAATTTTAAACCTTTGGGATTCTGAGGGAAATACTCAACCAAGCTATCTGCAACAAAGTGAGGAGGAACAAAGCTAATCTTTGCATCCATATCTGATAACAAAGAAGCTGTTTTTCTTCCGACAGCGGCGATTTGAATAGTGTTAGAAATTTTTGACAAAGACAAGTTGATTTGTTTCATTCTATCTTCAACATTTCGAACACCATTTGCGCTAGAAAAGATTATCCAGTCAAAGGTATTAATTTCCTTTAAGGCATCATCTAAAGGAGTCCAGTCAGCTGGAGGTCCGATCACTAATGAAGGAAGATCAAATACCTCAGCTCCATTTTTTAGAAAGATTTCACGAGCCTCTGAAGTCTGTTCTTGGGCTCGAGTAATAATTATCTTCCTTTCGGTTAAAGACATTTCTGTATGCTTCTTTCTAGGAAGTCTAAAGAATAACTATCCAGTTATTTAAATATTAATAAGGTTTTTCTTGAATACTAAATTGTTGATTAAGCAATTTTTAATCAGTAAATTCATTATTTGATGTTTTATCAATTTCCTTTTGAACAATTTTTGATTGCAAAATACGAGTTAAAATTTGTTTTTGTGCTTCCTCTATTTGACTAGGACTATAAGCTAAAGGAATAGAATTATGAATAGCTTTCTTGATTTTATCATACAAATATGGACATCCATATATTATTACACCAGATAATCTTTTCTCTATTTCTAAATTTTTTATCGCATCTACCCAATGATCATTATGATAATCTAAACCGATAAATGGTTTACCTCTTACAAAAAGCTGAATAAGAATTTTACTATTACCAAATAGCTCTAATTGTAAATATTTTTTATTAGTTTTTTGCCATGGACTGATACCAAGTGGATGTATAATTAAATTTTTAAACCCTACTGCCTTAGGTAGATCTAATGCAGGAAAAAATTTATTAGATATTTGATCAAAATTATCAATTTGTATAAGATTAATATCATTAACTTCAGCTTTTATAATACTTTCTTCTCTGATATAAATTGAATTTTTTATTATAGATTTACTAAATTTATAGGCATCCAATGAAAATTTATTTTTAATATCATCATTCCTCAATTCCTCTTGTTCTAAATGATTTTCATTACTAATTAAATCAAGTTGTTTCTTTCTTCTTTCTCTAGATATATGTAACCTTTCTAAAGAAATTTTTTCTGAATAAAAAGCATCAGTAAGAGAGTCAATTGCCTCATTTATATCTTTTGGCATCATAATCAAATCAATCCCTGCATCAAAAGCCAAGACTGCAGCCATGCCACTACTATATTTATTAGATATTGCATTCATAACTAACGCATCGCTGACGACCAAACCATCGTATTTTAATTTTGTACGTAATAAATCAGTAACCAATCTTTTTGAGAGCGTTGCAGGGTAAATAGGATCAATATTTGACAAAAGCAAATGTCCAATCATGATACTATTTATTCCTTGATTGATTAAAGACTTAAATGGAATTAACTCAAATTTTTCTAATTTATATAAATCTTTCTGTATCTCGGGCAAATCCAAGTGAGAGTCAACTTCGGAATTTCCATGCCCAGGAAAATGTTTCGCACAAGTCAATATTTTTGATCTAGAAACACCCCTAAGAAACGCACAAGTTAAACTTTTTACTGTTTCAGGTTCTTCTCCCCAAGCTCTTAGATTTATAACTGGATTATTTGAATTGTTATTGATATCACAAACTGGTGCTAACAACCAATTCAAACCAATATATTTTGCTTCTTTACCAGTAAAATAACCGATTTTCTCAGAAATAGAAATTGCTAGCTTATGATCTTTTTTATAAATCTGAGCGATACCCATTGGAGGAATAAACTTGGTTCCTCCATAAAATCTTTGACCAACACCTTCCTCAATGTCAGCGCATAAAAGAAGAGGCTTACCTGACCAGTTTTTTAAGACATTGCATCGAATTTCTAATTCTTTTATAGTTCCTCCTAAAAGAATAACTCCACCAACACCTTCTTCTAAAAGTCTCTTAAGATTTGAATTAGATTCTTCTAATTGAGGATATAAACGTTGGGAATCAAGATTAAATCCACTTGCTCTAACTATGAATAATTCAGCAACTTGTCTTCTAAGATCAGACTTATTCATCAAAAATATTTATTAATCTATAAGTCCTTACCTATATCTTTACTTTGACGCTCCATTTCTAATGAATTTAAAAGATCTAAAACTGCAGGGCCTTTTATCATACCTTTATCAATCTTAAAAACAAGCTCAGGGGACCGTCTCATTTGAAGCCTTCGAGCAAGCTCAGCACGAATAAATCGCTTTGCTTCCTCTAAACCAATAAGTACTTCAGCTTTTTTTTTCTCTTCGCCAAAAAGACTTATAAAAATTCTTGCATGCTGTAAGTCACCGGAGACCTCGACAGAGGTAATGGTGATCATAGCTTGATGAATTCTTTCATCTCTAACCCCATTAACTAAAAGTTCACTAACTTCCCTTTTTAGTAAAGCTGCTAATTTTTCTACCCTTCTTGAATTAGCCATAACTAAGTAATTGGTGCAGGGAAAGCCATAGCCTTTAATAAGAAAATTATTGTCAGAAGTCCACTTAACAGCGCCCCAACAAGAGCAATCGCTGTGATCGGATTACTACCTCGTTTAATTAATGGAGAAATTGCAGCAGCAAAAACCCCCAAAACTATTGTGATGAGATATTTGGGATATCGAGAAACATTAGAAAAAAACTCACCCATTTTTTACCACCAAAAGACTGAATTAATAGCTAATCTGCTAACCATTTGAAGAAAAATAGAATGTTGGTACTTCATCAATTTAGGCACTCACCTTATTGCTTGAAAGTAAGAATGGCTTTGGCTGCAAAAAAGCTTGAATATAGAACCGTAGAGATCACTCCAGCCATAGGGCAAATAGATGTCTTTCAGAAAACAGGGCAGAAAAAATTACCCGTGCTTTTTGATAAGGAAACAACAATCTATGACTCAAGTTCAATAATACGACACTTAGAGAAAATTGAAACAGTACCAAAATTAATTCCAGAGAGTCTAAAAGAAGCTTCTCAGGCCCAGATCATTGAGAATTGGGCAGATACAACTTTGGCAAAATCTATAAAAATTGTCTTTTTGGAAGAGCTTACGAAGAATCCAATACTGATTTCCTCTTTATTTGCCAACAAAATCTCGGATTCTATGCAAAAACTTCTTATGAATATTCCTACAAAGATTGTTAATCAGATTTCTGGATTAATCAACCAGAAAGAGAAAGAATCTCTAAAACAAAATCTTCAATATTTATCAAATTTAATTGATCAAGAAAACTTTCTTATTGGGGAAAAGCTTTCTATTGCTGATATTGCTGTAGCATCACACCTTTCACTTCTCAAATTTCCAAATTCATCTGGAGAAAGTCTAAAAGGCAAAGGCTGTCCTTTATATATAAACGATCCAAGTCTTCAAAATCTTTTTAACTGGAGAGACTTAATTGAAGATCAATTAGCAACAACTACTCATGATTAGTCTTTCTAAGTATTAATTTAGATTTCTCTGTTTTAATCGGCACAGAAATAATATTTTGTCCAGGTTGGTTGTAAATTGCTTGAAATTGTTCTCCACAAATATTAAATTCACTTGGAGTTATCTCATTGTTTTGGTTAGATCCACATTTCTTAAACTCAGTTAATGTTTCGACCTGGCTAACCCTGCTCAATTCTGGTGTATGCAAAATTTGTAAAATCAATTCATCAGTAATAAAAATATTTTTATCTATTTGTTCTTGAAGCCTTCCTATAATCTTTGTCTCTAGATACCTATCTTTTGTTAATTTAGCAAACTGACGATTGGGTGATTTAGGATCATTCTTTACTGATAAAAAACCACCACTATTTGTGCTCAATGCATAAGACTTAGTGTTGTATTCACGGTCAGCAATTACATTACCCGAGTTATTTTGAATGAAATTAGCTGAGTGATTAATAGGTTCTTGATTCTTATCACTTACTATCTCACTAGTAACATCCCATACCCCTTCAAACCAATCAGGGTAAATCAAATCATCTTTTAATTTTGGGCGCTTAATAGAAGAAGGAAAGCGCCAATCAGGCCAAATTAATTTGCGTTCAGAAAGCTTAGATGGTTGAAAATTATTTTTCTCCAGAATAGTTTCAGCAAGTGTAGAACCTGAGTAAGAAAAAAGAATTACAATAAAAATCAAAAAAAAGAAAAATTTCAGTCTCATGTCTGATCCGCTAATAAGAGAAATGGATAATTATGTTGTTTTGGTTCCAGGCGAAAGTGAACAATTCCTGAATAAAGAAGAAACTCTTTTATGGATTCAATCTTGGTTAAATAAATTCGATTCATTACCATTAGATCTTGCATGTAAGTCTTCAATAGCAGAAGCTGCTCAACATTTGCTTGATACAGCTTGCGACCTGGAAATCAAAACAGGTTTTACAATTCAGTGGTATGCCGTTCGGCTTGATTCTCCGGGTCAATAAGAATGCTTGGCAAATGTTCAGCAATCATAGTTGCGACCTCATATGAAGATTGGTCCTCAACTTCTATTCTCAAATCTGATTCACAATATATTGGTTTTCTAGATTCATAAATCTGACTAAAATTTTTAGCTAGATCATTCCCAGTTAATAATGGGCGTTTCTTTTTATCATTTTCCAATCTTTTAAGTGAACGTTTTAAATCAAGATCTAGCCAAATAACTATTCCTTGATGAAGAATGCCCCAGTTTTCAGGCAATGTAACTAAACCACCTCCAGTAGCAATTACAAGAGAATGATGTTGACTAATTTCTTTTAAAACTTTTTTTTCAACATCCCTAAAAACTTTCTCTCCATCTTTTTCAAAAATAGATGAAATAGACTGCTTAGAAGCTTTTTCTATAACATCATCAGTATCGACAAAAGCATAATTGATCATTTTTGCTAGAGCTGGTCCCGTCTGACTTTTGCCAGAGCCCATCATTCCTATCAAAAATATATTTCGACCACCTAACTTTTCTTTAAGAGTTTTAGGGGTTGATTTGAAGGACATAAAGACAGAAGTAACTAAAAGTTATTAAGATGTGATCTGATGTGAAAAATTTATGGAAGCAATCACATCTAAATTCCCCCATGGAGAGGGGAGAAGCTGTGTAATAAAAAGGCGAGCATGCTTTAGCGCAAGCCACCTATACAGGCTTCCTGAATTATCTGATGATGATAATTCAGCTTTGTTTGGCCCATGCTCCATATCTCCTGGCCACGGACATAATTACGAGTTAATCGTAACCATGGAAGGGGATCTTAATAAATATGGCATGGTCTTAAACCTCTCAGATGTAAAACATGCCATAAAAAAGGAAGTAACAAGTCAACTTGACTTTCGTTTTTTAAATGACACATGGCCAGAGTTTGACCTTTCTAAACCCGAAGGTTGCCTTCCCACAACTGAAAGTTTAGTTCGTATTATATGGGAGCGCCTTCAATCTCACTTACCACTCAAGTCTCTTCGCCTTTACGAAAACCCAAAACTCTGGGCTGACTATCAAGGAAATGCTATGGATGCTTATTTAACAGTTCAAACACACTTTTCAGCTGCGCATCGCTTAGCCAGAGAAGATCTACCTCAAACCGAAAACGAAAAAATTTTCGGAAAATGTGCTAGGCCTAATGGACATGGTCACAATTATTTATTAGATATAACTGTAAAAGGAAAGATTAATCCTAGAACCGGAATGATATGTGATTTATCTGCGTTAAATAGTTTAATTAATGATTTGGTTGTAGAGCCTTTTGATCATACCTTTTTAAATAAAGATATTCCTTATTTTGCAAATTGTGTTCCCACAGCTGAAAATATTGCATTGCATATTTCAGATAAATTAACAAATCCAATCAATGCGATTGGGGCAAATTTATATAAGATAAAACTACAAGAGAGTCCAAATAATGCAGCTGAGGTTTATGCAAACGTACCCGAATCAAAGATCGATACTAAAGACTCAAAGAATCAGATTGGTTTGCTGAGATAGTTGAAAAAAAATTGGGTTAAATTAGTTTTAGCTTCTAGTATTGATGGACGTATCGCATATCCTGAAGGAGGAAAAACACAATTAGGTCAGTCTGGTGATCGTTTAGTTCTAGAAGAATCACTTGCTTGGTCAGATGGGATTTTAATGGGAGGCCAAACGCTGAGGGATCATCAATCAATTTGTGTCATTAAAAATAAAAACTTATTAAAGCAAAGGACTTCAGAAGGAAAGAATGAACAGCCAATTGCTCTTATAGCCAGCAATCAAATAGATTTTCCAGCTAATTGGCTTTTTTTTAAACAACCACTTCAAAAATGGTTAATCCAAAAGCAAGATAAGAAAAATGAGATTATGCTTCCTAATGGATTCAATAAAAAAATAAATTTAAAATCTACATGGCGTGATTCTCTTGATGATTTATATCATAAAGGAATTGCGAAAATTGTATTACTAGGAGGCGCAAATCTTATTTCAGCTTTTCTTGTAGAGGATCTAATAGATGAATTACAAATTACTATTACTCCTGATCTTTTAGGAGGGGGATACTGCTGGGTTTCATCTGACTTAAGAAACCTAAATACAATCATGAATGAAAAAAATAACTGGATTCTAAAAGAAAGTAAAAAGCTTGGTAATAATGAATTACTTATCAGATATTTTAGAAATAATTTATCTTTAATATAGGTTTAATATAAAAGAAATGAACAATATCAAAATTAAATGGCATTCATCAATCCAAGAGATTCCTAAAATTATTTGGAATAATTTCTTAAAAGAAAATTCAACTCCTTTTTATAAGTGGGATTGGTTAAATGCATTAGAAAAATCAAAAAGTGTTAGTGCAAAATATGGATGGCAACCATTATTTCTCTCTGCGTGGAGTGAAAATAATTTAATTGCATGTGCACCTCTATATCTTAAATCTCATAGTTATGGAGAATTTATATTTGATCATCCCTTTGTTCAATTAGCTCAAGACATGAGACTTCAATATTATCCAAAGCTAATAGGGATGAGTCCACTAAGTCCAATAGAAGGTTATCGCTTTCTTTTTGCAGAAGGAGTTAATAACATAGATCTCACAAATATATTATTCTCTGAAATTGATAGATTTGCCAAACAAAATAGCATTTTAAGTTGTAATTTTTTATATGTAGATCCTAAATGGATGAAAATAGCTGAATCTCTAAATTGCGCTAAGTGGATCAACCAACAAAGTTTATTAAAATTGAATGAAGAAAATAGTTTTTCTGATTTTTTAAAAAAGTTTAATTCTAATCAACGTAGAAATATCAAGAGAGAAAGAGAAAGCATAAAAAAATGTGGAGTAAAAGTTGAGCCTGTTAGTGGATCACAAATAAATGTAATAAATTTAAAAAAAATGCATTATTTTTATGAGCTTCATTGTTCAAGATGGGGAGTATGGGGGAGTAAATACCTGACTGAGTCATTTTTCACTGAACTTACATCAGCAGACCTCAAAGAAAATATTGTTTTATTTGAAGCAAAAAAAGAAGGAATTGATAAAACTATTGGAATGTCATTATGTGTTAAAAACGAAAATATGCTTTGGGGGAGATATTGGGGTTCAGAAGAAAATATAGATAATTTACATTTTGAAGCTTGTTATTACTCTCCAATTGAGTGGGCAATAGCAAATCAAATCAAATATTTTGATCCTGGGGCGGGTGGGAGTCACAAAAAACGAAGAGGTTTTATTTCTAAACCCAATGCAAGTCTTCATAGATGGTATAACTCACCTATGGACTCACTAATTAGAGAATGGCTTCCAAAAGCCAATAAATTAATGCTTGATCAAATAAACGCTACAAACAATGAAGTACCTTTTAAGTTCGAAGAGCCAAAGCTATCAACTACATAGTAACTTCAGACAAATTACAGACTTAATCTTAATGACAGACAACAATTTGCTAGATTCTCCTGAGACAGATAAATCGCTTTCCACTGAGAAAGATGAAGTTGAGCCTAATGAAGACAAACCTTTCTTTGCTAAAGGGATTTTTAGTTATAAAGATAAGGGGACTCAAGGTGTTATTACTCTGTTTGGCTACGAACTAACAGCACCAGCAGGACTAAAAAATCCAGGGGTTGTTTATTTATCTTTTATTTTTGTAAATCTACTTATATTTTTAATCTTAAAAAGCTTTATTTCAGGATAAATTTTTGAAGAAAAAGCTAAAAATGTAATGATAAAAGATTACTTCTGTATCTTCTTTTTAATTTTTAAATTAAAGAAATGAAAAATCCAGATCCTCAAGAAGACTTAATTGACTCAATAAAGGTTTTAGACGATAAATTATCCAAGCGACAAATAAAGCTTGACCCAATTGGTTATTTCTTAATAAAAATTGAACCAAAAACAAATGAGTTAATACTTGAACATTATTTAAATGATATTGATCAAAAAGGCCGCGCTATTGATCCAGAGTCAGGTGAGACAATTGGTTGTAAAACAAAAAGTAGGAATCAACCAAGCAATATTTATAGAGGAAAAAGTGCAAAGCAATTAGGTATTCAAATCTCAGAGGGTCATGGTCCGTTCCCCATCAGTCATTTAGATCATGCCATTTACATTGGTCGTGAATTACAACGAGCAGAGCAATGCCTTATAAATGGGAAACAATATATTCAAGATTAAAATTAATAAATTCACAAGATAAAGCATTGATGTTCTATTATTATTATTTGAGAAATTTAAATCAAATGGGAATTTTATTTTACTTAGTTTTTGTTGGGGCAGGTCTTTCTGCAGCATTCTTGATTCAAAAAGCCCTTAAAGCTATTAAATTAATCTGAATCAATAAATCCCTCTTATTAGTACTTGACAATTAAAGTAGTTTATATTTAATACCGATTCAAGTATTTAAATGGTTCTAAAAATATAAAGAACATTGAAAATGATTTAGATTATTCAGCCTTTAAATGAATTACTCTTTAAGATAAATAAATAATTTTATCTATTCATATTCCACCTGCATGGGATCCTCAAGACTAAAAAGTCGACGACGCCAAGATTTGGGTTCAAAGTGGGCGAGAGTTGGTATAGCCATATTATCAACTGTAGGAATTATTGATACAGGATCAATAACATTGAACAAATGGGGATTAATAGGAAATCTAAACTGTCCAGGTGGATTAGGGGGGTGCGATAAAGTTTTAAATAGCCCTTGGGGAACTTTGATTCAAGCAAATAATTATTCTATTCCATTATCTTTAATGGGTTTAATCAGTTATTTTTTAATATTATTAATGGCAATATTCCCGTTAATACCGATTCTTAAAAATAAAAAAAATAGTATCTCAAAAATCGCATGGTGGGGATCTTTTTATATATCTACATCGACTTTTATTTTTAGTTTAATTTTAATCTCAATTATGATATTTAAAATTAAAGCTTTCTGCTTTTTCTGTCTTCTTTCTTGTCTTATATCAGTTTCACTTCTATTATTGAATGTGCTTGGAGGCGGATGGGAAGATTATGGAAAGTTATTTTTCAGGGGTTTTATTATGTCAGTAGCCGTTCTTATGGCAGGCCTGGTTTGGTCATCATCAGTTGATCCATCTACCCAGGAAGTCTCAAATAATATCCAAGGTACCCCACCTGCGGTAATCGCGTTAAGTTCTCCTGAAAAAATAAAACTCGCAGAACATCTTACAAAAGAAGGAGCAGTGATGTACAACGCATATTGGTGTCCACATTGCCATGATCAAAAAGAAATGTTTGGGAAAGAAGCTTCGGAAAAATTGAATTTAGTTGAATGTGCAAAAGATGGGTTCAATAACCAAAGAGAACTTTGCGAGGCTAAAGGTATAACAGGTTTCCCTTCTTGGGAAATTAATGGCTCAATTGATTCAGGAGTGAAAAGCCTTAAAGAATTAGCCGAACTAAGTAATTACAAGAACACTAAAGATTTTTAGTCATAACAGTAATTTCGCTAACTGGTCTTGTATGAATATTCTTTCCTTTTACTTGACGAGTATGACATTTCCAAAAAGGAACTGAATTAGGGTAATCATCTCTAAAATGCCCTCCTCTACTCTCTTTACGAAATAAGCAAGCCTCCAACATAAGCGAGCTAGACTTTTGTCGATTACTTAAATCAAGAAGCAAGTTAAGATCTCTCCTAGAAATTTCATCAAATCCATTAATTTCATCTTTTGACTGCGAAAAAACTAAATTTAATAAAGGCTCGTTTAAGAGATTTTCATGATCTCGTTTAACTTTTGAAAGAGCGGCAAACATTCCTTTTTGCGATCGATCCACTCCAGCTTCTCTCCAACATAATTGTCTGAGTTTTTCGATTTCTTTGGTTAAATAATTAGTTCCATCATTTCTAGAAAAGCGAAGGTTTTCTTTCTTAAAACTTGCATTACTTATTGATATAACTGGAGTTTCAACATCGTTTAATTCGATATTTCTCATTTGATTTGCAAAAACCAAACATTCCATTAATGAATTGCTTGCAAGCCTATTTGCACCATGAAGTCCTGTACACGCCACTTCACCTATCGCAAAAAGTCCTTTAATATTGGTTTGTGCCTTCAAGTTTGTAGCGACACCGCCCATCCAATAATGAGCCGATGGTGCAACGGGAATTAATTCTTTTAAAGGCTCTAGGCCAAGCTCTCTACACCTTTGAAAAATAGACGGAAAGCGTGCTTCTATATCCTCAACATCAATAGATTGCACATCGAGACCAATGTGATCAACTTTTTGCTTTTGCATAGCTTTAAACAATGCTCTGCTGACTTGATCCCTTGATGCAAGATCTTTCCCTTCAAGATGGTCGACAGGGCTCATTCCGAATGAGTCCACTAAAACCGCACCCTCTCCCCTTAATGCCTCAGAAATTAAAAACGAGGGCGCATCATTCAATTTCAGAGCAGTCGGGTGAAACTGAAAAAATTCGAGATCTTCTATTAGAGCTCCAGCCCTCCACGCCAAAGCAATTCCCTCACCTGCTGCTTGAGTTGGATTTGTTGTATTAGCAAATAAATGGCCACCGCCACCAGTAGCTAAAACAACTGCCTTTGATTTGATCCAACGTAAAGCTGGCCCATCTAAAACTTGTACCCCTAAACACCTTCCCTTCTCAACCCAAATCTGAGTAACTCTTATTCCTCTTTGATGCAAAACATTTTCTTTTTGTTCAACTTGCTCATTAAGGACATCAACCAATGCCTTTCCAGTTCTATCTTTGACATGAAGCACTCTTCTGTGAGTATGAGCAGCCTCAAGAGTTGTAGATAATTTTCCAGAGGTTCTATCAAATTCCATGCCTAGTTTCAAAAGCCTATCTACTAACCTCGGAGCACTTTCAACAAACATTTGAACTGCCTCAGGATCACAAAGGCCAGCCCCCGCTTTCATTGTATCCAATGCATGAACATCCACGCTATCTTCAATTCGAGTAACAGCAGCCATTCCTCCTTGTGCCCATCTACTTGAAGAGCGTTTACTGGTATTGCGATTTAACAGTAAGGTTTTCAAATTTGATGGTAATTCAAGAGAAGACATCAAACCCGCAGCGCCTGCTCCAATAACAATCACATCCCAATTAGTTGAGTAAATATCATGTTTATTAAATCCAGTATTTAAGTCCATAAAGTATTAATTTTCAGATCAATCCACTCAATTGAGGCTGAATTAATGTAGTCGCAAAAAATAATCCATCAACCCATAAGGTTGTTGTCAAAGCCGCACTAGATACAAGCCAAGCATCGGAAGAGAATGGCTCACTTTTTGATTTTTGATTCATCCAATTTGCAATCAAAATTATTAAAAGTGCTGCAACTAAAATTGCAAATAGAGAAAAAGGTTCCAATAATTGTTCCGCCGTGAAACTCAACATTTTGGAGGCTTCTGAAAAAGGTGCGTCAACAACTTCGGGCCAAGCCTTCATGACACCTGTCAAAACAATCATCACATCTGTAAAAGCAGTGCCTAGTAATGATGCCAAATAGAAACTAGCTCCTATTTCCCATCGAGTCTTTAAAAGACTTATTGCTATTGGAAAAGCTATTGATTCAACAGGCAAATGCCACACAGGATGTGCTCTTAACCATCCCCAAAAGAGACATCCTCCTAACCAGCTCCAACTCACACCAACCAATAGGGAACCTACAGAGGACCATCTATTACTACAAAATTTAAGTAAATAAAATCCAAGAAAAAATATGAGGAAACTAAATAAAAAAGCTGAAAAAGGAAACACATGAACCCATGGAGCCTGAACAAAAACCGGCAGGACAACCATTGTGCTAGCCCAAAACTGCAATGTCCTTGACTTTGAGAGATAGGACGTTTCTTTATTTATGGGATTGGTGGGTTTGTTTGAGTAAATCAGAATTAATAAAACTGAGTTGGTTTTCAGCTCAACCTTCTATGAATTTAGCTTCAAGTCGATACCCAAACCAAAATGTCTTCAGAATACAAATAAGAAAGTTAAAAGAAAAATTCAGAAAAACATTTTTATTTTAATGATCGCAATGCTTTTCAAGGCCTCTTTTCTTAATCATTAGAAAAAGAGATGATTCAAAAAAGCTTCTAGAGTACTTTTTGTTGAAAATTTACTTATATTAAAAATAAATTAATTGTTCAAGATCAATTAATTTTTTCATGCTACCCGAAAACTATAAAAGTGATTTCTCTTGTTTAGGATCATAAATGAACACAGTAATGGTAAATAAAAACAAAATAAAACCTGCTGTTGTTTCCTCTGTCGAAGAGGGTTCAATAGGTGAGGAGCTTGGATTTGAAGCGGGAGATCAATTAATTAGTATTAATGGTGTAAAACCAAGAGATCTTATTGATTACAAATTTCTCATTGCCGAAGAAAATATTCAACTAAAAATATTAGATGACAAAGGAATAACACACACAATTGATATTGAAAAAGATTATGACGACGGGTTAGGACTTGCTTTTACTGAGGCTTTATTTGATGGATTAAAACAATGTAATAATCAGTGTCCATTTTGTTTTATTGACCAACAGCCTTTAGGGAAAAGGAAAAGCTTATACCTTAAAGATGATGACTACAGGCTAAGTTTTTTATATGGTTCTTACTTAACACTTACAAATCTTTCCGAGCAAGACTGGTTAAGAATTGATCAACAAAGACTTACTCCTTTATTTGTCTCAGTGCATGCAACAGAACCTTCTTTAAGGTCGAAATTACTTAGAAATCCTAAAGCTATTGAACTTTTAGATCAGTTGGCTTGGTTCTCAGAAAAGAGAATACAAATTCATGCTCAAATTGTTGTTTGCCCTGAATTAAATGACGGGAAAGCTTTAACAAAAACCATTAATGATCTATTTAGTTTTGCACAAGGAGATTTTCCTGTAATCCTTTCAGCAGCAATAGTTCCAGTTGGGTTAACAAGATTCCGACCAAGTAATGATGGGCTAATACCTGTGAATTCTGTTTGTGCCACAAAAGTCATCAATCAAATTGAGCCATTGCAGAAGAAATTTTACAAATCAACGGGCTCCCGTTTTGCCTGGTTATCTGATGAATGGTATTTGATAGCAAAGAAACCGTTACCTAAGCTCAATTCTTATGAAGATTTACCTCAAAAAGAGAATGGAGTAGGAAGTATTCGCAGTTTTCTTAAAGCAATGGATGAAGCGACAAGAAATCTTCCCATTGAAATTCATGAAAAGAGAACATGCAGCTGGGTTGTTGGCAAACTCGTTGAAAATGAATTACAGAAACCTTGTAAGAGACTCAATAAAATAAATAATTTCACACTGCATCTTTACGGAATTCCAAGTCCTTATTGGGGTCAAGAACAAATAGTGACAGGACTTCTAACAGGTCTAGATCTGGTAAAAGGCCTGCAAGGAAAAGAATTAGGCGATGAATTACTTCTACCGTCAGTCATGTTAAAGCAAGGGGAAAAAATCTTTCTTGATGACATGACTCTTCAAGAGCTCTCTTCGTCACTTAATGTATCTATAAGAATTGTCCATGATGCAGACGACATCGTGAACAAAGCACTTTGTAAAGCATAATTGCTTTATTGAATCCATCTCAGTTTTTCTTATAACTATGAGGAGAGTGAAGAGAAAATTCCTAATCTTTGCCGGTTTATTTATATCTGGGATAAATCCTTTATGGGCCACAAGTTCGCAAAAAATAGTTTCTAAAATAAGGTTTCAAGAAGAATTAAGTAAAAATCAAAGCCACAAAACACAAGAGTTATTACATGAATTAAATTCACCTGAAGATCTTTTTAGGCCCTCTAGACCCCGCGAAGTACTAGTAAAAACCTATAAAAATGTAAATCTCAATCAGTTAGAAACTATTCTTATAAATAATAATCGAACTATAAAAATTTACTTAGAAAAAGTTGATCAAGCAAAATCAATATTAAAAAGTAAGTTATCCTCCTGGTACCCAACATTAAGCCTAACAGCGAATGGCCTTCCAAAATACTTTTCGTCTAATAATTACAATGAGTCAAATTTAATAAAAGACACTACTAGTAAACAATGGAGCTCATCTATTAATGCACAAATTAAATGGGATTTAATTAATCCTGCAAGAGTTCCCGAAATAGCATCAGCTAGAGATAGTTTTGAAAAGTCAAAATACACCTACTCTATAATTCTAAGAGATTTAAAATTAGAAGCTAAAAAGCGCTACTTTAATCTTCAAAAGGCAAATGAAGAAATAAAAGTTGCAAATAAATCTATTGAATCATCAACACTTGGATTAAGAGATGCAGAGATCAGATTTGAATCTGGTATTGGTACAAAATTAGAAGTTCTCGAAGCTAAAACACAATTAGCCAGAGATCAACAATTATTAAACATTAAATCAGGAGAGAAAAAAATTGGTCAAAGATCTCTTGCTGAAATACTTAATTTCCCAGAGGATGTCACACCTTTGATTGGTTCAAAGACCCAAGTATTAGGTGTATGGGACTTATCATTAGAAGATAGTATTATTGCAGCTTATGATGCACGTGAAGAACTTGAAAGTATCCTTTTAGATATTTCAATCAACAATAGCAATGCCAACGCTGCATTAGCTGCTGGCCAACCAAAATTAAGCTTAGTAAATACATTTACCTCTTCATTTGCAAAAGGTGAGTTAAATCAAGTTTCTCCAAACACTAGTAATAGATCCTCTAATCTTTCTAATACAATTGGGCTCAATGCTACATGGTTTATTTTTGATGGAGGTAATTCAAAATCTTTATACAAATACAATAAAAGCAAAGCAAAAGAAGCAAAGCTAAATTTTGCTTTACAAAGAGCTCAAATCAGAAAAGAAGTTGAAGAAGTTTTCTTCAAATTAGAATCGGCCAAACTAAATATATCTTCTTCTTATGTAGAAGTTTTATCTGCAAGAGAATCTCTAAGACTTGCCAAGCTTAGGTACAAAGCAGGTATTACGACACAGCGAGAAGTTGTAAATAACCAAAGAGATTTAACCGATTCCGAGGTTCGTTATATTATTTCTGTAACTAGCTATAACACTTTATTAGCTGATTTAAGTAGGCAAACTGGTTTAGATAACATCAAACCATGTGATATCAAAGTCAATCAAGAAAATTATAGAGATTTAGACAATAAATCAAATCTCTACGAATCGAACTTAATTCCTTTATGTCAGCTATAGCTTTTAACTGAATTACAATGAATCAAAACCCAATATCTACACCTCTGAGCAATGCTCAATTAATGTCAATTCATCACCTAGTTGATGAGGTGGGAAGACGCCAGCTTCAAGATTTTGGTCAAATCAACTCTGACATAAAGCCCGATGGAACACTGATTACAGAGTGTGATAGGTGGAGTGATAAAACAATAGTTCAAGGTCTAGCAAAAATTGCTCCAGGTGAGGGCGTCCTTAGTGAAGAAGGCAAGAAGTCAGTTCCTAGTTCAAATGAATATTGGGTAGTTGATCCGCTTGATGGCACAACTAATTTTGCAGCAGGCATACCATACTGGGCAATATCCATAGCGCGTTTCACCAATGGGGAACCTGAGACTGCCTTTCTTGACATACCAGCTCTAAAAAAAAGAATTTTTGCCATAAAAGGGAAGGGAGTTTGGCTGAATAAAAAACCACTGAAGCCTGAATCTCGTTTCAAAAAAAATAGTGACTGCATTTCTCTTTGTAGCCGGTCCATTAAGGTTTTACAAATGAAACCAGAACAGTCTTTCCCAGGGAAAATCAGATTACTGGGGGTTTCAAGTTTAAATATGACTAGTGTTGCTGTAGGTCAAACAATTGCTGCTTTGGAGGCAACACCAAAAATCTGGGATATTGCGGCTGCGTGGTTAATCCTCGAGGAACTTAATTGTCTCATCAATTGGTTGGGAACCAATCCGAAAGATATTAGCCCTGGGACAGATCTTACTTCTGTGAATTTCCCATTACTAACAGCATCATCTAAAGATCAATTGCTCAAGATGCTGCCCTGGGGTGCAGCATTAATTCAAGATAGTTAATGCAAAATAACCTTTTTATTTTTCAATCAACAATAAAATATATCCCACTAAAACAATCTATGAATTTAAATCTACCGATTCAACTAAGAAAAATCTCCTCCCTACCAAGTAGCGTAATAGTAAACATAAACACTCAAAAACCAAAGTGGTCTTGAACTACAGTCAAAAAACAAGATGGTTTTTTAGTAGCCTCTGGAAAGCTTATGAAAGATGGTCTAAATGTGATTGTGTCGATTTAAGCGCAGCATTTGCTTACTACACTCTGCAGTCATTTTTTCCAATATTACTGATATCTCTATCAGTTGCTTCATGGTTTTTAGGAAAACAGCAAGGCTTAGATCAACAAATTATTGCTTTGGCTGCTCAAGTTTTACCTCCTTCAGTTGTTGGTCTAGTTGATTCAACTTTAGTAAAATTAGTTAATCAAGGATTTGGCGCTGGAATACTTGGAGCAATGTTCTTAATGATCACTGCAGGCAATGCCTATCTAACATTACAAAGAGGAGCAGATAGATTATGGGAAGACGTTCTACCAGTTAAATCAAAACCTGATCCACTTAAAATTCAAGCATTTAGATTTATCCGAAACCGAATAGAAGCTTTTTTTGTGGTTCTCTTGGTAGGTTTTTTAATGGTCATAGATCAAATCAGTGCAAATATTCGAATGATCCCTGGCGCCGTTTTGGAAGAATTAGCAAACACAACTCCTTGGATTGGAAATGCGATGTCAAAAATACCGGTTCTTCAAGTGGGGCAATTCATACTCCCATTAATAGGTTTTTCAACGATGGCTCTACTTTTGCAGGGCTTACTTCCTAGTAGAAGAGTGCCTTTGAAACCACTAATACCAGGAGCTTTTATGATTGGAACCTTACTAACTATTTTAAATTTAGCGGTTAGTAGAAGTATCCTCTCTTTGGGGTCAAGATTTCAAGCTTATGGATTCATCGGAGGAGTCTTAGTATTGACTCTTTGGGTTTGGATGGTAGGTGTCATTATTTATTTTGGTCAGTGTTGGAGCGTTGTAATTGCAAGCATGCGTCGCAATCGATACGTTTAAACATCAATTAAACAAGCATCAAAATTTAAATTACAATATATAAGTAGATATCTTAAATACTCATGAACAAGCCATCTTCATTAATTTGGATGGTCTGTATTGTACTTCTCATTTTTCCTACACCAGCTGGAAAATTCATTATTGATTTAGCAGGCGGAATATTCATTTTGATTACATTAATACCACTATTATTAGCAGGGATAGGATGGTTTTCTTGGAAAAGAATCCAATCAAAAATACAAAAATGTGATTCTTGTGGCTCAAGCTTTTTAAATAATCAGAATATTTGTCCAATATGTGGAGCAAATATTAATAATAGAAAGGATATTCTCGAAAACATACCAGCAAGTGCAGCAACAATTGATATTAAATCGGAAGATATGAGTTTATAAAATTAGTCTAGTTTTATAAACGTAGAATTAATTTCATTAATCTCTTGTTCAACAACTTGCAGCAGTTCCTCGCAATGTTTAAGAAGTAAGTGACCTTTGACATAATTAATTTGAATTTTGTCTAGTGAAATATTGTCATCCTGTATATTTGTTAAAATGGATTCCAATTCAGAGATAGATTCTTCATAACTTAATTTCTTAATATCTTTTTTAAAAGCTTCTATAGTTTTTATGCTGGCAACTTTTTTTGACATTGATGATTTTTTAGTACCCTCACCTTCAGATTAAATAGAATCAAAAGGTATTATTTAATAATTTATATTTTACTATAATTGATACTATTAACCTCTGCATTGATTTTCCCATCTAAAAATTTAACCACGAGCTTATCTTTTGCCTTCACACTTTGTACACTATAAATCGAATTACCTTCCTCATCATTAATTAAAGCAAAACCTCTTTTCAACCATTTATCAGGGGACAATGCTTCGAAAAGCTGATATATATAATTTAGTTTTGCTCTTTGATTTTTTATGAATAGCTGAGGAGAATGAGATAGAAAAAAAGATTTTTTTGTATTTAAAAAATTCTTTTTGTTCTGAACACAAATTTTAAAATAGTTATTGAGAATTTTCTTATTTTGTAAAAATTTATTTTTTTCAATTTCTCTTGAAGGTAAGAGATCAACAATTGCAGCAGTTGGAGTAGCAGATCTATGGTCTGAGACAAGATCAGAAACTGTTAGATCATCTTCGTGGCCTATTCCTGTAACTACAGGAATAGGAAATTTTGCAATCTCTCTAGCAATAATTTCAGCATCAAACAACATTAAATCTTCTCTATTACCTCCTCCTCTACCAATAACTATCGCATCTAAAGCTAATTTATTTTTCCTCAATTTACTTAAAATTGTCTTTAGTTCAGATTCATTATTACCTTGAACTGGGATAGGAATTATATACAGTTTTGTCAAAGGCCATCTTTCCTTAGCAGTTCTAAGCATATCGGCCAATGCAGAGCTTGGAACACTTGTAAGAATTCCAATAGAATTTGGATATTTTGGTAATTTTCTTTTTAATAAATCATCTATCAAACCTTCTTTAATAAGCTTGGATTTAACTATTTCGAACTTCTTAAGAATAGTAGAAATACTTGCTCGAATATCAAAAACTTGTACAGATAATCTTGCTTGGGATTCCCAAAAATTTAATTTTCCAACAATAACAACTCCATCATCCTCCTTGGGTAGAAATTTTAAAGACTTGATTGTTGATGACCATGCAACTGCATCCACGCTTGACTTTCCATCAGTCAAAGTCAACCATAAATGACCTTTTTTTATTTGAGATTTAGAAACAGTCGCCTGAAGTATAAATTTCGGTGCGAATCCTCTAGATAATAATAAACCAATAGATTCATTTAATTCTTTAACACTATATGTAGGTAGAGATTGTTTGTGTGTTTTAAAATTAGTCAAACTATGAAAAATAAAAAACTAAGAATTAGTTTTTTCAGCCAATTCCCATCTGAGTTAAAATTCCCTGGCCAGTTAACAACTCTGTCGTCAATCCTATTAATATACCCATCATGGCCAATCGACCATTCCATATTTCCGCAAAGTTGACAAACCCATAACGAGGCTCGAAGTTATCTTTCATTTGTAAAGCAAATTCATACTAATAATACTAAAGAAATGCTCCAAATGAGAAAACAGAAAACTTAACTATTGAAATTAATTTATTTTTTAAAATTAATAACCTATCGAACATGTTTGGCTCCATCAACTGGATGATAGTCCTCGCCGGTTAGTTCCTCATAAATAATTGCTGGCAATCCAGTTTCAAACATAGTTTGCAGAGCTTCTTTCAAATAAGGATTCCATCCACCGGTACTAACTTCGCCATGGCGTACGGTCCAATCCCATGTTCCTTGTAGATCTCTGGGCATTCTTCCTTCTCTGTCCCGTCTAGCAACCAAATCAAGTGATTCTACCAACCCAACTTGAATAGGATCTTTGCCATAAGATGGTGTGAGACTTAGCTCAAGCCTCACTGGATCTTCCTTTAATAGTCTAAGACGAAACCGAGGAGGTAACTTCATATTTTTCAAAACTGCAGCGACTATGCGGGTTCGTTGTTCCAAAATTAAAACCTCGTTGAGAACTATTTAATGTCAAACCAAAAAATCTAATGAAAATTATTCAGAAGGCTTTTCAGATGATTGTGGATGATCAGTGTCCTTTGAAAAACGAACTGTGAGCAAATCTTCATCAGTGATGCAGCCATCTTCGTTTAACAGCTCAGGATGCACAGTAACCAAACCAGTTCTATCGTCACGTCTTTTTTGTGAAAATGAATTTTGAGTATTTAATGATTGACCAGAGAAAAACCCGTTCAGCATTATTCTTGCCGCTACTATCAACAAAATAAAAACTGAAAGGCCATAAAGAAAAGGTAAGAAATTGCTCAACATTTGCAAAATGAGAAATCAAAAAACTGAATAAATCATTAAAACTAAGTCTTGAACTCAATTTGGTTTCATAGACTTCTACACAATAAAGCAGATTAAGATTCTAAAGGAAATAAAGTTTGAATAGCAGTTCTTTAGTAAAAATCTACGGTAATCAAATTAGTGGATCTTTGAACTTCTAAATTGGCTATCATAAGACTTCAAATTAAAAACTAATCCCTTTCCAAAGATCATGCATGGATTAGATGCAAAGAGACTTTTAATAGGATACCTGAAATTAGAAAAACAAAAATATTTCAAAATTCTTGTTCTATTTGTACTTATTGTTTGTAATTTACGATTTAATACTCCGGTTTATTCTCGTGAAACTTTACAAGTAACCCCACAAAATCTAAACAAACAATCTTTCGTCTCAAAAGCATTACACCTCATTGGAAATGCAGTCGTCACTATAGAAACAGAGCGCAAAGTGTTGTCTTCTAATGAAAGGTTTTTACCACAAGGAATTTTAAATGATCAATATTTTGAACGTTTCTTTGGTCTAAGAGGACTTCAAGTTCCTCGATCTCGAATTGAAAGAGGTCAAGGTAGTGGAGTAATTTTTTCTGAAGAAGGTCTTGTCTTGACCAATGCACACGTAATAGAAAAAACTGACCAACTCATAGTTGGTTTATCAGATGGACGACGAGTGATTGGTAAAGTCGTCGGGGAAGATTCTTTAACGGATCTTGCAGTTATTAAACTTGAGGCAGAGGGTCCATGGCCGACTGCTCAATTGGGTAATTCTGATAATCTAAAAGTTGGTGATTGGGCAATTGCAGTTGGGAATCCTTTTGGACTTGAGAATACCGTAACCCTTGGAATAATTAGTAATCTAAATAGAGATGTTGCACAGCTTGGGATATCCGATAAAAGAATAGATCTGATACAAACTGATGCAGCCATTAATCCCGGTAATTCTGGAGGTCCATTATTGAATTCTTTGGGAGAAGTAATTGGCATAAATACTCTCGTTCGCTCAGGGCCAGGAGCAGGGTTAGGTTTTGCAATCCCAATAAATAGAGCTAGAAAAATCGCGCAAGACTTAATCACTAATGGAAGAGCAGAACATCCTATTATCGGAGTATCACTTTCAAGCAATATCAGGCAAAAAAGTAATTTTCTTTCCCAAAGAGAAAGTGGAGCAATTATTAAATATTTGATGCCAAATGGTCCTGCTGAAAAAGGTGGATTAAAAGTTAATGATCTAATAATCTCGATTAATAATGAAGAAATTTCAACTCCAGCGGATGTCGTAAAAAAAATCAATCAGAGTAATTTAAAGTCAAATTTAGAAATTAAAATACTTAGAAAAAATAGAGAGTCCATAAAACATATCAGACCAATTAATATTTTTGATCTGAAACCATAATGTTAAAAGTATTTTTAAGAATAATTATTTCTTTTTAATCTGTTTTTTCTTTCTCTGTTTTTCTCGATTAGCCAATCTTTTTCTCTCACGTTCTGCAAGTTTTAATTCTTTTTCTTTTTCCTTTTTTTCCTCAATTTTTTTCTCTTTAAAATATTGATAATCCCCTTCATATTTAATTAATTGACCATCCCTTATTTCAACAATTTTATTTGCAACTTTGGAAATAAAATATCGATCATGAGAAACTATTAATGCACTACCATTATAGTTGGACAATGCTTGCTCCAGCATTTGCTTTGAGGGAATATCTAAATGGTTTGTAGGTTCGTCAAGAATAAGCAAATTTGATGGCTTTATAATCATTAATGCCAAAGCCAACCTTGCTTTCTCTCCTCCACTTATTTGGCTTACCTCCTTGAAAACTGAATCATTAATTAAGCCAAAGCTACCTAATAATGATCTAACCTCTGTTTGAGTCCAGTTCGGTACGGATTGTGAAATTGTATCAATTACCGTCATTTCTAGTTCAAGAGCTTCAGCCTGGTTCTGTTCAAAGTAACTGGGAATAATGTTATATTTACCTATTGAAATAGATCCTTCTTCAGGTTCCTCCAAACCCATAATTAATCGTAGCAAAGTAGATTTTCCAGAACCATTTGGTCCTATAAATGCTATTCTTTCACCTGGCTGTACATCCAAAAAAGCTCCCAAAAATAAAATATTTTCGTCATAACTATGCGTTAAATCTTTAATACTTAATATATCCTTACCCGACCTTGGTGCGTCCATAAATTTAAAATTAGGTCCTTTCAATCTCTTCTCAGGAGCTTCTATCTTTTCAACTTTATCTAATAACTTTTCTCTACTTTTAGCCTGTGTACTTCTAGTAGCACTTGCTCTAAATCTTTCAATATATTCCTTTTGAACTTGCATATCCTTCTGCTGTTTCTCATATGCAACTTTTGTTGATTCCAATTCAAAATTTCTTTGTTGCAGATATGATGAATAGTTTCCAAGATAACTTTTAGATCGACCTCGCTCTGTATTCACAATTCTTGTACAAACTTTATCTAAAAAAGATCTATCATGGCTAACAATTACCATGGCAACTTTTTGATTAAGTAAATATGTTTCTAACCATTCAATAGTTTCTAGATCTAGGTGATTAGTTGGTTCATCCAATAACAATAAATCAGGACTTTGCAAGAGAATCTTTCCTAAAGCTATTCTCATCTGCCAGCCACCAGAAAAATCTCCTACTAATCTGTCTCCATCGTTTTGGTTGAAACCAATAGTTGGTAATAATTTCTCAACTTTCGATTCTAAATCGTACCCGCTCATTGATTCAAATTTGCTTTGAATAAAGCTTAATTCTTTAATTAATGAATCCAGATAATCTGAATCTTTGGCGGCTAATTCAGATTCCATATTATTTTGAATTAGTTTTTGACCATGAAGTAAATCAGATGCTTCTTTAAATGCCTCGAATAACTCTTCTCTAACAGTTCTTGCAAAATCAACATCAAATTCCTGTTTTAAATATGCAATCGATGGATCGCCTTCAGTAATCAACGATCCATCTGTTGCCTCTTCTAAGCCAGCAATAATTTTTAATTGCGTAGATTTACCTGCTCCGTTGACTCCAACTAAACCGATTCTTTCTCCATTTCTAATTTCCCAACTGACATCTTTCAAGACTTGTCCAGTTGGATATATCTTACTAATCTTTTCAAGTCGCAACACTACAACAAAACCTCAAGTGAATTACCTTTAATCATTTAGCTTTAAAAGATTCCAACTGATTTAAATTACATTACATAAGTAGGCCATGTTAAGACTCGAACAAATTACTGCTTTAGTACTTGCCGCTGCTCTTGCAATTCCTAGTTATTGGTTTTTTTGGACGATGGCAGGAGGAGGTGGCTATGAACGTAGAGAAATTAATGAAAATGGTAAAAATTCATTCACAACCCCTACTTCTTCCAAAAATTAATTACATTCCCCCCCTAGCCTTTATCAGCCATTGTTTAGTCTCTGAATCATCAATGGTAATCAAATATTCTTTTACCTCTTCAGAGGTAACTGGCAAATTCATTTCAATCCCAAAAGCACATATAGATTGCATAGCACCCTTCGGGTTTTGAAGGGCTTGACGAAAAAGTTCTTGTTTTTTCTTTGGATCAGCATTTATAAGCTTATAAAGCTCTGAAGCATTGCCACTCATAAAAAAACATTCACTAATTAAAAGAATATTCAATTATGCAGCTTTTGTCTCGCAATCATGAGATTCATTGCACATATCCAAATCACTTTCCTTTAGACCTAGTGCAGACGCGTCTTTCATGCTTCTAGCATCCATACAAAGGACTTTACGAAGTTGAGCAAAGTTCGCAGCATGAGATGACCTTCCTTCTTTGCTAGCTCCATATTCCGCTCTTTGCAAAACATGGTGCAAATGTGTCAATAAGTAAGAGCTGACAACAGCAGAAATTAGAACATCTCCATTCTTACCGTTACTACGACTCTTCCTTCTTTGTCTTTTTATAGCCCTTTTTTCAGCAACAACACTTGAAGAAAGAGGTTTAGATGTTTGTGGAAGAGATGGCTGAGACATGAAATACTCCTTTTAAATCGAAAAATTTAAGCAAAAGGTTGACAAGACAAAGCTGTCCAGATTGGCAAGTATCATACACAAGGATACTACCCTTACGTACAAGTGTACACTATTTACTACTTGGTAGTTCTTTGTACGCATGGCTACTCGTCAAAACTCATCTAACGGGAAGCAAAAATCGCCTCGCATACAAGTTGTACTCCCAGAAGATTTATGTGAAAGATTGTCAGAATTAGCCGTAAAAGAATCTAGAACTGTCAGCAATATGGCCAAAGTTTTAATTCAGGAAGGGGTTAAGCATCACGAATTGAAAGAAAGTTCAGTATCAAAAGAATTAGAAACTAAGAAAAATAAAACACAAAATTTTATCAATGCATTAGAAAAACAAAAAACACAAAGACTTAAAGGGATTCCAAAAAGATTAAGGTTTAAAATAAATTAGCTATTGAATTAATTAACATCAAGGATCAACTCTCAATCCATATAAAAGAGATTTATTTGCTCCGGTTATAAACTTCGAATTAACTTTTTTACCTAAGATATTCCACCAAGTTAAAGTTGCAAAAGCTAGTGCCTCTCGATGTTGAGACGGAATACCAATTTCATTTATTGGACGAACACAAACCCCGCAGCATTGTTTCTGGAGTTGTTTCATTAAAAATAAATTTTTGGTTCCACCTCCAGCAACCAAAAGTTCGATTAAACGTATCTTTCTAAACCTAAAAAGATTCTCTAAATCTTGAGAAATTATTGATACTGTAAATGTAGTTAGTGTTGATATTAAATCTTCTGTTGATAAATCACCCAATTGCTTTTTCCTTTTTTGTAAATCTTGACTACCAAATTGCTCTCGACCTGTGGATCTTGGAGGTTGGAGATGAAAGAAAGGTTCCCTCAACCACTTTTCGATAATATTTAATTTAGGTATCCCAAGAGATGCTAAAGATCCATTCTGATCAAACTCTAAAGATGAATGAGTACTTTCTTTAATAGCTAAATCAATTAAGGAGTTGGCCGGTCCACAATCCCAGCCCAAACACTCAGAAGTTTTATCAATTCCGCTCTTGGGAGGAATAATAGTAAGATTAGCTATTCCTCCAAGATTGAGAACTCCTCGCCATCCATATACCCTTCCAAATAACGCTTCATCCACTAACGCTACCAATGGGGCACCATGACCACCCGAAGCAATATCCTTGGATCTAAAATCAAAAATAACAACTTGATCTAAAATCTTTGCAAGTAAAGGTCCTAAAAGAATTTGAAGACTTCCTCCTCTTTTAGATTTCTTTACGCTTCTATGAAATAAAGTTTGTCCGTGACATCCAACAACCTCAGCAGTTGAATCAGGATCACAAGTCCTTGCAGCAAAAGCATTTAATTCAGTAATTTCTTCAGCCAGTTCAAACCAATCCTTACTATTCATTTTCAACCCTTGACCAACTTGTATTATTTTTTCTTTAGTCGAGGATGGATATTGATAAGAGCTGGTATTCAAAATTTCCCATTTCGGCTTTGAAGGATCACCTCTAAATTCAACTAAAACTGCATCTATACCATCAGCACTCGTACCACTCATTAAACCCAATACACGCATAAATTAAGTTTGAGGGAGCTTTTGAAGATCTTCCATTGAACCCATAACGACAAGCACATGATCTTTTTCCAAAATATATTTCGCGGGAGGATTAACCGTTAGTAGTTGAGCAGGACCAGCAGCTAAAACGTTTACAAAATAATTTTTTCTAAGATTCAAATCTCGTAACGAACGGCCTACAAATACCTCAGGTACTTTAATCTCATCAATCCCGGTTTTATCATCTAATTCTAATCTTTCAATCAAATTAGGTCTGACCAATTCCAAACCCAATCTTTCACCTTGCATTCTTGAAGGAAATACAACCCGATCCGCACCAACCCTTTTCAACATTTTTTCATGAAGATCACTTGTTGCTCGAGCAATAACCTGCTTAACCAAACTTCCCTCTGTGTCTTTTGCAATAAGAGTTGTTGTAATACTTGCCTCAATTGGCTCACTAATACCTACAACTACTGTCCCCATTTCAAGAACACCTGCCTCTTTCATAGACTCTTCATCAGTTGAGTCAACCACCCTTGCCTCAATTGTTGGCTCTAGTTGACGTAATTCCTCTATTGCCTTCTCTGATGAATCAACAGCTAAAACATCAGCACCATTTCTCAATAGTTCTCTACATACAGCGCTTCCAAAACGACCAATTCCAACTACAGCAAAACCAAGTTTCTGATTTGCTTTTATGGGAGACCATTGCCACCAATCACTCATGATTTGTGTCCTCATTAAACATAGAGATCCTCCCTGGGGTAGCCAATTCGATTGCGATGTTGAAGCTTGGTTTTATAGAGAGCTTGCCACATAGCGCTTAAAAACAAAAGAATACCTAGTCTGCCAACAAACATCCCAATAACAAGTATTAATTGACCTAAGTGTCCTAGCTCTGAGGTAACACCTAGATCGAAACCTACAGTTGCAAAAGCAGAAATACACGTAAAAAGCATTTCTAAAAATGAAAAATTCTCTCCATTACTGAATCCATTACTCAAGCTTAATAATAAAGCCATAATTAATACAAATAAAAATGAACCAACTGTTATTCCAACAGCTTTAAGAATGACTTTGTCAGATATTTGACGATTACGAATAATAATTTCATTTTGACCACGCAAGGTTGCTCTTGTTGCTGCCATTAATGCGGCAATAGTTGTGGTTTTAATTCCTCCTCCAGTACCACCTGGGCTTGCTCCAATAAACATCAGAAACATTATTAATAAAAGGCCTGAATCAGAAACGCTATCAATTGAAATCGGCAAATTCGTAAAGCCTGCCGTTCGAGCACTAACAGAGGTAAATAAAGCAGTTAATATACGATCATCAAAATTAATCAATGAAAAGAAACTCCCCCTAGCCAAAGATTCCGTAAAAATCAAACCCAAAAAGCCCAGAGAAATTAATATGAAAGAGGATCTAATTACTAAGCGTGTATGAAGGGTTAAATTTCTTAATCTTAAAGATCTACGATTTATCCAAATATCATTTGTCACTCTCCAACCAAAACCACCTAAAACAATCAAAATAATTAAAACAAAGTTCACTACCCAGTTGCTTCTGTAAGCTTCTAGACTTGTAGACCACAAGCTAAATCCAGCATTGTTATAAGCAGAAATGCTATGGAACACTGATGCCCATATCCTCTCACTTGAGTTAGCAATATTATTAAAACCAAAAAAGTATAAAATGGAAGCACCAAAGCTAATAAGAATAGCAGCTGTAATCGCTATCCCTTTAAAGGTTTTACCAACACCGCCAACCCCAAATTCATCTAAAGTTTTCCCTCTATCAAGACGTGTTTTCAATTCTGTTCCGCTAACAATAAAACCCTGCAAAAATGTAGTAATTGCCATTAAGCCTAGGCCACCAATTAATAACATAATTGCCAAAATCAGTTGTCCAAAAAAAGTCAAATCTATTCCTACATCAATAATAGATAATCCTGTAACGGTGACAGCAGAAGTTGCAGTAAATAAGGCTTCCCATAGACCTACATTTTCATTAGAACAAAAAGGTGTCGACAACAACAATGTTCCAAAAGTAATAACAAGCAAACCAGTTACCACAGTGAATTGTGGAACCGTAAGCCTTCTGTAAGTTTCTTTTCTGATACTCACTTCCTCTGATAATAGATAGATACTAATTTTGAAAAGATTAAATAATCAAAATCAGAAGAAAGATCTAAAATCTCACCTAAGCTAATAATCATATTCCTCATATTTAAGAAACACTATACTTTAATAAAATCAACCAAGGAACAAGAAACGTCATCAAGATTGTCAATCCCGCTCCGTATCTGGTGACATCTAAAAATTGATAACGCCCAGGACCAAATACCATCAGATTTGTCTGGTACCCCATAGGAGTAAGAAAAGATTGACTAGCGCCAAAAAGAACTGTTATTAACAAAGCCAAAGGAGGCAGGTTCAAACTTGGGGCCAATTGAACAGCTATTGGCGCCAAAAGAGCCACAGATGCAGCATTACTAACAAATTGAGTAAATATGGTTGTTGAAAGAAAAATAACTAATAAAGAGGTGTAAGTAGGTAAATCTTGCAATATAAAAATCAAAATATTGGCAAAAGCATCCGCTAGACCAGTCGTCTGCATTGCAACACTAAAACTAGAAAGAGATCCAAGCAAAAGGATGACATCAAGTCGAATTGATCTTTGAACCTCTGCTGGCCTTAAACATCCACCCCAGACCATTGCAATTACTGCCATTAAGACAGAAGCTACTAGGGGCAAATCAGTGATTGAAGGAATTATCAACATTGCAATGGCTATGCCAATTGCTATTGGTTTCCTTGTGACAGTGGGTAGATCATTCTCAAATTGATCTAAAACTAAAAGGTCATTACTATCTTGTAATCCCCGAATTGAATCTCTAGGAGCTTGGAGAAGTAATACGTCTCCTTCTCTCAGAATTGCTTGACCTAAGCGTTCTTGAACAGTTTGCTGACCTCGTCTTAAGGCCAAAACAGTAGCATTGTGTCTTTGCCTAAATCGTAATTCACGCAAACTCGCACCGGCCAAAGTTGACCCTGCTGGCAAGAGGACTTCTACAGTTTGTTGGTTTTCATCAATATTGGATAGAAAAAAATTTTTTTCAATATTTAAGTTTTTATTTAACTGAACAGTATGTTCTTGTTTTAAACGCAAAAGATCTGACCGAGTAATTCTTATCAACAATCGATCGCCAGACTGAATAATTCGATCAGCTAGGGGGGGTAAAAGTATTTCATTCTCACGCTGTATTTCTAAAACATCCACATCAAATCTTCTTTGTAAGCGGCTATTTCTCAATGAATGTCCAACAAGTTCAGAATCAGACGGAATAGTGACTTCAGTAAAATAACTCGTTTGATCCGAACTCCCTCCATATTCAGAACTAATGCGGCCTCTGTCAGGTAATAGAGATTGTGGGGCTAACAACATATATGCTGTCCCAAAAAGCCATATAGGTACTCCTATTGCCGTAAATGTAAATAGATCAAAAGCACCGTAGCCAAGTTGATCACTAATATCACTGACTAACAAATTTACTGAACTACCTAAAAGAGTTAAAGTTCCACCTAGAACCGTGGCAAAAGATAACGGTAGCAATACGCGAGAGGGAGATAGTTTTCGTTTAATGCACCACGCTTCAATTACTGGCAAAAGTGAAGCCACTACAGGAGTATTGGGAACAACACCTGAAACAGGAGCTACAACTAATCCAAGCAAAGCTATCAATCTGCGTGGAGTACGAATACTTTCGGAGGCAATTAACTCTCTTAAACGATCAAGGGCGCCACTTTTAAAAAGTGCAGCTGAAACAGCAAATAAACCCATCAAAGTAATCAAAGCAGGGCTTCCAAAACCAGCCAATGCTTTTTGAGGGGAAAGAACTCCCGTAGCCATCAATAATGCAACGCTCAAAAGCCCCGTCAGTTCTGGAGCCAAAGCACTGCTCACGAACAAGAAAACTGCAATAATCAATACTGCCAAAGTTATGACAGCTTTGGGATTTTCTAAAACAGTTAATATCTCATTCATATTCTTTAATTAATAACCTGTTCACCTGACGCTGTCCAAATATTGATTTTAAGAATACTGTGAAAAGGAACTAAGGATATTGAAAAAATAAACGATTAGTTATTTTTTACTTAATAGCCTGGATCCTGCGGATTTTAAAGAAATAGAGAAACCTGGCATTCGCATAAGATATGCATAATGCCTTACTTTAAAAGCAATCGGTCCTGCCAAAGTAATGCCATATCCAGTGATCGATGCATTACCAATACCTAGACTCAACATTTCTCCAAGATCTTCAAATTGAAATGATTTAAGTTGACTTCCCATTCTAAGGGAAAAAATATTCTGAGCTGTTAGATAACCTTGCTGCATAGCTACTTGAGCTGATGAAGGAAAAGAATAATTCTCACAAAATACGATATCTCCTAAGAAAAAAATATTCTGATATTCATTTATTTGCAGATATTCATTTACTTTAATCTTCTTATTTTCATCTAAAAGCTGATCGACTATTGGTAAGCTAAAAGGTCTTAATCCAGCAGTCCATACCAAGGCAGAATAATTAATTTCGAGGGAATTCTTTCTTTCGTTCTCAAGAGTTGATAGCTTTACAGTCTTTTCATTTATAGATTCAAAATTATATTTTAAGTATACCTTAATATTCCTCTCAGAAATTGCCTCTATTGCTTTTGCTCTATTAAAAGATTTGGATTTAGATAAGATTTTATTCCCTTTATCAATTAAACATATTTCCACTCTATTATTAACTAAATCAGATAATTTACAGGCAAGCTCAACACCAGTTGGTCCTGCTCCAGCGATCACTAAAGGCTTTGTGAAGTTAGAAGAAAGATTGATAGAATTTATTAACTCTTTAATTTTTAGGAGATCATTTAAATTAGAAAAACCACAAGCATATTCTTTTAAACCATCAAAAAGAGAGTAATCCGCTGTTAATCCTGTGCTTATAACAAGTTGAGAGTATTTAACTTCCCTCTTTGATGAAGTAATTAACTTTCTTTCAAGTTCATTAACTTTCACTACATGCTCTTGTAAAAAAATAAATCCTAATTCTGCGGCTAAGGCAGAAAATTGCGGTGCGACCTCCCATAATTCAAGCTCACCGCTTAATAATTCATAAAGCAATGGCTTAAAAAGAAATCTTGGGCTTTGATCAATCAAAATGATTGGTGTTCCATCCAAGCGAGCTAATAATGCTTGGACAGTAGATAGTCCTCCGAAGCCGCCACCAACAACAACAATTGGATCTGATTTCAAATTGTTCAAGTCCATAGGGACTAGATCTAAGATGATTTCAAAGACCCTAAACAAACTTTGACTAATTCGGCATACAAAACTCAAACATGAAGAAAGAATCTAAAGACAATTACACCAATGATTTGAGAAAAGCCGCTCAATTTCCTCAACCTTCTCTGATGAAATCAATTAATGAGACGAGCAAAGACCTAGAGCAACTGTCCGCTCAAGCTCAACTTGAATGGGGCTTTGAACAATTTGATGAGAGATTTGTTCTAACAACCAGTTTTGGGATCCAATCTGCTGTCTTACTTCATATGACGGTGGCATTAAAATCTAATCAAAAGCCAAAGGTCATTTGGATTGACACAGGCTATCTTCCAAAAGAAACTTATAGCTACGCAGAAAAATTAACAAAACTATTCGAATTAAATTTAGTAGTTGCTCAAAGTCCCATATCCCCAGCAAGAATGGAGGCTTTATATGGTCGTCTTTGGGAAACAGGATTACAAAAAGATCTTGAAAAATATCATCAGATTCGGAAAGTTGATCCTCTTGAAAAGACTTTCTCAGACCTAAATGTTCATTGCTGGGCAAGCGGAGTCAGAAAAGGCCAAACCAAGAACAGACAATCAATGTCTAATATTGATTTTATTCGAGAACGTTTAACTCTCCGACCACTTCTAAACTGGAATAAAAAAGATATTTTCTATTACATGGAGAAAAACAAATTACCTCAACATCCATTATTTGAAAAAGGCTATTCCACTGTAGGAGATTGGCATTCTAGCGAAGCAGAAAATAGTAATATCAAAGGAAGGTCAACAAGATTTGGGGGCCTAAGTGAAGAGTGCGGGATCCATTTAAATACTCAATAACAAAGAATAAACTCATGTACGCAGAAGAAAATTATTTAATGATTGGTAATACGAGATGGCATTGGGCAAGCAAGGTAAACAAAACTTGGAAATATTTTCATACCCCACCAAATCCAATAGAATTTGCAAATAAAGATTACTCTCAATTAACTTGGGCCTCAGTAGGTACTGTCCCTGAGAATATTAAATTAACTCCTTCAAAAAAAATAATTTTAGATAACGTACCCCTAAGTAATCTTCCATCTCATTTAGGAATTGACAGAGCTCTTGCTTCATGGAGTGCTTTCAAAAAGCACTTATCTTCAAAAAGCAAAGAAAAAGATTTAATTATTATGGATGCAGGTACAATCTTAAGCGTCACAAAAATAACAAATAAAGGAGAATTTGCTGGAGGTCAACTAATTCCTGGCTTCAGTCTTCAATTATCTTCGATGGCCACTGGCACATTAAATCTAGAAGCTCCTATTGTTAAAAAAATACCGTCTGAGATATTTCAACATGAGACTGATAAGGCAATGATAAAAGGTTCAATAAATTCATTAATAGGGTTAATTATAAAAATTTTTGCAGATACAAAATTACCAATATGGATGTGCGGAGGTGATGCACCATTAATATTAAATGAACTTAAAAATACAAATATTAATATCAATCATTGCCCAAATCTAGTTCTAGAGGGAATGATTGATATATACAAAAATCAAATCAATTTGAGATCATTTAAAATTTGATTAGCCATATTTTCTGATTTTACTTTTAAGTATATTAATTCAATTTTCCCGTCTTTATCTATAACAAAAGTATGTCTCATCATTCCATAATACTCTCTACCCATAAATTTCTTCAAGCCATAACTTTCATATAAAGTTGCAACAGGACATGGGTCACTGTCAGTAAGAAGTGTAAAAGGTAATTTATGCTTATCAATGAATTTGATATGTGACTTTGAGCCATCCTTACTAATACCTAAAACGTGAATATTGTTTGATTTGAAAAGCTCCCAATTATCTCTAAAGCTGCAAGCTTCTTTAGTACAGCCAGGGGTATTATCTTTTGGATAAAAATAAATTACTACTCTCGAACCTTTAAATGATGAGAGACTGATATCAAGACCATCTTGATTAAGGAGAGTAAAGTCTGGTGCAGAATCACCAATACAAAGAGTCATGAATACAACTCAAATAAACAATCAAAGCGTACTAGGTCTTTGGCTTTTTTTGATGTCATCAAAACTTTTACCAATAAGCAGCGAAGAAAAAAAATGGGTTCAAAAGTTAAAACCAAAAAGGGGGATGATTTACCACTTCTCGAGAGGCTGCATCAGAAATGTCATGTCCAACATGACAGGCTTAGACCCTCTCGATATACCTCTCAAAGCCGACCCTGGGAAACCGCCTTTATTAGCGGAAGGATGGGGTCATATCAGTATTAGTCACTGTTATGATGCTTTATTAATCGGATGGTCCTCAAAAAAAATTGGGGTAGATATAGAAAGAAAGGACAGAGAATTTCAAGCTCAAAAATTGTCAAAACGTTTTTTCACTCAATATGAGAATTGCGAAATAGAACATTTAAACCCCTTCCAAGCTAGAGAACTAGTCCTTAAAAGATGGGTCGTCAAAGAAGCTGCAATCAAATGGCAGAGTGGAAAGATAGCGACAAATTTAAATCAATGGATTTGGAAAAATAAATCACAATTTGCCTACAATAAAAAATTTGGACATAAAGTAAAAGTTTACGGGCAAAGTCATGATCAATGGACCTTTGCAATTGCATTAGATGGAGATTTAATAACTAACAAACCAATACTTTGCCTTAATTAATTATATTTTAGCAAGAAACTTAGTATGTATAAGTTTCTGTTTTATAGTCCGTCCATTCAATCTTTTAAATAATTCTTTCAATCGATTCAATTTTTCTTCCTCATAATCTTTTAGAATAATTTCACGATAATCACTGCCTTGAGTAAGCCACCTTTTTATTATAGAGGTATCAATTTTCTGATATACATACTCAGTCCACTCCTCTAAAAAAACATTCCAGCCTAATTTTTCCAATTGTGAAATAAAATTCTTTTTATTTTCTTGTTTCTTTAACCACTTCTCTTCTGTGGAAATTAAATTATTTAATAATAGAAAATCAGAATTTTTATTATTGCTATAAACTTCTAAGTTTTCCCGTAAAGCAAAAGCAGGGCCAGAACATGGATTGCTAATAATCAAACTTAATTCTGCGTTCGCTGTACATTTTTCAGCCAGAATCGGCCACAATTTAGAAAAATTTGTTTCAGAGAAAACTTTCCAAGGGATCCTTCCTCCTATTACCTCAAATTTAAGGTTGTCTTCTAATTTTTTAATTGATTCAACTTTTGAATCAATTAAAACAGGTCGCTCCATTAGAGCCAAAATCTCTAATTCAGCCAATAACCTTGGATGCTTATCTTCTGATGCAGCTAAGAAAACTCCACCTTCAGAAGTCTCTCTTAAAGGCTTTAACGACCAAAGCAAAGAACTAGGAGTTAAGACTAAAACTCTATGATTTTTCTTCCAGGTAACACCTGACCATAATTTAGTCGCCAATTGACTCAATCGTTCCCCCTCTTGCAAAGCTTGACGAAATAACCATTTCTCCAAATCATTATCAACTTTTCCAGATGTAATAGTTAAAGGATTTTGGTGCTCAACTTCACCTAAAGAAGCTATCTGCTCAGATCTTCTTTCATTCAAAAGGGACCGTCTTTGCCCTTCCCATCCACATTCAGTTGGCTCCCAAAAAATCTCGTTTACTAAGCTATCCGGCAAATATTGTTGAGGGACCCAATTTTTTGAAAAAGAATGGGGATATTTGTAGCCCATGCCATCTCCAAAAGCTTCTTTATCTCGATTTGCATCTTTAAGATGAGAAGGAACGTTTTGCTTATGGGAATCTTTGACTTTCTGAACCGCTTTAAAAATAGCCTTCACGCTATTGCTCTTCTCAGTTGAAGCCAAGTACAAAGTTGCTTGCGCCAGCGGGTAAATACCTTCTGGTAAACCTATTCGATCAAAAGCAGCGGCGCATGACTCAACAATGACAATTGCATTAGGGTCAGCAAGACCAATATCCTCTCCCGCAGCTATAAGCATACGTCTGAAAATAAATCGTGGATTTTCTCCTGCTTCCAGCATTCGAGCAAGCCAAAATAATGCCGCATCAGGATCAGAACCCCGTAATGACTTAATAAAAGCGCTTATAGTATCGAAATGAGCATCACCTTTTTTGTCGTATAAAACCGCTCTTTCTTGAATTGAATCCTCAGCAATCTTTAGATCAATACTGATTGAACCATCTTGATTTGCGATGGTGCTCTCTACAGCAAGTTCAAGAGCATTAAGCAGAACGCGTGCATCGCCATTACACACATCAACTAAATGGTCCTGAGCAGCACTGGCTATATTAATTAATTTCAACCCATAACCCCTTTCCTTATCGCTCAAAGCTCGTTGCAATAATTGATGTAATGCTTTTACGTTAAGACTATTTAAACGAAATAATCTAGATCTGCTTACCAATGCTTTATTTACTTCAAAATATGGATTCTCCGTAGTTGCACCAATTAGTGTCAAAGTTCCATTTTCAACCCAAGGTAATAACGCATCTTGTTGAGCAGTATTAAATCTATGAACCTCATCAATAAATAAAATCGTGCGTTTACCATATTTATTTAATCTATCTATTGCAGAGTCAATCTCAGACCTTAAATCCTTGATACCAGCCAGGGCAGCATTTATGACACTAAAGTGAGATAGAGTGTTTGAAGCGATAATCCTAGCCAAAGTAGTCTTACCAACTCCCGGTGGTCCATAAAGCAACAAGTTGCCTACTTTATCAGCAATAATTGAACGTCTCAACAAACGCCCTTGAGCAAGAATGTGATCTTGACCAACAAATTCATCAAGTGTTTGAGGCCGCAAGCGATCAGCTAAAGGAGCATTATTCTGTATTAGCTGTTCACCATTAAAAGCAAACAGATCTTTGGCCAAAGCTAACAAACAAACATTTTTATTACTCTAAAAGCAAAAAAAAACTTATAAAGTTGTTTTGATGATTTCCAATTGGAAGATTTTTGATCTAGGTAATAACTGTAGGAGTTGACATACCTGTTAGTTTTGAAATCTGAGCTAGAGAGTCAATACTTTTAATTAAATGGTTCAAGGCTAACTGCGGATCTTGATTGATATCACCATTACTGGGAACAAAGCTTTCAAAATATACTCTCAAAGTAGCTCCTTGAGTGCCCGTGCCAGAAAGTCTTACTAACACTCGACTACCATCATCTAATAAAATTCTCAAACCCTGATTAAGCGTTATTGAACCATCCACTGGATCTGTATAGCTAAAATCATCAGCATTTTTAATTGTTCTTCCAGCAAAAGATTTATCTTTCAGACTGGGAAGCATATTACTCAATCTTGAATAAAGAGTATTTGCAACTTCAGATGGAATAGATTCATAATCATGACGAGAATAATAATGACGACCAAAAAATAGCCAATGGTTTCTCATTATCTCAGAAACAGACTTTTTCTTGGACGCAAGTATCTGCAACCAAAAGAGAACAGCCCACAATCCATCTTTCTCTCTTACATGATCACTTCCAGTCCCAAAGCTCTCCTCCCCACACAGAGTAATTTTATTGGCGTCCAAAAGATTGCCAAAGAATTTCCACCCAGTAGGGGTTTCAAAGCAATTTATCCCTAAGTGTTTTGCCACAACATCCACTGCTGAACTCGTCGGCATGGAACGAGCAACACCAGCTAAACCTTTGGCATAGCCTGGTACACAATCATAATTCGCAGCCAAAATCGCAAGACTATCACTAGGATTTACAAAGCAACCACGTCCTAAAATCATATTTCTATCGCCATCTCCGTCACATGCTGCTCCGAAGGAAAATAAATTTCCTTTTAAAAGCAAATCTGCAAGATCTTTTGCATAAGTCAAGTTTGGATCAGGATGAAGACCGCCAAAATCTTCCAAAGGTTTTCCATTCCTTACTGTTTCTGAATTGGCGCCTAAATGGTCAACAAACAAACGCTTTGCATATGGCCCAGTAACAGCATTTAATGCATCAAAAACGATAGGAAAATCTTTGTTGATATGGGAACTAATCAAATCAAAGTCAAATATTTTTTTCATTAAATCTAAGTAATCTTCTACCCCGTCAATGATCTCGACAATCATTGACGCTAATTTATATTTACCAGTTGAAAAAGAATTATTTGATTCACATTGTACGATCTTATATTCTGTAAGATTTTTTGAGTAATTATAAATTTGATCAGTTAAAGATTCGGAAGCCGGTCCACCATTTGCCCCATTTAGCTTGACTCCAAAATCACCTTCAACTCCACCTGGATTATGACTAGCAGACAAAATAATTCCACCTATTGCTTTATTGATGCGAATCAAATTAGAAGCCGCGGGGGTAGACAAAATCCCATCTACAGTTGTTATAACTTTCTGAATACCATGTGCGGCTGCCATCCGAATAATGATATCAATAGCTCTTTTGTTGCCGTATCTTCCATCACCTCCTACAACCAAAACACCTCCTCGCACCCCAGGCAGAGAACACAAGATTGACTCAATAAAACTCTCAAGGTAGTGAGTCTTCTCGAATTGCAAAGTACTTTTCCTTAATCCAGAGGTACCTGGTTTCTGGTCAGTAAAAGGTGAGTTTAACTTAATTGTAAGTTGGCTAAATTCTGTAGAAAACACTTTGGGAATAGATTAGTAAATGATATCGAGGATGAATAGAGAATCGAAATGGCAAATTTTAATTCAGTGAGGCATTTCAGAAGTACGAAGCATTGCTATAAACCAAAGGGTACTTAAAATCAACGCACTTAAAACACCCGGACCAAGTCCTAAACGTTCAATCGTAGTAGGAATTAATAAAGGAAAAGCAATAGCACCTACTAATGGAGTAAAAGCAACAATTAAACGAACCATCAATGAATTGGGATTAAATTTAAAACCATTCTGATTCAGCCTTGGAATTTGGATTCGTATTATCAACTGGGGTAACTCTTTCGAATTTCATTGTTATGTTCCTGGAATCTATTCCATCTTTATCTATTGCTTTGATTGAATAGTTCTGAATACCGTCTCTAAATGGAACTTGCAATCTAAAAGTTCCATCATTTGCCAATGGGACCTCTTCATCTTCGATAAACAATTTAGCTGAAGGATCTGTAGCTCCATACACAATTAATTCCGCATCAGCAACCAACCAAAAGGAGCGAGTTTGTGGAACCCCTCCAATGCCAGACTCATTCAAGCCACTAGCCCAAAGACCAGAACCAGATTCGTTATTTGTATTGATATCTCCTGGAACACCCTCTTGAAATTCTTCTGAGCCAACTCTTCGTGTTCTGAACTTTGTGGTCGCTGATTGATACAAGCGCTCATGCAAACCACTATCGGGTTTTTCTAATGCAAAATTTTCTATCTGAGGTTCAGTTGTAGACGCTGGAGCTTCCAAACTAAAAGGAACAAATTGATCAAGAATTTGTTCACTAGGATGTAGTGAGGGGACTTTGGCTGAAGATGAATGAGCAAGTGACATCCATTTATGACCAATTCGATAACCGAGTTCGACCATGTAGTCTCTCCCACCTAAAGGAATAGGTAAATACCATTCAGTACTATGACTATCAACAACAACTTCTTGAAGAGTTCCAGGATTAGCTTCCCCGTTATTTGTATTGGTCACATCAGCTAAGCGCAAAGAAAGCCTATTAGCGCCTTCGTTTTGAGCATTAGCACGATCTGTATCTGATATTTCCCAAAAGACATATGCCCACTCGGGATCACGAGGTAAAAAAACAACTTTAGTCTCAGATGAACTTGAGTAGGTTGCTTCGTTAGATTGTTCGACCTTATTGTTTATCAACTGTTTTTCTAATTCTCTTTTTTCCTCATATAGAAAAACACATTTTACTAAATCAGCCTTTGATTTTCTACTGTAAAGGGGAATACCTAGTTTACTCGCTTTAATACGAAGCTGACGAAGTGTTAAACGTGACAGGGATTCTTGATCAATAGTCACGCCCATAAACCTCCATTTTTTGTTTGGGATCAGTGCGATAAGTATGTGATGAAATGTGCTCTTCTCGTTGGTGTGGTCAGCATCTACTGACTCCAAGCAGAGAGCAAAAATTTGGATCTTCAGAGAAAAAGCATTGCTATAACTAAAAAATAGGAGTTGCTTATCAATCCACGAATTTGAAACAAACGAAATAAATTCCAATTCAATCAAAAAAAATAAATCCTGATCCTTGAAATTTCAAAGACTTTTTTCTTTGGGATCATCTTTCTCAAAGAAATTTTTCTTATGGATTAATCAAAGCGATGTCAATCTTCATAAGCGTCGATTAAATTTTTCAACGTCAAATCCAATGGAGGAATTTTCAAATCATTTGACAATCTTTCCAGTTGGATAGCTGCTCCAGAAAATTGCTCAAACATAACGTGCACGAACTCGTCATCTTTAAGCATGATTGGATTTTTCAAGCACCATTCAAGCCATTCCTCCTTCACAGGAAGCAAACCGCCTGAGTGCTCTTTATTCATTGATTTAAAGCAATACAGGCAATGTGCAAGCATCCTTAAATGATGCTTTTGACTAACTGAAAGATTAGTCAATGCGATCAAATTTATATCCTCTTTACTTAAGGGGCTATTTGGAAAACTATCGACAAAATCAGATTGAATCATCTGTCAGGGGGACGATCTCTTACATCTAAAGTTTAAAAGAATATTTATCTTTTGATAGATTTTATCTTATTTTTTTGCACCTATAAACAGAATAAAAATATTCATTCAATGACTATTACAAGCTCAAACGAGGAATTTAAAAATGAGATCAATTGTTTTAATAGGGGTTTACACAACTATTTCTATACATTGAAAAATCTTTTAGGAATTTCAAATAGATTAAAAGCCTATTCCAGCACAATTACAACTTGAAACGATCGCAAGTATTTTGGCGTAAGGTAATAGGAGATTGAAACTACTTTCGTAACACTGGGTTTTCCCACTTGATTTGACTTAGAATGACATTTGAGATCCAACTATCAAAACACTCTGATCCAATGACGAACCTCAAATGTCATAATTGATGATTATCTTGGATCTTTAAAAGCCAAACTTTTCATAAATAAAAACTACTACGACTTGATTTAATCAAAATAAAATGACCCAATCTAATACCGTCGAAGAAATTGTTTCCCAACCTTATAAGTATGGTTTTATAACTGAAATTGAAACTGAAAAAATCCCAAAAGGTTTGAATGAAGATGTTATTAGGCTAATTTCCGCAAAAAAAAATGAACCTGATTTTTTATTGAAATTTCGTTTGCGAGCTTATGAACAATGGTTGAAGATGAAAGAACCTGACTGGTCCGGCTTATCTTATTCTAAAGTAGATTATCAAGATCTAGTTTATTATGCAGCTCCGAAACAAGATATTAAGAAAAAAAGTTTAGATGAAGTTGATCCTAAATTGCTTGAAACTTTTGAAAAGCTAGGAATACCACTAAGTGAACAAAAAAGGTTATCTAATGTAGCCGTAGATGCTGTTTTCGACAGCGTTTCCATCGCAACTACATACAAAGAAAAGCTCTCCGAACACGGAGTCATATTCTGCTCTATTAGTGAGGCTGTTAGTGAATATCCAGATTTAATTGAAAAATACATAGGAACAGTTGTTCCTATAAATGACAACTTTTTTGCAGCCCTGAATTCTGCGGTTTTCAGTGATGGTTCATTTGTTTATATACCTAAAGGTGTCGAATGCCCAATGGAATTATCATCTTATTTTCGAATCAATTCTGGAGACACTGGCCAATTCGAAAGAACTTTAATTATCGCAGAAGAATCTTCCTCCGTTAGTTATCTAGAGGGCTGTACAGCACCCATGTTTGATACCAATACACTTCATGCTGCTGTTGTCGAGCTTGTCGCACTCGATAATGCATCTATCAAGTACTCAACAGTACAAAATTGGTATGCAGGCAATGAAGAGGGTATTGGAGGAATATATAACTTCGTCACAAAAAGAGGAGAATGTCGAGGGGAAAAAAGCAAAATCAGCTGGTCTCAAGTCGAAACTGGATCTGCCATCACATGGAAATACCCAAGTTGCGTATTACAAGGAGATAACTCAATTGGTGAATTTTATTCAATTGCATTAACTAATAATCTGCAAAAAGCGGACACTGGGACAAAAATGATTCACATAGGGAAAAATACAAAATCAAAGATCGTCAGTAAAGGTATTAGTGCAGGACAATCTAAGAATAGCTATCGAGGTCTTGTCTCAATAAGCCCAAATGCTGAGGGTTCGCGCAATTACAGTCAATGTGACTCCATGTTGATCGGTGACAAAGCAAGCGCAAATACATATCCATATATTCAATCCAAGCAACCTCAATCCAATATTGAACATGAAGCCAGTACTTGTAGAATTTCAGAGGATCAACTGTTTTACTTGCAAAGTAGAGGAATTGATTTCGAAGAATCAGTCTCAATGTTAATCAGTGGATTTTGTAGTGATGTTTTCAATGAATTACCTATGGAATTTGCATCTGAAGCAGATAAACTTTTAGCTTTAAAATTGGAGGGTTCGGTTGGATAAAAATCAACTAAAATTTCACCTCTACTCTCTACAACTTCCCATCTAATTTAGTGCTTTCATCAACTTCAGAAACAATATTATCTATTAAAGATCTTCATGCCAGTGTTGAAGATCAGGAGATACTTCATGGAGTCAATCTGTTAGTCAAAGAAGGAGAAATCCATGCAATCATGGGTCGCAATGGGAGTGGAAAAAGTACACTTTCTAAAGTTATAGCTGGCCATCCATCTTATAAAGTTCTTTCTGGATCCATCCAATTTAAAAGTAAGAATATTCTTGATCTCGCTCCTGAGGAAAGAGCAAGAATTGGGATTTTTCTTGGTTTCCAATACCCAGTAGAGATTCCTGGTGTTAGTAATCTAGAATTCTTAAGAGTTGCCACAAATTCAAGAAGAAAAGAATTAAATAAAAGTGAATTAGACACTTTTGAATTCGAAGATCTAGTAAAAGAAAGATTGCAAATAGTTGAAATGGATCCAGCCTTTCTACAAAGAAGCGTGAATGAAGGGTTCTCAGGCGGGGAGAAAAAACGGAACGAAATTCTTCAAATGGCTCTTATTGAGCCAGTCATATCAATACTCGACGAGACTGACTCAGGCCTTGATATCGATGCTCTCAGAATTGTTGCATCTGGGATCAATAAACTCTCGCAACCAAATTCGGCGACAATTTTAATAACCCACTATCAAAGACTACTCAATGAAATTACTCCTGACTTTGTACATATAATGGCTGATGGAAAAATAATAAAAACCGGCACAAAAGAACTAGCAATTGACCTTGAGAAATCAGGATATGACTTCATTGACCAAAATGCCAAAGACAATCAGATGGCAAAATGAAATCATCAACTATTTGCCAAGATTGGCTGGACTCTCTTCCACTAACTCAAGGTTATTTAAAAAACGAACAATTAATAGGAAGAGCATTCCTCTTAGATAAAGGAATGCCTTCTAAAGAGGATGAAGCGTGGAGATTATCCAATTTAAATAGGCTAAATACTTTTTTATCTTTACCAACAATGATTGATAAAGAAGATAGTAAAGTTGAATCTAACTTCCCTGACAAGGATAAGAACAGAGAAAGAATTATAATTAGTCCTAATAAAAATCCAGTTCTAAATATTAATTTACCTGATGGAATTGAAAGGCTAACTAATAGAGAAATTGAAGATAATCTTGGCAAAATAGTTAAGTCAACTAACATAAAGAATGACGTTTCAGTTTATCTAAATCAGGCATCTAGTCTGGAGGTTTTAGCTTTAAAGGTTAAAAGTAATTTCAATCAATCATTAGAAATTGTAATTCCATCAATAGATAAAAAATCAACCTCGACTAGAATCTTTCTGCTTATAGAAGAGGGCGCAACATTAGATCTTTTGCAAATTTTTCTAGGTAACAATAATTCAGCACATAATCATTTAATTGAAATAAAACTAGAACCAAACGTAGAGCTAACTCATGGGTTAATTTCTTTTGGTGAAGAAAAAGAATCCTCCTCAATTTGTACTTTAGCTGTAGAACAAGCAGAGGAGAGTAAATATTCACTTAATTCAATTCATCATGGTTGGAATTATGCTCGATTTGAACCAAGAATAATTCAAAGCAAAGGAGAAGCTTCCACAAATATCAGAGGGCTTCAAGTCACCAAATCAAAAGAGCAAATAGCAACACATTCTTTAATTAGATTTGATGGCCCAAATGGAAAGCTTGACCAATTACAAAAAGCCATCGCTTCTGAATATTCCCATTGCATTTTCAATGGTTCGATTGACGTTCCGCAAAAAGCACAAAAAACAGAAGCTGCTCAGCTCAGTAGAAATTTATTACTTTCCAAGCGCGCCAGGATAGATACAAAACCAGAACTTGAGATAGTTGCTGATGATGTCAGGTGTACTCATGGTGCAACTGTAAGCCAACTCCAAGATGAGGAATTATTTTATCTACTTAGTAGAGGTATTGATAATCAAGATGCTAATTCTTTGTTATTAAAAGGATATTGTGATGAAGTGATTTCACACTTTCGTAAAAGTGCTGGAAAATGGAATTTAATTGATAAATTAATACGAGATATAAAAAAGTGAAAGATTTAGTAAAAAAGATTGCTGAAAAAAGTAGAAATGATTTTCCACTTTTTGCTGGGAATAAAAACAATTTAGTATATTTAGACCATGCTGCTACTAGTCAAAAGCCACAAGCAGTAATTGATTCTTTAAAAAAATACTACAGCTTTGAAAATGCTAATGTTCATAGAGGTGCTCATCAGCTGAGTGCAATCGCAACACAAAAATTCGAACATTCAAGAAAGTTAACAGCAAATTTTATTAATAGCAATAATGAAAAAGAAATTATTTTCACTAGAAATGCTACCGAAGCTATCAATCTTGCAGCTTATGCATGGGGAAATTATGAACTTAAAGAAAGCGACGAAATATTGATAAGTTTAATGGAGCATCATAGTAATATAGTTCCATGGCAATTGATTGCAATCGCGAAAAAATGCAAACTAATTTATATCAATATCGACAAAAATGGAGAATTAGATCTTGATGATTTTAAAAAGAAGTTGAGTGATAAAACCAAAATAGTCAGTCTTGTTCATGTGAGTAATACATTAGGTTGTTGTAATCCTATCGAGGAAATTACTGACCTTGCACATAAAAAAGGTAGCTTAGTTCTTCTAGATGCCTGTCAAAGTCTTGCTCATAAGCCCGTAGATGTAAAGAAACTAGGTATTGATTTTCTGGCAGGATCTTCTCATAAACTTTGCGGTCCTACAGGAATAGGTTTTTTATGGGGTAGAGAAGAAATTTTGGAGAGAATTCCCCCCTTCCTTGGTGGAGGAGAAATGATTAATGAAGTGTTTAAGGATAAAAGCACATGGGCAGACTTACCGCATAAATTCGAAGCGGGAACTCCAGCTATAGGAGAAGCAATTGGAATGGGAACCGCACTTAATTATTTACAATCAATTGGATTGAACGAAATCAATAATTATGAGAAAGAATTAACAAAATATCTTTTTGAGAAATTGGAGGAGATAGATGATTTAACGATTCTTGGGCCTAACCCTTTAATTCAAGCTGATAGAGGACCATTGGCTACTTTTTATATAAAGGAGATACACTCTAATGATGTGGCTGAGTTACTTGATAGTAATAACATTTGCATAAGAAGTGGTCATCATTGCTGCCAACCACTGCATCGCTTCTATGGGATAAAAAGCACAGCCAGAGCAAGTTTGAGCTTTACATCTACTCCATCAGAAATTGATTCTCTTACGGAAGAACTCAAATCAGTAATTTCTTTTTTAAGGAAAAATTCTTAAATATTTAGATTTAGATATTGTCTAAAAAAAGCCTCTGTTTTTTTTAAAACATCAACTTTTGTTTTCCCATCCTTAAATCCATGACCTTCGTTATTAAATAAATAAATTTCAACTGGGATTTCACGTTTTATTAATTGATCCTTAATTGCAATAGATTGATCAGAAAGTATAACTTTATCTTTTAACCCATGAAACAAAATCAATGGCTTATTGATAAAATTGACATTTTCAATTGGTGATCTTTGAACATATTTTTCATAATCAGTTTGGATATTTCCTATTAAATAATCTAAATAAAATTCTTCAAATCTATGCGTTGAATTAGCCATACCTATCAAATCAGTTACAGCATATTTACATGCTCCAATATTAAAAATGTCAGTAGATGCCAAGCAACTTAAAGCTGTATATCCCGATGCACTACTCCCTACAATTGCAATACGTTCCTTATCAGCCTTACCAGAGGCAATCAATGACTGAGCTGCCTTAGCACAATCCAAAACATCAATTACACCCCAATTACCTTTCAATCGATCTCTATATTCCCTACCAAAACCAGAGGAGCCACCGTAATTAACATCAACAACGGCCCAACCTCTCGATGTCCAAAATTGCACCTCTAGATTCAATCCACAATGAGCCATGCCTGTAGGACCGCTATGACTTTTCACTAATAATGGAGGTAACAATTTTTCTTTATTTAGAGGTGGATAATACCAAGCATGAACAGTCTCTTCATTTGATCCGGAAAACCAAAAAGATTCGCCAATACTTATTTGCTTTGGGTCCAAGCTAAATGAAGAGGCAGGAGTATGGTCCCAACTTTGACTCAATAAATCTATTTCAAAAATACCTTCACTTATTTCTGAACTACTGGCAATTGCAACAAGTCGATTTTCAAACGAATAAAGACCTGAGAACTCAATAAAAGGTTGGTCAATAATTTTGATGTAACCATTTTTTTGAAATAAAGCTAAAGTCCAAATTCCTTCTTGGGCAAAAACCCCAACAACATCATCCCCGACGCATGAAAAGCTCGACATCCCAAGGACCCATTGTGGAAAAGCAATTTCAGCCCTGATAGTCCATTGATTCTGAAAAATAGTAATTGAATTATTATTAGTGTCAGTTTTAATCTTTGTTAAATTCCACCATCCACTACTATCTTCAGCAACAAAAAGATCCCCTTTATCAGACCAAATAGGATTAAAAAATGATATTCTTTTTGTCAGATTTAAATATTCTTTATTAAAAGTTACTGTATTAATTATATTTCCTTTCTCATCTAATTTAGCTAATTTTAATTCATTTAAATCCCAAGGCATTGAAGTATTTTCCCATTCAAGCCATGCTAATTTTCTATCTTTACAATTCAGCGCAAGATAGCCTAAAAGGGACTTAGATGAATAAATAAATTTTGGATATTGATCAATTTTTTCTAAAGAATAAGAAACTATATGATCTCCTTCTTCATCTTCCATCAATCCAAGCCAAATATTTTTTTGAAGGTCAATCACCCCACCCGCAAGAAAAGAATTATGTTTTTTTGAAAGACAAATTGATTGTATTTTTGGTATTAATTTAAAAGAAGAAGATTTTTCATTTGCATCTTCATAAGACCAAGTTTTCATCCATAAGCAGTTATCTTTATTGTCTACCCAAGTTAATATTAGATCGGATCCACTTAGGGTAGCTGTTAAAGGGGCACCACCATAACCATGAATTTTTGTCCTTAGATCACTTGGATAAGGTGTTAACTCTTGAGGTGATAAATCTTTTTGTCTCCAAGGTCTAATTAAAGCTGTAGTTCTGCCCTTTTCTTTTGGTCTTTGTTCTAACCATAAAACCAAGTCACCTATGATCCGAGGCTCTTTAAATATGGGGGCTTCTCCATAAACTTTTTCAGCGTCCAAAATTGTCATTGTTTTGTTTTTAGTTCATGTTGAGAGTCGATAATTAATTCGCTCATATCAGTGAAAACAAAGTAAAGTAACAATTGATGTTCTTCTGATATTCCTTTGGCTGGAAGTTTTGCTCAACTTGCAAAAAATGCAGAAAAAAAGAAACCTTTAAATAAAGTCTCTAAAGAAGCTGTAAAAAATCCTCCTTTAAAGATTTATATGCTTGGTGAAGAGACCTTAAGGACTCCTGCTAATCGCATAGTAAAGGTTGACGATTCAATTAGAAAGCTTGCGAAAAATATGCTCATAACCATGTATTCAGCGAAAGGAATTGGTTTAGCAGCACCACAAGTTGGAGTGCAAAAAAGGATAATTGTAATTGATTTAAATTTTGAAGATCCACATACCCCTCCAAATATTTTTATAAATCCTGAAATAATTTCATCTAGTGCAAGCTTAGATACTTATGAAGAAGGTTGTCTAAGTATACCTGGTGTTTATCTCAATGTAGTAAGGCCCTCCTCGATTAAATTTAGTTATCGAGACGAGATGGGTAGACCAAAAAAAATGAATGCTGAGGGTCTCATGGCACGATGCGTTCAGCATGAGATTGACCATCTCAATGGAGTTTTATTTGTTGATAAAGTTACTGATCAAGATGAGCTAAAAAAACAATTAACAGAAAATAAGTTCAACGAGCAAGATGTCATAAAAAAATCCGATTGAAAGACTCATGTCAATTCAAACTACAAAGAATCGCATTAGATTCTTGGCATATGCATCGCTTCTGATTTAATGGCAACAATTTTCGATAAGATACTCAGCGGTGAAATACCTTGTGATGAGGTTTTTAGTGACGAGAAATGCTTGGCTTTTAAAGACATAACTCCTCAAGCTCCTACTCATATTTTAATAATTCCAAGAAAACCCATTAAAAGCCTCAAAGAGATAAAAAAAGAAGATCAAGAATTACTAGGTCATTTACTTTTAAAAGGAACTGAAATTGCTAATGCTGTTGGTTTAGAAAGTTGGAGAACAGTTATCAATACTGGAGAGGGAGCAGGCCAAACAGTTTTTCACTTACATATCCACCTCATTGGCGGAAGGGAATTAAGTTGGCCACCAGGTTAAATCCTCAATTTTCATGATTTTCTAGCTATTCACACGATTGCATTACTGGCTCAGTTATCGACTCAGCTTGACCCATATATGCGCTATAAGATGTCTAATTAATAGAGTCAAATGGATTCCCAAACTGCTGCAGATAAAAACAGCCTTATCAATAAAGTAAGCACCAATTTACAAGATTTTTGGTCAAAACTTAGTGATAAACAGCAAACTATTTTAAAAAAAATATGGGCAATTTTAACTTACAAATGGCAATGGCAGATAATTCTGAATGCTCCTTTTTTGGTTATTTGGGCTTTAGATCAAACTATCCCAGCTGTTCACTCTTTTGATATGCAGCTTATTTCTTCGCTACCAATACCAATGACAATAAAAACATATTTGGGTTTTAGCTAAGATATACACATAAATGACTTTGATGAGTTTCTGCTCTCAAAAAGTGTAAAATTTAACTTTAAAAAATAATTTAGCATTATTGCTAATCAAGTATTTATTGACTTTGAAATAATCTAATTAATATGACTTCATCAATTTCGAAAGCTCAAAAAGGACTAGTAAGCCAACTTATTAAATTAAGAAAGCTTACTCAACCATATTTTTTACCATATACAAAAAACAATGGCTGGCTATTTGTCTATTTATTAATTGCTTTATTATTTTGTGTAGGAGGTACAGTTCTATTTTTACTTACAGGTTTAATGAGCCTGCTAAGCAACGTAGTTCCAGAGATAACAAATCAGTTTTTAGGAGGTGTTCAAAATTCCTTAAAGGTCATTTGGGAAGGTCCTTCAGGAATAATAATTTCAAGTTTATTTGCCTTAGGAGTTTTTTCATTCATCACGGTTCGTGGTCAGTTAAGGCAAAAAAGATGGCTGCCTTGGCTTTTACTAGGAGTAATCATATTAATGTTGTTGTCTGTCAACGGAATTAACGCTGGAATCACTTTTCTTGTCAGGGATATTACTAATGCATTAATACAGAAAGATGAACAAGAAAGTTATAAAAACTTGTGGATTCTTGGTATTTGTTTTATTGCAGCTCTTCCAATAAGAAGCTTCCAATTTTATTTTTCAGCAAAGCTTCAGCTTTTATGGAGAGAGTGGTTATCTAAAAGCCTGATAAATGATTACTTAGACGATAGAACATATTACATATTAAATCCCAACGATGAATCTGAAACGAATATCGATAACCCAGATCAAAGAATCACAGAAGATGCTAGAGACTTTACTGCTCAAACAATTGACCTATCGCTGAATATTTTTGATTCATTATTAGTATTTTCACTAAACATTTTTATTTTGCTGAGTATAAGTAAAGAGCTAACACTTGCTCTTATAGTTTACGCCACATTAGTTTCATCTTTACTACTTTTTGCTAGTAGAAAATTGTTCAAATTAAATTATGATCAATTACGATTTGAAGCTGATTTTCGTTATGGTCTTGTTCACGTAAGAAACAACGCAGAATCAATAGCTTTTTATTCTGGTGAGAATCAAGAAGAAAAAGAAGTTAGTAGAAGACTGAAATCTGTGGTTGATAACTTTAATCTTTTAATAATATGGGAAGCATTATTAAGAGTGCTCCAACGCTCTGGAATATACGGAAGTGTTTTTATTCCTTTCATTATTCTTTCAGGGCCAATTCTTAGTGGGCAAATGGACTATGGAAGTTTTCAACAAGCCAATTTAAACTATAACCTTCTCGAGGGATCACTTTTTTTTATCATTTATAAAATAGAGGCTTTGGCTAGATTCTCAGCTTCGATAGGCAGACTTGAAGGATTTCAATCAAACATGAATGAGATCAGAAATAACCAGTTTGCTGACTTCAAAGCAGAAATTAAAACCAACGATTCTATTGTTCTAAAGAATGTAAATATTAAAACCCCTGGGAAAGAGAATTTCCTAATTAATAACTTAAATCTAAGTATCGAATCAGGTGAAAGTTTACTTGTCGTAGGACCCTCTGGATGCGGTAAGACGTCTTTACTTCGAGCTATTAGTGGTCTTTGGGCAATTCAATCCGGCACCATAGAAACACCCTCAAATGGTGATTTACTATTTATTCCGCAAAAACCATATATGACTCTTGGCTCTTTGAGAGAGCAGCTTTGCTACCCATTAGATAAAAACAGATTCAGCGATGATCATTTAAAAGCCGTTCTAGATGAAGTCAAGTTACCTCAAATTATTCAAAGGTACCCTGACCTAGATATTAAACAAGATTGGCAAAGGCTTTTATCTCTCGGAGAACAACAAAGATTAGCTTTTGCAAGACTTTTGTTAAATTCACCTAAATATGTTGTTTTAGATGAAGCAACCAGTGCATTAGACGTCAACACAGAAAAACATCTTTATGAACTTCTTAACCATCGCGAGATGGCTTGCATTAGCGTTGGACATAGGCCAACCTTAAAGAACTATCATGAAAATGTACTTGAAATAACTGAGAATGCAGGTTGGCGATTGTTGCCCGCTACAAGTTACCAATTTACTGAGAACTAGTTTATTTCTATGAACTCAAATACTGAAACAACTCAAGATATTCAATCAACTGAGCCAGAGCAAACTGATTCAGAAGCGAAAGATCTTTCACCTAGTGCAACCACAAATGATATTCCTGAATTTGGATGGAGTGGCTACGCAGAAAGAATTAATGGAAGATTTGCAATGATTGGTTTAATGGCAGTTCTAATTGTAGAAGCAATTAGCAAGATATCTTTTTTAGAATGGGCTGGAATAATTAGTAAATGATAATTTTTTGCTTAATCATCAAATCTTGAATTGTTATCTCTAGGTCTCGACTTTCTTGTAGATGATGAATACGAACCTTTTGAAGATGATCTTTTATTGGAAGCAGGTTTTGCACCAGAATTTTGTTCAGATCTTCTACTAGTTCTGTTTACAGCCTTATCAACACTAGAAAAAGCCGCGTCTTCAATATTTTTATTAGTTTTAGGAGACCTGCTAGTTCTGTAGGAAGGTCTTGTTAAATCATTAGTGTTTGTGGATGAAGATCGTTGGGAGGGATTAGATATATCATTTCTTCTACTAGTTGAAGTTTCTCTGCTGGCAGACGGACGAGTTCCTCTTCTGCTCTCTTGACGACTAATTCGCCTTTCACCAAAATCTGAAGATCTTGCTGAAGAAGAGTCTGGATTATTAAACCTTTCCATTCTCCTTTCTCTCTCAGCTCCTCGAGAATTAATTCTTGAAGAATCGATATCTCTTGGCCTTCTACTTACAGCTTGCTCAGGTATGACAGCCCTAGATGGACGTCTTCCATAACTTTCATTGTCTGCATACTCTTCTTGATACTCATCCCTACCTGAAAATCTTCTATTGATAGGTTGAGATTCCTCAAATCGATCATAATTCCTATCAGAGCCTGCATCAGACAAACCTCCCCTAGAAGATCTTGGCAACTCAAGTTCATCATCAAAATATGAAGATCTGCGAGCTTGATCGGTTGCAATCCCTCTTAGTCGAACACTCTCATAAGCAAAGAAGACAGTAGTCCCTGCAAGCAAAAATTGTCCAAACTGAAGGATAGGATCTAAACGCCATCCTTGAAAAAAAAGTATTCCGCCACAGAGCAAACCTATAGCGGCAAAAAATACATCGTAATCTCTTGCCAATGCTGGCTTAAAAGATCTGAGAAAATATAAGCCAGCTCCGCATACAGCAAGAACTATGCCAACAATGCTGGCCCAATTTAGACTGGCATTGACCAAGTTTGCCCTCTTAAATAAAGATTTTCAGGTTGAAAACAACCCTTATTACTATCAGTCTATGGCATAAACAGGTGATTGCTAGGGCTATCTACTCAATGCATCTTTTTGGCTAACCCAAATCAATGCAGCTGCTGCAGGTGCGACTACCAAGGCACCAGCCGCAAGAAAACTGCCTATCATCCCCACAGCAGAACTTGTTGCAGCTTGACTGGAAGCTCCAGCACTAAGGAACAAATTTAATAAATGAAAAGCCATTTCAGCTAATTCTTATGCAAGACCGAGTAATCTTACGCAATAAAAGATGATTTATACCATCTATTCAATAATGCTTTGAGCTTTGTGATGCCTCTGTTAATTAAAAGTCTTCCAACCCTGCATTTTTTAATGGGTTTTTTAATAGGTTTGCTAACCCTTGCATTCCTTCTCAGAATTATTTTGACTTGGTATCCAAAAATAGATTTAAGAACTGGTTTGTGGCCAATTATCTTCTTACCAACTGAACCTTTACTGAAAGCTACTAGAAAAATTTTTGCTCCTATAGGAGGGGTAGATGTTACTCCAATTATTTGGGTGGGTCTCTTAAGTCTGTTTCGTGAATTATTTCTTGGCCAACAAGGTTTACTAACACAAATTATATTTTGATCCTTAAAGCTGTTTATAACATTTCTTGTTCAACAAACTTTGTATGGACATCCCCTTTTACAAATTCTGTTCTGTTAAGTAATTTTAAATGAAAATCAATAGTAGTTGTAATTCCTGTTACTGCACATTCGTTTAAAGCTCTTTCCATTCGTTTAAGTGCAGCTTCTCTATCTCGTCCCCAAACTATTAATTTTCCTATTAAAGAATCATAAAAAGGAGGAATGTCGTAACCCGTGTACACATGACTATCTACTCTTACGCCTGGGCCACCAGGTGGCAACCAGCCTGTGATTTTGCCAGGAGAGGGTCTGAAATTATGACTAGGATCTTCGGCATTAATTCTGCATTCAATTGCATGGCCATCTAGCTTGATATCTGACTGACTAAGTTGTAATTTTTCTCCGCCTGCAATACGTAATTGTTCTGCTATTAGATCAATACCAGTAACTAATTCCGTTACAGGATGCTCCACTTGTATTCGAGTGTTCATCTCCATAAAGTAGAAGTTTCCATGGCGATCCAGCAGGAATTCCACTGTCCCAGCACCTTCATAATTGATACTTTTTGCAGCTGCAATAGCTGCTTCTCCCATCTTGATTCTTAAGTGATCATCTAAAGCAGGACTTGGTGATTCCTCTAATAATTTCTGATGCCGTCTTTGAATAGAGCAATCTCTCTCTCCAAGGTGAACAACGTTACCAAAACGATCAGCAAGAATCTGTACCTCAACATGTCTGGGGAGATCAATAAATTTCTCCATATACAAACCTGGATTTCCAAATGCAGCTTCTGCTTCCCCTTGTGCAGCTTTAAAAAGATTCTCCAATTCATCTGAATGTCCTACTAAACGCATGCCTCTTCCACCACCTCCTGCAGTAGCTTTAATCATGACTGGATATCCCATTTCAGAGGCAAGCTTGGATGCAGCTGAAACACTATCTAGTAAACCTTCACTTCCAGGTACGGTAGGAACTCCCACCTTTTGCATGGTCGTTTTAGCCGTTGACTTATCCCCCATAGAACGAATTGCATGGGGTGATGGACCAACAAAAATAAGCCCGTGATCCCCACAAATCTCTGCAAATCGATCATTCTCGGCTAAAAAACCATACCCTGGGTGAATAGCATCTACACCTCTCGAGGTCGCTGCAGCTAATATATTCGGGATATTTAGATAACTCTTACTGCTAGGCGAATCTCCAACGCATACCGCCTCATCAGCTAATTGAACATGTAAAGCATTTTTATCAACCGTACTGTAAACAGCAACCGTTGCTATCCCCATCTCACGACAACTCCGGAGAATTCTTAAAGCTATTTCGCCACGATTAGCTATTAGCAATTTGCCTATGGGCATTCAAAATTATTAGGTCCTCAGCCGGATCGTATCAGTATTGGTACCCAACATTAAAACCAATTAGGTAGAAGCTTAATAGGTTTAGCATTATGATCAAGGTTACTTAGTGCTTAACTGAGTTAACTTGCGGATGTGGCGGAATTGGTATACGCGCATGTCTAAGGAACATGTGGCTTCGGCCTTGCGAGTTCAAGTCTCGCCATCCGCATTATTAAAGCTGATGCTCATCTTTAAATGAGTAATAATTCTTTAGCAATTATTTTCATCTCAAATGGACCAGGCGAACTATCTACATGGGTTAAACCAATAGCCCAAGAACTTCATAAGCAAATAGCGTTAAGACCAAAAGCAAATAATTCTCCTATATCTTTAAATTTGGTATTAGTTCCATGCCCAAATGCCACTGGTTATGAAGCTGTTGTTGCAAAAGATTGGTTTCTATTTGAAAAGATAATAAAGGCAAATAATTTTTTAAAGCTTCTTATTCATCCTAAAAAATTTGGTTCATGGCCTTCCCAAGGGTTAGTAATTTTTTTAGGAGGAGATCAATTTTGGAGCGTTCTACTATCAGCAAGATTGAAATATTTGCATATGACATATGCAGAGTGGATTGTGAGATGGCCTTTTTGGAATAATCGTATCCTCGCAATGTCAGAAAAGATTGTTGAAAAAGTACCTAAACAAATTCAAAATCGTTGTTCTGTAATTGGAGACCTCACAGCTGATTTAAATGAAACTGCAAAAATTGATAACCCCCTCCCTGCTGGCAAGTGGATTGCACTCATGCCAGGTTCAAAAAGCGCGAAATTAAAAATTGGAATACCTTTTTTTCTTGATGTGGCAGATAAAATATCCGAGTTAATGCCAGAATGTAAGTTTTTAATACCTATCGCTCCTACCACAAACTTAGATGAAATTAATTACTTTGGTAGTAGCAAAAATCCAATTTCTAAGCAATATAAATCTGGTATCAAATCAATTAATAAAGCCAATGATAAAGAAGAAAGAGGAATATTAATTACTACTAATTCTACAGTCATTTTTATACAAGAAAAGCATCCAGCATATAGTGATCTTAGCCAATGTGATATTGCCCTAACGACAATAGGCGCAAATACTGCCGAGCTAGGATCATTAAATATTCCGATGATAGTCGTTGTACCTACGCAGCATATTTTAGTAATGGACGCATGGGATGGTTTCCTAGGCTTAATAGCTAGATTGCCAATTTTGAAATGGTTCATAGGATTACTAATTAGCCTAGTAAAACTAAAAAATAGAGGTTTCCTGGCTTGGCCAAATATTTCTGCAGAAAGGATGATTGTCCCTGAAAGAATCGGCAATATAACCCCATCACAAATAGCTAAAGAAACTATTGATTGGCTAAATTCTCCTTCAAGGCTTTCTGGTCAAAAACAAGATCTACAAGCACTCAGAGGCAATAAAGGGGCGACAAAAAAATTTTGTCAGCAAATTATTAATCTTTTAGAAGAAAAGAAACTTTTAAAATAATTACCATGGATCTTCAATATCTAAAAGTTCTTTATTATTGGGTTTAGAATCTTGAGATTCTTTGATAGATAATTCATCTACGGGTTCTACATCTATAGGTTCTTGTTCTCTGGTAATTTTTGATCTATTTTTAATTTTTGGAGAAGCTATATTAGCTTGAAAATTGTCATTCTTATTGTTTAATTGTGATTGATTATAGCCAACATCATCTGCATCAATTTCGGAGTAAATTGATGATTGATTAGATTCATCAAGATATCTTAATTCCTGATCATATTGTCGTTCTTCTGAATCTTTTAATTCTACATATTCCATCTCTTCTTCTTCAAAGATTTCCTCTTGGGATTGTTCTAGAAGACGTTGATTATCATTTTCACTATCGCCAGAAGTTAATTGATTTTCAACTGGGACAAGATTAACTCTATACCTATCTCTTTCGCTTTCTTCCCATCCCGAATTGCCTACACCAAGCTTTTCAAGAAAACCGCTATTTAATTGTTTTAATTTCTCTTCAGCTCCCTCATAAACAATTATTCGATCTGGGCCACTACTCACTATTTCATCAACAGGCATTTCCCAAGTACTTAAAACTCCCTCGCCTAATAAAGGAACGCCTAATGCTCCCATAACTAAAGTAAGCAATTCTCCTGTTTCAATATCAAAAGAAAATCCAAGTACTCTTCCCAACTGATCACCTGATTCAGTAATCACCTGGCAATTAATAACTTTATTAAATTTTTCGGGAACAAAGTTTTCACTTAAGGAGTCTATTGTATCTACCAAAATCACATCCCCTACTTGACGGATCTGATCAAGAGGCAGCCATCTAGGCAAACCAGGTAAAAAACGTGTTAAAGGATTATCTCGTAGTCCCAAAGCAACAACCTCTCTACGATCAATATCAACAATCACTTCTCCTACTAGGCCCAGCCTTCGTCCAGTATCACGAGTAATAACCTGAGTCCCCATTAACTCAGAACGAAGCCATAATCTGTCACTTGGAACAGCTGATGGTGATTCTTGTTGGGCTTGAGTGTTGGTCAACTCAAATATGCAGTAATGAGATTGGTAAAACCATTTTGGACCATCTTAGTAAATTCAATCAAGCTGCGATTGGCAACCCAACAACTTGAGTATGATTTCCCCTCGCTTGCGTAACTCCAATAGTCCTCATTGAGGCTCCAATCATAGGTCTTCTATGACTTACGACAAGAAATTGTGCATGCTCAGCTTGCTTGGAGATTAAAGCGGCTAACCTTTCAACATTTACTCCATCCAAAAAACTATCTACTTCGTCGAGAGCATAAAAAGGGGAAGGTCTAAAACGTTGCAAGGCAAAAAGAAAACTCAAAGCAGTTAATGATTTTTCTCCTCCTGACATAGCAGCAAGCCGTCTTACAGGTTTACCTTTTGGATGAGCAACCAAAGTCAAACCACCTTCCAAAGGTTGATCAAGATTCTCCAGTTGCAAATGTCCATCACCCTCAGAGAGACTTGAAAAAATGTCACGAAAATGAATATCAACTGCCTGAAAAGCCTCCATAAAAGCTTCCTGACGCAAGGTTGAAACAGTCTCTATTCTGAGCAATAACTCTGACCTTTCATCGGTGAGAACTTGAAGTCTGTTTTCAAGTTCATTAAGTCTCTCTTCTAATTTGGCCAATTCTTCCAGTGCAAGCATATTCACAGGTTCCAATTCTTCCATCCTTTTCTGCAAAGCGTTCAAGTGAGACAGTAAAGCCTCTAGCCCATGATCTCTAATTTCATCTGAGATCATGGGCATTGGGTTTGGAAGCTTTTTTTCTAATTCACTACATCGAATGGTTTCCATACGCATTTCTTCCTTCAAATTTTTTTGATCTTCCCTTAAACGTTGAAGACTCCATTGCATCTCTTGTAGGTTCAATCTTTTTTTAGCCACATCAGCTTCTACACAATCTCTTTCTTTTCGTTGTTCACCAAAGCGAATTTCTAAATCTTTCTGTTGATTGATCAAATCTTGCCGATTAGTGTTGAGTAGATTGCTTTGCTCACGCCAAGCGGTATGAGCAGAGGCAAGATTATCTATAGAATCCTTTAAACGTTTTTCTTCGCTGATTAAAGAAGCCTCTTGATCATTTAATCGATCAATCGCAAGCTTGTTTTGGGATTGCTTATTTGAAATCTCATCTCTTTTATTTCTAAAATCAAGAAGATTTTTATCAGCATCTTCTAAATCATTTTGTAATTCAGACCAAACAGATGCGTCACTTGATTTTTCTATTGTTTTCTCTTCCTTCTCAATTTCTGATAAAACGACCTCTAAAGGTTTAATACTCGAATTAATTGATTCTAATTGAAATAGCTTTTCTTTTTTAGATTTTTTTAGATCTTCAATCCTTTTTGAGCGATTACTTTGGCGTTCTAATAAAGGCGAATTTGATCTTTTAGAAGTTTCTCTTTCGGCATCAAGTGCTGCTTTCTTTTGTTCTAATGTACTTAGATGAGTCCTTAGATTATCTAGCTTATGGATGAGTTGACTTTCGTTTTTTTGACAATTGACTAAGGTCTCGCCAATTTCTAATAATCTAATCTTCAATACATCACAATCATCGCTATCTTTTGCTCTTCCAAAACTCAAACCCAAGGCTCTATTATTTAAACTTCCACCAGTCATTGCTCCACTCTTTTCTAACAATTCACCTTCTAAAGTGACAGCTCTTTTTATGCCAATTTGATCACGAGCTGATGACAAGTCACTAAAAACAATTGTCTCCCCAAATACATACAAGAAAACATCTTTATATATTGAATCAAATTGAACCAAGTCAATAGCCTTACCAATTAAGCCAGTATTTTTATTGTGACTAAGGTGAACAGATCTCTGAAATACATCGGACCTATGTTGAGAGTTTTTTAAAATCTTATTAAGAGGTAAAAAAGTTAATCTTCCAGCTCTTTTTCGTTTTAAAAGATCAATTGATTTTGCAGCAATTTGATCGTTATCAACAACAACTTGCGCAAGTCGTGCTCCAGCAGCGACCTCTAGAGCAATTCGATAACGATCTTCAACTTCGCCTAAATTCGCAACAGGTCCATGTATACCTTCTATCCCAGATTTTAATAATAAAGTTATTGCATTTGTCCCTCGGCTTTCGGATATAATTTCTTTCCTACTTTCTAAACGAGCAATATCATTTTGAAGCTTTACTTGTTCCTTCTCTAATCTGTGTTTAGTGCGCTCTTGTATGCCTTTCTCAGAAACTAATTCTTGAAACTCTTCTTTCTTCATTGATATTGAACTTAAAACATTATCCCATTCCTTATTCAGATTATTAATTTCTATATGAACTTTATCATTGGAGGATTCATCAGTTTTCTGATCAGTTTCTAATTCTTTTAAAATAACATTTAATTGCAATAAACTTTCTTCAATATTTTGTTTCTCTAGTCTTTTAGGATCTAATTCCAATCGGATTTTTTGAAGTTCATCTCTGGCTTTCTGATGTTTTTCTATCCAAGCACCAGAACGACCTGCTACATCTGAAAGCTTCCTTCTAGAAGATTCAACCCAAGCCTCAGCTTCTTTACATCTTAAGTCAGCTTCCTCTAAATCTTTAGGATTAATCTCATTCAACTTAATTTGTAAATCAGTTTGATAATCTTTCTTTCTCTGGATTAGATTATTTCTAGATTCCTGTAATTTTTGTCCTTCATTTTTATGAGCAAGACCTTGTCTTTCTAGCTCTCTATGTTGAGATTCAATTCCTGCTAGTTTACCTTGAACTTCGAGCAATTGATCTTCACCAAGTTCTTTAACATTTTTTTGTAAAATATCTAATTTTTCTATACATTTACTTAAATCATTTTCATTTTTAAGTAACTTTTCTGCATCTAATTTTTCTTTTTTAATTAATTCCTGATGATCAACATCTAATTTTTCCAACCCCTTTTTTGCATTTTCATACGATAAAACTAACTCTTGCTTTCTGCCAATTAATAATTGATTTTTCAGATCTTTATATAAACTTGCTTTCTCACAATCTTTTTGCAAACGCTGTTTGGAAAGAATAAGTTCCTGTTCAACAATGCGACAACGTTCTTGCCTTTCATAAACATCATCTAACTTTGTACGAGTTTGATCAATACGAGCATCAAATAGTGCTACCCCAGCAAGTTCGTCTATAAGCCCTCTACGATCTTTATTACTCATAGAAACAATTCGAGTAACATCTCCCTGCATAACGACATTGCTACCTTCAGGGTCAATCCTTAGGCGCCTTAATTGGGTTTGTAATTGCTGTAAGTTACAAGTCTGACCATCTGCGCTATAGGTGGAAGCATATGATCCTCCTGGCATAACCTTTAATTTTCTTGATACTATCCATTCTTTTTGATTGGGCTTAATCCAAGGACCTTCCTCAGTAGGCTCTATACCTTCTTCGGCATCATCGGGCTGCCAATCAGTTAAATCAAATTTAACAGTTACTTTTGTTTCCGAGGATTTTCCAGCTTTTAATACGCCACTATTAACTAAGTCGGGTAATCTATCAGCTCTCATACCTCGACTATTTGCAAGGCCTAAACAAAATAAAACTCCATCAAGAATATTGCTTTTACCAGAACCATTTGGACCTGTTACAACTGTAAAGCCCTCTTCAAGTGGAATCGACATCGATCCACCAAAGGACTTGAAATGAGACAAATCTACGTGGTTGATATGAACCAATAGAATGCATCCACAATAAGAATGACGTTAGCGAAATATGAGAAAAACTCAAGCCTTTCTGATTTACAAGAAATAATTAATATCTTTTGCTGAGAATTTTAAAACCATTTTCATCAATTACCAAATTAGATTCAACCTTTCCCCACTCTAGGGATAAATTTATGAAACTATTCTCAACAGATGGTAGAGATTCCAAAACAATTCCTTTTTTAATTCTAGTTGCAAATCCCCGATTACCAGACACAACCTTTTCTTCAATATCTAGCCAATAAAGATTATGAGGAGCGATATATACAGAAGATACATAAGGTCCATCTAATAATGGGATTTTATTCAATCGCCAAGTTCTACAAAAATCTTTATCTTCTAAAAGAAAATCAAAGTGAATACCAGCTTCATCATCGGGTGCCCCGGTATGTCTTAATAAAACCCACCTAAAAAATTTTTCATTGCCAAAAGTATTCAATTTTTAAAATAATTCAAAGCTAACAAATAATTTCCCACAAAAACATATCAGGAGGAAATCTCCAAAATACAAATTGCAGAACGATAAACCTTTTAGCTTTTTGCCTCAGGTACAAACCTAAGAGCAATTAAAAGAAGACTTCCAGCGCCTGCTATTGCGGCTAAGACTAGGCCAAAGTCAGTAGGGATTGTATTAGAAGCAAAAACCATTGATGAGATTCCGACGCCCATGGGTTATTTAGGAGATATGCATGACGTTTAGCACTATACGTATTCGAATAGCAATATTTGTAAGCAAAGACGACGAAAAATTCTCATGAAATTATGGAGTTCAAACATATAAAACTTAAAAAAAAAGATTCTTTTAAAGGAACTTTCAAAATTGAACCAATTAAGGGGTTTCGATTAGGGCAATATCTCTCTATTCTCTAATAAACCTTTAGGTTTATGGAATCAGTGAATTCCTCGTCTTCTGCAACATCAAATTCAGTCGAGGCTGAAAAAGCTATTTCTGAAAAGTCTCCAGAGCAATGGTTCAATGAACAATTTGATAATTTATTGCCAAAAATTCAAGAAAGATGGCCAGATTTAGCCAAACAAACATTAGAAGCAACTAAAGGAAGTCTCGAAGATTTAATCAATGTCATATCAATACACTCAGGTAAAAACAGTTTTGGAGTACAAGAACAACTGGAAGAAATTTTTCATTCTGCAACTGACACAACTAGAGGGCTAGCAGAGTCTTTGGAACCTCTCGAAAAACAGCTTGAAAACCTTCTAGATGAATTAAACAGTACGCTAAGACCACGAATTGAGAAACCAGTAAGAAAAAGGCCCCTCTTAGCCATAGGAATTGCTGCTGGAATTGGAGTTTTATTTGGCATACTGCTTGGTGGAGGCAGAAGAAATTAATGACCAACTCAGAACGCAAAAAAGGGATAGGAGCTGCAGCAAGAGTTACTGCATTAGCAAGTTCCGTAATGGACCTTCATGTTCGCATTGCGCTGCAAGAAATGGACAGGGAAAAACGCCGACTTATTAGTGGGTTGATTTTCTTGGCTAGTGGAGGGGTGCTGATGTTATTTGCCTTACTTGGTTCTGAATTATTTCTTGGATATTGGCTCAGGGACTTACTTGAATTAGACAACAAATCAACAATTTTAATTTTAGTGCTTATAAATCTTGTATTGGCGGGGATGAGTCTCAGAATTGGAGGATATCTAGCAAAAGGTCCTTACCTGCCAGAAACATGGGAAGGAATTGCAAAAACCACAAAAGCTGTTTTAGGAAAAAATTAAACTAATTAATTTTATAATTCAACCACCGGCAATCGATAGAACCATTATTTACTTGAAAACGTTGACATGCTTTCATCCCCAAATGTTTACTTAGGTGTGGATTCCCATTAAGTAACCAAAGATTCCAGCCAGAGGCTTTTTGTTTGCAATATTGACCTAGTTCTTGATAAAGCATAGCTAGTTCATTTTCATTTCCTATTCTTTTCCCATAGGGAGGATTACAAATTAAAAGTCCTAGCCCAGAGGGTAATTGAAATTCTTGAAAAGGGCAGTTGATAATTTCTATATGATTTTCCAAGCCAGCTTTTCTTACGTTATCAGTAGCGGAAATGTAAATCATTTCATCAACTTCGCAGCCAATTATTTTAGGTAATTTCTTATTTAAGGGTTTCATCTTCTGTGCCATTTTTAGTTCTTTATCCCATATGGAGATATCAAAATCCGGCCAATTCTTAAATAAAAACTGTCTATACAACCCAGATGGGATTCCAAGCAACATGCTTACCGCTTCAATCAAAAATGTTCCAGAACCACATAATGGATCTACCAAATTAATAGTTCCATCCCATTCAGTCATTCGAATTAAACCAGCAGCCAATGTTTCCTTTATTGGAGCCATTCCAACAGCTGGTCTATAACCTCTTTTGTGAAGACTCGAATTACATCCATCAACACTCAAAAAGGCTTGATCATTTGACAAATGCAAATGAAAACAAATATCTGGATTATTTAAATCGATGCTTGAACGCGAACCCCATCGTTCTCTTTGTAAATCAATAATTGCATTTTTTACTTGCAAAGCAGTGAAATGAGTATGTGATAATCCTGCTCCAAATCCAGTGACATCTACTCGAAAACTTTGCTTAGGGTGAAGCCAATTTTCCCAATCAATTGACCTTTGAACACCGCTATAAAGTTCATGCGGGCCATTACAAGGAAATCTAAAAATCTCTCTTAGAAATCTAAAAGACAATCGAGATCGCAAATGTATTCTGTATAAACAAGCCATATCAGCTTCGAATGATATATGCCTTCTTGAAGCTTTAACTGATTTAGCTCCAAGTTCTATCAACTCTTTTGCACCCTCTTTTTCAAGACCTTGAGAAATAGATGCAACAATTTTCATTGCTTTTAAATTATTTAGAAAGGACACAAAAGTTCTTTGAACACTAATCGATTAATTCCAAAAGATCTGCCAGAATGTAAGTGTCTATTTTCCAATGGACTAGGTGATTCACACCAGTATCTCGGACAGCGGTTCGATTCCGCTCAGCTCCATCAATGGGGCTGCAATGGCTTCGACGGGGTATCAGGCGAATGACTGAAGCCTGCTCGGTCAGAGCAAAACCATAACTGCTAACAACATCGTTAGTTTCTCCCGTCAAACAGCCCCTGTTGCTGCTTGATCTTTTAGGAGATGGGGTTAGGTCAGCCTTATTACCCAATTGATCCGTGGAGGCTGTAAGGCCTCCTTTTTAATTGCTATGAATTGAGTCTTAGCATCTCAAAAAAACTCAAAAATAAAGTTGCGGGAAAATATGCAGGAAAAATTCGATAGTAAAACTGCGGGAAAATCAAGGCAAAATCCAATATTTCTCCTACAAACAATTCTCAAGCGTCTCAAAAACATAAAAAATATTGACTTGATTCAACCCAAGTAAAAGCAAAGTATTGACAAAAAGGAATTAATTCAACTATCTAGACAAGGCTGTTTCCTGTTGTCTGACGAGTTCAAAGAATTCTTGTTTTAAGCTTGGATCGTGTCTGAAATCGCCTCTTACAACCGAATTAACCATACTGCAATGTGATTCTTTGACACCTCTTAATTTCATACAATAGTGATCTGCTTTAACTATGATTCCCAACCCTTGTGGCTCGCATAGGCGTTCTATTTCATCAGCAAGAATCATCACAGCTTCTTCTTGAATATGTGGCCTAGAAAAAACCCAATCTGCAACTCGAGAAAACTTGGATAAACCAATCACTCTTTTCCCAGGTTTAATTCCAATCCAACAATTTCCAATAATTGGTACAAAATGGTGAGAACAGGCAGACCTGATAGTCATTGGTCCGACAGTGTATATCTCATCTAAATTTTTTACATTTGGGAAACTTGTTACTTTTGGTTGTTTATGATATCTGCCCTTAAAGACTTCATTGATATACATCCGAGCGACCCTTTCTGCCGTCTCTAATGTGTTGTGATCATTATCAATATCAATAATTAAACTTTTTAATAAATCTCTTATTCTGCCTGCAACTTCAGCTTCTAAATCCTCTATCTCACCTGGTTCAATATGATCAGCGATATTGTCATTAGCGAAAAAAGAAACGCCTTCCTTCAAAAGACGAGAACGAATAACTTCTGAAGTTAAATGCTGAGAAAGCGGATTAAAATTATCGTCAATTTCTTCAATTTTTGTAGTAGAAGTCATAAACCCTTATTGTGAGGAATCAATAAACAATCAACCAGCTAATGACACTAACATATCAAGTCCACAAACCGAGACACAAAGGTTGCTTAAAGGTGTATTCATCTATTGATCCCTTTAGGCTAGAAAGTGTTCTTTTCAATTTAGCGCAAGGTTCTTTAGGGCAATAAATACGCCAAGTATCTGTTCAAGGTGCAATCTCATAATTCTCCGATAAAGCAATTTCAAGGCAAGCCAGAATTACTACAATAAATAATTCAAAACAGATCTAGAAACTAATTTCAAATTTTAAAGGAGGATTCCTATTACACAATTGATCCACAGGATTCCTATTACACAATTGATCCACAAGAACTGAAAAGTCCTCTATCTTTCCATTAAGAGAAGTAGGGTTATTGATAAACTTGTCAAAATATAGATGTGGGGAAAAGTTCAGGTAAATCAAATAATTCTCCTGAAAAAAAATTCTCAATACTTTGAAAGATATCAAAAAGGGCTGACCCAGATCAGCCCTTCGGCTTCCGATAACAATCGGCTGCAAACAAACTATTTAACCTTCAACATTAGTGAGAGTAGGAACTCCCTCAGCGGCTGCTACAACTACCCACATAACTGAAGGTACTTTTCCATTATTAGCCATGGTATGAGGAGGAGTATCAGCAGATAAAACAAAAGAATCTCCCTCCATGAAAGTTGTACTCTTACCTTTCTTAGTCTTTAGTGTTAATTGACCTTCATCGATATAACCAGTTAATGGTGCCTCATGAAAATGAAGAGGGACAACGCCACCTGGTTGAACATCAACTTTATAAAGCCTCATTTCACCTTTACCTTCCGGGTATGTGAAAGATTCTCCGTAAATTGGTTTTGTGCTTGTGAAAAGCTCTTGTACATCTACAGGAGGCTTCTCATCAACTGCCATAGCAATCGGCGAATAGCTCATCAAGGCGAAAGCCATACAGGCTAAAAGGCTGAAGATCTTTCGAAGCATTAATTTTTAATTGAATGAAACTTGATTGTATACACTGCAAAAAATTTGAGAAGTCTAAATTAATACAAATGGGCTAGGCGATGAATAGATCCAGAAAATGATTGTATCGCTTGTCATTAGCCTAGATAAATCTTTTCAAATTACAAACTTAGCCCCAAGAAACACTTGTGCATTACAGCTAACAGTGCCACTTCTTAATACCTTCTGTAAAAGCTAAAGATCTATTTCTATAAAGCCTGCATTACCAGACTAAAAAAGAAATAATTAAAACAATCCAATAGAATATCTAAATCCATCTATTAACAAATAAAGAAATTAAAATGATACTATTATCTTTAAAAAAGATGTAATTAAGCTTCTATAAGTTATTAAGTAATTTTTTATTTAATAAACCTCTTATATCTTTATTGCTTACAATAATTTTTAATAAGTAATTAGATTTATAATAAATATTCTGATAATATCTTATAAAATAATTGAATCCATGCATTTACCTATTTTTGCTTTAGCTTCATCCGATTGGGGCGTTGCTAGATTTACAACCGACTCTTTTGCTTTAATCGCATTAGCAATATTGGTTACACTTCCTATACGATTACTCAAGGATAAAGCTGGCTTCAAAAATATATGGGCATCTGGAAACGCACTCTCTAAAAAATAAGTCAATTTTTTTCAATTTATTATCTATTTATAAATTAGAGTCAAGAATTATATAGCTATAGATTTGTTGGGTAGATTTAAGACATTTTTGCAAATAAGTCCTTGTGATAGTCCACAACATTTTGACAGCTGATAACCGGAGTAATTTCCATATCTATACCAAACTGAGCTCTCCATGGAGCAAAATGTTGAAAAAGTTCCTTATCACCATTTGCATTGCAGAGAATCACAACGCGACCCTCTCCAGGTGCATGGACACGGAAAAGCATTTCAAACCCATCAAATTTATCTTGTTTAGACATCTCTCCATTTTCCCAAAATTCTACAAACTGTTTATAAGCAGCAATTTGATTATCAATATCAGTGAACTGACAATCAACTAAATAGAGTTGCATTAGGCGTAAAGTAAAAACTAACTTTAGCTGGAACCAAAAAATAAATTGTTGATATATCGATCAATAAACAAATGATGTTATAAAAAGAAGACAAAAGCTATAGAAATTCCTAGGAGCTGATTTTTATAGCCGAAAAAAAATTACGCACCGTCTTTCCTAGATTAATCAAATCATCAAGGAGAGTTGAAAAATCCGTTCGAGAATAAAAATAAACACATAAGAATTAGAGGACCTATTCCAAAAACAAAGAGAACAATTTTTGCAGTTCTCGGTGTTGTTTTGTTTTCTTCGACTGCTTGAGTTATTTTAGAAGTTACTTTTTTTTTTGATTTTCGACTAGGCATTTCTAAAATATTCTTAGAAAAATCATAATAGCAGTAATAAATTAAGATTGATAGACTATCAGGAAAAGGAACCAATCAATAACGTAATAATTTTTTGAATCTAAATAATAATGAAATCAAATCATAAAATTCTCTCGATATTTGATGATTTCAATATTTTCTTTACCCCCACTTGGATTTCTAAATAATAACTTTAAAAATAAAGGTTAATCAAGTTTTTGAATAATCTTTTCGATTGTTCTAGCAGTATCAAACCAACTAAAAGATTCAGCTCTTGCCGGGCCCTCTTGAAGAGCATGTTCGAAACATTTTTTATCATCTATAACGGCCTTCATAGCCAAAGAAATTGATTGAATATTACATGGATTCACTAAATAACCATAATCTCCAAGTATCTCAGGCAGAGCACCTCTGTCAGATGCAATAACTGGCGTTCCACAAGCCATTGCCTCAAGAGCTGGAAGGCCAAATCCTTCCCAAAGACTCACAATGATGAGTGCATGGCATTCGTTTAATAACGATAACTTTTCATCATCATCAATCCAGCCTTTCCAAATACACAAATGTTGTAAATTATATTTATCAATTAATTTTACAAGACTTGGTGTATATCTCTTATCAAAAGGTCCTACAAAAACAAGCTTATAATCATTTATTTTTGCATATGCAAATGCTTGGATAAGCCTACGCAAATTTTTATGTGGATTATGCCTACCAATAATCAAAAAAAATTTTTTTCGTTGTTTTTTTATTGGATAAAACTTTTCATTATCAAATCCTAATTTAATTGGAAATAATTTATGCATAGGCACATTATAATATTTATTTAAATCATGAGCAGTAGAAATAGAATTACATAAAATTATCTTTGCTTGTTTTAAAATCAAAGGAATATAAATTAAATGGTATAAAGTTAAAAATGATATCGTAGGGTACCTAATTGGTATTAAATCATGAGCCAGAACAACAGATTTAATATTAGTAAATAATGGCGCTTCCAATAATGGTGATAAAAAATATTCAGCATTTAAATTATTCATTAATTTTGGAACAGCATTTTGAAGCCAATACAATCTTCTAAAATGACTTTTGATGCCTGAACCTGGAGATAAGTTATTAGGTATATAAATATCACCTTTGATACCGATATCTTTTGGAATAAGTGTAGTGATTTTATGGGGTGAAAAAGAATTTAGTAAATCTTTAGAAACGACTCCAATACCTGTATTTTTTTTTGTAATGTAGCTACCATTAAAAACTATAGAAGTCATGGTTATAATATACGCATTGAGATCTATCTTAGATAATAGTCATTCAAATGTTTAGAGCAAACTTTTTTCTTAAATTTTTTAAATACAATAAAAACAATAGTTGTGAAATTGTAAAATATCATTCAAGTGATAATTTTTCCTTACAAGATCAAATAAATACTAATATCGTAGAGATAGAAAAAAAAATATCAGAAAGTAGCAAAGCCCTTATGGAGGCACAAATTGTAAAATTGCGATCCACATTCTCAAGATCAAATAATTTTATAGAGCAGATCGGAAAGAATGTATACAAAACAAAATTAGAGGACTCAATTAACTGGCATCAAAAAGAACTAAGAGAACTATATCTTAGACGCAAAGAGCTGCAAATCAATCTAGAAAAAACTCAAGGTATATTTTGGCTGAATCAAATCAAAAGATTTCTGAGAATTATACTAATAGGATTTTTCATCTCTTTAAGTCTAATTGTCTTGTTATCTGGTTTTATGATTATGATTTATTTATTACCACTTATTATATTAATCTTCTTAGTTAGTTTAATAGCAAATAAAAGATATTAATCTAGTTTTGAATATAAATTACACTGTAAAAATTTTTAAATTAAAAAAAATTTATCATCTCTAAAAAATACTTTCTCCAAATTTTCTTTGTAAAATTCAAAGCTTTGCCCTAAAAGACTGAAAACCAAACACCCAAGGAACTGGCTGAATAGGCATAAACAATTTCTCAAAAGTAAGTAATTTTATTAAATGATTGGTACAAGCAAAACATATCGTCTATTGATGCGCCTACTTAGGGCATTGCCGGTTAGAAGAAGAAGGTCTCTATTGAAATTAATTCCTGTAGCAGCCTTGACTGGCTTAATAGATGTAATTGTAGTTGGAATTGTTTCTAGATTATTTACTGTTTTTATAGGCCAACCCAATCAACCACCCTTACCATTTCAAACTTTTATACCTGAAGACCCAAAAACAAAAGTCATAATTTTAGTGGTTATATACATAGGAATGAATTGGCTGGCATCATTTTCTAAATTATTTCTTAAAGCAGCCCAAGAAAGACTGAGAGTAGCAGTTTGGCGAGACTTATCAGAATTAGCACAGAAAAAATTACTATCTCAACCATATGAATTTTTCTTGGACAAGAAAAAATCTGATTTATCATCAAAAGTTCTAATAAATATCTCTAGAGTCTCAGAATTTTTAGTAAGGCCAATCCTTCAAATTTCTAGTGGGTTATGTGTGATTGCGTTTATATGTATTGCTGTTCTTCTCATAGCAAAGTCGATAGCTCTTTATTTAATTATTAGTCTCTTAATTTTTTATATCTTTATTTCGTTATTTGTAACACCTTTTATAAGATATTCTTCTCGTCAAAGAATCAAATTAGAGAAAGAAACAAACAATATTCTAACTGAATCAATGAGGACAATTATAGATGTGCACCTCACTGGCTCAGAATCATATTTTGAAAAGAGATATAAATTAGCAGGTAAAAACTCTTTCCCTTTTATTTGGAAAGCTGAAGTTTTACCTGAATTTCCTAGATCATTAATAGAGCCATTTGGTATTACATTGATTTTTGCAATTGGTCTTTTCCCTTACATAACTGGGCAAAACACTTCAATACTTATTGAGATAGTTCCATTTTTAGCAACAATTGCAGTAGCTGCCTTAAAACTAACTCCTCCATTACAAGATTCCTTTAGAGCACTAACTTCTATGCGTGCATCAATTCCTGATTTAGAAGAGATCCTGAAATTAATAGAACTTCCATCAAGTCGACTAACGAAAAGATCAATAGGAGTTCCAACAAAAAAAGGCATTGAACCCAGGAATAACATCAAGCTTGAACAACTGAGTTACAAATATCCCAACAGCAAGGAATACACCTTAAAAGATATAAATCTTACTATCCCCATTGGGTCAAGAATAGCTTTTGTTGGAGAAACAGGAAGCGGAAAAACCACCACAGCCAACCAACTACTATGTCTACTTAGACCAACAGATGGACAACTTTTATTAGATGGGATTAAAGTTAACGATACAGAAGTTCCAGCTTGGCAGGATTGCTGCTCTTATGTTCCACAATCAATTACTTTGTTAAACAGCAATATTATTGAAAATATCGCATATGGATTAGATAAAGAATTAATAGATGTTAAAAGAGTCTGGGATGCACTAAAGGCAGCTCAATTAGCAGAATTAGTATCTGACATGCCAATGGGTCTAAATACATCAATTGGTGACAATGGCGTCAGGCTATCTGGAGGACAAAGACAAAGATTGGCCATAGCAAGAGCTTTTTATAGGCAATCAAAATTATTAGTTTTAGATGAGGCGACTAGCGCTTTAGACAACAGAACAGAAGCAGAGGTAATGGATGCAATTGAAATTATAGGTAGACGATGCACAATAGTAACGATTGCTCACAGATTATCTACGATTGAAAGGTCAGATTGTATATATGAATTTAAAGATGGAAGAATCAATGCCTTTGGAGATTATCATCATCTACTAAAACAATCTAAAACTTTTTATGACATGGTACAAATAGCGAAAAAAACACATAAATCAAATATATAAATTACATACATTGAAAAATATCAAAAAATATATGAAAAAAAAACAAAATTTAAAAAAATAATTTCAAATCTATCAAACCTTTATTTGAAAGATACAGCATTAAACCTGTTCCAATTATTGATCCAGATATACCTCCAAAGAACCCAAAAAATAAAGTACTCAAATTTTTCCCATCAGTAGTAGGTGATTGAGTAGAGATAGGCAGTTTTTCAACTACTTTTAAGCGCTCAGTAGCTGGTCTTCGACTGGTTTGTTGATGTCTGACAAGTGCTTCGAAATCTGGCATTGAATTTGTTTAGCGATGGAGCAATAGGCCGACCAACCCGACATTCGCCTGGGATCGGATCGACCTTTATCATCTACTGCATCAATTACGGCGGCGCCCTGATTTTCTGCTTTATCAAAAGCTGATAACAAAGGAATCTCACCTTCTAAGACCGTTAAATCAAATTTTTCTAAGGCCTCTCTAGCTTCATTCGCAATTCGCTTTTGGCGACAATCAACCTTAACTAATAAAACTGCATGAGGAATATTTAACTGTTTTAATAAAGATGCTAATTCGACAGTTAATTCAACCGATCTAGCTTTTGGGGCGGTGGGCAAAAGAACAAGATCAGACCCAGCTGCTAAATGTTTTAGCTCTTCTTCATCAGTACTCGCTTGACCATCAGTTATCACAATTTCTGATAATCTCGTAGCCTTAGCAGCTGCTTCTACAGGGACTATATTGAATTTAAGATTACCTCTTGAGCCATAAGCAAGAGCCGATCGATTTCTATCAGCATCAACTAGACAAACGTTTTTCCCTTGAGAATTCCAAACACTTGCCAAATGAATTGAGGTACAAGTTTTAGCTACTCCACCTTTTTGACCACATATAGTTATGAACAAAGGTAAGGAATCTATATCTAAAAATAATTTGCAGGATTTAGTCGCAAAGTCAAGTAGCCAAGCAAAGACCAATCAAGCAATACTAATAATAAACGATTAAAAGCATAAGAAATACATATATTTATATATTATTTTGTATTTTTTTATACTTTCTACTGCCATAATTCATAAATTAGTCATCAAAAGAAAATATTTATCCTTGCAAGAAGTTTTTTCTAATGCATATTTAATAAGATCTTCTAGACATATAAATGTTCATCGAAAAGATTTTATTAAATACAAAAAGAAAACTTTCTAAGATTTCTCACATTTTCAATAAACACGAAAAAAAATTATCAGATAGATTCGAAAATATAACATCTATTCCAGGGATAGGAACAAAAAACTGCAATAATTTCTATAAAGCTGGTTACATGACGCCAAAATCAATTATCTCAGCATCCGATGAGGAACTGTTAAATATCCCTGGAGTTGGTATTAGCTTTATTGAAAATTTAAGAAAAACATTAGGTAAGATATAAATATAAGAAAATTCTTTTACCAAGGTAAAATCTCACCATTGGAATGCCAAAAAGTGCCAGTATTCTCAAGTGTAAGTTCATCAATTCTTTGAATCAGTCCTTTGACAGATTGTTCAGGCTGAATGCCATTTGAAGTAAAGCCAGTCATTCGAGTACTTACTAAACCTGGATGTAAAATTGCCACCGAAATACCTTTGGGCTTTAAATCAACAGCTAAAGATTTACCAGCCATACATAAAGCAACTTTAGACATCCTATATCCATAAGAACCACCAGAAATATTATCTTCTATTGAACCCATACGACTACTTATTAAAGCTATTTTTGCGGAATCACTGAGACGGCTTAGCATAGTTTGTACACAACAAAGAGGACTTAAAGCATTGACCTCAAATTGATGAAGAATACTTTGAGGATCTAAATTTTCAAGAGAAGTAAATTCTGCAATTCCAGCATTTTGAATCAAGACGTCAATTTTAGTGTCATTTAAATTCTCTCTAAGCTTAGTAACGGAATCTCCAGAAGTGATATCAATATTCGTTTCAACTCTTATTGACAAGGCATTCAATTCTGAAGATGACGATCTACATGTAGCAATTATATCTTCTCCTCTAGCTTTCAATTGACGAACAAGTTCTAAACCAATACCTCTATTGGCGCCTGTAATTAGATAAGTAGACAAAATAAGCTTTAATCTTTCACAAGATTAAAGCAAAAAAATAAAAAAAACGAGAAGAATTAAAATTGCGACAAAAAAAATATATAAAAAAATTCTTGATAATTAAAAACAGCCTGATCAATAATTTTGATCTTCATAAATAGAATCGCAAAAAGCTGATGAAGATCCTGAAAGAATATTTGGACCATATAAAAAAGCAAATCTTGTTTTGCTTCGTAAATCTCCTGACAGACGAATACAGCAAAAACCTTTTTTTATTACAAGTAATCGCCAAAACTCATTCCAATCTATACATTGATCAAAAATTTCATTTATGTATAAAGTCTTATCTGAAGAATTGATTCCAAATCTTAATTGGTCTCTGAGAAAAAAATATTTTGCTAATCTTTCATTTTTAGAAATTATCAAACCAAGATAATTAGTTTTATTTAAATCGTAATCTAAAGTTTCTAAATAATTAAAAATCTGAGCAATATCAATATTGCTAAAAGCATGATATTTTAAAGTTTGTAACAGAGGCCAGTCCTTTGACATTATTCCAAAATTTTACTTATTTTATAGTTTAAATCTAGAAATTGATAAAGGTAAATTAAATTAAAGTTTAATAAAAAAATTTATCTTCATCAATTGAATTTAAAAATCTTCTTTTTTATGAGAAATATTCTCAGAGCCACCAATTCGTTTATTTAATGCAAGTTGATAAGACTTTTCATGAAGACTTTGATCGGTATTCCCAACTATAATTTCAGAATCAAACCAATTGTCATTGTCGAAAGATTTGGTTATTTTTTTTATCCTATATCCCAAATTAAGGTAATTGTGTGAGAGCTTTCTCCATTCACCATTTTTCTTACGATAGCCAAACTCAAAATAATACTTACCTTTATTTATAGGAATAGGGAATGAAATAGAAGATTGAAATTTACTTACCTGAATCTCTTTCATAATACAAGTTGAATTATCTTTATTGCTATTATTACTAATATCAAATAATCTAATTGCATAAAAAAAACTTCTACCAAACTCAATCCTGAAATTATCAACAGGGCTAATCTCCCAACAACATTTGATATAACCATTGCCAAGATTATTAACTGTTAAATTACTAAAGCTATTAGTTACTTTATTTAAAGTTTTCCAAAAAAATTCTTTTAAGTTTAAATTTAGAGAAATTTTCATTTGTTTGAAAATTATTTAGCATTATAATTAATTTTTAGTTTTTTAGCATAAAATATTATTATAAAAATTTTTTTGCTCAATACATAAAAAGATAGGTGAGGTATAAATAGATAACATAAATATTTTGATGAACACAAAGTATATCGAATTAGGCTGCTTGGGTCTCCTGCCTTTCAGTAAGAATTGACTCTACAAAATCTACAGTAGCTCTTCTAGATGAAATATTGCTTGTCTTCCAGTGATTAATTAAAGTTTTCAACTCGAGTATCCTTTGTTCTGCAACCTCAATTTTTTCTTTATTATACATTGAAATAAGAAAAATTACTTTTATACTTCACTCTAGCCTTTATAGAATATATATCAAGAGATAAGTAAAAAGTCTTGAACCTGGGCAAATATCATTGCAAGATAGATCTTGAGAAAAAAATGATTAATAAAAAAGCCAGGCACATAGTACCTGGCAAGTTAATTAATAGACAAAGGTAACTATATAAATCTATTAATGATAAAACCTTTCAAGGCAGGAGCAATAGAACTGACAAATCTTCTCATTTCCATTGACTCTTGACCAATTGGTAGATGCGACAATGGATCACCTCCTTTAATAAACATGATTAAATAATAGCCAAAAAATTCTGTATGTCGGTAAATTCGGTTACGTTTCTCTGAAAAAAGAAGATTAATTGTGTAATGAGTAATCTAACCTTTGTGGATAGGTTAGAAGCTAAATCGTTTATGACTTAGGAAGTAAATGATAAATAATCCAAATATATCGTGAGTTCATAAAGATGAAAAATAAATAAATAAAGTAGAATTAGTCTTCTATGACGCGTTAAGAAAAATTAGTCGCTAAAACAATATTCCTATCTCTACTCAGATGAGTCAACTAATCCTTGGCGGTTTGCTATCCACTCCCGCTCCAACTGCCCCTATTATAGGTATCGCATTTATTGCTTTGTTTGCAATCGTAGGACTCATGGTTGGTCCTGATTATGATGGTATGAATGCACCTGCATTAGACATCTCAAAGAAGTCGGATAAAGACTGATTGCTATTGTAATTGTTCTCAGTTAATAGATTAATCCCATCTATTAACTGATTTTTTTTAGTTAAAAAATTCCTGGTATTATCTGACCAGTAGTTGCGTAAGCCCCAATACCTGCGACTATGCCTAACATAGCCATCAATCCGTTAAAACGTTCTGCGCCTGAGTTCATGAAATAATAAAAAAATAAATATAACCAAATCAACAAACTGATTGAGAGCGGAATACCGAACGAACTTACCTTAAAAAAAATTAAAAGGTCTAAAGGAAATTTAATTTGATAAAGGAGTAGAGGGACTTCCTGAAGAAACTAAAAGTACACTTTGCAAAATCAAAAGAATAGATAAAATCTCCACGAGGAGTAATGCGTAGATAATACAATTGTACTATCGAAGAGAGAAATGGCAAGTCTCATCAGTTAAAAAATAGAAGATAAAAAAATTTTAAATTCAGGTTTCAAGCATCTCTTTAATTCACATAACAGTAATGCCAATATAAATGAATTAATGAATTTTGAATTTGCAACAGAACTCACAAACTACTTGCGAGAAATTGAACAATTTTAATTTGACTTCATTAGAATGTCTACGGTAAATTGACATAAAAATGAAAATTAGAAATATTTAGAAGTAAATAACTATATTACAGATACTATAAGTAACAACAATTCATGTCGCAGAAAAATGTTTTAGGTACTGAACTCAAATCTTGTAGTTGTAGTCCTATGACAGGATGGTATCGAGATGGGACATGTAGAACAGATTTATCTGACAGAGGAATGCATACGGTCTGTGCTGTTATGACTGAGCGATTTCTTACATACAGCAAAGCTCAGGGGAATGATCTCTCTTCGCCTCAAGTAGGATTTCCAGGTTTAAAAGAAGGCGATCGCTGGTGTCTTTGTGCTCCTCGATGGAAAGAAGCATTTGACGATGGAATGGCTCCTTTGGTTGATCTTGAAGCAACAGAAGAAAGTACACTACAAATAATCAAAATAGAAACCTTAAAACAATTTTCATACAATTGACTGGCAATAACATTTTCAAAGCAATTTTTGCGTGATTAATTAACCTTAAATAATTATTCTTTATATTTTAAAATAATTTGGTACAGCCTAGAAAGGCTAATATTAGTTTTAGATCAAAAAAAGAATATTAAGGCTCAATAGATATTAGAAAAAATTTATAGAAATAGAAATTAATTATAAATTTAAACCAACCCAACTTGCACTTCATATATTTCAAGCTAGAAAGAATAAAATAGATAATGAATCATGTTGACCACATCTTCTCGTCTTCGAATACAAGAAATATTAAATAGACTTGCTAAGGGTGATCAAGTCACTCTTCAAGAAAGAATTTACATCAATAAATATGCGGCAAAGAATCAAAATGTATCTAATTGGCTTAGAAAAGCCTCACTTATCCAACGAAACAAACATCTATCTAATCCAATAGATAAATTACTTAATGGACTAAATCTATGTTCAGAAGAACCTCATTCAACATACGATCCAAGCCATGATGATCTAGGAGAATGGTTCTCGGGAGCACCTTCATGGGTTAGAAGAAGCTGAGACTATTAAGACCAACTTAGATCGATGCTTAACTATTCAGGTAAAGCGATTAAGCAGCTTCTTCTTCTTTTACATTCTTTTCGAGCTTTAATAAATCTACAACATTAGAACTGATCGGTTTAAAGTCCTCCTCCTTAGCAGAAGAAATAGAATCCTTCATCAAAAGTTTTACAAGTGCAGTAATAGAAGAAGTAAGCAACTTTAAGCTCTCTAAAATATTTCCCAACTCTCTTGTAATCTCCTCTTGATGCTTTCCTTTACTCATTAATGTTGAGAAAGTCCAACCCGCCAGACCTAGAAAAAGCAGAAAAACGACCGTAATCATAGTAAAAATTAATACAAATCATATATATCTACTACTCATAAATAAAGCAAGTCAGAAATCATATTTTCTAAGAAAATATGATTATTCTAAAATATTTTAAAAATCGTCAGTAAGAATTTCGAAATTTTCGAATCATGACTAAAAAAAATTTATAGAAAGTAGATTCAGTTAATCAATTTAGCCAATCTGATTGCACTCTTCATAGCTGTCTCTAATCCTGAAGAACTATTCAACTCAAACCAATCTCCACAAAAACCAATTTGACTATTTTGGGACCATTGTAACTGCTTAGGGAGTAGGGGGTTAAGAGGTTGAGAAGCTCTCCAATCCATTTTATCTATAAGTCTTGCCTGTAAAAATAAGTCTAAAAATCTTGGATGATTCTCAAAAACTGATCTCAATGAATTAGCAACACTCTCAGTATTAAGATCTATAAAATTATTAATATAGAAGCAGTGCAAAGCAAGAATCATAGAACCATCAGATTGCCTTTGAAAAATGATTCTTTCAAAATTTAAATTATCCATAATCACTTTTGAAAAGCGTATATGTAAATATTGATGATTAAAGTTTTTAACTACTGCAGAATTAGAAATATGGAAAATATAAATTTTTCGACTTATGTAATTTTGTTTTCTTATTTCTCGTAATACACAATCAACGACCTTGTCTTCACCTGGGGTGAAAGCATCCCGCAGTGGTACAGAATTAATCTGCAAAATATCTAAGCATCTAGGATGTGCTATTAAAGAACTTGATAGAATAAGATTTTTAGATTTGATAAACCTACCTTGATTAACTTTTATCTCCCATATATTATTAATGCGTTTAATTGATTTAGTCAGTGTTTGAAATAAAAAATTTATTTTTTTAGGGTTAATAGATTGATTAAGTATTTCCTGAGAAAAATTTATCATAAAAGGTAAACTCCTGTAGTATCGATAATTATTAGATTCATTCCTTATCTCACCAAATTGATTGATCATTAAAATATCATTTGATATATCTACCAATTTTCTTGAATTTATTAATGGTGCAATTAAGTTAAGTATATCTTGTGATATTTGTTTGCTAAAAATAATAGATGGTAATCCATGATCAAATTCAAGAATTTGATTTTTCCTGGATTTTCTTGTTGTAGCTCTACCACCAATTCTCCTGCCATGTTCAATTAACATTATGGAAGCATCAGAAAATCTTTTGTTTAGAAATGATGCAAACGTACAAGCAGATATGCCTGCGCCTATAACTATAAAATCATAAACTTTATTCATCAATTTGGAAGGTATAAGTCACGACTACTAGCAATTTCTCCTTCTTCTTTAAAAAAATCTCTTAAATTATTTTCTTCACTCTCACTTAAATAGTTCCCACAATCGTTTCGAATTCTCTCTACGGTAAATTCCCATAGATCCTCAATAAATTTTTCATCATCAGGAAAAGCCACAAATTTTAAGTAAGTATTATTTAATGCAAACTCACTTGAAGATTCTGCAGAAAAACCCTTTTCCTTTACTTCGCAAAATTTACTGGCAAATCTCTTACCTACGGAATTTTGAGCTGCTGTTAAATCAAACTCTATCGCTTGAAGAGATGATACATGTAAGAAGTTAAGGGAAAAAAATCCTATGGTTATTAATATAAATAATTTTTTTTTAATTATATTCATAAATTGCTTTTATAGAACCAGCGAATAGCTTTTAAAATCAACCTTGAATGTTATTATCAAATTAATATCATTCAGTTGAATTATATAGAAAAAAAAAAGTATCGGCAATTGATTTAAATCAATAAGCAATTAGTCTCTGAGGGTAATCATATTAATCACTTCCATCAAAAGCTATAAATCCGGTTGATACTTTTTTCAAGAACCGAATTAAGCAGCAGCTTAGGGTAGTGATTAATACATCAGCTAATCATAATCAATTAATGTTTCTACTGTTGCTTCTCTCAGCATTCCGGAATCATGGGTTATCTATGAAAAAATTTTTTACTCTCCCTGATCATTCAATACTATACAAACCAATTGTTTACAACGATTATCAAAAAGTAGAGATATGAGAAGCATTTAATGAAATCAACATCGTCGTAAATTTTATTTTTATAAGGTTGAAGAGATTAGTGGAAAGGATTAAAGCATTACGACTTTTTTCAGTCTGATAACCTCCTCTAGAGGGTCAATTGCCTATGTTGTTAGAGATATCACAGTCAAATACATCCGTTTTGAGAAAATATTAAGACTATCTGACTCGTATTTTAAACGTCTACCTATTAAGATTTGCATGAATCAATTGTGATAAATTCTACCCTATCAAAAAGAATGAGAAAGCTTTAGCCTAGGTTAAATTTAACAATGTTGGGGAGATTGATATCTCGGATTAAACCTATGTCTACAGAGTGTATAAATGTTCTAAGCGATGATGCCAGTTACCACTCGCTTGAACTATTAGTTAGGGGCACTGCATATAAGAGGAGAATGAAGATATTATATTCTCTTAGATTTATCTAAATCAACTGAGAAAAATGAACTATTTATTAAAGTAACAGGTTTTGTGTAAATCAATAAAAAGATCCTTTCTCAATCTTAAAACGACCCAATCGTTTTACATCATATACTTATTGCATTAGATTGATTATACTTTGGTGAGGAAAGTAAAAAGTCTAAAATGAATATCAATTCCATTTTCCTTATTCTAATATTAATAGCTGCTTATTTAAATTTATATTTAACTTTGAATAATAAAAGGCAAAAGAAAAAAACAAAACTACCAATATCCTCCAAAGAGTGGAGAGAAAAAGTAGAGGATGAAAACTTTAAATCTTGGCTTTCCAATCGAGAGAGATTAAAAGATAAAAGAAAAGGAAATATTAATCAATGATTTTTATTAATTCTGAAAAGTTTATTAAAAAAATTCTAAAATAAAACTTCATCGATTTTCTTTTCTTATGGAGATCTTAAATAGAATAATTATTAGACCTATGTATTACTATAGTATTTACAGAATAGCTAACTAATGGTAGCAAGGAATTACCAATTATTATTTAATTCTAACTATGTTAATTTAATCCTAACATTAACTCGATGTACCAGTAAAACAAAACCCATTCTTGATACAAAAATCATAGGCAAATAATTTTAATGATTCAGGCATCTCCTGCCATTGCATTTCCTCAAGTTTGTTTAATTGATCTAAACTCACACTCTCTTTAACCGCATATTCCTCCATCATATTGCCCCAGCTAGAAGAGAAGTTATCTAGATAAAAAGCTTTCTGATTCTGATTAAAAAAATTAATTATGTCTTCTTTGGTAACTACTTCTCTGGATAGTTTCTTGTAATGTTCAAACTCTGAGGACCAATCTGGGGTTAAGTTTTCAGACATCAGTTAACCTATTTTATTAATCATTCTAGTTTACTAGGTTAATAATAATAATTGGAATGACCAAATGAACATAATGATTTAAGTGAAAAATATTTGATAACTCGTTCTGTGATCTCCAATTAATGCTATATAAGAATTAGCCAAAAAGATCTAGCTAGGGTACTTATAGATTCATTTTAACGAGTAGACAGCAATTGCAAACAAATTTTATTATTGTTGCAATACCATTAGCGACTCAGAGTAGCTATTGTTAGCTTACTTGAATAAAGTTATATCTATTACAATTAATAAAACCTAGTATTTTGATTACTTTATGCAAATGAAGAGCTTAGATGGATGTCGATTGACAATTGGCTCGTATCCACCATTTATCTATAATGCTTGTGGTGGTGGAGGCAAAGCGACATTATTTCCTAGTAAGAAAAATAATCTTCTTAATATAAGCTTTTCATCTAAAACATTTTTAATACCTCCTCTAACTTCAAGAACAACAAAATTTTTATCTCTCCCATTACCACCAGGTTTAAAGATCGAAATGTGTATGGATCATCTAGCAGGTACTATTGATAAGAATTCTGGAGAAGTGTTATTAAAATTTGAGTCCCAATTTCTTTTTAGCATTGGAGCTATTATTGAATTTCCTGGGTTAATAGTTAACACCTTACTAAAAACAGGAAAAGTAAAAAGTCAATTACATGAAGGAGAAGGTCAAGTTCTTCAAAACAATGGCAAAACCAAGCTAGTAGGTATTTCCATAATACCTAAAACTGGAAATAAAATCTTAGATACCTTCCTAGGTCTTCCTAATGAAGCACTAGCAGAACTACAATGCGAAATAAAATAATACATACACCAAGCCAACAATCAAAAAGAGAATTATAAGTTTCATATAAAAACAAACATAGCTATAAAAAAGGTAGTAAAACAATCAATTCTAAGGGTAATCTATCCAGAAACATTTACAATCTTGATTGAATTTGTTAAAAATTATCTAGTTAAACTTGAATCACTGTGTCATTATCAATCGCCGTATCACCAATTTCACGAAGGTCCAAAAATTTTAGGCTACCTCAATCAAATAACAGAATACCTATAAATTAAAGCTGCTTTGAAGAACATATATTGCCACACCAGATAAAACCAATTACTACATCCTCCAATCCAATACTCATACAATTTAATAACGAATGACTCCTGATCTGCCAATCATTCCTTCTTCAAAATCAAAAAAGAAAACGTTAACAGATAATAAAGTTCCTAAATGGGCTTTCTTTTCTCTTTGTTTTTTAGCGACTCTAGTAGTCGTTAGCCTAATCAAAGCGTATCTTCCATTGCTTGTTTCAGCACTTGCGATGCTTTTTGTCTGGAGTCAAATTACCAAACCAGTAGCAGAGATAAAAACTAAAGCTACGAATGATGATAGTAACCAATTAAATCTATTCCATAGGCAATATAAAATTGGCAGAAAGTATTCTAAGGTCAAAAAAGTACTACATGAAAAAGAAGATCCAAAGGTTGCATAATTTAAATTGCGGTAAATAAAAATTAAAGCATTTGATATGAGTAAGCTTAAAGCAATACTATTTATGAATCATCGATACTATTCATGACCCACAAGAGTTATTGTTGATTATTTCAGACTGGCGATTGACAAGATATATAGACATGTGAGAATCAAATCATAAATTCATATGTGTAAGACTCTATGGTTACCCTTTTCTGTTTACTTTGCCTACAAATCATCATCATTACAGCTACAAGCATTTAACTAAATGAAAAATCTTGGGAAAACACGTCTTGAACTAACCGAATCACAACTACTTACCATAAAAGATCGCATTAAAACCTGGAACACAAAAGAAAAAGTAATAGACATAATGAGATATAGATATGGTCGTATGGAAGATCAAGCTGCATGAAAGCTCATTAATCAACTTAGGCTAACTATAGGTATCTTGTTTCAGGAAACTCGATGTCAATTGAATGACTACAAAATAATTAAATCTCTTAGACCTAGATAACATATAAGGAAAACAGCAAATTAGTAGCAACCCACTTGCAATCATTGTCTATTTGAGTAAAGCTTAAGTTATCATTATCAATGCTAATGTCTTTTGAGTTATACATCTTAGTTATTCCATTCTGCGTTATTCCTATATTTCTAGTTTCACTCGATTACTTTAATAAAAGTGCTGAGCTCAAACGTAGAAATTTGAATGTAATTGACTTTGATAAATTCGTAAAACGTAAAGAAGAAGGAGATGCTGTAGATCATGATATTGCTAAACTATTAGATATTGATACATATGCTGCATAAATTTTAATTATTATTTGATGCTTACTAGCTTGAAAACATACAAAATATTTATACACTCATTCAACTACACTATACAATCTTAACTAATACCTAATTGATTGTATTCACTAGTCTTTAAGCTCGGATCATTCAAACGATCTTAGAATCATATCTTAATCCTTCTATATCTTGTATGTACAACTTTTATTCTTTGAATTATTTAGACAAGTTTAACCTATGTTATAAAAATCAATTCATTCAGAAGTTGAGATGCAAAAACTAATGAGCAAAAATCAAGAAGAGCATCTACAAAAAAATCCTTGATTGAATAGTTATACAATTGAGAGATATTTTAGCTTTTTAATAAGGGATAGTCACTTGACCAAAAATATTGGGCTTATTGAAATTTGTTCAAATCAGTTAAAAGTGAAAAACCAAACGAGTATCAATTGTTGCACGACAGTTTTCGACATTGCCATCTTGGCAATTAATTATACCTTGATTAGATCCTTTAAAATCCCTAAGCATGAACGTTGCAGTCAGTGGAGATTTAAAAGGACTCAAACTAATTCCTAATCCAGCATATTGTCCAGCATATTCAGTAAAAAAAGAAACTTTTTTATTTAAAGCTATTCCAAAAGAAAATATTGGTTCATACTTACCTAAATTTATCCAATTTGTTTCAATTTCCTCCGCTGATTTATATCTTCCATTACCAAATCCTGCATTTAGGTTCAGTAAAGAAGAAGATTCACTATTTAAATGTTTGCCTAGATCCCAGGCTTTAGAATATAAAAATAAATACGATCTACCTAGATCTGCCTCTACAGTTTCTCCTACCTCAGGATGCTTATTGTTCGGCCCACCTTTCCCGTAAGGATTGTAGAGATTATTTCCAATTATTGAAAATCCCTGTGAAGAAGTTAAATTCGTTTTTAGTTGGAATCCAATAGCTTGACCAGCATCACTCCAAGTCCCATCTGAACGATTTCCTAAAAAAATCTCCTGCTGAGAGTAGTTAAGACCTAATGAGAAATATTTTGTGTTAATTGGTGTAGCTTCAAAGAAAAATTGACCGTCAGCACAAGACTTCCAAAATTCGTTCCAAGTACAATCGTCCTTTGCATCTCTATTAGTTGGATTGCCCAGCAACTGTCCAGTTACTGTATAAGTAAATGTTTTTGAATGTTTAAAGGATGAAGGTATCCAAAAACTCATTTCCGGATACAAATTTCCTTTATAGATTAAATTACGTGATACAGATCTAAATTTATTTTCTAAAGTTATATCTTTAGAATTTTCACTATTCTCTAATAGCTTGTTACTGTCTTTATTAGAATTATAGTCTTCACCTTTAAAGTCATTTTTCGTGTCAATCTTATCCCATATTATCCTTTGTTGATATTTTCCTTCATTTGTTTCTAGTTTTTGCCATTGAAGGGAATCTGTTATTGTAAAATTATCTAAAAATTTGGTATTATGTCTCTTTTCTTTCCATTCTTCTGAGTTCAACTCTTGTATTGGTAAAAATTGAATTAATATAAATATAATAAATTTAATATCAAAAGTTAAATTCAGTATTGTTTTTAAATACTGCTTTTGCATTTCAACCAGACTTGACAATCATAATGTAATAGATATTTTTTGTTTTTCAAGATAATAGTGCTACTTTGATAATAAATTCAGATATAACTTTAAATTACTTTAATAGATTAGTATATTTCTTAAAATAATGAACAATCAATTACACTCATGTCATAACTCAAAATTAATTCTTATAAATATATAAGAAATCTAGAAGATCGACTAATCAAATACTATTTGATATTAATTAATTTATAAAATTAGAACATATTAGTTGCTGGCGCTATTTTACTAGAAGGAAATAATTTGGTTAAGCCACTTGAATATTTACTAAAATTTCTTGACTCTTTTTAGTCATAGAAAAACAACTTGTTGTCGCTAAACGCCTCCTTTTCTGAGATATATATGAAGATAAAATTCTCTTTACTGGAGTAGTTGGGTTAGTTAACAAAAAATATCCTAAGACATCTAGGCAACGACTAAGTATCACCTATCGCCCAAGTCTTAGAACTAATATAAAAGATGATAAGTTTTCTTAATCTATGCTTGTAGTCATATATTTTATCCGTTTTATTAAAATAGCGCGCTATATAAATTCATGGATTCTAGCAATTAAATCCAATCCCTCGTTGAACAAGTAGAAAAGAACTCAGAACACAAAATTAGCGAGCAAGAAGCTAAAAGTTTCTTATCAGAGATAAAGCGGCTCACTAAAGAAGACAAGACAAATATGCCTCCATTGGTTGTAATCATAATGGCTTATATCAACATGCTGTTTCCGGAGCTAGATGAAGCAAAAATCTGAAGAAAGCACAAAAACAAAATCAATTCACTTTTCTAGTGACTTATAAGCCAGGACTCCATTGGCTCCTTATTCTCATTCCAGTACAACCGATGTCAGAATACGTATGTAATTCATCCTTAATCACGTCTGCTCTGCCCTGTAATTTTCTCTATTAATTTAAAAGTTTTAATGGAACACCTTTCTACAACATCTAATAGACTATATGCTTTCTTTAGAGAAACCCAACAAATTCAACTTGAAAAAATAATCTGCCCGCATTAAAACTAATTATCTAATATATCGTGTCTATAAATAATTAGATAAAGATGATATTGAGATGGTTTACAACTAATTAACTCCTAGTAATTCAATATCAAATATTAATGTTGAATTTGGAGGTATTGATCCCATACTACGACTCCCATAGCCAAGATCTGGTGGAATAATTAATTTTCTCTTACCACCAACCTTCATGCCTGCGACTCCTTCTTCCCAACCCTGTATTACCATTCCTGCACCCAAAGAAAATTCAAAAGGACCTCTTCCATAACTACTATCAAATTCTGTTCCATTAACTAACAATCCTGTGTAATTAACCGAAATTTTGTTTCCTAATTTAGCTTCTTCACCATCTCCGACATAAATATCTACTATTTCCAGTCCGCTAGCAGTCGTCCTTTTAGAGTCAATATTCAACTGCTCTTCTACTCTTTTACCAAAAGACTGAGTATGTTTTAGTTTCTCATAAGAAGGTTTATCTGGATAATATTTTTTTATGAAACGTCTAGCTATCTGACTAGAAATGGCGAAGTTCAAACCTTCACTTTTGGTTAATCCTGCCGTGTTTACACCAACAACACAACCTGATTGATTGATTAATGGTCCACCAGAATTAGCAAAATTAATAGCAGTATCAGTTTGAATGATTCGTTCTGAATCTCTAAAACTGCTAATTGTTCCTTTTGCGAGAGTAAAGTTCAAGCCTTCGGGTAAGCCAATTGCAATTACATCTTCCCCGACGACTGCTTGTTCTTTTTGTAATGGAAGAACGCTACCTTCTACCCCATCAACTTTCAATAAAGCCAAATCAGATAAAGTTGTCGTATCGCCACCATCTAAAAGAATAAATGCTTGATCTTTTTTACCGTCAAACCATTCAACGGTAATTTTATCAGAACCTCTTACGACATGACTATTAGTAAGAATGAGAGTTCCATTTTTAATATGACTTACAACAAAACCACTTCCAGTGGATTTAGGTGTAGAAATAAAAACGACACCAGGATTAGATCTTTTTCGTAACTCTTTTGTAGAATATTCGGTACTGCTACAGTCAGCGTTAGACGAAAACCAATTTCCTTCTGCAACTGTCTCAATGGGCATGAGCATAACAGTAATAATTAAAGACTGAATAAATCTTCTCTTCATTTCTCTAAACTAAATTACCAAGACATCCCATTCTGACAGAAACCTTTTAATTGACACTATCAAATTAAGAATCAGCTAAGTCTTAAACAGAGAGCTCTCCAAACAGCAGTGTCTCTAAACGAAAGAAGGAACTATCCCAAATTCAATCACTAGATAAATTTGATCCCACTGCATAAAAACTATTCAATTAACAATCATCAAACTTTGAAAGAATTAAGCAATAAGAACAATTTGAAGATTGACAAGAAGATAATCGGAAAGATGTCTCTTTAATTAATTCAAAGCAGCAATTACTGAACAAAAATCATACAATTAATGACTGAGTCTAGCGAAAGGACAATTAACCAAATAGATATTCCAACAACCGTTAATTAATACTTGACAACACCTCCTTGTCATTGCTAGTACAGATGTACTGCTATAGACACATGACTCCAGCGTCCTCACCCTATGCCGTTTTTCGTGCATCAGATTGGAATTCAGTGGTAGCAGAACCTATTGGATTAAGGAAATGTCTTCGTATCGCACCCAAAAAGTTTTACCCCAAAAGCGTTACAACCCAGCAGAGGAGTGGGACTATCTCGAAGAAGACACTCTTAACCAAATACGTTCAGCTAGCGTTTGCATGACATGTCAACATTTCAATTATTGCTGCGACAGGCATTGCAAAACGATTCTTACTTGTCACCTACATCAACGTCTTATCTCTCATGGAGACCATCTGACTTCAAAGTGTCAGTATTGGATGCAGCGACTGTAGAGAAAGATTGGATGGTGTCCAGAGGCTGCTTAAACCTCTGACTTCTAAGAACTTTTAAATACCTGTTAGTGCTTTCAAGATTATTTATGAGTAATAACGATCAGCCATCTCTTTGAGCATCTTTCTGATGTGCTCATCTTTTGCATTAGTTTCTTCTTTTAATTTCTCGCATGCACCTTTAACCTGCATCCAAACTGCTTCCATTACTTCCCGTTCTTCTTCTGTAGGTTTCCACTTAGATGATTCCATACAAGAGATAATAAAAGAAATTGAACGCTTAAAACTCAATGAAATATAGGCCTGAAATATTAGATGAGATTATGTTCTACATACTTGAGAGAGCCCACTGCGAAGAAGACACTGACAAGTACCTTGAACATGTTATCGAATACTGCAAGAAGGACTTTCAACAGGCTTATAAGAAGCAGCATGAACTTGAACTAACTATGGCTGAGATCAAACAAAAATATGAAAACGTAAAAAACAATAATTAATCATCTCGAAATTTCTTTAGCCAATAAGGAATATAAGTCTTTTCCTTTTTTGCTGAATTATATAGGTAATCAGACGTGCCTTCTAACAGAGCTGCAATAGTTATGCGAACACTCGGAAAAGTAAGACCACAAAGAATAGCAATCAAAAAGATTATCTTCATTATATGAGTCCCAATAAACTTGGTTGTTTCATTACCAAAACCGCCGTTTACCAGTCCAGCTATATAATAACCAAAGTATAAAGCCAATCATAAAAACAGGCATAAAGCTATCAATGAAAATATATGCTGAATAAACGATTACGGGAAATAAGATGACACGTTTAATATTGAGACGTCTACCTCTTGATGTTCTTCTCCAAAGTCTTAAAAAAGGCATATATGCTATTCCTTTTTAGGTGATAATTTATCGATTTTAGCTTGTTGAATTTTTAGTTTTTCTCTTTCTGTTTTAGCAGCTCCATAAGTACTCCTAATGCTGTAAGTTATAAACATTGCGTTAATAGCTCCAACCAAAATAATTCCAACAATAATTGTATTAACCCCCTCAGGTGAACTCAAATATTCCAAAAGAGCATCTTGGTTAAACATCTAGTGAACAATTAATCTTTCTAGTACTAGAGCTACAAATACTCCTTTTAAAAAGACAACCCAAAGTAATCCATAATCAGTCAGACCAAGCTTCTTTTGATACCAAGCAATTAGCTGCTTATGCATATCTATAAGTTTCATTCTTCTATCTCAATAATTTCATAATAGGGACGGTCCCCATAATCAGCATCAGAACAACAAACATCGGAATATATTTCTTCTAATAGATCGTATGCCTCATCATAGCTGTTAAAAGATTGCTGAGTAATGTCGTCAGATTCTTTATCATGTCTAATTATTTTATAACTCATGGGGAGATTATTAAGTTTGATAATAGAGTTCAGAACAATCCCGCAAAAGCAGTTAGGACAAAAATTGCGACAATACCAATTGCAATAACTTTAGACATGCTTTTCATCTGAATTGATAGTGGTTACCTATTTTAATCACCAAATCCATAATACTTGCGGACTAACCTATGAACATCCCATCTACAGTGTATGCCTGCCAGAAAGATAACTAAGTCACCTGCACCAAACTTCAGAGGTTCTACTCCATGGAGTTACCGTTACTTCACCATCAAGTAATAAACAAGTCTCTTTATCGTAATAAGTCCAATCAAAAGAACTTTCTTCACAAGTCCAAATTGACAAGTTTTTAATTCCTAGTTCCTCAATAGTGGTCTGAGGACAAGGAGAGGTGACTGATATAGACAAGAGATAAATAACTATCTAAGCACTAAGTTTTTTCCAGATCACCTCAGATTCCTTGATCAAGTCAATAGCCTCATCTCTACCAAGTATCTGTTGTGCATCATTCATTAGCTGTATATATCTAAGCCTAAGTTCTTGTTTATTCATGAGCTGCATTTATATTTCATGCAGAGATTTCTCACTCAATGCAACATTGTGTTTGTTTTGCTTAACCACTTATTTTCAAAACAAATTTCTTCACTCTTATTATTCATACAACCACCACTCATTTACCCCAATACGCCGCATGAATTTAGCTATCCTGCAAGAAATCAAATCTACCATTTTGTATCAATCCAACTATGCGCGGATTTTATGTGCGCAGCTAAATTTAACTGAACTAAATTCCTTTTATACCAATTAATTTTAGATTACTTTCTATAATCGGCAGAGACCTCATCCTTAACCTCAACTTAATTTGAATAGTCGCGATTGATCTAATCCTCAACTCTAACTTACTTCTCTTTACAGAAATTTTATTGCCTTTAGGAGACACAAAAATCTTCTCAATTATTTTTCTTTCTCTTACAATTATTCTAATTGTTTGTCCTGAAAATCGACCCTGAAGCCAATCTATAATGTCTGGATAAAATATGTTATTGTTTTTAGTAGACGTTCTTGAAAAAACAGGTATAAATTTTGTTGAATTGATTTTGCTTTCGATAGATTCTTTAGATTGAGTTATTAAATTATTTATTTTGTAGCGAATGAGCTCTGTTTCGGTTGGTTCTCTATGAAACCTTGATGTTAGCTTCCGATGAATTAACTCGTATTGCGACCTAAATCGTTTTGTAACTCGATGATATTTGGATTGAATTTTCTTTTGATTACTTTTCAAATAAGCAATAACAGGCATCTTTGATGTCTTCTACTAAACTTATATATCGTATATGCGAATATAAAGCCACCTAATGAATGATGGTAAAAATACTGTGAAACAACTATTGAAGCAAAACCACATAAAATAATTTTTTGCTTTAAGAAATTTTCTCTAACTTGAAATACCTAAAAAGAGTCGATATAACTAGTATACTCTATCTTTTAATAATGCTAAATCTTATTACTATATCGATAGGTTTATTTTTAATAATACTTACTGGATGGACTGTCACAACTTTCTTTATAAAAAAAGATTCTCAAGAGATAATAAGAGAAGAACTGAGCAATTTATTTGATATTTGCAAAAAGTTTTTCTTCTCTCTTAAAAATCTAATAGGGATCTTAACCAGTACCTCTCTTTCCCCTAAAAAGAGAGAGACAACTCCTGCAAAAGAGACTGTATCAAAGGCAGATGGGCCACTATTAAATGTAGTCCAGCCAATTAATGAAATCAAAGAGCAATCAGTAGAACTAAACTATGATGACGATGATGATGATGATGACGCACTCTCTTCATTCAGTCCAGAAGTCGTTGAAGTGATTAACGAAGAAGAGGAAAAAGTTGCATAAGTAAATTCAATAGAATCTAAGAAATCCCTGTGCAGAGTGGTTAATAGAAAGGTATTGATGAAATGAATAGGTAGCAAGATGAGTCTTCCTCCGCATTACATAGACAAAACAAAAGAGGTTGTCTTTCACATCAAAGGTGGTCATCCCATGACGATGGCAATTCCTACTTGGATGAAATCATTCCCAGATCACTACAAGGGTGTTTCTTGTAGCTGTGAAGAAAACTTCTATAAGTTGAAGGCAAAAGTCAATGACTGAAAAAATCGATTGGAAGCAAGAACTTCTAGACTCAGAAAAATTCAATAAGAGACAAGATAGCCTACTAAAGAATAGTGCAAAGTCATTAACTGAAAGTTGGTTGATTGATGCTCTCTACATCAGATGGAAAAAGTTAAAAGGAATTCGAGAACAACCTTCACCCAATGGCAGTTCAAGTTTCCAGGAGTGGAATAAAAAAGTTGAAGATTCAGACATCTGCCAGTCGTGATAATTGCATGGAGTATTTACAACAAACTCCAAGAGGACGTGCAAAAAAGTTTGGATAAGTAGAGCGATATAGAACTGATTATTTTTACTAGTGCTATGAGTATAAAAATACGAAGGGGGACAAGAATTATGAATGGAGTGATCGATGCTTTAAGAATCAAGAAGAATTATTGGGGTTCTTAGGTTATGAAGTGATCGAAGACTTAAAGGCAAATGCCGTGTATATAAGAAGAGTCAAATCGTAAACAGATGAGTATAAAAGGAATTGATGAAATTCTGTGATATCTGTGATATTAGTAATCAAATAAAAGTAATAGGCGCAAACTAATCACACTCTTTCTATAAAAAATCATACTTTCAAATCATATAGCCAGTATTAATACGCATTGAAATTAAATAGATAAGTAAAGAAGTCTAGCCATATTTTTTAAAGGTAGTTTTAATAAATAGAGTCATAGATTTTTAATGTCACTAGGAATTACTGAGCTTGAGTTGACCGATGCTAGTACAATTTCAATTCCTACAGATGCAATATTGATACTTTTTCTATTAATTGTCTTTGCATTAATAGGTTATTACTTTAACAACATCCTTGACAATCAAACAAATGAATTTATTGAAAAATTAGACGATAGTTTACATCTTGAATTAGTTAAAGAAAAGCCAGAAGATCAATTAACTCTTGAGCTAGCAAAAGTGAATCAAGAAAAATCAGAAAAGCTAAATATTAAAAAACTAAAGTTCATAGCACCTTCAAAATTTTGGGGGATTGGTAGTCTAGCTATTATAGCCATAGGAGGCTCAAGTCTTTTAAGGATCCAATCTATCCAAAATTCATATAAAGGAGTAAGCAGTAGCCATGTCAATATCAAGACAGATAATAAATCAACAAAATCTTTATTATCAATGACTCAAATAAAATCTTCAAATCAATCTCAAACTAAAATAAAAAAAATCAGTTATGTTGATCCCTTATTATCAACTAACAATAATTCCAAAAATAATAATTTTTTACAGGTTCAGCATAGTCGAAAAGAAGATTTTTTCTCTTTCTAACATATAATCCAGAATTGTATTTACCCCTATTGATGTCTCCTTAATAGACATCCTGTGAGTACTATCTTTTCTTTCTCTCAACTAACTATTAACTCTTCAATCATGATGATCTCTATCACCCCTGAATGACGATTAGTCATACAGGGTGATATGGTCGCCATTTGTTGGACGCTTGTAGTCTACTTTTTATCTAATTTCCAAACATGCAAACCTGATCGATAACACCCAAAATCAATTTGTCTCCATTGGCATCTTTCCATTGTGAATCCTTGTTTTTAAATTCATTAAATTCCTTTGCTCCTACTGCAACGTCTCTAAAAGAATTTTCCGAACAGTTGACATCCATCGTATACAAAATGTCTTGAGTAATGTCAGTAGTACTTTTAGGAATAAATTTGCTGAATACTCGTATGGATCCATCTTGATTTTTTTGAACACTGTTCTTATCCCATAATTGCTCTCCATACTGACTCTTTGGAACTGCAACCCACTCATGCGATAGAGCATCTATTTTTGACGGGTAGAGAATAAGTAAGAGTGCGAAACAACTAATACAAATACTTCTAATAGTTTTGAAGGTCATTGGATAAAAAGCATTATTGTTATCCTTGACGGAAACTGAACATCATTACCAATTTTATGAACAGACTGCTCTCTAGTGAGAGATCTAAATGGATCTTTGTAATTGGACTGGTTGCGATAGGTGCAGGTTTTACAGCACAAAATGTAATCTCATATCCGACTGAATGCACTACGCCAGATATGGTCAGGTTGAGATGAAATACAACTGGAAAGACCTTTTGGTAGATGCTGCAATCGTGTCGGTTGTTCTTGGAGCAGTGGCGCTCGTTGTTGGATCGTTTCCAGCAACCTTTAGCAAGTTGCTTCCATTTTTGAAATAAGGGTTGAGAAATGTATAAAACTCAAAAAGAAATCGAAGATTGAATAAAAAAATTCAATCCAAAACAAGTTGAGAGGATGAGAGCAGACAATTATTTGGATCACATAAACGATGATGATTTAGATGGAAATGAAAGGTTTAGAGCAGGTGTAAATTGGTCAGTAGAACTTTTTGCTCCACAAGCATTACTTGATTTACTACCAGAATGGGAAAGTAAAAATTGGTGGGAAATAAGTGTAGTTATTGATGCTGAAGGCGAAGGAGTTTTTGATTCAGAGCAAGAAGTATTAGATGAATATGGGGTTAAAATTTTTGATGAAATAAACGCACATTTTGCAAGAAGGTTTTATGAAGTCTCATTAGACGAAGAGGAATGGTGAATGGTGGATCTCATTAGAAACAGAAATCGAGGGTAAAACTGGTCTTCCTTTTGAGCAATTTAGAGTTAATTATGGTTAGGCAGCATCAACACAAGCATTGAACTTGGGACTCTCTTTTAGTGGCAAAGGGATTGAAGATTTAATTATTTGATTGGACGATCTATGACCCAAATGTCTTCCTCTGTGGTTCCTCCATAAATCCATTCTTTAAACTCTTGATGGATTGCAATTTGATCTTCTCTATCAAGGGTTAACGATCTTTTTAAAATCTCTGTTATGGAAGAACTAATGAAATCTTCAATAATCTCTTTGCTTCTCATTAAATTTAGAACACATACTTTTAAAAAATTTGCGAGGAAGGGACAGAGTCGCATTTCGAATACAGACAGTCCAATATCTCTGGAATAAAGGGTAGTCCGCATTACCCAATATCCCAGAATAAGTCTAAAAATAAGTTCACTAAAAAGGAGGGTCGGTTGAGGTAGTGCTTTCCTTCTAATTCCCATGAATAAGGGGGCGAGATTTTGGTCGCCCCCTTTGAGTCAAGCACTCAACTGACTGAACTAAATTTCCATCCTTTATTTAACTTTGACCCACAGAAGGTGCTGTGACTCCTAATTCAATTCTAACAAATTTAGATCAGGTGAACATGAGAAAAAACTCCTGTTTAACCAACAACCCAATAATCTTTGTGCTTTCTAAGAATGAGTTTGAGAAGATCAAGAATCATTGTTTTTACCTCAATATTTCAACTGAAAGTAATAAGGAATGAGATGAGGAAGTGTTCCCATAGAAATCAAAAAGACTGAAAACCATAGAAAGATCGATGAAAGAGTATTCGACCCATTAGATCGGAAACTACGTGTTGCTTGCATAATTAGATCTCCTGTTAGTTCAATGTTTTTTAGTAGTCCATTGAGCAGTTGCCAAACTGCAAACATTCATTCTCGTATTCGACCTCATCAAAATCAGTTTCATAATTCGAAAACAGATCGCACCAATCATTACCTTGGATAGGAACGCCACATGATTTCGAGAATGTTTCCTTTACGTCTTCGATTGCATGTTTAAAAGGATTACCGCATGACATGGTTTGACCTCCTAATAGTGCCTTGATTTATATCTACTCCTCCTAATTCAAAAAATCTACAGGACAAAAACCCTAAAGTATTACTCGTCTAGGCCGAGGAAATGATTCTGGCTTAGAGCAAAATCCATAAGTGAGACAATCCATTTCTTTTTCGTCTCTAATTTTCCATAGGGTAGGAGAATCAACCATCTCAATCAAAATATTTTTGAGCATATGGTTGAAGGGATTTCCGCAGGTCATAGCAAAACCTCCTAAATATCCTTAATTCATGTCTACTTCAAATGAATGTGAAAATCTATGTGGAGACCACACAAGTAATTACTCATAAACTAACGGCTCATAATGCAACATCTTTAAAACTCAATCCATTTTTTTATTTTGATTGGAGTTCCTTTAAATAGAATTTGAAGGTTTAATAAAAAAAATTCCTAAATTAGGAACATGACAAAAGTAAATCCTGAAGAATATGAAGCGGCTTGGGAATCAGTCATGGACTGTGTCGATGGTATGAAAGAAGAGTTTAGTTGGTCAAAAGATGTAATTGCAAAGATGCTTAGAGAACTTGCAGAGAAAGTAGAAAGCGAAAAAGATGTCTGACAAGGAAATGAACTCGCAATTCACTTAACAACAAAAAGAATTTGTCGAGTTTCTTGAGAACGGCTAAATAAAAAGAAGGAAAACAAAAACAATTGATTAGGTTTAAGACTTAATTTCGGTAGTAACTGCTTGCTCAGGATAAGGAGAAGAGTACCTCCCCTGAAAAGCAGGTTCTCTTATAGATGTTCGATATTCGTAAACTATTTCTTTGAATATTCTCAGTTTATTTTTAGCAGGATATTGTTTGCATCTTCAAGATTGTCTAAGGATAATTTTGCTGTATGTAAGTCTCCTGAGTAGATGCAATTATTTCTAGAGCATGAGTGATAAATTTTTTTCCCAGAATCTCCTTTCAAAAAGGTAATTATTCCACCTTTAGATGATATTAAAAGAGAATTTTTGGTAATCATTGATCTAACTCATTTTTAAGATGAACTTCAACACATTGTGTTATACATTGCATTCCTTCATTGTCTATTGAGCATGCAGTAATGCATTCAAAATAATCATCAATAGCATCTCTTTCGATGACAACATCTTGCTTGGGAAATGAATCTCTTATGGTCATAAGTTGCACCTCCTAATGGTCAACGAAGCTAGCATTAAAGTTTCATAAAATATTTATTTAATACTAAATGTAAAGTACCTATTTAATCATTTAACCTGTGAATGAGAATAAAAGCCTAAGTAATTATTCATACTTCCTTGTGAAGAAAACTTATGAAAATTTATGGCATGATAATTTCAACTAATGATAGTTGAACTATGTCTTAGCAGTGAAATTATTAAAATTTTTGTTTTCGATTATCTTGTTCCCAAAATTGAAATCGGAAATAAAATATTGCTGCTATCGATACGAAGATTGAAAGAAGTTCTGTCCTCCCCTCCCCCAAGCTTATGCTCAATAAAAAGATTAGTAAGGGATGACTTTTCAATGTATCTAGAATATATCTCGTGTTGAATATTTCCAGTCCATGCACAAGCAGCAATAAAAAAGTTACCAGTTAAATTGATCGTTGCCGCTATCTGATTAAGAATAATATTAGGTAAAAGAAACCCCCCTCAGAGGAGGGTTTACTGAAAATTGTATGAGGATGTTTTTGAAGGGAAAAGATTGAACATTTCACCACTTCGGGTTCTCAAAAAAGTGCAGACCTACATTTTATGAGTTTGCGAGTAAAGGGACAGGATTTCGACAACTGTCCCCTTCTCTGACTTGAGCTTGAACGCAACGTGTCATTAGAAGTTACTCGCTCTCGCTTTAAATAATTTAAAAGGAAGTTCTCTAAAACTGAGGTTCGGTTGAGGTAGTGCTAACCGTGGAATAAATTTTTCTCATGAATCAAGAGGCGGATTAATTTATTGGATAAGGAGTTTCTTCTCTTTCTTCTTCAGCTGTTCTAAAAGCTTCTTTACTTAACTCAACCCAGTCATTTCAGTAAAGAGAGTTTTATTTTCATCTGATTCAGCAAAACCTAAAAGGAGTTCATATCGAGTTTCTAAACCACTATTTTTCATGATCTCTGCATGTAGCAAACTTTTATATATAGAATCTATATGTGCTAGAAAGTTTATCTAACACCTTTATTGATTAGGATTGTTTGGTTGGTACTTGCAGTTCCTTTAAAATCCAGTGATTTAACTCATGGCACTTGGTCATGGATCTCTGAGTCTGGAGCAGGTGAATATGGAAGTTGGGAAAGTTCTACAAGTTCTTTGAATGGATGGTGGTGGACAACTGGTCAGCAAATTACTTTTGAAGGTACTACTTATTCCGATAGTGCAAGTATTTTTCTTGATTCAAATGCTAATGGAATTTATGATGATAGTGATTTTCAGATTTTTCATGCATATGGAGATGATACGGAAGGAGAAGATGGATCTTGGACATTTAATGCACATTCTTTAGAGGGTGTTATATCTGGAGGAGCAAGAGGAATAGTTAAGTCTACAGTTAGTTTGAGTTATGAATTATCGAACTATAACAACAGTACAATAGGTACTTCTAGTAGCGATGTGATTACCACTAATCAAGGCACAGATACTATTGATGCAAGTAGTGGCGACGACATTATTAATGCTGGTGCAGGGAACGATAGAATATACGGTGGAGATGGCAGTGATACTGCTGTTTACTCTGGAAAATTTAACGACTATCGTTTCATAAGAATTAGTGACGAACTTCGCGTAGTTGATTTAAGGAAAACAAATGAGGATGGTGAAGATACGATTAAAAATATTGAATTTATTGAGTTCTCAGATCAAACGGTAGAGGAGTCAAAGGTAGACGTTTCTAAAACTTATGCTGGTAATTTCAGGGACTACAAGTTTTATCACAAAGGTAATGGGAAGTATGAGATCAAAAGTGACACAGGAGTCGTTGATGACATCACTGGTATACCCAAACTAACTTTTGCTGATAATACTTCTGGTATTAGTGCTATTGCAGATATTAAAGGAACATTTGATCATGTCACAGGACTCAATACAGACTCAGGTGAAATGTTTCGTCTCTATAACGCTGCCTTTGCAAGATTCCCTGATGCGGATGGACTGAAGTATTGGATCGATGAATTTAGTTCAGGGCGAAATACTAGAAGAGTAGTTTCAAAATCATTCCTCGTCTCTGATGAATTTGAAGAACGTTATGGTGCAAATATTACACATGAGACGTATGTAAAAAATCTCTATCTCAATGTTTTAAATAGAGAACTCGATCAAAGTGGATACGACTATTGGGTTGGTAATCTGAACAATGGTGTTGAACAACGATATGAAGTTCTTTTGGGTTTTTCTGAATCTGATGAGAATAAATTATTATTTACTGAGATGACCGGATTTGCTTGATTAAAAAAGATTTATCATGTGCAATTTTTGTTATTAAATATTATCTACATTCATCTGTAATAAACCACTTTTGAACCGCTAGTACCGCCCTGACTACGTTTTCAGGGCATGTTTTTCAAATAAACCACTAATAAACCAGCAATTTCTTGTATATCAAGTCTGTTATTGCAATGGTTTCGGGGTTATGTCAACATCAATGCCGATTATACAACGTAAGCTGAGACTGATTGGTATAAAAGGGATTTAAAGCTGCTGGTTTTATATGCTACCGCAATGCTACCACTTAATACGCACATAGATGGATTTATTTAGAGAGATAGATCTGCTTTCTCTCTAGATAGCTAAATGAAGAGCGGTGTATGGGGGTAAATGAGTGGTGGTTGTATGAATAATGAGAGTGAAGAAATTTGTGCTGGATGTTGAGGTGATTATCCAAAACCTGTAATGTCTGTAAAGAGCGCTTTGTTCTCTGCTGATTCTGCAAACCCTAAAAGTAATTCATACCTCGTTTCTTTTCCCGAATTTAAATTCCCTAACCAATAGTTATAACCTTCTTGATCGTAGTCACGACCGAGAACATTGACGTAGAGCGTTTCTACATACTTGGCGTTAGTAACGTTTGCACCATAGCGTTCAGAGAATTCATCTGAAACAAGAAATGATTGTGCAACCGCTCGATCATCATTTTCTCCAGAAGTATATTTCCCAATCCAATACTTCAAACCATCAGCGTCAGGAAGTCGTTTAAATGCAGCGTTATAGAGACGGAACATTTTTGCATCATCAGTTTCTAAACCAGTGACTTGATCAAACGTTCCTTTGATGTCAACAATTGCACTGATCTCTTTAAATGAACTATCGCTTGCTTCTCCAGTGAAGGTTAATAAGGGAAGTCCTGTGATGTCGTCATACCCAGAATCAGTTTTGATTTGATAGACACCATTACCTTTGCTGTAGAACTTGTAATCACTAAACTCACCGCTATAGGTTTTAACGATATCTACTTTGGATTCCTCTACGGTTTGATCAGTGAATTGAATGTATTCAATATTAGAAAGAGTATCTGTCCCATCATTAGTTCCTGTCCTTTGATCATCTAGGTCTATGGAGGTTGAGGTGCGTGTGAAAGAATAATTAGAAAATTTTCCGGTGAAAATAACGGTATCGGTCCCTGCGCCTCCATCAAATAGTTCATTGTTTGAACTACTAGTGAGTAAGTCATTACCTGTAGTTGACGATTTTATATTGCTACCCATTAAAGGATGATTTTGACATTGGTAGAAAATTTCTACTGGTGTCTCACTGTTTAAAGTGATTTCGGTATATGCACCCGTTGAACCAGCAATACCAACTTCAGAAATGTTTTTTTGATATGAATTTATTCTATTCGCATCAGTAAAAAACAAGATTTTATGATTAGCGTTACTGCTGTCCGATTGATCGAATCTATATACAACGTTCTGTCTCAGAATTAATGAAGGGGATTCTTTTCCATCAATAAAATATCCTTTGGATGATCCTTGACCAAAATATGGGTGAGATGAGCTTTTAGCTTGTACCGTTACAAGCTTAGTTTCGACATTGGAATTACTACTTTCTGATTGATTAGAAGTGGATGATGAAGATTGCTCATAATAATTCGACATTTTATTTCTGGAAATAAATCAACCAATTAAGACGTAATGCTTAAATCCTAGAAAAATCATCTTTTAAGTGTGACCTTAGGTCGTTTAAATAAGTAGAGACACTATTGCTACTGGCTGATCTTTATACCGTTCCTGGCGATATTAGTAGACTCATCAGCCCTGCAACTTTAAAGCTTGAGGGTTAATTGATTATGTCCCTTGGGATTGTTTTGCTTCTTTTTCAACTTTGACTTTCTTCTTTCTCTTGAGCCATGTTTCTCAAGGATATTATTAGCGATGTCAAAGAAGCCTGGTTTATTTCTTATCTCTTTAAGCTTTGCTCGTGCTGTCTTTGTACTAATAATTGGATCTACAATAGGGAATGGATAATTTTTTCCAAGAACGAATGATGAATCATTTTGACGAAATAGATCAATTTCCCATGGTTCATGGATGAATTTGCTTGGAAGGTATTGTAATTCTTTTACCCAAGTTCTAATAAATATTCCCTCTGGGTCATGATCATATCCTTGTTTAATTGGGTTATAAATTCTAATTGTATTAATCGATGTCGTACCCGATTGCATTTGGCATTGTGTCCAGTGAATTCCTGGCTCATAGTCAATAAATTTGCGTGCTAGGCATAAGCCACTCTCTTGCCATGGAAGCCATAGTTGGTAGCTAGCAAATGACATAAGCATTGCTCTCATTCGGAAATTAATCCACCCATGACTATTTAGGGATCTCATGCATGCATCTATAAAAGGTATTCCAGTTAGACCTTGACTCCATGCTTTTAAAAAAATTTGATTTGACTTCCTGATACCACTCATGTGTGGATGGTACTCACGATTTTCTAATTCAGGTTCTGATTCAAGCTTTTGAATAAAATGGCAATGCCAATGTAATCTTGAGTCAATTGCTCTGGATCCTCTTTTCTTAGTTTTTCTAATTGCCTGGACTACTTCTCTAATTGATAGACAACCCCAAGTTAAGTAAGGCGATAAGCGAGAACATCCATCAAATGCTTTTAAAGGACTTGATAAAGAATATTGATAATTATCTATTTTGTATTTCAGAAACTCATCCAGTTTATGAAGCCCTTGCTTTCTTCCTCCTTGAATTCGATGACTACATTTATCTAAATTTAACTTTAGACTTTTAGATGAGGGTAAATTATGACTTGGAATATCAATAAAATAATTTACTCTTCTAGGATCATTGCTGAGTTCCTGTGACATATGTTGTTCCCATTTCTGAGACCAACTTATGCGTGTTTTAAGACCTCTAAAAACACCAAATTGTCTGTATTCATGCCAATTTATGTTTTCGTTTTTTGTATAACGCCTTAGATCTTGATCACGTTTAAATGTCCATTCATTGCCGGTTTCTTCATGACTATAAATACCTTTAACATGAAACTTTTTCGTAAACTCTTTAATTACATCTTGAATATTCCCAACTCTTATAATTAATTTCAAACCAATATCACTTAATGAGTTGTTTAAATCAATTAAACATTCTCGTACAAACTCCCATTGTCTTGAAGAATGATCAGGAAGTTTCCAGAGATCTGGCTCAACAACAAAAATTGGTATTACATTTTCAGTTTTTAGCGCTTCATAAAGTGCTTCGTTGTCGTATGTTCTTAAGTCTTTTTTGAACCAAACTAGATTTATCGTCTCCACTCTCTAAAGTTAAACAAAATTGTGAACTAAAAGGTTTACACATAATTTTATCCAAAAGTTGATTTAGTCGTGAGTAATCTGGAACAAAAAAGCTTTCGTTTGAAGGTTCTTTTCATATTGATTTAACAAGTAATAACCACGGTACTTTCTTGGCTTGAATACGATTTATTGATGGATATTAGTCAGCGACTCATCATTGCATGGGCTACTCAGAGAGTAAATTACCTCGATGAGTTACAGAGGTATGAAGATAGTTATGCAGTTAGCCAAGAATTTTGTGAGTGGACTACATCACTCAATGTCTACCCTGAAGGACTTCAAGCTGCAACGCTTAAAGTACCAACCTTTAATAAGGAAAACCGTACTGGTTAACTAACTCGATAGCTCAGTTACCTAGCCAAAATATCAGGTACGTAGCGTAGGTCAGTCAATCACCTGCATGTGCTTAAAAAGGTTTTGCAAAGCGCCTTTTGACACTCAACTAGAGGCTAGGGAATTGTTCTACATAGCAATTTCCCTCTCTCGCTAAGAAGTTAATCAGATTTATTCTAATGACCCATCACAATGCTTCTTTGAACTTTTCGCACGCACCGAATAAACATAATGTTGCACTTAGCGAGAAGTCTCTGCATGAAATACAAATGCAGCTCATGAACAAACAAGAACTAAGGCTTAGATATATACAGCTGATGAATGATGCACAAAAGATACTTGGTAGAGATGAGGCTATTGACTTGATCAAAGAATCAGAGGTGATCTGGGAAAAACTGAGTGCGTAAATAGTTTTTTTTAACTCTTGTTTTCCCAATAACTCTTTGCAGAGTCAATCATTTTGACTATTTCGCTATCAGGACAACCAGTTTGCTCTTGCAGCAATTTGCATTGAGAATTGATATCTCTCCAGATTTCTCTGATCTCGATAAATTGTTCATCAGTAAATTGGAAGTGACTCATGTTCCTTGATTTCTTTGTCTATCAATGGATACGAGAAATGCCAAAATCAGCAACTTTTATTTTATAAGTTACTTTTATTAGGACTCGTTTATTTATAAATAGTTTCTATTCCTATTATCTTTAAGTAGTTAACCGAACATTGAAACCTCACAGTTGGTAATCAATTGATAGATCATTAGTGAAATTCTAAATATGATTATGAAAAAATTCATTCCTTATCTTCTTTTTTCGGCAACTACTCTTCACACAGTTCTTGGTGTTTCACCAGTGGTGGCAATGGGTTGTGGCTCACACTCTGATAAAGCTGAAGTTGTCTGTGAAGCAGGAGATACCGATTGTGAAGAGAAAATTTCTGCTTCTACAATCAACTAAAAGAATGTCAAAACATATTCCAGAATTTTATGAATCCATTTTAGAAGCCTCTGAACGAGGTGAATTATGGGGGATAAGTTCAGAAGAAAGCCATTGGACTCAACTAGAAATTGACCTTGATTCTTTTGTGAAAAGTTAGTAGCTGTTGCTCTTTCGATTTGAGAATTAAGAACATCCCATAAATCTAAGACTTCCTTTGACTAGTTTGATCTTTGTCTCTCTTCTATTGTGTAAGCCAACGATTAATAATGTTTGATGGTGTGCCAAGTATTTTTAATTTTCTCTTAGTGAGCGGGAATGGAAATTCTTTTTTTCTCATAGATAAGATTTTATTCTTTCCTTCGACATCCTTATAAATTAAATTCCAACTTGCACAACACTTGCCTGATTGAGGAGGGGATTGCCAAAAACTAATGACATTTTTTTTATTTATCACCTGTTTATTCATAACATTCAAATAAGTTGGGTGAAAATCAACCCAACATTTTTCTTTTGGTTGTTGATCGTCAAATTCGTCATTAGTTCTTTGTATATTTCTTTCATTGTTGACGGGACATTCAAAAGTGATTCTCTCAACACCTTTGAAGCCTCCATCAAAGTCGCTAATCCCTTTTACGGGCTTAGCTTTAGCGATGATGGGCTGAAAGAACCAAAAACATACAATAATTAAGTGGAGTTTTTTCATTACAAAAAGGACTGACTCAAGCCAGCCCAAAAGATTTTGAATAGTGAATCGATATTAGTTATTTTGATTTTTCTATGGCAACTAACAATCCTCCAATTAAAGATAGGTTTCGTGCGACTGCTGCAAGTTGAAATGGTATCAAATGAAAAATTATTGTCGCTGGCACCAAGAAAATCAAAAGTAGTGAACAAGCGAGTTTGACCCGTTCTGTGAAGATCAATAGGACAGTACCACCAAGAAGTAAAGCTATTGCACCTACCATCATTATCATTGATACTGGCTCGGGAAACCCTCTGTTTGTTATGTATTCAGCTTGAGCAGCAAAATTTGTTATTTTGCCTGGTATTGCATTTATAAAAATTGCACTTAGCAACAATCGTCCAAGAAAGTTCAAAGAATAAAATCTTGTTAAATCCATAATCGTTTAGTAGCGAATACTACATAAATAACTTAAGAAACAATTTTTTACCACTACACAAAATTAGTAGACAGTATCCCAACATTTTTCAAATTTCTCCTCTTCAGGCATTTAACAAGAACCTTTCATATCTTGTCTTCTCTCTAGCTGATCTAGCTCAAATCATCTATCTATTTCAATGTAGGCAGCTTTTATACTCATACGTCTAATTAGAAGTTATGTACTTAATGATAGAAAGAAGCGTGATTGTGATAATTCCATAGGTCCAAATCGAGCTGCTATTTCGAGATGCTCTTGCCATCCAATCTGGAAGACCATTGTTCTCAATGATGAAGAGATAGAGAAATCCCAAGATTGCTATTGGGATTAAGACAGCAAGGAAGAGAGTCATTTTTTATCTTTTGCTCCACTCACACTGACTTGAATACCTTTCATAGATACTCGCCATGCCTTTTTTAACTAAGTCTTCTTGAATATTCATAGGACCTTTCGATAATTCAGCGAATGTTCTTCCATATCGATCTTCAGTAATCCGCCTGATTGTGACTGTTGAACCAGCAACTAAATCATTTAGATAATCTCTTGCTGCTTTTGCAGGTATTGGATCAGCCTTCTTGCCTCTTAATTCAGGAGTATCAATACACGCAAGTCTGATCTTTTCTCCTTGTGTAGTTGTGCAAGTATCTCCGTCGTAGCAATTTTGTATGGTGACTGTTGGCAGATTAGAAGCACTTGGATAAGTAGTCAGTGTCCGGAAGAGCGCAATCATCGCTAATACAAAGACAATAAATAATGCTGCGAAAAATCCAATAAGGAGATTCCTAATAAATCGTTGTTCGGAGTTCAGCTTGTTCTTTGGAATTGTTATTGTGAAACTAATTTGACCCAATCCATCTCAAACTTTCCTCTGCTGGCTAAATCTTTCGACCTTTACCAAGAATCTCAGTAGATTCATCAGCTCTGTAGTGGAAGTAATGCTCTTGGATATATTTCATGCTCGTATCGGTGTTGGCAGCAACTGTTGGGAGTGGAACGCCTAAGGTAACAGTATTATAAGACGTATCATCTTTCTATTTGAAGGGGGTATGGGAGGACTCTCGATCCTCGCTCTATACGTAATACGTTTTCAAACATTTTTGTCAAAATTTGAGTAGCTATTAGACAACTGTTTCTATTAGTAGCTAAAAAGAAGTCCACTATCTGTTTATCTTTTGTCAATATCAGTCACCTCACCTTGTTCTGAGAGCAGCATTGATGAACTAGGAATTAAAAACTGGCCAATCTGGACTTGTGAAGCAAGCTCTTTTGATTGGACTTATGACGACAAAGAGACTTGTTTATTACTTGAGGGTGAAGTCACCGTTACTCCTGAGGGGGGAGAACCTGTGAAGTTTGGCGCAGGTGACTTAGTCGTTTTTCCTGCTGGTATGGACTGTCGATGGGATGTTCATAAAGCAGTCCGTAAACATTATCGTTTTGGTGATTGATTGATTGATTGATGTGTTTAGAAGTTAGATGAATAATCTTCCCTTTTATGTCTTAAGTCGATTAATACTTTTCTGTGTTGTTGGCGTGGTTATTAGGCAGATGCTTATTGTTTCTGGGATCCTTTAAACGTTTACAAGGTTTGTAGATAAGCAGAGAATTTAGTTATAGCTATAGAAATTGAATCAGAATAGAACTATCAAAAAAGAAGAATTCATGTGATAAGTGTATCTCCGCTTTTTTCTCGTGCTTAGGAACTTTTGTTTTTTTAGCGATAAGGACTGAATTTTTACGGTTATTGCTTGTAGGTTGATTGGTATAAACCGAAATTCGGTGTAGATACCGAATGATTTATTGCGGCTTACTACACTCTTATTTTGGGAACTTGTCTCATAGTTAAAGAGTCGTTTGCATTATTACTATGTATTCAACATTCGAATATTTATTCTCACCTCGTTACGTGTTTCAGAGTCCTGTATATGTCATATCTGATAGCGAGATGGAGACGTTAGAACTCCAAGAGTATCAGCTAGAACTTGATGCAATTCTTGATCAAAGAAAGAGGTTAGATGAAGCTTATGAGCGCCAAAATCAATGGTTCGCAGAACGCGAGTGTGCAATTAAAAAAGAGATCAAGGCACTCTCTCCATCTGCTTCAGAGATGTTGAAAGATAAAGCAAGGAGAGCTGTTGAAGGAGTGAAAGAGACAGTAAAAAAAGCAGTTGATGCCGTTCCTAATTTCTAGTGATTTGTTTTCTTGTTCTTCCAAATTTGTAAAACTCTTTACTCAAATTATTAAGGAAGCATTACCTTTAAATTAATGATCTAAGAAAATCAATGTCGATTGATCCTGAAGTAATTCCTCCATCTAGTAATGCTGGTTCGAATGCTGTTCGCTCAATCCCAAGATGGGCTGTTTATGGAGCTATTGGTTTAGGTGTTCTCATTGCTGTAGGAATTATCAAAGCCCTTTTCCCTTTGATTGTGATGGGTTTACTTCTAAGTTTGATTTGGGAGCGAGTGCATGCTAACTAATGCAGATTAGACTATTAGCATTAAAATCTAATATTAGCAATGGTTTTGAAGACACTAAAGTAACAGTGCTATAAGAAGTATTGTTCTTCTCATGATCAATAACAAATCTTGAGGGGGGGTATGGGTATGGGGTAATGAGTCCTTAGACAAAGAGTCATGATTTTTGTATGAGATTTGTCAACAAGCAAACTTTCATTTATCTGCTTGTTTCAGCTTGTATCGCTGGGGTAACGACTACCTTTGGAGCACGACAACGTATCGAGCAAATGAATCAAATTTGTTCTGCTTATATTGGTGGATCAGATCTTTTTATAGATTCGAATTCGGAAATTGGACAGCCAAAATTTATTACGTGTAATCAATTGATTGAGGAGGAATATTCATTTTTTCCATTTCAAACATTTGTCTTGAATACCTTTGTTCTTCTCGCTGTAATGTGCGTCTTTTCCGTCTATTACAATGATTCAGAATAAATGAGATATCAAAGACGATTAAATATCAAACGCGTCATTCTATTCCCCATAATTGTCTATACAGCCTATGTATTTATTGATAGCTTTATGCCATTGTTTATGGTTGGGTTTGTAATTTGGTTGCTATATAACTGGACTGGCAAAAGGAGATATTGGTAATCTTTTGTCATCGAATTTTTAATTAGAAGGAAGCTATGACAACTTCTATTCAAAATGCGAAGAAGATTTCCTTTAAGGAATTCTCTTACTTGTAAACCCAATTGGCTTCAATAATTTTTGAGAATGGATTGCAATCCTGTGCCTGCCACATTGCCTCTTGTTTATTGTTGGCAATGATGGTTTCTTCGTGTGTCTTTCCTTTTGAATTAACCATTATGACGGCAAATCTCATGGCAGATAACGGATAGACATTCCATATCTAGTTAGCGCGAAGAGCTCATTATTGGCAAGTTCGCTTTTTACAAATTCAAAGAAAAAAAGTCATAAAGAAGGGGGCGAGATTTTGGTCGCCCCCTTTGAGTCAAGCACTCAACTGACTGAACTAAATTTCCATCCTTTATTTAACTTTCACCCACAGAAGGTGCTGTGACTCCTAATTCAATTCTAACAAATTTAGATCAGGTGAACATGAGAAAAAACTCCTGTTTAACCAACAACCCAATAATCTTTGTGCTTTCTAAGAATGAGTTTGAGAAGATCAAGAATCATTGTTTTTACCTCAATATTTCAACTGAAAGTAATAAGGAATGAGATGAGGAAGTGTTCCCATAGAAATCAAAAAGACTGAAAACCATAGAAAGATCGATGAAAGAGTATTCGACCCATTAGATCGGAAACTACGTGTTGCTTGCATAATTAGATCTCCTGTTAGTTCAATGTTTTTTAGTAGTCCATTGAGCAGTTGCCAAACTGCAAACATTCATTCTCGTATTCGACCTCATCAAAATCAGTTTCATAATTCGAAAACAGATCGCACCAATCATTACCTTGGATAGGAACGCCACATGATTTCGAGAATGTTTCCTTTACGTCTTCGATTGCATGTTTAAAAGGATTACCGCATGACATGGTTTGACCTCCTAATAGTGCCTTGATTTATATCTACTCCTCCTAATTCAAAAAATCTACAGGACAAAAACCCTAAAGTATTAACTCTCATTGTCCTCTTAGAGAAAAACCCCTGAAACTAATCAGGGGTTTGGGTTGTTCCGACCAATGCAGAGACCGCACGAAAGGTGACTCTGTTCACATCAGGAGGTGTGAGATACCTCCTTAGAGTCAATGCACATTTCCCCTTATTTAATATCTTCGAAAGTGCGATGACTCTTCATTTATGTCTAATCCCACTAATAAAAAATATCTATCGAGAGAACCCAAATGTATAAATACTTTGGTGTTCTTACCCATAGCAATTTACATTCAGTAGTGATAAAACATTCCCAGGAGTCAACGCACTTTCTTAGGTCTGGAGTGATGGACTCAAAGGGGGCAACCAAAATCTCGCCCCCTTACTACTTTGGAGGCATATCTATGAGCAGAAAAAGAGACAAGATCTGGACAGCAATTATTGCAACTAAGCAATGGTTCACTAAACTTTTTACAAGTGAGGCAGATGCTTTAGTTGATGACTTCGGAAACAATCCACCACCAGAGATAGGAACTCAATCTTATTCAGGAGATATTCACGATAAAGGAGACTGACTTACTAAGACGCAACCAATATCAAATCCACTAATTGTTTCTTATTTAATTTGGATATTTTTTCGACACCGACGAGCATTGCCTTTAATTCTCTATTTGTCTTTTGCATCAGGATTGATCTCTGATCTATGAAAATTCCTTTCTTGAGTATTGAGAGAAGAGTTGAGAAAGCATCAAAGATTGCCATTGAGGCGAGGATGCAAAACATAATTACTCGATCAGCATTAGTAGTTAAGTTCATTAGTTTTTAAAAAATAATTTTGTGGGTTGTTAGGCAACTTCTGGACACAGACCAACATCAAGAACTCTCTTTCTTTGCCAGTTTCTACAACGCTTAGTTAGATGCTCACCTTGAGGAATAAGACGCTGATGAAGAGGACAAATTAGAAGAGTTACGCATGATTTATCGCACGTGTACGTGAAGTGTTCGCATGTCATACAAATCGAACTACCTCTGGACTTCATAAGTTCCAAGTCAGTGAAGTAGTCCCACTCTTCAGGGTTCTCCAGAACCTCGACAGGTGATACGAATCTTGCTTTCCTTGACCATGCCATAGTCCTCCTCATGTAGAAGGCAAAAAAAGAATCCTGCTCACTGGATCCTCCTTTTGCGTTTGTGACGGGGATTAAACTAATACAAATATACTACTTTTGTCTAGTTGATCAAGTGTGTGAGTCTTTCATTGCCTCTGAAAAGACAAACTGATGAGAACCTGCAAAACAGAAACAAGAACAAAGGATCCAAAAAATAAAAAGTGGCGACCTTTGACGAGTTCTATAAATCATTAGATCCCGACTCAGGCATTAGGGGGAAAGCTAGAAGTTGGCTGTTTTGAATGATTGAACAATGACATTGACCAAAGAACAGTAGCCTTCTGAAGATGAAGATTAACAATTACTCAAACACAACTAAGACAACAATTAGCTCTACTGATGTCCCCTTAATGGACATCTTGTGAGTACTTTCTTTTATCTTTCCCAACTAACTATTCACTCTTCAATCATAATGATCTCTATCGTCAATGAATAACGATCTTGATCATCCTTATTGATACTTACCTAACAACTACTAATGGCAGAGAAGAAGAAACAAACTACTACCTCAAATAAATCAACTCACAACACTCTTGATTGGGTAGAGAGACAACTAAAAGATGTCGTAGCTTTTGATATGGGTTTAGCAATCAAACGAAATAGCAAGGATAGAAGATCTAGTCTAGATATATAACGAATATTAATTGTGTTCTCAATTTGCTCAACCAACTGACAGTAAAACTCTCATTAAAAAGTTGAGCGATGGGAAGTTGGGAACAAATTGGTTCAGATATTAAAGGGGGAAACAACGGGGAACATAGCAAAAAGTTAGATCATTATTGACACAGGTTGAAACTACTCCTCACTTAAATATAATTTTTTTAGATAAAGTACAGTTTTACTTGGGGAATGGGAACTTTAGACGCTGTCTATAAAAGCTATCAAATTGAAACTAGTTTAGAAATAGAGCCTTTTAATAGATACATAGAAGTATATGGACTCAAAATAGCTGGCTTGAAAGCAACAGGAGGCAACGTTGCTGTTGAAGATGAATTTATAAGAAAGATAGCTCAAACAACAAAATTATTACTCAACCCAGAAGACACATCGATTAATTCAGACTCTCAAATTAAAGCTATTAAGCATTTAAAAACAATCAATACCTTACAAAGAATAGGAGTTGAGGAAATGGATTCTTACACTCCTAGCTTAAACGGAGATAATTATTCAGGATGGGACTTAACAAATGACAAGCATAGTCTTACCGATTTCATATGGCAATTCAACCTTTCTGGTGATTCAGAGAAAACAGCTAATACTCAAATAACAGAAGTACTTGAACATTTACTCCATACACTAGTTAGATTTGCCTTGCCAGGAGCTTTTCCAGCACAATTTCTATTTATTGAAGATAGAAGCCCTGAGTACGGTGGGGATGTCTCGAAAGAGGAGCCAATATTGTCTGGCTTGCTTTATGAAGCAGCAAAAGAAGCTATTAACAGTGGGGTCTTTGATGCTTCAAGCTACAACCATATGGGAGTGGGTAGTTTCAAATATTGGAAAACAGTAATGGTTGAATATCAATACGCTTTAACCTTTGCAGAATGGGGATATATTGAAAAATATACAGGCAGTCTTGATCCAGAATGGTCAGATAATTACTTAACTCCCGATAAGATTAAGGAAGGAAATCCTTTAGGACATAGCTTGTATGAAAACTATATTAAAAAAGTAATTAGTAAGCCTTCAAGCATTGAACTGGAAAAAATTTTCAAAGAAAACAATCAAGGGCTTTCTGGATATATCGCAAACACTGGGAGCAATTCAAACGATGAGCTTACTGGTAGTATTAGTAATGAAACTTTCTTCGCCTCAGAAGGCTCCGATACAATTAATGGTGAAGGAGGGAACGACACTTTTGTTTATTCTGGCAAGTTTTCTGATTATTCCTTTACAAGAGAAGTCAATTCATTAACCATTGCCGATCTAAGAAAAGGTACTAATGATGGGACAGATACTCTTTCTAATATTGAATACATTCAATTCACTGATCAAACCGTAGAGGAATCCAAAGTAGATATCGTTAAAACCTATAGCGGTGAGTTTAGTGATTACAAGTTCTACAGCAAAGGTAATGGTGTCTATCAAATCAAAACTGATTCTGGGTATGACGACATCACAGGACTTCCCTTATTAACCTTTACAGGGGAAGCGACAACAAGTTCCTTTAGAGACGTTAGCGCCATCATTGATATCAAAGGTACGTTTGATCAAGTCACGGGTTTAAATACAGACTCAGGACGTATGTTCCGTTTATATAACGCATCATTTAAGCGATTACCTGATGCTGATGGATTGGAGTATTGGATTGATCAGTTTAGTTCTGGAGCAAACTCCATCAGAGTCGTAGCATCATCATTTCTTGGTTCAGCTGAATTTGCTGAGCGATATGGAGATAACGTTTCTGATTCCACCTATGTGAATACTCTCTATAAAAATGTCCTAGGGAGAGATGCTGATACAGGAGGCTTAAACTATTGGTTAGGACAGTTAAATAGCGGAGCAGAAACTAGATATGAAGTTCTATTAGGGTTTGCTGAATCAGCTGAAAACAAAGCTCTCTTCACTGAAATGACTGGGTTTGCTTAACCAATGAAAAAACTTTTACTACTAGCTCTAACCACAACATTCCTCCTCCCTAGCCCATCACAATCAGACACCAATTACTTTGGTGCAGGAGGAGTCTTCGAATTAGATCTAGGCGATAGCGAGATACCTTTGACACCCAAGCGAGAGAAAGAACAAAAGCTTTTAGAAGAGCAGTTGAAGAAGAAGAAAAAGCAACAGTCATTAGATCAATAATCTTGCTTTGAGACTTTCGCTTTTGTTTTAAAAATATCCAAACTTAAAAAGTAAATAATGTCAGAAAAACAATTACTACACGAAATAAATTCAAGTCGAGAAGCAACAGAAGAAATTAGAAAACAAGTTCTTAAGGCAAAGCAGAAAGGTTATTTCAGCAGCACAGCATTTGGCAGACATTTCCTAAGTATCTTCGTTCCCGACTTCGCGAAAGAACTTCTCCACACAACCAGTAAGACAGCTTGGGGAAGAGCAACAACTACGAACATTGTTGTGGCATATCCATTAATGCAGGATGCAATCTCATTGCTTGATCCTGAAGGATATGTACTCTCAGTTATCTGTCTGAAATCAATCCTCGATAGCTTTGGGGTTTGTAAATACGACTTACCCAGAACAGCTGAAGCAGCAAGCTTTATTGGTAGAAGAATAGAAGATGAACTGAGAATCAATTACTACATCGAGGTAGCCCCAGGGTCGCCTGTAGCAGCTCTAATCAAAGAGTTGAACACCAAAGGTTCAAACCCTCACTTCAAGCAATACGGAGGCAAAAAGACCATAGAAAAACTACTGAACTTATAGACAAAGGTGTTTGGCAGTTTGCTGCCAACTACGTCCCTATGACTCAAGCACAAAAAGAAGAATGCGAAAAAAGAGCAGCCGAAGAAGCCAATGGATAAGATATTGATTGGTTAAACCTTTTCACAATCAATGAATAGTAGACCTGAAATATTAGACGAGATCATTTACTACATTCTCGAAAGAGCTAAGTGCGAAGAAGATACCGACAAGTACCTTGAACATGTTCTCGACTACTGCAAGAAGGATTATCAACAGGCGTATAAGAAAATAAACTGATCAGTACTTAACCTATGGAGATATTCAAGCCATACCGAAATACCAATCTTTTCATTCCTTACTGTGATGTTCATAGGTCTGCCTAGAGTGCAAGTTTTAAAACAATTCGGATTCATTCTTCTTTTAACTCTTCCCATACCAATCATTGCGGAAGTTAATCCCGCAGCCCCTGAAAGTATTGATGAGACAAAGATCAAAGTATCAACTGCTAGTGGTCAATCTGTCGTGGTCACTGCCAATCCATTAGCAAGTGATGCAGCTCTTGAAACTTTGAAGAAAGGTGGAACTGCAATGGATGCTGTGGTGGCGGCTCAAACAGTGCTTGCAGTTGTTGAACCACAAAGTTCTGGTTTAGGAGGTGGTTCCTTTCTTATGTATTGGGATGAATCGACAAGTTCACTAACTGCACTTGATGGTCGAGAAACTGCCTCAGCTCAAGTTAAAGAAGATATGTGGATTGAAACTGATGGAAAAGCTGTGCCATGGCTAAAGGCAACAAAAAGCCCATCTGCAATTGGAGTCCCAGGTACAACAGCATTACTTTGGAAGGGACACCGACAATTTGGGCGTTTACCTTGGAAGGATAATTTTCAAAAAAGTATTGAGCTTGCAAAGAAAGGATTCATCCCAAGTCCTCGCTTTCTAAGATCCATCTCATTGGCAAAGAGATTAGGAATAAACCATAGTGAATCTTTTAAATCCTTATATCTCCCTAATGGCTCTCTCCCAAATAAAAAGATTCCATTTCGCAACCAAAAATTAGCATCAACACTGAGTCGTATTTCCAAAGGAGGTGTTAATGAGTTTTATCGTGGAAATATAGCGAACGAACTTATAGATGATCTAAAACTTATCAGCAATGGGAAAAATGAAATCAAGTCAATAACGAATGAAGATTTAGCTAATTACACAGTCATCAAGCGTAAGCCCCTATGTAGAAAATATAAATCATGGAACGTTTGTGCTTTCCCTCCTCCAAGTGGTGGTGGAATTGCACTATTGCAAACTCTTGGCACCTATGAATTTCTATCAAAAAACAATGTTTCCGAAAGCTCGATCAAACATTGGCATCTTCTAGCCGAATCCTTAAGATTTGCAGATGCTGATCGCTCTCACTGGATCGGAGATCCTATTGATTTTCCTGTTCCTATCAAGGGTTTATTAGATGACAACTATATTGAAAAAAGAGCCCGCACTATAAAAAGTAACAAGACAACATTTCGCCCTTTGCCAGGCAAGCCAAAAGGTAGTGAACTTTTAGATCTAGCTAGTCAACCTCGAACAGCAGGCGGAGGTACAACTCATTTAGTAGTAGTTGATAAATATGGGAATGTCGCTTCATATACAAGTTCAGTAGAAACTGTCTTCGGGACAAGGAATTTATCTGGAGGCATGATCTTGAATAATCAACTAACTGACTTCTCATTTGTATCAAACGTCAAAGGTAAACCAATAGCTAATCGAATCAGACCCAATAAACGTCCATTGAGTTCAATGGCTCCAGTTATCGTATTTAAAGACAATCGTCCAGTATTAGCACTTGGTTCACCTGGTGGCTGGCTTATCCCCCATTACATAGCAAATGCATTAATTGGAACACTAGATTTTAAGCTCACACCACAAGAAGTCGTTAATCAAAAATTGCTATCTGTTCAACCAAATTACACAGTGCTTGAAAAGAGTGGAGACTGGTCATCAGAGGATAACAATATCTATCAATTACTTTCTAATCAAGGTCATCAACTTAAATACAGTGCGTTTAGCAGTGGGTTAGCTGTTATCAAATGGCATCAGGGAAGTTGGCATGGCGCGGCTGATCCAAGAAGAGAAGGAAAAGCTTTAAGTCTACAAGGGAAGAAAAAACCCTAGGTCAAAAGAAGGATGAAGGAACTCCAGTGATTTCCTATAGGCTTAAAATCCTGACAATCACTAGCAAAACATAACTTGCCATTATTATAGAGAAAGAAGCATTTACACTATCTCGAACTCGATTGGCATCGAGAATAAAGAAATGGGTCACTGCGAATATCGAAAGAAGTAGCTCGTGATTTGGTTGGTTGAATCCTTGGAACTGAGACATAAGGCAACTCAGGTTATACCTATAATTTCAACCCTGTTAGTTAGACGCAATTAGAACGGCGGATACATAAACCTCTCCAAAGTGAAAAGACAACTTAAGAAGGTAAAACACAGGACGTATAAGGCGGCGCCAACCGTCTCCCATTAGGTTTTGCTGAATCTGCAGAAAACAAAACTCTCTTTACTGAAATGACTGGGTTGGGATAACCATTGAAGAACTTCTTACTACCATCCATCGTTGAATTCTTTACTTTTTTGCTCCCAGAAATCATATAAATTAGGCAACAAAAAACCGCCCAGTTATAAACAAGGCGGTTTTTAGTGATCAACAGAAACAAGATTTCAGTCAAATCATGGAATGAGAAAATCCGGGATTTTGAAATCTATATGGCATTAGGAGAACCAGTTCTCTCCACATAAGCCTCTTCACCATGCTCAGAAATATCTAAGCCAGAATCTTCTTCGGCTTTTTCAACTCTATAATTAAAACCAAGTGATTTTAATAAAAGAGCGATTATCAAAGTTCCAAATGCGGCAATTCCATATGCAATTAAAACTGCTTGAAATTGTCCTAAAACCAATCCAATACGACCTTGCTCTGCAAGAACTAATCCAGCAGGATGAGATGAAATTAATTCTGCTTTTGCAAAAAATCCCGTAAGTATCGCCCCCACAGTTCCACCTACACCGTGAACAGCGAAGGTATCTAATGAGTCGTCAAAAGATAATTTAATTTTAACCTTAACTGAGATGTAGCATAAAGAAGATGTAATAGCACCAATCAACATTCCACTAGCTGGACTTACGAAGCCAGCTGCTGGCGTAATACCTACCAAGCCCGCAACAGCTCCAGTAGCCATACCTACCGCAGTTGCTTTCCCATCTCTAAATGTTTCAATCAACGCCCAAGCTACCAATCCAGCTGCTGCTGAAACATGAGTTGTAGTAAAAGGAAGTTCTGCACCGCCAACACTTAGTTGGCTTCCCCCATTAAATCCAAACCAGCCAAACCACAATAAACCTGTTCCTATAAGAATCTGAGTAATGTCGTGGGGAGGCTTGATACCTTTAGGCCAATTACTACGCGAACCTATTAATCCTGCAAGTACTAAAGCCGATACTCCTGAACTGATGTGAACAACCGTTCCTCCAGCAAAATCTAAATCTTTGCCAAGCAAACCACCGCCCCAAACCATGTGAGCAAGAGGTGCATAAACAAATAAAATCCATATAGGCGTGAATAAACACCAAAAACGAAAACTAATTCTTTCTACTAATGCTCCTGAAATCAAAGCCGGAGTAATTATGGCGAACATACCTTGAAAAAGTGCAAAACTCAGTCCTGGTATCTGAAGCCCCTCCCAATTGCTTGGAAGATTTTCAAAAAATGCATACGTTAATGGATTACCTATAAAAGCATTAGAGGCTCCTCCATCCGAGAAGGCTAGACTAAAACCTACTGATGTCCACACAAGAGTAGCTATTCCCATCATGACAAAGCTCATTGCCATTGTGTTGAGCACATTTTTAGCTTGAGTAAAGCCTCCATAAAAAAAAGCTAAGCCTGGTGTCATCAACAAAACCAACGCCGATGATGTCAAAATCAAAGTATTGTCTGCAGCTGAGAAATTAGATTCAGTTGCATGTGCAGGAAAAAATGCAGCACTTATGAGCTGAATGGCAGGAACAGCAAGTAGCGCTATTCCAAACCTTCCAATACGAGTTCGCAACAAAATAAAAAATGTACACTGTGATACATAATTGCTACTTAGTTGAAGCAAGAAAAGTTCACTATGAACATTTTTAGCATATGTGTATAAACCGATACTTTTTGAGATCGATCACTTTTAACCACCAAATTGATAATGCTTGCGGACCGCCTTATGAACATCCCATCTACAGTCCATCCCAGCTGGGAAAACGACTAAGTCCCCTGCACCAAATTTCACAGGTTCTCCTCCATCAGGAGTAACTGTGACTTCACCCTCAAGCAATAAACAAGTCTCTTTGTCGTCATAAGTCCAATCAAAAGAGCTTGCTTCACAAGCCCAGATTGGCCAGGTTTTAATTCCTAGATCCTCAACGGTACTCTCAGGACAAGGAGAGGTAATTGATATAGACAAGAGATAAAAACATAGTGGACTTCTTTTTTAGCTGCTAATCGAAACAGTTGTCTAATAACTACTCAAATTTTTGAAGCCTTAGCAACGAAACATAAGAAATGATAAGTTTTTTTAATCTATCCTTGTTGTCCCATAACTCATTCGTTTTATTGGCATAGAACAATACATTAGTTAATGGATTCAGCTAATCAAATCCAAGCCCTCGTTGAAGAAGTAGAAAAGAATCCAGAATACAAAATTAACGAACAAGAAGCTAAGGGTTTCCTGTCAGAGATTAAGCGACTCACAAAAGAAGATAAAACAAATATGCCTCCTTTGGTTGTGATAATAATGGCTTATATCAACATGCTTTTTCCAGAACTAGATGAAGTGAAGATCTGAGGGAAAAATATAAAAAATAAAATAAATTTCTCTTCACTATTAACGTATAAGCCAGGATCCTATTTACCCCTCATACCCCATAGCAAGTCAGTACACAGGAACAAAGGATATGTCTTTTAGTACTGTTACCTTAGTGTTACCCCTTTAATCTAACCTCTTCAAAAGCACTGCAATAACTGTAGTTTTGAGCTAAGTTGTATAATCGGCATTGATCTAAACCTACGATTGATATTCTCTAGAAACGATTGCAATAACTGAATTTATAGTGCGGATGCTATGCGTGCCAAAAGCGTGCCTAACTCTTCAAACCCTAGTCAGGGAGGTAACGTCTTCCACTAAACCGTGCCAAAGACACCTCATATAAACGACTAAAAAGTAATAACGAGGGAAGAACTATTAGACGTTAGAAATATCAATTAGTCAGTTCTTCTCCTAACGTCTCCGCTTGTTGTAGTACTAAGTCAACTGCAATTGCTTGTTGATCAGGAGGATACTTATAACGCTTTAGCAGAGTCTTTATTTTGAGTCTGAGTTTTGCTTGAACATTCTCTTTATATTGCCAATCAATAGTTGCATCTCTCCTCAATAATTCAGCAAGTTCTCTTGCCATTTTTACTAATATCTCTTCTTTCATCAATTCTTGAGCAGATGGATTATCTGCTAAGGCGTCATAAAAAGATTGTTCAGAAGAATCAAGTCCCAAGGCAATACCACGCTCAAGATCCTCTCTGAACTTCTTCGCCATTGCTATCAATTCTTCTATTACCTGTGCTGCTTCAATTGCTCGATTTGAATATTTATTCAATGAGGCAGTCAGCATTTCACTAAAACGTTTTTGTTTCACTACGTTGGTTTTGAACTTACTTTTGAGTTCATCCTTTATGAGACGTTGAAGTAATTCAACTGCCAAGTTCTTTTGGGGAATTTTGCTGACCTCTAACAAGAAAGCATCAGACATGATGCTGATATCTGGATTCTTGAGACCAGCGACTTTGAAGACATCAGTGACACCCTCGGCAACTAAAGATTCTGAAAGAAGTTGCTGTAATTGATAATCAACCCCTTGACCTGGCGGATTTGTCTGTCCATCTCCTTTGATTAGAGGTGCTCGAATTGCTTGAAGAAATACCACCTCTTTAGAGAGAGTCATTGCTTCATCTGTTGCTCCACACAATGCAAATGCCTTCGTAATCTTTAGGACTGTGTCACAGAATCTTTGCTTACCATCTGCAGTTCCAAGGATGTGATCTAAACAATTAGCGATAAGTTCTAGTGCTTTTCCTTTCTCTTCAAATGAACTCCAATCCACTGGATGAAGAATATCTTTGGCAATCTGTATTTGCTCTTTGAGAATACGTACTGCCTCACTGGTATCAAGAGTTAGTCGACCTTTACCTTTTGCTGCTGTATACGTTGCGAGTGCCTCTTTTAGTTGAGGGGCAATGCCGATGTAATCAACAATAAGACCACCTGGTTTGTCTCTAAAGACCCTGTTGACTCGTGCAATTGCTTGAGCAAGATTTGCACCCTTCATCGGTTTGTCTACATACATGGTTGCCAAGCAAGGAGCATCAAAACCCGTCAACCACATGTCACGGACAAGAACAATCTTTAGAGGATCAGCAGGATCTTTGAAACGATTTTCTAAATCCTTTTTTTGTTGCTTACTTGTGTGATGAGGTTGAAGAAGTTTTGACTCAGATGCTGATGCTGTCATGACAACTTTGATTGCTCCCTTCATATGATCAGGGTCATGCCAATCAGGACGTTGAGAAATAATTGTGTTGTAAAGGCGAGCACAAATATCACGACTCATTCCTACAACCAATGCCTTTCCTGGTTGAGTTTTAGATCGTTGTTCGTAGTGAGCAATTAGATCTGATGCAACTTCCTTGAGACGAGGTTCAGCACCTACAAGTGCCTCTAATGCTGCCCATCTACCTTTTGCTTTTTCATTAGAGGGGATATCATCCTCATCTTCAAAAATCTCATCAACCTTTTCATCTACTAATGGCAAAGCACTATCTTTGAGTTTCAACTTTGCTAATCGTGATTCGTAGTAGATCGGAACTGTTGCACCATCTTCTACTGCTTGTTGAATGTCGTAGATAGAGACGTAATGTCCAAAAACTGCTTGAGTGTCTCGATCATCCTGTGAGATAGGTGTGCCTGTAAAAGCAAGAAATGTTGCTTGTGGCAAAGCGTCTCTTAGTGCCTTTGCTAATCCATATTTGATTGCTCCTGTTTTTGAATCAATACGTCCCTTGAATCCATATTGAGTTCTATGTGCCTCATCACATATCACTACAACATTTTTTCGGTCAGTCAAAGTTGGAAACTTTTCCTCATCTGCTTCAGTAGCAAATTTCTGGATAGTCGTGAAGATAATTCCACCACTAGGTCTGTTATCAAGGAGTTCTCTTAGATCCTGTCTCGACTCTGCTTGTTTTGGAGATTCACCTAAAAGTTCTTTCGCTCCCGCAAAGACTCCAAACAACTGTCCGTCTAAATCCTGACGGTCAGTAACCATTACCAATGTTGGATTTTGTAAACGTGGATCAGTAAGCAACTTTCCTGCTAAACATGCCATCTCGATACTCTTTCCTGCACCTTGTGTATGCCAAACAACTCCACCTTTCCGATCGCCATCGGGTTTGCTTGCTTCTACAACTCTTTCAACTGCTGTTTTTACTGCATGGAATTGGTGATAAGCAGCAATCTTTTTGATGATCTCTCCATCGTCCTCAAAAAGACAAAAAGATCTGATGAAATCAAGTAAGCGCTGTTTATCAAATAGTCCACGGACAAGAGTTTCTAACTCTCGAAATTTTCCTAACGGATCTAGATCTTGCTCCTGTTCAATAACTCTCCATTGTTGAAAACGTTCTTGAGAAGCAGACAGAGAACCAACTTTTGCATAAGTACCATCGCTAATTACTAAAAGTACATTTGAAGTAAATAGATCTGGAATATTGTCCTTATAAGTTTGAAGTTGGTTGAATGCTGCCCATATATCTGCTTTCTCATCAGTAGGATTTTTGAGTTCAATCACCGCTATGGGTAAACCATTGATATATACGACTACATCTGGAATCCGTGTTCTCTTAGGACCTTTTACTTTCAGTTGATTGACTACTAACCAATCATTTGAAGCAGGATCTTCAAAATCAATAATCTTGAGGCGAATACCAACCTCTTGATCTCCGTTCATATATGAGATTGGTAGACCAGTCGTCATCCATTGATGAAACTGCCTGTTAGAAGAAGGCAGTCCAGGGATATTTGGATTTGTGAGTTGAAGAACTGCTGACTCAATCGTTGCTGGTGGAACTTCTGGATTTAGTTTTTTGAGTGCCGTACGAAGACGTTCTATGAGTATGACTTGGCGGTAGTCTTCACGTTCTGGTGATTTCCCATCTGGAGCAAGATCTGGACCATGAACGAAGTAATATTCAATCTCTTTGAACCACTCAATAGACATATCCTCTAAATATTCTTCGTTGATAAATGCCATCAGATACCAACCTCCTCAAGCATTTTTTCAGCATCAGGAACTCTTAGTTCACCTGAGATAAGTTTTGGAATAAGTATGTTACGGAGAGTCGCTAAAGTTTGATTTTGTTCATCAAGCAATAATGATCTTTTAGTTATTGGCGTTATCTCATGCTGAAATAGTTTTACTAAAGAAAGATTCGGTACTAAAAATGCAAAATCATATATGGAATCAATAGTTACTTGTGGTTGAGCAGAACCGGTTACAAAAATACTTCGATCTTTGCTCTCAAGGAAATATTGTACGTAACGCTGAGATGGAAAGTTCCCAAGAATATGATTCATTATCAGTGAGTTATTTGTGACAAAACTCTCTGGCAGAGATCGCACTATGTCTCCAGATGCTGCTCCCCTACATGACATAAGAGTCATTTCATCTTGATATAAAAAACTTGAGTGATAACCAATAATTCCATTCCCTCCAAAAACAGGGAATCCACTTTCTAAAAGATTCTTTGTTGGAAAATTCTTGCCATATTGTATAGAAACAACATCTCCCAGTTTTGCTACTTCCCAACCAATTGGAATCTCACCTGAATCTATATCTTCAAATGAATCTGGAAATAACTCGCTTATCTCATCAGGTAATCCAGTTGAACGACCCTCTACTTTTGCTCTTACTGGATCGAAATCAATAAACCAAGATTTGAAAAGTGCCTTTGCTATTCCTTCAAGAGTTTCATTTGTTTTTTTATTTATTTTGATTTTTTCATCTAATGAACTAAGTATATTTCCGATTACCTTTTGGTTCTCGTAAGTATGATTAGGAATTTCATGATTTATTGCAACTTCCCACTTCGCTCTTGGCATTCTTGTTCCTTCACTTGCTGAATTTACAAAATTTATGAATTTCCAATCAGCACACCAATAATATAAAAATTTGTTATCGATACTTTTTTGTGGACGTATCACCCAAATATCTGTTGAGCAGATCCCATCAAAATCTGTAATTATAACTTTTCTAAAATAAGGTCTAAGTTTGCCAAATAGGATATCTCCTTTTTTGAAGATTCTTTTGTTACTAGTTACTTTAGAAGCGGTTCCTATCTCAGCAAGTTGGAGGGTTTCTTGTTCAATATGTTCTAATCCAATATAGGCAGATTCAGGTGATAATTCCCTAGGGTCAATAGTTTCATTTACTTGATAAGCAGAATCCCCAAAAAACATAATTTTTTATATCAAATTTCTTCAGAAAAAAGAGGATAACCAATCCTCTTCAAATTCTGAGCAATCTGCTGATCTAATTTCGCGCCCTCTATTTGCTGTTCTTTGAATAAAGAAATAAGTCTTTTCATCTTGTCATCAAAAGGTTCACCAGCATCTTCTTCTTCTGGTGCTCCTACATAACGCCCAGGAGTCAGGACAAAACTATTTTTTTCAATCTCATCCAAATTTGCGTTATAGCAGAAACCAGCAACATCCTGATAATCTTTTTCATTTCGCCAAGAATGAACAGTATCAGCAATTTTGAAGATATCTTCATCAGTAAGAACTTTTTCTTTTCTGGAGACCATCACGCCCAGTTGCCGACCATCGATGAACAAAGTTTCACCTCTTCGATCTCTTCCTCTTTGAGTTTTATCATTACTCAAAAACCATAAGCAAACAGGAATCGGAGTATTTACGAACAACTGTCCAGGTAAAGCAACCATTACTTCAACGACATCACCTCGTACCATCGCTTCACGAATCTTTCCTTCACCAGAGGTGTTGGAACTCATTGATCCATTTGCAAGTACAACACCTGCTTGACCACCTGGTCGAAGTTTCCAAAGCATGTGTTGCAACCATGCATAGTTGGCATTTCCTACGGGTGGTCTTCCATAAACCCAACGAGGATTACTCTCGTATTTTTCACCGCCCCAATCAGAAATATTGAATGGAGGATTCGCAAGTATGTAATCAAATTTCTGATCAGGATGTTGATCACGAGCAAAGGTATCAGCAGGTCCTTCGCCAAGATTTGCAGCAAATCCACGGATCGCTAGGTTCATTGTTGCCAAACGCCACGTAGTGGGATTGCTCTCTTGTCCAAAGATGGAAATTTGATCTCTTCTTCCACCATGTGCCTCAACAAATCTTTCACTTTGAACAAACATTCCACCTGAACCACAACATGGGTCATAAACACGACCTCCATCTGGTGCTAAGACAGCAACTAAAGTTTTCACGACATGAGCAGGTGTATAAAACTGCCCACCCTTTTTGCCTTCAGCGCTGGCAAATTGACCTAAGAAATATTCATAAACCTCGCCCAATACGTCTCCGGAATGTCTATCTTCAGCAAACCCAATAGTGGAAATCAGATCTACCAATTCACCCATTCGACCTGGTTCCAATTGAGCAGCACCAAATCGTTTATCTAACTTAGATCGCAAAATTATATTTTCGTTCTCAATCGCAACCAATGCTTTATCGATAAGTTGCCCAATATCTGGTTGCTTTGCCTGATTTCTGATAGATTCCCAACGTGCTTCAGAAGGGACCCAGAAAACATTTTCTTGAGTGTAGTAATCGCGATCTTCTAATGCCTCTTGGTGGTCTGAAGAGTTATCACCAAGGTAATAATCCGAGTCTGGATCACTCACAATTTTCAAAACTTTTTGCTGCTGTTCAACAAAAGTGTCAGAAATATATTTGAGAAAAATCAATCCCAAAACAAGATGCTTATACTCAGCAGCATCCATCTGAGCACGTAGTTTATCTGCACTCGCCCAAAGTACTGCCGTGAAATCTTTAGCAGGTGCTTCTTTCTTTTTATTACCTTTGACTGCCAAAACGTTCTTGAGTAAGTAAATCAATAACTTATTATGATTCGAAATAAGAAGATTATTCTCATAGTCTGATTTGAGTAACAAATAAACAATCAAAAATCACAAATAGGTTCAAATGCAACGTGCCAAAAGCGTGCCTAAAAGTGATAGGAACTCAAAACAATTGATATGACTATATTTTAGAGTTATGTTGTGTAATCGGCATTAGTGCGCACATAATATATAGATTCCAGTCATAGCAATAGATCTTTCATATTACACTTGCGTGAGCAAGCTGTGAGCAAATGGTTTAGAATGGTGAGATCTCGCTCCCTGCGATATCACTGTGAGCAAAGCGTGAGCAAATGAGTCTATCTACACCAACAAGAATTCTCGATCGCAAAGATATTCCCGCCGATCCCAACGCATACGTCTTCAGGGATGCGCAGAGGGATGGAACATGGTGCTTATACTTCTACGATCGTGAGGTAAAGACGAGACATAGGATTGTTCTCAAAGATGGTAATGGAAAGAAACCCACTCAAACCATCAAAGGACAAAACGATGCTTGGATGCTTGGGATATCCAAATACGTCGAGTTAAAAGGCAAAGCAGATCGGGGAGAAGCAATACGCTCAATCACCTTTGGGGAGATGTGCGATCAGTTCATTGCACAAGAAAAAAGAAAGATCAGTTCCATTCCTCATCAAGGAATTACACAGAATCGCTTTCGTTTGATCTCTCATCAAATCAACTGGTTACGTCGCTATCTCAACAACGATAAGAAGCAAGTACATTCCTTCAGACGCAATGCCTTCAATGGTTATGAGGTATGGAGGAAAGAGCAAGCGCTCTACATGGGTAAAAGCGCTCCTGTACAAACAACCATCATGCAAGAGCTATCGATGCTTAAGCGCGCTTTTAAAGAAGTCGCGGTAGCGAATGGATACGTTGCAGAAGATTCTTTACCTCTCATACCAAAAGTCAAACTCCCAAAAGATCAATCCCATCGTCGTGATGATCTCTCCAACAAAGAATGGGAACAACTCGAGCGTGGTGCGCGCAACTACTGGATCAAAGGGAGAACGCGATTAGTTGGAGAAGACAACTCGATGGAAAAAGATAGCGATGGTACATGGAAAACCCAACCGATCTTTGGACATACATCAGAGCGAGGTAAGCGTCAGATCATTCATCGCAACCTGATTTACTACGCAATGAGAATCTCTATGGACACAGGGATTAGACCCGGTGCGCTCCGCAAGATGAAATGGAAACACATCTCAGAAAACACCAGTATCTCTAAAGAAGAAAGGAAGGTATGGGTAGTGATCGACGTTCCACCAGAGAACAGTAAAACTGGACGCTACTACAGAATCTCAGCACCGATTGCACGGTACCTAGAAGGGATGAGAAAGGTATCTAAGCACAAGAAAGCAGATGACTTCCTTTTCTGTAATCAACAAACCTCACAACCGTTTAGCGAGCGCATCTGGAAAGATAGTCTTGCTGAAGTTTTAGTGGAATCTGACTTGGGAGTCTGGGGTAAAGATGACAGCAACAACCTCAGGAAAGTTGACGTTCATTCAGGTAAGAGTATTACGTGGTATAGCTTCAGGCATAGCTATATCACCATGCGTCTTAAAGCAGGTGTACCTGTCCCTGTGATCGCTGCTAATACCGATACGAGTATGAAATACATTCAGAACCACTACTTCCATTACAGAGCAGATGAGTCGACTGAGATCCTTGGTAAAGGTAGGAACATTCGTCCTGCAGAAGAAAATTTACGCTGGATCGGATCTGTTTGAGCGCTTCACTCTCATCAATTACTGAATCCTCAGATCCATTACTCTGACTACGTTCTGAGCGATCCGTCCCGTATAAGGGAGGAGATAAAAGCGCTCCCATCAATACCCCTGTCATACCAACAGATATTTCGATCCCACCCCTTTAAGGGGGAAAGATAGATTTTTAACCCGCCCCGTATAAGGGAGGAGGAAAGACAACTAAGACAACAATTACCTCTACTGATGTCCCCTTAATGGACATCCTGTGAGTACTTTCTTTTATCTCTCCCCACTAACTATTAACTCTTCAATCATGATGATCTCTATCGTCCCTGAATGACGATCTGGATCATCCCTATTGATACTTACCTAACAACTACTAATGAAAGAGAAGAAACAACAACCTGCTACCCCAAAGAAATCAAGTCACAACACTCTTGATTGGGTAGAGAAGCAACTAATGGAAGTCAGAGCATTTGATATGGGATTATCCATCCATCAAGATAGTGAGAATAAAAGATCTAGTCGAGATATATAATCTAGAAGAATTGTATTTCTAGTTTCCCAGTTCTGTAAAAAATTAAATCTCAAAGATGACCAATGTTTTTGACAACATATGGACTAAGTTAATTGGTTCATCAAAGACCGAGCAAGCTACAGATATAGCAATAGATGGTAATAATGAATTTGTTTATATAACAGGTTACTCAGAGGGAACTTTTGAAGATTTAATTAATAGTAATGATGCCTTTTTAAGAAAATTTGACTCAAACGGAAATCAAATATGGAGCAAATTCATAACTTCTTCTGGTGGTTATAGAAATGCAGACAATGCTTATGGTATGGCTATAGATAATCATGGATTTATATATATAACTGGTTCTACTGGTGGCAATTTAGATGATCAAATCAATAATGGTAGTGGAGATGCTTTTATTACTAAGTTCGATTCAAATGGTAATAGAAACTGGACTCGACTTATTGGATCAGAATCTAGACTAGCAAGTGAAAGTGCCAATGATGTTGCAATAGATAATGATGGCTATATATATATTACTGGAGGCACTAGGGAGGATTTAGATGGTCAAATCAACAGAGGTAGTACAGATATTTTTGTAACTAAATTTGATATTGCAGGAAATAAGAAATGGACACGTCTAATTGCATCATATGAAAAGGAAAGTGCTGAAAGTTCTAGTAGCATTACTGCAGGAAATGATGGATATTTATATATTGCTGGAGATACAGAAGGAAATCATATCCAAGGGAGTTTAGCAACGTTTAAAGATGATACTGGATATGTCTATGATACTAGTAATAAAGGGAAGAAAGACATTTGTATAACTAAATTTGACTCTAATGGAAATAAGATATTTACACGTTTAATTGGTTCTATAGGTGATGATCGAGCAGAAGATATTTGCACTGATAACAATGGAAATTTGTATATCGTTGGTTACATCACTGGTGATATATATGATCAACAAGGGAATGGTTCGAAAAATGCTTTTATTAGTAAACTTGACTCAGATGGAAATAAAAAATGGTTACGCTTTATTGGTACTACAAGCGATGATTATGCTGAAAGTATTTCAATAGGTAGTGATGGATTCTTATATGTAAAAGGCACTACATATGGAAATACAGATAAGGAAATTAATAATAGCGTAGGTGCAATAACAGAATATGGAGCAAGAACGCCGGATATATTTATCAGTCAATTTGACACTGATGGAAATAACAAATGGACTAAGTTAATTGGTACTTCAGGAAATGAGTATGCTTATGGTATTACTAATAAAAATGATGGATCTATACTTATTGCAGGCAGTACTACTGGTAATTTAGATGGTGAAATCAATAGTGGACGTTCAGATATTTTCATTAAATCCTTTAGAAATATTGAGATAAATGGTAAGGAAGTTAGAGGTACACAATCAAATGATTTTCTTCAAGGAACTTCTGATAATGATTATATTTATGGATTTAATGGTAATGATATTTTAGAAGGAAAGGATGGTAATGATGTTCTTGATAGTGGAGAAGGTTCAGATACTGCAGCTTATTCGGGTAAATTTTCAAATTATTCTTTTAGCAGAGAAACTAATTCTCTAAGAATTACCGATCAAAGAATAGGTGCAAATGAAGGAACGGATACACTTAAGAACATTGAATACATTCAGTTCACCGATCAAACGGTAGAGGAATCAAAGGTAGACGTTTCTAAATCCTTTAGCGGAAATTTTAGGGACTACAAGTTCTACAACAAAGGCAATGGTGTCTATCAAATCAAAACTGATTCTGGTTATGACGACATCACAGGGATACCAAAGCTACTATTCGCAGACAAAACAACTGGTATCAGTGCTATTACCGATATTAAAGGAACCTTTGATCAAGTCACAGGTTTAAACACTGACTCAGGCGAAATGTTCCGTCTTTATAACGCTGCATTTGCGCGCTTCCCTGACGCTGATGGATTGAAGTACTGGATTGATCAATTTAGTTCTGGGAAAAATACTAGACGAGTTGTAGCTCAATCATTCTTAGGTTCTGCAGAATTCACTGAAAAATATGGAAGCAACGTAAGTGATGAGACGTACGTCAATAATCTCTATAAGAATGTGCTTGGTAGAGACGCTGATACCGAAGGACTTAACTACTGGGTAGGTAACCTTAGCAGTGGACTTGAAACACGCTATGAAGCGCTTCTAGGGTTTGCTGAGTCAGCAGAGAATAAAGCGCTCTTTACTGAGATGACTGGTTTTGGTTAACCACAAAATATCCACCACAAATTTCTTCACTCGCATTATTCATACAACCACCACTCACTTACCCCCGTACGCCGCTGCTCTTTAGCTATGCTATGAGGAATGAAATCTATCACTTTGTATCAATACAACTATGTGCGGATTATATGTGAGCAAAGCGTGAGCAACCAAATCTGACAGCCCTAAATCTCTTTTATACCAATAGATCTCAGCTTACGTTGTATAATCGGCATTAATACGTACATATTGATCAGACAAATCGCACCCCCAAGCAGTACCAGAACCTTTTCCTATTCCTACCCTTAGTCTAATACTTATAAGATCATCAATCAAATATTTCCCTTTTAATCTTGCTTTCATAAAATTGCTAACTATTTGTCTATCAAAATCAAGAGGTATTCCATTAGAAAAAAGTTCATAAGGTCCAATCCATAATTGGACCTCACTAATATTAAAAAAGATACCTGCACGACCAAGTGCAGCAATAATTCTTCCCCAATTAGGATCGGAACCATGAATAGCAGTTTTAACTAAAGAAGATGAAGCAATTGCGCGAGCCATAACACGAGCGTCTAAGTCACTTTGAGCACCCTCAACCTTTATCTCCAGCAAACAATTAGAACCTTCTCCATCTCTAGCTATTGCCTTGGCTAGATGTTGGGCTGTTAAATGTAGTCCCTCTTCAAGTATTGCTAAATATTTTGAATCTAATTCTGGGCCAGAAGAAAAAGCTAAAAAAGTGTCATTTGTACTCGTATCTCCATCAACTGTAATGGAATTAAAAGATGATTCTGCAACTCGCTTTATCATATCCGACCATAGAATATGATTTACGCCTACGTCACAAGTAATATAGCTCAACATTGTTGCCATTGAAGGATGAATCATACCAGAGCCTTTAGCCATTCCACCAATAGATATTCTTCTTCCTCCCAACACTGCTTGATACGCAATTTGCTTGACTTCAAGATCGGTTGTCAAAATTGCATTCGCCGCATCCAGGTATGCCTCCTTATTTAAACTGCTTACAAGGTGATCCAAGTGCCTTTTAACTCTTTCTACTGGTATTGGCTCACCAATTACACCCGTAGAACATATCAAAACTTCTTCATTAGATAATCCCAGGCGTTGAGCAAGCTCATTTGTAATAATCTCACTATCAATTTTACCTCTACTACCTGTGCAAGCATTTGCGTGTCCAGAATTGATAACTACAGCACGTATTTTTCCCTCAGATGCGTTAATGCGATCAATACACAGATCCACGCAATAAGCACGAGTCACTGATTGAGTAAATGTCCCACTACAACAAGCACCATCAGGTGCATACAGCAAAGCAAGATCTTTCTTCCCAGAAGGCTTCAATCCTGCGGATATGCCAGCTGCCAAAAAACCATCAGGGGTAGTAATACCACCAGATATTGGAGACCATACAGAAGATGTCAAAAGACTCAAATTCAGAAGAGCATTTTTCACTTACTATCAATATTAATGATTGACCAAAAACAAACAAATAAACTTTGTCTTAGATGGAAAGGCAAGCAAAGAAGAATTGGAATCACTGGAGGTATCGCCAGTGGAAAAACAATCATTGGAGATTTTCTATTTCAAACAAAGCAATGGCCTATTTTAGACGCTGACATATATGCTCATGAAGCATTAAGAGCTGAAAGTCAAATATTCAAAAAAGTTTTGTTGAGATATGGAAATAAAATAATTCAAAATTCGAGTAAAGATGATCAAATTATTAATCGAAAAGCATTAGCAAAAATAGTTTTTCAAAATGATGCTGAAAAAAAATGGCTAGAAGAAATAATACATCCATTTGTTAACAGAAGAATTGAAGAAGACTTAGAAAAATTGAAATCAAATTCAGTAGTTATTTTGATTATTCCTCTTCTATTTGAAAAAAATTATACAAACTTATGTAGTGAAATTTGTTATGTAGATTGCCCTAGAACTATTCAATTAGAAAGACTTCAGTCAAGAGATAAATTAAGTTTTGACGAAGCAAATCAAAGAATTGATGCGTTATGGGACAACTCTTTTAAAAAACAATTCGCAGATTATATAATTACAAATTCTAATAATGATGATACATGGAAAAAGCAGTTAAAAGAATTATATAATTTTTAGGCCTGTAATTTTTTATTTAATATTTGATTAGCGAGTTTTGGATCTGCTTTCCCTTTTGTTTCCTTCATTAATTGACCTACAAAAAACCCTAGCAATTTCTTCTTCCCAGCTCTAAAAGATTCAACCTCTTTGGGATGATTAAGGATCAATTTATCAATAATTTCCTCAATAACTTTCGGATCACCAATCATACCTAAACCACGTTCTTGGACTAATTGCTTTGGAGAACCACCTTTAAGTAATAGTTCAGGCAAAATTTCTTTAGCAATTTTTCCACTTATTTCTCCTGCATCAATCATTTGCAACATTTCTGCTAATTCATTTGGCTTAAACGATAATTGATCAAATGATGATTTATTAGATTTAACAAATGCTGCTAGATCTCCAGTTATCCAATTTGCTGAAGATTTTGGTGCTCCACCTTCATTAACAACTTTTTCAAAATATTTAGCCATTGAAGATTCGTCAGTCAAAACTCGTGCATCATAAATAGAAAGGCCAAGATCTGCTGCATATCTATTCCTTTTTGCAGCTGGCAATTCTGGTAATTCAGAGCGCCATTTTTCTTTTAATGCATAACTTACTTCAATCGGACCTAAATCAGGATCAGGAAAATAACGATAATCGCTACTACCTTCTTTTGATCTCATGCTTTTAGTCAGTTGCTTACTTTCATCCCATAATCTCGTTTCTTGTTTTACTTCTTCTCCAGATTCATAAGCTTTAATTTGCCGCTTAATTTCATATTCACAAGCTTTTTGAATAGCTGAAAATGAATTCATATTTTTGATTTCTACTTTTGTACCAAATGGATCATTAACAGTTGGTCGAACTGAAATATTCACATCACATCGCAAAGAACCCTCCTGCATATTCCCATCAGATACTCCTAGATAACGCATAATTCTTCTAATTTCAGCTGCATACTCCGCAGCCTCTCTACCTGTTCTTAAATCAGGTTTACTAACTATTTCAGCTAGTGCTACACCTGCTCTGTTGTAATCCACCAATGAATGGGTGGAGCCTGACAACTGATCACTACCTACGTGAACAAGTTTTCCAGCATCCTCCTCCATATGTAATCTTTCAATACCTATTTTTTTGACATAAGTTTCTTTGCCTTTTTCGGCTACTTCAACCTCTATCCACCCATCTTCTGCAATAGGTTCATCAAATTGAGATATTTGATAATTTTTTGGTAAGTCTGGATAAAAATATTGCTTTCTATCAAATTTACTGTGTGAGGCAATATTTAAATTCAAAGCCATCGCTGCTTTTACTGCATATTCCAGAACCTTTTTATTGAGGACTGGCAAAGTGCCTGGTAAGCCACATACCACTGGGTCAATATGAGTATTTGGATCATCACCAAAATTGGTTGATGCACTAGTAAATATTTTGCTCTTAGTTCCCAACTGCACATGCGTCTCTAATCCGATTACAACTTCCCAAGAAACATTGGATTCTGACATTAATTTGACCTAGATATATGAATCTTATGAAAGAAAAGCTCAGTCATGGAAGCTAACGTAATCTAAAACATTGAAAATAACATTTTCCAAATCCAAGTAATGGGTGAAGTAAACGAAAAACCATTGTTAATTCTGGGAGGAGGATTAATGGGTCTTGCAATAGCCCATGAACTTGCTCAAAAAGGCAAACGCGTAGAAATTTTAAGTAGAAGCAGAAGTGAAGCAGCAGGCTTTGTAGCTGCTGGAATGCTGGCCCCTCACGCTGAGGGACTTCAAGGTGAGCTTTTAAGTCTTGGTCAAACTAGTCTTCAAAGACACCCGAAATGGATAGAAAGCATTGAGTCAAATAGCAAAATGTCGTGTGGACTCAAAACTTGTGGGATTGTTGTCCCATTTGAAAACCTAAAAGACTGTGAATCCTACCCAACATATAAATTTGGTGAAAAGCTAAACAGAAATGAGCTCCTTGAAGAAATTCCAGGACTCTCAAAAAAATGGAAATTAGGTTTACTTTTTAGACAGGACGGTCAAATCGATAATCGCAGACTTTTAATGAGAGCACTTGAAAAAGCTTGTGTTGAATTAGGTGTTCACTTTCAAGAGGGAGTTGAAGTAATTGAAATCATGAAAGATTCAAACACTTTTCATGGAGTCAAAATTAAAGACATTAATGGAAATATCAATCATTTAAAAAGCGAAGAGGCAGTTCTCTGCTGCGGAGCCTGGAGCAAAAAAATATTTAAAACACTCCCTATTTTTCCTATTAAAGGCCAGATGTTATCTATTCAAGGACCAAAACAGATTCTAAAGAGGATTATTTTTGGACCTGGCATTTACTTAGTTCCAAGAGATGACGGCCTAATAATCGTAGGGGCAACCAGTGAGCGTGAGGCAGGCTTCCAAAAAGGACTTACTCCAAAAGGACAACGCGAGCTACAAAAAGGAATTCAATCTCTTATTCCTGAACTTAATCAACTACCTCATATGGAGAGATGGTGGGGTTTTCGTCCGTGCACACCAGACGAAGGCCCTTTACTGGGAATGTCATCAATTAATGGCCTCTGGCTTGCTACTGGTCATCATCGTAATGGAGTTTTGTTGGCGGCGATAACTGCAGAATTACTTGGAAAATCTATTTGCTCGAGCTCTTTAACTAATGAGGAAAGTAGTTTTTTGTCCCAATTCAGATGGGACAGATTTTAAAAACCACTTACCAAAAGATTGTGAAGTTAACCAATAATTTATTCCACTCTCCATAATTGATCTGATGGAGTCCAATCAACAAGTTCATTTTTCTGGAACCATAGATCAATTTCAAATACGGCCGTATCAGAACCATCAGAGCCATGAATGACATTACGACCTATATTCACAGCTAAATCCCCTCTAATAGTTCCAGGTTCAGCCTCAAGAGGCTTTGTTGCTCCAATCAATTTTCTCGCACTTGCTATAACTCCTTCACCCTCCCAAACCATTGCAACAACAGGACCACTTGTTATGAAATCTACTAAATCTGAAAAGAAAGGACGATCTTTGTGTACACCGTAGTGTTTTTCTGCAAGTTCTTTGCTTGGTGTGAGTTGCTTTAGGCCTACTAATTTGAATCCTTTGGTTTCAAAACGACCAAGAATCTCACCTATTAAACCTCTTTGTACACCATCTGGCTTGATAGCAACAAAAGTTCTTTCCAAAGTCATTGCGGTACTCAATAATATGAAGCCATAGTCTTCCTAAAACTACCCTCTTGGCAAGTAAAACATGACACTTAATAAAACTGTTCTTAGATTTAATTGTATTAATCGTGAATGATCAAAACTTGGCAACTTTGTTATCGCATAAATGGCTGTGAAAAATACTAATCAATCTCTGTCATGGACTATCCAAAACAGCTCAGACCTCTATGGAATTGATCGCTGGGGAAAGGGTTATTTCACAATCAATGAAAACGGGAATATTGGTATTTGTCCTAACGGTTCCAAAAACAAATCTCATGATTTGATGGAACTATTAGATGAACTCGAAAGTCGAAAACTAAAATTTCCTCTGTTAATAAGATTTGACGATATTCTCGAAGACTGCTTAAAAAACTTACATAAAGCTTTTGAAAAAGCAATAAATAACTATCAATATCAAGGAAAATACCAAGGTGTATTTCCAATCAAATGTAATCAACAGCGTCACGTAGTTGAAGAATTAATCACCTGTGGTTCCGAATGGAATTTTGGCTTAGAAGCTGGAAGCAAACCAGAGTTACTAATTGCTTTATCAATACTAGAGGATCCTAAAGCTTTACTAATATGTAATGGCTATAAAGATCAACGTTATATTGAAACAGCTATTTTAGCACGTCAGCTTGGACGTCAACCGATAGTAGTTATAGAACAAGCAAATGATGTTGATCTTATAATCAAATCCAGTCATTTACTCGGAGCATCTCCACTCATAGGAATTAGAGCAAAGTTATCTAGTCAAAGCTGTGGAAGATGGAGTAGCTCGATTGGTGACAAGTCGAAATTTGGACTTTCAATTCCAGAAATATTGAAAGCAATCAAAAGGTTAAAAGAAGCAAAACTTCTCAATGAATTAAAGCTTTTACATTTTCATCTAGGGAGTCAAATTAACGATATAGGTGTTTTAAAAGATGCCTTACAAGAGGCAGGACAAATTTATGCAGAATTAATTAATCTTGGGGCACCTATGGGATACTTAGATGTTGGAGGTGGTTTAGGTATTGATTACGATGGAAGTCAAACAGCCTCTATAGCATCTACTAACTACTCACTTCAAAATTACGCAAATGATGTAGTAGCAACAATTAAAGAGTGTTGTGAATCAAAAAAGATACCACTACCTACTTTGATTACGGAAAGTGGAAGAGCAATTGCTAGTCACTTTTCAATCTTAATCTTCAATATTTTAGGCAAAAATTCGTTACCTTCTGACATTCCTAAAAAAGACGAAAAAGAATGTCTCTCTGTCAGAAATTTACGTGAGACATTAATCCATATACAGTCTCTAAAACTTAAGCAAGAAGAAGATTTAGCCAAACTACAAGAAGCATGGAATGATTCTCTTAAATTTAAAGCAGATGCACTAGCGGCTTTTCGTCTCGGTTATATAGATTTAGTTGAACGTGCAAAAGCTGAACAGTTGACATGGGCCTGTGCAAAAACAATTGTTAATCAGTTACCAAAAAATATACTTCTACCTACAGAACTAAAAAAATTAAGTGAAAGTTTAGCCATAACATATTACGCAAATCTTTCCGTATTTAGATCCGCTCCAGATACTTGGGCCATTGATCAAGTTTTTCCAATTATGCCAATCCATCGGCTTAACAAAGAACCGAACAAACTTGGTCACTTTGCAGATTTAACATGCGATTCAGATGGAAAGCTTGATCAATTTATTGACAATGGAAAAATTAAAAATTTGCTACCTCTTCATGAATTTAATCAAGACGAAAAATATTTAATTGGTCTTTTCTTAGGTGGCGCCTATCAAGAAGTAATGGGAAATCTACATAATTTATTTGGGAGTACGAATGCAGTCCATATAAGATTCACAGAAAAAGGAACATACAAAGTTGAGCATGTCATTCGTGGAAATTCAAAATCAAATGTTCTTGAATATTTGGAACATGATCCAGAAATATTATTAGAGCGATTACGAAAATCAAGCGAATCAGCTATTCAAGGCGGACATCTCAAAATCCAGGATGCACAAAAATTAATAGAGCATGTGGAGGTAAGTCTCCGTCAAAGTACTTACCTACAGAGCTAAATTAAGACAATTGTTGAGTCAAATCCTCATTAGCTTTTTCTAAAGCTAGATCCAACGATTGAGGTTGACTACCGCCAGCTTGAGCGAGATTTGGACGACCACCGCCACCACCACCACACATTTTTGCAACCCCACTGATAAATTTGCCTGCATGAAAACCATCTAAAACTAAATCAGTAGAAAATGCAGCAACAAACACTAATTTATTATCGATCTCCTGATTTGGAATACCTCCAAAAACAACAGCAGAGTACTTGCCTAAATGATCTATCAAACTTGAAGCCGCAGATTGCAATCCAGATCCGTCGACCCCATCTAAACGTCTGATTAATAATTTACTCTTACCAACACATTTTGCATAACTAGCCAAACTCAATGCCTTCACTAATGCGAGTTCATTCTTAAGTTTGATAAGTTCTTTTGTTTTATCTTTCAATTCCAGTTGAAGAGATGAAACTCTCTCAACAATTTCATATGATTGCACCTTGAATGATTTACTTAACTCCTTAACTACCAAATCACGTTCGTTAAAATAATCTAAAACTGATGGACCAGCCATAGCCTCTATTCGTCTAATACCTGAAGCAATACCTGTCTCATTAATAATTTTAAACGTACCTAGTTGTGACGTGCGAGTTACATGGGTTCCTCCACATAACTCCATAGAAACACCTGGAACATCCACGACACGTACCACATCACCATATTTCTCACCAAACATTGCCAAGGCACCAGCAGCCATAGCCTCCTTAATTGGCATTGTTTTAATTTGAATTGGATGATCTTCATTAATCCATTGATTTATCAGTACTTCCATATCATTAAGTTCTTTGTTTGTTAGAGGTTTTGGAGCATTAAAATCAAATCTCAATCGATCATTTGAAACTAACGAACCTCTTTGACTTACACTTGAGTCAATCGATAACTTTAAAGCTGATTGTAATAGATGTGTAGCTGTATGATTTGATGTAGTTCGTTGACGAAAAGATGGAGTCACATTCATCTGAACAGATGAATTAACTGTTAGAACTCCTGTTTTAATCCTTCCAGAATGAATAAAAATATTCTTCTTTTTTCTAACGTTTTCTATAGACACCTCTAGATCTTGAGATGTTATTAAGCCATTATCTCCAATTTGTCCACCTGACTCAGCATAAAAAGGCGTTCTATTTACAATAATCTTAACTAAATCACCCTCAAAAGCTTGTTTGATTAATTCATTATTTTTAAAAATGCCTATCACGATAGAAGTGGTTTGTAACTTTTCATAGCCATCAAATATTGTTTCATCAAACAAAGCAATTTCTCTTTCAATTGAACCTTCTTCAGTTAAATCAATACTGACAGAAGCTGCTTTTGCACGTTTGCGTTGCTTCTCCATTTCCACTTCAAAGCCATTAATATCAACAGAAATGCCTTTTTCATTCGCGATCTCTTCTGTTAATTCTAAAGGAAAACCATAAGTGTCATAAAGCTCAAATGCCTGAGAACCAGAGATAAGATCACATTCATGAGCTGTAATCTCTGCTAAAAGTTTTTCTCCCCGTTCAAGAGTTTCAAGGAAACGAGATTCTTCTATTTTTAACTCATTAAGAATAATTTTCTTTTTCTCCAGTAATTGAGGATAAGCATTTTTCATCAGCTCAATTGCAACTTCAGCTAGCTGAGGTAAAAACGACTGATTAATCCCTATGAGTCGACCATGTCGAATCATACGACGTATGAGACGACGAAGAATATAGCCTCGCCCAAGATTACTGGCAGTTACACCATCACAAATTAAATGAGTGACAGCTCTGCAATGATCTCCAATAATTTTTAATGATGTTTGATTTTTTTTAATTGTAGTTTCATAATTAATTTTAGCTAATAAAGCCGCTGACTCAATGAGAGGAAAAATAAGATCCGTTTCATAGTTATTAGATTTTTTTTGCAAAATTTGAGCCATTCTTTCTAAGCCCATTCCTGTATCAATATGACAATTCGCCAATGGTTCAAGAGTGCCCTTTAAGTCTCGGTTGTATTGCATAAAAACCAAATTATAAAATTCTATAAATCGACTATCGTCTTCAAGATCTATACCATCACTTCCTAATTCGGGTTTAAAATCAAAATACAGTTCTGAACATGGACCACAAGGTCCTGTAGCTCCAGATGACCAAAAATTATCCGAAGCACCCATTCTGATGATTCTCTTTGCATCAACCCCTTCAACTTCTTTCCATATTTGCTCTGCTTCTAAGTCTTCTTCAAAAACGCTAATGACTATATTCTTTGGATTGAGTCGAAAAACGTCAGTAGTTAATTCCCACGCCCATTGAATTGCCTCTTTTTTAAAGTAATCACCAAAAGAAAAATTACCGAGCATCTCAAAAAAAGTATGATGCCTAGCTGTTCTCCCTACATTTTCAATATCATTTGTTCTAATACATTTTTGACTGGATGTTGCTCTAGGAGTAGGAGATTCTTTCAATCCTAAGAATATAGGCTTAAAAGGTAACATCCCCGCAATTGTCAATAAAACAGTCGGATCATCTGGAATTAAAGAAGAACTTGCAAGTTTCTTATGATTATGTTTGGTAAAAAAGTTTATAAAAGCTTCTCTTATTTCATCTCCTGAGAGAGATGGAGGATTCATTAAGGTGGAAGAATTTTTTTTCATAACTAAAAATTATTTCTACAAAGGTTTTTGAAAACAATCACAAAAATGGTCAGATTGGCTCAACTTGCCCTTAAACAATAACAAAATGGAAACCCATGAGACTTCGAAAGAGAAAATATTCAAAAAAATCCGTCGAGATCCACACCTATTGCAAACAAATAATATTTACGGGAAGCAGTATCACACGTACAAACCTCAATATCCTATTATGGTAAAAAATGATCTAGGTATTTTCACTCAGCAATCTAATTTGTTGCAGCTTTCTAGCTCTCTCTGATTAATAACTTTAAGAACATGATTTTTACTGAATCGACAGCTTTAGAAAATCAGAAAAAGGCTACTCCTAGACTATCACTTCAATATGAAAAAATTGCTGAAGATACACACGCTTTAAGATCGTTGGATTGGGATCGGAGCAGGTTTGATATTGAATTTGGCCTTAGAAATGGAACTACCTACAATAGTTTTTTAATAAGAGGCAAAAAAACTGCACTTGTAGATACAAGCCATTTAAAATTTAAGGATATTTGGTTTGAAAAACTTAAACAAGAAATCAATCCAACAGAAATTGATTATTTAATAGTCAGTCACACAGAGCCAGATCATTCTGGACTAATTAAATACTTAATTGAATTAAACCCAAATATTGAAATCGTCGCATCTAAAGTAGCTATAAAATTTCTAGAAGCGCAAATCCATCAACCTTTTAGGTCAAGAGCAGTCAAAAGTGGTGAGGAGCTAAATCTAGAAATTAATATAATCAGTGGAGTCGAGCACAAAATTGAATTTATTAGTGCGCCAAATCTACACTGGCCCGATACTATTTTTTCTTTTGATCACGGTACTCAAATTTTATATACTTGTGACGCGTTTGGTTTGCATTACTGTTCAGAAAAATTATACGACGAAAATCCAAATCTATTAAATGAAGATTTCCGATTTTATTACGACTGCCTTATGGGTCCTAATGCCCGCAGCGTAGTTCAAGCATTAAAAAAAATTGATGCATTGCCAACCGTGCAGACTATTGCTGTTGGACATGGACCAATCCTTAATTTTAATACGCAGTTATGGCTAAATAATTATAGAGAATGGAGTAAGCAAAGAAGTAAAGGAGAGAACTATGCCGTGGTTTGTTATCTGAGCCAATATGGTTTTTGCGATCGGCTTAGTCAAGCAATTGCTCATGGCATAGGCAAGGCAAATGCTCAAGTTCAATTAGTTGATCTTATTGCTTCAGACACTCAAGAATTAAGTGCTCTAATTACTGATGCAAGCGCAGTTGTTGTACCAACATGGCCAATCAAATCTGATTCAGAATTGCAAAGTAATATTGGGACATTACTTGCGTCATTAAAACAAAAGCAGTGGGTAGCAACTTATGATTCTTATGGCGGAAATGAAGAGCCAATTGACTTTATTAGTAACCAATTAAGAAAGCTTGGACAAAAAGAAGCATTTAAACCACTTCGAGTTCGTGACGAACCAAATAAAACTGTTTATCAACAATTTGAAGAAGCTGGTACAGATTTAGGTCAAATTCTTACTAGAAAGAAAAATTTAGCTGCTACAAAAAGCCTTGATGGAGAATTAAACAAAGCGCTTGGCTGTTTAAGCGGTGGGCTCTACATTGTTACGGCTAAAGAGAATTCAGGTGCGGACAGTCGAGACGGTGCGATGGTTGCAAGCTGGGTCAGTCAAGCAAGTTTTGAACCCCCTGGAATCACCGTGGCAGTAGCTAAAGACAGAGCCATTGAGTCATTATTACAAGTCAATAATCGTTTTGTTTTAAATATTCTTCAAGAAAATAATTATCTGCACCTCTTCAGACATTTTTTAAAACGTTTTCCACCAGGTGCTAATCGATTTGAAGGAGTTGAATTAATGAATGATCTTGCGGCTGGAGGACCGGTTCTATCTGATGCGTTAGCTTTCCTTTCATGTAAAGTTATTCAAAGAATGGAGACAACAGACCATTGGATAATCTATTCATCAGTTGAGAAAGGTAATTTATCAAATACTCAAAGTAAAACAGCTGTTCATCATAGAAGAGTTGGTAGTAATTATTAACAATGGCAGTAGAGAATATTTCTTCACCAAAGTTAAATACTTTCATAAAAAAGACGATCCAGATTCCTATTGAGCAGAACTTAATTTGTTTAAGAAGCCTAAATCCAAAACGAACTAGATTTGAAGTTGAATATTCTCTTGAAAAAGGTAGTTGCACAAATACTTTTTTATTTAAATCTGATCAAAATGAAGATTCTAAATCACAAGAATATATTCTTGTTCACCCTCCTGGTTTAACATTTGAAAAAGAATTCTTAGAAGAGTTTGAGACAATAATTAGCAGAGATTCAGTTGAAATAAAGTTAGTTATGGGTCATATCAACCCCAATAAAGTAGCGTTTGTAAAACGAATGAATGTGAAGTATAAAAATTTAACGGTTATTTGTTCTAATCCCGGAGCAAAATTATTCAGGGAAATTTGGAATTTACGAAAACCATCTAAAGATACAAATCCAAAAGAAGCATCGGAGAGAGTTGCAATCCTTCCAAATATACAAATCATTAGACAACTGGAAACTTTTAAACTAGATAATAACTTTGAGATTACTCTCATTCCCGCGCCAACAGCACGTTGGCCTGGTGGACTAATTGTTTTTGAAAAGGAAACTGGTTTATTGATGAGTGACAAATTATTTGGTGCGCATTTATATGAAGAAAAATGGGCTGAATTAAACAGTATTAGTACGGAAGAAGAAAGAAGACATTATTTCGATTGTTTAATGGCACCTATGTCTACTCAAGTTAATAGTATTATCGAAAAATTCGAAGATTTTGAGATTGATACGATAGCCCCTGGGCATGGACCTGCAATCAGCGGTAGTTGGAGAAGTTTATTAAACAACTACCAAAGTTGGGGAGAAAGCCAAAAATACAACAACTTAAGAGTTGCTTTATTATTTGCTAGTGCATATGGAAACACTGCAGCTATTGCTGATGCCATCGCTAGAGGAATTAGTAAAACCGGAGTCAAAGTTAAGATTATTAATTGTGAATTCACCGCTTCAAATAGTTTAATCAATGAAATTCGCAAAGCCGATGGATATCTAATTGGATCACCAACTTTAGGAGGACATGCACCCACCCCTATTGTTTCAGCACTAGGTACGCTTTTAGCTGAGGGAGACAGAGACAAGCCGGCTGGAGTATTTGGAAGTTATGGGTGGAGTGGAGAGGCTCTTGATTTACTTGAAAAAAAATTAAAAGATGGGGGCTTTAAATTTGGATTTGAACCCATAAAAATCAAATTTAGTCCTGATCCATTAATGATTAAAAAACTTGAGGAAACAGGTATCCAATTTGGTAAACAATTAATTAATACGAAATTACGTCAACAAAGAAAGGCTAATGTTGGATTAAATACAAGTAAAAGTGATCCAACAATTAATGCACTTGGAAGAGTCGTAGGATCACTATGTATATTGACTGCTCAAAAAGGAGATGAAGGTAATCAAATTAGCGGAGCAATGGTTGCAAGCTGGGTAAGTCAAGCAAGCTTTTCTCCCCCTGGTATTACGATTGCAGTGGCCAAAGAAAGAGCTGTAGAAAACTTACTTCATACTGGTGATAATTTTGCTTTGAATATCTTAGAGCAAAACAATTATCAAAGCCTCCTTAAACAATTTCTCCAATCATTCAAACCTGGAGATAATAGATTTAACAATCTTGAGATCAAATTAAGTCCAAACAATCAACCTTTGTTAAACGAAGCTTTAGCTTGGCTGGAGGGTACAGTTAGTCAACGAATGGAGTGTGGAGATCATTGGCTGATATATGCTGAGATTAAACATGGAAAAGTCCTTAAAAAAGATGGAGTAACAGCAGTTCATCATCGAAAAACCGGAGCGAACTACTAGATCCATTACAAAAACGACTTGATCCATTTATTTATACTTCCTTCCTAATTCACAATGTCTAATAAAAAGCTTCTTATTATAGCTGCAAGCAATGGTGAAAATCTGAAATTAGCCAAAAGATTTTTACTCGCAGGCAAGGAACTAAATTACTCATGCGAATTACTTGATTTGACAGAATCACAAAATGATTTACCAATATTTAATCCACGTCACAATTCAAAAGAGAAAGCACCAGATAATCTTCATTTGATCAATGCTCAAATGGAAAGCCATTCACATTGGATCATTTGTGCTCCAGAATATAATGGTTCAATTCCTCCAATTCTTACAAATGCAATAGCTTGGCTTTCTGTGCAAGGAAAAGATTTTCGAAGTTTATTTAACGAACGTCCCATTGCAATTGCAAGTTTTTCGGGAGGAGGGTGTATGGAGTTATTGCTTTCGATGCGAATTCAGCTAACCCATCTTGGAGCTTTGGTTTTAGGTCGTCAGTTAGCTACGAACAAGTCAAAAATTGCTGAAGATACATCAATTAAAGCAATTATAACTCAACTACTAAAACTAAATCATTCTAATTAACTCTCTAACTCTTCTCCAACACTAATCAATTGCTCATTAGAATTTAATTCATACCATGTCTGAAACATTTTTTTTGCCATAGGTAAAGCGTGGACTGAACCACCACCAGGAGTATTCTGAGCAAATGCAACTATGACTATTTTCCCAGAGTCATAAGGTGCAAAGCCAGCAAACCATGCATGATCTTCACCTCCACTGCTATCTTCAGCTGTTCCAGTTTTACCAGCGACTGGAGGGATTATAGAGGGATCTATATTTATTCCAATAGCAGTACCACTAGTTACTACTTTTCGAAGTCCACGACGGATTGTCTCAAAAGTTGTATCTTGAATATCTACTTTTTGGAAATATTTTTCTGATCTCCAATTAATATTGCCATCAACCAAATGAGGAGTAATCAAATAACCACCATTTGCAAAAGACGCATATGCTCGTGCTAATTGCAATGGAGTAACCAGAACAACCGATTGACCAATGGATGCACTAGCCATATCCTCTACGATCCAGGGAGTTTCTCCAGGCTTTCCCCAGCCACGACCTTTATCAGCCCATTCCTTATTCCCTACTAAGCCCTTATTTTCATCAATTAGAGTTTCTATGCCAGTATAATTATCGAAGCCAAGTTTAATCGCTGCATCATATAAAGCCGAGGGTCCAACCCCGACACCTACTTGATAAAAAAAAGTATTGCTCGAAACTCTAAATGCATCCTCATATCCTATCCACCCAAAACCTCTCTTGTTATATTCTGGAAAACAATGACTACCATATTTAATACAAGGAACGGTATTTAATTTTTGACTAGAAGGGAATTTACCACTTTCCATGCCGGCAATAGCCGTTACGGGCTTCCATGTACTTCCTGGATCGTATGCATTAAATGCTCTACTCAAAAGAGGACGGTTCGATGACAAAAAAAAGTTGTCATATTGTTGACTAGTAAAAGGCTGAGAAAAAAAATTCAGATCAAAAGTAGGTTGACTAGCAATTGCTCTAATTGCACCGGTACGTGGATCAAGCGCTACTATTGCTCCTCCGACTTTATCGGACAAAACTTTTTCGGCAGTCCGTTGAAGCTCTAGATCAAGAGTCAATTTGATATCCTTGCCAGCTTTAGGAAGCTTTAACCCTAGACTCCGTTGAACCGTACCTATTGCATCAACCTCAAGCATTTCTCCGCCCCATTTACCTCTCAATTCAGGTTCAAAAGCAGCTTCAATACCTTTTCGTCCAATTCGATCGGAAAATTTATAACCTCTTTGTGAAAGCTCCGAAAACTCATCTTGAGTTATCAATTGTGTATAACCTAAAGCATGAGCGGCTAAAGACTTATAAGGATAATTTCTAACTAAACCAATATCAATCTGAGCACCATACAATTTACTCTCTTGTTCTTTAAATCTGATAACTTGCTCAACGGATAAATCACTCAACAATACTTTTTTATAAGGCGTCTCGGAATTACTTTTGTTAAATGCAATCTCTAATTGACTTGCAGAAACATTCAACAGATCAGATAAAGCATCCCTTAGATCAATCCATTCAACAGTAGTTAACAGTCTAGGTTGAACAGATAAAGAATAAAAAAGTTTATTATCGGCAAGAATTACACCATTACGATCTAATAGCCTCCCTCTTATTGGTGGGTTAGAAATTAGCTTAATTCTATTTTCTTCTGAAAGTTTTTTATAGTAAGAGCCATTAATTATTTGGATCCAAAATAGACGAGCACCTGTTACGAAAAAAATTAAGCAAGTAAACAAAAAGAAAATCAAGGGTTGATTAAAAGCACCCACATGCTTTTTAGAACTGAGATATAAATTTTCTTTTTTCTTCATTATTATAATTCAAGAATTATTCATCATCTAAATTTTTTGAGTCATTACTAATATAATGCCTCAATAGATCTAATTCATTATCAATTCTATTTAAAGTTGAAACTAAAGAATCTTGATCATTGCTTTCATAATCAGAAGAATTCTCTTCAACAGTTACATCAACAGAAACAACTGGATAGCCTAAACCAGGAATCAATTGATCAATCTTATCCCTTACTGTCTTTGCAGAAGTTTTGCCATCAACTTGGAATTCTAAAAATGGATCTTTCGATTTTAATACATCCATTATTTTTTGAAATCCACCATTTTTAGCATTATTAACAATGCCCATGCCAAAAGGCAATACAGATTCCATTGCAAATAAATGGAAATCCCTTAATTGATCTTTAGCCATAATGGCTTAACAAAAGCTATTTAAGAATACCTGTTTCTGACGTTGGAAAGTAAGGAGTACAACTATTATTAGAAATACCTATGGACCAACCACCAAAGATTGACATCACAATTATTGTCGCGAATGGAAGAAAAGCTTGATGAGTAGTTTCAAGAGTTAACCATTCTCGCCAACCTCTTACAAAACGCTCTCTAGCAAACCTATTACGCTCTCTTGAAGCTTGATTAATTTTCTTTCTAAAAGATTTCTCTACCCAACGTTCAAAAGACTTTTTTTTAGTAACTGCCATTTTTCTTTCAACTTCTAGCAATTGCCCCGCAGTAAGCTGAGGATGAAAAGTACCAATTAATTCAAGCGTTTTTAAAAACATTTCAACTGCAGCGTCTTTAATCATCCGTTCTTCGTCTTTCAGAAAAGTCCAATCTACTTCAGGATAAAAACGCGCTCTATTGAGATGGATTTGCTCTTCTCCTAGCTGGCCAGGCTCCCTTAACCATCTATCAGTATTGTTGTCAAAGCGTCGCCAATATAGAAAAGGATTTATAAAAATAACCTTTCCTGAGATGGTTATACTATCTTTCTGAAGCCTTCGGCTTAACTGCAAATCAGTCTGTTGTGCAACTGTCAAAAGTAATAAGCTATTGAACCAATTTATCTTTTTTTTTTGAAGTCGACCACCCCTGTAAAATAAGATAAGTCAACATAGCCATAAGAAATCCAAACCAACTCAATAGGGCACAGATAGATTTATTTGATCGATTTCTCTATAAATCTCTACTTTTTGCTTGTCTGGAAATGTTACCTCACTTTATTTCATACTTATTTTCTATACAAACAATATCAAAATGTTTACAGGAATAAGTATCTTTTGAATGAGTGCATGCAAAACAACAATAATTCAGTTATGTTCATTCCGAACACATTCCAACAAAAGAAATGCTACGTAAGCAAGAAAAAAATGCTGTCACAAGAGGAGTGATCCTTGCTATTGGTTGGGGATGGGGTTTAGATAGATTTTACGAAGGTGACAAAAAAGGAGGGATTCTCTCAATCATTGGCTGGGGTATTATCTTTACGAGTTTTCTATACTTAAAATGCTCGGGTATCGAATATGTTGATGGTGTAAAAGATTATTCCAACTACAGTCCTAACCCTCTAATAGTTCTTCCTTTAATTGCTGGTTTATATGGAATATATTTAATTCTTAGAAAAGGTTTTAGATTAGCCAAACAGTTTGAAAATGCAGAAGACTAGCCAATCTTGCAGATCAAAAATCAATTCCGCCTAATGTTCTGAGTCATTTTGTTTTTAAGTAGTTACAAAAACTCCTAATAACAGTAAAAATGATTTGAAAAGACAACTCCTCAGAACTGTTCTGTTAAAAAAACCACCCAACTTCCTTTAAGAAGGGTGTTTTTTTAATCACAAACTTTCAAAGTGTCACATGTGACAGTTGGGAAACTAACCTGTTAGCACTTGAGGTGCCCATAAAATACGTAATAGTAAAAAAGTGAGGAGAGAGATCCTCCGCAGTGGAAACAAGGAAACACTTGCGCCTGATCTCCAAAAAGACCGTCTTATTAACAATGAGGCGGTTTTTTTGTAATTATTTTGAATGTGAAAAAACAAAACTTAAAAAGGTAATTAGAACGGTATCCTCTACTGCTTGTAAACTTTTTTGATAAGTAAATCAATTAGATTAAAAGAAATAATCTCTCAAAAATGGCTGAAGAACATAAAACAAGCAATCAAAAATGTCGTGGAAAAGGAAAAGCGATGTTTGCCTATGGCATTGTTCAACTAGGTTCTAATGTAGTTTCTGCTGTTGCACTTGTTGCAATCGCTTTCAGTTTATGCTCTGTAAAACAAGAATCAAAAGTCTTCATCGAATGTGTCAAAGAGATTCAAGCGAATGGAAAAAGCTCTTCTGATGCAGTTCGCCTCTGTAACGGTGGTAAGTAGCGATCAATCAAAAAGTTAAAGAAATTTAATGAGTTCGATAATAATAATTCAGCGTGGAAAGAAGCTAATGGAGATAGGTTAATTCGGGTGTAATTGTTCATGTTTTGCTCTTTTCAAATAGTTCTTGCAAATGCAAATTCGTTTTTATAAATCTACGTTTTTAGAAAACTAAAAAAAAGAAAAAAATTAAGATAATCGATCTGACAACGAAACTTTTTTTTGAGATATATTTAGTTTTTATCAAAACACATAGGCTGCTTTATTTTAATTTAAAAAAGTTTCATTTAATCAATATCCATTTTTTTATATTTATTTTGATGTACCCCAATCAACTTTCACGCCAAAGCCTTCAGGTATATCTTCACTAATATCTCTTAACTCTAGCCATTTAATCTCATCATCTACAGTCATATTCTTAAACCTTCTTACATATATATCTCCAGCCAAATCTGGATCTTCAACACCAAAAAAGTCACATATTTCTTCTACTCTTGCCCAATGCTCAATTTCATTAGTTGCTCGTTTAAATTCAGTCATATGAAATTTCGCTCTTTCTTCCTGACTTAGTTTTACTAAAACTGAAGAAGAGAGAATAACAGTTGCGAAGTCCCATCGAGAGCAATTTTCTCCTTGAACCACAAGATTCCTTTTATTGAGTTCTTGCAGCCACGCTTCGTCCATAATCTTCCAATCAATTAAAAGATTTTATCTGATTCAATCAATCTTTCCAATACTAATACCACGCGGCTTCTAGTTCAGCCATTGATAACGAGTTATAAAAACCTCTCCATTTCTTTTCTGAATTTGCATCAGTGGCACTCAATGAGACCATAAGATCTATTGCTCCTTCTTTAGTAAAAAATTTTCCTGTATTTGACGTGAATATCAATTTAATTAGGAAATACTTGAAAACTCATTTTCAGACAATTCGTTTTTATTTTTATCGTGTACCCCTATTGATTCACTGAATCCAGATGCAAGTATTCCAGTAGGTATTGCAATTGCAGCAATACCCATAAGAGAAGTTATCGATGCAATCGTTTTCCCAACAACCGTTACTGGTATGGAATCTCCATAACCAACAGCACTAACAGTTGTGATTGACCACCAAAGACATCTTGGAATTGAACCTAGCAAGCTTGGTTGAATAGAAGATTCAGCAAGATACATAAAAGTACTGCTGATCAACAAAAGTAAAACGGTATAAAAAATCGAAATTTGTAATTCTTGACTCTTTGATCGAATTGCATAATTAAAGTGATATATACTTTGCTTAAATTTTTCACTCCTTCCAATTTTTAATATTCTCAAGAGGCGAATAATCCTGAGAATTTTTAATTCTGCACGAACACCAATAAAAGATGGGACAATTGCAATAACATCAATAATGGCCATTGGTGAAACCACATAACGTAAAACGCCTTTCCATCCTTTGCCATATTTCTTTTCAAGTGGTGCAACCCATAAGCGACAACAGTATTCAACACAAAACAAAACACCAATAAACCAATCCACAAGGTCTATCTGATCCCCAAATTTATAATCGATTGAATTTTCAGTAGTGATAACTGCGAAAAAAATCGAAATAAAAATAGTAACTCCACAGGTTTTATTAAACAAGGAAGTTTTCACTCCTGGTGAATCATTTATTATCTGCTCATAGATTCTTAGACGTAATTCATTCATCGCTGCCTACCGACTTAAATAGGAATGCCTTTAAGTTAAGCAAATCTTGTTGATTTTGCTAAGCATCACCTATTGAAAGAGATGCTCTGGTCTCATCTATAAAATGAATTTCAAGTTCATTACTAAAGATGTCCGTACCATTAGAAGGAACAATAAGGGGCAAATCTCTATAGGTAAGCAAGCAATTTTTCATATTCAATTCCTTTGATGAATAATTACCCTCATGTAGTCCACCCTCTGCCTGAAACTCACCGGCCTCTGTCCTCGACCAGATAATAAACCAATCAAGTTTTTCCAATTTTTCTAATTTTTCCTCATTTAATTCGTGGTAGTCGTCAGAATCAAAAAAATCCATTACCGATGTCTCTACACCCTTACCATCAACTTCTATTACTCCTTCATCTAAGTGGATAGAATATTCCTCAGTCGCGTCCTCTTCAAGAAGAACTTCATTATTAAAAGTCTTTTGTGCTAGTGCTAACATTTCTTCTTTTCTGTCATCAAGAATTTTACTGATAACCATGTCCTCGTCCCAGTGTCTATCATCAATAAGATATCGGAGTGGACCAAATCTCTCAGAAAGTGCCTTATTTGCCGCATCTTTAGCAATTTTCGCTGCCTTTTCACTATCCTCATACAGTTCCTCTTTGAGACGTTTCAGGTCACTCGCTAATGCATCCATTTGTTTATAAAATTCGCCATAGTACTTTCCAGATCTCGTTTTTTCAGTTGAGTAGAAAACCTTAATATATTGAATATCTCCGTTGTAAGTAACTGTAAATGACATTAGATGATAGCTATCTATTATTGAAATGATGACGCTTTTTTTAAACCCTCGCCATAATTATTTTTTTTAATTGAAATACAAAGTTGCATCAAATTTCATAACGACTCAAAGAACTGATAACAAGAAACATCATTGATCAGTCTATGCCTACATATTTATAGTCAAAACTTTTAGCAATAATTAGATCCGCGAAAATTACCTACAATCCCTATTTAAAAGTAAAGCATTTTGCATGAATTCTCGTAGTAAATTGTATAAATGAATAGTAGACATATTTGACTTGGTAGCCATATAGCTTTAGACATAAATTTAGATATTGTTCTTTGTCCCCCCTACGCTATGATTTAAGAGTAAATCTTAGATATAAAAAATCAAATTAGTCTTCTCAATATAATTTAACCAATATTTTTTAATATATTTGAGAAAAATACTATAATTAAAAAAAGAAGAATCATCTTGAAAGTTTAAAATGAAAGATATAGAAGCGCAAAGTAATTATAAAAAGAAACAAATAATCAATAAAAGCAGCAAATCCACTAAAGAACAAATCATTAATCAAGCAATTAGATTTCATCTACAAGGTAATACTCGAGAAGCATCAAAGTGTTATAAAAATTGTATTGAACAGGGTTATAATGATCAAAGAATCTTTTCTAACTACGGAGTGATATTAAAAAATCTTGGCAAATTACAAGCAGCAGAAATCTTATACCGCAAAGCTATTGAAATCATTACTAAAATTAGAAAATACTAAGACATAGCCTACTAAAACATACTTATAAAACTACTCAAAATTTGAAAAAAAGAATCCAAACATCCGCAGAGAAAATATAAATTCTGGATTTGTAAAATTAAAATATAATCATTCTCAAAGCATACAAATACTCTTATTTTTTGAAAAAATAATCTATCTATGATCTCTTCATAAAGACAGTTAAAAGCTACAAGTAGCTTTTGAAAATATCTATAACTCTGTCATTTAATTTTTGGTATAAAGGTATGTGTTTAAGAATATAACTATAATTGATTAGTCAATTATAGTCTCACACACAAGTTTTTACTTTATATAGTATAAAAACATAATAAGAGCAAAAATTTTAAAAAAAAATTTATATCACAGAGTAATCGTGTAAACCTTAAATAAAAGTGATTTTGAGAGAGAAAATTATATTTTTCACAGGGATAAAGAATATCTTACTTTTTTATACTCGTAGTTCTTCTAATACTGTAAAAATTACTTGTTGTTAAATCAGAAAAATCCTATGTTTTTATTAAAGTCAAAGGTGAAGAATGAGAATCCGATCATTAGTTCTATGCTTCTTTTTCGAATGGCAGTAATAGCAAATTGACATTTCACCATAAGAGATATATCACTAAACGAACTTACTAAGGGGAAATTTACAGATATGAAGCCCATTCCGAAGCGTTAGAAATTTCTTCTATTCCATGGGATAAGGTTGGTCATCATCACCAGCAAACCATACCTGCTTAGAATGATTCCAGAAGCCAGATCTCGGTCTTGCCAACCAACAATTCTAATTTACAAACCTAATTCTTCGTCCAGTGCTTGCGTATCATCAAGGTGACGTTTTGGGTGGCAGTCTTGCTGCTGCATGCAATATCTAAAAAAAAAAAAGCGTAGGGTTACACCATCTCATTAGCTACAGTTATAGGTTTAAAAGTGGATGATTCGAATTGCTAATTAGGGGTTTTTTCTGTTGTCGACTCTTTTGGGAATTGATTAGAAAAGAAATAACAGAACAACTCCTCGCACAAACAGTTCTGTAGTAAAGGAAGACCCCTAGTGCCACTCTTAAGGCAAGGGGTCTTTCTTGTTGGAAGAATAAAGATTAATGCTTTAGGATTTTTCTCCTATAGAAATTTTCAATCAATAGGAGTAGATATAAATCAAAGCACTATTAGGAGGTCAAGCCATGTCATGCGGTAATCCTTTTAAACATGCAATCGAAGACGTAAAGAAAACATTTTCGAAATCATGTGGAGTTCCTATCCAAGGGAATGATTGGTGTGATCTAGTTTCAAATTATGAAACTGATTTTGATGAAGTTGATTACGAGAATGAATGTCTGCAGTTTGGCAACTGCTCAATTAATTACTAAAAAACATTTAATTCAATGGAGGTCTAATCATGCAAGCAACCCGTAGTTTCAGATCTAATGGGTCAAATACTCTTTCATCAATCTTTCTTTGGTTTTCTGTACTGTTAATCTCACTTGGAACACTTCCTCATCTAATTCCTTATTACTTTCAATTGAAATATTGAGGTGAAAAAAACAATGATTGGCTATCTTGTTTAACTAAGCCTCAGAAAGCACAAAGATTAATGGGTCGTTGGTTAACAAGAATTAATTTTCACGTTAACCGGATCTAGATTTATTAGAGATAAATCAGAAAATATATCACTTCCGATCAAGTAGATGGTCGTAAATCAGAGTGATAAGTTCAGTTATATCTGTGGATGCTGAACTTAAAGGGGGTAACCAAAATCTCACACCCGTCTTAAGGCCAATTTTTAATAAGACGATCAATATCCTTCCGTGCGGTTTGTATCCATAATGATCGAAACAAGGCAATCCCTGATTAATTTCAAGAGTGTTGTTCTCTTTATACACCACTCCTTTTATCGACTTAAAACCGATGTATTCTGAGTAATCGGATGATCTACTACCCCCATATGGTTTTTTTGACTTCTACTTTTAAGCACAGGAGTAATTTTGATCTTCAAAAAGATATGACCCTCCTTAGAAATAGGCAAAACGATCTTTAATTAGGAATAATTTCTGATGCTTCCACTTTTCGAATTAATTAGAAAAAGGAAAGCAGAACACTCCTCAACAAAATTGTTCTGTAAGTAAAGAGAGGCACTCAAGGAAGCTGATGCAGCAGAGTGCCTTTCTTAACCCATGTATTTAATTAAGTTGAAGGTGTGAATAATTCGTTAGGTGAAGGGGAAAAAGACTTGATTTCGAAAAAGTTTTGTATGCCTATTCCTCCTCATAACCAATTTTATTTGCTGGGTTAGTAATAAAAAGAATGATTAAAAAGACCGTGTTCGCAGGTAAAGAAAGTTTTTGAAGAAGCAAAAGAGTCATACCCTGCGTCACATTAAATTTCTCTTTTTTCTTACTCATATTATTTCTCCCAAAAGAGATACAAGTTAGAAAATTGGTTAGTGATATCAACCACTGCGGTGCTGGTAGAAACTAATTTCCATCCCATAGAATTTCTTTTTTTTATGATTCCCCCAATCTCAGTTTCCTGCCTAGAAGTATTAGCATTCCCAACTGCATAGTAAATATCAAGATCATTTTCAGTTTTTGCCATAAGACCTAATCAAGTACTTTTAACGATTGAATTTGAATCCTAAAAGAATTATAAATAAATCAGGAGTTCTAGCACTTCTTATTAAGTAAATGGTTGGTTAGTCAGAAAAAAAGTTTAGCTCGATAAGTAGCTCATGAACTTAAAGGGAGTGACAAAAATCTCGCCCCCCTTCTTCATGAGAAACGCGTTTTTGCGATCACAAAGTTTTGAATACGTAAAGAAGTAGTTAATAAATTCTGAACAACTAAATCTTTAAAACAAAGCATCAGCTCATATCACAAACTGTTGCGCCATTGACATCTAAGCAGCAATGCTTTTCTTCATATAAGTAATACTTCTTAGTTTCAATCTAATCAATATGTAAAAGAAACTATTTATATAATTTTAGCGAGCATATGAGATAAAAATATATAAATAGCCTCATTAAAATAGTCAATAAAAAACAAAGATTTACAAATAATTTATTAGGGCATCTTATAGTTTTTTAATACTTTTTCTTTACATCTTATCTACCAGCAAAGTATAGAGAAAATAAACTATGTACGATCTCTCTATGGAAAGACGAGAAAGTAACAAAGAGAACATATCAGGAACAGACACTTGAAGACCCTTGTCACTCTGCCATTTCATTGACACAAGGTACTGAGGGAGAACTTGTTTTAAGCAAATATTTGGCATTCGCAGATGAGGTGTGAAATGTTTTGTTTTTATACACCAAGCCAATATTTTTCAATATTTAAGAGATTATTTTTGTTATTGCCATCTTGGTATCAGGTGTATAAGAATAGGACTACAGAACAACTCCTCACACATAGTTCTGTGCCGAAAGAGCATCCAATTGGATGCTTTTTTAGTGCCTGTGCCAATCGATAAACCCGCCTCAAGATACTTTCCTCTTTTACAAGTTCATTTATGTTTTTATTTGTGAGGAGTAAGAGACACTCCGCAGTGGAAACAAGGAAACACTTGCACCAGGTCTCTGCCACTAACCCGCCAGTACAGAACAGGGCGGTTTTTTTGTGCCTTTTCTAGAGTGTGAGAATGATATTTCCACCTCCTCAAGTTGTTTTCGGGTTACTGCTTTTAAGTACAGCAGTGGTTTTGATTTTTGATATCAGATACAACCCTTTCGGAAATAGTGAAGACGATCTTTGATTAGGAACAATTTGATTTCATAGCCTCAAAGCACATTTAGAGGTGTCTGAATTGCTGGTTATTGGATCAGGAAATCCTATGTTTTGATTAGAGGTAAAAGTTAGAAATGAAAATCCGACAATTAGTTCTGACTGCTATGTTTATTTCTCCAATGGCAGCAATGGCAGATGAATATAACCACTAGAGGGAATACACAACTCAACGAACTTGCTTTAAAGAAATCTACAGAAAGGGAAATGTTACTTGGAAAAGAAGATCAAAGGGTTATGTGAAGTCGTGTTTAGACAAGGTCGCAGTACCTTGGTCATCATTAAGTTGGAATCTACCAGGCGGCAAATATCGTCACCCTCATAATCATGCTCATTATTTCCCTAATACTTATCGCAAACATAACAGAGCAAATCAAGAGCAAATATTAGTTTCTCGTAGTTATCAACCAAGCGAGGAAAGTTGTAGTTCAGGTAATGCAACTAAAGGTGGATTAATTGGAGGTGGTCTTGCTGCTGCAATCTCCAAGAAAGATGCTTATGCATGGTCTATTCCTTTAGGTGCTGTTCTTAGTATGGGGATTGCTAACGCTGATTGCTAATTAAGAATAATTTACTGACACTTCCTGTTTGATTAGAAAGTAAAAGCAGAAGTATCGCAACAAAAATCAGGTCTGTGCAACAGAAAAAAGAACACAAGGATGCTGATGAAGTAGTGCCCTTTTCTTATAAAAGTCATTAATTCACCCATAGACAAAAGTAGTATATTTGTATTAAAATGCATACATCACACATACAAGCAGCCAAAGCACCAGTGAGCAGGTGCTTTTTTTTCTCTCCTTCGTGATCCCTCTGACTACTGACTTCATCAGAATGTTTGCAAGAAATGAATCCACTATTAGATATCAATCACATGAATGAACCTGTAAGAGAAGCATTACCAACACCATCAGGATGGTTGGTTGCCCCAGCAAGAGACTTATGTTTGCTTTTCATTCGTGATCCGAAATCTGCAATAGCGTTTCCGACTGTCTTCACTCAACTTTGGTTTTGCACGAAAGAAGGTATCCCAACACGACTTAAAAACACAAGAAAATTGGACTATCAATCCTCTTATGAAACTTGGAATGAACTCATCAGTAATGGTTGGGAGTTAGTAGAACATCAATTCAATGCTTGTGTTGATGCTGCTGCTTAGTCATCGAATCAGATATCTTAGAATTCCAACTAGGGCGATGGCAATAATTCCATAAGTCCAAACGGAACCACTATTTCTTGAGACACGTTCCATCCAATCTGGAAGACCATTATTTTCAATGATGAATAGATAAAGCAATCCCAAGATTAGTACTGGGATAACAAGTGCGTAAATAAAACTCAACATCTATAGATTATGATTAGTGATTAGAAAATTAGATTCAGGAATTTCTCAATGGATAACTATCAAAATGTAGATGTTGATAAATTAGCAAATATTTATTTTGAAGGTAAAGTTATTAGTCGTAACATCTTTTTAAAAGATGGTTCAAAAAAAACATTAGGAGTGATGTTGGAGGGTGGATATGAATTTAAAACTGCGTCAAGAGAACTCATGCAAATCCATTCTGGAAAACTAAATATAAAAATTACAGGTGATAAAGATTGGACATTAATAACAGAGGGTATGGATTTCAATGTCCCCAAAAATTCTTCATTTTGTTTAGAGGTTTTAGAATTAGTAAACTACACATGCTCTTATTTTGATGATTAAAAAAATTAGAGTAAGTAAACACTTACGACTGATCTTCAAACAGACCTGCTTTCGAGTAGGTTTTTTTGTACCTTTTTAAATACTGAGTATAAAAAAATATATAGAGAAGTCGTTTATAAATTCTTAGCAACAAATACTAGATATTCAAACAACAAGTATAGAGAAAAAACTATCTACGATTTCTCAGTAGAGACGGTGACAAGTGGAAGTCGTCTGGAAGTAGGTTTTTGAGTGACTGACTACGTTTTACTACCCTGAGCTATTCCCACTCTATAATTCAGAAAAAAGATAATCAAGTGGTGGACTGGTATCTCAAGGAAAGTTTTCTCACGTGTAACCTCTTTTATCTCAACAAAAGTCGATGACGAGAAAGATTTTTCTTCATTCCTTCAGTAACTATAATCTTCGCATTTAGACGAATATTAGTTTTTAAGTTGTCATCTTTAATGCTATTAGCAATTAAAATTTCGCCATCATCTTTAAAACTAATTAGATGCTTGTCAAAAAGTGCGTCGTAAAGAAGAGAGAGTAAAATCCCATTATCTACATCTAATCTTTCCTCATCAGTTGATAGTCGCCATGGAACTATATGACTTGCAATCAAAATCTCCTCTCTATCTATCGATGTAACAGTACATCTACCATTGAATTTTTTAATAAGTTCTTGCCTGTAATATCCTTGCCCTACTCTACTAATTACTAAACCTCGTCTTTCAGTTTTATCAGGTTTCAGATGTGGTTTAGTAATTGAAATAGGTTCCACTTCCCTTACTGGTTCTGCGTTTAGAGATTGAAGTCTAAATTGAATTGTTCTTCTATTCTTCCCTTCCGTATCAGGAACTTGAATATACTTATAATCAATAAAATTAAGTTCTGCTTTTAATGCAATAAAAGTTTTTTCGTTTCCTGAAATAAAAATATTTGTTTATCATTTTGTCTATGATATTTGATTGCTTTATTACCTCCTTTAAACTCCATATCACCTATTTGCCCTTCACCTGTATATAGAAAAAAGTTATTATTTTCAATCCAACCATCAACATAACCATGCTCTTCTTCACGCTTAGAAGTAATTACAAAAATATAAGGATATTTCTGAGGAATGGAAATCCCTTCTTGCCTTTGCCCACCATAAAAATCATGTAATTCTCCTCTTTTATATTCTCTACCTAATTGTAACTCTAATGATGACATTATTATATCTTAAATATCATTTATTCCCACTCAATAGTTCCTACCATATATGGGGTCTCAAAGCGCAGTCATAGACTGGGTTTCTTGAACCCACTATACCACGTGGAACTCACGTGGAACGTTTATCAAGGGGAATATTTGGCGTTAACGAAAGTGTCGATAATATATTTCTTTTCTACGACCTATACAGAAAAACTGTGATTTCAAATCTCACATATTAAAGGCATGTGATCACTAAATCCTATCCAGTCTTCATATGAACCAATATCAAAAGATTTCACTGTTAGTCCTTTCAAAAATAGAAAGTCAATATGGTAAGACTTATTTTTATTTTTTGTATGAAAAAATGTGGGTTGTTTTTCAGTTCCATAATCCTCTTCCCTTTCATGATGATAAATACTTTTAAAATCTAAATTTCTCAATAAAGACTGAATATTTGAAAAATTATTTTCTTTCTCTCCCTTGTCCCATTCAACAGAATTATTAAAATCACCTCCCATAATTGAAATCTTTGATTCTGCTAACCAATTTTGATAAAAGAATAATGCGTCAGACGTATACCCACTTACATCATTTCCAAATTTTGATGCTCTATGGTTATATGCCCAAACCCCTAAAATATTTAATCGCTCTGTCTCAATAGGAAGAAAATTTATTAATTTCTGATTGTGCAAATGACTAACTTTTGATTCAATAGATTTCGAAACAATTACTCCAAGACCCTTCTTGTCATTGCTTCCAGTCCAAAAAAAATTATATTCAGGAAAAAAGTTAGGACTTAATCTTTCACATTCTTGAATGATTAGGATATCGCTATTAAATGGTTCTATAATTTCAAATTTTTTTGAAAAATTAAGATTACAATTCCAAGTCAATAATTTCATCAGATTTCTAATTGAACTTTGCAAAAACCAAAATTGTTTAGTTTTTTATTCATTTCCCCTCTCCCTCATCTTGTAGAAAGTTTCTTCGCACCTGATAACAACGCCTTTATAACTCTCTGGAAATTCTTTCATAAGAGTTGTGATTACGGATGACGTTGGGAATCCTCCTTTGATATGAAAGACAACTTCTTTCTTGTTAGCAATGATGAAGTGAGGAGGAAGTTGTTTCACGCAGGAGTCCTCTTTCTCTCAATAATATTATCCATAAGTAGAGAAATCATAGATTAATTCCATAAATTGAGATCGATGGAAATAGGAATAAAATTAGCAAGCAAGTGTAGAGAAAACCTCTTTCTACGATTTCTCCATGGAGACGCTCACACCGTGCTACGTGGAACTTACGTGGAACACGTGTCTTCACAACCCTTGCAATTAGGTTGTCTATTTTTTACTTTGTGCTCACGTGGAACTACTACTTTTAATCTATAACTACAATTAAGTAGTCATTGTTATTCCCACTCAATAGTTCCTGGAGGCTTGCTTGTTATATCCAAAACAACTCTATTAACTCCTTCAACTTCGTTAACTATACGGTTAGAAATTTTCTCTAAAACATCATATGGTATACGAGACCAATCAGCCGTCATTCCATCTTCACTGGAAACACAACGCACAACAATGGGCCATGCATAAGTTCTTTGATCTCCCATTACTCCAACTGAATAAACAGGCAATAAAACAGCAAAAGCTTGCCATATCTCATTGTATAAACCAGCTTTATTAATCTCCTCTCTCACAATTAAATCTGCATCCCTTAGACAATTTAATTTTTCATGAGTAACCTCTCCTAAAATTCTTATAGCCAACCCTGGGCCAGGGAATGGATGTCTTCGAACAATTTCATTTGGCAATCCCAATGATTTACCAACTTTTCTAACTTCATCTTTGAATAAACGTCTCAAAGGCTCTACCAATTTAAATTGTAAATCTTTTGGCAAGCCTCCTACGTTATGATGACTTTTTATTTTAACAGCTATTCGTTCACCAGTTTTAGGATCAATATTTGTTCCAGAACTTTCTATTACATCTGGATAAAGAGTGCCTTGAGCCAAGTAATCAAAAGGGCCCAAACGAAGACTCTCCTCTTCAAAAACCCTAATAAATTCTGTACCTATAATTTTACGCTTTTGCTCAGGATCAGTTACTCCTTTTAATTTTGAAATAAATCTTTCTCTGGCGTTTATGTATTCAACATTAATTTTGAACTTCTCATCAAATAAAGACATTAAAAATTCTGGCTCACCTTTTCTCATAAAACCTTGATCAATAAACATGCACGTCAATTGATGTCCTATTGCTTTGTTTAATAAAAATGCAAGAGTTGATGAATCAACACCACCCGATAGAGCCAATAAAACTTTTTTATCACCTACCTGTTGTTGAACTTGAGAAACAGCTTCATCTATAAATAAATTTGTCGTCCAATCTGGCTCACACGAACAAATATGGTACACAAAGTTTCTTAATAAAACCATTCCCTGAGTAGAATGAACAACTTCAGGATGGAATTGCACTCCATAAAAGCTCTTTTCGTGACAAGCAATTGCTGCTTCTAAAGTATTAGAAGTATGAGCTAATCTGACAAATCCCTGGGGTAATTGTTGAACTGAATCCCCATGACTCATCCACATTGTGGATCCACTTATGACATTAGTTAATAAAGCTGTTGAATCATCAACTTCTAAAGGTGCCTTTCCGTATTCAGCTTTACCAGTAGCAGGTTTTACAGATCCTCCTAACTGATGAACCATTAATTGCATTCCATAACAAACCCCTAGTACAGGAATACCTAAATTGAAAATCTCTTGGTCACAATATGGCGCATCTTCTTCATAAACTGATCCAGGGCCACCGCTTAAAATAATGCCTTTTGGCTGAAGAGAACGCAATTGGTCAGCAGATGTTGTGTAACTCATAACTAATGAGTAAACCTCTGTCTCTCTAATCCTTCGAGCAATTAATTCTGAATATTGAGAACCAAAATCGAGAATTACGATTGCTGGATTACGTTTCTCATCTGAAATCTTTGAAGCCATATCAACCTAATAAATCCTTATAAAACATTCTTATCAAATAGACTAATAAAAATTAAAGGGATATGGCTATACATGCCTATTTATTCAGCATTAACCCTAAAGAATTTATTTGTTTTAAACCGTCAAAACCGGCCCAGCGAATTTGTCTTTTACGATCGAATAGAACACATCCTACTCTCATCGATGAAGACATATATCTATTTATATAGCCCCGACTTTTAATTTCAATCTCTTTAGCCATCCTACCCCAAACCAAAGATACCGCTTCTGGACTGTTTTCTTCAAGGGTTAATAACGCATTTTCCACTGACGTTGATTGACTTAGAAACCTAATCAAATCAAAAGAAATAGCTTCTCTAACCGCAAGTGAAGTGAGAATTTCAATTCTTGCATCAGCAAGATGATGATGGGTATGAAAAACACCACCAGAAAGTTTTACTAATTTTCCATGATATCCAAATAATAAAAGTTTCTTTACACCATTTTCTGCAGCAGCAACAAGAAGAGGTCCTACCCAATTACCCGTTTTGATAATTTGATTGGCTGGAAGTCCAAATTTTATTGCTAGATCCATTCCATTTTCACCAATCACAAAAGCTAGAAATCCATCAAATGATGGTTTAGAACATTTGTAATGCAAAATATCTTTGCATTGCTTCAATTGATCTGGAGATGAACTGATTTGAGGCTCAGCCTGTGTACCGATGAGGGACAACCCATCTACTACTCCAAATGCTTCATTACTCGTCTTCAAAGCACGATCTTTACCTTGAGGTAAAACGATTTCTACTTTTATTGAATTACCTTTGGGCAAAAGAGGGTAAAGATTCATACACAGTAAATCACGTGCAAAATTGGATATGCATGGAAGACCAGATGATTGAAATTTACCTACTCCAAAACCGGCATGAAAATCAAGCCAATCGGGGAAGCCATCCTCAACTCTTTTCCCAGATTTAAAACTTGCTTTACTGAATTGAATAAAAGCCCAAATTTCAACTCCTCTTGTTATGTCCAAAGGCAGCCCTGATTGACAATGACTAATTGCTAAAGATTTCTTACCATTATCAAGTACAGCTGAAGAACAAATAGGCACCAAAATTGATTCTTCTTGATTTGGTAAATCAATTCTCTCAGTCTCTTTAAATTTATTGCCAATAAGAACATTCGTTGCAGACTTTGCAGCCGCAACTACCCAAACTGGAAGCGTAAATTCATTCAAATTATTGGAAGAGCTGACGATAAAAGAAATTCCATAAATAATTTTTTAGACTAATAATAATCTAGATTTAAATAAGTAAATGCAAGACAAACTCAATCTAATGATACCTGGACCAACACCGGTACCAGAAAGTGTTTTGAGTTCTATGAGTAAGCACCCCATCGGTCATAGAAGTGGAGATTTTCAAACAATTGTTCAAAAAACAACTGAGCAACTCAAATGGCTTCATCAAACAAAAGCAGACGTTCTTACAATTACAGGAAGTGGTACAGCTGCGATGGAGGCAGGAATAATTAATACATTAAGCAAAGGTGATCAAGTCATCTGTGGAGATAATGGAAAATTTGGTGAAAGATGGGTAAAGGTTGCAAAAGCATATGATCTAGATGTAAAAGTTGTAAAAGCTGATTGGGGAGAACCTCTTGATCCAAATCAATTCAAAAGACTTCTCGAAGAAGACACTAATAAAAAAATTAAGGCTGTAATTTTAACTCACTCAGAAACTTCAACAGGAGTAATTAATGATCTTAAATCCATTAATAACGAGGTAAAAAATCATGGTAAAGCTATTACTATTGCTGATTGTGTGACAAGCCTTGGTGCATGTAATATTCCAATGGATGAATGGGGAATTGATGTAATAGCTTCGGGTTCTCAAAAAGGTTATATGATTCCACCGGGTCTTAGTTTTGTTGCCATGAGCAAAAGAGCATGGGAAGCAAATAGTCAATCAAATTTACCTAAATTTTATTTAGATTTAAAACAATATTTAAAAACAGCAAATAAAAATAGTAATCCATTTACTCCTGCAATTAATTTATATTTTGCTTTGGAGGCATCACTCACAATGATGCAAAAAGAAGGCATAAATAATATCTTCACCCGCCACGCTCGTCATCAAAAAGCAACGCAAGAAGGAATAAAAGCCATGGGTTTAAACTTATTTACAAAAGAAAGTTTTGGAAGCCCAGCAATAACAGCTGTTAAGCCTAAAAATATAGATGCAGAAACTATAAGGCAAGTAATAAAAAATGACTTCGACATACTCCTTGCTGGTGGACAAGACCATTTGAAAGGGAAAATCTTTAGGATTGGTCACTTAGGATTTGTCAATGATAGAGACATTATTAGCGTGATATCAGCTTTAGAAAGCACTCTTGATAAAATAGGCAAATTAAACGTACCAATTGGTAACGGTATTGCTAAAACAATTTCAGTACTAAATAACGAATAATATTTAAATAATCATATAAAAAGATAGTCATCATACTCATGTTTAAAAGATAATTGATATAAGAGGCACAATCTTTAATTCACGGAACTTTAAATAAAATCTTGTTTCATTTTAAAAAACAAAAAATTTAATGAATAATGCGAAAACGGTATTACGAAATAAAGCTCGACAGAAGAAAGAAAAATAGATAATTTAAGATTGATAATCTTTTTAAAATCATGCCAATTGAGATAAAGCGAAACTTCTTACCAATTTCAATAATTTGTTTAATCTGCAGTACTACTTTAGGATTAAAAGTTAATGGAGCAGTAACTAACGGAGCAGACATATATTGCTTTATGAGGAATGGGGGAAACACACATGAACCAAGCTGGGAAGCAGCCTATGAATTTATTAAAAGCAAAAAACAAGGTTTATTCAAAACATCACCCAAGCAAGCTGCCTCGTTGATTGTTGAACAAGTAGTTCAAAATCGTGTCAAATATGAGGATTGTATTAATTATTTAGGCGATCTATATACAGGAGAATCTAGCTCCATGGGAATTAATAATGATAAAAAATCAGCAAAAGGAGCAACTACATCAATCAACACCACAGAAAAAAATCCTAAAGGAAAATATATTGATCGATATAATTACTGATTAGTTTATTTTTTGTATTAAGACGAAAAGCAAGGAATAAATCATTCGCAATTAAAAAATAAATCTTGTGAAATCAAAATTAGATATCTTTGATACATTGACTTATTGCTCTATCAAGGCAAAATTAAATTAATTAATTAATACGTATGCACAACAGGGATGCGGTTTTCTTAGAAGATCTATGCCCAAAACTACGTGATAGAAGATGGCGAAAATCATTACATAAATTTACTGGGAACAGATGTATATATTGTGGAAAAAATTCAGAATCAATAGATCATGTTTTACCTCAAAGCAAAGGTGGATTAAGTATCACTGAAAATTGCGTACCAGCCTGCTTATCTTGCAACGGGAGCAAAACAGACAATAATGCTTTTGAATGGTATCGAAAACAACGTTTTTACGACCCAAGGCGTTCAATGGCTATAAGAGCATGGACAGAAGGTGATATACGTCTAGCTTTGAGACTTCTACAATGGGCTCAACCTAAACGAGATGAAAACATTGAGCAATCAAAATCCATTGTAAATGAAGGTTATTCTTGGCAAGTAGCCTAAGGTTCTACCAAACTTGACAGGCGACTGAAGAATTATATTTCTCACATACAGAAACCAAATTAGAAGACCTCTCAGGAACAAAAGCTATACAAAGAAGAGAGCAAATTGATGCAAGCAAAGGCTTTATCAAGCTTTGACTTTTATTCTGCCTAGATAATCTTTTATGGTTCCTTAATTTGCTAGCACCATTTATGGAATTCAGACTAGGCTTAAAAGAAGAAGCAATCATTGCTAAATAACAACATAATACATTTGTACTAATGAATCAGGATATTGTCAAGCGGTTTGATCCTCTACCGCCTAATTCAAAATTAATCATATTTGGAGGCGGCTTTAGTGGACAAAGAATTGCAGTTTTAGCAAGACGTTTAGGGGTAAAGGTTTTGTGCAGCAGAAGAAGCAAAGAAAGTGAAGGAGCTGATTTCATATTCAATACAGAAAAACAATTATCAAATGAAATTCTCGAGGGAGCAACACATGTATTGAGTTGCATACCTCCTTTATTGAATGGTGAAGATCCAGTTCTACTTAAACTCAAAACTCAATTACTAAACTCAAAAAATTTAAAATGGGTTGGCTATTTATCCACTACTGGAGTATATGGTGATACTAAAGGAGGATGGGTAGATGAAAATACTTCTCCTAATCCTCAACAGGAAAGAAGTATTCGTAGATTTGCATGTGAAAAACAATGGATAGAAACCAAGCTTCCTCTTCAAATTCTTAGATTGCCAGGTATTTATGGGCCTGGAAGGTCTGCGTTTGACAGTCTATTCAAGGGAACAACAAAAATGATAGATAAGCCCGGTCAAGTTTTTTCAAGAATTCATGTCGATGATATTGCTGGATCTGTATTATTTTTAATCAATCTCTATTCTCAAGGGAAGAATCCATTAGTGATAAATGTAGCTGATAACTTACCAAGTAATAATCTAGAAGTAATTAATTTCGCAGCAAAAATAGCCAAAAAATCTGTTCCATCAGCAATTCCTTTTGAAATTGCAAAAAAAGAGATGAGTCCAATGGCGCTATCTTTTTGGCAAGAAAATCGAAAAGTTGATAACAAGCTTTTGTGTAAAAAGCTAGGATATTCTCTGATTTATCCGGATTTCAAATCTGGTCTAAAAAATTGTTTCTCTAAATTAAAAATGAATGAATAGTTTTTAAAGTGATAATAATCTTTAATTTCTATTCTTTTGATAAAACACTTAATTTTGATGAATTACCTGAGTCAATAAACTATTTCAAATATCAAAAACATACTTTGATTCATCAAAAGACTTACATTATTAAATCGTTTACGTAAGATAAAAAATCACAATCACATCGCAACATGAAAAGAAATCAAACACCAGAAACAAAGGAAAATACTATTATTATTTCGTTGGGTGATCCCGCAGGAATAGGAACTGAAATAACGCTAAAAGCGCTTGACTCTAAATACTTAAATAAAAATATACAGCCTTTACTTGTAGGATGTAAAAAAAATATTTATCAAACATATATTCAGCTAATTAATCAGGGAATATATAATATTAGTGACCCTAAAGAACTTGATATTATTGATATTCCTTTAGAAAAAGAAATTATTCCAGGAAAAGTAGATGAAAACACTGGCTCAGCAAGTTTTAAATGGCTTGTCAAAGCGACAAATATCCTTCTGGAGGGTAAAGCTAAAGCTCTGGTTACAGCACCTATCTCAAAAATCGCATGGCATAAAGCAGGGCATGAATTTGCAGGTCAAACTGAATTATTAGGTAAATTAACTAATAAGAAGACATCCATGCTTTTTACAGCAATCTCACCAAACAATGGTTGGAGGTTTAATACTTTATTAGCTACAACACATATTTCTCTTAATAAAATAAGTAATAATTTAACCAAAGAGTTAATTAGATATAAATTAGACGAATTGTTGAATTTTTGTCATCAGTTCACAAAAAAACCATTAATCCATGTAGCAGGCTTAAATCCTCACGCAGGAGAAGAAGGAAAAATTGGAATAGAAGAACAAAACTTAATTATTCCTACCTTGAATGAGTGGAAAATAGACAATCCCGGCATCAAAGTTATTGGACCTATACCTCCAGATAGCTGTTGGATTTCATCAGCAGATGCATGGAATCGCCCCTCAAATGAAAATAATGCGCCTGATGGAATTCTTGCTTTGTATCATGATCAAGGTCTCATACCAGTCAAGCTGATTGCTTTTGATGAAGCTGTTAATACAACTCTTGGACTACCTTTTGTGAGAACATCTCCAGATCATGGAACTGCTCTTGATATTGCAGGTAAGTTCAAGGCAAGAGACGCAAGTATGGTTGCTGCAATTAATAACGCCTGGCTTCTTTCTAGATAAGTAAAACTTTTATACAGGTTTTAATCTCATTAAAACTTGACCAAACTCAACTGGTGTTCCATTTTCAACGAGAATTTCAATCACTTCACCACTCACCTCTGACTCTAATTCATTCATTAATTTCATAGCCTCAAGAATACAAACAGCTTGTCCAACACTAATTCTTGATCCAATTTCCACAAAAGGGGGTTCTTCTGGGCCTGGTGCACGATAAAAGGTGCCAACCATAGGAGCAGTCACCTCAACCAAATCAGAGCGGGAGCCAGGGACAGAAGGAGGAGGAGTACTTGGAACTGTAGAAGCCTCAATTTTACGTTGAGGTGATGGTGAATCACTCTCTTCTAATACCTGTTTCTTTTGAGAAATAATAGAATCCGAGGAAGTTCCTAAATTACGTTTTACCTCCAAGTAAAAGTCTTGTCCCTCAAGTCGAAACTCTTGAATATCGCTCTCAGCTAAAGTTGCCAACAAGCGATGTAGCTCTTCGTGATCAAGATTCATAGTCATTGTGTTTCTCGGCCTAGATAACTGTCATTTCGAGTATCTACTCGAATTTTCTCACCAATTGAAATAAATAATGGGACCATAACTTGGGCTCCTGTTTCCAAGATTGCAGGCTTTGTACCTCCCGAAGCAGTGTCACCTTTTACCCCTGGATCAGTTTCTTTTATTTCTAAAACAACTGAGTTGGGTAATTCAACTTCAAGAGGTTTTTCATTCCAAGACACTACATTAACCTCCATACCCTCCTTTAGATATTTCCTACTTTCACCAATTTGTTTAGCTGTTAGGCGTGTTTCTTCATAAGAAGTCATATCCATAAATACAAAATCATCTCCATCCATGTATGTGTGTTGCAACTTTGATTTTTCCAAAAGAGCTTGCGGAACCATTTCACCAGCTCTAAAAGTCTTTTCAACAACACTACCGCTCACAACAGCTTTTAATTTAGTCCTAACAAACGCAGAACCCTTGCCAGGCTTGACATGTAAGAATTCGATTACACGCCAAACCGCACCGTCTAACTCGATCGTAGTGCCAGTGCGAAAGTCGTTACTTGAAATCATTCACACAAAAGATACCAATCGATCATAAGTCTGTGCCAAAGTCATGCAAAACATAGAATTAACATGGCAAAAAAGATTTGCATTCTTGCCCTGGTAACAATCCTATTTTCTTTGAGCTCTACATGGATTGAACCTGCTGCTGCAAGCCTTCCAAATGGTAATCGACTCAAAGATCCATATGCGATATTAAGAAATTCTTTACCGATTGACCAAAAAGAATTACGTGAATTACAAAACAAACTGGAGGATACCAGCGACGATCTTCGAGGAAGTAGATGGTCAGCTATCAGCAAAGCCACCTCGAGAAGTCAATTCTTGGTAAGCAATAGAAAAAATCAAATTCTTGACTCAATACCAGAGGAAAATAGAGAAAAAGCAGTTAATCTGCTCTCAAAATTGAAAGAAGAACTTGATGACTTAGGACAAATCACAAACGAAAAGAATAAAGTCTCATTTCTTAACGTCCGAGGTAAAAGTTTAAAAACAATTGATGATTTAGAATCTCTTTTAATCACTGATGAATTTCCATATAAAATACCTAGTGAATATGACAATCTACCAAGACTTTTAGGTAGAGCAAATGTAGAAATAAAAACATCAAAAGGAAATATGAGCGCAATTATTGATGGATATAATGCTCCTCTAACCGCTGGTGCATTTATAGATCTTTCCTTGAAAGGTTTTTACGATGGTTTACCAATTAATAGAGCTGAAGAATTTTTTATTCTTCAAACTGGAGATCCTAAAGGAGAAGCGATTGGATATATAGACCCTGATAATAATGAGTTGAGAAAAGTTCCATTAGAAATAAGAACTCCTAATCTCGAAGATACACTTTATGGGGAAACTTTTGAAGAAGTTGGCCTTTACACTGAAACCCCAGTTCTTCCATTTGCAACTTTAGGAACACTTGGATGGGCGCACTCTGATACAGATTTAAATGATGGTTCATCTCAGTTTTTCTTTTTCTTATATGAAGCTGAATTAAATCCAGCTGGGAGAAATCTTATTGATGGAAGAAACGCTGCTTTCGGCTACGTAATAGAAGGTTCTGAAATCTTGAATAAACTTGGAGTAGATGACAAAATTATCTCAATTCAAGTATTAAATGGTTCAGAAAATCTAAAACTCAAAGCTTAATTTTTAAACAAAGTGAAAACAACAATTAAAGATTTAGGTGAAATAGAATTACTTAATCGTTTAAAAAGATTTATGCGATCTGCTCAGATAGATGATGATGTCGCAGAAATAAATGCAATTAATAAAAATTTATTGATTAATACTGATTTACTTGTAGATAAAATTCATTTTTCTGAAGAAATATCTAATGCGAAAGAAATTGGCTGGAAATGTATTACCACAAATATTTCTGATCTAATTTGCAGTGGCTCAGACAACATAATTTCCTTTAGCGTTGGACTTGTTTTGCCAGCAAACACACGGTGGCAATGGGTAGAACACCTATACGAAGGAATGCGTGAAGCGATGCAAGAATTCGGAGGAGAAATAATTGGTGGAGATTGCTCTTGTGGAGAAACAAAAATGATTTCAATTACTGCAATTGGAGAAATGAAGCCTCCCAGATTGCATAGAGGAAATGCTTTGCCAGGAGATTATATTGTCAACACTGGATTCCATGGATTGAGTAGATTAGGTTTAGCACTTTTAAAATCAGAGCAACTACCAAGCGAAATCTCAATAAGTTCAAACCTTACTAATAAAGCCATTAACGCACACAAACGCCCTTGTCCGGCTTTCAAGGCGCTCAAAGCATTGAAAGAGTGCAAACCTAAATCATTGAGTTGGAGAGCTGCTGGGACCGATAGCAGCGACGGACTCATTGAATCAATAAGAGGAATTTGCCAAAGCAGTAATTGCCAAGCAATTTTGTCAAAAAGTTCTATTCTTCGAGATCCTGATTGGCCAAAAGATTCACTTTGGGATGAATGGATGCTAAAGGGGGGGGAAGACTATGAATTGATAGTTACTCTTCCTAGAGAATGGGCAGAAGCTTATTCTAAAGAATTGGATTCTGCCCATATTATTGGGTTTATAAAAGAAGGTAAACCAAATATTTCCTGGGATAATTTAGAACCAATTAATATTGAGGAATACAGTCTATTTCAACATTTTTAGCAATAGAGCTAAAGTTTTATTTCCATTTTTGAGCAACAATTTCAGCCAAGTCAACAACCCTTTGGCTATAACCCCACTCGTTGTCATACCAAGCTAAAACTTTGACCATATTGTCATCTATACACATTGTTAATGCTTCATCAACAATAGTTGATTCATTAGTTCCCGCATAATCAGAGGAAACCAAAGGCAAATCTCCATATTTAATTATTCCTTTCATTTCACCCTCTGAGGCAGTTTTCAACAATCCATTTACTTCTTCAGCACTGGTTTTACGGCTTGATTCAAAAACCAAATCAACTGCAGAAACATTCGGAGTTGGTACACGCATCGCAATACCTGTAAGCTTTCCTTTCATTTCTGGATAAACAAGAGCTACAGCTTTAGCTGCACCTGTTGACGTAGGAACCAAATTCATTGCGGCAGCTCTTGCTCTGCGCAAGTCACGATGGGCATTATCCAATATTCTTTGATCTCCGGTGTAGCTGTGAATTGTGGTCATTAAACCTTTATTTATTCCTAACTTTTGATCTAAAACTTTCACTATTGGAGCTAGACAGTTTGTAGTGCAACTTGCATTGCTGAGAATATCAAAATCTCCATGAGAATATTGATCAGCATTGACACCAACCACATATGTTCCAACACCGTCACCCTTTCCAGGAGCAGTAAGAATGACTTTCTTAGCTCCTACCTGTAAATGCTTACTAGCTCCAACATCTGTATTAAATACACCTGTTGACTCAATAACTAGATCAATACCCCACTCTTTCCAAGGAAGATTTAATGGGTTTCTATCCGAATAACATTTAATAGTTTTACCATTAATTTCAAATGTATCGTCGGTATGTGAGATTTCAGCATCATTTATTGCACCGAGAATAGAGTCGTATTTAAGTAGGTGAGCACAAGTTTTTGGATCAGAAGTAACGTTGATTCCAACCACCTCAATATTTGTATTCGCACCCCTACTGAGCCAACAACGCATAAAATTGCGTCCAATTCTTCCGAATCCATTAATCGCAACACGCAAAGTCATTTCAAAAACGGTTAAACCGCATAAGCTACTGGCCGCTGATCATACAGAACGATGAGCATTTTGAAAAAAATATGATGCCTTAAGCAAATAAAAAAGTACAAAATCACTGGAATTCTTTAAAAAATGTGCCTTTTGAAAGATGAAGAGTTATCTTTCACTCGACACCAAAGTGAAATTGAAGAAGTTACGAGTCTTACCTCCTCATATCCATTTCATTGGAATTGGAGGCATTGGCATGTCTGCCCTAGCAATGATTCTGGCTAAAAATGGATATTCCATATCAGGGTCTGACATAAAAAATAGCCATATTTTGAAAGAATTAGCTAATAATCATGTAATTATATTTAACACTCAAAAAGAATCAAACATTGATAAAATTATTGAGAAAAAAAATAAAAATATTTTAGTTGTAATCAGCTCTGCAATCCGTCCTGAAAATCTCGAATTAAAAAAAGCTAAAAAATATAAGTTACAAATAAAACATCGTTCAGAAATACTAAAATTTTTAATCGATCAAAAAAAATCTATAGTCATTTCAGGTTCTCACGGTAAAACAACCACAAGTACTTATATAACAACTATTCTTTCAATTCTAAAAAAAGATCCTACTGCTGTAATTGGTGGTATTGTTCCTCTATATAATAAAAATTACAACGTTAGTAATAGTGAAATATTAGTAGCAGAAGCAGATGAATCAGATGGATCATTAGTGAATTTTAATTCTAATATTGGAATTATCACAAATGTAGAGCTCGAACATGTTGATCATTATCAAGATCTAGAAGATGTAATAAAAACAATGAAAAAATTTGCAGAAAATTCTGATTACTTAATTGCAAATTATGACTGCCAAAACCTCAAAAATAATATTAAAGCTTCTCAATGGTTTTCAATTCAAGAAACTAAAAATATAGATTTTGCACTAATTCCAAAAGAATCTAATGGATGTGAAATTATTGCAGAATATTATGAAAAAGAAAAATTTATCGATCAAATCAATGTACCTATTCCCGGCATGCACAATTTAAGCAATGCAGTAGCTGCAATTGCTGCTTGTAGAGCAACTGGAATTCTTTTTAAAGATATAAAAAAAGGAATTGAATATTTACAACTTCCTTCAAGAAGATTTGACTATAGAGGTTTATGGAAAAACAGATTAATTGTAGAAGATTATGCTCATCACCCTAGTGAAATTGATGCTGCAATATCAATTGCTTCTACTATGAGAAATACAAAAAATAATTTTTCCGAAATTCTACCTGAAAGAATAGTATCAATATTTCAACCTCATAGGTATAGTAGAACTAAAAAATTTGAGAAAAAATTTGCAAAAAGTTTAAGTAAATCCGATTTAGTTTTAATAACACCTATCTACTCTGCTGGAGAAGATCAAATCGAAGGAATAAATAATAAGACTATTGGAAATGAGTTAAGAAAATTAAAACCAAACCTAGAAATATATACTCCAGATAATAATCAAGATCTGATAAAACTAATCAAAGAAAATACTCTAGAAAACGATTTGATTTTAGTTATGGGTGCAGGAGATATTAATATGATATGTGCAAGTCTATTTTTAGAATTAATCAATAATAAGTCAATAAAAAATAATTTAGCTGCTTGATAAATGAATTGTATTCAATTAGAAAAAAATATTTCATTGTCAAATTTTACTACTTGGCGAATAGGAGGTCCTGCAGAATGGATTGCTCAACCGAAAAATATGGAAGAAATTAAATATCTAATTAATTGGATAAATAAGAAAAAAATTCCCTGCAATATTTTGGGTGCTGGATCAAATCTTCTAATTAATGACAAAGGAATTAAAGGTTTAAGTTTATGTATGCGTAATTTCAAAGGCATACATATTGATAAAAATAATGGAGTTATCGATGTCCTTGGCGGTGAAATGCTTCCTACGTTGGCCAGAAAAGCTGCTGCAAATGGACTTCATGGACTTGAGTGGGCTGTAGGGATACCAGGCACAATTGGTGGAGCAGTAGTTATGAATGCAGGAGCACAAGAACATTGCATATCAGACTATCTCGAAAGTATTACAACATTGTCTTTGAAAGGAGAATACAAAATGATCAAAGGAACGGATCTCAATTTTGGATATCGACACAGTCTGCTTCAAAATGAAAACTTGATTGTCTTATCTGCCCGACTCAAGCTGGTGTCAGGTCAAACAGAAATAATTCGACAAGTTACTAATGAAAACCTAAATCATAGATTACGAACTCAACCTTATAAATCCCAAACATGCGGAAGTGTTTTTCGAAATCCAGAACCTTTAAAAGCTGCAAAATTAATTGAAGAACTTGGTCTAAAAGGGTTTCGTTGTGGTGGAGCTGAAATATCCAAAATACATTCAAATTTTATAATTAATGCAAACAATGCTTCTTCTTGTGACGTCAGAGAGTTGATCAAATACATTCAAAAAAGGGTGTTTAATTCTTATGGAATCTTGTTAGAAACAGAAGTCAAACAATGTGGCTTTTAAATTTAAACCCTAAAATCAATAACAATAGGAAATTCTCATGGCTGGATTCGGACTACCAAATTTTGGACAACTCACTGAAGCTTTCAAAAAAGCTCAACAAATTCAGCAGAATGCTCAGAAACTTCAAGAGGAACTTGAAGTTATGGAAATAGAAGGAACAAATAATGACAATCGGGCAAAAATATGGATGTCAGGAAATCAAAAACCTTTACGCGTAGAAATTGATCAATCTCTACTTTCTGAGGAAAGAGCAATAGTCGAAGAAGCAATACTAGATGCTATGAAATCCGCTCACGAAGTTTCAACTTCAACAATGAAAGAGCGAATGGAAGATTTAACCGGGGGATTCAAGCTTAACCTGCCTGGTATGGGAGATGAGGATTAATCATTTCCTCAAGATTCTCACGATAAAAAGGATATCTTTCAAGATCTTTATTGATTACACAACCAGGCTCATCTCTATGCAAACAATTACGGAACTTGCATTTTGACTTACTTAACTTAGTTCGAAACTCAGGAAACAAATAAGCAAAGTCAGATGGCTCGCATATAATTTCTGGACGATTAAACCCTGGAGTATCAGCAAGACGTGATCCATTTCCAATAGCAAAAAGTTCGACATGTCTTGTCGTATGGATACCTCTTTTTAATTTTTTGGACACAGATGATGTAGGTAATGAAACGGTGGGGATGAATTGATTAATTAAACTTGTCTTTCCTACTCCAGATGGCCCAGCAAGTACAGTTAATTTTGTTCTTCTAAATCGTTCTATTAATGAATCAATACCCTGAGAAGTATGAATAGATACTGGTATACAATCATAACCCCAAGATTTTAATTGATTTATACATAACATCAAATCATTTTTTGTAATTAAATCTATTTTTGTTAAAACCACCAAAGGCTTTATATTTGCACATTCAGCTGTTAATAAAAAACGGCTTGCTTGCTCCATATCAAATAAAGGCTCATCAACTGAGATACAAATAGAAACTAATGTAACATTTGCCACGGCGGGACGTTTTAAAAAGCTTTTTCTCTGCTCAACTTCAGAAATTACTGCTCTTTTATTTTTATAGTCTACAGACTCCACAAAAACTATATCACCTACATCTATAAATAGACCTTGATAATCTAATTTGCGTCTTCTTGTGCATAAAAGTCTAATTTTTTTATAAAATTGATCAAAAAACTCATCTTTAAAATCTTTATTGTCAATTTCTACGATTAAAAAATTTGCCTTAAGTGCAACAACAATACCTTTTAGATTCTTAGATTTATTTTTCTTCACTCGATATTATTAAAGTTACTTTTTTAGAATCTTTACTCAATATTTTTACTTTATAACCCTTCTCTTGTAAACCATCAATCACGCTAGTTTCAGATTCGCCTACATCAAGGTCTACTTTTAAAATTTGATTAGAAGATAAGTTTTCTAACACCAAACAGCATTTAACAAAATTAACTGGACAAGTAAGGCCACACAAATCTAAATAATGATCAATAACGTTATTTTTTTCCACTATTATTTTCCAAACAACTTACTAAATAAGCCACTTTTATGATAATGATGTTGAGGTCCCCGTGCAGAGTAATGTCCAGCTAACTCTTCTAATAAATTTCTTTCAGAATCTGATAATTTTGTAGGTAATTTTATCTTTACTGTTACTTGGTGATTACCTCTAGCAACAGGATTGCCTAGTTTTGGCACTCCTTTGTTTTCTAAATTCAAAATAGAGTTAGGTTGAGTTCCTGCTGGAATTTGTAATTTAGTCGAGCCATCAACAGTATCTATTTCAATAGTATCACCTAAAATTGCCTGAAGATAACTAATATTAACCTCAGATAAAATTGTCAATCCATCTCTCTTTAAAGAAGGATGATTTCTAACCTTTAAGAAGACATATAGATCTCCAGAGGGACCGCCCTTTAATCCAGCATTACCCTCTCCTGAAACTCTTAATCGTGTTCCGCTATCAACTCCAGCAGGAATATTTATTTTTAATTTCTTTCTTACTTGTTTAACCCCTTTCCCTCCACAAGTATTACAAGGATCTTTAATCACTTGTCCAGTGCTACCACAAGTTGGACATTCAGCGACTTGGGTAAAACTTCCAAAAGGTGTACGAGTAGCTCTTCTTACTTGACCTGCACCACTACATGTAGAACAAGTAACAGGACCAATGCCTTTCTTAGCCCCAGTCCCTCTACAAACATCGCAAGTTTCTAAATGAGGAACCGTGATCTCTTTTTCTTGTCCAAAAATAGCTTTATCAAAATCAATCGTTAGGTCGTAACGTAAATCATCTCCCTGTTGAGGTCCACGTCTTTGAGGGCGAGAACCTCCTGGAGAACCAGGGCCACCAAAGCCATTAAAAAAAGTTTCAAACAAATCTGCAAAGCCGCCCATATCTCCCATGTCCGGCATACCAGCAGCCCCACCAATTCCAGCTTCTCCAAATTGGTCGTAACGAGCTCGCTTTTGAGAATCACTTAAAACTTCATATGCTTTACCTATTTCTTTGAACTTATCCTCCGCACCTGGTTCTTTGTTCACATCAGGGTGATATTTCCGAGCTTGCTGTCTATAAGCTCTTTTTAAAGTGTCAGCATCAGCATCTCTGCTGACACCCAATAGATCGTAAAAATCAGCCATTAGTTCATTTAAACAAATTCAATTCCATTTCGATAATCATGTAGTTAATTCTCATCTTTGGGTAAGTCTTCTGAGGATTGACTTTGTTCTTGATTATCAGCACTCTTATCAGGAGTCTCTTGATTAGCTGCTTTCGGTCCTGGTCCCATAGAAACTTTGACCAAAGCATGCCTTAAAACACGACCATTCAAGTGATAGCCCCTTTGTAATTCTTCAATCACAATATCCTCAGCCTTTTCATCACTAGGCTCTCTCATGACAGCCTCATGCAAAGAAGGATCAAAAGGCTGATCAACGACACGCATAGGAGCAACACCTAGTTGCTTAAGAACTTCAACTAATTGCTTATAAAGTCCTTGGTAACTTCTATGCAATGCTTGCGCTTCTTCGCCCTCAGGGTTTAATTGCTGTCTTGCTCTTTCAAAATTATCAACAACAGGAAGTATTTCACTGAGCGTAGTGCATGTAAGTTGAATTTTTAGATCATCTTGATCACGCGTCTGACGCTTTCGGAAGTTATCAAAGTCAGCAGCTATTCTCATATATTGGCTATTTAAAGTTTCATGCTCTTTTTCTAATTGCTGTAATCTTGCTTCAGTATCTGGAACTTTAATATTTGAATCAGAGTTATTTGAAAATTGTTCGTGTGTTGCTTCTACTGAATCAATATTCAATTCAGGCTTTACTTCCGGATTATCAGAAACCTCAACTTCTTGGGTTGATTCATGATTAGTATTAGAACTTGCAGAGTTTTCGTTGGAATCATCTTGTGATAAACCATCCTGAGATAATTCATGTTCGGAAGAGGACACGTCAGAATTCATATAATTTGAACAGCTAATTAACCATGTTGATACCAAAGGGTTTTTTGTACAAGCTACGGAAGCCCACACCTATTAAATGGAAAAGAAAATCATTTACGAATCAACTTCAAACGCAAGAGCGACACCATTATTGCAATATCGCTTGCCAGTTGGCCTTGGACCATCATTAAAAACATGCCCTTGATGCCCACCACATCGTCGGCAGTGATATTCAGTTCTAGGAACAATTAATTTGAAGTCTGTTTTTGTCTCTATTGCATCCGGCAAGTGATCGAAAAAACTTGGCCAACCTGTTCCACTGTCAAACTTTGTTTTTGAAGAAAATAAAGCAAGTCCACATCCTGCGCAAAGAAAAACTCCTTTCCTTTTCTCATCATTTAAAGGACTTGAGAATGGTCTCTCGGTTCCTTCCTTGCGTAAAACGTAAAAAGCTTCTTTGGGTAAACGAGCTTCCCATTCTGCTTCCGTTAAAGTTTTATAGCTATCCATAGGTTTAGAAGAAGCAAAAGTACTTTTTGGTTTGATAATTAAACCGAAGAGAGTATTCAAGAATCCAATCATTAAAAATCTACGGTTCAAAGAAATTTTTCAATTCAACCAATATTAATAAAATATATTCCCTAAAGGTTGAAAAAATTCATTCATAAAAAATGATTTCTAACTCTTGCAAAACAAATGAATTCGCTAATTACAGATTAAGTATTGCTCCAATGATGGATTGCACAGATAGGCATTTTCGTGTTCTCATGCGTCAAATCACAAAAAAATCTCTTTTTTACACAGAAATGATTGTCGCGCAAGCACTCCATTACAGCAATCATAGAAATAAATTATTAGATTTTGATGAAATTGAGCATCCAATAGCCATACAACTGGGAGGAGACAATCCGAAACTTTTAGCTGAGGCAGCTCAAATAGCAGAAGATTGGGGATATGACGAAATTAATTTAAATATTGGATGCCCAAGTCCAAAAGTCAAATCTGGCAACTTTGGGGCTTGTCTAATGGGAAGACCAAAAATAGTCGCAAATTGCATAGAAAAAATGAAAAAATCATGCAATATCCCAATAACAGTGAAACATAGACTTGGTATAGATAACCTAGATAATGATGAATATCTTATGCAATTTGTTGATAATTGCTCAATTGCAGGAGCAGACAGATTTATTGTTCATGCAAGAAAAGCTTGGCTAAACGGATTAAATCCAAAAGAAAATCGAACAATTCCACCCCTTCAATATGAAAGAGTTGAAAAATTAAAAAAAAGCAGGCCTGAATTAATTATCGAACTTAACGGTGGAATAAATACAATTGATGATTGTATTAAAACTCTCAAAGTATTTGATGGAGCAATGATAGGGAGAGCAGCATACTCACGTCCATTCATGTGGACAAAAATAGATTCGATGATTTTCGGACAACAAGAAGAAGATTTTTCTAGATCAAAAATAATAATAAAAACTATTCCTTTTGCTCAAAAACATTTAGAAAATGATGGACGTCTTTGGCACATTGCTAAACACATCCTAAACCTGATAGAAAACATACCAAATGCAAAAATATTGAGACAAGAGTTAAGCGAAAAATGTCAAAATAATAAAGCTGACGTTTCTATTTTAAAAAAAATTGCCCAGCAACTTGAAGATGCTGGGCATTAAAAAAGGAACAAAATCTTTAAGATTCTGCGCCGCCATAATCTGCAGTTGTGTCATCTCCCCCTTCAGGCGAAGCTCCTCTTCTTCTTCTACTGCGACCTTGATCAAAGCCATTAGCATCTTGAGAAGCATTTCCATGACTACGGTCTTCCCAACCTTGAGCTCCAGAAGGTCTATCTTGAGCTGATTGATCTTGGCCGCCACCGCCGTAACCGCCACCGCCGTAACCGCCACCTTGGCCGCCACCGCCGTAACCGCCACCGCCGTAACCGCCACCTTGGCCGCCACCGCCATAACCGCCACCGCCGTAACCGCCACCTTGGCCGCCACCGCCGTAACCGCCACCGCCGTAACCGCCACCTTGGCCGCCACCGCCATAACCGCCACCGCCGTAACCGCCACCTTGGCCGCCACCGCCATAACCGCCACCGCCGTAACCGCCACCTTGGCCGCCACCGCCATAACCGCCACCGCCGTAACCGCCACCTTGGCCGCCACCGCCGTAACCGCCACCGCCGCCTCTTCTGGGAGCACTGCCTCTGGGTTCAGCTTTGTTGATTCTTAGAGGACGGCCCATAAGCTCAGCACCCTGTAGAGATTCAATTGCTGAAGCTTCAACTGCTTCATCAGCCATCTCAACAAAAGCAAAACCTCTTTTGCGTCCTGTATCTCGTTCTAAAGGTAAAGAACAATTTGCCACCTCCCCAAAAGGAGAAAACAATTCAATGACATCTTCCTGCTCAGCGCGGAAGGGTAAGTTGCCGACAAAAATACTCACTTGAAAATTGGACTGAAAATAAAATGTAACTAATAGGCTATGAATAGCCAAAATTAATAACTCTAAAATGAGTTATCATTGCCCACTTTAATACCGAAAGCCCTCAAATAGATTTAAAACAATTTTTTTACTTAAATAATTTTTCGCGCCACAAAACAAGCTGCTCTTGAACTCTTTCAAAACCAGTCCCACCATCACTCAAACGTGACTCAACCACACTGGAAGGTAAGAGCTTTTCAAAAATATCTTTTTCAAAAAATTTATGAAATTTTTTCCATGTTTCCAAAGGAATATCTTTTAATAAAACTCCTTGCTCTATGGAAGTCTTTACAATTCGCCCAACTAATTGATAAGCCTCTCGAAATGGTATCTCTTTAGCCACTAAATAATCGGCAACATCTGTAGCATTGGAAAAATCCGATAAAACAGCTCGATTAAGTATTTCTTTTCTAAAAATTAAACCTTCTTCGAATAAAATTGATGTTGCAACTAACGAATTCTTAACAGTTTTTACGCTATCAAAGATTGCTTCTTTATCCTCCTGAAAATCTTTATTATATGCTAACGGTAGCCCTTTGATCATCGTAAGCATCGCTTGTAAATGTCCAAAGACTCTCCCTGATTTACCTCGAACTAGTTCTGGAACGTCAGGATTCTTTTTTTGGGGCATAAGACTACTACCAGTAGCACATCGATCTGTTAGTTGAATAAATGCAAATTCTTCAGACGCCCATAAAATAACTTCCTCAGATAATCTACTTAAATGAGCCATAATTAACGATGAGGCTCCTAAAAACTCTACGACAAAATCTCTATCACTGACAGCATCTAAACTATTAGAATAAATATCTTGAAATTGTAATTCCGAAGAAGTAATCTTTCTATCTATAGCAATAGAAGTACCTGCCAAAGCAGCTGCTCCCAATGGAGAAATATTAACTCGTTTTCTTACATCTATTAATCTATTTCTATCTCTTTGTGCCATCTCAACATATGCCAATAAGTGATGCGCTAATGACAAAGGTTGTGCTCTTTGTAAATGCGTATAGCCAGGAATAAGCGTATGAAGATTTTGCTCTGCTAATAAAAAAAGCGCTTTCTGAAGACGCTCCAAATCCATATCAATTTCATCAATACGCTTTCTCAACCATAATCTGAGATCTGTTCCAACTTGATCATTACGACTACGACCAGTATGAAGTTTTTTCCCTAGTGGACCTATCAAATCTATTAATTTTTTTTCTACTGCAAAATGTACATCTTCATCCGAAATAAGAGGTTGAAACAAACCACTAGATGCCTCCTTTCTAATTTGTTGAAGACCATTTTCTAATTTAGTAGCCTCCTCCTTAGTAATTATCCCTTGAATTCCAAGCATGCGTGCATGAGCAATTGATCCATCTAAATCTTCCTCTAATAAATGAATATCAAACTCAATTGAAGCATTAAATTTTTCTATAAAAGGATTTAGTCCTTTATCAAATCTATCGCTCCAAGTTTTGCTCAATGCATTTTCCAAATTACTAATACAAATAAAGCAAGAGTCTTAGCAATTGTCAGGAGGTTTACCAAGTTAATTCAGGAACCGTTGATCTTCATTGACTTTTAAAACCACCATTGATGCATCATCTTCAAGATGATGATCGCTCACACCAACAAACGCATCTAATCTTTCAAAAAGTTTATTCAGTATTTTTTTAGCGCCTAATCCCTCTCTAGCAAATTTATCTAAAAAAGTTATCAAACGATTTTCGTCAAAACGTTCACCTGAGATACCAGGTGCATCAGTAACGCCATCGGTGTAATAAAGAAGAACATCTCCAGGCTGAAGAACAATCTCTCCACATCCATATTCAGCTTCAGGTTGAAGACCTATCAATAGGCCAGGAGCATCTAATCGATTGATTGATTGTGACTTAGCACTCCATAGCAATGGAGGATTATGTGCTGCATTAGCAAAACGCAGTTTTCTCGATTGCGCATCAAAATCCGAATAAAACAAAGTTACAAACCTATGTGATTGAGTTAGATCTTCAAGAGCTAATTGATTTAAATCATGCAAAATAGAGTCAGGAGGTAATCCTGTTAAAACTTCTGCTCGAAGCATTCCTCGCAACATAGTCATCAACAATCCGGCAGGTACGCCTTTACCCATAACATCACCAATTACAAAAGCCCATCGACCACTGGATTTTGCAGTTGCATTCAAGTCTGGACGAGTAGGCATAAAATCGTAATAATCACCACCTACTTGAAAGGCAGGCCTACAACAGGCAGCTAATTCAACTCCATCAATTATTGGACATTGATCGGGTAATAGTTGTGATTGGATTTCAGCCCCAGTACTTATTTGTCTATCGACTTTTTCATGATTTCTAATTACCTGAAATATGACATCATTTTCTATCGCTACTCCAGTCAAATCAGCAACTATTTGAATATGTTTTCGATGAACATTACTGCCAAAAATAATCTCTTTTTTATCAATTACGTACAATCGACCTCTATTTCTGCCCCGAGAAACTATTGATGTAGCAATAAAATTACAAGAATCAAAATATCTCTGAACCAAACGATCCAATATTGCAATATTCTTTTCCTCCATGCCAAAACCCGGTTTTTTTCCCTCTTCTAAAAGAAATAATTTTCTAAACAGTTCAGGATCTTCATCAGTTGGAAACATTTGCAACTGTTCGCACCAAAGACTGCCGTTATCTTGAAAAGGAATTAAAATTGCCCATTTGACACCAACTAATTGAGTCACAAAAAGTGGAATAAGTTCAAGAAAGCGCTGTAAATTAGTGAAACTACGCAGAGCGAAGCTTAATGAAAGCAATAAGTCTTGATTAAAGACTTGCTCTTGAGAAAGACTATTAATTAAATCTGTCAGCGACTCAGACGCATCACTTGATAAAGAGTTAATTGAATGAAAATACTTTTTTTCTGAAATCGGAGAATTTTCTTTCACTATTCTCCAGCAACAAAGAAATTAAAATTTAGCAACGTGTACCAAAAATTTTTAGAAATCATCGAACAGTTAAAAGTGCCTCAATAAATTCAAAGCTGTTAAATGGTCTTAAGTCCCTAATCTTCTCTCCAGCGCCTATAAATCTGACGGGAAGTTTCGCTTCTGATGCAACAGCCATCGCAACTCCGCCTCTGGAAGATCCATCAAGTTTTGTAAGTATTACGCCAGTTAATTCTGCTGACTCAGCAAACGCTAAAGCCTGCTTAAGTCCATTTTGACCTTGACTAGAATCAAGAACTAGTAAAGATTCAACATTTGCTGTAGGAGCAAGTTTGGTAATAATTTTTCGAATTTTTTTTAATTCCTCCATTAAATTATTTTTAGTTTGTAATCTTCCTGCGGTATCAACCAATAATAAATCGACATTCTTTGATTTACATGCTCCAATAGCATCAAACACTACCGATGCTGGATCAGCATTTTTAGATTCGTTTGCAATTACCTCAACCCCTGTTCTATTACCCCATACTTTTACTTGTTGAACCGCTGCAGCTCTAAAAGTATCTGCAGCAGCAATCATTGCAGAAAAACCACTTCTTTTTGCAACACTTGCTAATTTGCCAAGGGTCGTTGTTTTACCAACACCATTAACACCAACTAACATCCAAATATTCAAAAAACCTTTTTTTGGAGAAAGTAAATCAACACCACTATCTTTTATTGGCTTTTCTAAAATATTAACTAATTGTTCTTTTAAAAAACGCAAACCTTCAGAAGCTTCAACGACTTCCTCATTTAACTTCCTTCTTAAAGAATCTAAAATTTGATCAGTAGCAGAAACTCCCGCATCTGATCTAAGTAAAAGAGTTTCTAAATCATCAAGAACTTCCGGCGTCAGTGGATCATCGCCTAATTTATCTAGTAAATCTGTAACAAAACCTTTACGAGTTTTTTCTAATCCTTGTTTTAACCTACTAAGCCAATCAATTTCATCTAATGAAAATTGATTAATTTTTTTACCTTGTGCAGCTAAAACTTCCGCTGACCAAGTAAAAGTATCATCAAAATCGCCTAGTTCAGGCTCATCTTCTTCTTTTAAATCATTAATATCTTGAGAATTATTTACAGCTAAAATATCTAATTTAGGTTTGTCTTTTTCACTAATTTCTTTTTGAAGTAATTCTTTCTCCTCTTTTTGTTTTTGTTTAAGTTGCAAATAAGCTTGTTTTGCCCAATCTAAAGACTCATCTACAGCAGATTGAGAATCCTCACTTTTATCATTATCAAAAGAGGCTGTTACTTCCTGAGAAAAATCGTCTTTCATTTCGTGGTAAGTATTAAATTAGAATTTTGAAGATTTCTTAAAACTCCATTAATCATTCTGCGACCTTGTTCATCGCTATATCGATTAGCTAGATTTACAGCCTCATTACATGTAACAGCGGTAGGAGTATTAAAATCAATCAAATCCACCAATGCCAATCTCAAAATATCTCTATCAATTCTAGGTAATCTTTTTAAACGCCAACCTTCCATAACGCTATCAAGATTCTTATCAATCTCTTCTTGCTTATCAATAACTTTATAAACTCGCTTAAGAGCTAGCTCACGTATTTCTTTTTGATCAACTAGTGCTATTAATCTTGGTAATTCGATACTTTCAGATAAACAATTAAGTATATTCTCAGAATCAATCAGGCAAATTTTTAAATGATTACGACAATTTTTCAACAAACCTGCATCTTCTTGAAATTCACTATCTAATAATTCCTGATTAGCTTTTTCTAATTTTGCTGCACATAAATCTAGTTGCTCACGCCAATGTTGGGTTAAAGATTCAATCGCTTGACTCAGTAGACTTTCAACATTGAGATTTTTAGTATCTTTTTTGTTTATTTGTCCTAGAAGCAAAAGAGCTAATTCTCTAGAAATTGATTTTAATTGCATATGTATAATTGAAAATACTTTAAGAAGATGAAGCTCTTAACTGAGAAAACAAACTGGAAAAAGAAGTATTTGTAGAATTGTTCCTATCATCAGGATTTACAATTCCAGCAGAAATAATTGTTCTAAATGCATCTTCAACAGATATATCTAAGTCCTTAACAGATCCTTCTGGAACCAAGGTGTACCACCCAGTTGTAGGGTTAGGAGCTGTAGGTATAAAAACACTTAATAAGGGTTTATCTGGCTCAGTTTGAAGAGATGGTCCAACAATTCCTGTGACAAAACCAACACTAAATAAGCCTTCACGAGGATATTCAACTAACACAACTCTGCGGAATCTTGTTGAATTATCTCTAAGAAAAGTTTCTAACAATTGTTTGAGAGTTTTATAAACTGATCCCGCAAGAGGTATTCGAGAAAGCGTCCCTTCCCCAAACTCAAGCAACCATCTCCCTACAAAGTTCCTGGCCATTAAGCCTATCAATAAAATACCCAGAAGTGGGACAGTTAAGCCCAACGCAAGATTAATTAGATCTTGCAATAAAGGATTAAGAGTAATAAAGGGATTTAATTGTTTTGGTATAGAGGTCAATATTGCCAGAACAAAACGGCTGACAATCGTAGACAGCCAAATAGTGGTAGCTAAAGGAATAACCACCAACAGACCAGCTATGAGGTCATTTTTAAGATCCTGCTGAAGCCTTGAGCCAAGAGTCAGGTCTTCCTTTGGAGAGGAGGACTGCACCAAATAAAGAGAGTCCGAACAATGTATATATATACAATCTAACCAAATTCAGTGCATTAATTAAATAATTTAAGCTATTAATAGAAATAAAACATTAAAAGAAAGCATTTGAAGGCCCATATAAAGTGGCATTTGCCTAGAAAACCTTTTCAGTAAAGGTAAAAAAATTATTCTGGAAAAGCTGCTTGTGAACACGAAGAAATCGATTGCTCTAACAAAAAAAATTAAAGAGGAGGCTTTTAAAGAAGGCTTTGATGCAGTAGGGATTGCAAAAGTTCCAGGATCTTCAAGATTAAACCTTCGAACGGCTGCCTTAGAAAGATGGCTACAAGCTGGACATCAAGCAAAAATGGAATGGATGAAAAACCCAAGAAGAAAGAATGTTGAAAACATTCTTCAAGGGGTAAAAAGTATTCTTGCTGTTGGACTTAATTACTATATAGAGACAGACAAAACGCCTAAAGACATATCCATTGCAAGATATGGATGGGGAAACGATTATCACAAAATTATTGAAAAAAAATTAAAAAAAATCGCTCTATTTTTAGAAAAAGAAAGACCAGACTCTAAATGGAAAATATGCGTTGATACGAATGCTTTTTTAGACAAAGCTTGGGCTGAGGAAGCTGGAATTGGGTGGATTGGAAAACATAGCAATATAATTAACTCTAAAATTGGTTCATGGATGTTTATAGGTCATCTTTTATCTACTGAAATTTTGGAAGCTGACAAACCTTCACAACCAATATGCGGCGAATGTGAAAAATGTATTGATGCATGCCCAACCAAAGCGATTGAAGAACCCTTTGTTGTTAATGCAAATAAGTGCTTGGCATATCACACCTTGGAAAACAGAGAAAAAGAATTACCAGAAAATATAATTAGCAATATGGGAAATTGGATTGCAGGTTGTGATATTTGTCAGGAAGTATGCCCATGGAATCAGAAAAATATCCCAAATACCTCTGAACCAGATCTACAACCATCTGAATGGATTATGAACATAAACAAAAATGATGCATTATCTTGGAGTGATTCAAAATGGAAAGAAGCTTTAAAAAAATCAGCATTAAAACGAATTAAACCATGGATGTGGCGTAGAAATATAAATTCAATCTCAAATAATCAATAAAAATGAAAAATTACTTTCCAAAAATTTATCATTTTCTAATTTTTTTAGTTCTATTTGAATCTTCTATTATAACTAGATCATCGAATGCATTTATTCCTAGAATTAACGAGCCAAATCAAAAAGAATTAGAATCTAAATCGATACAATTAGGTAAGACAGCTGTACAACTAATTCGGTTTGGGCAAAACAATGAAGCAATTAAACTTTTAAAACTTGCCGTTAAATTAAATCCTAAAGAAATTGAACTCTGGACAAGTCTTGCAGAAGCGCAAGTTAGAGCAAGTAGAGAGTATCAAGCACTATCATCATTAGATAAAGCACTTAAGTTAAAACCAAAAGAAGAAAGTATATATTTCAGAAAAGCATATATATATATGGATTTAAAAAATCCAGAAAAAGCCAAATTTAATATAAAAAAAGGCTTATCAATCAATACAAAAAATGAGAGAGGTTATTTTCAACTAGGTAACGCAGAAATAATGTTAAATAATTATAAATCAGCTTTAATTGCTTTTAAAATATCTTCAAGAATTAATTCAAATTTTTGGCAATCTATTAACAATGAAGGTCTTGTCTTATATGAATTAAATAATTCAAAAGAAGCTATATTAAAATTTAAATCAGCACTAAAAATTAGTAATAATGCAGAGCCAATGCTAGCTTTAGCAATTGCATTATTTTCTTCAAATAATAGCTCTATCGAATCATTAAACTTAGCAAAAAATGCTTTAAAATCTAATCCTCAATATGTTTCAAAAGACTATCAAGCAAAGCAATTATGGGGTAAGAAATTACAAAAATCAGCACAACTTTTATTTAAAATGGAAGAAATGAAAAAAGCAGTTAAAGAAGCCAAAGAAAAAACCCAATAAATTAATGTTTAACAAAAAACTGGTTTTTAACAGATTAGTTAGTAGCCTAAATAAAGAAATTTAGGCCTCTTACGAACTCAGAGATGGCCAAGGAACGCCTGAAATCAATATCGTTGCATCAAGAAATGCAGCGTTCTTATCTCGAATACGCAATGAGCGTAATCGTTGGAAGAGCATTGCCAGACGCTAGAGACGGATTAAAGCCTGTTCAAAGAAGAATACTTTTTGCGATGCACGAATTAGGTCTGACTCCTGATAGGCCTTATAGAAAATGTGCTCGTGTAGTTGGAGACGTTCTTGGTAAATATCATCCCCATGGTGATCAAGCCGTTTACGATGCTCTTGTAAGACAAGTACAAATTTTTAGTTCAAGGTACCCAATACTTGATGGTCACGGAAACTTTGGATCCATTGATGACGATCCACCAGCTGCAATGAGATATACAGAAACTCGGCTAGCACAAATATCTAATGATGCAATTTTAAGTGAAATAGATCAAGAAACTGTTGATTTTTCTCCCAATTTTGATGGGTCTCAACAAGAACCAGATGTTTTACCAGCTCAATTACCATTCCTACTTTTAAATGGAAGTGCTGGAATTGCAGTTGGAATGGCAACTAGCATTCCTCCTCATAATTTAAACGAAGTGGTAGAAGGTCTAATAGCAATCATAAAAAAACCTTCCTTGAGCGAAGAAAAATTATTAGAACTGATCCCAGGACCCGACTTTCCGACAGGCGGAGAAATCTTAATAAGTAATGGGATCAAAGAAACTTACGCAAAAGGCAGAGGAAGTATAACCATGAGAGGTATTGCTCATATTGAAGAAATTAATCCTGGAAAAGGAAAACACAAAAGAAGTGGCATTGTCATTACTGAACTTCCATATCAACTAAACAAAGCTTCTTGGATTGAAAAATTAGCTGACCTAGTAAATAATGGAAAAGTTTCTGGAATAGCTGATATTAGAGATGAAAGTGATAGAGATGGAATGAGAATTCTTGTAGAAATAAAAAGAGATTCTGATCCTAAAAAAATTCTAGATTTTTTATATCAAAAAACTTCTTTACAAAGTAATTTTGGAGCTATTTTACTTGCATTAGTTAATGGTCAACCAGTACAGCTAACATTAAGAAAATTATTAGATAATTTCTTAGAATTTAGAGAAAATACTATTTTACTTAGAAGTAAATATCTTTTAAGAAATATCAAAAACAGACAAGAAATCGTTGAAGCACTAATCCAAGCTATAAATAATCTTAGAGAAATAATAAATTTAATTGAAAAATCTAAAGATGCAGTTGAAGCTAAAAATAATTTAATTAATAACCTAAAGATAAATGAAAGACAAGCTGATGGAATTTTAAGTATGCCATTAAAAAAGATTACAAGTCTTGAAAAGAATTCATTAAAAAAAGAAATAGAAGACTTAAAAAATAAAAGAGAGAATCTTGAATCAATTATCAATGATAGAGAAAAATTGTTAAAAGTACTTATTAAAGAACTTAAAGAACTTAAAAAAAAGTTTGGAAGTGATAGAAAAACAAAGTTAATAGAAGGCGGTGATGCACTAATTGCAGAAAAGCTTGCGAATCAAAGACCAAATAAAGAGCTTCAAAGAATAAATGCTCTAAAACAATTACCTATAGATTCTGAAATAATTATTCAATCAAATAATGAAATAAAAATAATCCCATCCATAACAATTAAAAAATTAAAATTAAAAGAAAGTAATCAAGACAGACAAGATATTCTACCGTCGAAACTAATATGGCCTATTATTAATGAACCAAAGATATTAGCTGTAAGTCGACTAGGTAAAATAGGTCTTCTTAAATGGGAATTTGCAGGACAAAAACCTGGTCCATTAGAACACTTTTTGCCAGCAGGATTAGAAAATGATGAAATAATTAATCTTATTCCGTTACCAGAACAAAAAAATATAAGTTTAGGATTAATAAGTAGTGATGGAAAATTTAAAAGAGTTTCAATTGATGAGATTACCGAAATATCTAATAGATCAACTACGGTTGTAAAGTTAAAAAGCAACATTACACTAAAATCTTGTTTACTTTGTGAAGAAGATAGCTATTTATATATAATAAGTAATATTGGCAGAATTATAAAAATAAAAATAACGGAAAAGAACTATCCCTTTATGGGGAAATTAGCTCAAGGTACCAGTATAATGAAATTATTCCCAGGAGAAAATATCATTGAAGCTATAAATATTTCAGAAAAACAAATTGAAGACTTAGTTTTAATAACTAGTCAAGGTTCTTTCATTAAGCATAAAGCAAAAGAAATAAAAGTATCTCAAAAAGGAGAGTTAGGAACTATGGTTATCAATTTAAAAGATAATAAAAAAATAAATGATAGAATAATTAATTGTTTTATAAATAATCAATACGTTTATATCAAAACAAATAAAGATAGATATAAAAAATTAGAAAAAGATGAAATTGATAATAGTTCCTATAAAAAAGAAAAAAGATTAAATCTAGAATTAAATGATAATGAATTTATAATATCTACTTTTTCAATGATAATACCTGAAACAAACTAAGATAGAGAAGTTTTTTCGACCCACTTTAAATATTCATCGGTAACTGTTCCAGTAACATATTTTCCTGTAAAACAAGATAAATCTAATTCTTTGATATTAGAATTATTTATTATAGCCTTAGTAAGATCTTCAACTTCTTGATAAATCATTTTATCAATAAGTAAATTCTCTTCTATTTCATTTATATTTCTATTATATGCAATCAATTCATTCCTACTTGGCATGTTAATTCCATAAACATGTGGGTATCTAATTGGTGGAGCAGCAGAAGTAAAAGTTACCTTGTTAGCGCCTGCACTTCTTGCCATTTGAACAATTTGCTGAGAAGTTGTTCCTCTAACTACCGAATCATCGACTATCAAAACATTTTTATTTTTAAATTCAGTACTCATTGCATTTAACTTCTGACGAACAGAACGTTTTCGTAATGATTGACCAGGCATGATAAAAGTTCTCCCTACATAACGATTTTTAAAAAAACCCTCTCTATATTCAATTCCTAACTGTCTTGCTACTTGCATAGCAGCAGGTCTAGAAGAATCAGGTATCGGCATTACTACATCTACATCGCCGCATGAAATTTGTTTTTTTATTGTTTCTGCTAATAGATCTCCCATCCTTAACCTTGACTCATATACAGAAATACCATTCATAATTGAGTCAGGTCTAGCTAAATAAACATATTCAAATGAGCATGGAAATAATTGAGGATGATTTGAACATTGTTTAGAAAAAAACTCACCTTCAGAGGTAATAAAAATCGCCTCTCCTGGTTCAACATCTCTAACAATTTGATAATCATTATTTTCAATAACTAATGATTCGCTAGCGATTACCCACTCGGGTTTATTGTTTTCTTTTAATCTTTTACCAATTACCAAGGGACGAATCCCAAAAGGATCTCTAAAAGCTAAAAGACCATAACCTGCTATTAAAGCAATAGAAGCATATGATCCCTCTACTCTTGCATGAAGCCTATGTACAGCGGTAAAAAGATCATCTGGGTTTATATCTTTTCCTTTTATTGAACTATTCAGTTCTGTTGCCAAAACATTTAATAACATTTCAGTATCACTTGAAGTATTTGTATGCCTCCTGTCAACTTTAAAAAGTTCTTTTTCTAACTCCCTTGTATTAGTTAAATTGCCATTATGAACAAGAATTATTCCATATGGAGCATTCACATAAAAAGGTTGCGCCTCCTCTTCTCGATGAGCAGCACCTTTAGTAGCATATCGAACATGCCCTAACCCAACCTTTCCAATCAAGCTTCTCATATCTCTTGTTCTATAAGCTTCTCTTACTTGACCTTTAGATTTATTAATATGAAAAACACTCCCATCCATCGTTGCGATACCTGTGGAATCTTGACCTCTATGCTGAAGCAATAACAAACTATCGTAAATTTGTTGATTACATTGATCTGAAGAAACAACCCCTACGATTCCACACATAATTATATTCCTTGGTTAAATAGATGATATTTTAATTTTTAAATTATAATTCATAAGAGATTTTATTTAAAATAGCATTTTTATATGTATCTTTTATATGAAGAATATCAACATCTATAATCGAATTATTAGCTTGATAAACTGATAATTTATTTTGATCATTTACAGTTCCTAAATATGTTATTGAAAAATTTATAGCTCGTTGTAAGGATATCTTCTTATAATAATTTTTTAATTTTAAAGTTTGTTCAGATGAACAACTAACTAAAACTCTGCCTCCACCTTCAGCAAAAAGCAAACGATCTAATCTTGATTCACTTGAAGGAAGTTGAATAGTGGCACCAAGTCCAGAAGAAATACAACATTCAGCTAAAGCTACTACTAAACCTCCATCCCCTAAGTCATGGGCAGAATTAATCATATCTTTTTTAATTATATTTCTTAGAAATAATTGAACTTGTTTCTCTAAATCTAAATCTATTTCAGGTGGTCTTCCTGTTTTAAGACCGTGTATATGTTCTAAAAAAGATGAAGCAGATAATGAAATTCTATTATCTTGATTACTATTAGTTTCTAAAGGTAATCCTAACATCCATATTTGATCACCTTCTTTAATCCAAGATTTTTTACAAACTTTATTTAGATCTTCTATTAATCCAACCATACCAATTACGGGTGTGGGATGTATTGGTATAACCGTGTCGTTTGGTAGTTTTGTATCATTATACAAAGACACATTACCCCCTGTAACGGGGGTCTTCATTACTTTACAAGCATTACTTATACCTTTACAAGACATTGATAATTGCCAAAAACCTACTGGTTTTTCCGGAGAAGAAAAATTTAAATTATTAGTAATCGCTATTGGCTCAGCTCCTACACAACTTAAATTCCTAGCAGCTTCTACAACAGCAGCCATGCTTCCACGTTCAGGATCTAAATACACCCATCTGTCATTACAATCAACTGAAGAGGCTATACCTCTATTATGATTTGATTTGGTTTTAAAATCTTTTTGAGAACGTATTCTTATAACAGCTGCATCGGCTTCTCCAGGTGCAACAACTGTATTGGATTGAACTTGATAATCGTACTGCTTATATATCCAATTTTTTGATGCTATTGAAGGGCTACTTAATAAATTTAATAAAACATTATTCCAACTAATAAATACATTATTATTTAAACTTATGGTTCCATTTTCTAAATTATTAGGTAGTAAATCTTCAGTCCATTTCCAATGATCATTTAAATATTCAGGAGTAGATTTTAATAATAAATGTTTTTCTATAGGTGTATCATCAGCAAGTGCGGATGCTGGTAGATTTGCTACAACTTCGCCTTTATGTAATACTCTCACCACTTTTTCTTTTAAAACTTTTCCTACAACTTCAACATATAACCCCCACCTCGTAAATAATTGTCTTAACTCTTTTTCTGAACCAGGTTTAACTACAAATAACATTCGTTCTTGTGACTCTGACAACAAAAATTCATATGCAGTCATTCCTTTTTCTCTCGCTGGAACAAGATCAAGATCTAATTCGATTCCTACCTCTCCTTTTGAAGCCATTTCAGAACAACTACAAGTAAGACCTGCAGCCCCCATATCCTGAGCAGCAATTACATATCCTGTTTTAAACGCCTCTAAACATGCTTCAATCAATCCTTTTTCAAGAAAAGGGTCACCCACTTGTACAGCAGGTCGATCATCTATAGAAGTTTTTGAGAGTTCCGAACTAGCAAAACTTGCTCCTCCCATTCCATCTCTACCCGTTGTATTTCCTACATAAAGAACTGGAAAATCAATTCCACTAGCTCCTGAACAAACTATCTTATCTGTTTCCATCAAACCCAATGCCATTGCATTGACTAAAGGATTACCTGAATAACTACTATCAAAACCAACTTCACCTCCTACGGTCGGAACACCTACACAATTCCCATAATGCGAGATACCTGCTACGACACCTTCTAATAAACTGATATTTTTTTTATCTTCCAATGGTCCAAATCTTAAAGCATTTAATATCGCTATTGGTCTTGCTCCCATAGTAAAAATATCTCTCAAAATACCACCTACTCCTGTTGCTGCACCTTGAAAAGGTTCTACAGCAGATGGATGATTATGACTTTCAATTTTAAATACCAGTTTTTGATTACAACCAATATCTACAACTCCTGCATTTTCTCCAGGACCCACAAGTATTCTAGGCCCTGTTACTGGAAAATTTTTTAGTAAAGGACGAGAATTTCGATAACAACAATGTTCAGACCACATAACACCAAACATTCCTAACTCGTTTCTATTTGGTGGTCGCTTTAATCTTCTACAAATTTCAACATAATCAGATTGCTTTAACCCCTCTTGGCTTAGAGAAGATAAAACGTCGTATTCAACAAAAAAATTTGGTAAATTAATTAACTGTTGAAAATCATTATTGTCTGACAAGGATGTCATAGATCAAATCCAAGGATCAAGATCTTTTTCATGGGCAAAACCATTTTTTCTTGGTCGCTGATTCATTCTATTAAATTCTTCTGAACTATCTATATCTAAATCATCAATCCAATCATCGTATGAGTCGCCCCCACTATCAATTTTAGAAGTGTCTTCTATAGAGTCGAATGGACTTTCGGTAATTTGATCATCAATCCATCCCTCAAGTTTATCAGAAGCATTGTATGTAAGATCTTGAAATTGAGTTTTCCATTTTCTGCTTTTGCTGAGAAATTCTTCTTTAAAACTAGCTTTTTGTATAGGTAGATCTTCGAACGAATCTATATCACATGAAATAGAACCAGGTTGTTTATCAATAATTTTAGATAGTGATAATAACCAACGACTTGTTCCTGGAATAAGTGGATTTGTTCTACTTACTAAATAGTATTGTATCTTTCCATTTTTAAGATCAAAAAGAAAATCTGCAATTAAACCTAATCTTTGGCCGTTTCTATTAAAAACATTCGAATTTACCAAAGTAGGAAAACGTTCCAAAGTTTGATTATCAGAAATAGAACAAGGTCCTTTTACAAATACTTCTTGTTCGTTTAATCCTTTTATTTGATCTAACCTCCAAACCTCTCTTTCAAGTCTTAAATTAGAAGGACGAGAAATAAATCCTAATATTCGATGAACAGGAGGATGCATCCATGGATTAACAACTGGTCCATGGTTAATACCATTTTCGCAGCGAACATTATTTTTTAATAGATCACTTAATAATAACTGATTTTTTTTATCCAAAATTAATTTCGTATTTGAATTGGCATAACTAAATATATAAAGTTAACCTCACTATTAATAGGTGAAAACACAGCTGGGGTTGTAGGTCCATTGCAACTCAACCTAATAAGATTTGAATCTATAACTTTAAGACCATCTAATAAATATCTTACATTGAATGCAATTTGAAATGATTCACCTTTAAAAGAAACTGGCAGAGACTCAAAACCAGTTCCTATATCTTGAGCGTCAGTACTAATTTTAATTATTCTAGCAGAACTATCAGTAGATATTTTAATAACATTATTATGTTGGTCAGCTAAAACAGCTATTCTCTCTAATGAAGCAATAAATTCTTTTTTATCAAATTCTAATATATTAGAAAAAGTATCAGGTAGTAATTGAGAATAATTTGGATAAGAACCTTCTAAAGCTCTAATAGTTATAATTTCATCAAGAGATATAAAAACTACTTGTCCTTTGTCAATAAAAAAATTAATAGGTTGACTAATATCACAAGCACTTAAAAACTTTTCAACTTCTCGTAAAGATTTAGATGGTAATGTTATAGAAAATTTATCAAATTCTGAAAAATCATTTATATCTTTTGTTTGAGATAAAATATTTTTTAGGTTTAATACAGCCAGTCGATGTCCATCTGTGGCAGCAGACTCAATACCATAACCATCAAAAGTAAGATTAACACCAGTAAGTAATTGTTTAGCGTCATCTGTACTACTTGCAAATAATGTAGATTTAATTGCATTAGATAGTAATAAAGGATTTAATTTTAATGAAGTACTACTCTCTACTAAAGGTAAATCAGGAAAATCATCAGAAAGCATTCCTCTTACTTGATATGTACCACTTTTACTCGTTAATTCAACTTGTTGACTAACATCATCAGATGTTAAAACTAATGGTGAATCATTTGATAATTTAGAAACAATTTCTCCAAATAATTTAGCTGGTAAAGTAATAGCACCACTTTCATCTATACGAGCGGATATTGAAGTTTGTATTCCTAAACTTAAATCAAAGCCAGTTAAGCGCAACTTCCCTGTGACTTCGTCAGCTGCTAACAAAACATTCGCTAAAACTGGATGTGTCGGTCGATTTGATATAGCTCTACTAACTAACTGAAGAGCAGTATTCAAATCTGATTGCGAACAACTTAGCTTCATTCCGTTATTTCAAAAAAATCCGTTGATATAAGAATTTCATAGCTATTTAAAAAAAGCAATACCGTTAAAAAAAACAAAAATTTCTTCTTCTAGTATATTTCTATATTCATGATATGAAAATGAATTAGTAGTAGTAGGTCTTGTGGTTTTTGTGGTTTTTTGAAAAAACATTGACTTCATCAGGTGTCTTTAATTTTTTGACTGTGGAAAAGACTTTTTAAAAGTGGATAAAAACATACTTATCCACCTATAAAAATGATTGTGGAAAAGAAAAAAAAGTATTAAAGGAATTTTTTTTCTTTTTTCCACAGTCAAAACAAGTGAAATCAGACAAAATCAACAGACAGTTTCTTTACTGGATATTTGTATATCCTTAAAAACCCATTTTTTTTGTAATTGAACTTATTTCCGCATCTACACCAGTATGAAAAAGTGCGTCATTATTTTTAATGGCGCAATCAGGATCTTTCAATCCATTACCTGTTAAAACACAGACAATAGTTGAGTTAATTGGAACATCGTTTTTAATTTTTAATAAACCTGCTACAGAAGCTGCACTAGCTGGTTCGCAGAAAATCCCTTCTTCTTTTCCAAGAATTTTATAAGCTTCGATTATTTCTGAATCAGTAACAGAAGAAAATCTACCATTGCTTGAATCTTTTGCTTTTAATGCTTTTTCTTTATTAACAGGATTCCCAATTCTTATTGCAGTGGCAATTGTTTCTGGATTGCTGATACTTTTACCTTCGACTAAAGGTGCAGACCCACTTGCTTGAAACCCCATCATCCGAGGGAGCTTCCTCGATTTATTAGCATTAAAAAACTCTTGAAATCCCATCCAGTATGCACTTATATTCCCTGCATTTCCCATCGGAATACACAACCAATCAGGAGCATTTCCAAGATTTTCTATTATTTCAAAAGCTGCAGTCTTTTGTCCCTGCAATCTATAAGGATTTACAGAATTTACTAATGTTATTGGATATTTTTCAGATAATTCCCTTACAATCTCCAACGCTTTATCAAAATTTCCTTTAATGGCTAATATCTCTGCTCCATATACTAATGCTTGAGCTAATTTTCCTTGAGCAACATATCCGTCTGGAATAATCACAAAAGATTTCATTCCTCCTTTGCTCGCATAGGCAGCTGCAGAGGCAGAGGTGTTACCTGTGCTTGCGCAAATTACTGCTTCACAGCCATTTTCTTTTGCCTTACTAATAGCCATTGTCATTCCTCTGTCTTTGAATGATCCAGTTGGATTGAGACCGTCATATTTCACATATACTTTTACTCCTTTTCCAATTCGATTACTTATTGAATTGACTTCTATTAGAGGTGTTCCCCCTTCGTTTAAAGATATTATGGGAGTCTTATTTGTTACTGGTAGCCAAGGTTTGTAAGCGTTTATCAGCCCATTCCAATTGTTTTTTTTAGGGCTAGAGAAAAACAGTTTCTTAAACTTTTTAGAAAATGCCACTTACTTTACAAGTATTTTTAAACAATCTAAATGCTAGACCTTCCATCTTTTAGCTTTTGAAAAGGGGAATTTGAATAGAAATCAATTAAATCTTTTAATGATTCTACTTTTTTGAAGGCTTTATTTAATGCATTGAGGTCTAAAGCAATATTTTTATTTGGATACTCTTTAAAAAAGTCTATAAGATTAATTTTTTCATTATTTTTATAAGAACTTAATATAATTCCAGACCTTATGGCTTTTGTACTTGTTTTTATATTTGATATCTTATTGGGGTAAATAATTTTAGATAATCTGCTTAAAAATACTTCACCTATTTTACTATTCATTAATCTACTGCTTGATTCTATAGGAACTTCTATTTCATGAGTTAAAAATTTGTGGAGATCTTTATTTTTTTGATTTGTAATTTTCATTAGATTTTTTAATTTTTTACTTGGCTTTTTTGTTTTTGTAAAATTATTTAAATCATCTATTTTTATTGTTCTACTAAAATTTCCTTTATAGAGAAAAAGATTCTCTGCGCTTTTTGCGCTTGGAATAAAAAATAAAAATAATAAAAGTATAATATTTTTATAATTTAAATTCATTTATTGTTTTACACCAGCTGCAACTTTTACTAATCTAACTAATCCTTTTTCAGAAGTTTTTTTCATTAAACCGTAACCCATTTGGTAAGTATCTTTAGTTATAAGAATTTTTGGCAATTTTTTAAATAATAATTTTCTTTTAAATCCTGGCTTTGTTTTTGATGCATTAAACATTTTATTGATAGATGATAGATTAAAAATTTCTTTAGTGTCAATTTTAGATGAGCTTGCTATGGTTTTTGATCGTATTTTTGATGGAAGTTTATTATTCAGATTAATAAGTGTTTTCCATCCAATAGAGTCGATTTTTGTAGCAAAAATATTTACTAATTCATTCCTCAGAATAAAACCTTTACTAGAAAATAAAAAATCAATAGTTTGATCTAAAATTTTTTCACTGTTCAGCTTTTTTTCTTTGGTAGCACTTTTTAAAAGATCATCTAATCTTTCTAATTTTAGGTTGTTTTCATCAAATAGCATTTCTTTCAAACTATTTCTTAGTTCTGGATTTTCATCCTCCATTAGACGTCTTGCGAAATAAGGATATGCTGCTCCAAGTATTTTAAAATTCGGGTCAACACTAAGTGCTATTCCCTCTAATGTTATTAAAGATCTAATAATTAGTGCATAATAAGGTGGTAATTTAAAAGGAAATTTATACATAATACCAGACATATCATCTGTCACTGCTTTGAAATCCATTTTATTTACTCCTATTTCTAGAGCGCTGGTAAAAACACTTTCAAATGCAGGAGCAATAGGTTTTAAATCGACCTCTTCTGATAAAAATCCTAACTGTACAAAGTCATTAGAAAGTTTATCAAATCTTTTGTTAACTAAATGAACAACTGCTCTAATTAATCCAACTCTTGACTGTTGCGTAATATCGCTCATCATCCCAAAATCTAGATAACATAATCGCCCGTCTTCCATAGCTAATATGTTTCCTGGATGAGGATCTGCATGAAAAAAACCATGTTCAATTAGTTGTTGAAGACTACAACTTACGCCAATTTCTATCATTTCATTTGGATCAATTCCTAGTTTTTTTACTGCATCTATATTTGTTAATTTAGTCCCGTCTATCCATTCCATTGTTAGTACTCTTCTGCTTGTTGCGTTTCTGTAGATTTTTGGAACAGCAATTTTATTATTATCGCTGTGCAACTGCTTAAATTTTTCTGCATTATTAGCTTCGTTTATATAATCCATTTCTTCGAAAATTCTTTTTCCTAGTTCGTCGATTAATGCAACTAGATCGCTTCTAATAATTCCGATATTATTTTTAAACCAAACTGCTATATTTCTTACTATATATAAATCTAATGTTATTTGTTCTCTTAATCCTGGTCTTTGAATTTTAACAGCAACTTTTTCTCCACTTTTCAGTATTGCTCTGTGGACTTGACCGAGGGATGCGGCAGAAATTGGCTCTTTATCAATTTTTATAAAAATGTTGCTTACTTTCTCTTTTAAATCTTCTTCAATACAAGCCATGGCAAGCTTGCTCTCGAATCCGGGTAACTGGTCTTGAAGCTGGGCTAACTCTTCAAGAACTACTTGAGGGACGATATCTGGCCTGGTAGACAGTGCTTGTCCAGCTTTTATGAATGCTGGTCCCAAATCCACAAGGAGCTGGGTAAATTCTTTTGCTCTATATGTTTTTCTCTCTTCTTTTTCTAAAGAACCTATTAATTTTTCCCAACCAACACCAATTAAAAATAAACCGATTGGTAAAAGTGTCTGCCAAAGTCTTCGGAGTAGACGAATTGGATTTTTTTTGTAGATTGAGTCAATAGCAACAGGGTCATACTCAAGTAGACCTGAGGCTTCAATAAAATCGCTTAATTCTTCAGCCATTTTTGTATGGCAATGTTTTAAACCTTTTCTAATCCATTTTACGCCTAGTTTGTGTCTTTTTGATTGCTTTGACTTATGCTAAACAGCCTTCGTTTTCATAACATAGCTCTATTTGGGAATTTAGAGATCGATTTTAATAAAGGATTTACTGTATTTACAGGGCAAACGGGTTCAGGTAAATCAATATTTCTTGATACGTTAAATGCTTTATTGGCACATAAAAAGATCACTTCAGATAATCGATTGGTAGCCAAAGGTTCTGTTTATTCATCAATCGAGGGTGTGTTTTCTGTTTTGAAAAATACAAAAAATTGGTTAAATAATCAAGAAATTGATATTGATGAAGAATTAATTGTTACTAGGGAATGGCGTTTCAAAGATAATAAATATAAATCTAGATTTAGAATTAATGGCGTATTAGTTAATAAAGATCAAATATCAGAACTGAGATCACTGCTTTTTGATTTTACACTACAGGGTGATACTTATATTTTGAATGATTCATTACATCAATTAAGTTTGCTTGATTCTTTAGGTTTAAAAGCAATTCAAGAATCCATTACTAAAGTTAAGAATGATTGGAAAATATGGCATGATTCTAATTTAAGACTAGAAGAAGTAAGAGATAAAATCTCTGATTCAAAAAAAGAGTTTGAGGAAATGGAGTATATTTGTCAAGACTTAGATAAATTAAAATTAGAGGACCCTCATGAGCAAACAAAGTTAGAAACTGATCAGAATCGGTTATCAAATCTTGTAAGATTAAAAGAGGGAGTTAAAGCTTTATTGATTCGTTTAAATGAAAGTTTAGATGAATATCCATCTGTTTTAGATCATACTAATTTTTGTATTAACGAATTAAAAATATTGTCTCAGATAGATTCTTCTCTAGAATCTGTTTTTGATAACTTTTATAGCATTACGAATAATCTAAATGATTTGATTTGTCAGATTAATGATTATGAAAAAACATTAGACATTGATCCAACTTTTTTAAATGATTTACAAGTTAGATTATCTACTTTAAAATTCTATCAAAAGAAATATCATAGAAATATTCCAGACCTTATTAGCTATAAAAATGAATTAATTAATCGCTTGTCTTCACATGATGATTCCATCAACATAAATCAGCTTTCTTCTTTAGAACACAAAAAAAGAATTATTAGAGATAATTCGAATAAAGAATTATCCTCTATTAGAAAAAACGTTGCTTTGCAACTTGAGGATAAACTTATAGTGACTTTAAAAAAGTTAGGTATGCCTAATGTTCGTTTTAAAGTAGTTTTTGAAAACTGTGAGCCAACAATTAACGGGATCGATAAAATTAACTTTATGTTTTCAGCAAATCCAGGACTTCCTTTAGCGCCTCTTGCTGAAACAGCATCGGGGGGAGAGAAATCCCGTATTCTTCTTGCAATAAAGGCGATTTTCTCTTCTTTCGATCAATCTAAACTCTTGATTTTTGATGAAATTGACTCGGGTATTAGTGGATCAGTTAGTAGTTACGTAGCTAATTTGCTTTCTGACTTATCAATGTATCGGCAAGTTTTTTGCGTCACTCATCAACCATTAATTGCAGCATATGCTGATAATCATTTTTCTTTAAAAAAGACTGTTATCGCTGATAAGACTAAATCAACTGTTATTGATTTAAAGGAAATCGCTGATAGGCAGAGTGAATTGGCTCTATTGGCTGGTGGCGAAATTGAAGGAGCTAATGCTTATGCGGCGAGCTTGCTGGAACACAAAGCTGCATGATGAGCATATTTTTTTATACAATTAGCTATTAATAATTTTCCCTAATGGGAAGTTCAAAACCTAATTCAAAACAAAAGACATTAAATATTGGTTCTTCTAATGAAGAAGTCATAACTATTCGTGGTGCCAGGCAACATAATTTAAAAAATGTTGATCTATCTATTCCAAGAAATAAATTGGTCGTTTTTACAGGCGTTAGTGGAAGTGGTAAAAGTTCTTTAGCCTTTGATACGATTTTTGCTGAAGGTCAAAGGCGATATGTTGAGAGTTTGTCTGCTTATGCAAGACAATTTTTAGGTCAGGTTGATAAACCAGATGTTGATTCAATTGAAGGTTTATCTCCAGCAATTTCTATTGATCAAAAATCTACTAGTCATAATCCTCGCTCAACAGTTGGAACGGTCACGGAAATACAAGATTATTTTCGTTTGCTATTCGGAAGAGCGGGAGAACCCCATTGTCCTGAGTGTTCCAGGCCAATTAAGCCTCAAAGTATTGATGAGATGGTTGATCAAATTAAGACTCTTCCTGAAGGGACTCGATATCAATTACTTGCACCAGTTGTTAGAGGTAAAAAAGGAACACATTCAAAACTTTTGTCTGGACTCGCTGCAGAGGGTTTTGTACGAGTAAGAATTAACAAAGAAGTTAGAGAATTGGCAGATAATATTGAATTAGATAAAAATCAAGTTCATTCTATTGAGGTAGTGGTTGATAGGTTAATTGCGAGAGAAGGGATCGAAGAGAGATTAACTGATTCATTAAGCACTACTTTGAAAAGGGGAGACGGCTTAGCAATAGTTGAAGCAGTACCGAAAAAGAATGAAGAACTTCCGAAAGGTATTGATAGAGAAAGATTATTTTCTGAAAATTTTGCTTGTCCAGTTCATGGGGCCGTAATTGAAGAACTATCTCCAAGATTATTCTCATTTAATAGTCCTTACGGAGCATGTCCTGATTGTCATGGTCTTGGTCATTTGAAAAAATTTACTTGTGAGAGAGTTGTACCTGATCCATCATTACCGGTATACGCCGCTGTTGCACCATGGAGTGATAAAGATAATTCATATTATTTTTCATTATTATTTTCAGTAGGTGAGGCATTTGGCTTTGAAATAAAAACTCCTTGGAAAGATTTAAAAGAAGAGCAAAAAAATATTTTGTTAAACGGTAGTAAAGAGCCAATTTTAATAAAGGTGGATAGTAGATATAAACAAGATTCTGGATTTAAAAGACCTTTTGAGGGTATTTTACCTATTTTAGAAAGACAGTTGCAGGATGCAAATGGTGAAGCGGTTCGCCAAAAGTTAGAAAAATATCTTGAATTAGTTCCTTGTTCAAGCTGTCATGGCAAGAGATTACGTCCTGAGGCTCTTGCTGTAAAACTAGGTCCATTTGCAATTACTGATCTCACTTCATCAAGTGTTTCAACCACACTTGAGAATGTTGAGGAATTAATGGGTTTTGAGAAAACTAAAAATTCAAATCAATTGCTTTCTAATAAACAAAAGAAAATTGGGGAATTAGTTTTAAAAGAAATTCGATTACGTCTTCAATTCCTATTAGATGTTGGACTTGATTATTTAACTCTAGATAGACCTGCAATGACTTTGTCTGGGGGGGAAGCTCAAAGAATAAGACTTGCCACGCAAATAGGTGCAGGTTTAACAGGAGTTTTGTATGTTTTAGATGAACCTAGTATTGGACTACATCAAAGAGATAATGATCGACTATTATCTACATTAAAAAAACTGCGTGATCTAGGTAATACTTTGGTTGTCGTTGAACACGATGAAGACACCATAAGAGCGGCTGATTATTTAGTGGATATAGGTCCTGGTGCTGGTGTCCATGGAGGAAAAATTATTGCAGAAGGATCTATCGATAGCTTGTTGAATGCAAAAGAATCATTGACTGGTGCTTACCTTAGTGGGCGTTCATCTATACCTACCCCTGCTAGTAGAAGAGACTCAGTTCAAAGAAAATTACGATTAATTGATTGTAATAAAAATAATCTAAAAAATGTTTCAGTAGATTTTCCATTAGGTAGATTAGTTGCTGTTACTGGTGTTAGTGGAAGCGGTAAAAGTACTTTGATAAACGAACTACTTCACCCTGCTTTAAATCACTCTTTAGGGTTAAAAGTTCCTTTCCCAAAAGGATTAAAAGAGCTGAAAGGTATTAAATCTATTGACAAAGTTATTGTTATTGACCAGTCTCCAATTGGCAGGACTCCGCGATCTAATACGGCTACCTATACGGGCGCATTTGATCCTATACGTCAACTTTTTGCTACCTCTGTTGAAGCAAAAGCTCGAGGATATCAAGCAGGTCAATTTAGTTTTAATGTTAAAGGTGGAAGATGTGAAGCCTGTCGGGGTCAGGGTGTAAATGTAATTGAGATGAATTTTCTTCCTGATGTTTATGTTCAATGTGATGTATGCAAAGGAGCTAGATTTAATCGAGAGACATTACAAGTTAAATATAAAAATTTTTCTATTTCAGATGTATTAGAAATGACAGTTGAGCAAGCAGTTGACGTTTTTTCAGCAATACCTCAAGCCGCGGATAGATTAAGAACACTTTTAGATGTTGGTCTTGGATATATTAAGCTCGGACAACCTGCTCCAACATTATCCGGAGGAGAAGCTCAAAGGGTAAAACTTGCTACTGAATTATCTAGAAGAGCCACTGGTAAAACTCTTTATTTAATTGATGAACCTACAACTGGTCTAAGTTTTTATGATGTTCATAAATTAATGGATGTCATCCAGCGACTGGTAGATAAAGGAAACTCAATTATTGTAATTGAGCACAATTTAGACGTTATCAGATGTTCAGATTGGATTATTGATATGGGTCCAGAAGGAGGTAACCGCGGAGGAGAAATTATTGTTATGGGTACGCCAGAAGAAGTAGCAAAAGATTCAAATAGTCATACAGGTAATTATTTAAAAAAGGTTTTGAAATTACATCCTCCAATCAACGGTTGAATATTTAGTGGGCTTTGTACATATTCCTTAATGTATAGAGTTGATTTCGTTACTTTGATTTATAAATATTTTCAAAAATCAAGTGATAGCAGTCACTTTGAAATTTTAATATTTATTTAAATAAATCATTATTCTTTCTTTAGGTTTAAGGAGGAAAAAATCAATTATTTATCCAACAACTCACATGAGGGTTTATTTGGGTTTAAGGCTTTTACATTTAAATTTGCATGGTCTAATCCGATCAAATGATCTTGAATTGGGCAGAGACGCAGATACTGGAGGGCAAACTTTATATGTTTTAGAGTTAGTAAAAGGACTTGCGGCAAGACCTGAAGTTGAAAATGTAGAACTCATTACCAGATTAATTGTTGATAGGAAAGTATCCTCTGATTACTCAAAGCCCGTAGAAAAGATATCAAGTTGTGCTGAAATTATTCGATTACCTTTTGGTCCTAAGCGTTACGTCAGGAAAGAATTGTTATGGCCTTATTTGGATGATTTAGCAGATCAAGTAGTTCAAAGATTACGGAAACAAAATAACTTTCCTGATTGGATTCATGCTCATTATGCTGACGCTGGTTATGTTGGAGCATTAGTAAGCAGAAGATTAGGCTTGCCATTAGTTTTTACTGGCCATTCATTAGGCCGTGAAAAACTCAGAAGATTATTGGTTGCTGGAATAGATCACGATCAAATAGAGCAAACTTACTCAATTAGTAAAAGAATTGATGCAGAGGAATTGGCTTTAGCTCATTCAAATTTACTCATAACAAGTACTAAACAGGAAGCTGAAGAACAGTACGCTCGCTACGGGCGATTTAGCTCTAAAAACATAGTAGTGATACCACCAGGTGTTGATCTGAATCGTTTTCATTCAATAGATTCTGCTTTAGATAAAGAAGAAAAAGAATTAAATAAACTTTTTAAACCTTTTCTGAGAGATTTAAATCTTCCCCCTCTCTTAGCTATATCAAGGGCAGTAAGGAGAAAAAATATTCCTGCGTTGATTGAGACTTTTGGCCGTTCGTCAATATTGCAGCAAAGACATAACCTTATTTTAATTTTAGGTTGTCGAGAAGATGCACGACAGCTAGATAAACAGCAAAGAGAAGTATTTCAGCAAGTTTTTGAATTGGTTGATAAGTATAATTTATATGGAAAAGTTGCTTTTCCAAAACAACATAAAAGAGAGCAAATTCCCTCAATATATCGTTGGGCTGCAAATAGAAAAGGATTGTTTGTTAATCCTGCCTTAACTGAGCCGTTTGGCTTGACATTGTTGGAAGCTGCTGCGTGTGGCTTGCCAATGGTGACTACTGATGATGGAGGTCCGAGGGATATTTTGTCTCGTTGTGATAATGGTCTACTCGTAGATGTAACTGATTTAGAGGCCTTTCGAGATGGGTTAGAAACTGCTGGTTCAAATCCATCTTTATGGAACACTTGGAGAAACAATGGAATTGAAGGAGTTAGCAGGCATTTTAGTTGGGATGCACATGTTTGTAATTACATTGCATTGATGCAGAAGCGTCTGAAATTTCTTGCACCTCGTTATTTGACATTTGTAAATACTAAAGAAACAAGTCCTATTGGTCATAAACTATTATTTCTTGATTTAGATAATTATCTTGAGGAATCTAAAGGCTTATCAATATTGAGAAATAAACTAAAAGATGATTCATTTAATAAAAATATCAAATTAGGAATTTTAACCGGTAGGTCAATTAAAGCTGCCCGTTATCGATACGCAGAAACACAACTACCCATACCTGCTGTTTGGATATGTCAAGCTGGTACTGAGATTTATTATGCTGATACAAAAAAATCAGATATTTTTTGGCAAGATTTAATATCTGTTGATTGGAATCGGAATGACGTAGAAAAGGTTTTGTTCGATTTAAAAGAGTATCTAGAGCTTCAATTAACTGAATTCCAAGGTCCTTTTAAGGTTAGTTATTTATTAAAAGAACCTAGTCATGCAATTTTACCTTTGGTACGAAAAAGACTTAGGCAGTCTGGACTTGCCGCTACTCCTCACCTTAAATGTCATTGGTACCTAGACGTTGTTCCTTTACGAGCATCACGAGCGGAAGCAATAAGATTTTTGACTTTACGTTGGGGCATATCTTTAGACAAAGTACTTGTTGTAGCAAGTCAACAAGGTGATGATGAGTTAATAAGGGGATTGACTACTAATGTTATTCCTTTTGATCATGATTCATCATTAGATGGATTGAGAACCCAACAAAGAGTTTTCTTTTCTGATGATCAAGATGATGTCTTAGATGGTTTAAAACATTTTCGATTTTTCACAAGTCAGTAACCTTTACTATTTTTAAATCTTTTTAGTATTTTTTAAAAATAAATGATTTATTTTATGTCTTTTTCAAGGATTAATGTAAGTTGTTGATATGGTGGCTCTTCACTAACGAAGCCCCAATCATTAAAAATTTTTGAATCTATATGAGTGATTATTTGTCGTTTGTTTCTTTTTTCTACTTTAAAGCCATCTGCTGACATTTTTCTCATGAGTCTTGCAGATTCTTCAAACCGAGCAGCCATGGAATCTAGAGTTTCACAGTCCTTTGTTAACCCTTCTTCTTTCCAAGTAAAATACGTCATCAGTACAATTTGAAGATTTAAGATTTAGCGAAAAATACTAGATTGATTATTATTAATAATAATGTAACAAACCAGAAGCTACTCACAATATGAGTTTCTTTGTTACCTTTGAGCTCAAAATGGTGATGTATTGGAGTCATCAAAAATAATTTATGCCCTTTCCCTTTTATTTTCTTAGAAATTTTAAAAATACCTACTTGAGTTATTACTGAGATTGATTCTGCTGCAAGTACTCCTCCCATAACTAACAGAGACCAAAGATTATTCGATATCAGTGCAATGCCACCAAGAGATGCTCCAATTGCTAAAGACCCTGAGTCACCCATAAATAATTTTGCAGGATGTTTATTAAGAACAAGAAAACCCATAGAACTGCCAGCCATTACTATGCAAAGAGGAGCAAGGGTTTCAGCGTAAGCTTGATTCTCTACTAAAATAGTTATTGCTAAACCTGTAAAAATTAATGCACTACATCCACTTAGTAAGCCATCTAAACCATCAGTCAAATTAGTTGAATTGCTTTCTGCTAATAATACAAATATTCCTAAAGGATAAATTAAATTTTCTATATTAATAATTCTATTTGCTATTTGAATATTACTAGATAGAAAATTATTTGATTCGCAAAAAATAATAAAAATAAGACTGATAAAAAATTGAAAAATCAATTTTTGATTTGAGGTAAGACCAGTGTTAAATTTTTTTTTCAAACTTATTAAGTCATCAATTAAGCCTATTAACATAAAAGATATAATGAGTAAGCTCAAAGTCAAAATAATTCTGTAATCTTGACTTTTTAAAAATAAAATATTAGCTATTATGATTGCTATTGGAATAAAAAAAACTCCCCCCATAGTGGGAGTTCCTTGTTTTATATAATGTTTCTTTGGTCCTTCTTCTCTAATTATTTGCTGAATGTTTATTTTTTTTAAGATAGGAATACTTATATAAGTAATAAATGATGATATGAGAGCTGTAATTATAAAAGGAATAGTTAAAGAATAATTTTCAAAATATAAATCAGAAAATAAAGATGCAAGTGTAATTATTCCAAACAAAATAAATATTTGAGAATTAACATTATTAAAAAATGATATTTTTTTTTTATTTAAAGGTTTGTTATATTTTTCCAAAACTAAAGCTAGTAAATTAATCTTCCCACTCTTCATCTGTTGGTTCTTCTTCGGCTTTATAATCTTCTTTTTCTCCCATTAAAGCTGAAAGCTCTTCTTCTTCTACTGTACTTATTTCTTGATCATTCGAATCTTCATCAGAAACTAATCTCCCACTAGTTTCTAGCCATGATAATAAATCGGGTTCTTCTCGCAGAGGTAGAACAGGAGCACGCTCTTGCCTGGCATAGCGGGTTAGTGCGGGGTTAATACCGTCTAAACTAGATAAATTGATTTTTTTTAGATCGCTCATATCAGGATTTTGATCGATGAATTAACATAATGCATTATGGATTAATTTTCTAATCTTTATGCTGACTTCAAAGCTGACGCTGATGATTTGTACTTGGGTCATGGCTTTCTTAGTAAGTATTTCTCTTCGTGTGGCTGGTTTTATTCATCCTCAACCTTTTTCCATAAATCATCTTTTAGTATGGTTTTTGCTTTTTGGTCCTTCTATTGTTCTTTTAGTTTATTTTTTGGCTAGGAGATCTTTTTCAATAGATTCGTTAACTTAACTTAAATTTTCAAGTGATTTTAATGTTCGCATCTCTTGTTTTTATTTTTACTTCAAATGATGATGTTCAAGATCTATTGATATTCGGTCATGATATTAATGCTTGGTTAGTTTATGTACTTATTTTTTTTGGGTTAACTTCTTTTGCTTTTGTTTCGGTATGGCTCATAGGATTCTTTGCTGAAAGCCAATCAGGAAAATCTATTAAGCAGCCCTGGGAATAAATTTTGTCTCTTTTTTGCGATTTTTTACATCTTGAAAATATTTGAATCAGCATTGAAAATCTAAATAAGAAATATTGTCCAATAGTTCTCTATATTTAATAACAACAATTGAATTTCCTCATAGGAGAGAACCATATGGGAATAGCTAAAAAAGTAGTTTTGGCCTATTCAGGAGGAGTAGATACTAGTGTTTGTATTCCCTATTTGAAGAGGGAGTATGGAGTTGAGCATGTGATTGCTTTCGCGGCAGATCTTGGCCAGGGTGATGAGCTGGATGTAATCAAAAAAAAAGCTATTTCAGCCGGAGCATCGCAGTCATTAGTCGGCAACTTAGTAAAGCCTTTTATTGAAGATTTTGCTTTTCCAGCAATTAGGTCTAATGCTCTATATCAAGGTAAATATCCACTTTCAACGGCATTAGCTAGACCTTTAATTGCAAAAAAACTTGTTGAAATTGCAAGGGAAGTAAATGCCGATGGAGTCGCTCATGGGTGTACGGGCAAGGGTAATGATCAAGTTCGTTTTGATGTAACAATTGGAGCTTTAGCCCCTGATTTGCAATTGCTTACACCAGCGAGGGAATGGGGAATGAGCCGCGAAGAAACGATTGCCTATGGAGAAAAATATGGAATAGTCCCTCCTGTTAGTAAAAAAAATCCTTACTCAATTGATCTGAATCTTTTGGGCAGAAGCATTGAAGCAGGTCCACTGGAAGATCCATTTGAGATGCCATCCGATGAAGTCTTTGGTATTACCTCCTCAATTGCTGATTCACCTAATACAGCTGAGATAGTTGACATTCTTTTTGAGAATGGTTATCCAGTTGCAATTAATGGAGAATTGATGGATCCTGTATCTCTTATAAAAAAAGCTAATAGCCTTGCAGGGAAACATGGCTTTGGACGTTTGGATATTATTGAAGACAGAGTAGTAGGAATTAAAAGTCGAGAAATTTATGAAACACCAGGATTGCTTTTATTAATTAAAGCTCATCAAGAAATGGAAAGCTTAACTTTACCCGCTGACTTGTTAAATACTAAATTCAATTTGGAAAGACAATGGGCAGACTTGGTTTATAAAGGTTTCTGGTTTAGTCCTCTAAAAGAGGCATTAGATGGATTTATTAATTTTTCTCAAAAGCATGTCAATGGAATAGTAAGGATGAGGCTTTTCAAGGGTAATGCTGATGTTATTGGTCGAAAGTCACAAGAAAATAGTCTTTACGTTTCAGATATGTCTACTTATGGAGGTGAGGATAAATTCAACCACAAATCCGCTGAAGGATTTATTTATGTATGGGGATTACCTAGTCGAATTTGGTCTTGGATAAACAAGTAAAATGTAAGATTCTTTATTTTATTTATCTCTTATCTTTATTCTTTCGATTCTTCTTTCTTATCCTCCTCTACAGGTGATTCAGCTTTCACTTCACTAGACTTTACTTCTTCTTTTTCTGTTTCAGATTTTTCAGGTTGATCTTCTTCTTTAGATGTTGATTTTGGAGTTGGCAAAGGACCAAATTGTTTAACTGTAAGGTATCGAATAACATCTTCACTTAACCTCATTGCTTTCTCTAGGGTTGCAACTTGTTGACCATTGCCTTGATGACTTAATTGCACATATACTCCCTCTTTATGTTTAGCAATTGGATAAGCAAGTCTTCTTTTCCCTCTCATTTGACTATCCAATACTTCAGTTCCTGATTTCTCAAGAATTTCACTATATTTTTTTATGTGACTGTCTACTTCTTCTTCCGGGATGTCCGGACGAAGAATGTACATAGTTTCGTAATAGGGTTTTTCAGACATGGAAGAAATTTCCGACTAGGACTTTAAGGCTCATAAAGAGCGACGGAGTTATGATCTTATACCCAGGTGGTAACTTTTCACAATTGCATTTTTGTTGCTTCGCTGATTATGGGCAGATCAGGTTCCTTCCCTTGTGTGCAAGACCAAACACAATAACAAATCATTGAAAAAAGACTAATGAATAAAGTACTAGAGAAGGTTCTTATAATTAATGAGTCTAGAAAAGGACTAAAAAGAATTTCGAAAACAAAACTAACTATGATTATGCCAATATTAATTAACAATGATTGCAGTGCGTTAAAACGTAAAAAATAGGATATTTTACTATTTCTTATTAGTCCAATATAGATAGCTAAAAATAATAATAAATTTCCAAAAGGTATTGACCTTTCTATTAGAATAATTGGTATTGCAGGTATTTGAGTAATTTGAGTAAAAGGATACTTTATATATAAATGATTACCAAACGTAAGTGAATCAGCCCAAGGAATCATATAAAGAATAACTCCTAATATTTTTGCTCCTGGTGAAGGCATAAGAAATTTTATTTTTTCAAGATTAAACGATTAAATGTTTCTCTGCAGATGATTTCATTATTTGAGTAGGCACGTTATTAAAACCACTCCAAAGTTTTATTGACAAGGCACCTTGCTCGACAAGCATATCGAGACCATCAATTGTAAAACAATTTTTTTTCTGCCCAAGTTCTAACCAATTGGTTGGTCTTGGAGTATAAATCAAATCGTACAGAATAGTTTTGTTAGAGAGGCTTTCCCATATTTTATTACCAAGAGGAATATTGTTTTGTTCAGTGTTTAGGCTATTCATTCCAATTGGAGTTGTATTAACAATTAAATCGGCTTCTTTAATATGTGATCTAATGTTTATGTCTTTATTATTAATAGCTTCAATTGATATATGGTTTTTTGATAATAAGTTTTTCATGTTTTTTACAAAAATATCTAATGAAATTTCATTCCTACCAATTATTTTTACGTTTTTAATATTTAAACTACTTAACCCCATAACTACAGCTCTTGCGCTGCCTCCACAACCAATGACAACTACATTTTTATCCACTAAATTATGATTTTTTAATGGCATCAAGAATCCCTCTACATCAGTGTTTGCACCTATCCATTGATTATTTTTTTCCGGTATTAGTGTATTAACTGCTTGTATATCATTTGCAATTTTAGTTAATTTATTGCAAGATTTAAGAACTTCTTGCTTGTGAGGAATAGTTACATTTAATCCTTTGCAATCTACAAATCTTAGAGCTGTAGTTAAATCGTTAATATTTTTTTTATCGCAAGGAATTGCTAAATAACACCAATCAAGTCCCATTTCTTCATATGCCGCATTGTGCATAATCGGAGAAAGAGAGTGATTTACGGGCTGTCCAAGAAGTCCTACTAGTTTAGTTTTTCCAGTGATAGCAATCATTTCGTTAAGAAGTTGATTTGAAATTTATAAGAGACTGTTCGGGAACCACGCCTCGCCTCAAACAGGTCCAACTGACGAGGATGTTACTTAAAGAAAGAAATTAAAGGAGTTAATCACCAATGGGGAAGGTTGTCGGCATCGATCTTGGTACTACAAATAGTTGTGTTGCTGTCATGGAGGGTGGTAAGCCCACTGTAATCGCAAATGCTGAGGGTTTTAGAACTACTCCATCAGTCGTTGCCTATACAAAAAATCAAGATCAATTGGTTGGACAAATTGCGAAGCGCCAAGCAGTGATGAATCCAGAAAATACTTTTTATTCTTCTAAGAGATTTGTTGGACGAAGGGTCGATGAAGTAAACGACGAATCCAAAGAAGTAAGCTATGGAGTTGAAAAATCAGGTTCTAACGTCAAATTAAAGTGTCCGATACTAGATAAACAGTTTTCTCCTGAAGAAGTTAGTGCTCAAGTTTTGAGGAAACTTTCTGAGGATGCAGGAAAATATTTGGGTGAAACAGTAACACAAGCTGTAATTACTGTTCCAGCCTACTTTAATGACTCACAAAGACAAGCAACTAAAGACGCAGGGAAAATTGCGGGCTTAGAGGTTCTTAGAATTATCAATGAGCCAACTGCCGCTGCTTTAGCTTATGGTTTAGATAAAAAAAGTAATGAAAGAATATTGGTTTTTGATTTGGGTGGTGGAACTTTCGATGTATCTGTTTTAGAAGTTGGTGATGGAGTATTCGAAGTTCTCTCTACTTCTGGAGATACTCATTTGGGTGGAGATGATTTCGATCGTGCAATTGTTGACCATTTAGCCTCAACATTCAAAAGTAATGAAGGTATAGATCTACGCCAAGATAAACAAGCCCTTCAACGTCTAACTGAGGCAGCTGAAAAAGCGAAAATAGAATTATCAAATGCTACTCAAAGCGAAATTAATCTTCCTTTTATAACAGCCACACCTGAAGGTCCTAAACATCTAGATTTGACACTTACCAGAGGAAAGTTTGAAGAGTTAGCAGCAAATCTTATTGATCGCTGTAGGGTTCCAGTCGAACAAGCTCTGAAAGATGCAAAATTATCTACCGGAGAAATAGACGAGATTGTCATGGTTGGAGGTTCTACACGAATGCCAGCAGTGAAAGAGTTGGTAAAAAGAGTCACTACTAAAGACCCAAACCAAACAGTTAATCCAGATGAAGTCGTAGCTGTTGGAGCAGCTATTCAGGGTGGAGTTCTTGCTGGTGAAGTCAAAGACATTTTGCTCCTTGATGTGACTCCTTTGTCTCTTGGGGTTGAAACTTTAGGTGGGGTGATGACAAAAATGATTTCAAGAAATACCACTGTTCCCACTAAAAAAGCCGAAACATATTCAACTGCAGTTGATGGTCAAACGAATGTAGAAATTCACGTATTACAAGGAGAACGTGAGATGGCTTCCGATAACAAAAGTCTTGGAACTTTTCGTTTAGACGGAATTCCTCCTGCTCCAAGAGGTGTTCCTCAAATCGAAGTGACTTTTGATATTGACGCTAATGGAATCCTAAGCGTCACCGCTAAAGATAAAGGTAGCGGTAAAGAGCAAAGTATCTCAATTACTGGTGCCTCAACTTTATCGGATAGTGAAGTTGATAAAATGGTTAAAGATGCTGAAATGAATGCTTCTGCGGATAAAGAAAAGCGTGAAAAAATTGATATTAAAAATCAGGCTGAAACACTTGTTTATCAAGCTGAAAAACAAATAGGTGAGCTTGGCGATAAAGTTGATGAAGAAGCAAAAACTAAAGTTGAAGAGAAACGAGTCAAGCTAAAAGAAGCGGTTGAAAAAGATGATTATGAACTCATGAAGTCTTTAGTAGAGGAGCTTCAACAGGAATTGTATTCATTAGGAGCTTCTGTCTATCAACAAGCAAACTCTGCTTCACAAGCGGCTGATTCAACCACTGATAATAAGCCTGATGGAGATGATGTTATTGATGCTGACTTTACCGAAACAAAATAAATTAATATTTATTGGTTCTCTATTTTAAGGCCAATCCATTCAGCGCATGCAGGAGCCAACAAAATACCGTTTCTGTAATGTCCTGTATTAATTAATAATCCAGCTTCTAATTCTTTTATTAATGGACTCGGTTCGTTTGTTGGTCTAGCTCTTATTCCACTCCATTCATTGCTGACTTTTGCATTTCTGATCCATTTGGGAGCAGTATTGTTTATTTTTAACATTACTTGTTTTTCAAGTTGGCTTGGACTGATGCCACGCTCCACAGTTGCTCCCATGATTAGATGATTGGGTTTATTGTGTATAAAGTTTATAGATTGATAATTTAATATTCCAGGCCAATTTTTCCAATTAATAGCGTTGTCTTCTAATTCTAATTCAACAACTTGTCCTAATATCGGCTCTAAAAATATTTTATAACCTAATGGTGCTAGTAGTTTTTGAGTATTTAATGCTGAGCAAAGTACTACAAAATCTTGATTAATATATTTATTATTTCCAAAATTAATCTTCCATCTTTTTTCATTTAATTTATTATTTTTACTTATTTGAACAACAGTATTTTCTATTTTATTTATTTTGATTTGATCAAGACTATGCATTAATACTTTTATTAATTCTATGGGATTTAATCGACCATCTTCATTAGATATTACTCCTCCTATTAACTTTGTCTCAAATGTAGAATTCCAAAAATCTAAAGAATTTTTATCTAAAAGTTCAAATTCAAATTCTTTTTTAATCTTCATTACTTGAATCATTGATTGATATTCTTTTTCAGAACTTGCTAATTTAATTAATGGTTTTTCTAATATTAAATTCAATTCAGAATAGTTTATTTCAGCAAGCCATTCTTTCCATAATTTCATACTCTTATTGCGTAGTGAGAAAGCTCTTCCTTTTGATTTTTTGTAGATATTTCCCATTAGAACACCTAAACTAGCTTGTGTTCCATTTTTAGGATTTAAATTATTTATCTTTGAATTTACAATCGGGTCGATTAAATTTACTTTATAACCTTTTTTTCCTAGATAAAACGCAGTTGTAATTCCTGCTATCCCACAACCAATAATTGAAATTTCGGTTTGCTTTATGTCTGTTTTTTGGCGGTTCGTTTGCATAGATGTTATGAAATTGGCTTGTTAATTTTCAATGAGTGGTCTAAAAAAGAGAATAGTTTAAGGATATCGCTTTAGTGAGCATTAAAACAGTTATCTTGCAGTTCATTTGTCCTGATAAGCCTGGACTTGTAAGTGATTTGTCAACTTGGATAGCAAGTAAAAATGGGAATATTAGACATGCTGATCACCATACAGATTCAGATGCAAAATTGTTTCTAAGTCGTATAGAGTGGGATTTAGAAGGATTTATGCTTGATAAAAATGAAATAAATTCTGAAGTAATTTTGCTTGAGCAGAGGTTGAATGGAAAAGCCGTATTGAGTTTCTCTGAAGATTTTCCCAATGTTGCAATATTTGTTAGTAAGCAGAGTCACTGCTTGGTTGACCTTTTATGGAGAGTTAAGGCAGGTGAATTATGTATGAATATTCCTTTGGTTATCTCAAATCATTCGGATTTGGAAGAACTTTGCGCAAGTTTTTCAATTCCTTTTAAGCTTATAAAAGTAGATAAAAATAATAAAGCAGATTCAGAAAGTAAGATTTTAGATTTGCTAAATGAATATAAAATTGATTTAGGAGTTTTGGCTAAATATATGCAGATTTTAAGTAGTTCATTCTTAGAGAAGTTTCCACATTTCATCAATATTCACCATTCTTTTCTTCCTGCTTTTAAAGGTGCTCAACCATATCATCAGGCTTGGGAAAGAGGAGTAAAATTAATTGGCGCAACAGCTCATTATGTTACTGAGGATCTAGATGCTGGTCCCATAATTGAACAGACTATATCTAATGTGAGTCACCGCGATGAGGTAACAGATTTAATAAGAAAGGGTCGAGATTTAGAGCGAGTCGCATTAGCAAGAGCTTTAAGATTACATTTAAGACGACAAGTGATTGTTTATAAAGGGAGAACGGCTGTTTTTACATGATTAATAATGGTGTTTTCTTTAATTAAAAAAAATAATTTTTCAGACAATATTGGCTGGATTTGTTTTCAGTTAGGTGTTTTTTGCTTGCCTTCTAGTGCATTACTTTCTTATGTGTTTTTGCTTGTAGCTCTTTTTGATGAATCTAGAAAAAGAAGAGATTTCTATTGGAGGGAGTATTGGAATTATCCGCTAGTGTTTGTAACTTTTTTGATGATAATTGGTTGTTTTCGTTCTCCTACCGGTTGGCTAGCTTGGCTTGGTCTTTTTAATTGGTTGCCATTTTTTTGGTTTTTTTGGGGTTTGCAACCATATTTGTTGACCCCTGAAAGAAGAATAAAATGCGCTTCTTGTCTTGTATGGGGAAGTTTACCTGTTTTGATCACTGGCTTTGGTCAGTTATGGTTTGGATGGGAGGGTCCTTGGCAGATTTTTGATGGTTTAATAATTTGGTATATATCTCCTGGAGGAGAGCCATTAGGAAGATTGTCTGGATTGTTTGACTATGCAAATATCAATGCTGCATGGTTAGCGGGTGTATGGCCATTGTGCTTGGCTTCCGTTTTGCATCCTTTCATTTGTGGAAAAAATCGAGTTATTCCCTGTCTACTTTTAGTTGCTTTTGTTTCATCAATGATTTTAACTGATTCTCGAAATGCATGGGGTGCAATCGTTTTAGGTCTGCCATTGGTTTTTGGTTCTGCATCATGGAGTTGGTTAATCCCTTTAATGCTCATTTGTGTTATTCCAGTGATAATTGCGGTTTTACCTGTTTTTGATTTTGGAATTCAACAATTTGCAAGAAGTATTGTGCCTGATTCTATTTGGATGAGATTAAATGATATGCAGTTTGTAGACACTAGAACTTTTGAAGCAACACGTATTGGCCAATGGAAAGTTGCCGTTAATTTAATTTTTGAAAAGCCATGGTTAGGTTGGGGAGCAGCAGCTTTTTCAATTATTTATCCTCTGAGAACAGGTTTATTTCATGGCCATTCCCATAACTTGCCTTTAGAATTAGCAATTAGTCATGGTATTTTAGTCTCTTTTTTGATTAATATATTTGTTTTTAGCTTATTAATAATTTCGGGTTTTTATAGAATATTTAATAGATTAAATTCAAAAGAGAATATAATAGTTGATCGAGCTTGGTGGACTTCTACTTTAATTCTTATTTGTTTTCATGCGACAGATATCCCATTATTTGATAGCCGAATAAATATCTTAGGTTGGATCTTATTGATAGGCCTTAGATGTATGTTCTATAATTCTAGAAACTTTAATATTTTATTAAAGAGAAGTTGAAAAGTACTATATCAACTCTCCTTGTTCAATTGTAATCTGTCTTTCATAAATTGAATGTTCATTAAATATTCTGGCAGTTAAAAAGCTAGCTATACATGTAATTAACAATGGCTTGAGTATTAAAAGATTTTTAGTTAATGCGAAAGCTAAAAACATTGCCGTTAACGGGGTTCTTGAGCATCCAGCTACGAATCCGCCCATTCCTGCAAAAATAAAAGTTGTTGGCACATGACCCGTTAATGTTTCTACTCCTATTCCGCTTGCTAATCCTATAGATCCTCCTAGGGTGAGCATTGGATAAAACAAACCACCTGGCGCCCCAGAGGCAGCTGCTAAACCAGACGCAAAAAATAAAACTAAAAATATGCTTATTGCAAGCATCAAACTATTATTTTCATTAACAATAATTTTTTGTAATCCTTCGATATTATGAAAACTTTCTGGAAGTATTGAATACATTGAGCCAAGTAAAAATCCAGATAAGCTCATTCTTTGAACAGCTTTATTTTTAAACCATTTGTTTCCTAGTAGTTGCATTTTTAAAACGTATTGGCAATACATTTCTGCAAGGAATCCAAGTAATACTCCTAAAAATATTAGGTATAAAAAATCTATCGGAAAAAATTTGATTACTGGTGTATAAGCTCTTTCTAATTGAAAACCTAAATTATTAATGAATCCACCAGCTTTTTGATCTAGTCCAATCGCTTGCAAAATATCAGCGCAACTATCAGCCCAGAATGTTGTTACTACTACTAGTAAGAGAACTACTGGTCTGGCTGAATTTAGAAGTTCCTCAATTGCATAGATAAAGCCTCCAATAGGTGCACTAAAAATAGCAGCAATTCCAGCTCCTCCTCCCGCTGCAACTATGACTCTTCGAAATGAAATAGGGGCTTTTAGCCATTTGGCCATTTTCCAGGCGACAGATCCTCCCATTTGTACTGCTGGGCCTTCTGGTCCTAGTGGGAATCCACTGCCGATAGCAATTATTCCAGTAAATAGTTTTACAACACCAACTCTTAATCCCATAGGGACTGGCTTATGGCGAAGAAACGCAATGATGTGACTTACTCCTGCTCCTTTAGCTGCAGGGGCAGAATTTTGAATGATTGATCCAGCGATTAATCCTCCTAATCCCCCTAAAATTGGTAAAACTATCCATCTAGGTAAATATACAAGAAGATTTGATCGATAATTTTCTAACGCATGGATTCCAGTTTTAAATAATATTCCAGTTAACGCCGCTCCCAACCCTGTAAGAATTAGAGCAAGAATTACATTTAGCCATTTCTTCTGAAGAAGTCTTTTGATACTTTGAGTTGATTTTTTTTGTATTGGATTTTGACTTTTACTTTTGATCATTTAACTCAATTTATGTTTGTAAAATGGAGGCTTCTTCTTCTTTTGTTATTACACGACCGTCTTCGATAAAGTTTGGTATTTCATTAAAGTTTAAGTATCTATATATTTCGTCAGTTAAAGGAGAAACTTTTTTGGAAGCTATCTCAAGATATTCATCTGTGCTAGGGATATGGCCTAATAATGCGCAAACTGCAGCCAGTTCGGCACTTCCTAGGAACACCTGAGCTCCTTTTCCTAATCTGTTGTTGAAATTCCTTGTGCTTGTTGAGAAAACAGTTGAATTATCTTCTACACGAGCTTGATTGCCCATACATAGAGAACAACCAGGCATTTCCATTCTGCTTCCAGCTTTTTCAAATATCTCGTAGTATCCTTCTTTTTTTAGAATTTCTTCGTCCATTCTTGTTGGCGGACATACCCATAATCGAGCTGATATCTTTCCTTCACCTTCAAGAATTTTTGCAGCAGCTCGATAATGCCCAATATTTGTCATGCACGAACCAATAAAAACTTCTTGAATGGGAGTGCCTGCGACTTCGCTTAAAAGTTTGACGTTATCGGGATCATTAGGACATGCTAAAACAGGTTCTTTGAGTTCATTCAAGTTTATATCGATGATTTCTGAGTATTGAGCATTTGAGTCGGCTGATAGTAAATATGGTTTTTTCAACCAATCTTCCATGTCTTTAATTCTTCTATTTATCGTTCTTGCGTCTTTATATCCTCTGGCAATCATATTTTTAAGTAAAACAATATTGCTTTTTAAATATTCACTGATTGTTGATTCAGAGAGTTGAATAGTACATCCAGCACAAGATCTTTCTGCACTTGCATCCGTTAACTCAAAGGCTTGTTCTAATTTTAGATTCGGTAGACCTTCAATTTCTAATATTTTTCCATTAAACACATTAACTTTGTTCGCTTTTTCCACGGTCAGAAGACCTTCTTGTATCGCCATCCACGGAATGGCATTAACTACATCTCTTAAAGTCACGCCAGTTTGTAAAGACCCTTTAAAACGAACAAGAACTGACTCCGGCATATCTAAGGGCATAGAACCAATTGCTGCAGCAAATGCGACGACTCCAGAACCTCCCGGAAATGAAATTCCCAATGGGAATCGAGTATGACTATCGCCGCCTGTTCCAACTGTGTCGGGTAAAAGCATCCTATTTAGCCAACTATGGATGATTCCATCACCGGGTTTTAATGCTATTCCTCCTCTCTCAGCAAAAAAATCAGGGAGTTCTTTTTGAGTTTTGATATCAACGGGTTTAGGATATGCAGCCGTATGACAGAAACTCTGCATAACTAAATCAGCAGAAAATCCTAAACATGCTAATTCTTTCATTTCATCTCTAGTCATTGGACCAGTGGTGTCTTGACTACCAACTGTTGTCATTATTGGTTCACAACTTGCACCAGGGAGTACTCCATCTAAACCGCAAGCTTTTCCAACCATTTTTTGAGCTTGTGTAAACCCATGCTTTGATGCAGCTGGCTGGCCAGGACGAATAAAAAGACTGGAGGGAGAAAGTTTTAATTTTGCTCTAACTTTGTCTGTTAGAGCTCTTCCAATCATTAAAGGAATACGCCCACCTGCTCTCACTTCATCAGTAATGGTTTGTGGTTTTAAATCAAATTTTGATAAAAGTTCCCCTCCATTACTTTCATCCTGATTTTTTCTAACTTCGCCTTTGTAAGGAAAAATAGTGATGACATCTCCTGTATTGAGTTTGCTTACATCACATTCAATTGGAAGTGCACCTGAATCTTCAGCAGTATTGAAAAAAATAGGAGCAATTTTGCCTCCTATTACAACTCCACCCCCTCGTTTATTTGGTACGAAGGGTATGTTTTGTCCTGTATGCCAAAGGACTGAGTTTATTGCTGATTTTCGTGAGCTTCCTGTTCCAACCACATCGCCAACATATGCAATAGCATGCCCTTTCTTTTTTAATTTTTTAATAGTGTTTAAACCATTTGGATCACGAGTTTCTAGCATTGCTAGGGCATGTAAAGGAATATCCGGTCTGGTCGTGGCATGAGTTGCCGGAGAGAGGTCGTCTGTGTTCGTTTCTCCTTCAACTTTAAATACTGTGACAGTTATTTCTTCAGCTAAAGGTTGTTTGTTAGTGAACCATTCACCATTGGACCAGCTATTTATAATTTTTTCTGCATAAATATTTTTTTTTGCTAATTCATAAATGTCGTTTAAAGCATCATAAACCAAAAGAGTATTACTTAATCCATCACATGCTGAAGCTGCTAATTCTTTATTATTAGATTTGAGTATTTCAATTAATGCAGCTACATTATATCCACCAATCATCGTACCCAAAAGTTCAGTTGCTTTTAAAGGACTAACTAATGGACTTTTGGATTCTTCTTGAGCAATTGAACTAAGCCAAGTGGCTTTGACATAAGAGGCTTGATCAACTCCCGGGGGAATTCGATTGGTAAGAAGATCAAGTAAGAAGTTGTGATCGATTTCTTTGTCTGGCTTTTCTAATAACTCTGTTAAAGCCTGAGTCTGTTTTGCATCTAAAGGAAGTGGAGGGATCCCTAATGCTTCTCTTTCTGCAACATGTGATAAATAACTTTTTAGCATTGTTAAATCTCAATAAAGAATGTATTTGAGTGATAGCCTCTTGTTTTCATTGTTTACAACTCCATGTTTCTTGAACAATCATTCAGATAATGCAACTTATTACCCCCCTATGACTGATACTTCTCTAATCTTATATCTATGATCACGCTTTAAATGTCCACCTCATCATATTTATCAATGGTGGATAGCACCTCTGACCTTAATGTGGTCGAGACTCGTCCATTAATGTCACCAGCATTACTGCATAGAGATTTGCCTTTGGATAAGGCAGCCTCTGAAATAGTTTCTACTACTCGTAAAAAGATTCAATCAATTCTTAATGGTATTGATCAAAGAATTTTGGTGATTGTTGGACCATGTTCCGTTCATGATGTTGATGCGGCTATTGAATACGCAAATCGTTTAGCTCCATTGAGGGATAAATATAAGCAGAAGTTAGAAATTGTTATGCGTGTTTATTTTGAGAAACCTCGAACAACTGTTGGTTGGAAAGGACTTATTAATGATCCTCATCTTGATGATTCTTATGATATTAATACTGGCTTAAGAAAAGCAAGAGGTTTATTGCTTGATTTAGCCAAAAAAGGAATGCCTGCAGCAACAGAATTACTTGATCCAGTTGTTCCTCAATATATTGCTGATTTAATTAGTTGGACTGCTATCGGAGCAAGAACGACAGAGAGTCAGACTCATCGTGAAATGGCATCTGGATTATCAATGCCAGTTGGTTATAAGAATGGTACCGATGGGACAGCAACAATAGCGATTAATGCAATGCAAGCGGCTTCAAAACCTCATCATTTTTTAGGAATTAATAATGATGGTCACGCTTCGATCGTGAGCACAACAGGCAATCCAGATGGTCATCTTGTTCTAAGAGGTGGTAAAAATGGAACTAATTATCATCTTGAGGCAATTAATTTAATTGTAGAGGAATTGGCACAATCTAAGATGCCTGGAAGAGTGATGGTTGATTGTAGTCATGGCAACTCAAATAAAGATTTTCGTAGGCAATCAGAGGTTTTACGTGATGTTGCATCACAGTTAAAAGCTGGATCAAAGAGTGTAATGGGCGTAATGATTGAAAGTCATCTCGTTGAGGGCAATCAGAAATTAAATCCAGATTTGTCAAAACTTACTTATGGACAAAGTGTTACTGATGCATGCATAAACTTTTCTACAACTGAGGTTTTATTAGAGGAATTAGCTGAATCAGTCAAATAAATTTGATGTTTTTTATATTCCTATGAACCATATCCCTATACAAGTTACTCCAATAGGAACAGTTAAATTATCAATACCCCAAGGACTTATTTGTTCTAAAAAAGTTGCTATTAGCGAAATGACTACTATTTCTAGAGGCTGTATGCCTAAATTATTCAGTGAAGAAATAATTGATGTCGTTATAGCTACTACTGTTCCCATGGTTAATGTTCCAATAATCGATTTTGTTTGACCAAGTATTGACCATTTTGGAGAGTTAATAGATCTACCGATTAAACCTGCTAATCCATCGCCAAAAGCCATTGATAGTACCCCAATGGAAATAGAAGATGCATAGCGAGGCCAGAACAATAACAGTAATAGTGTAATGCTGATACCATATGCAACTGTTCCAAAACTCTTTCTGTCGATATCCTCAATAGCTGGTAATAAACGATATTGGTAATTAACACCTAAGGCTATTGTGATCAATAATGCAGTTAGGAAAGCTATATTTTTTGGAATATCAAATAACCAGGCTAAAAGAATTACTGGCCCAGTTCCAATATGAATAATTTTTCTACTTAATTCTTCTTTTTTAGGAAAAAATCTTTTACATAAATATGCAATCAATAAAAGTATAATTATCCATAATGCAATAACAAAAATAGCTACTTGAATAGGCAATGGTTAGGCAGCGTTTTGACGAGTAGTCATTACTCTTAATTTCAAAATAGCTTTTGCTTCTAGTTGTCTTACACGCTCTCTCGACACATTGATTTGTCTTCCAATTTCAGCAAGAGTAAGGGGCTCTTCTCCATCAAGGCCAAAGCGAAGTCTCATTATTTTTTGCTCTCTTTCATTTAATTGAGATAACCATCCTCCAAGGTGTTCTTTTTGAATACTTCTATCCATCCCCTCCATGGGCTCATCAGAATTTGGGTCGGGAATTAATTCTCCTAGAGTACTACGATCCTCTTCGCCTCTAGCATGAGCATCAAGAGACGCACATGGCGCGCTTTGCGACACAAGATCTTCTAAGTCTTGAGGTTCGATTCCCATTGCGTTTGCTAGCTCTAGTCGATTTGGCTGCCTACCAAATCGATGAGATAATTCACGCGATATACGGCGCATTTTTGAGAGTTTTTCGCTGATATGAATTGGTAGTCGAATAGTTCTAGCACTGTTATCAATTGCACGAGTCATACCTTGTCTTATCCACCAGTATGCATAGGTTGAGAATTTATAACCCATTGCAGGATCAAATTTATCAACAGCTCTTTCTAATCCAATTGCACCTTCTTGAACTAAATCAAGTAACTCTAAACCTTGATTTTGATATTTTTTTGCAACACTTACAACGAGTCTCAGGTTTGCAGCCATCATGCGATCTCTTGCCCGCTTACCCATTTTTATTTTGTGCTTTTGACGGGTAGTGCGTTGTTCAAGGGGAAGGTTCAACAAATCTTTCATTTGTTGAACATGATGAGCAAGTTCAATTTCTTCTGCAGGAGTCAGAAGTGGGACTCTTCCAATACTTGTGAGATAGAAACCTATTGCATCAGTTGCTAGACGATTACTTTGCCTTCTAGAACTTCGAGATTTTTGACTACTAACAGTTGATGTAGATAGTTTTTGATTTTTGCTTGCCGAATTAGAATTCTCTGATGAAACGTCAGAAACTTCTTTGGCAGATTCCAGCGGGATCCCCATCACCCTGGCCTCTTGAAATTAGATTTATTAAGAAGTTAGCACTTATAAGGAGAAGTTGACTAATTGAAACGAAAAATTTATGACTTTTTGCCTAATTAGGTATAAAGCGCATCGAAAAAATAGATTAAATGTTTTTCGAAAAGCTTTGAAATTTTTAATTTTCTCCTTTTGTGTATAGCTTAATAATTTTTTCTTGAATATATTTTTTCTTATCATTCAAAATTTGATTTTTGATGTAGCTACCATCACTTTGCATATTCCAAGAGTCTTTATTTACTTCTAAATAAGAATCTAATAAATGTTTAATTTCTCTTTTAATTTTATTGTCTTCAATAGGCGTAACTGCTTCAACTCTTCTATCTAAATTACGTCTCATCCAATCTGCACTACCAATAAATACTTCTGCATCTCCATTATTATTAAACCAGAAGATTCTTGAATGCTCTAAAAATCTACCAATAATGCTTGTGACTGTAATGTTTTCGCTTAAGCCTTTTTTCTGAGGATATAGGCAACACATACCTCTAATAATAAGTTTAATTTTTACTCCTTCCTGTGAGGCTATATAAAGTAATTTTATAATTTCTGGATCTACCAAGGAATTCATTTTGGCTATTATCTTGGCTGGTAAGCCATTTTTTGCATAATGGATCTCTCTTTCGATTAATTTTTCGATTCCACTTCTAAGAGTTACTGGTGCAACTAATAATTTTCTATAAGATTGTTGTTTAGCAAATCCAGTAAGGTAATTAAATAATTCAATAAGATCTTGACCAAGCTCTGGTTGGCAAGATAGTAAGCCAAAATCTGTATAAGTTTTAGAGGTTTTTGAATTGTAATTTCCAGTTCCGATATGAAAGTATGTTCTTAATCTATTTTTTTCTTTTCTTATGATTAAAGCGATTTTTGTATGAGTTTTTAGTCCAATTACTCCATAGACAACATGTACACCTGATTGTTCTAATTGTTTTGCCCATTGGATATTATTATCTTCATCGAACCTTGCTTTTAATTCAACTAGAGCCATTACTTGCTTTCCCTTTTCAGCAGCTCTGATTAGTGCATCTATAATTAATGAGTCTTTGGAAATTCTATATAAGGTCATTTTGATACCCATGACTTGTTTATCTTCCGCGGCTTGATTAATAAACTCTTCAACTGACGTTGAAAAAAGATTATAAGGATGATGGACTAGTAAATCATTACGTCGAACAATTGAAAATATACTTTTAAAATTACTTTTATTTATATTATCTAATTCTTCTTGTTCTCTTAATTGACTATTTTTGAGTAAATTATGAGTAACGCCTTGATGGTCTTTAAATTTTAATTTAGGAAGATTAAAGCTTGTTAATTCTATTAATTCATCTAATGCCAGTAGCCCCTCAATTTGATATAAATTTTCTTTGTCAATGTTCATTCCTTCTTGTAAAAGATCAAGAATAATTTTTGGTGTATTTATAGAAACTTCTAATCTTACTACCTCCCCTCCTTTGCGCCTCTTGCGTAAACCTTCTTGAAGAGCACTCATTAAATCATCAGCTTCAATATCCCGGAGTTCTAAATCAGCATCTCTTGTTACGCGAAAGAAAGAATATTCTTTAACATCCATTCCAGGGAAAAGCATAGATAGATTATTTGCAATAATTTGCTCAATGGCAATTCCTGTATATTTTGTTGATTCATTTTCATGGAGTTCAATTGGAATACTTATAAATCTAGAAATACTCTCCTTTGGAATTTTTATACGTGTAAATTGTTCTTTATCTGATTCACTATCTACTATAATTGCAGCTAAGTTTAAACTTAGATTACTTATAAAAGGGAAAGGATGAGCAGGGTCAACTGCTAAAGGTGTAAGTATTGGAAAAATGGCAGTTGTAAAATAATTGTCTATCCAAACCTTTTGTTTTTGATTTAATTCTTTATATTCGAGTATGAATAAATTATTTTCTTTAAAATCTTCTTTTATATATTGTTTAGTTTTATATTGCTGTTTCTTTAAAATTGGATCTAAATAATTTCGAATTTCAATAAGTTGTTCTTCAGGTGATTTTCCATCTTGGCTTTTTTTTGAGATCCCTCCTTCAACTTGTGATTTTAATGAAGCAACTCTAACCATAAAAAACTCATCTAAATTATTGCTAAAGATTGAACTGAATTTAATTTTTTCTAATAAAGGCGTTTCTTCTTCTATAGCAAGTTCTAAAACACGTTTATTAAAATCTATCCAACTCAGTTCACGATTTATATAATTTTCACCATTGATTTTTGGACTAGTCATATCTATCCAATGTATTCAATTTCTAATTTCTACTTTAATATTTTGATCATCTATTAGTCTAGGAGATTGCTTTTTGCTTGGTAAGACTTCTTCCTGAGATTAAAAACATGACAATTAATAGAAGCAAAATAGTGCCAAAGAATGGACTTCTAGGTCCAAAAAGATCATATGAGCGTCCTGCTGCGATTGCTCCAAGAAAAGTTCCCAGACTTTGTAAACCCTGCAGATTTCCTAATACTGCACCTTGACCAATAGAACTTAGTCTTCTCGAGATTAGTGCTCTTAGACTAGGAGTAACTAATCCAGTTCCCATTGCAAGTATTGCGACGCCACTGAATACAAGAGGAATTGATGTATCTGTATTTGCGAGAGTTAAAAGAATACATCCTGCCATTACAAATCCAATACCAGTAAAAGTTAATCTCGATTCCCCAAATCTTTTAACAAGAGGACCGATGAGTCCTCCTTGGACAATCATCGCGATAACTCCAACGACAATAAAAGCAGCACTACATAATTCAGGACTCCATCCAAATTTTTCTTTTAAATAGAGGACTAAAACAGCTGTAAAACCATTAAATGCCATAAAGAAGACAAAAAATGATAAGCAAAGTCTTCTAGCTAAGGGGTTTTTAAATACAATTAGTAGCTGACTAATTGGGTTCAAATCTCTTTTTCTTGGTAATAGATTTCTTTTATTTTTAGGCAGTGTTTCTGGTAAAAATAAAATTACAAAAATCAAATTAAATATTGCAAATCCGCTTGCGACCCATACCGGTAAAGTAACACTAAATTTAGCAAGGGCTGTTCCTAATCCTGGCCCAAGAATAAAACCCAAACCAAAGGCTACTCCAATTAAACCAAAGGTTTTTGCTCGATTTTCGGGAGTTGATATATCTGCAAGTATGGTAGTTGCAGTAGATGCAGTACCTCCACTTATGCCATCAATTATTCTTGCCAAAAATAGTAAAGATAAAGGTAAAGTGGAGGCCCATAAAGGTAAATAATTATCCCAATCTAGACTCACGGTTATTGCAAATAAACATATGCCAATTACAGAACCTGATACACATGTGATCATGATAGGCTTACGTCCAAAACGATCACTCAAGGCACCAATTAACGGGGCTGCAGAAAACTGAGATATTGCATAAGTTCCTGTTAGAAAACCAAGAGTTGTTGCGCTTGTGGTGAATTGTTCTAATAAAAAAGGTAAGAGAGGTAAAACAATAGTTTCACCTAATCGATCATCTAGAAGTGTTATGAAAGCTCCTAAAAGTGTGGGAATTTTTAGCCTTCTCAAAGCAAATAGCTCATAATTTATTCACCCTCTCATATTGTCAGTGAATTTGACATCTTTAAGTAGACACAGTCTAAATCGATATTTGCGACCTTGTGAGAGTTCCGATGAAATGGCTTTGAGAGAAGTTTATGAAGATGCTATTCGAACTTGTGATAAATCCTCATACAGCCAAAAACAGATTGATGCTTGGTCTTCCTTGGCTTATCTCCCTGGGATTTTAGATAAACCTCTTAAGGAAGGAGTTGGTTGGGTGAGTTGTGTTAATAAGACGATTGAAGCATTTGCTTTGAGATATCCAACTGATCGCTTAGCATTACTTTATTGCCGAGGGCGTTCGTCACGACAGGGTCACGCTACAGCTTTATTACATCAAATTGAAGAAGATACTCTCAAAGATAGACCTATTAATTTAAAAACAGAGGCAAGTTTATGTAGCTATAAATTGCTTTTACGTCATGGATGGACAATTACTGCTCCGGAGGAAATTCAAATAGGAGGTGTTCATTTTTTACGCTATTTAATGGCAAAAACTTTGTATTGAATGCCTTTGAAAAAAGTCTTCTTATGAATCAATATTTGCTTGTCTCCACTTGATTAATTTTTCTAAGTGCTCTAAAGCAAATCCTGAATTGATTACTTCCTTTGCTTTTTTGATTCCAACTTTAATATCAGAACTTAAGCCAGCATAAAAAAAGTAAATGCCAGCATTCCATTCTAGTGCTTTAATTAACGGGCCTTCTCCATTAAGAGCTTGGAAAGCAAATCTCTGCCAGTCTTCGATGTTGGTCCATTCAAGATCTTGTCCTGAATATTCAAAGTCTTTGGGATGATAAACCGCTCTAGTTCCATTTTGATTTTTATAATGACCAATTGTTGATGAACGACTTATTGAAAGATCGATCCCACCTTCAAGTCCTTTAACAGTAATTATGTTTTCTTCATCCATAAGTTCAAGTGTTTTCCAGTGCCTTTCTTCAGTTGGAGAATGAACATAGCCACTTATATGTAGATGCTTTCCTTGATGACATGTCCAGATTAATTCCATACTGGATAGCGGTGGTCGTTTACCTATTTGATCTCTATAAGGTATTAAACTTTCAGCTAGTGGAAAATGATCTGGCTGATGGATTAAAGCAAGTTCGTTATAGTTGAAAAAACTTTGTACTTGAGAAATTGATAGGCCAGTTAAATTTAATCCTAAGGCTTGAAAGAGTTCGTTATGAGTAACGCCGTATTTCACAGGCATACGAGAACCACCATGCAAAATAACAGGCTGTTGTTGCGTTAGTAATAGTAGGGTTGTAAGAGGATATAGAGGTGCAGTTTTTTTTCGACCATCAAAGGGCATCCCAAAAAATATAGGTTGACGTTGATTACTGGGTGATTGAATTTTTGGTCCTAGTTCTATGTAGGCATCAATCATCCCGGCTAATTCTTCCGGGATAGGACGTCTAATTCTATGTGCAATCATGAAACTACCAATTTGTGCTGCACTTGCTTCTTCTTTCAGCATCAGTTTGATAGCTGCTTTAGTTTCTCCACGAGTTAGACTTTTTCCTGTAAATTGCCCACTCCCTATTTTTCTTAAATAAGTTTTAAATTCTTCGTATTTATATGTCATTCGTGTGTTTGTTTTGAAAGTTTAGTTTTGTATGCAAGTTCGTTGCGTTGAGTATTTTTTTAATTTTATCTAAATCTAAAACAAGATTATCGCTTTGATTGTTCGGTCTCAATTGGTCTCAATTTTTTTTAGTATTATCTTCCGTTTTTCTTCAATGCTCCTAATTGTTTGATTTTTGAGCATTTTCCATACTTCTTGCACTGCAAATAGGTCTCGATGAAAAGTACTTTTAAATCTTTTTCTTCTTTGGTTCTTGATAGTATTCCAACAAGGACTCTCTCCTCAAATGAAACTATTAGTTATGAAGCGTCTGAGGTTTGTCATGATTTAGCTTTTGATGATTTAACTGGAATTAGTAATACATCTACAGGTATTAGTGAAGGGTTGTCTTTGTTACAGAACAGAACTGATCTGAAGACTCATCATCATTTACATTTACTTGTGCATGGATCTAAAGGTGGGGAAATTCATTCATCTCTCATTTCCACAATAGAACAATTAAAAAAATACAAAAATAGATCTGTCTCTATAGAGGCTTTGACTCAAGAAGCTCCACCTCAAGTTGAGATTGGTAAAAAATCAATGTTATTGGTTCCTCTGTTTTTGTTACCTGGCACTCATGTCTGTAATGATGTTCCAAAAATATTTAAACGTTTTCAGGACGATGGTAAAAATATTAAATTGTTTCCTTTTTTAGGTTCTTTTCACCCATGGCTATCATTAATAGGTGATTGGATAAATAATCATAGTTCTTATGATAAACCTGCATTGATTCATCATCCTGTTTCTTCAGAGACCTCTAGTGTTTTCGTAAAATCATTGGAAAATGTCTTAGACATACCATTATATTCATGGACCAGATGGAACCAAGATATTTTGTATGGTAAAAAGAACTATTTTCCTATTCCTTATTTTTTAACCCCAAATAAAAATGTCGAAATTGATAGTAAAGGGAAAAAGCTCAAATCTTTGCTTGAAATTGAAATGATTCATCGAGGTCTTATAAATATCTTAGGGAACTTGCCATGACCACAGAGCAGCTTGGTACTGTTTATCTAGTGGGAGCAGGGCCTGGCGACCCTGATTTGTTAACAGTTAAAGCACAAAGATTAATTAGGCAATGTGATGCTCTTGTATACGACTCTTTAGTTCCAGTTGAGTTGCTTAACTTAGTATCTGCAAAGTGCCAACTTCACTCAGTTGGTAAGAGACGTGGTCACCATTCAGTCCCTCAAAGAAAAACGAATGATATTCTTTTTGATTTAGCTAAGAGTTGTTCTTGCATAGTCCGATTAAAAGGAGGTGATCCATTCTTATTCGGTAGAGGTGCGGAAGAAGCTGCCCATCTTGCTAAAAAAGGTGTGCCAGTTCAAGTTGTACCCGGAGTTACATCTGGCATCGCTGCTCCAGCTTATTTAGGTATACCTATTACTCATAGGCTTGCTGGATCTTCAGTAACTTTTGTGACTGGACATGAAGGAATTGATAAAAAGCGTCCAGCAGTTGATTGGCGCTCTCTAGCTCAATCCAGTGATGGATTAGTCATATATATGGGTGTTTATAATTTAAAGTTTATCTCTACAGAGTTAATTGCTGGGGGAATGAATCCAGCCACACCTGCAGCAGTGATTCAGCAGGGAACTGTTGTTGGACAACGCTTTATAAGGTCATCATTAGAGACTCTTTTTGATCGAGTAGAAGCCGAAAATTTCATCTCTCCCTCTATCGTTGTAATAGGGTCTGTTGTTAATTTCCAAGTAGAGGCTTGTTCTCCTCCACCGGCTGAAGTAACATTTCCAATTCCTATATAGATTATGTTCAAGATATTATTTTTTAGATTTTAATAAACTTAGCCAAAAGTCTTTGGGGTTAGTTGATATTTTTAATTCTTTTTGGTTGACTTTTTGAATTGGACGACAACTTAAGCTATTGATTAAAAACCATTCATCATTCTCTTCAGGTATGGCTTCAATAAATGTTTCTTTGATGATATTTAAATCAATTCCTCGTTGACGCATTATGCCAGGTAGACAACCACTATTAGATGCTGGAGTCAACCAACTATTTTCTCTTTTTACTAATATATTGGCTGTGGTGGCGCAACATATTTCACCTTGACTATTTAATAATATTGCATCATTAAAGCCTGCATTTTTCGCTTCTAAGCGTGCTTGAATTCCTTGGCTATAAGAAAATGTTTTACAATAACTTAAACGGCTAAAAGAATTCCTTCTTTCAGTTTGACTAATCATTGTGGATATAGATTCAAAACTTGGTTGATAAGAATCTATCTCCAACCAAAAACTATGCTGGCTTGTTTGACTGATATCAATTCCACGTTGTTTAGATACTCCTCTAGTCCAATTAATACGAATGACTCCATTTATATTATTTAATTGTGCTCGATTAATGCCATCTTCAATGAGTGAATTCAACCATTCTTTTGATGGTGGTGAATTCATTTCTAAGATACTTGCACTTTTTTCCCATCTATTTAAATGCTGATCTAGAAGCTGTGGCTCTCCATTCAAAATTAAAATCGTTTCAAAGATACCATCCGCAAAGTTCAGTCCTCGATCATTAATTGGGACTTTTAAATCATCGAAGATTCCCCAGTGACCATTAATCCAGCCTAATTTTTTGCTTTTATTGTTAATCATGTTAATGCTTTTAAAAGTGGCATTAATTTCCAATTCATTTCTTCAGCTTCTTTTTTGCTATCTGAATCTGCAACGATTCCACATCCAGCATGAGCAGAGATAGAGGATTCTTTAACCATTAAAGATCGAATAAGAATATTGCTGTCAAAGACTCCATCCCAATTGATATTTAATATTGACCCACAATAAGGACCTCTTGCTGTTGGCTCAAGTTCATACAATCTTTTACATGCTCTAAGTTTGGGTGCTCCTGTTATTGAGCCACCTGGCCAGCAGGCTTCCAGTAAGTCTACCCAAGTTTTATTTGTCATGAGCTTACCTTTCACAACTGAAGTTAGATGATGAACTTGAGAATAGCTCTCTAAAACAAGTAGATGAGGGACCTTGATTGAGCCAGGTTGGCATACTCTTCCAAGATCATTTCTTAGTAGATCTACAATCATTACATTCTCAGCATGATCTTTTGTGCTACAAATAAGCTCTGCTGCCCAATCTGCATCTTTTTCTGGATCTTTATCTCTCGGTCTAGTCCCTTTGATTGGTCTTGTTTCTACCTCACCACTAGGCAAAGCTTTTAGAAATCGTTCTGGCGAAGTTGATATAATAGCTTCTCCTTTTGCTAATTCATCTCCGATAATTACTCCAGCAAATGGAGCTGTAGAGCATTCTTTTAGTTTAGAATATACGTCTATTGGACGCATGGATTTTGGTAATGGGGCTTGGCAAGAGGTAGTTAGATTGGCTTGAAAAATATCACCGTTAGCAATCCATTTTTTGATCTGATCAACTCGTTCAGAATATTCTTGACTTGTTAATTTCCATTTCCAGGACCCTAGTGGGATACGTTGGCTGTTTTCTATTTTTTTTGTAGTTTCAGTGTCTTTTTTGGAAAGCTTTTGATGAAAAGTACTGTTTAAAAAATTTTCCATAACTGAGATGCGTTTATCATCTTTGCCCTCGAGCCATAGCTCTTTCTTTTGAAGATCAAATTTTAATATTGGGTCATGTGAGGCTATCCATAAAGTTGCCATAGAACTTGTTTGCCATGGATTTTGTGGCTCTGTCCAAGATGCAGCTTCATAACTCAGCCAACCAGTCCAATGCCCTGGCGGTAATGCGCGTAAAATTTTAAAAGGATTTGAATTCGTTTTTGAAATTTCTAATTCTCTAGAACAAAATTGCTTTAAAGGATTAATTCCTAAGGTAACCCATCGACCTAAATCACTCCCATCACCATCAAGCCATATAAATCCAGCCTCTCCCCATTCTTGAATTAATTTTTGAGCTACTACCTCAGGTAATTCCCACTGACATAGTTGTCGTTTAATCTTATTCACAAGACATATTGACTACATAGATCTTCTCGGCCTATTTCTTTTAATGCTTTATCTCTAATACGACAACTATCACATATACCACATGCTTTACTTTCACCTTGATAGCAACTCCATGTTTTTTTTATAGGAATTTGTAGGCGTAATGCCTCTTTAAAGATTGTTGTTTTTTCCCAATTTAGTAGTGGAGCCCACAGTTTTATACCTTTTCCCTCTCGCCCTACTCTGCTGGATAAGTTAGCTAATTCTTGATATGCCTCTAAATAATCCGGTCTACAATCTGGATATCCAGAATAATCCATTGCATTGATGCCTAATGCTATTCTATTTGCACCACGAGCCTCTGCAAGACTCAACCCAATAGCAACAAAGATTGTGTTTCTACCTGGAACGTAAGTGTTAGGAATGGTATTTTTTTGTATGCCTTTAGTAGGTATTTTTTGTGACGTGTCGGTTAAGGAGGACCCACCCCAAGAAGATAAATCAATCTTGATTGTTATATGATCTTCAAGATTTAAATCTTTTGCTAGATCTGCTGCTGCTTGTAATTCTTTCAAATGTCTTTGGCCATAATCAAATGATAAACCAATTACTTTTTGCCCAGCTTCCATAGCGATACAAGCAGCTGTAGCCGAATCAATTCCTCCGGAAAGTAATGCAATTGTAGTTTGTTCAATCATTATTTTTTTTAAATCTAATGAAGCAAAATCTCATTTATCTAGATTGTTAGAGTACACCTAGCCATTTGTGAGTTTGCATACTTAATCTCCAATCAGGATTATTTTTTACAAATTTGATTGCGAGTTTTTGACCCTCTTCATTTTCCCATCCAGCCTGCAAAAATAATTGAGGTTTAATGTTTCCATTGTTTTTTATTAAATTATTCATTGTTTTAGCAAAAAGTAAATCATCAGCGTTATGTATAACAACTTTTAATTCTTGGCAAGATAAGAGATTATCAAGGCGTGGAGGAGAATGCCGTTTAGGAGATAATGTTATCCAATCTGGGTTGCCACTTAATCTATCTACGCCACTGGTTTCGAGATGAATGGGAATAGATTTTTTTTCTTGGTTGAGTGTAGACTTTCTAATTTCTCTGCATAGATGATCTAAATTATGATGTAATGGCTCACCTCCAGTGATTACAACAAAAGCTGCACCTTCTTTTTGAGCTTTAGCTGTGTTAATTGATAAATCCATCAAACTTTTTTGTGGATGAAGTTCGGAATTCCATGAATATTTCGTATCACACCAAGGACATCCAACTTTACAACTAGCTAATCTAATGAAGTAAGCGCTTCTACCAGCATGTTCTCCTTCTCCTTGTAGAGAATGAAAACATTCCACTACTGGTAGAGATTGTTCCATTTATTGCTGTTCTAGAGATTTTTTCCCAATAATTTTTGATTGTGGATTGAATGCCTCATTTGGTGAGGATGGTACGCGTAATTGTGCAGCTTGAATCAAGCCACTAAATAAAGGGTGTGGTTTCCCTGGCCTTGAGAGAAATTCTGGATGATATTGACATGCAATAAAAAAAGGATGATTTTTTAATTCTATTAGTTCTACCAACCGACCATCAGGTGAAGTACCACTAATTACATAACCAGATTCCATTAGGAGAGTCCTATATGAATTATTGAACTCATAACGATGTCTATGCCTTTCGTAAACAACTTCTTCGTTATATAAGCTTTGCCCTGTTGTGTTGGTTTGAAGTCTACAAGGATATACTCCTAATCTCATTGTTCCTCCTAGATCAACTACGTCTTGTTGTTCTGGCAGTAAGTGAATTACAGGGTGTTTTGAATTTGGATTTAGTTCGGCACTAGATGCATCCTCTAAACCAGCTAAATTGCGAGCCCACTCAATGACAGCACATTGCATACCTAAGCAAAGCCCTAGAAAAGGGACTCTTTGCTCCCTTGCCCATCTGATAGCAGCTATTTTCCCATTTACGCCTCGGTTACCAAAACCTCCAGGAACGACAATTGCGTCCATTCCATGAAGTAGTTTTTCTGCTCCCTCTGATTCGATGTTCTCCGCATTGATCCAGTGAAGATCTAAAGATGCATCTTGAGAGATACACGCATGACGTAATGCTTCAACTACTGATAAGTAGGCATCATTTAATTGCACATATTTACCAACTAATGCGACTTTGACAGAAGGACCTGGATTGCGCAATTTATGAACTAATTGTTCCCAGTTTTTTAAATCACTTTCATGATCATTCAGATCCAAGCAATCTAATACTTCTTTACAAAGTCCTTCATCTTTGAGAGCTAATGGTACTGAGTAAATACTGTCAGCATCAAGAGATGCTATAACCGCATCAGAGTTAACTCCGCAGAAACCCCCTATTTTATTTTTTAAATCATCATTAATAGGCCTATCACTGCGACAAACTAAAATATCTGGCTGAATACCTATAGAACGTAATTCTTTGACAGAGTGCTGTGTTGGCTTGGTTTTAATTTCTCCAGAGGTACCAATGTAAGGCAATAATGTGACGTGAACATAAACAACATCGTTTCTTTTTACATCCCCTTTAAATTCTCTTATTGCCTCAAGAAAAGGTAGAGATTCGATATCTCCAACAGTTCCTCCAATTTCTGAAATTACTACATCTGCACCACTATTATCTGCTACACGTTTAATTCTTTCGCGAATTTCACGAGTGATGTGGGGGATAACTTGAACTGTTCTTCCCTCATAGTCACCTCGTCTTTCTTTATTAATAACAGCTTGATAAATGGAACCTGTCGTTACACTGTTTAGTCTTGACATTGCAGTATCTGTAAAGCGCTCATAATGCCCAAGGTCTAAATCAGTTTCAGCACCGTCTTCAGTTACAAAAACTTCTCCATGTTGAAATGGGCTCATCGTCCCAGGATCAACGTTTAGATAGGGGTCAAGCTTCAAAATCGAAACACTGTACCCTTTAGACTTCAGTAGTCTGCCAAGACTTGCGGCAACAATTCCTTTGCCAATGCTTGAAACTACACCACCAGTGACGAAAACAAATTTTGCCATTTACTTTTCAATCATTCTTTAAGCTACCTTGATCCAGCTAAACGCCAAGTAATTTACATATTTTCTCTTTAGGATAATGTTTTTGCTGCTAATTTCTATCAATTTATTCAGGTTCGATCCAAGTCGAGGATACATGGAGGTCTTCTAATTGTTTGTTTTCTACCGTTGCAGGGGCTTTAGCCATGGAACAACGAGCTTGTTGTGTTTTTGGGAAAGCAATAGTATCTCTAATTGAATCTTCATTGGCTAAAAGCATAACTATTCTGTCAAGTCCAAATGCAATTCCACCATGTGGAGGAGCACCCATTGAAAGTGCATCAATTAAAAAACCAAATTGCTCTTCTGCTTCATCGCTAGATAGACCAATTACTTCAAGTACAGTTTTTTGAAGTTCCGAGTTGTGAATTCTTAAAGATCCTCCACCAATCTCTAGTCCATTGAGAACTAGATCGTACGCTTGTGCATTTGATCTGGGTAATTTGTCTTTCCATAAGTTTTTTGATGCACCAATATCCTCAGGTTTCGGAGCGCAGAAAGGATGATGAATGGCTTCCAGACGATTTTCATCAGAATTGAATTCAAACATAGGAAAATCAGTGACCCAAAGAAAATTCCATTGTGTTTTCAACCCGTTGTCGGAAATGATTTTTAGATCTTGAGCTATAAATTGACGAACTCTATCTAAGGTTCTATTAACAATATTTGTGGGTCCTGCACCAAAAAGGATTAAATCACCAGCTTTCGCTTGGGTTTTTGATAGGAGTTCTTTTATCTGTGAAGTAGTTAAATTTTCTTTTATGGCTCCAATAGTATCGACTTCTTCATTATCTCTAACTCTAATAAAGGCTAACCCTCCAGCGCCAGCCTTTTGGGCTTCGCTAAAAATATCTCCACCTGGTTTTATTCTTACATTACTAATTAAATTATTTCCTTCCTCAATGGTGATGCATTTGACGCATCCACCAGAAGAAATAGCATTTGAAAAAACTTTAAATCCACTTTTAGAAAATAAATCACTTGTGTTAACAAGTTCCATTCCATATCGAGTATCAGGCCTGTCAGTTCCAAACCGATCCATAGCCTCTTGCCAAGTCATCCTTGGAAATGGAGTTGGGAGATCAATTCCTTTGATTTTTTTCCAGATGTTTACAATTAACCTCTCATTTAAATCAATTATTTCTGTTTCCTCCATAAAACTCATTTCAATATCTAATTGCGTAAATTCTGGTTGCCTGTCTGCGCGTAAATCTTCATCACGAAAACAGCGTGCGATTTGGTAATAACGTTCAATGCCACCAACCATCAATAATTGTTTGAATAATTGTGGTGATTGCGGCAATGCAAAAAATTCGCCACCGCATACTCTTGAGGGGACTAAGTAATCTCTTGCTCCTTCAGGAGTTGATCGAGTCAGAATAGGTGTTTCAACTTCTATAAATCCTTCGTTTTCAAGAAAATTTCTAGCCGCTTTGACTGTGTTGTGTCTTAATCGAAGATTTGTATTCATTCTCTCTCTTCTGAGATCCAAATATCTATGCCTCAGCCTGATTTCTTCTTTAATACTCTCTTCATCATGAATTGAAACTGAGAAGGGGAGTGTCTTAGTAACAGTATTCAGAATTTTTATAGTGTCAGCTAAGACTTCTACTTCACCGGTTGGTATTTTTGTATTAATAGCTTCTTCAGGTCTTGCTCTAACTAATCCATTGATTTGAAGAACAGTCTCATTTCTTAGACTTTCAGCGATGCTAAAAAGATTTTGGCCTTGATCTGGATCTACTGTTATTTGAAGTGTTCCAGAGCGGTCTCTTAGATCAATAAAAATTACCCCGCCATGATCCCTTCTGCGATCAACCCAACCACATAGTTGAACATTTGCGCCAATTGCGGAAGCTCGTAGTTCTCCACAAGTCTTATTGCGCATGAAATTCTTAATCATCATGAATAATGAGTTTCCCACAAAGAACGGCTTTTATGCACAACACAGTTTCTACTTGCTCAAAAACCTTTTCTGTAGAAAGGTCTTTTTACGATTATTGCAGGATGTTTCTTTCCTCTGATTTCTACTTCTAATTTACTATTTGTTTTTGCAATTTCGCTAGGCACATAAGCAAGAGCTATAGGTTCTTTCAATGTTGGAGACCAAGTTCCGCTAGTAATTTGCCCAACAGTTTCGTTGTTGTATAAAACTGGATATCCTTTTCTTGCGATTCCTTTATCCTGTACCTTAATACCAACAAGTTTTTTTTCTGTTCCATTTTCGGCTTGTTTTTCTAGAGCTTTTCTGCCTATAAAATCATGAGGCATTTCTAAATGTACTAACCAACCCAAACCAGCTTCAAAGGGAGTGGTGTCTAAGTTGATATCGTTGCCATATAGATGCATAGAAGCTTCTAATCGAAGTGTGTCTCTTGCTCCAAGCCCGCATGGAGTAACTCCAGATGCGATGAGATTCTTCCAGATGGACTGTGCTGTTTCTGGCGATGACAAAAATTCCAAACCTTCCTCTCCTGTATATCCAGTGCGTGCAATAAAAATTGAGTCTTCTCCGTTAATTAAATTGGAATTAGAAGTAATAGTTTTGTGCCCAAAGCGTGGTAAATCGGATAAACACTCTTTAAGAATTTCCTCAAATGTACGGATTGATTGTGGACCTTGGATGGCAATTAATGCACCCTCAGGCATGAATTCGGATATTGTGATTTCTTTGGTTGAAAGATTTAAATTTAACCATTCAATGTCTGATTCTTTTCTTGCGGCATTAATAACTAAAAGTATGCTTTCTTCATTTGTGTCTAAAATACCTTGATCATAAATGATTAGATCGTCTTGAATTCCTCCATTTTCTTTTAAAAAAACTGTATAACACGCTTCACCAGGTCCTATTCGAAACACGTCTGAAGGAACTAAATTTTGTAATGAGCTCTTGATATTTTTACCTTTTATTTGCACAACACCCATATGAGATATGTCGAACATTCCAACACTTTTTCTTACTGCATTGTGTTCTTCTATTAACCCAGAAAAACTGACAGGCATTTCCCAATTTGCAAAAGGCACCATTCTAGCCCCTAATTTTTGGCATTCTTCGTAAAGAGGAGTTTGCAGTAATTTCATTTTTTGTTGAACGTTGAAAGAAATTCACTAGTAAAAACGTGAACCAATAAGAATTTCTAGAACAAATTTAATGCTTTGTGGCTCGATCCGGAAAGTTTTACTACTCTATGAGTCTTGGGTTAAGACTTGATGACTCTAAAAAGATCTTGTATGAGCTGCAATCAGTGTGTTTCAAGTCATTTTGATTCATTCTCATGGTGCAAACTGAGAAAGATAAAAATACATTCTGAGATATCTTCATTTGTTTCTTGTGGTCATTGGATAAAAAAAGAACCTTATTTCCCAAAGATTTCTGAAAGATCTGTTGATCAACAACTCGATTTTGAAAAGGTATTAGTTGAATGAGAATTCAAATTTTGTAGGATGATTTGTCCAATAACATAATTAATGAACGTATAACTTTTGCAGCAAGGATACTACTAATACCAGTGTTATCTAATTTGGGAGATAATTCGACTACATCAGCACCAATTAAGTTATGAGACTTAATCACATCTATTATTGCTGCAAAATCTCCCCAGAAATAGCCTCCTGGCTCAGGAGTTCCTGTTCCTGGCATTATAGATGGATCAAACCAATCTAAATCAAAAGTTAAATAGATTGGGGTTCCTTTAAAACTTTTTAGAGCCTCTTCTAAAGATTTTCCATTCCCTCCTAAAGTATGAGGAATTAATCTTTTAGTATTATTCATCTCAATAAATTCTGATTTTGTTCCACTTCTTATTCCTATTTGAAAAATCTTTTTGCTAGGTAGTATTTCTAAACATCTTTTCATAGTACATGCATGACTAAATTTACTACCTAACCATTCATTTCTAAGGTCTGCATGAGCATCTAATTGAATAATAATTAATTCAGGATAATTAGTAATTATTGATTTAATAACCCCACTTGTTATTGAATGTTCTCCACCAATAATAAGCGGCTTTAAATTATTTTTAAGTAATATGTCTGTAGCATCTCTTATATAATCCAGTGTTAACTTTGCATCTCCAATTGGAACATCTAATGAACCTACGTCAGCAAAGTTTATATCCTCTAAATCTAAATTTAATTGTGGACAATATGTTTCAATTCCATAACTATCTTCCCTGACAGCAGAAGGACCAAATCTTGCACCAGGCCTAAAGCAACAAGTCCCATCATAAGGAACTCCTAAAAGCGACACTCTGCATTGATCGATGCCTCTTTGTGCACCCATAAATATTGCACCATCATTATTAAATAGTGATAGATCTTTGAGGTTGGATTTGTTCATATTTTTGCTAGCTCCCTTTCTATGAATGCAGGGATAGTCTTGAATGCTCCTTGTTGCCATCTCTCACTCCAAATCTGACAAGTTTCGGAGATTTCTTCTACTCGATTTTTTCTTGGATGCATATATTTTGGCTTCTCCATAGATGCAAATGTCCAGCTCCATAAACCGCTTGGATATATAGATACAGATCCATACATTGGATCTGCGTAGTCAAAAATTTCACGAAGAACTTTGACAATATTTATATGAATTTGCTGAAAAGATTCGGGGGATTCACTTTGTGTTGCCAAAACCCCTCCCGGTTTAAGTATTCGTTTGCAATTTTTTAGAAAAGAATTGCTGAATAATTCTTTGGATGGTCCAATAGGATCTGCTCCATCAATAATAATCACATCATATGAATTCTCTTTTTTATGTTTTACCCAATCAATACCATTCTTGATTTGTAAATTCAATCTTGAATCAGACCATGCATTGCTTCCAATAGTTGGCAAATACTTTTGACTTAATTCAATAACTCTTATATCGATTTCAATTAAATCGATAGATTTAACATCTTTATATTTTAAACATTCTCTTGCACTACCCCCATCACCCCCTCCGATAATTAAAATATTATCTATTTGCTTAGAACAACACAAGGCAGGATGAATAAGACATTCGTGATAATACTTTTCAGACTTTTCTGCGGTCATCCAACAATCATCAAGTAATAATGCTGTCCCATATCTTTTACTTTCATATATGGTAATCTTTTGAAAAGGACTTGACTCTTCTAGTATTACTTTTCCCTGTAGCCCATATCTAACGCCTTGATGATATTCGTCAAGCCACTCTGAACTTTTTTTTAGTTTGTCGTTCATAATTACTATATTAATGCTTGAGATTGATCTTCGCTAGTTCCCAGTATTTTTCTAATTTCTTTTTTGATTGCGAATGTAATTCCCCATCTATATTTTCTTCTATATATGTTAATCGTTCAAGAAACCTTTTATTAGTTTTTGCTAATCCTTCTTCTATAGATAACTTATGCCATCTTGCAATATTGATCAATGTAAATAATACGTCTCCTATTTCTGATTCAGCTTCGGAAGTATTTTCGTTTTTTAAGGCATCTTTTAATTCTTCTAATTCTTCATATAATTTATCCCAAATCTGATTACTTTTTTCCCATTCGAATCCGTTTTTTGAGGCTTTGTTAGAGATGATTAGTGCAGCTATTGTTGAAGGTTGAGGTCGTATCTTTAATTTTAATCGGTCACTAATTGGAGTTTTTGAGTTATTTGATGGTCTCTCTTTATTTTTGATTTTTTCCCACGAGTATTCCACTTCTTTGATACTTACTGTTGCTTTTTCTTGAAATACATGTGGATGCCTGCGAATTAGCTTTTCAGTGATTATGTCAATGATATCTCCCATATCAAATAATTTTTTTTCTTTTGCTATTTGAGCATGCAAAATTATTTGTAATAAGAGATCTCCAAGCTCCTCCTTTAATTCGTCAGGATTGCCTTCTCTTATTGCGTGAGCAACTTCATAGGCTTCCTCTAAAACATATGGGATCAACGAAAGATGAGTTTGTTTCAGATCCCAAGGACAACCATTGATTGGATCTCTTAGGTCTGAAACTACTTCAATGAGTTTATTGATTTTTTTCTCTAAATTTAATTGGTTTGTGTTTGTCATTTTTATTTGTCCTGAGAGAGCTGTAACGAAGCTTCTAAAACGATTTTTTTTGAATCGTTGATCTAATTATGATTAATTCTCAACATCAGAGCAGCTTGAGGTATAAAGTAAATGAATTAGTCCTTGGACTAAAAATGTATGGGCGATTAGCTCAGCGGTAGAGCGCCTGCCTTACAAGCAGGATGTCCCTGGTTCGAACCCTGGATCGCCCATCTAGATTATTTTTCAATTTATGCAAAATGGTCCTGGATTAAAAATTTCAGCAACAGCAGTAGCAGAGTTAAATAGGCAAGCTGCTTTTACTGGCACACCAGGAGTTATGCATATTGATCTACTTGATGATAAGTGTGGAGAGGGATGGAAATTTATAAGAATTAGGCCAGGAAAAAATGATGGTGTTCCCCTCGCTAGAGCTGACGGGATTACTTTGTATGCTCGCCAAGATCAAGTCCAATTTTTTCAAGGTCTAAAGCTGAATTATTTTGGTGATTTAAGTGGAGGTGGATTTCTGATTAGCACGCCAAAAGGGGCAGAAGCTTCTCCATGTGGATCAGGCTTTAGGAAACTTGCAAAAGCTCAATAATTTTTTAAAACAATTAGAGAATTGACTCTATTCTTCTGGAAACAAGATTGAAGAAAGTTCATCAGAATCAACTTCATAGACGCGAGCTAAACTTGTCTCAATTGCGCTAGTGACTTCACCAGGTAAGAATCTCATAGCATTTAAAGCATCATCAGTTATTTCTTCTGTAAGTAACTTCTCTTTACTATTTAATTTTTCATCGTTGATTACTGCAATTACCCAGCTTTGATATGCGTAGACAAGATCGGAGAACTCAAGTTCAGGGTCGTTCAGATCCATGACAAATAAACAGATAATGAACAATAAACACTAGTTTGGCTGTAGTTGGAGAAAATGTCTTCTATGGAACAAATATCTCGCACGTCTATTCAAGCAAAAGCATTTGAGTTTGCATTGATGGAATTAATTTATAGTAAGCGAGATAGCTTTCAGCCGCTATGGAGCGTTGATAGTTGGGTTAAATTTTTAATCTGGTTAAGTTTAAATTGTGGGCTTTCTGGAGACAAAGAAAGCCTGGAATTGTTTGCGAAAGCCATGGGTTCTCCTTTAACAAGTCGAATGAGAAAAATATTTTTTGAACGAGCTTTAGAAGATTTATCAATACATGTGATGGCTGATCCTGCAGAAGCGCAAGTTTTGATAATGCCTATAACTGTAGATAAGGAGATTAATGATTTTGATATAATTCAAGCCTTAAAAACGATTGGTTTAAGTGAAAAAGTTTCTCTATCTTCGACTAAATGGGAAAAGCATGATTCAATTGTTTCGATTCCTTGGAATGTGAAAAGTGACATTTGAATTTAGGAAAAGCAAGAATGATGTAAAACTTTTCTCGGGAATGAGTAAATTAAATTAAACACATTTTTTTTCTGTGATCGAGCGGGCAAAAACGACAAAATTATCGGAAGCCTTAGGGCTTTCTAAAACATATGATCCAGCTGGCACTGAAAATCGCTGGCAGAAAGCTTGGGAAGAAAAAGGAGCTTTTAAAGCTGATCCAGAAGCCTCTGGAGATCCATTCTGCGTAGTTATCCCTCCTCCAAATGTCACAGGGAGTCTGCATATGGGGCATGCATTTAATACCGCTTTAATCGATACAGTTGTCAGGTACAAGAGATTAAAAGGAAATAATGTTCTTTGTCTTCCAGGAACAGACCATGCTTCAATTGCAGTTCAAACTATTCTCGAGAGACAACTTAAGGAAAAAGGTATAAATCGTCGTGATCTTGGTAGAGCGTCCTTTTTGGAAAAAGCTTGGGAGTGGAAAGAAAAAAGTGGTGGAAGAATTGTTGATCAATTAAAGCGTTTGGGATATTCCGTAGACTGGAGTAGGGAGAGATTTACATTGGATCAGGGCTTGAGTAAAGCTGTTTCCGAAGCATTTGTTCGTTTACATGAGAAGGGATTGATATATAGAGGAGAATATTTAGTGAATTGGTGCCCTGCCTCAGGTTCGGCTGTGAGTGATTTAGAAGTTGAAATGAAAGAAGTAGATGGACATCTATGGCATTTTCGATATCCGTTAATCACACCATCTGTATCAAGTGCAAGAAAAATTAGTTATTTAGAAGTAGCGACTACACGTCCTGAGACGATGCTTGGTGATGTCGCAGTTGCGGTGAACCCATCAGATGAAAGATATAAAGATCTCATAGGGGAGAAAGTTACTTTGCCTCTTGTTGGTAGAACTATTCCCGTTATTGGAGACCCTCATGTAGATAAAGATTTTGGAACTGGATGTGTCAAAGTTACTCCAGCTCATGATCCTAATGATTTTGAGATAGGCCAAAGACATGACTTACCTCAAATAACAGTCATGACTAAAAAAGGAACTATGAATCATAACGCAGGTCAATTTGAAGGCCTTGATCGTTTTGAGGCTCGTGAAGCTGTTATTAATTCTTTAAAGGAAATTGGTCTTTTAACAAAGATTGAAGCTTATAAACATAGTGTTCCTTTCTCTGATAGGGGGAAAGTACCAGTAGAGCCACTTCTTTCCACTCAGTGGTTTGTCAAAATGGATACTCTTGCTACTAGTTGTTCTGAATTTTTTGATAAAGGGCAACCTAAATTTATTCCTAATAGATGGTCTAAAGTTTATCGAGATTGGTTAACTGATATAAGAGATTGGTGTATTAGTAGACAATTGTGGTGGGGACATCGCATTCCAGCTTGGTTTGTAATTAGTCAAACAGATAATAAAGTTGTTAATGAAACACCGTACATTGTTGCTCGGACAGAAGATGAAGCGAAGAAATTAGCACGAGAAAAATATGGAGATTCAGTCAAAATTGAGCAAGATGAAGATGTTCTAGATACATGGTTTTCCAGCGGTTTATGGCCTTTTTCTACATTAGGTTGGCCTGATGAAACACATCCTGATTTTCAACGCTGGTATCCCACAAATACTCTAGTTACTGGCTTTGACATTATTTTCTTTTGGGTAGCAAGAATGACAATGATGGCTGGAGTCTTTACGGAGAAGATGCCATTTTCTGACGTCTATATTCATGGACTTGTTAGAGATGAGCAGAATCGAAAGATGAGTAAAAGTGCAGGAAATGGTATTGATCCTTTATTACTAATAGAAAGATATGGAACAGATGCTTTGAGGTTTGCTCTTGTTCGTGAAGTTGCAGGAGCGGGACAAGATATACGTCTTGATTTTGATCGTAAAAATCAAACTTCAGCAACGGTTGAGGCCTCTCGAAATTTTGCTAACAAGCTTTGGAATGCAACTAGATTTGCTCTTATCAATCTTGAGGATCAAGATTTTGAAAATTTGGAGAAATATGATTCTTTTCAGTTGCAATTATCAGATAAGTGGATTTTATCAAGGCTTGCTCGAGTCAATCGTGAGACGGCTAATCGATATGAAAATTATGCTTTAGGAGAGGCGGCTAAGGGATTATATGAGTTTGCTTGGAATGATTTTTGTGATTGGTATTTAGAATTAATTAAACGTCGATTGAATACTTCAAAAAATTTGTCTCCTGATGAATTATTAGATCAAAAAATAGCGAAAAGTATTTTATACAAAGTTTTAAGTGATCTTTTGATTATGCTTCATCCTTTAATGCCCCATTTAACAGAGGAGCTTTGGCATGGATTAACAGGTTTAGCTGAAGATCAATTTTTAGCTTTGCAGCCTTGGCCAAAATCAAATGAACACGACTTGAATATTGATTTAGAGAGTTCTTTCACTGATTTATTTGCATCTATCAGATTAATTCGCAATCTACGAGCAGTTGCTGGGTTGAAACCCTCTCAAAAAGTTCCTGTTATGTTGGTCTCTGGCAAGGAAGTCTTGCAAAACACCCTAAAAACATCAACCAATGATATTGCTGCTTTGACTAAGGCTAAGGAAGTCCAAATATTATCTCCAGAGCAAGCAAAATCATTGCCTTCTATGAAAGCTTTAGCTGGCGTAAGTGGCGAGTTAGAGGTGGTTCTTCCTATTGAAGGATTGATAGATATAGCTTCTTTACGATCAAGGCTTGAAAAAGATTTAAATAAAGCACAAAAGGAGATAGAAAGTCTCTCTGGACGTTTAGCAAATAAGAATTTTGTTGATAAAGCTCCTAAAGAGGTTGTTGAGGAATGCAGAGCAAATTTAACGGAGTCAGAAGCGCAAGTTCGCCTTGTCAAAGAGCGTTTAATCGGATTGGACTGAACTCTTTAAACTATGTCTAACAACTTAGAGACTCTTGTTAATAATTTTATTCCTTTTTTAAGTAGCCCTTTTGGAATTTTGTTTTTTGCTTTGGTGTATGTTTTTTGGGTGTCTTTTTTGTTGCCAGGCTCATGGCTTTCCATGTTGTCTGGCTTTCTGTACGGAACCTGGCTTGGAAGTTCGGTTGTATTTGTGGGTGCTTTTTTTGGAGCTCATCTAACTTTTTATTTAGGGAGAACTTTTTTAAAAGAATGGGCTCAAAAAAAGGTCTCCAATTTTCCAAAAGTTCAAATAATGGAGAAAGCTGTTAAACGCGAGGGTCTAAAAGTTATTCTTCTCACAAGACTTTCTCCTCTTTTTCCATTTGGCTTACTTAATTTTACATATGGCTTGAGTGAGGTAAAAGTTCGTGATTTTACTCTTGGAATGATTGGTATATTACCAGGTACAATTTTATATTGTAGCTTAGGTTCTTTAGCACTCAAAGTTTCAAGTTTTGGTGAAGTACTCTCAGGAAGATCTGATACTAGTTCATTTATTTGGAGCTTAATTAGTATTTTATCGACTATTTTGGTTGTTATTTTAGTTTTACGTTCAACAAGAAAACTAAATCAGGATTCTCAAAAACTAGATTAATCATCAGCTTTTAAATTCCAATCTTCAATCGCTGCAAATACAATAAACCAATAAAGTCTTATCCGATTAAATATACCTTTTTTAGAAGCCAGCATCTCATATTTTGCGCGTCCACATTCTGTTTTAATTAAAGAAAAGATTTGATTTTTATTCATTGTTAAATTCTAATTATTTTTACAATAATAGCCTAAATTCATTTTCGTTAATTATTTTTACACCGAGATCTTGTGCTTTTTTTAATTTACTACCCGCTTTTTCTCCTGATAGTAAAAAATCAGTTTTTTTACTAATTGAAGAGCTGACTTTCCCTCCAGCACTCTCTATCAATTCTTTTGCCTCATCTCTTGTAAGCGAATCCAAAGTTCCTGTTAAGACAAAAACTTTACCATCAAAAATATTCGATTTATTTGAGTTGTAGTTTGAATCTAAACTCTCTTTTAGGGAGAATCCGATTGCTTTTAATTCTTTAATTAAGGTTTGATTATTAGAATCATCAAACCATTTAACTATTGCATCTTTCATTTCATTCCCAAATCCATAAATATTGGATATATTTTTAGGTGCCTCCTTCGCAACACTATTAAGTTCTTCAATGCTATGAAAGTTTTTTGAAAGAGATTTAGCATTTGCTTCTCCTATGTGAGGTATCCCTAAACCGTAGAGCTGTTTGTGCCAACTTTTGTTTTTAGACTCGTTAATTTCTATTAGTAAATTATTTGCAGATTTTTCACCGAATCTTTCAAGTTCTAAAAGGGAATCAATTTCAAGTTTGTATAAATCTGCGATTGACTTCACATATCCTTCATTTACTAATTGATTAATAATTTTTTCACCTAATCCATCTATGTTCATGGATCCTTTACTGACCCAATGACGTAAAAGACCTTTTAATTTTGCTGGGCATTTTGAATTAATACATTTCGTTATTGCTTCGTTTTCTTCTTGAATTAACTTGGAATTACATGCTGGGCAGTTTTTAGGAAATTCTACTAATTTTGAATCAACTGTTCTAAATTCTTTGATAACTCTAATAACCTCAGGGATAATTTCTCCAGCTTTTCGAACAATAATTGTGTCTTTGTAATGAAGATCTAAAGAGGAAAGTCTTTTTGAATTATGAAGAGTTGCACGATTCACAGATGTTCCTGCAAGCTCTATCGATTCAAACTCTGCTACGGGAGTAATAGCACCAGAGCGACCTACTTGGAAAATTAGTTTTTTTAATTTAGTCGCTTTCTCTTCTGCTGGATATTTCACAGCAATGGCCCATCTTGGAGCTTTATTTGTTGCACCTAAGACATTTTGTATTTCAAAATTATCTATTTTTACTACTATTCCATCAGTTGCATATGCTAAAGAATCTTTTTCAATTTCCCAATACTTGTAATAGCTGTTTGCGTCAAATAAGTTTTTTTTTGCTTCATATTTAGGGTTAATTTTAAAACCAATATTTTTTAAAAACTCAAGTGATTCAGATTGAGACTTTGGTTTTTTTAAATTGCTATCAGTTGGTTCCCAATTTTCTGGTAAATAAAGACTATATGCGAAGAAGTCAAGTTTTCTAGATGCAACTATTTTGGGATCTAATTGTCTTAATGTTCCTGCACAAGAGTTTCTAGGATTGGCGAAGAGTGCTTGATCAGTATTTTTTCTCTCAATATTGAGTTTTTTAAATATATTATTAGGCATGAAAGCTTCGCCTCTAATTTCAATCCAAGTAGGTGGATTTTCTAATAGTAAACTTAATGGTATTGTAGAAATTGTTCTGATATTAGTAGTGACATCCTCTCCATTTTTTCCATCTCCACGAGTAGCTGCTTTAGTTAAAATTCCATTTTCGTATCTAAGTGAAATAGCATTTCCATCAATTTTTAATTCACATATTAGTTCTGGATTATTAAACTCTTTAGTATTTTTATTTTGAGAATTTATTAATTTTTTGATTCTTGAGTACCATGCTTCTAATTCATTTATATTGAAAGCATTATCTAGGCTTAAAAGAGGAATATTATGCTCAACATTTTTGAAACCTTTAGAAGGAACGCCCCCTAATCTCTGGGAAGGACTATCATTAGTAATTAATGATGGGTGGATATTTTCAATTTCAATTAATTCTCGGTAAAGTTGATCATAAACAGCATCTTCTATCTCTGGTGTATCTAATACATAGTAAGAGTAATTTGCTTTGTTGAGTAAAGCTCTGAGCTCCTTGGCACGTTCATAATGTTGATTCAAGTTTGAATTCACTTATCACATTTGCGTTATTATGTATTGGCCTTGGCAATACGATCTATTTGCCAATTTTCGTTGATTTTAATAAAAGTGAAGTCCAGCGGCATTTCATTTTTTTTATCTTCTGATTTCAAGCTTAGTGTGAGCATTATTTGATTGTCTTCGATCCTTGGGCGCCCTGACTTCAAGTTTCTGTAACGATTTAATTGCAAGCTACCCAAAAATTTGATGAAGTCTTGTCTATTGACATGTGTTTTATAAGCTTTTGTCGTAAGTCTATAAGCTCCATCTATTCGGCCAGCTGCAATCTGATCAAAAAACTTTTTTACAAGAGGATTAATGCCTCTCGCACTTATTACGAGTTTAATTGCGTTAAAAGTCCAAAAAAGGAGAAGCGCACCAACTCCAACCAAGAGAGCTTTTAATCCAATTGTTTTGACAAGAGCACCATCCATTTTTTTAATTCCTGTTAGTAAAAGATTCTGACTTATTAGCCATGAGATTAGCTTGTTTGTTATTGATAGTCAGACAGAATGTTATCGGAATAATAAAGCTAATGAGTTCTCTGGATCAATGTCTTTAATACCTGTTTTACCATTGTTTCTTAAATTAAACAGACAATTTTTTGAGAACTCTCTGTTTGAGAAAGGAGTTCCTCGAGTCTCTGTGCGTTGGAGTGATGGCCGTATGCGTACTACGGCTGGGATGTATAAACGACAAACGAATTTTTTCGGAGTGAAAGCTAGTGAAATAATTTTATCTAGACCTGTATTAGAGAATCTCCCAAGGAACGCATTGATGAGTACCTTATGCCATGAAATGATTCATGCATGGATAGATCTTGTCCTAAAAGTTGAAGAGGCACATGGGCCAAATTTTCATCAACGTATGGCCGAGATTAATTCTCTTCAAAATGATTTCCAGGTAACAGTTCGTCATTCTTTCCCAGTTTCAAAAAAAATCCCTAAATGGGTTGCAACTTGCCCTTCATGTAAAAAAAGTTTTAGTTATCGTCGTATTGTTAAAGGGGCTGCCTGTCGGAGCTGTTGCAATAATTATTTTGAAGGTCGATGGGATCAAAAATGTGTACTTGAATTTCAACCTTTTTCTAGAAGTACATAAATCATTTAATTGGCTTTTTGGGAATTTTGGAAAAATTTCATCATTACGTTGTTTCACTAGTTGGTTTAAAAGCGTTAAATTTAGAAAATGAAATCATATAAAAATCATCATCAAATTCGCCAGCGATCTCGGGTACCCCTCGATCGCAGAATGGATAAATGGATACAAACAGGGAAACAGGTGGTAGATGGAGTAGCAGGCAATCGCCCTGGTCAAAGAAGGAGAGGATGGCAGGATAAAGAGACCTCAGCAAATTTTGAAAAAGTTGGTCGTTGGATGGAAGAGAAAATTGATTGGTTTTTTGAAGAAGATGATGATTGGTTCGATGTTGAAGACTTGGATGATGAATCTTTTCAAGAAAATACAAACGATATAAAAAGACCCTTAAGTGCTATTTCCTTAAGAGCTCCTAAAGCTTTACCGCCTCAGATTGAAGGAAGGAGAAAAAATCTAGACGAACTGGATGAATGGCCAGATGATCAATCTTTTAAATTAAATAAGTGGGAAAGAAAAGATAATTTAATTAAGCAAAATGAACCTGACATAGAAGATTTTTCTCTAAACGAACGAACTCCTCAAAGAAGAAAAAACATACCAAGATCTAATAGAAAAAAATATTAGTTGTTTTTAAAAAGCCTTTCTTGGTACTGGTCCTAACCACTTTTCTAGCTTTGGGCTGAACACTTCTCTGATTACAGTTAATTCTTTTTGTTGACGAAAAAATCGATAATGTCGGCTCCAAAAAGGACCATCTTCATTAAATTCCACTTTCAGCCACTTCGCATTAACTAATCCTAATCCATCCACTTCTCTAAAAAGTTCTGAGCGTCCTTGGGTCAAGCTTTTCCAGATTGGTTGATCCTTATTTTGTAGATGTTTTTCTGCCTCTTGATAATTCCACCAGCTTTCAGCCCATGCCAGGGTTAAATCTCCACATGTAAGCCAAACTTGTCTTCTTATTAAAGGTGGCTCAAGCTCGTTAACTTCTTCTGGAACTCCATTTTGATTATTATTTTCCATAGCCATAGATATGACCTTTATGGCAACCTCATGTCCTGTTAAAAGCTTTAGATGCCTGGTTGGGCTGCCATCACCAAGTAGCATTAACTGCCATGCTCCAGATAGTTTGTAGTTACCTTTTCCTGAAAGAACACTTTCTTTCGAGGCTTTCCAAATTACTTCAGGGGAAGGTAATTGAGATTGGTGTGAATTCACTTTTATCAGCTTGTTATTTTAAGTTGATCTTTTCTCTCAGCTTTTTTCATTTGCTCTATTTTTAACCATACAAGAAGTGCAGTAAGGTCAGCTTTGCTCACGCCAGGGAGTTGAGCTGCATGCCCAAGGCTTTTCGGCTGAGAAATTGTTAATTTTTCTCTAGCTTCTTTCGAAAGTGTTTTTATATTATTATAGTTTAAATTTTTTGGTAATAATTTTTTACTTTGTTGTTTTAATTGGTTTATTTGAGCTTTTTGTCGTTCTAAATAACCGGTATACTTGATATCTATTTCAACTCCTTCTTGAACATCTAAAGGAATACTTTCGGAGGCTAAATGATAATTAATTAAGTCTTTATAGTGAATATTTGTTCTTCTAAGGAAATTTGCTAGCGTTATTGAACCTTTGATAGGTGTTCCAGTTGAGGAATATATTTCCTTTGCACATGTATCGCTTTCTTTAATTCGTTCTTTTTCTAATCTTTCTTTCTCTTGATCGATCAACTTCTGCTTAGCATTAAATATTTTCCATCTTCTTTCATCAATTAATCCTAATTTGTAACCTAAGGGCGTTAAGCGTCTATCAGCATTATCACCCCTTAGGATTAATCGATATTCACTTCTACTAGTTAATACCCTATATGGTTCTTTTAAATCTTTTGTAACTAAATCATCAATCATAGTTCCTATATAACTACTTTCTCTTTCAAAAATAATTCCTTCTTGATTATTTACTAATCTTGCAGCATTTAAACCTGCAACTAAACCTTGTGCAGCAGCTTCTTCATACCCTGTTGTTCCATTTAGTTGACCTGCACTGAATAAACCACGTACTCTTTTTGTTTCTAATGTTCCTTCTAATTGTGTGGCTGGAATATAGTCATATTCTACTGCGTAAGCAGGTCTAAGCATTACACATTTTTGCAAGCCTGGCAGAGTCCTTAAAAGCTCTAATTGCAAGTTTTCTGGCAGTCCAGTTGAGAAACCTTGTACATATATTTCTGGAGTATCTCGACCTTCTGGCTCTAGGAAAATTTGGTGCGAATCTTTGTCAGAAAAACGTACAATCTTGTCTTCAATGGAAGGGCAATATCTTGGGCCTTTACTATCAATAAAACCTCCATAAATAGGTGTTAAATGAAGATTATTTTTAATAAGTTGGTGAGTTTCTTTTGTTGTTCGAGTTATATGGCAACTCATTTGCTCTCCACTTTTCCAGGAAAGAGGATCAAAAGAAAAGAATTTGTCTGAAGCATCGCTTAATTGCTCATCAAGAGAATCCAGATCAATACTTCTTCTGTCGATTCGAGCAGGTGTTCCTGTTTTTAAACGATCAGTAGTAAAGCCTAACTTTCGTAATTCTTCAGTCAACCCCTCAGAGGCTTGCTCTCCTGATCGACCTGCACTCATGGATTGATTGCCAATCCAAATTCTGCCTCCTAGAAATGTTCCTGTTGTAAGTACAACGGCTTTTGCATGAAAAACGCTTCCAAAATAGGTTTTAACTCCCTTTATAAATCCAATTCTCTCTTGAATTTCTGGTTTATGGTCTTCAATCTTCTTGGGATAATGTTCAATTTCTAGCCCAGTCACCATTGCTTCTCTAATCTTAAGGTTTGGGGCGTTTTGAAGAATTTTCAACATTTCATGTGCATATAATCTCTTGTCTGTTTGTGCTCTTAATGCTCTAACTGCTGGACCTCTGCTTGCGTTCAGGACTCTTTTTTGAAGAGCTGTTAAATCGGCTAATTTTCCGATTATTCCTCCTAGCGCATCAACTTCATGAACTAATTGACTTTTAGCTGGTCCCCCTACGGCAGGATTACATGGTTGCCATGCGATTCGATCTAAATTTAGTGTAAATAAAGCTGTATTCAATCCTAATCTGGAAGTAGTCAGGGCAGCTTCGCAGCCTGCATGACCACCTCCAACAACAATTACATCAAAACTTTCATTTGAGGATTGTTTAGTAACCATCAATTAAGCATTTAGGAATTTAATTTTCGAAAAATTAAGCGGCAAGGTTTCTAAATCTAGTAAATTGGGGTTCAAAAAGTAATTTAACTGTTCCAACAGGCCCATTTCGATGTTTTGTGACGATAACTTCTGTAATTCCTTTATCAGTAGTTTCTGGATTGTAATACTCATCCCTATAAATCATTAGGACCAAGTCCGCATCTTGTTCAATAGAACCTGATTCACGAAGATCACTAAGCATTGGTCTTTTATTTGTTCTTGATTCAACTCCTCTACTTAATTGAGATAAAGCGATAACAGGAACTTTCAGTTCTCTTGCCATGCCTTTAAGACCTCGAGTAATCCTTGAGATTTCTTGAACTCGATTATCTGGCGAGGTGCCTTCCATTAGTTGTAGATAATCAATCACAATTAGTCCTAGCTCTTTGCCTTGCTCAGCGATTAGGCGACGACATAATGACCTCATTTCAAGAACACTTGAATTTGGTTTATCGTCAATGAATATTGGTAATTGACCAAGGGTGTTAATACCTTGACCAAGTAATGGCCATTCATCTTGTTGCAAGCGCCCTGTTCTTAATCTACTGCTTTCAATACCTACCTCGCTTGAAAGCAGTCTGTAAGTCAGTTGCTCTTTACTCATCTCAAGACTGAATACACAAACAGGTAGATCATGAAGTTGAGCTACGTTTTTAGCCAAATTCAAAACAATTGAAGTTTTTCCCATCGCTGGTCGTCCTGCAACAATTATTAGATCGCTCCTTTGAAGTCCTTGGGTCATTGCATCCAGATCGTAAAAATTAACTGGTATTCCTGCTACTGATGTGCCAAGTGATCTACTTTCTATTTCATTGAAAGTACTTGTCAGTATTTCTGCAGTAGGTGTTAAACCTTTTGATGGTTGTTCTTGGCTAATAGCAAAGATTTTCTGCTCAGCTTGATCAATGGCCTCTTCCATTGGGAGGCTTTGATCAAAACCTAATTTGATCACATCATTCCCAGATTTGATGAGTTGTCTGCGCAGAAATTTATCGCTAATTAATTTAGCAACTTGTTCGATTGAGGCTGTAGATGTAACCCTTTCAACTAGTTCAACTAATCGATTATTTCCTCCAACTTTCTCTAAAGCATTTGTATCGGCTAGCCAAGCACTCATCGCTGTTAAATCTGTTGGCTTTCCTTGGCTATGAAGCATTAGTGCGGTTCTATATATTTCTCGATGAGCAGATATGTAAAAAGCTTCAGCTTGTAGCAAATCAGCTATTCGTCCTATTGCATCAGGATCCAATAAAATTCCACCAAGAACAGATTCTTCTGCTTCCAAATTTTGTGGTGGTATCTGATCAGGTTGAGCTTCAAAACGAGGCTTATCAATCTTGGAATTATTAAAAGCTCCAAAATCTCTATTTTGTTTTGAAAAATCCCCGTTGTTTGAAGAGGGGGTGCTTATCATTTATTGCTTGTTGGACAAGGACACCTACTTTGGCCTGTTCAGCCAAAGATGCAACTATTAGTAACTAGTAACTTCAAGGTTTATTTCAGCATTCACTTCGTTGTGAAGCTTGATTTGTACTTTATACTTGCCAACACCATGTATCTCTGGGACGGATATGTCTCTGCGATCTATTTCCTTTTTAGTTGCTTCTTTTACAGCCTCTGCTACATCACCATTTGTTACCGTTCCAAATAAGACTCCATCCTCTCCTACTTGTTTTTTCACAGTAAATCTTCCAATTGTTGTAAGAGCTGTTTGAAAATCAATTGCTTCTTGCTTTTTAGCAGCTTCTTTTTCGGCTTGTTTTGCTCTTCTATGTTCAACTTGTTTAAGAACAGTGGGCGTTACTGGTAAAGCTTTCTTGTTAGGTAATAAAAAGTTTCTTGCAAAACCAGGAGCGACCTCAACTAGGTCACCATCTTTGCCAAGACTTTTTATGTCTTCATTCAGAACAACTTGAACTCTCTTAGCCATGGATTGAAAATGAATTAATACTTTGAATCATGTTGATAATATTACGATGCGATAGGTAGTCTTATTTTTTTAGCTAACCCAATTGCTTTCAAAAACCGTATGTGTTGCCAAGTTAGATCTATTTGCTTTCTTTGAAGGCCGTGCTTTGCAGAATTAGGAAAAGCATGATGATTATTATGCCAACCTTCACCAAATGTCAGCGCGGCTACCCATTTATTGTTTTTTGAATTGTCTCCACTCTCATATGCAGTAGTACCCCAGCAATGAGTGGCTGAGTTAACGAGCCAAGTTATGTGATAAACAAAAACAAGTCTTAGAGGAATCCCCCATAGGACCATTGACCATCCACCAACACCAGCTGATTGGCCAATTAAATAAAGCGTTGCCCCTAAAGGTATTTGCAAAAGTAAAAAATTTTTATTTAAGAAACGGTAGTAAGGATCTTTGATTAAATCTCCAGAAAGTCTCGGAACGGCTTTCATGGCAGGAACATCTTCAAACATCCATCCCATATGACTCCACCAAAATCCTTTGTTGCTGTCATGATGATCAGCTTCAGTATCGGAAAAAGTGTGATGATGCCTATGAAGACCAACCCAATCAATTGGTCCATGTTGGCAACTTAATGCTCCACAAGTTGCAAAAAATCTTTCAAGCCATTTTGGAACTTGAAAAGAACGATGTGATAGAAGGCGATGATATCCTGTGGTTACTCCCAAGCAAGCAGTTACCCAATACAAGAAAATAAATCCAGAAAATGCTAGCCAGCTCCAAAATTGAGGTTGTAAAGTAAATATTGTTAGAACGTGGATTGTCAACATAAATATGACTGTTCCCCATCTCCTCCTGGATCTTTGGTTCTGAATTCTTCTAGGTACATGCCCTTGGAGTTTTTTGGATGCAGCCATTGCTTTTTCAGCAGCAACTGGTTTTTTTAATGGAGCCGAAGCCTCGATTAAACTTGAAACCATTAGTGATCCGTCTACTTAGTGTATATAATATACGATAAGGATCCTAATCAGGTCTTGTGGTTAATCTTGAATGTGATTTGTGACCTCTTCTAGTTTCCGGGAGCAATTGAATGCAGGTAGAAGGGCGATGGCTCATCTTGTGCATGTCTGGCATGAGCGTAATGGCTGGTCTCATAAAGTTTTGCCTGTTTTGGCTGAATGCTTGGATTTAGGGAGGGTTCATAGTTCTCAGATTTCAAATTTAAGAAATGGAAAACTTGTATCTCCAAGTCCTGAAGTATTTTTTGCATTGGGTAAAGTAAATCAAGTACTTTTTCGTGGGTTAGAAAACATAGAAAATCAAATATCAAGCGTTCATCCTGAGCTGTATAAATCACTTCAAGAGTCGGCTATTGCTGTTGAGGGCAATAATGGTCACCCACTTTCTGCCGGGGACTTTTTTGAGATTTTTGTTGGTTTAGCTTCTCTACCTTCCTCTTTTGATTGGTTTATTGAGGAAGCTGAGGCTCCTGTGCTTAGTGCTGCTTTGGCTGATTATTTGTGTAAAGGTAGATCTTGGAGAATGTGTAGACAACAAGTTATGTCTGCATATCCAGTAAGTAAAAAACAACGAAGAGAAAGATTTGAAGCAGTTATGGCTGGTTTAAAAGATTACACCGCTGAAGAACTTGATGGTGAATTGTTAGATTTACATGAAACGAATAAATTGTTAAATACAAATAATTTGCAAGGTGCTGATGACTTTTTGGAAAATCTACGCCAAAGAGGTTTACTTCTTAAGGATCAAGAAAAATTAGAAATTATTTTTTCAGATTAACTTCCGAAAACTTTTTAAGCTATTTCAAAAGACAATATGTTCAAAAATTCTGCTAAAAATTTTATTGAAAATATAGAAAAAAAATTATATTTATCTATTAATGAAAAGACTGATAGTATAACATTTAAATTAGAAAAAGTATTAAAGGCTTTTTCTGATTCTCATTTAAATGTACAACATTTTGCCTCTATAACAGGATATGGGCATGGAGATTTAGGGAGAGATACCATTGATAAAATTTTTGCAGATATTTTAGATTGTGAAAAAGCAGCAGTAAGACTTCAGTTCGTAAGCGGAACACATGCTATTACGTCATCTTTGTTTGGTGTTTTAAGACCAGGAGATGATTTATTATCTGTTACCGGGAGGCCTTATGAATCACTTGAAGAAGTAATTGGATTAAGGGGAAATGGGCAAGGATCTTTGATTGATTTTGGTATTAACTATGAAGAAATATCTTTAAAAAACGATGGAAATATAGATTTTCTAGCTTTAGAAAAAGCTTTAAAGAAACCTAGAAAATTAATTTTTATACAACGTAGTTGTGGTTATACATGGCGTCCATCTTTGAGTATTGAAGTGATCAAGGAGATTTGTTATTTATGTCATAAGATGCAACCTAATTGTATTTGCTTTGTTGATAATTGCTATGGAGAATTCGTTGAAAATAAAGAACCAACGTCAGTAGGGGCAGATTTGATTGCAGGTTCTTTAATAAAAAATTTAGGGGGAACTATTGTTCCTACTGGTGGATATATTGCGGGGAAAACTGATTTGGTTGATAAAGCATGTTGCCGCTTGACTGCTCCAGGTATTGGATCTGAGGGTGGTGTTACTTTTGACTTAAATAGAACTATTTTACAAGGACTTTTTCTCGCACCTCAAATGGTTGCAGAGGCTTTAATTGGTGCTGAAATTATTGCAACTACATTTAGCGAATTAGGCTTTCAAGTGTTGCCAAAACCAGTCTCTATTCGAACTGATTTGATTCAAATAGTCAGAATAGGCGACCCAAAAATATTAAAAATTATTTGTAGGTCTTTTCAGGAAAAGTCACCTATTGGATCTTTTCTCGACCCTATACCTGCCCCAATGCCAGGATATGAAAATAACTTAGTCATGGCTGGAGGAACTTTTATAGATGGTAGTACTAGTGAATTTTCTGCTGATGCTCCTATGAAACCTCCATTTGATCTTTTTATTCAAGGAGGATCTCATCGCTCACATGTCAAAATTGCTTTGATTCATGCACTATCCAATTTATTTCAGGCAGGATTGATCAAATTGCCCCAGAATGATTAAGCGTTTTACGTTTTGACGCAAATGGCTTTTTCCTTTCCAAATCATTTTCGTTTTGCTGACAGTCATGAATATGCTTTTGCTGATGATGCTTTAGTTCGAATTGGTATCAGTGAATTTGCTGTAGATCAGTTAGGAGATATTGTTTTTGTTGATCTACCAGAAGAAGGCACTGCAATAGCCAAAGGAGAAAGCTTTGGCTCAGTTGAATCTGTAAAGGCTGTTGAAGATATGTATGCTCCAATAAGTGGGGAAATTGTTCATAGAAACAATTCTGTTTTGGCAAGTCCAGAGGAACTTCAGAATGATCCTCATGGCGAGGGGTGGTTATTAATAATTCGTCCTGATAACCCTGATCAATTAAAAGAGCTTATGGATTCAGAAAGTTATGCTAAGAAAATTGGTGAGTAAAATTTTACTGAATAATTTTTTCTTACAACAAATTGGGAAATTTTTCTCTACACTAGCCTTCTTTACAATAACTTAACTTGCTTGTGCTTGAGAACAAGCTCATGTCAAAAGCAGAATTAAAGGATCCAACTTTTAAGTCTCGCCATATAGGTCCCACTATTGAAGATGAAGCTTTAATGCTTCAAAAACTTGGTTTTCAAAATTCGGAAGAATTCATATCTTCTGTAATCCCTAATGAAATCTTTGATTCAGAGATTAATTGTGCTGCTATTCCAGATGGCTGTGATCAAAATGAAGCGTTAAAAGAAATTAATATAATTGCAAAGAAAAATGTTGAATATCGCTCGTTAATTGGCCTTGGTTATCATTCAACAGTCATACCTCCAGTTGTACAAAGAAATGTTCTGGAAAATCCAAATTGGTATACGGCTTATACACCATATCAAGCAGAAATATCGCAAGGCAGATTAGAGGCTTTATTTAATTTTCAGACTTTAATAAGTGAATTAACAGGTCTCCCCATATCAAACGCTTCTTTGCTTGATGAATCAACTGCAGCAGCTGAGGCAATAAGTTTGAGTTTGGCTGTTAGGAAAAACAAAAAAGCTAATAAATTTTTAGTAGATCAAGAAGTTTTGCCTCAAACTTTTGATGTATTAAAAACTCGTTGTGAACCACTAGGAATTCGATTGGAGGTATTTGATAACAACAACTTTGAGATAGACAATAATGTCTTCGGAATACTTATTCAATTACCTGGCAAAAATGGTCGGATTTGGGATCCAACTTCAATAATTAATCAGGTACATGAATGCGATGCAATTGCAACTATTGCAATCGATCCATTGGCTCAAGTTTTGATTAAACCCATGGGAGAGTTCGGTGCTGACATTGTCGTTGGAAGTGCGCAAAGATTCGGAGTTCCTATTGCATTTGGTGGACCACATGCAGCTTTTTTTGCAACAAAAGAAATATATAAAAGGCAAATACCAGGAAGAATAGTTGGCCAGTCAGTTGACTTAGAAGGCAATCAAGCTTTGAGGCTTGCCCTTCAAACTAGAGAGCAACATATTCGAAGAGATAAAGCAACTAGTAACATTTGTACTGCTCAAGTCCTATTGGCTGTTCTTTCTTCTTTTTATGCAGTACATCATGGTCCAAATGGTCTTGAACAAATAGCAAAAAAGATTGTTAAACATAGATCATATTTTGAATCTATCATAAGTAATCTTGAATATCCTTTAGATAGATATTCCAGGTTTGATAGTATAGATATTTACTGTCCAGAAGCATCAAAAGTTGTTCAGTTAGCTTCCAAAGAAGGATATAATCTTAGAGTGCTTCCTATCGGATCAGATATTATAAATGCCAAAGGCTTTGGTGTGACTTTTGATGAATTAACTTGTGATGAAGAAATTTATAAATTACATCAAATACTTGCAAAGGCTAAAGGTAAAAATATCAATGATTTATCTATATTAATTGATGAAAATGAACTTTTAATAGATATTCCACTGCGCGAAAAACCTTGGCTTCAACAACCGGTATTTAATAAATACCAAAGCGAGACTGATTTAATGAGATATATACATTTTTTAGTGTCGAAAGATTTTTCTTTAGTTCAAGGAATGATTCCTCTTGGAAGTTGCACAATGAAATTGAATGCAGCGGCTGAACTTTTACCCATTGAATGGAACGAGTTCGCTTCTCTTCATCCTTTTGCTCCTCAAGGTCAATTAATGGGTTTCCAGGAGATAATTAATGATCTTGAAGATTGGCTAGCTGCTTTAACTGGCTTTCAGGGAGTTTCGCTTCAGCCCAATGCAGGTTCACAAGGAGAATTTGCTGGTTTGCTTGTAATACGTTCATGGCATCAGTCTCTTGGAGAGGTGCATAGAAATATTTGCTTGATCCCAACAAGTGCACATGGCACCAATCCAGCTAGCGCAGTCATGTCTGGCTTTAAAGTTGTTTCTGTTAAATGTGACGACTACGGTAATGTTGATCTAGAAGATCTAAGAAGTAAAGCAAAGATTCATTCAAATAATTTAGCTGCTTTGATGGTTACATATCCTTCAACTCATGGAGTATTTGAACCAAATATTCGTGAAATGTGCCAAATCATTCATCAAGAGGGAGGTCAAGTCTATTTAGATGGTGCCAATCTGAATGCTCAAGTAGGTATTTGCAGGCCTGGATCTTACGGCATAGATGTGTGCCATTTAAATCTTCATAAAACTTTTTCTATTCCTCATGGAGGAGGAGGCCCAGGAGTGGGTCCCATAGCTGTGGCAAGTCATTTGGTCCCTTATCTCCCTGGACATTCAATTGTTAAGTGTGGAGGCGAAAAGGCTATTTCAGCAGTCTCAGCCGCTCCATTTGGCAGTGCCGGAATATTACCCATCAGTTGGATGTACATTCGGATGATGGGTAGAGATGGGTTACGCAAAGCAAGTTCAATCGCAATTCTCTCTGCTAATTATTTGGCAAAACGACTTGATCCTCATTATCCAGTCCTGTTTAAGGATCCGAATGGTTTAGTAGCTCATGAATGCATACTAGATTTGAGACCTTTAAAGAGTCAGTTAGGAATCGAAGTTGAAGATGTTGCTAAGAGATTGATGGATTATGGATTTCATGCTCCAACCATAAGTTGGCCTGTTGCTGGAACTTTGATGGTTGAACCAACAGAAAGTGAAAGTTTGACTGAACTAGATCGTTTTTGTGAAGCGATGATAGGAATAAGAGAAGAAATCGAACAAATAAAATTAGGAAAGCTTGATCCTATTAATAATCCTTTAAAACAATCTCCCCATACTTTAAAAACAGTCACATCTGATGATTGGGATAGACCGTATTCTCGTAAAGAAGCAGCTTACCCATTGCCAGATCAAGAAAAATATAAGTTTTGGCCATCAGTTTCACGTATAAATAATGCTTATGGAGACAGGAATTTAATATGTAGTTGTCCTTCTGTTGAGGATTTAGAAAATATTAATTCTCTGTGAAGACTGGTTAAAACTTGTTTTATTAGTTAAATTTCAAGCGAAAACCAAATTATGGGTTTTATTAGGCTGTTTTGCAATTTTTTTATTAATTTTGCCGCAGCTTTAAATTACATGGGGACCAAATGAACAACAAGACATCTTTTGATCTTCCAGATCAAAAGAATAAAAAGGATGACTTGTCCTTGCCCTCTTTTTCTAATTGCTTTGAGTCTGTTTTAAATAAAGGAGAACTTTTACAAGTTGCTGGAACAAATGTAGTTCGAGTCCCATTTGGGGTTCGTCAGCCGAAGAAACAAAGGCCCGCCAAGCTTTCTACATGGGCAACTTTGGTATTACCTTTGCAATCATTTGATTCTCCAACACCACCTCCTCATGCTGCTTGAAAACTAGGCAGCAAGCTTGGATTTTGATTGTTTTTGATCTAATACGCCTTCGTAATAACGTCTTAATTGTTTTGTAGCTCCTGCCCAACCCCATCGTTCCGCTTCTGAACGAGCTGCTTTTCTCATTGCAGTACGTTCTACCTCGTTCCCTAATAACTTCTTTGTAGCCTCAATTAAACTTAAAGCCCCATCATCATCTCCATCGGGATTGTATAAACATCCATTTTTTCCATCTGAAATGATATCTGGGATTCCACCTTTATTTGCTCCTACTACTGGGCATCCAGCAGCCATTGCTTCTAAAAGAACTAATCCCAAAGTTTCTGTACTTGAAGGAAATAAGAAAGCATCTCCAGATGCATAAGCACTTGCTAATTCATTCCCACTTAGATATCCCACAAATGTAGTAGAGGTTCCCTGGAAAAATTTTTCCAATTGTTGTCTGTGTGGACCGTCTCCAACAAGAGCTAGTCGAGTGCTTGGCAATGCCTCAAGTACAGGTCTTATTCTTTCAATTTGCTTTTCGGCTGAGAGTCTACCGACGTATATCAATAAAGATCCTTCATCACTAAAGTTTCCTAAAAGACGCTTTCTCATTTGTTCGTCTCTTAGTTCTGGTTTAAAAATGTCTGTATCAACTCCCCGTTGCCATAAAGCAGTATTTTGAATTCCTTTTTCTGAGAGCTCTTGCACCATTGCAGTGGAAGTACACAGATTTAGGGTTGCTTGATTATGAGCGGCTTTTAACAATTCCCATAAAAGTGGCTCTAACATCCCCATTCCATAGTGCTCTAAGTACTTAGGTAAATGAGTATGGTAACTGGCTACAAGTGGAATATTGTTTGTTTTGGCTAACCAAATACCTCCCAATCCAAGCACAGCAGGATTAACGACATGAATGAGGTCTGGTTTAAAATTGTCTAATTCATCTGAAACACCTGGACCAGGCAACCCTAATTTGAGTTCTGGATAGAGGGGTAATGGCATCGCGGGAACACCTATAACTTTTGCACCCATGTAGCTGGATGGACAGCCCTCTGGACAAAAAATGGTAACCTCATCACCTGACTCAACTAAATTTTGAATTGTTTTAGTTAGACGCGTTACTATCCCATCAACTTTTGGTAGGAAAGTTTCTGTAAAGAAAGCTATTTTCACTGAGCGTGTCGGTTCAAGATTTTGTTTTAATTAGGTTTAGGATTTATTGATTGCTTTTGCTTGGGTTGATGTCCATGCAGATACACAAGGTATTCGTTTTAAATCACATCTATTAGAGAATTTTTTCGCGACATTAACAACTTCCTCTAAAAGTCCATTATCGAGAGTGGTGGGGTCTAATCCCAGCTCAATAAAACATCGATTATCAACTATTAAATCATTTTCTACTGCTTCGTTTCTTGGATTTGGAAGATAATCAATTTTCGCTCCAGTAAGAGATGCTACTTTTTTTGCTAATTCCCCAACTTGGTGACTTTCAGTCATTTGGTTGAAAATTTTCACCCTTTCACCTTTTTCTGGAGGGTTCTCCAGTGCAAGCTGAACACATTTTACTGAATCTTGAATATGAATAAAAGCTCTTGTTTGTCCACCCGTACCATGGACTGTTAATGGATATCCAATGGCAGCCTGCATTAAAAATCGATTTAATACTGTCCCGTAATCACCGTCATAGTCGAATCGATTAGTCAGTCTTGGGTCACGGCTTGTGACATCAGTATTTGTTCCCCATACAATTCCCTGATGCAAATCAGTGATTCTGATCTGATCGTTTTTGTTGTAGTAAAGAAAAAGCAATTGATCAAGCGTTTTTGTCATGTGATAAACGCTTCCAGGACTGGCTGGATGTAAGATCTCCTCTTCAAATCGACTACCATCTGGTTGGGGTACTTCCACTTTTAAGTAACCTTCAGGAATGGTTGCGCCTCTATGGGAGCCATAGCCATATACCCCCATTGTACCAAGATGAACAATGTGAATATCTAATTGAGATTCAACAATTGCCGCCAAGAGATTATGAGTACCATTGACATTGTTATCAACCGTATATCTCTTTGTTGCGCTGCTTTTCATGGAATATGGAGCAGCTCGCTGTTCAGCAAAATGAATTATTGAATTAGGCTTTTCCTCGATCAAAAGATCTAAAAGCTTTTGATATTCAGAGGCAAGGTCTAAATGAATAAATTTAATAGGCCTTCCACCTATCTCAGACCAAGCTTTAATCCTTTCACCAATACTTGTTATTGGAGTTAAGGATTCAACTTCAAGGTCTATATCGATTTTGCGACGACTGAGATTATCCACGATGAATACATCATGACCCTTGTCAGCAAGATTGACTGCACAAGGCCATCCGCAGAAGCCGTCACCACCAAGAACGAAAACTTTCACTCTAAACTCCTAAAGAAAGAGCAAATGCTCATTTTATTCAAGCTACTACAAGGGTTTCACTTGATTGTTAAAGAATATGCGATAAGCCCAATTACAAGGATAACTCCAGCAAGGGTAAAAAGCCAAGAACCTTTGTTGCCACTGCTTTTTTTTGTAAGGATTTCAATTCTTGGTTCATCCGCAAAAACGTTAAGCCTGCCTTGACTTTCCTTAGTGACTGCCATGTTTTTTTGTTTATTAGCCTATAACGTTACTAATTTTTAACGAATTACTCTAATTTTTTGAAATAACTCCATCTGACGGAGAACTTGGATAAGCAAGTTGGCTCTCTTGGAGCCTTCCAGATAAAAAAGCTTCTCTGCCAGCTTCAGTTGCCTTTGAGAAGGCTTGAGCCATTAATTCTGGGTCTTTTGCTAAAGCAATAGCACTATTGATTAGAACCCCATCAGCACCCATTTCCAATGCTTGAGCTGCTTCACTTGGAACTCCAATACCTGCATCAACAATAATTGGAATATGAGATTCTTCGATAATCATGGCAATGTTTGCTGCATTTTTTATGCCTTGAGCCGATCCAATAGGGGAACCAAGAGGCATAACAGTTGCACATCCAATTTCTTCAAGTTGCTTGGCAATTAATGGATCAGAATTGATATATGGAAGAACAGTAAATCCTTCTTTAACTAATTTTTCTGCTGCTTTTAAAGTTCCAATCGGGTCTGGTAATAAATATTTTTTGTTAGGAATAACCTCTAATTTGACAAAATTATTATTCTCCTGACCTGATAACTTTGCTAATTCTCGGCCCATTCTTGCCACTCGAATAGCTTCTTCAGCATTTGTGCATCCTGCAGTGTTTGGGAGCATCCATATACTTTGCCAGTCTATTGATTCCATTAATCCTTTATGTCCATTTTCTAGTCCTTGAATTCTTCTGACTGCGACAGTAACTATTTCACATTTTGTATTTACTATGCTTTTTTGCATTACCTCTAAGGATGAGTACTTACCAGTTCCTATAAGCAATCGACTGTTGAATTCTTTATTTCCTATTTTGAGCAATTGATTTGTTTTATGCATGGGTAATATATGAAGAGTTAAGATTTACTCAGAAACCTTTTTTATTCAATAATTGATCTTTATCTTTTCCAATTATACGTTCAAGTCTTTTAATTTGAGAGATTGCAGTTTTGTTTTTTGGATCTAGTTTTAAGACCTCTTGATAATTTTTATAAGCTTCATCTTCTTTTAGTAAACGTTGATATGCAAAACCGAGATTATTTAGTGCAACAGGATATTCAGATTTTGCTGTTAATGCTTTTTTGTAGTGAATTACTGCTGATTTAAAGTCATTTTGAGCTGCAAGTGCAAATCCTAATGCATTCTCTATAAGTGCTTTAGCTTCTTTTGGTTCGCCATCAAGTTTCTTTAGGGCTTGTTTTAAAGTTGATGTGGCTTGAGGATACAATCTTTTCTTTAATTGAACAGATGCTAACTCATACATTTTAGCTGAATCTTCTTTTGTATTTGAATCTTCTTTTTCTAATTTTATTAGCTTCAATTCATCCTTTCGTACTTTAAATAGTTGCCTCCCTACTAAAATAGCAATAATTACTAATAGCAAACAAAGTCCTATTAAATAAGTTTGAGGAAGATCAATAATCATAATCTAAAACTCAAGTACTAGTTTGTTAATTTTATAGTAATTATTTATGATTAGCATATTCTTAATTTTTGGAATTTCTTCTGTATTCTTTTATCTTAATTAATCATTTCTACAGAGTTTAAAAAAGTAAAAACAATACTCAAGCACATTTATCATTTTGAATTAGCTGCAATATTTGTGAATGTTTGAGGATCTGTTACTGCTAATTGAGCCAACATTTTTCTGTTGATTCTTACATCTGCTTTCTTTAATCCACCCATAAATTTACTGTAACTTAGCCCATTTAATCTTGCAGCTGCATTGATCCTTGCAATCCAAAGTCTTCTGAAATCACGCTTTCTTCTTCTTCTGTCTCTATAAGCGTTACAAAGAGCTTTCATTACTCTTTGATTTGCAGTTCGGAACAGAGTTCCATTCCCTCCTCTAAAACCTCTGGCTAGACGAAGGATTTTGTTTCTACGTTTTCGAGCAACATTACCTCTTTTAACTCGTGCCATAATTAAAAATTAGAAATCAAAAAATTGAACTAATAAACGTTCCGAAGAAGTCTTAAGCATAGGGAAGCATAAGGCTTACGTTGTCTGCATCACGTTCGTCTACGACTGCTTTTGTTTTAAGGTGCCTTTTTAATTTAGGACTCTTATGGTCGAGTAAGTGATTGTGAAACGCACGACGTCTCATGAACTTGCCAGTGCCTGTTGCTTTGAACCGCTTTGCAGCAGCTTTGCGGGTCTTGAGCTTTGGCATTGATAAAGCGTGGTTAGTCTATAAGAATACGTCCTTGAGCTCACTTAAGCCAACCCAAAATTATTAAATTCTTGCTGGAAGGAGACTTTTGTTGTGATTAAAAGCTATTTACGCGCAAAAAAGCGTTTTTTTGTTTTAGGTTTTTTTCTCTTGATTGGGTTTCATCCTTACTATCAAGTCTCTATTGCGAATTCTCGCAAAGTTAAGTTTTTTGCAACTCATCAGTCGCCACCAGATACACCTTCAATAAGTTTAGAAAAAAATGTACTTCTTGTTGGGATTAAGCCATACATGGGAAAGGAAATCATGAATGACAATTTTTCGCCAGTTTTGAACCTTTTAAGTAATGGTAGAAACTTGATTTTGAGAGATGCGAATGGAGTAGTTCGAAAAGCTAAAGAAATTAACATTGGTTGGGGAGCAAAACAATTAATAAATCCACAAGTGTTTGCTCGAAATAAAATTGGCCCCTTCTCAAGTTTCGAGTCTGCTGAAAGGCTGGCAAATGATTTAAAAGATAAAGGTATTGAATCAGTGATTGCTCATCCGTTGGATTGGGAAGTTTGGGTCTCAGGTGAGATCAAGATTCCACGATCTATTAAATCGACTTATCAGAAAATAAAAGTTTCAAAGATTGTTTTTCCTTATTTAGATGGAAGTAGTGGGAAGATTGCCCTCAAGGGTCCTATCTCTTTGCAAGCACCTGATGGGTTGCGCTGGGGGAAGGGGATATATTTCGGTCCGTTTTCAATCCAGTCAGATGCTTATGGAACTTGGACATTAGTTGAACATGTACCTATCGAGAGATATTTAAATGGAGTAGTTCCTCACGAAATAGGCGCCAGCTCTCCTGAAGAAGCACTTGCAGCGCAGGCAATATTAGCTAGAACATGGGCCTTCGCTAATAGTCATAGATTCAAAGTTGATGGATACAATCTCTGTAGCGATACGCAATGTCAGGTTTATAAGAATCCATCTAAGGCCGATCAAAAAATTAAAACAGCCATTAAAAAAACTACTGGTAAAATTCTTACTTGGAATCAAAAGCCAATAAATACTGTTTATCACGCAACAAATGGAGGGGTAATGGCTTCTGTCGAGGAAGCATGGTCAATTAATCAAGTTCCATACTTGAAAATGCGCTTGGATGGACCAAAGCATTGGACGCGGACGGTTAATTTACCTCTATCAAATGAGAAATACCTGAGATCTTTTTTGTTTTCAAAGTCTGAGGCTTTTGGTTCTGATCATCCACTTTTTAGATGGGAGAGAACGCTAGACGCCTCTAAAATAGCTAAACAGCTAAATCAAGCTCAAAAAGTTAGAACCACTTTTTACCCAAGAAAAATTAAGGTTGTCAGTCGAGGAAGTAGTGGTCGAGTGACTTCGTTAAAAATTGACGGACATACTGGCACAGAAATCTTTCTTAAACTTGATGACATTCGTGGTGTCTTAAGACAATTACCAAGCACGTTATTTGTTGTTAAAGAAATTAAAGAAGGTAAATGGCTTTTTTCTGGTGGAGGTTTTGGCCATGGAGCAGGAATGTCTCAGTCTGGGGCTATAGATTTAGCAAAAAATGGATGGACTACCAAACAAATTCTTTCTCATTATTATCCAAATACTAAATATGGATTTTTGCCTTAGTGATGAAAGACTCTTAGAGTCATTAGTTGATAAAAGGACTACTCCATGGCTTTAGCCAAAATCAGTGGAGAAAACCGACGCACTAAATCAATATTGTTTTTGATTTGCTGCGCTTTGGTAGGAATTTTCCCTCATTTGCTAGAGCCTAGCAATAATTTATTCCCGTCCATTACTTTGGCTGTCTTGCTGGGTGGCTATGGTTTAAGGGTCGTTTTACGAGAGAGTAGGCAAAGTTATCAATTACAAAAAGAGTATCTAATCAATAATGAAACTTTTTTTGAAACTCTTCCTAAAGTTGATGTGTTGGTGGCAGCCCGCGATGAAGAAAATGTAATAGAGCGATTAGTTTCAAGACTTTTATCAATTGAATATCCAGAGGACAAGCTTTCTCTATGGATCATTGATGATGGGAGTCAAGATCGTACCCCTTATTTATTACAAAAATTACGTACAACTTTCTCTAGGATTAATGTGTTAAGTCGTCCATTAATGAGTGGTGGCGGTAAATCAGGTGCCTTGAATTCTGTATTGACTAAAACTGATGGAGAATGGTTATTTATTCTTGATGCTGATGCACAATTACACAGCAATGTATTACTTAGGGCAGTAGCCCTTGCTTTGAATGGTGGATGGTCTGGTGTGCAGTTAAGGAAATCAGTCGTGAATTGTGAGTTAAATCAAATTGCTGTGTATCAAGCAATGGAGATGGCCATGGATGCTGTTATTCAACGAGGCAGACTTGCTTGTGGTGGGGTTTCGGAGTTAAGAGGTAATGGTCAATTAATCAATAGAAAAGTTCTTGAATCATGTGGAGGATTTAATGAACAAACTATCACTGATGATTTAGATCTAAGTTTCCGGTTTTTATTAACTCGATCACCAATCGTAATCATGTGGGATCCACCTATTCAAGAGGAAGCAGTGGAATCCTTGTCGGCTTTGTTTCGACAAAGAAAAAGGTGGGCTGAAGGTGGCTTACAAAGGTTTTTTGATTATTGGCCCTTATTGTTCTCCAAACGACTATCCAACTTTAAAAAAATAGATTTATCTTGTTTTTTCTTATTACAATATGTCTTACCAGTTGTATCATTTATAGATTGTCTTGTATCAATTATCTTATTTGAAATGCCACTATATTGGCCTTTATCTATTGTTGCATTTGGTATTTCTAGTATAGCTTATTGGAAAGGATGTTCTCAAAATAGTGAAGGTCCAAACTTACCATCTCCTAATTTTATTAATATACTTGGAGCAACAATTTACCTTGCACATTGGTTTATTGTCATACCATTTATAGTCATTAAGATGTCATTATTTCGTAAGACATTAATTTGGGAAAAAACCGATCACATTGGATCTTGATTGAATTATTTTAATCATTCAAGATTGATAATTTCGCCATTAAAAAAATCTGCAAATTGCTTCGCTTTTTGATCAATAGAATTTGTCTCTAAATTATTTTTTGACTCTACTCTCTCTTCTTTTAAATTACTTTTATCTAGATTTTTATCAATTTTAAATTGATTGCTTGGTTCTAATTTTTGTGAAATTTTTTTTTCTTTTTTATTATTAGAAAGACTATCATTTTGTTGTATTAAAAGAACTTTGGTTGATGACCCTGTTGCTTTATAAAAAGCATCTTCAATAAGATTTTTACGACTTTGAATCATATTTATCCATTTTTCTGAGATTGCTATTTCAGCAGAATCTGAGTTAAAATTTATTAATTTAGCTTGTTGTGAAAGTAGCATTTTTGTTGAAGGAAGCTCAAGCATAGCTATAACTTTTTCCCAGATTTGATCAAGATTTATTTCTTTAATGGGTTTCGATTCTTTTTGAAGGTAGTTTTCCTCAATTTTTTCTTTTTTGTTAATTGAAGCTATATGCTCTGATGTATTTTTTCCAGGATCAGAATTATTTGAGATAGTTTCTCCTCTAATGGATTCTTTGATCCTTTGAAAATCTTTGAAATCTTCTTCTGAAAGCATTCCAAGTAAATGAATTTCTAACCACAATCTAGGTTGATTACTATTTCTAATATGGTTTTCTGAGCCTTTTAATTTAGACTGTAGGCTTAGTATTTGATCAAGATTAATAGACTTTGCTAAGTCATTTAAACCTTCTCTATTCTCTTGAGAAATTTCACATAAATCAGTTGGTTGATTTGTGACTTTTGTGACAACTAAGTCTCTTAATATAGATGCTATTCCTTGTAAAATTGCAATTGGCTCTTTCCCTGTATTAATTAGGCGATTGCAAATATTTAAAATAGAATTAGGATCTTTCTTTATTAACGATTTAGCCAATATTAGCAATTCTTCTTCTGGTACAGCCCCTATAAGATTAATGATATTTGATTGAGTTATTGGCGGAGAAAGTAAGCTGACTTGATCAAGTAAGCTTTCTGCATCTCTTAATCCCCCTTGGGAATGCTTCGCAATTAATGAGATCGCTTCTTCGTTGATTACTATTTTTTCTTTTTTAGCAATACTGGTTAGATGACTTTCTAAATCACCCAGACCTATTCTTCGAAAATCAAAGCGCATACATCTACTAAGAATTGTAGGTAAAACGCGTTGGGGATCTGTTGTCGCAAGAATAAAGACTACTTGTCGAGGAGGTTCCTCTAATGTTTTTAGAAGTGCATTAAAAGCCGCAGTTGAAAGCATATGACATTCATCTATTACATAGACTTTCCAGCGAGCTTTTGCAGGAGCAAATCTAGACCTTTCTATTAGTTCACGAATATTTTCAACACCCGTATTAGAGGCTGCATCAATTTCAATTACATCCAAAGCATTCCCAGCATTAATTCCTTTGCATAAGTCACATTTTCCGCATGGCTCGGTTGTAGCTTTTTCACTTTTTAAGCAATTCAAAGATTTAGCGAAAATTCTTGCACTGGATGTTTTTCCTGTTCCTCTAGGTCCAGAAAATATATAGGCAGGGGCTATACGGTTGGTGATTAATGCTTGTTTTAGTGTGGCTGTGATGGGATCCTGACCCACAAGCTCGTCAAAGCTTGTGGGTCTATATTTATGGTGTAGTGGTTCATAAATATTTATCATTTGTACTTACAGATAAATATGAATTTGATATTCGTTTTTTTGATCATATTCTAAGTTGATAATTATTGCTGAAATATTTGACTAACTTTATTTTTAAAAATTTTCTAATTGCTCTAATTAAATTTAATAAAGTTATTTGAAAAGCTTATTTCTCTAGGCAGATTCCTTAACAATTCTTTTTTCGTTTGATAAAAGAGGCACTACTTTTCCGCCTGTCATTTCATCGACCATTTTTTTTGTTACATTAAAGTTTTTGATCTTAGTTTGAGATGGAAGACTATACATTAGTTCTAGCATAATTTCTTCAACAATTCCTCGTAAAGCTCTAGCTCCAGTTTTTCTTTTGTAAGCTTCTTGAGCAATTGCCTCAACAGCCTCTTCATCAAATGAAAGTTCTACATTATCCATACTTAATAAGGTTCTAAATTGTTTTATTAAGGCATCTCTAGGTTCTGTCAATATAGATTTAAGAGCTTTAGCATTTAATGGTTCCAATATTGCAGTGACAGGCATTCTCCCAATAAATTCGGGAATTAGACCATATTTCACTAAATCGTCAGGCTCAAGGTCATTAATGAAGTCTGCACCAATTCGTTCTCGATTGGTTTTGCTTCTAGCCCGACTTTCGTTTGGTATGAAACCAATTGAATTTCTTCCAAGTCTTTTTTGCACTACATCTTCTAAACCAACAAATGCTCCGCCACAGATAAAAAGTATTTGGCTTGTATCGATTTGAATAGAATCACCATAGGGATGCTTTCTTCCTCCTTGCGGTGGGACATTAGCGGTGGTGCCCTCGAGCATTTTTAACAGGGCTTGCTGGACGCCCTCTCCCGAGACATCTCTGGTAATCGAAGGGTTTTCACTTTTTCTAGCAATTTTGTCAATTTCATCGATATAAATAATTCCTCTTTGTGCTAAATCCACATCCATGTCTGCTTTTTGCAAGAGTCGTAAGAGAATGTTCTCTACATCTTCACCAACATATCCAGCCTCAGTAAGAGTTGTTGCATCAGCGACAGCAAATGGAACATCAAGCATTTCAGCTAGGGTTTGAGCAAGTAATGTTTTGCCGCATCCAGTTGGTCCGATTAATAAAATATTGGATTTTTGTAATTTCGTTGCTGTTAGATCAGTCTCGCCGGAACCGTCTCCTTTCCATGCAAGTCTTTTGTAGTGATTGTAGACAGCAACTGACAGGATTTTTTTTGCTGGTTCTTGCCCAACCACCTGATCATCTAAAAATTTTTTAATTTCAATTGGCTTTGGTATGGAAGCCAAAGTTGGAGCAGGCTTGGTTGTGGTTGTTGTCGCAGCTTTTGCTTTACGGCTTTGTTCATGTCCACTTCTTTGATGATTTGGACTATCAATCAGTTCTTCATCTAAAATTTCGTTACATAAGTCGATACATTCGTCGCATATGTAAACTCCTGGACCAGCAATGAGTTTCCTCACTTGATCTTGGGCTTTGCCACAAAAGGAGCATTTAAGATGGGCCTCAAACTTTGCCATCGAGCTCTAAAAAAAACAGGTTGGATGGACCGATCATTAATTTAATTCAGTCTCAGTTAATAGGATCATTGAGGATTGATGCCTTGTCAGCTTTCCTTAATGATTCATATGGAGTTGAGATTTGAAACCACTTTGTCGATCAGGCCATATTCAACCGCTTCTTGAGGAGAAAGAAAGTGGTCTCGATCAGTGTCTTCTGAAATCTTTTCAATATTTTGCCCAGTATGCTCGGCTAAAAGTGAATTGAGAGTTTCTTTTAAGTAGAGAATTTCTTTGGCTTGAATTTCAATTTCAACAGCTTGACCTTGAGCTCCACCAAGAGGTTGATGAATCATTATTCTGGAATTGGGTAATGCAAGTCTTTTACCTTTAGTCCCTCCAGAGAGAAGAAAAGCTCCCATGCTTGCTGCAAGGCCATAACAAATTGTTATGACATCAGGACTTACTTGCTGCATGGTGTCATAGATGGCTAGTCCCGCAGTTACGGACCCTCCTGGAGAGTTTATATACAATTGAATATCTTTTTCTGGATCATCAGCTTCTAAAAAAAGCATTTGAGCCACTAACGCATCAGCAACTTGATCATTAACATCGGTCCCTAGAAAGATGATTCTTTCACGCAGTAATCGAGAATAAATATCAAATGCCCGATCACCTTGACCTGATTGTTCAATTACTGTAGGTAGAACCCCTGGTCCTGAGAATAGACAAGAGTTATTCCAGAAATTATTAATGGGATGATTTTGTCTTGCTTCAATCAACTTAGAACTTTAGTAGTCAACACTGTTAATCTATGCGTAGAAACTAGGTTTTGGGGGTTTTAGAACTTTTCTTTTCTTTATTGGTTTTTGTTGTTTTCTTTTTAGAACTTTTCTCCTCGCTTTGATCCTTTGCCTTTCCAGGCGCTTTTTCTAAAATAGTATTATTCTCCTCAAGCCAAGCAAATAACTTTTCTTGCAACAAATCATCAGTAATAGCATCTTTAAGACGTTTCTCGTCGATATTTTTTTCATTTGATAGTTTTATATCAGCTTGTACTTCTTTCAGCTTTGTATTGATTTCTTTTTGTGAGACCTCAATTTTTTCCGACTTGGCTAAAGCATTTAAAGCGAGTTTTTGACGAAGTTTTTTTTCTGCTTCCCCTTTTGAAGACTCCATTAACGATTTCACAAGTTCTGGAGTAAACATTGATTTGACATCAATTCCTTGTTGAGCGAAATTTTGAGCTGTTTGTTCAACAATTACACGAACCTCTTGATCAATAAGACTTTTTGGTAACTCCACTTCAAGTTCTTTAACTAAAGCATCAAGCAGTGAGTCTTGACGATTTTTTGTTTGTTTTCTACCAGTATCCTCTTTGAGTCTCTTTTCAAGATCTGCGCGTAAGTCAGTCATATTCTCTTTATCACTCGCTTGCTTGGCAAAATCGTCATTTAGTTCAGGTAATTCTTTGATTTTTAAATCTTCTAGATTGACTTTGAATTCAGCTTTTCTGCCTTTGGCATCTTCTTGATGATAATCCTTGGGAAATTCACACTTTAATGTTTTTTCATCATCAATATTCATTCCTATTACCCCTTCAATGAACCCAGGAATCATTCGGCCTTCTTCAAGTTCTATTTCTATTGAATCCGCGCTTCCTCCTTGAATTTCGCTCCCATCATCTGTGAAATTCCCTTTAAAACTTACTAGAGCAATATCTCCTTTTTTCGCGGCTCGACCACTGATTGGGACCTTGGTTGCAAGTTGCACTCTAGATTGCTCAATCAGTTCATCTACTTTTTTTGGATCAAAGATTAAAGTTTCTACTTCAGCAGTTAGACCTGAAGATTTTTTTAAAGTTGGTATTGGGGCGATATCAGTTTCAAGTTTTAATTTAAGAATTTTTTCAGGGTTAAAATTTTCTAAAATTGTTTCAAAACCATCTTCCAACTCTGGCTCACATAAAGGTTCAATACCTTCTTGATCTATTGCTTCTGTCCATACTTTTTGCAAAAGTGATTCTAGAGCAGAGGCTTGTATTCTTTTTACTCCAAGCTGCTGGATGACTACTGCTTTTGGAACTTTACCTTTGCGAAACCCTGGGATTGAAATAGACCTGCTGAGTTTACTTAAAGCTTCGTTGTAACTATTTTTGCATCGGTCTGCGGGCACCTCAACCTCAACAGCAATTCTGCTATTGGGTTTTGAACTGGTTGATACTTTTAATTTGGCAGCACTCATTGAAACGGAATTCTCAAATTTGGTTAGCGTAAGAAAGCGTTAATTCACTTCCAAAGCTATTGTGGCCTAAAAAGTATCTAAAAATTTGTTATTTGTTGATTTTTCCAATAAGAAAAAATTTTTTGTTAAACCTTTTTATTCTCTTTATCAAGTTTGAACCCACAGTCTCTTCTCCCAAATAGACCTCTTACAGTTGCCATCCTGGGATCGAGTGGGGCTGTAGGTAAGGAATTATTGGCTTTGCTTGAAGAAAGGTCTTTCCCAATTCATAAATTAATTTTATTAGCTTCTCATCGCTCTGCTGGTGAGCTTCAGAACTTTTGTGGAAACACATTAAGAGTGCAAGAAACAACTCAAGAGAGCTTTCAAAATGTAGATTTAGTTTTAGCTTCGGCTGGTGGTTCAGTATCCCGTAAGTGGAAAGATACAATAAAAAGTTATGGAGGCTTGATAATTGATAATTCAAGTGCATTTCGAATGGACGAAAATGTCCCTTTGGTTGTGCCTGAAGTCAATCCCAATGCTGCAAGTAAGCACAAAGGTTTAATTGCTAATCCTAATTGCACAACTATTTTATTGGCATTGGTTCTAGCTCCATTGCATAGACATATTCCTATTAAGAGAATTGTTGTCTCAACTTATCAATCGGCCAGTGGTGCAGGTGCAATGGCAATGGAAGAATTGGAAAAATTAAGTCAAGAAGTTTTAAATGGAGGAACACCAAAAAGCAAAGTTCTTCCTTATTCCTTGGCATTTAATCTTTTTTTGCACAACTCACCCTTGCAATCAAATAACTATTGCGAGGAAGAAATGAAAATGGTTAATGAAACTCGAAAGATTCTTGGAGTCCCAGAACTTGCTTTGACAGCAACTTGTGTAAGAGTTCCTGTTTTACGGGCGCATTCTGAAGCAGTCAATATTGAATTTGAAAAGCCGTTCCCAGTAAAAGAAGCTTATGAGATTTTGGAATTTGCTCCTGGAGTTGAGATTCTTGAGGATTTTGACAAAAATCGTTTTCCAATGCCAGAAGATGTAACGGGTAGAGATTCAATATCAGTTGGTCGTATAAGGAAGGACATTAGTAACCCCAATGCTTTGGAACTATGGTTATGTGGAGACCAGATACGAAAAGGAGCTGCACTTAATGCAATACAAATTGCTGAACTTTTATTGCCAAAATCATGAGTCAGTCTGCCTTACTATCACCAGCCCCTTTTGGAAGGATGTTAACCGCAATGGTTACCCCCTTTGATAAAAATGGGAAAGTTGATTATGGTCTAGCTGCTGATTTGGCACTTTATCTAGTAAATCAAGGTTCAGATGGCATTGTTGTATGCGGAACGACAGGAGAATCGCCGACTTTAACTTGGCAAGAACAAAAAAAAATGCTTGAAACAGTAAGAAATTCTTTAGGCTCTAAAGCTAAAGTTTTGGCTGGTACGGGAAGCAATTCTACCTCTGAGGCAATTGAAGCTACCAAAGAAGCAGCCAATTCAGGCGCTGATGGGGCATTAGTTGTTGTTCCTTATTACAATAAACCACCTCAAGAAGGATTAGAAATTCATTTTCGCTCTATCGCCAACGCTGCACCGGAGTTACCTTTAATGCTGTATAACATTCCTGGACGGACAGGTTGTTCGATATCGCCTAGTATTGTAAGTAAGCTTATGGATTGCAGTAATGTAGTCAGTTTCAAAGCAGCAAGTGGAACAACAGACGAAGTGACTCAATTAAGAAACTATTGCGGATCAAATTTAGCTATTTATAGCGGTGATGATGCTTTGGTTTTACCAATGCTTGCAGTAGGTGCAGTAGGTGTGGTTAGTGTGGCAAGTCACCTTGTTGGTCTTAATTTGAAGAAAATGATAGAGAGTTTCTTTGAAGGTAAATATGATCAATCACTTTATTTGCATGAGACATTACAACCTCTTTTTAAATCCCTTTTTGCAACCACAAATCCTATTCCTGTTAAAGCGGCACTTCAACTCATTGGTTGGTCTGTTGGACCTCCTCGAAGTCCTCTAGTCTCTTTAAACAGTGAAATGAAAGAAGAACTCGTGAAGATACTCTCTTCTATGAGATTGATTTGATCTATTCCCTCGTTTTCGAGTAGATCCAACTTTCATTTAGGTAACAACCAAGTTTTTTACATAAATTTTTCCATGACATCCAGTTCAATGAATTCTCAAGGCTCAAAAAATAATCAATCTAAATCTCCTTGTTTGAGGATTATTCCTTTAGGTGGCCTCGGAGAAATTGGAAAAAATACCTGCTTATTTGAATATGGTGATGACATCATGATTCTTGATGCTGGTCTGGCTTTCCCAACCGACGGAATGCATGGAGTAAATGTTGTGATGCCAGACACCACTTATTTACGTGAAAATCAAAGTCGAATAAGAGGTTTAGTAGTTACCCATGGACATGAAGATCATATTGGTGGGATTTCTCATCATTTAAAGAACTTTAATATTCCAATTGTTTATGGTCCTCCCCTTGCTATGTCTATGCTCAGGGGGAAGATGGAGGAAGCAGGAGTTGCGGATCGGACAACTATACAGGTATGCGGCCCAAGAGAAGTTATCAAAGTTGGACAACATTTTTCAGTTGAATTTGTAAGAAATACACATTCAATTTCTGATAGTTATTCCTTCGCTGTAACTACTCCAGTGGGAATAGTATTTTTTACTGGTGATTTCAAGTTCGACCATACGCCACCTGATGGACAGCCTTCAGATTTAGCCAGAATGGCTCACTATGGAGACAAGGGTGTTCTTTGCCTTCTATCTGATTCAACTAACTCTGAAGTCACAGGATTCACACCCTCTGAATATTCTGTTTTTCCAAATTTAGATAGATATATTGCTACTGCTGAAGGCAGAGTTATGGTCACTACATTTGCTAGTTCAACTCATCGCGTGGCTATGCTTTTAGAGTTGGCGATGAAAAACGGTAGAAAAGTCGGCTTGTTAGGCCGTTCAATGCTGAATGTGGTTGGGAAAGCAAGAGAGCTTGGATATATGCGTTTCCCTGATGATTTGTTTTTCCCAATTAAACAGATAAGAGATTTGCCTGATAGAGAGACTTTTTTATTGATGACAGGTAGTCAAGGAGAATCAATGGCCGCTTTGAGTCGTATCTCTAGGGGAGAGCATCAACATGTTCAATTAAAAACCAGTGATACTGTCATTTTTTCTGCTAGTCCAATTCCTGGAAATACTATTTCCGTGATGCATACGATTGATAAATTAATCAAATTGGGTGCAAAAGTTATTTATGGGAAAGATAAAGGTATTCATGTATCCGGCCATGGATGTCAAGAAGATCAAAAATGGATGCTTGGATTAATTAGACCTAAATACTTTATTCCTGTGCATGGAGAGTACAGAATGCAAGTTCTTCATGGAAAAACTGCTGTATCAATGGGGGTTCACCCAGATAATGTTTTAGTTATGGAAAATGGGGACGTAGCTGAATTAAGGCCAGATTCTCTTGTTCAAGGGTCACCAGTTAAATCAGGAGTGGAATTACTCGATTCCTCTAGAACAGGGGTTGTTGATACTCGCGTCTTAAAAGAACGTCAGCAACTGGCTGATGACGGGGTTATTACGGTTCTTACTCCCATTAGCACTGATGGCGTAATGGTTGCACCTCCGAGGGTCAATCTGCGAGGTGTTATTACCAATGTTGATGCTAAAACAATGGTCAATTGGACTGAAAGAGAGATTAATTGGGTCTTGGAAAATAGATGGAAACAGCTTGTTCTTAAGACAGGAGGTAAGTCGATTGAGGTCGATTGGATTGGTTTGCAAAGAGAAGTTGAATCAGGTTTATCTCGTCGATTAAGAAGGGAGGTTCAGGCTGAGCCATTAATTCTTTGCCTTGTTCAACCTGCTCCTGGTGGAACTCGTGCATATAAGCCTCAACTTGATCAACAGCCAGACTCACGACAAGTAGTTAAGAAAAATGCAGATACAGTGGTTAAGCAGAGAAATGAATCCGTAACAAATCAAGATAAAAATGGAACAACGGAACAAAAAACAAATAGTGAGAAAAGTACAGAGGACATGCCATCTGGAAGAACAAGACGTCGAAGATCTGCAATTAGCTGATAAAAGAGTATTTGTTTCTTTTAATTAGTCTTCTTATTTGATATGTAAATAACTTGTTTGTTCCATTGTATTAGGAAGTCTCCATGAAGATGAATTCTTCCAGGTGAATTGCTGTGAGATATTTTGGTATTTATTTCTTCGATTTGCAAAGCTGTCACTCTTTTTACTCCTAACAATTTTAACCAATTAGTAAGTATTATTTTTCTAACAGAGTGTGTAAAATTTATTAGTTTTTTTCTGGATAGAGAATTTATTGTTTCTCCTTGGCAAAATTCTATTGCTATTTTTGCTAATGATTGTTGGTCGTTAGCATAACTTTCAAGTCTATTAGCTAACGATGATATTCTTGAGTCTGCGCCTTTATGGATTGAATTTAAAATTGGTAAAATTTCTTTTCTAATTTTATTTCTTGTCAAATTAATATTTTCATTTGAAGGATCTATCCAAATTGGCAAATTAAACTCTTTGCAAATTTCGAGTGTTTCGTTTCTATTAAATACTAATAGAGGTCGGATTAAATCTATACTATTCTCTAAAGATCTTTGTTCTCTAAGGGTGCTGAGACCAAGCAGATTAGTACCTCTGGCTAAGTTCATAATGATCGTTTCTGCTCGATCAGTAGCTGTATGACCAGTTAATATTCTTGTATATGGGAAATTGATATTTTTTGACGATAACACCTTAGCTTTCATTACCAGTTTTTTATATCTCCAATCCCTTGCCTTTTTTTCATTAACTACTTCTTCTTTATTTGCTTTATTAGAGTGAAATGATATTTGCTTATTAAGACACCAAAGCCTTAGTTCTTTTTCTATATTTCCGGATTCGTTGTGCCATTGGTGATCTCCATGCCAGACTTCGATTTGCCATTTATATAGTCTTTTTAAATCAATAATTAATTTAAGAAGGGCCATAGAATCTTGACCACCAGATATTGCTAAAAGAAGTGTGGATTTGATCGGAAGAAGAGATTGATTGTTTTTCAACCTTTTATGTAAACGCATGTGCCATTTACTCCATGAAAGGTCATTTTTAGTAGATGGTGACATTTGCTTTGGTTTCAGAGCTCTATTCGTCTTTTTTAAGTTCTTTTGCTGAGTCAGTGTCACAATCAGGTTAATAGCTGATGTTCTTATGACACGCCTGCAGACATTGCCACTTTCACTTCAAAAGAGTATTCAAAATAGATCTTTATTAAAAGTAATTGCTGGTTTAAATAATTTTAATCCAGAATCAGTATCTCTAATTTCTAAAGCTGCAGGTCTTGGGGGTGCAGATTTACTGGATATTGCTTGTGAGCCTAAATTAGTAAAGCTGGCTGTACAAGCATCGAATATTCCTGTATGTGTAAGTTCTGTGGAACCAAAACTTTTCCCTCAAGCTGTGCAGGCAGGAGCATCAATCATAGAGATTGGGAATTTCGACTCTTTTTATCCAGAAGGACGTTTTTTCTCAGCAGAGGAAGTCCTCTCATTAGCGGTGGAATCTCGTAGGCTTTTACCTGAGGTTGTTTTATCAGTTACTGTTCCCCATATATTGCCTTTGGATAGTCAAGCTCAATTAGCTGTTGATCTTGTAGATAACGGGGTCGACTTAATTCAGACTGAGGGAGGGACGAGCTCTCATCCTATTAGTCCTGGAACTTTAGGATTAATAGAAAAAGCGTCACCTACGTTGGCTGGAACTTTTGCTATCTCAACTGCTTTAAAAGAGAGTCGTCATGATGTGCCTGTTATTTGCGCTTCTGGACTTTCTGAAGTGACTGTTCCAATGGCTATATCAGTTGGTGCTCATGGGGTTGGTATTGGTTCAGCTATTAATAAATTGAAGACTGAAATAGCTATGATTGCTACTGTCAAAGGTCTTCGTCAGGCTTTAGATTCTGTAAAACTTATTTCCACAATTAATCAATCAATTTTATAAGGTGATTGAAATCCTTTTTTGATCAAAATTATAAGAATATGGAATTAATAAATTTTTTTTTAGAATTGAATTAATAATATGCCTGAATATAAGCTTCAAGCTCCATACGTTCCAAGAGGTGATCAACCTGCAGCGATTGAAGGACTTGTTGGAGGAGTAAATGATGGTGAGAAGTTTCAAACCTTATTAGGTGCAACCGGAACGGGCAAGACTTTTACTATTGCTAATTTGATAGCTCAAACGGGTAGGCCATCATTAGTTTTAGCTCATAATAAAACCCTCGCAGCTCAATTATGTAATGAATTAAGGGAATTTTTTCCTGAGAATGCTGTTGAATATTTCATTTCTTATTATGATTACTATCAGCCAGAAGCTTATGTTCCAGTTAGTGATACTTACATAGCAAAGACATCATCAATTAATGAAGAAATTGATATGTTGCGCCACTCTGCAACCAGGTCTTTATTCGAGCGAGATGATGTCATTGTAGTTGCTTCAATTAGTTGTATTTATGGCTTGGGAATTCCAAGTGAATATTTAAAAGCATCTGTAAAGTTTCGAGTTGGACAAAATATTAATTTAAGATCTTCTCTTAGATCATTGGTTTCTAACCAATATACACGTAATGATATAGAAATTACTAGAGGTAGATTTAGAGTTAGAGGAGATGTATTAGAAATAGGTCCAGCATATGATGACAGACTTGTTAGAATTGAATTATTTGGTGATGAAATAGAAAGTATTAGTTATGTCGATCCTACTACTGGCGAAATATTAAATAAACTTGACGCAATTAATATATATCCAGCTAAACATTTTGTAACTCCGAAAGATCGTCTAGATTCTGCAATTAAAGAAATTAAAAAAGAATTAAAAGATAGATTAGAATTTTTTAATCAAGAGGGAAAATTACTTGAAGCTCAAAGATTAGAACAACGAACAATTTATGATTTAGAAATGTTAAAAGAAGTTGGATATTGCAATGGAGTTGAAAATTATGCTCGTCACTTATCTGGCAGAGAACCTGGCTCTGCACCAGAATGCCTAATTGATTATTTCCCTAAAGATTGGTTATTACTTATTGATGAAAGTCATGTTACTTGTCCGCAATTAAGAGCTATGTATAATGGCGACCAAGCAAGAAAGAAAGTGTTAATAGACCATGGCTTTAGATTACCAAGTGCAGCTGATAATCGTCCTCTAAAGGATACAGAATTTTGGAATAAAGCAAAACAAACAGTTTTTATTAGTGCTACTCCTGGTGATTGGGAATTGTCTCAAAGTCCAAGAAATATAGTTGAACAAGTTATTAGGCCTACCGGTGTTCTAGATCCATTGGTTGAAGTACGTCCAACACATGGTCAAGTTGAGGACTTACTTTTTGAAATTAGAAAAAGAGCATCGAAAAATCAGAGAATACTTGTGACAACTCTCACAAAAAGAATGGCTGAAGATCTTACAGACTATTTATCTGAGAATAAAATAAGAGTTCGTTATTTACATTCAGAGATTCATTCAATTGAGAGAATTGAAATTATTCAAGATTTAAGATTGGGAGAATATGATGTTTTGGTTGGAGTTAATCTTCTAAGAGAAGGTTTAGATCTTCCAGAGGTTTCTCTTGTAGTAATTCTAGATGCAGATAAAGAAGGATTTTTAAGAGCTGAGAGATCTTTAATACAAACAATCGGTAGAGCAGCCAGGCATGTTGAAGGACTAGCTTTACTCTATGCAGATAAAATGACCGACTCAATGGCAAAGGCAATTAGTGAGACTGAAAGACGTCGAGAAATACAAAGTAATTATAATATTGAGAATGGTATAACTCCTAAGCCAGCAGGAAAGAAAGCTAATAATTCAATTCTCTCTTTCTTAGAGTTATCAAGGAAATTAAATCAAGATGGAAATGTTAATGATTTTGTTGATATTGCTGATAAGTTAATTGATTATAGTGATAAAGATTCTGATAGCGGTGCATCTTTAGAATCTCTGCCTGAATTAATTGAAAAATTGGAATCTAAAATGAAATTAACAGCTAAAGATCTAGATTTCGAGAAAGCTGCAATTCTGAGAGATCGTATCAAGAAATTAAGGCAGAGGTTAATTGGAAAATGATGTACTATTATTCTGAATCCTTTCCTAATTGAAAGCAAGAATGAATTTCATTTAATGCTTTTTCACCATATTTTTCTGAGATAATACAAGTTGTTCTGATTTCACTTGTAGCGATCATTTCTATATTAATTTTTTGATTAGCCAGTGCTCTAAATATTTTGCCAGCTGTTCCTGTAGTGAAAGGCATTCCAGAACCCACTGCGCTAATTCGAACTATGGATTCTCCTTCCTCGAGTCTGGACCCTTTCCAATTAGCTATCAATTCTTCTAAAGCATATTTAGCCTCGCTTCTATCATTTTTCTTTAATGTGAAACTAATATCTTTGGTTTTATCCTTATGCTTTCTTTCTGATTGTACTATTGTATCTAAGCTGATAAATTTCTCAGCCAATGTTGAACATATCGTTGAAGCAGTACCTGGCTTGTCTGGGACATTCTTAACGCTAATTTGGATTTGATCTTTATCTAAAGCTACTCCTCTTACCTCTGGCTCGTTATTATTTTCACTTATAGGATTAAGAGTAATTTGTTTATCAGAAAGCTTGAAAACCTCTCCTACATTGCGTAATGCTTTCTTCCCTGATTCTGCGTCAATAACGCAACTTACTTTGACTTCACTAGTAGCTATTAGCCTGATATTAATACCAGAATCAGATAGAGTTTGAAACAGAGAAGATGCTATTCCAGGTCTACCCATAATTCCGGCTCCGAAAATACTTAACTTGGTAAGATTTTTTTGAAATGAAATTTCACCTCCTATAGCATTAATAAGTTTTTTACATTGAGCTTGTGCATTATTTAATTCATTTTCTGAAACAGTAAAAGTAATATCGTTAGAGTTGATTTGATGTGTTGCTTGAATAATGAGATCTACATTTACACCTCCTTCTGATAGAGATTCAAAAAGCTCAGCAGCAATTCCTGGGCGATCTGGAATATTAGATAGAGCTACGACTGCTTGATTCTCAACAAGTTCTAATCCATCTACTGGGCTCCGATGTTCTATTCCACCTTTAGAAAAAACATTCTTCTGCTTACTAGTTAGAGTCGTTCCATCAAGGTTGTCCCAACTTGACTTGACTACAAGAGTTAGGCCGAAATTTCTTGCTATTTCAACAGCCCGAGGATGCAAAACAGCAGCTCCAAGGCTTGCGAGCTCTAACATTTCATCGCAACTAATATTTTTCATTAATTGTGCATTTTTAACAATTCTTGGATCAGTTGTTAAAACGCCTGGAACATCGGTATAAATTTCACATTTTTCAGCCTCTAGAGATGCTGCTAAAGCAACTGCAGAAGTATCTGATCCTCCTCTTCCTAATGTTGTGATTTCAGCAATTCCTCCTATTCCAAGACTGGTGCCCTGAAAGCCAGCAATGACTATAGTTTTACCTTGATTTAGAAGATTTTTTATTCGTTCTGTTCTAATCTCGAGTATCCTTGCTCTTCCATGAGCTGATTCTGTAATAATTCCAGCTTGAGTACCAGTCAAAGATATTGCTTGTGTGCCCAATTCATTCAGGGCCATTGTCAATAATGATATTGAAATCTGCTCACCGGTTGATAGGAGCATATCCATCTCTCGATGAGGAGGATCAATAGTTATTTCTGAGGCTAGTTGTGTTAACTCATCAGTTGTATGTCCCATTGCTGAAACAACAACAACCAGATCATTTCCTTTCTCTTTACTTGCTTTGATTTTTTTGGCAACAGATTTTATTCGCTCAATGCTTCCAAGAGAGGTGCCGCCAAATTTTTGAACCAGCAAAGACATTGTACTCTCAGTAACTTATCAATTATTTCAGTTATTAGTCAAAAATATACTTTCTGTTAGCAGATTATCTTTAAAAGAATTGATTGGATTGCTTCCTGATTTTATTGAAACTTCAATTTTTAAAAGTTTTTTCATCAATTCGAGTAACGTTTTCAATGATTTGCCTTGAATTTGTTTTCGGATTACAAAAATACGTTTTGGATTGGCAATCCCAGCAAGTTTTGCTATTTCTTTGACGTCGTGATGTCCTTGGGAATCTAATAGGTGTACCCATAGCCATCCTCTTGCTTGACCAGTCAAGGTTGAAATTAACCTTAATGCTGGTTCTCCATTTTTAAGCAAGGATTGAATTTTATTCAGAGCTACGATTCTCTCTTCTTTAAGTAAAAAATTAGCAATTTCTAAAGCATTAGTTGAATTATTTTGAATTATCTTTTTGACTATATCCTTTGTGATTTCTTGAGTTTCATTGATATTTGAATTTTTATTCATTGCTTCTGCTAATAATGATAATTTTTGAAGCTCAGTATTAATTAATGAGCTATCATTACCTATACTTTCTATCGTCAAATCAATTGTTTCATTATTCATTTTTAAATTCAATCTATATAAAATATTCTTAACTAGCTTCCGCTGTCCATTGATATCCCATGGCTGTGGAAGAATAAAGCTTTTTTCATTAGATAAAGAATTCAATTGTATAGCTTTCTGTATTAATTTAGTTGTTTTAAGTCTTTTATCAGGTTTGTTTGAATTATTTAAAATCAGATGTGTATTATCAGGAATTAATGCAATAGCTTGTTCAAGCTTATCGGCAAGCTCAATGGAACATCCGTTACAAAAAGGACTTCTTCTGACTAGTACAATTCTTCCTCCGCCTCCTAAAGGAGCACTTTTTATCTCTTCCAACGCTCGGAGACTTTGCTTTGGATCATTCCCATCTATTTGACTATGATTAAAATTTTTCCATGCTGGATCAATAACTTTTTGAATTATTTCTTCTATTTCCCTGTTACTGGCCTCATAATCATCTCCCCAGATTAGATGTATTGGCATTACTTAGAGATATGTTTTAAAAAGATCTGATCTTAAATTAGCCTAGGAACTTAAGCAGTGAAAACTCCAGAACATCCAATTTTTCTTAAAAGCGTTCAATATATTAGATCTCAAATCGGATTTACCGGGCTTAATAAACTACAGCAATTGGTTTTAGAACGAATTATTCATTCAAGCGGTGATCTTGGAATGCAGGGCTGTTTGAGATTTAGCTCTAATGCTTGTGAAAATGCTATTAATTCCCTAAAAAAAGGAGCCAATATTTTGACTGATACTTATATGGCAGAAGCAGCTGTTTCTCCGGTTGCTAAAAGAACATTAAATTCAAATGTTAAATGTATTTTAGAAATGGCTCCTGAATTTATTGATTCATCGTCGAAAACTAGAAGTTCAATGGGAATGCGAAAAATGTGGTTAGACATAGAAAAAACAGAAGAATGCTTGGAAGCACCAATCGTTCTAATTGGTAGTGCACCCACAGCATTGATGACTTTATTAGATTTAATTGATGAAGGTAGTAAAAGACCAAGTTTAATTATTGGAATGCCAGTCGGGTTTATAGGAGTTTCCGAGTGTAAAAATCGATTATTAAAAAGTGATTGCTCACATATCGTTTTAGAGGGTTCTAAGGGAGGGGCATCTCTTGCGGCAGCAACAGTTAATGCTTTGCTGAGAGCTACTGATTATTAGTGTTGTTATGTAAATTTTTGAATTCCTGAGTAACTAGCCTATAAATTTTTATTCTTTTGGATTATCTATTTATTATTAAAGCTATTTTCTTCAAGATCGCTCAAGATTTTTCGAGCATTATTTATGACTTCTTTTGGAACTCCTGCCAGTCTAGCGGCTTCAATTCCATAACTTTTAATCGAGCCTCCTTTGGCAACCTTGTGAAGAAAAGTAAGTGAATTCTTATCGTGTTTTACAAGGACTTGAAAATTCTCTACATTTTCATTGAATTCGGAAATTTGATTTAATTCATGATAATGAGTCGCAAAAATTGAACGACTTTTTATTTTTTTTGCCAGAAATTCGCTTACTGACCAAGCAATAGATAAGCCATCAAAAGTTGATGTTCCTCGACCAATTTCATCTAATAAAACTAATGATTTTTCTGTTGCTTTATTAAGAATAAAAGCCGTTTCAATCATCTCAACCATGAAAGTAGATTGACCTGCTGCTAAATCATCTACTGCTCCAACACGGGTAAAAATTTGGTCTGCAATTCCAATTGTGCATGATTTTGCTGGGATCCAGCTGCCAATTTGTGCCATAATTTGTAGCAGACCTACTTGCCTTAAATAACAACTTTTACCGCTTGCATTTGGTCCAGAGAGAATAATTAAATCGGTTTTTGATCCAAGATTGATATCATTAGGTACGAAAAGTTTATCAACAAGAATCTGTTCAACAACTGGATGTCGGCCCTCTACAATTGATAGCTTTCTTGAATGTTTAGAATTTGTATTGTCAACGATATTCGGTTGAACATAATTATTTGTGGCAGCAAGCTCTGCTAAACCAGTCAAAACATCTAAATGTGAAATTGCTTTGGCAGCTTTTCTAATGCTTTTTGCTCTTTTTCCAACAAGAAGTCGAAGTTCACAAAATAAATCATATTCTAGCTGTGATATACGAGCTTTTATTTGGAATATTTTCCCTTCCCTTTCTTTTAATTCGGGGGTTACAAATCTTTCTTCATTAGTAAGAGTTTGTCTTCTGATCCAGTGATCTGGAACATTAGTTGACTTTGCTTTACTGACTGCTAAAAAATATCCAAAGGATCGATGATATTGTAATTTCAAATTATTTATTTTACTTATTTCTTTTTCTTTAATTTCTTGAGCTCTTAGCCATGAATTTTGATCATCAAGTTGATTTCTAAGTCCATCAAGAATCAAATTTATACCATCATAAAATAGACCACCTTCTGTAAGACTTAGTGGAGGGTTTTCTATGATCTCATTATTTATCTTTGATGCAATTTCTATTAAATTTTTATCTAAATCTATAATAGATGAGAAGTATTTAGATTCTTCAAAAATTTCGTTATTCAGATTTTTTGCGAGTAATGGCAAACGATTAATGCCTTCTGCTATTGCTACGAGTTCTCTTGCGCCTGCTTGTTGCGCACTTGCTCGCCCTGAGAGCCGTTCAAGGTCTCCCATCGATCTAAGTATTTTTCGAAGATTTTTTCTTATGGAGGGCGATTTAACTAGTAAAGAAATTATTTCTTGTCTGTTCTGTATTTCATTCACATTTGTTAGAGGTTCTTCAAGCCATCTTCTAATACATCTGCCTCCCATCCCAGTTAAAGTCTTATCTATTGCCCATAATAAAGATCCTTGAAATTGTCCTCCTCTTTGAGTTGAGATAATTTCTAGATTTCTTCTTGTTTGATTATCTATAATTAATCCAGCATTATCGTATTTTATATGTGGATAATCTAAGGATATATGAGTTTTTACTGAATGTTTATTATGACTACTTAGATTGGGATGTGTTTTATTTAGGTATGCAATTAGTCCCCCTAAACTTCTAATTGAAAGAGAATGTGAGGCTAAACCTAGTCCTTCAATATTATTTAAACAATAATAGTTTAATATTGCTCTTTCAGACTCTAATTCTGTAAATGAAGTTTGATTGAACTCGGATATTTTCATTGATCTTGTGTACCATTGACCTCTACTTATTGTATTTTTTTCTGAGATCACCTCAGCTGCTTCTAATTTGATTAATTCTTGTCTTAAATTATTAATTTCTTCTCCTTCTTGTACAACAAGTTCACCCGTGCTGACATCTACTTTCGTAAGGGACCATTGAATAAATTCGGCATTCGAATGAGAGTCAATTAACACTGAAGCCAGCCAATTATTTTTCTTTGCGCTAAGCATTCCCTCTTCTAGAATCGTTCCAGGAGTGATTAATCTTGTAATACCTCTTTTGATTAATTTATTCCCCTTTGATGGGGCAGCCTCCAGTTGGTCACAAATGGCAACTGATAAACCTTTCTTTATTAGTTGAGAGCAATATCTATCCGAAGCATGATGTGGTATTCCAGCCATTGGAATCCGACCAATTTTTTTACCTCCCTCTTTGCTGGTCAGAGTCAGTTCTAAAAGTTCAGAGAGTCTGATGGCATCCTCAAAAAAACATTCAAAGAAATCACCAAGCCTATACAACAAAATTCTGTCTGGATTTTCTATTTTTAGTTCGACATAATGCTTTAGTGCAGGAGTGAGATCATCGATTTTGGGTAACCTGTGATGCGACCATTTGGTTTCTTCAATTTCTGGAACCAATAACCCATCAAAATCTATAAGTTGTTTTTTTTGTGTATTCGTTTTTTTGGCGCGTGGTCTTGATTGAGCGTCATCCTTAAGTTGTTCATTGTCTAGATTATCGTTTGAGATCTTGAAAGAATTATTCTCTTCAGCATTTGATGGAGACGGCTTATCTTCCCCTTCGAAAAGGCTGCCTTGCAATGGATTTGGGCTGGCAGCCATTTAATTAATTACTGTTAGATCAATGCATATTAGAAGAATTAATTTTTTTTGCATGTGAAGCCTCGCTACAAATATTAAGAGGTGGTTCATCAAATCACACTTACATGGGAGAATTATCTGATATTGAGTAATTCTTCTTCAGATTTCTCCCTCATGCTGGCTATTAATTCCATCGTCGCGAACGCACTTTTATTTTCTTCATTGCTTTTGGTAATTGGAGTACCTGTTTTCTACATGACCCAAACAAACCCAGAGGACAATAGAAATCCAAATATTAAAAAGATAGAAATACTTGCTGGTGTATGGTTCCACTTGGTACTTCTACAAGCATTGGTAGGTGAGTACATAACACATCAGATGAGTGTTTAGATACTTTTTGCAATTGAAAATTGCATAAATTGAGAGTTATTTTTCTCAAATGTTTTAAATTTGCTCTCTGGAGGTTACTGTAAGTAAGTAAGTAAGGCCTTAAAAAATGGCGACTTTAGAGGGTACCTTCGAAAATTCATCATCTTTGCGAGTCGGAATAGTAATTGCTCGTTTTAATGATTTAATTACAAATAAACTTTTAAGCGGTTGCCTTGATTGTCTGTCCAGGCATGGCATTGATGTATCTGAATCAAGCTCACAATTAGATATTGCATGGGTCCCTGGTTCTTTTGAACTCCCAATTGTTTCTCAAGGACTTGCTCGTACAGGAAAATATGAAGTTCTAATTACCTTAGGTGCAGTGATAAGGGGAGATACCCCTCATTTTGATGTAGTTGTTTCTGAAGCTAGTAAAGGAATTGCAACTGTCTCTAGGGAAACAGGAATTCCTATCGTTTTTGGAGTTTTGACAACTGATACTATGCAACAGGCTTTGGAGAGAGCGGGAATTAAGAATAATTTGGGTTGGAGCTATGCATTGCAAGCACTTGAAATGGGTTCATTAATGAAAGTGGTTGGTTAAATAATTTTTCAATGAAAAGAAATCAATTGATTATCTTTCTTAAACTATGGCCTATTAATTGGTAACATGTGTGTGGCTCTAATGCGGATGTAGCTCAGTGGTAGAGCATCTCCTTGCCAAGGAGAATGTCGAGAGTTCGAATCTCTTCATCCGCTTCATGCTCAACCAAAATAGGTTTTAGATAATCACGAAAGATATTTCTTAGAGTGAGATTAAATTTGAGTAGTTTTTGGGACTCTGATCATATATGGATAAAATCAGATTAATTTAATTATCCAGCACAAGTGGGTGTAAATTTTTACTATTAATGTTGAAAATATATATTTTCAACTTATTGTTTTGCACTGTTTGTTATTGTGGCTTCCCTATATTTGATATTTCTGAGTTTATTCAAGTTGAGTATTCCAATTAATTAATGATAAATTGCTCATAACAAATAAAATAATAAAGTAAATTATTCATGGGTATTGAATTGGCTGATTCTATTTATTCAAAAGAAAAGCCTCTTTCCCAAATGCGAGTCGCAATAACAGCTATTGATCTTGAGCAGGCTGAGCATCGTGGAATTGCATATTTATCAAAAGGTTTAATAAGGTCTTTGTCTGATCTAGGAGCAGAAGTCTATTTATTAACTGGATTTTATGGTCGACGCTTAAATCCGTTAATGAAATACTCAATGAGTAAACAATCAGTTATGGAAGTTGATTGTGCGGACATTCTTGATCAATTTTGTGATCCATCCAGTCAAATCAAAAAAATAAAAAATAGAAAATATTATGAATTTGATGAAGATTTAATTGTAAAATTAGTTCATAAGCTTATACATTTCAAAAATAAATCACGAATAATTTTTGATTTAGTATTTTCTGTGTTCAGATTTTATCTTAGGAGAGGTAGATTTACGGGGAAATTAATTCATTTATCTAATTTCGAGAATACTCCTTATTTTGGTCAAGAGCGAGTAGATTATCTTTCTAAAATATCGGGTTTTTTATCTATTAGAAATATATATAATTTTACTACTTTAAGAAGTAAAAGATTTTTATTTAAGCCCCCAACTATTGATTTAAGTAAATTAAATATAGACTTGCTGATTACATCTTGTCCGCTGAGTATTGATGTGACAACTAAGACTAAAAATAGCCTTAGTTGTCTTCAGATTATAATGGATTTTATACCTCTTTCTTTCTCTAAACATCCTGATCATCCTTTTGGCTTTTATAATCGCTTAAAAGATGCGATGAAAACAAAAAATTGTTTTATTTCCAAGGCTTCTCGAGAAAAAATATGCCTACTACTTGAAAAACCCTGTTCAAATGATGAGAAAAATATAATTTATCCAATGCCCTCATTGAATATAAATAAGTTACAACTAGCTAGTAAAATAAATGATTTAAGGGGTATTAGTAAAAAATATATTTTATTTAACTCTTCAGTTGTACCAAGAAAAAATCTACATTTTTTAATAAATATATTCCAAAGTAGTGAATTAACTAACAATGGCTTTGATTTATGTGTGGCTGGCAAAATCCATGATGATAAATATGGTATATCTATAAAGAAAATGTGTGAAAGTGATCAGAACATTAAATTGCTGGACTATGTAGACGAAACGGAGAAGGCTTGGCTATTTTTGAATGCTTATGCGTTTGTTTCGCCTTCATGTGTTGAAGGTTTTGGTATACCAGTTTTGGATGCTGCTTCGTTGGGAGTTAGAGTTTTAGTCAGTGATATTCCTTCTCATCGAGAGATTGAAAATCTTGTTGATGCAAATCAGAATTTTCGACTACTTAAACTTTCTAATGTTGATAATTGGATTTATGAATTCAACGCATTAAATAGATTACAATTAGATATGGAAGATGAAATTAAAAATCGTATTTCAAATTTCACGTCAAGCTTTAATCATCTTAAAGAATGTTTCGAAGCAAGCATTTTAGATTTGGTGAATTAGAAAATATTTAATTTTTTACTTTTATAATTAATATTTATCTTTATTTATCATAAGTAATGATTGCTCATTATTTAACTTAAATCCTAATTGTTTATAAAATTCTGAGCTATTCGTAGTCATTAAGTAGATCCTTTCAACAGATTTAATTTTTTTATTTGTTAAAATTGCTTCTATTATTAATTTACCAAAACCTAGACCTTGACGGTCTGAAGCAATCACCACATCCCATAATACAGCCCTGAATACTAGATCACTTGTGGCCCTTCCAAAACCTATTAACTGATTTTTATGCCAAAGGCTTACTACAACGGTGCTATTTGAAAGCATTTTGCAAATTTGTTTTGTATTTCTGCCCCGAGCCCAAAAAGTGTTTTCATTCAGAAAAGATTGAAGTTTTTCCAAGCCATTCGTGGGCATAAGCCTTGGACCCATACCAAAAAGTCTGAGCCCAGGTGCAGTCGGGGCATGTTGAACTAGTGATATGATGTTCATTACAAATTATCTAAGACCTCTAATTACTTAATAATACTTCCAGAAGGATTCATTTTTGTATGTCTCACAATAGAACAAGGATTTTAAAGATTTAAATATTCGCTCAGAGATTAATCGTATGACTATCCTTTGACTTGTAATATGATCATGTAATCTAATTGTTTAGGATTATCTCTAAAGATCAGAAACTATGATTAATTGTAGATTGAGCTGAATTAATTACTTATTATGGATTCAGATTTTTATATAGAATTCGAAAATAACTTTCGTGGAAGTCGAGAACAAATAATAAATGTTCTTTCTAATTATGATGGTTTAATAGATTATATTTTAAATATTGATGATACACCTTCTCTTTTAGATATAGGCTCTGGTAGAGGTGAATGGATTCAGAAATGCAATGGCAAGGGTTTTAAATCTATAGGTTTAGAGTTAGATCATAAAATGGTCGAAGATTGCAAAAAAAGAAATCTAAATATCATACAAGGTGACGCGTTAGCATTGTTAGATAATTTTTCTGAAGATAGTTTTTCTTTAGTCAGTGCTTTTCATGTTATTGAGCATATGAATCATGGAAATATTAAAGAGCTTCTTATTAAATCAAAACGAATTTTAAAGCCTAGTGGTTTACTTATTTTAGAGACACCTAGTATTGACAATCTCCTTGTTTCTTCTAAATCCTTTCATATTGATCCTACGCATATCAATCCAATTCATCCTGACTTATTAGCTTTCATGATAAAAAGAACTGGCTTTGATAAATGTAAATATTATTTTATCAATGGAGGTCCATTACAAAACTCGGAACCTGATTCAATGACAAGGATATTTAATGGAGTTGCGCAAGATCTTGTTTTAATAGCAACAAAAGCTAATCTTTCCGAAGATTCAAATTTTGATGATTTTAGGCTTATTAAAAGAGATATGAGGTTGGGAATAACTTCTTTAGAAGCTGCAATCGATTTTGATAATTATTCAAGGAATCGATACGCTCAATATGATGAAGCTATTTTCCTAATGCGAAAACAGATTATAGTTCTAGAAAGACAATTAAAATATTTTAGCAGTCTTTATGATAAGAGATTTTTCCCTATTCTTTTTAAGACAATTAAAAAGTTACAAAGATTGATCTTTGCTTTTAAGGTTCGATTAAAAACTTCAATTAAAATTTTAATGCGTTCTTTTAATAATAGTAAATTTTACGTTTCTATTATTAAAAGAACATATAAAATTGAATATCTCTTTTATATTCTTAGATATATAGAAAAAATCATTGATAATTTTGGCTTCCGAATATATCAATATAAATTTGTAAAAAGAAGTAAAAAGAGCAAGGAAGACTCTGTATTAGTTTCAGATCATGATAGATATTTAGAGACTTACTTTAATTCATCTGAAGATGCTAAGAAAATTCTTGAGGATTTAACTAGGTGTTCTAAATTATGAAAATTGTAATTGATTTACAAGGATTACAAAGGGATGGAAATCGTAAAAGAGGAATAGGTAGATATTGCTTGGATTTGACAAAATCTTTGATAAACTTTTATCCAGAAAATGAATATATCTTGTTTACGAATTCTGGATTATCTGATTTGAGAAATTCTTTTTCTGAAGAATTTAATAATCAAAAATTTAATTTAACTTACTTTAATTGTCCAACAGTTGGTGATATTAATGATACTTTCGTTGGAAAATATTCAATGCTTTGGTTATCAATACAATTAAGAAGTTATGCATTATCAGTGATTGATGCCGATGTTATATTAATTACAAGCTTTTTTGATGGATTTAGAGATAACAGTCTAGTAAGTCTTAGTGGTGACTATAAACTACCTCCTGTGGTATCAATTATCTATGATTTAATACCTTTAATTCATAGTGATCAGTATTTAAGTTCTGATCCAGAATATAAGCTTTTTTATCTCGACAAAATTAAGCAATTATCAAGCTTAGATGCACTGCTTTCTATTTCGAAATCCTCTTTAGAAGAGGCTTGTAAGTATTTAGAAATAAACCCTAAATTTATCTATAATATTTCAGCTGCCTGCAACGAAAAAACATTTTCACTGCAACTTCCCAATTCTGATTTCGATAGAAAAGATCTAGGAAGATTTTTATTATATTGTGGAGCCACTGATCCCAGGAAGAATTTATCTCGATTAATAGAAGCTTACTCATTACTCCCTTTAGATATTATATTTAAGCACAAATTAGTTTTAACTGGACCTTATACAGAGGAAGAAATATTACTCATTAAGGAATGGATAATTTATTTTGGTCTATCTCCTGAATATGTTGTATTTCTTGGATATGTAACTGATATCCAACTTGCTAACTTATATAGGAATTGTTATTTATTTGTTTTTCCTTCATTGCACGAAGGATTTGGTTTGCCAGTATTAGAAGCAATGAATTGTGGTGCTCCTGTAATTGCTTCTAATCTCACCAGTATGCCAGAGATTATTGGCAACAAGAGCTTTCTTTTTGATCCACATAACGCAAAAGATATCTCATACTTAATTTATAAATGCCTCACAAATAATACTTTCTATCATTCTCTATGTGAAAATTCTGAAGTAAGAAAAAAATTTTTTTCATGGAAGAATACATCTGACAAAACTATAAATTCACTAAAGAAAATCATACTTAGGATAAAAATGTCCTCTAAAAATAGCCACCATGATATTAAGTCTTTAATTTCTACACAATATGATATCTTAAGGTTTAATTTACTGAAAAGTCCATTAATTAAAGAAAAAAGTAAGTTGAATCTCGACAATATTAAGCTTTTTTCTTCGGCTATATCAATAATTAACCAACAATCAAATAAAATACAACTTATTAGGCAAGAAAAAAAAGAAAAAAAATTTACATGGCGTATTGAGGGACCATTTGACTCTACATATAGTTTGGCAATTTTAAATAAGAATTATGCCCTAGCAATGTATGATTTAGGGCAAGACGTTGTACTAAACTCTACAGAAGGCCCAGGTGACTATGAACCAGATTCTAATTTTTTGGAGAGAAATAAAATAATAAAAAATCTTTTTAATAAATCGAAGGAAACCAATCAAGATTTTTTTATTTGTACGAGAAATTTATATCCACCAAGAGTTCATGATTCCAAAGGTGTAATCAATTTATTACATGCTTATGGTTGGGAGGAGTCAATGTTCCCACATTCTTGGGTCAGGGATTTTAATACTTACTTAACAGGTATGACTGTTATGTCATCAGAAGTAAAAAAAATTCTTATTGATAATGGAGTGAATGTTCCTATTTCTGTTTGTGGCTTAGGAGTAGATCATATCGATAAGATTGAAGGTTCATCTTCTGAGCTGATTGAAGAGAATAAATTTACTTTTTTGCACATATCATCATGCTTCCCAAGGAAGGGTATTGAAAGTTTGTTGGAAGCATATTTTCAATCATTTCAGTCTAAAGATGATGTGATTTTGATTATAAAAACTTTTAAAAATCCGCATAATAATACTCATGAGATTCTCAATTCTTTAAAAAAGAATAACCCCAGTCCACCTGAGGTTTTAATTTTAGAGAAAGACTTACTTCCTTCTGAACTAAAATCACTTTACTTATCCAGTAATGCACTTGTAGCTCCAAGCCATGGGGAAGGTTTTAATTTAACCGTAGCAGAAGCAATGAGAGTTGGTCTTCCTGTAATTACAACGGGTTGGGGTGGCCATACAGACTTTTGTAATGCTCAAAATTCTTTTTTAGTTGATTTTTCTTTTGAATACTCTAATTCACATTTGGATTTATTTTCATCAGTTTGGGCTAGACCTTCTGTTGATCATTTATCGAAACTTATGAAGGAAGTATATTTTTTAAGTGATGAAAAAAGGCTTGTTAAGATTGAGTCTGCTAAGGAGTCAATTTCTAAATATACATGGAACCAAGTAGCAGAAAAAAATTTAAATTTTGTCAAAAGTTTAAATAATAATTTTGTTCATCAGACATCTAAGGTTGGTTGGATATCTACTTGGAATACAAGATGTGGTATCGCTACATATTCTGAACATTTGTTGTCACATTTAACTCAAGATTATCTTGTTTTTGCGCCCAATGTTGATCTTCAAAATCAAGAAAAAGTTATTAGATGTTGGGATATGGGTTGTGATAATTTGGAGATGCTATTTAATCAAATTATATCTAATAAAATTACATCAATTGTTTTGCAATTTAATTATGGTTTTTTTGAATTCAATTATTTATCTGATTTTATTAGGAAAATTCACTCTAAAAAGATAAAAATAATTATTTTTCTTCATTCAACAATAGATCCTAAAATAGATAAGACAAAAAGAATATTTGAGATGAAGGGTGCTTTGTCTTTATGCGATAGATTACTAGTTCATACACCTTCAGATTTAAATCGTTTGAAGCAAATAGGATTAGTTGATAATGTTTCTTTATTTCCGCATGGTGTATTAGATTTTAATTTAGACGATAAACAATCTAAACATAAAGAAAAGACAAAAAAAGTTATTCATTACTCAACATATGGGTTCTGTTTGCCAAATAAAGGTTTTCCCGAATTAATTGAAGCTATTAGTATTTTAGTTCAAGAAGGTTTCCCATGTCGTTTATCACTTTATTCTTCATTATATGATTCTAATTCATCTTTATTATTTTCTAAACACCTTGTCGATTTGATTGATAAAAAAAACCTTAATAAATATGTCAGAATAAATACTACTTTTATGAGTGATAATGAAACTTTAAAAAAACTATCAAGCACAGACTTAGTAGTTTTTCCATATCAGTCTACGAATGAATCAGCCAGTGGAGCTGTCAGACAAGCAATATCATCATTGACTCCTGTTGCAGTAACACCTTTATCAATTTTTGATGACGTCTTACCGGTTGTCTATAAGCTTCCTGGTACCACACCAGAACTAATTGCTCAAGGACTCAAAGATTGGTCTTTAAATTTTTTTGGAAATGCCATCACTGACCATGAAATAGAATGGCGTAAACAGCATTCTTTTCAAAAATTAGGTTATAGATTGCAAGGCTTAATAAAAAGTCTTGAGGTGAATGAAAGAATGTAGGAAAAGTTGTTTAAGATGATTTCTCAGCCTTCATTTTGTGTTCTAAAAGTTTAGTAATAATTTGATCAATATTTATCTTCGATTTCCATTTTAGCTTTTCTTCAAGTGGCTTAGGATCTCCAAAACTCTTTGATGCTTCATCTTTTCGTTTTAATGATTCATCAATACATATGTGATCCTTCCAATTTAGATTTAATTTACTATAAGTAATATCTATAAATTCAAGTAATGATGTTAATTTACCTGTGCAAATAACATGATCTTCTTTATCACCGTTATTTAATATAATTTGCATAGCTTCTACGTATTCCTCTGCCCAGCCCCAATCCCTTTTGATATTAATATTACCTAAGTTGATTTTATGATTTTTATTCTTTTTTGCTCTTACCGCACCAGAAATAATTTTATGAGTTACAAAACTTTCATTTCTAAGTTGGGACTCATGATTAAATAATATTCCAGTAATGCAATGTAAATTAAAATTTTCGCGATAAAACTTTACTAATTTAAAACTAGTTTGTTTACTTATTGCGTATGGACTTATGGGATTTTGTGGGTGGTTTATATCAGCTGCACTTTCTGTTGAACCAAACATTTCGCTGCTTCCAGCGAAAAATATTTTTCCTTCAAACTTTAGACTTTTTGATACATCTAGTATATTTAAGGTACCATTGATGATGCTTTCTGCCGTTTCTTTTGGTATTAAGTAAGATTTTCCTACTGATGATTGGCCTGCTAAATTATAAATCTCTTTTGGTTGATATTTAGTAATAAGTTTTTTTAGAATTGCTCCATCTTTGACGTCTCCAGAATGTAAGTCTATTTTTTTTTCTATTCCTAGGCTTTTCAGAGATTCAGATTCAGATGAATTTTGTTTGCTTAAGCCTATTACTTTGTAATTTTTTTGAATGAGCGATTTGCAAATCAAAGCTCCATCTTGACCTCTTGCACCAAGCACTAGGGCTGTTTTGCTAGACAAAACCTGCTTTGCATTTCTTTTATTTTTCTCATTTTCTAAGTAAAATGACAATAAAATTTAATGAACATAATATTTTTGAATTACTTGGATCTGTTCCTTTTCGAGTAAAGCATCATTAAAGCTTCGTTTTTTTTAGCTGGTTGGATGCCTCAGCAAAGAATCCGGTTCATGGTGTGCACTTTTTGATGTGCACAGTGTGTTTCTCTGTTTTTTGAAATTTTCAAGAAATTTTCTCTTCAGAGATTTAGATATATTATCAATAATAAAACTTAAGAACTATTTAATAGCAACGGTTATGACTTGTTTTTTTTAGGCTTAATGTTTTTCAACTAATTAATTTTGCACGGTTTGATCTGTGTATCTTTTGGGCGATTTTTCATGGAAGGATGTTCAAATACCCACAAAATTCAATGAAATACTAATCAAACTCTTGATTATCAACACTAATCATATATAGTTTGTCGGAATTCCGAATGGGGTTCTCGTCTCTCTAATTGGAGATACTGAATTCCTTTCCATTTGCCAGACCCATAATTCCGGGTTTCTAGGCAGCCGCAACTTCTGCGGAAACCCCACCCTCAAACTTACATTTCTTAATCTTCAACTAATGGCCCTAACAGAATCACAAATTCAGGAGCTTTACGTAGCTTACTTTGGCCGTCCGGCTGATGTTGAAGGTAAGGCTTATTGGTCTGGCTCTTCTACTGGTATTTCTACAGTAGAAGGTTTTGCTGCAAATATGCATTCTCAAGCCGAGTTCCAAGATGCTTTTGGTTCGAAAAAAGCAGCTACACAAGTTAATGAGATTTATCAAAATCTTTTCAGCAGAGACGCTGATGCTGCTGGCTTGGAATACTGGACAGGTCAAATAGCTAATGGTTCTCTTAAGCTTGCTGAAATAGCTGTTCACTTAATTTGGGCGGCAAAAAATAATACAGGTGGTGCTGCTGATAAGACTGCATTAGAAAATAAAGTTGCAGCTGCAACTGCTTTTACAGCTGATGTTGCTGCTGATGCAACAGCTCAACTTGCTTATACAGCTGACGATGCTACTGCATTCACCACAGCTAAAACATTCCTAGCAGGGGTTTCAACTACTGCTGCTACAGCTGCTGAAATTGATACTCAAGTTTCAACAATAAAAACTGACTACGCAGGAAATGGTGGCAGCACATATAACTTGACAACTTCTGCAGATTCAATAGTTGGTACAGATAAGAACGATACGATCAATGCAGTCGTTGACGGAGATACAACTGCTTCTGAGACATTTACAGCCCTTGATACTATCGACGGAGGTAAAGGTGTAGATACACTTAGAGTCGTTTTCAACGATGATGGAGGAGCAGGAACTACTAATTCTTTCCCAGTTTCCTCTGTATCTAATGTAGAGACATTTGACATCAAGAATCTTGATGTCACTTCAGGTACAGCTCTAACAATCGACTTCGGTACCATCTCAGGTGAAACAACTGTTGCAAATAACCTTTCATCGGATGATGTCATCTTTAATAATCTTGATAAAGGTACAACTGGCCAAATAATTGGTAACGGAGGATCTGCAAATACTGTCGCTTCAACTTTTGATTACGCAGATGCTGCAACTTCAGCAACAGTTGAATTGAAAGATGGAATTGATAATGGAGCATTATCAATCACTGGAGGAAAACTAACGTCAGTAACCATCAAGTCATCTGGCGCTAAAAATGATATTGATGCTCTAACTCTTGCAGCTTCAACTACATCCCTAACAATTGATGCATCTTCAGGGTTCCAAACCAATGGTACGCATGATTTAGGTAAGGTTGCAAAGCTAACCATTACTGGATCAGGTGATGTTGATTTAAATGCAAATGCATTAGACGTAGATACAGATACTATCGACGCTTCAGCTTCTACTGGAGATGTTGATGTTACAGCCGGGAACGTAGCTGCCAACACTGCTGCTACCGGTGCAACTATCACTGACGTCACTGACCTAACAATCACAACAGGTTCAGGAAATGATCAGATTAGTTTTAACAGCGATGCCAATGATGAGGTAGACATATCTGCTGGAGCAGGAAACGACACAGTTACAGCAACTAGGGCCTTAGTTGCCGCAACTACTACTAAGGTTGCAGACATTATTAATGGTGGTGATGGTACTGACATCCTGTATATGGCTACTGGGGTTGCTGATGGTCATGTTGCAGTAACTACAGTTACTAATTTTGAAGAATTATCAATTGGTACAGCTGCAAATGCTAACGATGTAGTTCTAAAGAATATTCAGGCTACTGGTTTCAACACAGTAAACGCAGTAGGTGGAGTTATTAATGGTTCTGATATCACATTTACTACAGGATCAGTTGGTATTCTAAATCTTCAAGATGCATCCACATCTAGTCAGGCACATACAGTGCAGATGGGTGGTACTGGCACTTCAGATGAAGTTCAGATCATTAACGAAAACACTGCAGCAGAAGACACATTTAATGGTCATAACATCACCGCAACCGGTATTGAGACATTAACAATTGATGTAGGTGCAAAAGCAGCTCAAACCATTGGAACCATTGGTGGTGCATCGACTGGTTTAACTGCATCAACCACTGATTTAACTGTTAAATTCACAGGTAGTAAAGGACTCACAGTTGGCGCCATTACAGCTGATCACATTGATGCATCTGCTTTAACCGGAGCTTTCTCAAATGACGGAAATTCTTTTGTGGCTACCGGTACTGCAAGTTCTATAAAAGGTGGTTCCAAGGCTGACACTATTGATGGTGATGACGATACAGCAACTATCATCTACGGTAACGGTGGTAATGACACGATAGTTGGAGGTTCTGCTGCTGATACTATTTATGGTGGAGATGGCAATGACAACATCACTGGAGACAACGGTGCTGACAAGATTTATGGAGAAGCAGGTAACGATACGATTACTATGACTGATGGACTAGCTACTATTGAAGGTGGCGCAGGCAATGACACAGTTGTTGCTTCTACTCACTCGGCATACGGAGTAACTGTTAAAGGTGGTGAAGGAACTGACACTCTTTCAGTGGGTGAGGATGAGTCAGCAGCAGCTTTCGGTATTTACTCTGAATTTGAAACATTGCTCTTAGCAGCAGCTGGCACTGCATATGACCTTCGTGATTTCGGTAATAACACCTTTACAACAGTTGCTGTAGGTGGAGTTGGGGCAACAACAATCACTGGTGCAGGAAGTGAGGTTTTCTGTATTAACGACAATATGACTGGTGACTTCACCATTACTAAAGTTGATGCTACAGGTTCTTCAGATGTAGTGAATATCAAAGTCCAAACCGACTCTAATGGCAACGCTACTGATACCACGAATGAATTCGTACTAACAGGATTTGAGACTATTAATCTTGAGTCTGACGATAATCTGACAACCAATGGTAACCTCGAGAATACTGCTCAGCTAAATGCAGCTAATGCAACTACTCTTACTATTACTGGTGATTCAGGATTAATTATTGGAGCTGCGTCTGGAACAGCTCTCAAAGCATTGACTACTGTTGATGCTTCTGGTCTTGTTTTAGATAAGGTTACTGATAAGGGTTTGACTTACACTTCTACAAAAGACCAAGTAGGAGCTTCCCTTACTGTTACTGGTACAAATGGAGTTGATACCATCACTACCAATGGGGTAGAGGCTAATAACGTTATTAGCGCTGGAGATGGTGCTGATGTCCTGAACTACGCTGGTGGTACTCACACCTTCACTGGGGGAGCTGGTAAAGATACTTTCCAGTTCACTACAGCTGCAGCTGCTCACGGTTCAAAAACAGTTCATTTGACAATTGCTGACTTGACAGCTGGAGACAAAATTGACTTCACCAATGTTGTTGACGGTAACACTCTTGCAGAGGATACGAATGGTCTAGGAGCTGCGATTTCTCTTGGATCAACTTCTACTCTTCAAAATTACATGGATCAAGCAGCTTCAGCTACTACTGGTGCTACAACAGGTCTTATTAAATGGTTCCAGTACAGTGGCGACACTTACATTGTTATTGACAACAGTAATGATGCAACATTTGACACCACTACTACTGTTGACGCACTTACTAAGATCACAGGTCTAGTAGATCTATCTAAATCTACAGTTGGCGCATCAGATGATGTTTTGACTATTGTTTAATGACCTCAAAAAAAACCCCTTGCTTTTGCGAGGGGTTTTTTTGTGGAATTTTTTAATTTCGAAGAGCGATAGTAGCTATATCTATTAGAGTGATCTTAAAGAGTCAGCTTTATCTTGAAATACTCCAAGAAGTAATTGCAAATAAGATACTTTTCTGAGTTTGATATTTGCAGTAAGACTCATACCTGCTTGTAGGGGTAATTCATCTCCATTTTTAAGCTTAAGGAATTGATCTTGAAGTTCCACATTTGCTGGAAATCTATATCCTTTATTTAAAGATGGTTCGGGTGATAAAGCATCAGAGCTTATCCGTTTGATTTCTCCTCCAATGACACCAAAATCAGAAGCTGGGAATGAGTCAATACTTAGGTCTGCTTTTTGACCCACCTTAACGAAACCAATAGAGCGGCTATCTATTTCTATTTTTGCTCTTAATTTATTCAATGGAACAATTTTCATGATTGGTTCACTGCTTTGAGCAACAAAACCAACTTCTTGAGGTTTTAAGTCAAATACTTTTCCTTTTATTGGAGAAATAATATTTTGATATTTCAATGTAACTTCATTTCTTTTTATTTGATTTTCAATTTCAGCTACTTTATTTTTTTGTTCTAAATATTGCAATTCAGCAACTGCGCCTTCATCAGCGAGAAACTTTATTCTTTTAAGAACTTCTTTATTCAAATCATAGTTTTTTTTCAACCATTCTTGGTCTGATTCTGAGATTTCCGTGTCTAGTTTTATAAGAATTTGACCTTTGTTTACTGTTTCCCCTTCTTTTACAAGAATTTCTTGAGTAATCCCTTGCATCGGCATTTGGATATCTATTACACCACCAATTGGTTCTAACTTTCCTTGGACGATAACTATCTCTTCTGTTTTTGCCAATGAGAGCCACCCAATGCCAAATACAGTACCTCCAATAATGCTTAGTGTTATTGCTTTTACCCAAAGATTTGTTTGTTGAAGAACAACTTCATGATCTTCAGTTTTTACTTTTTTTTCTAAATATGTTTGAAAATTATTAATCTGCTGATTGGCATTATTTATTTGTTTTAAAATAAAATCCTTTTTTTTATTAAGATCAAGATCATTTTTTAATGATTTTATTTTTTTGATTAATTCCCGTTTCATTTCTAACTACTCTCTTGTTGTCTAAATAATGCATAGTACCTTCCTTTTAAATCCATAAGTTCACTATGAGTACCTATTTCACTAATTGTACCTTGATGCATCATTACTATTTTGTCTGCATTTTTGATTGTGCTGAGCCTATGAGTAATAAAAAGTACTGTTGTATTTTGATAGTTTTCTTTAATATTGTTGCATACTTTACTTTCTGATTCATAATCTAGTGCGCTAGTTGCTTCATCCATAATTAGCATTCTTGGCTTACTCAATAAAGTTCTCGCGATTGCAATTCGCTGTTTTTGCCCGCCTGATAATCTCGAACCTCTTTCTCCAACATCACTGCTATAACCTTCTGGGAGGCTCATAATGAAATCATGAGCGTTAGCAAGCTTTGCTGCGTTGACAATTTCATCGGCACTAGTTTGTGGATTTGTGACCGCTATATTTTCACTAATAGAACCAGAAAAAAGTAGTGGTTCCTGAGGCACAATCCCTATCTGTCGTCTTACAGAGTAAAGCTCAGTTTTACTTACATCGTATCCATCTATAAGGATCTTTCCAAATTCAAGATCATAAAGTCTTGGTAACAGTTTCATTAGAGTGCTTTTACCACTTCCACTTTGACCAGCTATTCCAACAAATTCCCCTGCTTTAATACTTAGATCAATATTCCTTAGTATTGCTTCAGAGCCTTTCTCGAAGCTAAAAGAAACATCTTTAAATTCAATATTTCCTTTTACTTCGGGCAAAGGTATATTTGCTTTATCGTTTTCATTAGATTCTTCTGGAGTATCAACAATATCTGCCAATCTCTCGAAAGAAATTTTTAATTGCTGATAATTTTGCCAAAGTGTACTAAGTCTTAAAAGTGGTTGGGTTACATAACCAGAAATAATTCTGAATGCGATTAATTGCCCTAAACTCATTTGTCCTTTTAGAACCAAAGAAGCTCCTATCCAAAGCACTAAAAGTTGGGATAGTTGTTGTAAAACCTGACTTGTCTGTTGTAAAGATGTCCCAGTTATTATTTGAGCAAAAGAACGTGAAATAAAACCGGAGTACAAATCTTGCCATTTCCAACGACTTACAGTTTCTACATTTTGAGCCTTTACTGTTTGAACACCAGTCAGAATTTCAACTAGATGACTCTGAGTTTTTGCATTTTGATTAGCTACTCCTCTAATTTGTCTTCTGATAATGGGGGAGCCCAAAAGTGTAATTCCTATTTGAATTGGTACTACTGCTAAAGCAATGAAAGTCAGTAACCAACTGTAAATAACCATGACAACAATATAAATAATTGAAAAAACTGCATCCAATAAAGTTGTAAGTGCTTGTCCTGTCAGGAATTCTCTGATTTTTTCAAGCTCGCTGATTCTGCTACTAAGTTCTCCAACAGGTCTGCGGTCAAAATATTTAAGTGGTAACCTTAAGAGGTGATCTATTACTTCTGCACCCAATCTGGTATCAATCCTATTTGTGATTTCAGCGAATAAAAATGTTCTTAGACTTCCTAATATCCCCCCTAAAATAGTTACGACAACAAGTGCAATTCCAAGTACTTGTAATGTATCAAGACTTCTTTGAGATATTACTTTATCAATAATGACTTGAATAAGCAGTGGATTTGCTAGTCCAAAAAGTTGGACAATAAACGATGCTATTAAAACTAATATTAGGCCGCCTTTGAATTTTTGTATTGATGGTGAAAACCAAGATAATCCAAAGTTTTTATTTGGTGTTAGATTAGACTTCTCTACAGTTATTAAGTCAATAACATCTTTAAAATTATCATCAAAATCTTTTGGTTTTATATGAACTAAACCATCTAAAGGAGAAGCAATTAAGAGGCCATTTGAGTCGCTTTCTCTTATTATTGCAAATGATTTTTTCCAGGTAATTAAAGAAGGAGTGGGAAGTCTTGACGCAAACTTTTTAGGGACTTTCATGTTAGCAGCATGAAGACCCATCATGGAGAGAATTCCTCCGCATAATTGAATGGACATAGAATTTGTACGATCAAATTCGTCTTTTATGACTTTCTCTATTGAGTCTTTTCGAAATGCTATTTCTAATTCTTTCGCTAACATTTGGAGACAAGCAATTGTTTCTTTTATTTCTCCTTGAGCTTTGATTAATTCAAATTTTTGTGGTAACTGATAATTTCCTTGTTTGATTAGATTGCTTTTCTCTGGCAATATATTTTTGGAATTACTTGTTGGATAAGTATCATTATTTGTTATTAATTGATTTGATTTATTTAATTCATTATTTGATGTGTAATTTATTATTTTATTATATATTTCTTTTGGAATAGAAATTAATCTCTCTCTAAATGGTGCTTTTGCTTTTATATTTGAAATATTTTCAATATGATTACCAATTTCTTTGTTTTCTATATTACTACTACCTACAATGACTACTTCATTAGATTGAATAGCTTGATCAAGCTTTAACTTACATTTCTGGTATAAGAAATTGAATACAATCTTACCTGTTAGGTTATCTTTAGCAGACTTATCAATTATTTTTTTGGCAACATCATATACTTCGCAAGGTTGAAGTTTTGAATCACACCATTCTTTGAAGCTAGGATTTGAGGTATAAAGATTAAGTATAGATTGGTCTGTAAAAGCAATAGTAAGAACTTTTGAAGATGCATTTACTTGTTCACATGCCTCTTGTCTTAAAATAGAAGCTATTCCAATTAATGAACCTTGTCCTAACTTCGCTATAGTTATAGGATTATTAGCTTCCTTCCCAATTAATCTGGCTTCTCCTTGAAGAATAATATGTATTAAATTGGGAATAATATCCATATCGCATATAGGCCTGCCCATTTCAAATTCAATAATTTTTGCTTGCGATGCAAGATTTCGAATTTCATTTTCGGAAGATTCCTTGAAAATATTAATCTGCTTGATTATTGTTTCTATTCTTTTTGAATTTTCTGATTTTGAATTAGTAGTATTAGTATTATTTTCAGTCATTTTTTAATAATCTTTTTTGTGAGTTGTTGAGAAAGAATTGAGTAAATTACTGATTTCTTTATTGGTTTTTTCAGTCAAGTCTTCTTCAAAGAGTTGCTTTGACAGTTCAAGTTTCATGTTTTCATCTAGCTTTGCTTCATTTATAGATTCGAGCCGAAGAACTATCCAGAATTCTTCTACTCTAAAAGGCTTGTTAACTTCTCCTATTCTACTTGTTTTTAGCATTTGGGTCAGAGTTGGATGACCTTGTCCTATTTGTATAGGTCCAACTTGTCCTTGGGTGTCTTTCTCAGATCCAAGTGAGAACTGTTTTGCTAAATCTCCAAATGCCTTAGGTTCTTCTTTGATTCGAAGATATATCTCTTGTGCGTGAAAAAAATCTTGGACTCTTATAAGACTATAAGTGACTTTGCTAATCATATCTTTTCTTTCTAGGAATATTTGTTCAGTTCTATGAGAAAAATTACTTAAACAATATTTGTTTATTTTAATTGGTCGTGAAATATCGTTAAAGAAATCTTCTTTACTTATATTCTTTTTTTTTAACCACTCATCAAACTCTGATTCGGTACTTATTTTTTCTTTGTCAAAAATCATTTCTTTAATATTATTTTTCTCTTCTTTTGTTAATATAACTTTTTCAATAACTTCACTTAAAAGCTCTTTTTTTATCAAGACTTCTAAAAGCTGATTCTTAATTAATAATTCAGTTATTTCCTTCGTTAATATATTAGTTACTTTCATTATTCTATATTGCTTTCTCAATAGCTTTTGAATAGGCTATCTCAGCAGTTTTAAAAGCAGCAAGTTTTGCATTGAGTCTAACAATTTCACTTTGAACAAATTTTAAGCTAGCTATTTGGTTTTTAGCATTTTCGGACAGTTTGTCTACGTCATAGCTTTTATCGTTGATTTTAATTTCAGGCATTTGGGTTGTCGATTTTGAATGACTAATCTAGCACTTGGCATAACATAATACAGATTTATATCTTTAAATGATTTATATTTATTAATTTTGATTTAAATCAAATTATACATCTAAATATAGATTGAGATCTGTTTATATAGATTAAGCAGTTCTTTATATTGACTCCTCAATTTATAAACCGCTGATATCTTTGAAAATATTTATATTTTCATTGGATTGGGAAATATTCCAGAGAACACTCCATCTTTCCTCAACATTGTTATTCAAATTTCCTGTCCAGTAATTATATCCTGTTTGGTCATAGGTTCTTCCAAGAACGTTGATATAAAGCTTCTCTACAAATGCTTCATTCGTTATGTCTGATCCATATTTATTGATAAATTCATTTGAACCAAGAAAAGACTTAGAGACAACTTCATGACTATCTATTCCTTCACTATATTGTTTTATCCAGTATTTTAGCCCTTCATTGTCAGGAAATCTCGAAAATGCTGCATTGTATATTCTAAACATCTCACCCGTCGAATCGTAAATGCCAGTTATTTGATCAAAAGTATTTATTATATCTTTTTTTACATTGATCTCTTTGTCTTTAAACTTTAAAGAATTGACTTCACTTATATCTTCTAGTCCAATATCAGTTTTAATTGAATAGTTTCCCTCACCTAAGTTATAGAAAGTATATTGATCATAATTTTTTTTGTAACTTATATACCCATTATCATCTTCTCTTCCCCAAATACTGATCAATGCATTTAAATCAGCCTCTGAAAACGAGGTTGAATATCCTGATTCAGGTATATTGTAACTCATTATTGTATCTGAACTATTCCAATTTTTATTATATGGATCCTCATTAGGATGAGAGAGTCCTAATGAATGTCCTATTTCATGAGTAAGTGTATATTTATGAAGATCTTTAGTCTCAGGATTGTTATCATTATTCTTCCATAAGATATTCCACCAGCTACCATAAGAATTTTTTTTTGTTATGGCTTGTCCAATTACATTACTAGAAAAAGTTGAGGAGGAGATGACAGAATAGATATCAATTTCTGAACCATTTTTTGTGTCTTGTTCGATAAAATCTAAATCAATTAAAGCATCTATATCAGTAAATAACTTTCGAATGAATTCTTTATCTAATTTGGAGTGACCTGCACTTGAAAGTGTTGTATTAGTTTTACTCTTTATAAAGCTATTTCCCCCAATATCAATAAAATTTTCTAAATATAATGTACCTTTATAATCTTCAATAAAGTACTTAAGAGTTTCAGAATTACTATTATTTGCTAGAATAGCTTTCGTATGTTCTATGGATTTTGTACTTTTTAAAATATTAAAATCAATCATATATGATGTATTTTTGTGAGATTGTTTATATCATTTTCAATCATTTCTTTAGCTAATTCTTTTAAAGTGTATGTTGGTGTCCATCCAAGTTTTTCTTTTGCCTTGCTTGGGTCCCCAAGCAGGGAATCAACTTCAGAAGGTCTAAAATATTTTGAATCAACTTTAATAATTGTTTTTCCATTATCTTTCCTTTTACCAACTTGATTTAATCCAGTGCCTTCCCAATTTATCCCTCCCCAACCTAAAAGCTCTGAGCAAATTTCGATAAATTCTTTCACACTCGATTGTTCACCAGTTGCGATTACAAAATCTTCTGGTTTTGTTTGTTGAAGCATCATCCACTGCATCTCAACATAATCTTTGGCATGCCCCCAGTCTCGTTTAGAATTAATATTGCCAACTTTTAGGCAATCGTTAATTCCCAAGTGAATATTTACTAAACCTTTGGTAATTTTTCTTGTTACAAATTCTTCCCCTCTTCTGGGTGATTCATGATTAAAAAGAATTCCATTACATGCATAAATACCATACGATTCTCTATAGTTAATAGTGATCCAGTATGCATATAATTTTGCAACTCCATAGGGGCTTCTAGGATAAAAGGGTGTTGTTTCTGTTTGTGGATTCTCTTGAATTAATCCATAGAGCTCAGAAGTACTTGCTTGATAAAATCGAGTCTTTTTTTCTAATCCTAGTATCTTTATAGCCTCTAATATTCTCAATGGCCCTAGAGCATCTGTTTCTGCGGTATATTCAGGACATTCGAAACTGATTCCTACATGACTTTGGGCTGCTAGGTTATAAATTTCATCTGGACTAATATTTTTAATAATATTAATTATGCTTGTACTATCTGTTAGATCACCATAGTGCAATATTAAATTACATTGACTATTATTCTTTATTAGATGATCAATATTAGATGTATTTTCTGTACTACATCTTCTAAGTAGTCCATGAACAATATATCCTTTTTTAATAAGTAATTCAGCCAAATAGCTTCCATCTTGCCCTGTGATTCCTGTTATTAATGCTTTTTTTCTTCCTTTCACTTGGACTTAGCTGTTCATTATCATTCTACTTTATAGTCTAGATTCAATTAGCCTTTAAACAGCATTTGGCTAATTGACTATTTTAAATCTGATAAGTGTGGAGTTTTTATTACCAGCAGTATGTTTCTGAAAATCTCATGATATCCAATTTCAATAGCGTAAAATAAAAAAAGATAATGTTTCGATTAAATAGTTAATGCTTAAAAGACTTCTTGGTGATCCAAATGCCCGTAAGTTAAGGAGGTATGCACCTATTGTTTCGGATATCAATATTCTTGAAGAAGATTATGCATCTCTTTCAGATGATGAGCTTAGAAGCCAAGTCGTAGACTTCCGTTTGAAACTTGAGAAAGCTAGTAAGGCTTCTTCAGAACTGGCATTGATGGATGATTTACTTCCAGATGTGTTTGCCGTGGTTAGAGAAGCGTCAAAAAGAGTTTTAGGAATGAGACATTTTGATGTCCAGTTAATGGGTGGAATGGTTTTGCATGAAGGGCAGATAGCGGAAATGAAAACTGGTGAAGGTAAGACCCTGGTCTCTACTTTGCCTACATTTTTAAATGCTTTAACCGGAAAAGGTGTACACGTTGTGACTGTTAATGACTATCTTGCACGACGAGATGCCGAATGGATGGGGCAGATACATCGATTTTTAGGACTTTCAGTTGGTTTAATACAGCAAGATATGCTGCCTCAAGCTCGTCGAAAAAATTATTTGTGTGACATTACTTATGCCACTAATTCAGAATTAGGTTTTGATTATCTCAGAGATAATATGGCTGCCAGTGCAGATGAAATAGTTCAAAGATCTTTTCAGTATTGTGTCATTGATGAGGTGGATTCGATTCTTATAGATGAAGCGCGTACTCCATTAATAATTTCTGGACAGGTGGAACGGCCTCAAGAAAAATATGAAAAAGCAGCATCTGTTGTAGAACAATTAACTAGATCGAAAGAATTATCAAAAGATGGAGTAGATCCAGATGGCGATTATGAAGTTGATGAAAAGCAAAGAAGTTGCATACTTACAGATGAGGGTTTTGCGAAAACTGAGAAACTTTTGAATGTTTCTGATTTGTTTGATCCCAAAGATCCTTGGGCGCATTACGTAACTAATGCTCTGAAAGCCAAAGAACTTTTTACATTGGATACAAACTATATAGTTAGAGATGGAGAAGCTGTAATAGTTGACGAGTTCACTGGGAGAGTTATGCCAGGTAGAAGATGGAGCGATGGACAACATCAAGCTATTGAAGCGAAAGAAAAACTGGCAATTCAACCTGAGACTCAAACTCTTGCTTCGATAACTTATCAAAATTTCTTTCTTTTATACCCTCGCCTTTCAGGAATGACTGGTACAGCTAAAACCGAAGAGGTTGAATTTGAAAAGACATATAAATTACAAACAACTGTGATACCCACGAATAGAAAAATTTCAAGAGATGATTGGACTGATCAAGTTTTTAAAACAGAATCAGCAAAATGGAGAGCTGTTGCAAAAGAAATCTCTTCAATTCATCAACAAGGGAGACCTGTATTAGTAGGAACGACAAGTGTTGAAAAGAGTGAATTAATTAGTTCACTTTTAGAAGAGGAGCAAATCCCACATAATTTGTTAAATGCTAAACCAGAAAATGTTCAAAGAGAAGCTGAAATTGTTGCTCAAGCTGGAAGATCTGGGGCGGTTACTATCGCCACGAATATGGCTGGGAGAGGGACAGATATTATTTTAGGAGGTAATAGTGATTATATGGCTAAATTAAAGATCAAAGAACTTCTAAGTTCACGTCTAATTAAACCTGAAGAAGGTCATAAACCTCCAATCCCTTTGCAAAGAAACACTGAATCTTTAGGATTCCAACCTACTGAAATTAATCAAAAAATTAATACTGCTAAAAACTCTTTAAAGAAATTATTCCCAGTAAATTTATCCGATGAGACAGATCAAGAGCTTGCAAAAGTAACATCTAAGCTAGTCAAAGCTTGGGGTGATAGAACTCTTTCTTCGATTGAATTGGATGATAGAATTGCAACTGCATCTGAGAAAAGTCCAACAGAAGACGAAAATATTACTGCATTAAGGAATGCTATAAGTTTGATTAAAGAAGAATATCAAGAAGTTCTTAAAGACGAAGAGGAAAATGTTATTAAGGCTGGGGGTTTACATGTTATTGGAACTGAGAGACATGAATCAAGAAGAGTTGATAATCAATTAAGAGGAAGATCTGGACGGCAAGGTGATTTAGGAAGTACAAGATTTTTCTTATCTTTAGAGGATAATCTTCTAAGAATCTTTGGCGGGGATAGAGTCGCAAGTCTTATGAATGCATTCAGAGTAGAAGAAGATATGCCAATTGAATCGGGAATGCTTACTAGATCATTGGAAGGTGCACAAAAAAAAGTTGAAACTTATTATTATGATATTAGAAAGCAAATTTTTGAATATGATGAGGTGATGAACAATCAGAGAAAAGCAGTTTATACAGAAAGAAGAAGAGTTTTAGATGGCAAAGAATTAAAGCAACAAGTTCTAGGATATGGTGAAAGAACTATGGAGGAAATAGTGGAAGCATATGTTAATCAAGATTTGCCTCCGGAAGAATGGGATTTAGATAAGTTAGTATCAAAAGTTAAAGAGTTTATTTATCTATTGGAAGATTTGAAACCAAGTGATTTATCTACATTAAATGTAGATGAACTTAAACATTATTTAAAAGAAGAGTTGAGAAATGCATACGATTTAAAGGAAGCACAAATAGAAGAATTAAATCCAGGCATGATGCGTGAAGCGGAAAAGTTTTTTATACTTCAACAGCTCGATACGCTATGGAGAGAGCATTTACAATCTATGGATTCTTTACGTGAATCAGTTGGGCTGAGAGGATATGGACAAAAAGATCCGTTAATAGAGTATAAAAATGAAGGGTATGATATGTTTTTGGAAATGATGATTAATATGAGAAGAAATGTAATTTACTCTATGTTTATGTTTCAACCTGCTAAAAAAAATAGTTAATTATTAACTTATAATGCAAGTTGATTCGGAGAAATTACAACAATTATATATTGCATATTTTGGAAGACCTGCGGATCCACCAGGTATTCAGTATTGGCTATCAAAGGCTAATAGTGGATTTAAGTTCAGAGAAATTGCCAATCATTTGTCAAGACAAGATGAGTACAAAAAGTCTATTATTCATGAGAAATCACTAGACTTTCAGATTAACCAATTCTATATAAATTTATTTGGTAGAAAAGCTGATTTTACAGGTTTTAATTATTGGTTAAGCTCAATAGAATCCGGAGTACATAATATATCAGACTTGGCTTGTGATCTGATTTGGTCATCCTTAAATTCCAGTCCAATTAATAATAAACAGTCAATATTAGATAAAAAAACTTTAGAGAATAAGGTTGAGTCTGCTGAGCTATTTACTAAAGAACTTTGTTTAACAATGAATGGCGTTAAATTATATCAACCTTCATCATTAAATCCTTGGGTCTCAGGTCATGCTTTGTCAGTCGGTGTGAAATTTATCAATCAAATTAATTCAGAGAAAGGATTTACTTTAGAAGAGGTAAAGCAAACTATTCAATCAATGTTAGCTTTTTCAAATTCAGAAAATAGTAATCCTGTGATTGAAATGGAAGGAGTCAATTTATCGATACCTGTTTTTTCTAATCAAAATAGATTCACAAAGATTATTGCTGAGACTATTAAAGTTCCTTTTACTGGCGGGAGTTTAAAAATTAATAAAAATATGACAAATGTGGAAGCATTGTGCAACTTAAATGTCACTTTTAGTAAAGGTGAGCGTATTGCATTGATTGGTCATAATGGCTCAGGTAAGAGTAGTTTTTTAAAACTTATTTCTGGAATATATTCATTAACCTCTGGAAAAATGAAAATTAGTGTTCCAGTTTATCCCATGCTTCAAAAGAGTTTTTTAACTAGTAACGAGTTAAGTGGAATCGATGCAGCTAAAGCCCATTATTTATTGGTTAATAGTAATTTAAATAGATTTAATGAATATCTTGATGAGATTATAGAATTCTCAGGCTTGGGTAATTATATTTCCTTGCCAATAAAAACTTATAGTGAAGGAATGGCTGCTAGATTAATCTTCTCTCTTTTAACTTCATGTAAGCATGATTGTTTGGCTATTGATGAAGGTTTTGGAACTGGAGATAGTGAATTTTTTGATAGAGCAGAGAAAAGACTTCAATCTTTTGTAGATGCGGCTGGGACGCTTTTTTTGGCAAGTCATTCTGAGGAATTACTAAATCAATTCTGTACTCGCGGAGTAGTCTTTAATCATGGCTCCATCGTTTATGACGGCCCTCTTGATGAAGCACTAAATTATTATCATGCTAGTGATTATTATGAAAATATTTAGAGATAATATATATTTTTCACTAAAGACTAGGCGGCTTTGGTGGTTTACAGCCACCTCTAGAACAAGAGCTAGATTTGCAAGAACCTCATTAGGCAGCTTTTGGCTTGGATTTTCAAATTTGCTCTCAATAGCCACATTAGGTATTGTTTATGGCACAGTTTTTGCTGTCACTGACTTTCGTTCTTATATAATTTATCTTGGTATTGGTCTTGTTGTGTGGAATTCTATTTCCTCTTCAATCACAAGTGCGCCTACTCTTTTTATTAATAACAGATTAAACATCCAAAATTTAAGACTCAAGCCAATATTTTATGTACTTGAAGAATGGGCATTTCAAGTTCAAACTTTTTTTCAATCATTTTTCTTGGTATTTCTAGTCCTTTTATTTTTTAAAAAGTCTCTGTTATATAATCTCCTTTTTTCATCATGGATTCCATTTCTAAATATTTTTATTTTTTTATTTTGGTTCCCTTTGATTATTGCTTTAATTAGTCTTCGTTTTTCAGACTTTGCTCAATTAGTACCTATCGTTCTGCAACTGACGTTTTTAATATCTCCAATCTTATATAGAAAAGAAAATTTAGGAGATTTAAATTGGATTACAAATGTTAATTTTATTTATGTAATACTAGACTCTTTACGTTCAAGTCTAATAACTTCTGAGGTTAATTACAATTTGCAATTTTTAATTTTTTTAATTAATATGTTAGGAATTTTACTTTCTATAATATATTTACATTTTCAAACTAAAAAAATACCATTCTTGGTCTAATAATTTATTTGCATTTTATAATTAAAAATTATTTTTATTTTCTTCTTCTGATTTTCCAATAAAATCAATAATTTCTTTATCTTTTAGGTTCTGCGACTCACCAATAAATACTTGTTTATCTTTTTTGCTGAAATTATCTTTCAAAATTAAGTCTTGTAAGCCAATGATATGGTTTTCTAAATGATCAATTCTGTCCATTAAATTTCTAATCACACTTGCTTCAGTATCTGGTAATGCTGAGTGTGCAAGGGGATTAATTTTGACTCCACTTTGATGAACAATTCTTCCTGGAATTCCAACTACAGTACTATTTTTTTCAACATTTTTGACTACTACAGATCCAGCACCGATTCTGGTATTCGAACCAATTTTGATAGCACCAAGTACTTTTGCTCCAGCTCCAACTACAACATTTTCTTGAAGAGTTGGATGCCGCTTGCCGCTGTCTTTTCCTGTCCCTCCAAGTGTGACACCTTGGTAAAGTAGACATCTATCGCCAATTTCACTTGTTTCGCCTATTACTACTCCCATACCATGATCAATAAAAACTCCTCTGCCTATTTTTGCTCCTGGATGTATTTCAATACCAGTAATATTTCTTGTTAATTGACTTAGGACTCTAGGTATTAGCGGTAGTTGATAATTCCATAATGTATGGCTAATACGATGTAAAACTAATGCTTGAAAACCTGGATAGCAAAGTAAAATTTCAAGAAATCCTCTTGCAGCTGGATCTCTTTCTTTGATGATTTTGAAATCTGATTTAATTAATTTAATCATCGATTAGCTCAGTAGTTTTTTGTTCTAGAAGACCTATTTCTTTCCTTAATTCTTCTATTGTGGAATCGCTCAGGTACCTTTCTGCGCAGTGGATTTGGGGCATTCTCATTAATTGAGATCTGTTTTGTCTCAAAGTATGTTCAATTACAGGTTGGCTAGGACTATCACAAATGACGTGACTTGCCGCCCTCAATAAAGCAATCAGACGGCTTCCTACATCAGGATTGGCAGTCATCAAAAGAATTTCATTACCGCGCATACTGTGCAAAATCACCTCTGCTGCTCTCAATATTCCTGGGCTTATGCTTACTATCCCTACACAGCTGCCTGAGCGAAGCTTGTTTAAGATAGCAAGTTCTTTTTGGAAATCACTGAGATCTACTGCGACAGCTCTGACTTGATGACGTTTGGCTATCTCTTCTAATGGTTGTAAGAAATATCTACTTGTTACAACTGTCCCTTTGCTTGAACTTTCTAAAACACTTTCCAATTCCTCCATGGGAACGACTTCGACAGGGACATCTAAATGAGGTGCTAATTCTTCTGCAATTAGTAATGATGCTCCTATATCCTCTCGGGGAGTGCTAACAAGCAAGCGGGCACCACATCTTAATCTCCAATCAATTTCACGAGTAAATAATTCTCTAGTTTGTTGAAGGGTACAGCCTTCATTTAAAAGTTGATCAATACTTTTACGAACCTCATTGTCTATGTCTTTGATGACTTTTTTACGTATTGAGGGAGAGGTGTTTCTTAAATCTTTTTGTTTCTGTTGATCTCGAACATAAATACCTGAGCCCGCAATAGCTTCTACGACTCCATCAGTTTCAAGTTGTCTGTAAACTTTGCTGATTGTGTTGCGATGAAGTCCTGTTTGCATAGCCAGCTGTCTAGTGCTTGGAAGCCTATGGCCAGGCGGATAGTGCCTGGCTGCTATTGCAAAGCAAATTTGGTTGTATAGCTGACTTGATGCAGGAATTTCACTGTCTTGTTGTATGTGGAATCTCACAGGTTATATGACAGGCTTTAATGGGGCTACCTTAATAAAAAGATTAGCAAGTGACAATTATTTTTTTGTCTGATAATAATTTTGTTTTATTTAATTTAATTTAACTGATTGTTCTTAAAGCTTTTTGGAGTTCAGATGAATCTTTTTCTTTCTTTAATAATGGAGTTTTACGCGGAGTTAAAAACATAATCATATTTCTTCCCTCTCTCTTTGGAGATTGTTGCACTTCTGCTTTCTCTTCAAGATCATTGGCCATTCTTTTTAAAAGAGTTTCAGCAAGAGCAGTATGTTGTATTTCACGACCTCTGAAAATAACTGTGCATTTGACTTTGTCACCAGCTTTTAAGAAGCGCGTAGCTTGACTAATACGAACTTGATAATCATGTTGATCAATTTTATATCTCATTTTTACTTCTTTGACTTCTGTTTGGTGGGATTTTTTCTTTGCTTCCTTTGCTTTTTTTTCTTGTTCAAATTTGAATTTTCCATAATTCATAATTCTGCATACTGGCGGCGTCGCCTTTTCGCTGACTAAGACAAGATCTAGCTCTCGTTCCTTAGCGACTTCTAATGCCTCTTCACGGCTAATGACACCAAGTTGGGTGCCATCTGAATCAACTACTCTGAGACTTTGATAGTTGATTCTTTCATTAATGTTGGGCAGCTCCCTTTCTGGAGCGCGACGATCAAAACGAGGACGAGGTGGCATTCAGTAACTAATTAGGTGGAAAGAACCCTTTGGGCTAATTCTAAGCGTATATGTAATTATCAACTTAGAACCTCATAAATAGAGGATAAAGCTTCAGATAATGCATTATCGGCATTTAGCCATTTTGAATTATGTTTGTTTCTGAACCAAGTTTTTTGCCTTTTGGCTAGCTGGAGTGTGCGTTTGGTTGTTATTGCTAGGGCCTCCTCAAAGTTAATCTTTCCATTAATAATAGACCTTGCTTCCCCATATCCAATAGTTTTTAGCAACTGTAAATCATTTCCGTATTTCATAATCAAATTTTCAGTTTCTTGAATCAATCCGTTTTTATACATTTTTTCAGTTCTTTGTTTGATTCTTATGCCTAAATTTTCAGGGTTTAAACCAAGCTCTAAAATTTTCCATGGAGGAGGGTTTGAATTTTTTTGATTTGAAAAACTTTTGCCAGTGGCATAAAAAACTTCAAGAGCTCTAACAGTTCTTACTGAATCTTGGGGGTGTATTTGTTTCGCAGCCTTTGGATCACAACACTTCAATAAATTATGCCTTTCGTTTTTTTCGATTTTGTTAAGTTGATTTCTTAAGAATTTTTGAGGTGGCACTCCTGGAGGGTTAAGTCCTCGAATTAATGACTGAAGATATAGTCCACTACCTCCAACAAGCAAAATTACGCTACGTTTTTTTAATTCTTTCTCCATTGAAGTAATTGCTATTGAATGAAATTCATAAAGATTTATTGGTGTTGTAGGTAAGCATAAATCAATCAAAAAATGAGGGACTTGTCTTTGTTGCTTTAATGTCGGTTTTGCAGTCCCAATATTCATATCAATGTATATTTGACGTGAATCAACATTGTGAATATTAGTTTTAATTGTGTTTGCAATATCAATTGCCAGTTCTGTTTTTCCGCTTGCAGTTGGACCCATAAGGGCTATAACAAGTTGTTTATTGGGTTGCATAATTCATTTTCTGAAGTTTTATTAGCAGTAACTGCATCATGATTAATTGTTTTGATTTGGTTTTGGAATTTTCCAAAGACTTTCCTTTGTACCAATGTTAAATTGAAATTTCAGGAAAGGTTTCGACTAATGCATCTATCACAGGCAACCTTGACTGTTTGCTTTAATCCGAATGAGTAAAGATTCAAAAGTCCAAGCGGCTTATGGTGCTGAGCAGATCCAAGTATTAGAAGGCTTGGAACCTGTTAGAAAGCGCCCTGGAATGTACATAGGCTCAACAGGGTCAAAAGGGCTTCATCACCTTGTATATGAAGTTGTAGATAATGCAGTAGATGAGGCACTTGCTGGCCATTGTGATCAAATAACCATTTTACTTTGTGAAGATGGTTCAGCATCCATTACTGATAATGGTCGAGGGATACCAACTGATATTCATCCACGCACTGGCAAAAGTGCTTTAGAAACAGTATTAACTGTTCTTCATGCAGGTGGAAAATTTGGTAGTGGTGGATACAAGGTCTCTGGAGGCTTACATGGGGTTGGTATATCTGTAGTAAATGCTTTGAGTGAATGGGTAGAAGTCACAGTTCGTAGGCAAAACAAAGTTCATTTTCAGAGATTTGAAAGGGGTGCATCAATTGGAAATTTGAAGTCTGAAAATCTTTCGAAGTCAGATCAAAACTTAACTGGAACGACTGTTTGTTTTAAACCTGACGACAAGATTTTTACTGATGGTATAGCTTTTGAATACGGAATATTGTCTTCGAGGCTTAGAGAACTTGCATATTTGAATGGAGGCGTCCGAATCGTTTTTCGTGATGAAAGGAAAAAGGAAAAAGATCCTGAACAAACTCCTTATGAAGAAGTCTATTTTTATGAAGGTGGGATTAAAGAATATGTTGAATATATGACCAAGGAAAAAGACTCATTACATCCAGAGATCATTTATGTCAATTCTGAAAAAGATGGAGTCCAAGTAGAAGCAGCAATGCAGTGGTGCGTTGATGCTTATTCAGACAGCATTCTTGGATTTGCCAACAATATTCGTACGATAGATGGTGGTACACATATTGAGGGCTTAAAAACAGTTCTTACTAGAACTTTAAATACATTTGCTAAGAAAAGAGGTAAAAGAAAAGATTCTGACTCCAATTTGGCTGGAGAAAATATAAGAGAAGGATTGACAGCTGTTCTATCAGTAAAAGTTCCTGATCCAGAATTTGAAGGTCAAACAAAAACTAAATTAGGGAATACAGAAGTTCGCGGAATTGTTGACAATTTGGTTGGTGAATCTCTCAGTCAATATTTAGAATTTAATCCAGGTGTAATTGATTTGATATTAGAGAAAGCAATTCAAGCTTTTAATGCTGCTGAGGCAGCAAGAAGAGCTAGAGAGCTTGTTCGCAGAAAAAGTGTTTTAGAAAGTTCTACACTGCCAGGTAAACTTGCTGATTGTAGTTCAAGAGATCCATCAGAATCAGAAATCTACATAGTTGAGGGAGATTCTGCTGGAGGATCAGCGAAGCAAGGAAGAGATAGAAAATTCCAGGCAATTCTTCCTTTGAGAGGTAAAATTCTCAATATAGAAAAAACCGATGATGCGAAGATCTATAAAAATACTGAGATTCAATCTTTAATAACAGCGCTTGGTTTAGGTATTAAAGGTGAGGATTTTGAAGTTAAGAATCTCAGATATCACAGAGTAGTAATAATGACTGATGCTGATGTTGATGGCGCACATATAAGAACTTTGCTGTTGACTTTTTTTTATAGGTATCAAAAGGCTCTTGTGGAAGCCGGTTATATTTATATTGCTTGTCCTCCTCTTTACAAGGTCGAACGAGGAAAGAAACATACTTATTGCTATAACGAATCAGATTTGCAAAAAACTATTTCAAATTTTGGAGAAAAGGCTAACTATACAATTCAAAGATTTAAGGGTTTAGGAGAAATGATGCCAAAACAATTATGGGAAACAACAATGGATCCTTCAACTAGAATGATGAAAAGAGTTGAGATAGAAGATGCACTTGAGGCTGATCGTATATTTACAATTTTGATGGGTGATAAAGTTGCACCAAGAAGAGAGTTTATTGAGACTCATAGTGTTGACCTTGACCTTGCAACTTTGGATATTTGATGAATTTAATTAGTACTTTTATAATTTGGACATGGCTTTTAGGTATTGCTTTGGTGATACCTACGACATTGCCTGCCGGAGGTGCGCAAGAATCTATTATTCAACACAGAAAAAATAATATGGGATCACCAATAATTGCATTGAAGGATTTTAACTTGCTTTCTTCAGCCCACAAAAATTCATCTGTTGTAACTAATGTTAAAGCAGGAACACCCGTCAAAATTTTAAAAATTTGGGATACTACTAATAATGGAAAGTGGTTATTAATTAATATTCCAATTCAGAATTTTAATCAATTATTTTATAAAAGAGGATGGGTAAATATTGGTAAATCTTGATTTATTGCAAGATATTATATTGATTGCTATTGGTGCACTATTTGGAGTGAATTCTAGATTTCTAATCTATCAGAAATTGAATGAAATCAATATAAATAGAAAATTTTCTATTTTTTTAATTAATATTTTTTCTTGTTTTCTTCTTGGTTTTTTTATTTCTATATCATCAAACGTAAAATCTTTAAATGTTTCATCTCAATTAGCATTGTTTTTTGTAATTGGTTTCATTGGAAGTTTAAGTACTTTTTCTACATTTATTTATGATTTGTTTGAACTATGTAGAGAATATAAGTTTTTGGAAGCTTTAAAGCTATTTATTTTTTCTTTTTCTTTGGGAACAAGTGCTTTAGTATTGGGCTCTTTATTTTGTAATTAATAAATGAATAATTTTTTTAAAAAAAATAAATACTTTCTTATTTCAATTGGAGCTGTTCCTGGTGCTATATTTCGATGGCATATTGATGATTTTTTTATAGTAAATACAATAGGTTGTTTTTTATTAGGCATTATTAATGCAATGCCTGTGAAAAGAATTTATAAATTGATTTTTGGCTTTGGATTTTGTGGCTCACTTACTACATTTAGTGGCTGGTCTTTGTATTTATTTAAATTAATTAGTCAAGGTTTATATAAATTATTTTTTTTGAATTCAGTTTTAATTGTATTAATTGGATTTTTTGCTATTTGCTTGGGTGATTTATTTGCGAAAAAGATCTTAATTAGTTGAGTAAATCTTCAATGGCTTTTTGAATTTCAACACTATCGGGTTCGATTGAACTTTTGAACCTTGCGATGGCCTCACCGTTCTTGTTGACAAGAAATTTTTCGAAATTCCATTCAACGTCCCCAGCAGGCTCAACTTGATTCAACGTTGTAAATGGCTCAGTAGTATTCCCTTTTGCATGCACTTTTTGGAAAAGTTGGAAATTTGCTCCGTACGTCATTGAACAGAATTTTTTTATCTCGTCTAGCTCTCCAGGTTCTTGATTGCCAAAGTCATTGCATGGAAAACCTAAAACCCTAAAGCCTTTTGATTCGTACTTATCTTGAAGACTTTGAAGAGCTTTATATTGTTTCGTAAATCCGCACTTGCTAGCGACATTCACTATTAATAAGACATTCCCTTTGAAATGATCAAAAGTTATTTTTTCATTATTAAAAGAGAGGATTTCTACTTTGCTGATATTTACGGACATGGATACTGAAGCAACAAAAATGGGAGTTAGCAATAAGATAATAAACGGTTATTGCTCCGAATATGGACGAACAATTAGGGGCATCCACTGAGGCTCAATCTTTAGCGAATGGCAGTTTGGTTGCCGAGGCGGTTGGACAGCAGTTAGAGGCAATGCTTTCCGCAGGTAATTACGATGGTGTTAAATCACTTCTTAGACCTGTACAGCCTGTTGATATAGCTCAGGCTATTGATACATTGCCAATGATTTTACAAGCCTTGGCTTTCAGGTTGTTAAATAAAAACGAGGCGATCGAAGTTTATGAGTATCTGGATCCCTCAGTTCAACAAAATCTTTTAGATCGTCTGAGATCAAATGAGGTACTCGACTTGGTCGAGGAGATGTCACCAGATGATCGTGTACGTCTTTTTGATGAATTGCCAGCAAAAGTTGTTAGACGTCTGCTTGCAGAACTTAGCCCGGAGGAAAGACGAGTAACAGCTCAACTTTTGGGTTATGCATCTGAGACGGCTGGCAGATTGATGACTACAGAATTTATAGATCTTAAAGAATTCCTGAGTGTCTCTCAGGCATTGAAATTGGTTAGACAAAGAGCTACTTTTTCAGAAACAATTTACAGCCTTTATGTCACAGATAAAGAGAGACATTTAACTGGAATCTTATCTTTGCGGGATCTAGTGGTAGCAGATCCTGGATCACTTATTGGGGAAGTTATGACAAGAGAAGTTGTTAATGTCAGAACAGATACTGATCAGGAAGAAGTAGCAAGAGCGATTCAAAGATATGATTTTCTAGCTTTACCGGTTGTCGACCTTGAAAAAAGACTGGTTGGTATTGTCACTGTGGATGACGTGATCGATGTTATTGAACAAGAGGCAACCAGGGATATTTATGCTGCTGGGGCAGTTCAAGCTGGTGATGAAGACGATTACTTCCAAAGCAATTTATTTGTTGTAGCTAGACGTCGAATTGTCTGGCTTGCTGTTTTGGTATTGGCGAATGGGCTAACAACTCAAGTTATTGCTATGAATGACGAGGTTTTAAAACAAGTTGTTCTATTAGCTGCGTTTATTCCCTTATTAATAGGAGCGGGTGGAAATGTTGGGGCTCAAAGCTCAACAGTTGTCATTCGAGGTTTGAGTACTCAACGAATTCAAAGACTTGGTCTATTTCGCGCTATTGCTAGAGAATCAGTTGCTGGAGCTTTGCTTGGAATTTTAATGGCTATTTTTGTTGTGCCTTTTGCTTGGTGGCAAGGAGAAGGACCCTTGGTTGCAACAGCTGTGGGTATAAGTTTAATGGCCATTACAACTCTTGCTGCGACAGCAGGTGCCTCTTTGCCTTTGTTCTTTGATCGTATGGGATTAGATCCTGCATTAATGTCTGCTCCATTCATTACTACCGCTACGGATGTAGCAGGAGTGTTGATATACCTCAAAACAGCTTCCTGGCTTTTAGGAAGACTGGCGTAGATTGCGAATGAGTATTTGTACTCAAAGTGCGGGAAGCCGAGCTATTTTTAATTGATCTTTACAATTCTTAGTAGTAAGCTTCACAAAACTCAACAAATCCATGACAACGGCAGTAGAGGCTCTTAAAACTAATAAAGCAACTGTCGCTCCAGCTTCAAGATCTATATCAGATGTAGATTTAGTGCGTTCTTATTTAAGAGACATTGGAAGAGTTCCTCTGCTCTCTCATGAGCAAGAGATCACATTAGGAAGGCAGGTTCAAGATCTTATGGTTCTTGAAAATCTGGAGACTGAACTTGAGAGTGATCTTGGTGAGAAGCCAGATATTACTTTTTTCGCTGAAAGGGCTGGAATTTCTACTATCCAACTAAAAAAGAAACTTAAAAGCGGGAGAAGAGCAAAAGAAAGAATGGTTGCAGCCAATCTTCGTTTAGTTGTCAGTGTTGCGAAGAAATACACCAAAAGAAATATGGAATTATTGGATTTAATCCAAGAGGGAACAATCGGATTAGTCCGAGGTGTCGAGAAATTTGATCCAGCTCGTGGTTACAAGTTTTCAACTTATGCGTATTGGTGGATTCGTCAAGGTATTACAAGGGCAATAGCAGAGAAAAGCAGATCAATAAGACTACCTATTCACATAACTGAAATGCTTAATAAATTAAAAAAAGGGCAAAGGGAACTCAGCCAAGAACTTTCTAGAACTCCAACATTAAAAGAATTATCTGAGTACGTTGAATTGCCGGAAGAAGACGTTAAAGATCTAATGAGCAAAGCCGGTCAACCTGTCAGTTTGGAAACAAAAATTGGTGACGGAGAAGACACTATTCTATTAGATCTTTTATCTAACGAAATTGATATGCCCTCTGAGCAGATCGAAAATGATTGCATGAAAGGAGATTTAGAAACATTACTTGAGCAATTACCCGAACTACAAAATCGTGTATTGAGAATGCGTTATGGAATGGACGGTGATGATCCAATGAGCTTAACTGGAATTGGAAGGGTATTAGGGATCAGCAGGGATAGAGTAAGAAATTTAGAAAGAGATGGTTTAAGAGGTTTAAGAAAAGCAGGAGAATCAGTTGAAGCTTATATGGCTTCCTGAATTATCCTTTTCAGAATAGGATTAACCTGTTCTGGCATCTCATCATGAGGACAATGCCCAGCTTGAGGAATGATATCTAAACTTTTAATACATTCAAATGTTTCATACCATTTTTGAGCTTCTTCTATAGGTTCCCAAGGGTCTTTTTCTCCCCAGATCAAATGCACTGGATTATCCAATTGCTCAAGTAAATCTGGAGCGAGATAGTCATCAAATAAATTAATAAATCCTCTAAAAGCCTCTGATGCTCCCTCACTTTGTGTTGGTTGAAAAAGCATTTCTATTAACTCTTCATCAATATTACTTTTGCTTGGATAAGCTACTTTTAGAATCTTTTCAATAAAAGATGGATTTGCTGCATTTTTGAAAATGTTGTAACTTAAAATTCTTTGTCTTACTAAAGTTTTAATCACTGGTCGAAGGAGTCGCATCAATAATGATTGTTCGGCTAGGCGTTTATCATCCATTGTTCTCTGAGCGCAATCAATTAAAATTATACTTATGCAATTTTTAGATAATTTTTTTGATGTATTTAATGCAATAACTCCCCCAATAGAATTTCCAATTAATATGACAGGTTTTTTAACAATTTCGTTGCAGAAATCATAAATTTGCTGACTCCAATTATCAAAACAATAATTATAATTTTCTGAGGTTTTCTTTTCATATGAAAGCTGAGACTTTGGTTTATTACTTTCTCCAAAGCCTATTAAATCTAATGCATAGCATGGTGCAATTGAGCTAATGTGTTTTTGATTGAATCTCCAATGATCTTTGCATGCCCCAAAACCATGAATTAATACTATCGCGAATTCGGATTTATTATCTGACTCTTCGACTTGCCAGGCGATGTGATAATCTTTCCATCTCCAGAATTTCTTCATAACTTTAGCGAAGAATATAAATTATTTTTACTTCTAACCAATCCATAGTAAAGTAGCTAATTATTTTTTTAATATAATTCTATGTATTAGGTATTTGAAAAGTATTAATTTGCTTAGATTAATTTCTGAAAATAATGATATTATTGAAAAACATTTTTTAAAATTTAATTTATTTTGATGGGCATCATTGATTCTCCTCAAGATATTCAAAATTCACTTCTTCAATGGTTTAGAGCAAATGGTAGGTACTGGATACCCTGGAAATTAAAGAAAGATGGCTCTATTCCTCAATTAGATGAAAGTATATCCCCTTATGAAATATGGATTGCAGAGGTAATGCTACAGCAAACACAGTTGAAGGTAGTTATTCCTTACTGGGGAAAATGGATGAAAGCTTTTTCTACTTTTACATATTTAGCTGAGGCTGATTTAGAGCATCTTCGTATGATATGGCAAGGTCTTGGCTATTATTCACGCGCTAATCGAATAGATCAATCCTCCAAAATATTAATTGAATTTGTTGGCAAAAGTAGAGATCAAGATCCACATTCTTGGCCTAATGAAATAGACCAGTGGATTAGTCTCCCTTGCATTGGAAGAAGTACTGCAGGTAGTATCACCTCATCTGCATTTGATCTGCCTACACCAATATTGGATGGAAAGTTATTAGCTTTTATCAATATAGAAAATATGAGCTTCTATTTATATTGCCTTTTTGAATAAGATAAATATAATTATATAAATAGATAATTATATTAAATGATTTATAAAATAATTCCACCTAATTCTTGGTCAAAAAAAATAGAAATTAATGAAGAAATTAATATTTACGAAAGACTTATGCAGTTTTATAAAGATACTGAAATAATGTTCAAAATAATAAAGCAAGATGGCGAAATTAAAGCAATTTCAAAGTCTCAATGTAATTTTCTTGCCAATAATTTTGCCGAAAAAATAATTGACACATTTCCATTTGATAATAGATTTGATCAATTAAAAATTATGGCAGTTATTGGTGCATCTGAGGAATCTGCTATATTTATGCTAGCAAGTTTATTGCTAGGTGCTCATCATTGTATTTGCTTTGAAGATTTATCGGAAGATTCAATTTCCAAAAGGTTAAAGATATTTCAACCCCATATAGTAGTTTGTAGAAAAGAAATTAAGAAAAAAATAATAAAAGCACTTTCTCTATTAGGTTGTGGAGAAGTAAAACTTTTGATAATAGATTTAGATAATCAGAATGAAACTTTAAGAAATAATCTTATTAATAAAAAATCATTTTATAATAGTAAATCAAGTCTTTTTACTCTTTTCACCTCGGGCTCAACTGGTGTCCCTAAGGCCATTACCCATGGAGTTAGAGATTATCTGAAATACGCAGAATACACAACAAATAAATTTTTTGGAATTCGTAAGGGATCAGTAATTTTCACAGCGGTTGATGCAGGCTGGATAAATGGCCATACTTATGCTTTTTATGGTCCATTATTGTTAGGCGCGATTACAGTAATTAATGAAAATTCTCTGCTAGTATCAATGCCAAATTTATTGGCTAATTATTTACTCAAATTAAATGTAGATTGTTTTTATACGTCTGTTACCCTTCTTAGATTATTAATGAGTATAGTTCCCTTCGGAAAAACATTGAATGATTTAGCTGGGGTAAATGTAGAGATAGAACGCATAGGATCTTGTGGTGAGCCTTTAGCTCATAGTGTTGGTGAATGGTCAATTAAATTTTTCAAACCTAAGATTCGATCAATTGTAAATACTTATTTTCAAACAGAGACTGGTGGAGTCCTTGTTGCCCCTCTTGCTGAAGATGGGCCACCTTTAGATTATTCTTGTGTAGGAAAGCCTAGTTCTAAATTAGGAATTGTTATTGCTGAATCTATTATGAATAGATCACAATTAGAAGAAGAGGGATTAGATCCTAATGAATTATTAGTTTGCAATAAATGGGATGGCATTTTTAAAGAAGTTATTGCTGACAAAGAAACAAAATATTTTACTAATGATGGATACTTTAGACTTTATGATGTTGGTTATTTTGATGAGCAAGGCAACCTTTTCATAGGAGGTCGTTCTGATGATGTTATAAATGTATCGGGTCATAGAATTGCGACATCTGAAATTGAAAGCGTTTGCCTGTCTCTTAAGAATGTAAAAGAAGCTTGTGCAATTAGTGTTCCAGACACTGTCTCAGGAAGCAGAGTGGTTTTGTATTTTTCGTCCAATTCAGAAGAACCTGATTTAATTAAAAGTTTAAATCAATCAATTAAGAATATAATTAAAGATCAACTAACTAGATATCATCTTCCAAAAGAAGTTCATTATTTTTCTTCTTTACCAAAAACTAAAAGTGGTAAAATAATGAGACGCGTAATGAGGGAATTATATGAAAATGGTTCATTATCTAAATCTCTTGATTACTCTACGTTTGCCAATAAAAATGATTTTATTGCAAGTCAGAAGTTATACTTAGAATCCATAAAAAGGTCTATTATATAACTATTTTTATTTTATCTTTTCATTATTATATTTAAAATATATTTCATGAAAAATAACAATAAGTATTTATTTACTCGATTCAAAATAGACAAAATATCTACTATAGGTAAGATTATTAAATCTTTATTATATTTAATAATCATAAAATTAAACTGTAATTTTTGGAATCCATTTGGTTTTGCTAAAGATGATTTTTTAAATATTATTAAGATTAAACTGTTAGGTTCTAATCATGTTAGAAGAGAAAAATTTTATTATTATCTATGTCTTTATTTGTTTAACATATTCAATAATAAATTCTTTTTTGTAAGAAAGAAAAACAAGTCGATTCTAACTGAGCAACCTTTTTATATATATAAAGTAAAATGTACTACTTTAAATAAGGATATTGATGATTTGATTTTTTGTGGAGATTCGCATGTAGAATTCTTCTCTCGTTCAAATTTAATAACATCTAGAAGAAAGAAATTCAAAAATCGATCTATATGGCTAGGTCCAAAGACAATCATTGGATTTGCTACTGATTTGAAAATACAGAAATCATTAATTAAAATTTTAAAAACTTTAAACAATCAAAATTCTAATAAAAATAGTCTTATAATTTTTTGCTTGGGAAGTATTGATATTAGAACAACAATTGGATACTTGTTGGCAACAAAAAGTATCCTTTCTTATAATCAAAGTATTGATCTGATTTTAAGATCTTATTTATCTCTTAATGATGGATTTTTTAGACAATTAGAGATGTTAAATAATACCAAGGTAGCTTTTTTGTCAATTCCTCCAGTTTCACCTATTCAAGGTATAGATATATTAAATTGTAGTGTTGAGGAAGCAGTAAGATATCAAAAAGATGCTCCATTTTCTATTTTCGGCTCGCCATTACAAAGATCTAGTTGGACTAATATTTTAAATAGTGAAATAAAATCAATAGCGAATGAAAAAGGTTATTTATTTGTTGATAATAGTATTCCATATAAATCAGTTACATATAAAGACACTTATATTATTGATAAGCAATATTCATTTGATGGAACTCATATTCTTCAACCTAATTTTTATGCTGAAACTATTATTAACTGTTGTAATAATAGTTCTATATCTTAATTAAAAATATATTTTATGACTCTATTAGTTTGATTTTTTATTTTATACATTATTTAACAATACTTGCTCTATTAATTCTATCATTTGTCCTATATTTTCCATTTTTGATAATTCTGTTGGATTGAACTTTATATTAAAAGTACTCTCTATTTCTATAATTAGCATTACATGCTTTAGTGAATCCCATCCATAGATATCTTCAGAAGTCATTTCATTTTTTAAAACAATAGATTTATCTTGGAATTTATCTTGGAAAATTAAATTTAATTTGTTTGTTATATCTTCCTTGCTTAACATATTGAATATATAATAAAATTTTATTATATATATAAATTTTTCAATACTATAATTATTAACAATAATTATAGTATTATCTTGTTCCTGCTCACTAAGAAAATTCAATTAGGATTTTAAAGTTCTTTAATGGCAGCCCTATTTATATTCACTAACATAATTTTTGGAATTTAGTTATATAAATGAAAAATATTGATCAAATTAAAGATATTCAAAATTCTTTATTGAAATGGTTTTATGAAAATGGTCGTCATTGGATACCTTGGAAATTAAAGACAGATGGTTCGATTCCTAAATCTGGTGAAATTATATCTCCTTATCGAGTGTGGATTGCAGAGGTAATGCTTCAGCAGACTCAATTAAAGGTTGTTATACCTTTCTGGGAAAAATGGATGAGGGTTTTTCCTTCTTTAGATGATTTAGCAGAGGCTGATTACCAGAATGTTCTTTTGGTATGGCAAGGTCTTGGCTATTACTCACGAGCAAAACGAATACATCAATCGTCAAAAATATTAATTGGATATATTGGACAAAATAGAGTTCAAGAATCGAATTCTTGGCCTGTTGGACTAGATGAATGGATGTCTCTTCCAGGTATAGGAAGAAGTACTGCAGGCAGTATTGTTTCGTCTGCCTTTGACTTGCCTACTCCAATATTGGATGGAAATGTAAAAAGAATTTTGTCAAGATTGCTAGCTCTAGAGAGAAGAACTATTAAAGATGACAGAAAATTATGGAAATCTAGCTCTTTTTTGATTTCAAAACTCAGTCCAAGGAATTTCAATCAAGCTTTGATGGACTTAGGGGCAATGATTTGTACCCCCAAAAAACCAAGTTGTTTTTCTTGCCCACTACAAAATTTTTGTATTGCCCACATAAAGTACGATCCTGATGATTTTCCTAAAAAACTAATGAGCAAAATAAAGCCTCTTCAAGAAATTGGTCTTGGGCTTGTTTTTAATGAAAACGGAGAATTGCTCATAGATCAGCGCTTGGAAAGTTCAAGTATGGGTGGAATGTGGGAATTTCCAGGTGGGAAAAAAACTTCTGATGAATCTATTGAAAAAGCTATCGAGCGCGAATTAAATGAGGAACTTGGTATTGTTGTCAAAGTTGGAGCAAAGTTATTATCGTTTGAACACACCTACACCCACAAAAAACTTTATTTTACTGTTCATTTTTGTGAATGGTTATCAGGAGAGCCTAAACCTTTAGTTAGCCAAAGATTACGTTGGGTTTCCCCTGAAAGACTTTATGAATTTCCTTTCCCTGCAGCTAATGCAAAAATTATTTCTGAATTACAAAAACATTTAGAATTTTAAATTAAAACTTTAAATAATCAATAATAACTTCATTGCTAAAAAGTTAAAAATGCAGGATGAAAGCGTAATTGTTTTTGGTGAAGCTTTGATAGATCGTCTTGGCCCTCTTGGTGGGGACCCTTCCTCTGATTTTCCAGTAAAAGATTGCTTTGGAGGTGCTCCAGCTAATGTTGCATGTGCATTAGGTCGTTTAGGTGCAAATGCATCTTTTCTCGGCTCTCTTGGAAATGATACTTTTGGTGAAAATTTTAAAAAGCTATTGATTGAGAGAGGAATTAATACCTCTGGTTTACAGCGGGATAACCTTCGTTCAACAAGAGTTGTATTGGTTCGTAGAGATCAGTGTGGAGAAAGATTTTTTGAGGGATTTGAGGGGGATAAAGGTTTCGGATTTGCTGATCAAGCCATATCGCGGGAACAAGTTATTTCAGACTGGCCACTGGTTAAAAAAAAGGCGAAATGGTTTGTTGCCGGAACTATTCCTCTGGCTTCAAAAATTTCATCTAATGCTTTTTTATGGTGTATGGAAAAAGCTTTCAATGAAGGAATTAAGATCGCTTTGGATTTGAATTGGCGACCAACTTTTTGGCGAAATAAAGTTTCAACAGTCTTAGAGCCCTCTGTTAAAGAAAAGAATGAAATCATCTCTATTTTAAAAAACGTTTCATTAATTAAACTTGCAAAAGAGGAAGCGGAATGGTTTTTTAATACCTCAAATCCGATTGAAATCTCATTATCTTTGCCTAATAGACCCTCTGTAATTGTTACGGATGGATCCAACCCAGTCTTATGGATCCTTAATAAAAATATTGGACAAACATTTGCGATTGCCCCATCTTCTGTAGTTGATACGACTGGAGCTGGTGATGCATTCACTGCTGGATTAATTTATAAACTCATATCTGTTGAGTTAGATCAAATAAATCAACAAAGAGCGGAAGAAATTGTCCAATTTGCAATTGCATGTGGTTCATATGTATGCAAAGGATTAGGAGCTATAGATGCACAAGGTTATCTGGAAGATATTGATAATTTATTGTCTTCATATCGGGGAGGTATGAGCTGAAAAACCCGAGTTTTATTTTTTGTAGAATATTCAAGTTTTCCTTTCCAAGCATCAGGCATCGGAAGAGATAATCTTTCTGGCCATTCAACAACCATTAATGCACCCAGGGCTTTTGATTCCTCTTCTTCTTGTAAAAAAAATTCGTTTGCCGCATTTTGCTCTTCAATTCTATAAAGATCAAGATGTATTAATGGAGGAGATCCAAAAGGATAATGTTGAGATAAAGGAAAAGTTGGAGAAGTTATGGGCTCTTGAATGTTTAAAGTTTTTGCAATTCCTTTAACTAATGTAGTTTTTCCTGCTCCAAGAGGGCCCTTTAAAAGGAGAATTCGTAGATCTGGAAATTTTTTTGTTAATGTTGAACCTAATGACATTGTTGATTCAGGTTTGTCTAGAGTCCAGCAGAAATTATTGGTTTGCTGAGCAAATGAATTAAAAACCTTGAATTGTTTTTCACTATCTTTTTCCACAATCTCCCATAGAGAGTTTTATTTATGTTCGCAGCAACCAAGTCAAATCTCAACAGTATTGAGAGTAATCCTGATTACGTAGTTAAAGATATAACCCAAGCAGACTTTGGCAGAAAAGAACTTTTGATCGCTGAAACAGAAATGCCAGGTTTAATTGCTCTGAGAAAAAAATATGGATCCGAAAAACCATTAAAAGGGGCTTTCATCGCCGGTAGTCTCCATATGACTATTCAAACAGGAGTTCTTATTGAGACTCTTGTTGAACTTGGTGCAAAAGTTAGATGGGCTTCATGTAATATTTTTTCCACACAAGATCATGCTGCTGCAGCTATTGCAAATTCTGGAGTACCAGTATTTGCTAAGAAGGGTGAAACTCTAGATGAATATTGGGAATACACTCACAAAATTTTTGAATGGAGAGGCGGTGAATCTGCAAATATGATTCTTGACGATGGTGGTGATGCGACTGGATTACTTATTTTGGGGAGCAAGGCAGAAGAAGATATCTCAGTTCTTGATAACCCATCAAATGAAGAGGAAATCGCATTATTTGCATCTATCAAGAAAAAACTCTCTCAAGATCCAAACTTTTATTCAAAAGCTAAATCTTTTATAAAAGGTGTCACTGAGGAAACAACAACTGGGGTAGCTCGTCTTTATCAAATGGAAAAAAGTGGAGAACTTGTTTTCCCAGCGATTAACGTAAATGATTCAGTTACCAAAAGTAAGTTTGACAATCTTTATGGTTGCAGAGAATCATTGGTTGATGGCATTAAAAGAGCTACAGATGTAATGGTGGCTGGCAAGGTGGCCCTTGTTATGGGTTATGGAGATGTTGGCAAAGGTTCTGCTCAGTCACTAAGAGGTTTGGGAGCGACAGTAATGATTTCTGAGATAGATCCTATATGTGCTCTTCAAGCGGCAATGGAGGGTTTCAGAGTAGTTAGATTAGATGAGGTGGTTGAAGAGGTGGATATTTTTGTTACTGCAACTGGAAACTTCCAAGTTATTCGTCATGAGCATTTAATCAGGATGAAAAACGAATCGATAGTTTGTAACATTGGCCATTTTGATAATGAAATAGAAGTTTCCTCTTTAAAGTCTTATGAATGGGAAAATATTAAACCTCAGGTTGATCACATAACTCTGCCAAGTGGTAATAAAATTATTCTTTTAGCAGAGGGAAGATTAGTAAACCTTGGATGTGCTACCGGTCATCCAAGTTTTGTTATGAGCAATTCTTTTACTAATCAAGTTTTAGCCCAAATTGAATTATTCAAATACGGAGTTAAATATTTGAATAAAGTTTATGTTTTGCCAAAACATTTAGATGAAATGGTCGCTATTCTTCATTTAGATAAGATAGGAGCAAAGTTAACTAAGTTAACCCAAGAACAGGCTGATTACATTAATGTTCCAATTGCAGGTCCCTATAAGACAGATCAATATCGGTATTAATTTATTTCAATAATTAAAACTAAATGGAAATATCAGAATTTATATCTTCGTTACCAGTATTGATAGGAAATGCGGTTGAGACTAACCAGTTAATTGGTTATGGAGCAATCCTAGTAGCAATGTTTTTGGAAAATCTAATACCTCCAATTCCTTCGGAATTAATAATGCCCCTTGGCGGCTTTTATGTGGCTCAAGGTCAATTGGATTTTATTCCAGTTGTTTTAGCAGGTTTAATTGGAACCGTAATAGGGGCTTTGCCTTGGTATGGAATTGGCAAATTAGTTAATGAAGAAAGAATTGAGAAATGGCTGGAGAAAAATGGACGTTGGATTGGTATTAATTCCCAAGATCTTGCGCGAAGTCGAAAATGGTTTAACAAATATGGCGTATCTCTAGTTTTCTGGGGAAGATTAGTACCTGGAATTAGGACTTTGATTTCGGTCCCTGCGGGAGTCGAGTTAATGCCCATTACTCCCTTTCTGATTTGGACGACAGCTGGGAGCTTAATCTGGACATTATTTTTAACAATTACAGGATTTTATTTAGGAGATAATTATGCAAATATTCAAAAATGGATCAGTCCTTTTTCAAGTATTTTTAAGACAATTATTCTCTTATCTATTTCAATTGCAATAATAATTTTAATTTATAAAACTCTTCGCAAACTAATTATGAATTAAATATATTTTAAAATGGAATTTCATCATTACTTGGCTGTTGATTAAAAGAATTGTTGTTTTGAAAATTACTATTTTCTGAATCTCTTTTTGATCCTAATAATTCAAGACGATCAACTCTTACGACTGGCTTGTTTCTATCTTCTCCAGTATTACGATCTTTCCAACTATCCAATTTGAAGCTACCAGTTACGCCTATTAAAGAGCCTTTTTTTACGTAATCGGCTGCGACTTGCGCTTGTTTTCCCCAGATTTCAAGATTAAACCAATCTGGTTCATCCTCTCGACTTCGTCGGTTTACAGCCATAGTAAGGTTTGCTACTACTGTTCCAGATTCAAAATATCTTACTTCAGGATCTCTGCCTGCTCTGCCAACAAGAGTGACTGAATTTATTCCCATTTTTGCCTCTGATGCTTATTGGTTTTTAAATAATATATTTATCTTAGTTCAACTCTCTTTATGATTGCTCAAATGATTGAAATCCGTGTTTTTTAACCGTTTCAAATTCTCCCGTGATATTGGGATCGATTTAGGTACAGCCAATACCTTGATTTATGTTTCTGGTAAAGGAATTGTTTTACAGGAACCTTCCGTTGTAGCTATGGATTTGGAGGAAGGGGTCCCTTTGGCCGTAGGAGATGATGCGAAATTAATGTTAGGGCGAACACCTGGGAATATTCGCGCTGTTAGGCCATTACGTGATGGTGTGATAGCGGATTTTGATGCAGCGGAGCAAATGCTTAAGACTTTTATTCAAAAGTGTAATGAGGGGCGCGGAATTATTGCACCTCGACTAGTTGTTGGTATTCCGAGTGGAGTAACTGGGGTAGAGAGGAGAGCAGTTCGTGAAGCTGGTCTTGCTGGAGCAAGAGAGGTGCATTTGATTGATGAGCCTGTTGCTGCTGCAATAGGAGCTTCTTTGCCAGTCACAGAGCCAATTGGAACAATGATTGTTGATATAGGAGGAGGAACTACTGAAGTAGCTGTTTTAAGTCTTGGTGGAACAGTTTTAAGTGAATCTGTGAGAGTTGCTGGTGATGAGATTAATGATGCTATCGCTACTTATTTAAAGAAGATACACAATTTAGTAGTCGGTGAGAGAACTGCTGAAGAGATAAAAATTAAAATTGGATCAGCTTTTCCATCTAATGAATTTGATTTGCAATCGATAGATGTAAGGGGGTTACATTTACTATCAGGTCTGCCTCGTTCAATTAATTTGAAAGCTGGTGATTTAAGAGAAGCAATGTCAGAGCCTTTGAATAAGATTGTTGATGCTGTAAAAAGAACTCTAGAGAGGACTCCACCCGAGCTGGCTGCAGACATTGTTGATAGGGGGATAATGCTTGCAGGAGGGGGTGCATTAGTAAGAGGAATTAGTGATCTTTTAAGCCATGAAACAGGAATTTTCACTCACGTAGCCGAGGACCCATTGTTGTGCGTTGTAAATGGATGTGGTTTGGTTTTAGATGATTTTAAATCAATGCGAAGAGTTTTAGATACACCCGATTTCGCTAGAAACGTAATTAGAGATTGAACAATGATTAAAGCCCGAGGGAATATTGGGTTTCATTTGCTTTTGAAAAGTAGGTTTTGGGTAATATTTTTGTTTGTAGCTTTATTGTTTGCTATTCGTTGGACAAAGGGAGCAGGATTTTTAGACTTTTACTCTATTTTACTCAAACCAATACTCCCTGGCACTGCTCAAAGAGAATGGATTAAGGAAGGAGAAAATATTGAAAGAAGTATGCGATTAAAATTGCTTGAAAAGGATAATATTCGTTTAAGAAGAGCTCTTGCTTTAAAAGAGCTGAATAGTGACAAAAGAATTTCGGCAGCTGTCATATCGCGATCCTCTAGAAATTGGTGGCAACTGTTAGAAATTAATAAGGGCGCACAAGATGGAATCTTGAAAGGGCAAACAGTGATAGGACCAGGTGGCTTGATTGGTCTTGTTGATAGCACAACTCCACTCACTTCAAGAGTAAGACTGTTGACTGATCCTGGTCATCAAGTAGGAGCTTGGATTGATCGAACTAAGCATCATGGAATTTTGACTGGGATGGGTACAAATAGACCAAAGCTTATTTTCTTTAATAAAAATCCTTTAGTTAAGATTGGAGATGTTGTAACTTCATCACCAGCAAGTACTAAATTACCGCCAAATTTAACAATAGGAATTGTTCAATTTGTTAACGAGAAAGCATTGCCTTCTCCATATGCGATAGTTCAATTAACTGCATCACCTGAGGCGATAGATTGGGTTCAAATTCTAAAAAAATAATGGCTAAAAATAATAAGAAATTATTGATCTTTTTTGCAATAATCTGTTTACCAGCTTTTTTAATTATTTCTCCTGATTGGCTTACTGTTAATGGAATAAAACCATGCTGGCCTGTAATTTTATTGTTGCCATTTTCACTAAAGAATTGTCGATGGAGGTCAGTTATAGCTGCTATCTTATTGGGAATTTTTCTAGATTCTTTTACAATTAGTGATGCTTCTTATATTCCATCTTTATTCCTTTTGTCTTTAGTTTGGAGTCAATATGGATTGCATAATAAAAAAATCGAATCCTTTTTAAATATTGGTTTGATGGCTATCTTTGGAACCGCCTTAGTTGGCCTTTCTATTTGGGCTCAAAAACTTTTCATATATAGCTCTCTAAGAAATAACTGGTTTCATTCTTGGTCAATTTATATATTAATTTCTGAGGCTATCATCACTGGATTAGTTGCCCCGTTTTTTTCTTCATGGCTTCTTCTTGCTTATAAAAAAAACTAATTTCAAAAATTTTAAATCTTTTAAATTAGAATAAATAATTATTTATTAGAGGGGAGTCTGTCTTTTAAATTAGTCAAAGGGCTTTGAATACCTGACTTGAAGATGATATCTTCTTATAACAAGAAGCCATTTTCGACACAAAATTTCGATGGTCCTGTCACTACGGCAACAGCTAATCTTATGACCTGTATTTTGGTTGTAGATGATGAACCAGCAGTATTGAAAGTCTTGGTCACAAGGCTAAATCTTGCTGGATACCAGGTTTTATCTGCACAAGATGGAGAGCAAGCACTCGAGGTTTTTCATAAAGAAGCACCAGACCTAGTGGTTCTTGATGTCATGCTCCCCAAGATGGATGGTTTTGCAGTGTGTCGAAGAATTAGAGCAGAGTCTTGTGTCCCAATAATATTTTTGACAGCTCTTGAAGCGATTTCTGAAAGAGTTGCTGGTTTGGATTTAGGCGCTGATGATTATCTGGCTAAGCCATTTAGCCCAAAAGAGTTGGAGGCAAGAATTGCGACGATACTGAGAAGAGTTGGACCAGCTCCTACAGTAGATGAGCCTCGAGAGGTTCCTTCAGGACAAGGAGTAATGAAACTTGGTGATCTTGTTGTAGACACCAATAGAAGGCAAGTCAGCAGAGGCGGAGCAAGAATAGGTCTCACATATACAGAATTCAGTTTACTGGAATTATTATTCCGTGAACCTGGCCGTGTTGTCCCTAGAGCCGAGATTTTGGAACAGCTTTGGGGTTACCCTCCCCGACGAGCGGCTGATTTAAGAGTTGTAGATGTATACGTAGCTCGTTTGAGGGGCAAACTTGAACCAGATCCAAGAAACCCTGAATTGATTTTAACTGTAAGAGGTATTGGCTACGCTTCGCAAAGAATGGGAGAATTTCCAACTGCTATTGCAAGTTAGACATTCATAGCTCAATATTGATAGGTTTTGCATTTATCCCGTTCTTTTCTGCCGTATGTATGAATTGCCTTGTCTGAATTAAGAGATACCCGCCTTGAGAAGGCAAAAGCACTAAAAAGCCTTGGACAAGGTCCGTATGGCTTAAATTTTAAACCTACTTATTCTTCCTCTGTTTTACAGGAAAAATACGCAGACTTGCCAAAGGGAGAAGAAATAAGAGAAGAAGTTTCCATTGCAGGGCGAATAACTTCTAGGAGAGTGATGGGCAAACTCGCTTTTTTTACTCTTGCCGATGAGACAGGCACTATACAATTATTTTTAGAAAAGGCTACGTTAAATCAAAATAAAAATAGCGAAAATGCAAAGAATAATTTTGAGATTATTACCTCCCTTGTTGACTCTGGTGATTGGATAGGAGTAAGTGGAATATTGAGGAGAACTGATAGAGGTGAACTCTCTATCAAAGTCTTTGAGTGGTCGATGTTGTCAAAATCTTTACAGCCTTTACCAGATAAATGGCATGGTCTTGCCGATGTTGAAAAGCGGTACAGGCAAAGATACTTAGATTTAATTGTTAATCCTCAATCAAAAAAAACTTTTCGAACCAGAGCTTTATTAGTTAGTTCAATTCGACGATGGTTAGATGAAAAAGATTTTCTCGAGATTGAGACCCCAGTTTTACAATCAGAGGCCGGTGGTGCTGATGCAAGGCCTTTTATAACTCACCACAACACTCTTGATTTACCTTTGTATTTGAGAATTGCAACAGAATTGCATCTTAAAAGACTTGTGGTGGGGGGGTTTCAAAGGGTTTATGAACTGGGAAGAATTTTTAGAAATGAAGGTATTAGCACGCGACATAATCCGGAATTTACTTCTGTTGAAATTTATGAAGCTTTTTCAGACTATTTTGACATGATGGAATTAACAGAAAAATTACTTTCTTCAGTTTGCGAAAAAATTTGTGGATCGACCAAAATTAATTATCAAGAGCAAGAAATAAATCTGACCCCCCCGTGGAGAAGGGCCACGATGCATGAATTAGTTAAGGAATTCACTGGAATTGATTTTGAGTTGTTTGGAGATAAAGTTTACGATGCCAGGGCTGCAATGATTCAAGAAGGCCTTCAAGCGCCTGAAAAGGCTGACAGTGTTGGGAAACTGTTAAATGAAGCTTTTGAGCAAGTAGTAGAGCCTAAGCTGGTTCAACCTACATTTGTGATGGATTATCCAATTGAGATTTCTCCATTAGCCAGAAAACATAGGACTAAGAAAGGTTTAGTTGAAAGGTTTGAACTTTTTATTGTCGGTAGAGAAACTGCTAATGCGTTTAGTGAGTTAATTGACCCTATTGATCAAAAAGAACGTTTACTTTTACAGCAGGCGCAAAAAGAGGCAGGTGATCTTGAGGCTCACAGCTTGGACGAAGATTTTATTAATGCTCTTGAAGTTGGAATGCCTCCCACAGGAGGCCTTGGTATAGGGATAGATAGGTTTGTAATGCTATTAACTGATAGTCCTTCAATTAGAGATGTCATAGCTTTTCCGCTTTTGCGACCAGAATCAAATTTAAAACAAACTGGAAAGTGACCCGTCAGAGTGGATAATAGGCGAGTAAGTATTTTGTTCAGATGAGTGGCGAGAGAGTTGGTTTTCGCTTCAAGCACGCAGATGCTGTTGTGAAACGGAATCCCCAAGGGCGTTCAAGACGCGGTTGGGTTATGGAACCTGTTGAACAAACGACAAGCAGGGGGACAAAAATGCCTGCTTATCGTATTAGATGGAGAGATAGTGAGCGTCCTGAAATTGTTTTACAACATATGCTCATTGCGGACCCTGATCCAACACCTCCACCAGAAAATGTTATTTTAGATGTTAGTGATAATTGAAGAATACATTATTTGATTTTTAGATCAATCTTTAATAGGTGATATTAATAAATTTCTCCCTTTTAAAAACGTTTTAGTGCATTAGCTACATCTCTTTTCGAGTCATTAACTTTCTCTCTATCCCTTTTGTCATGTAGCTTTCGCCCTCTTCCTATTCCAATTTTCAACTTTATCCATGAGCCTTTGAGGTAAAGACTTAAAGGTATTAATGCTAAACCTTTTCTTTCTAAATCTATTTTTAATTTTTTTATTTCTTTTCGATGTGCAAGAAGTTTTTTGATTCTTAGAGGTTCGTGATTGAAAAACTTACCGGCATGATTATGAGGCGATATGTGAACATTATGAAGTTGAATTTGATCTTTTTTAATTAAACAAAACCCGTCTTTTAAGTTTACTTTCCCAGCTCTAATTGACTTAACTTCAGTTCCAAGAAGCTCTAAGCCGGTTTCAAGTGTTTCCAGGATTTCATACTCGTATCTTGCTTGTCGATTTTCAGCTAAGCGACGATTTCCATCAACTGAGGAAATTTTTTTGGATTTTTTCTTTCTTTTTTTGCTCATTTTTCTATATACCTCCTTTTTTGTGGATAAGCCACTACCCTTCGTTCATGGCAATTGTGTCTTCAATTACTAATCATTCACCTCTTCCCAATGATAAAGGAGAGGAAAGATTAGTTGGCTCTACTCTTTTAAAAGAGGAGATTAAATTATCTCGGCAAGATTCACTTAGGCCTAAATCTTTTGATGAATTCGTGGGTCAATCTGAGTTAAAGAAGGTTCTTGAAATATCGGTTAAAGCATCATTGACGAGAGGAGAAGCATTAGATCATTTAATGCTTTATGGGCCGCCTGGATTGGGAAAAACAACTATGGCTTTGGTTATTGCTGAGGAATTAGGAGTTAAAGCTAGAGTTGCAAGCGCACCAGCACTTGAACGTCCAAGAGATATTGTTGGATTATTGATAAATATGCAGCCGCGTGAATTGATATTTGTTGATGAGATTCACCGACTCAATCGCATATCTCAGGAACTTTTGTATCCAGCTATGGAAGATAGAAGGTTGGATTTAACTGTAGGCAAAGGTGCTTCCTCAAGGATGCGATCAATCGAAATCCCGCCTTTCACATTGGTTGGAGCCACTACAAAGCCTGCTGCGTTGAGCTCCCCTATGCGAGATCGCTTTGGAATAACTCAGCGACTGGACTTTTATAATTACCTGGATCTTGAAAACATAATTAAAAGATCTGCGAGCCTTATAAATTTGTCAATTACGGAAGAAGCATCTCATCAATTAGCCAGAAGAAGTAGAGGTACTCCCCGAATTGCGAATAGGCTTATACGAAGAGTAAGAGATTATGCAGAGGTGCATTCCTCTTCCAAAACTATTGATGTACAACTTGTTAATGATGCCCTTGATCTACATCGAGTCGATCAAAGAGGATTAGATGCCACAGATAGAAGTTATCTGGGCCTGATAGTTAATCAATTTCAAGGTGGACCTGTAGGACTTGAAACATTGGCAGCTGCGCTAGGAGAGGATTCAACCACTCTTGAAACCGTAGTTGAGCCTTATTTAATGCAAATTGGTTTTTTACAAAGAACTGCCAGGGGAAGGGTTGTTACTCCAGCGGCTGAAAAACATTGTCTTCTTACTTCAACAAATAAAATAGACAAATGATCAACATATCAGTTGTAAAGGTTTTACTTCTGCTTTCTATTGTTTTTGTACCATTTGCGTCGCAAGCCAAGGTGCTTCCTAAATACTTATTCGAGAAGGCTCTTCAAGAAAGTAAGAATGGAGATTTTATTCAAGCTGAAAAAGATTGGAGTTCTTATTTGAATGAAAATCCAAATGATGCGGCTGCATTAAGTAATAGAGGAAATATTCGTCTTGCTCTCGGTGATCCTAAGGGCGCAATAACAGATCAAACCATGGCCATAAAAATTTCACCTGAAAATTTAGACCCTTATCTGAATAGAGGAATTGCTGAAGAAGCTTTGGAGCGTTGGGAAGACGCTAGTAATGATTACAAATATGTTTTAGAGAGGAATCCTAAAGATGTTTCGGCATTATACAACTTAGGTAATGTAATGGGCTCTATGGGGAATTGGATTGAGGCGAAGAGATTATTTTCTCAAGCTTCATCTTCCAATTATTCTATTGCAATGGCTAGCTCTAGTGAGGCGCTTGCAATTTATCAATTGGGTGATTTTGAACTCGCTGAAAAAAAAATTAGAATATTAATTCGTAAATATCCCTTATTCGCAGATGCTAGAGCAGCACTAAGTGCTCTTCTGTGGCGTAAAGGCTTCACAGGTGAAGCTGAAAGTAATTGGGTTGCAGCTTCTGGACTAGATATTAGATACCGTGATAAAGATTGGTTACTGCATATCCGCCGTTGGCCTCCAAAACCTACAAATGATTTGATTGCATTTCTTGCGTTGGATTAAAGATGAAAGATTTAGGTAAAAAAATTGAAGTTTTGTCTAAGGAGATGCTTCCTGACTTTATTAGGTCAAGACGTCATCTACATGCTCATCCAGAATTAAGTGGTCAGGAATATCAAACAGCTGCTTTTGTAGCTGGGGAGCTGAGAAAAGCAGGTTGGGAGGTAACAGAAGCAGTTGGTAAAACAGGCGTGGTTGCTGAAATGGGTAAAAAAAGCGGACCTGTTATTGCCTTGCGAGTTGATATGGACGCTTTGCCAATCGAGGAGAGAACTGGCTTGGATTACTCTTCTTCAATTCAAGGCTTGATGCATGCATGCGGGCATGATCTGCATACTTCTGTCGGCTTGGGAGTGGCAAAAGTATTAGCAAACAATAAATTTACAACTTCTCGAATCAGAATAATTTTTCAACCTGCTGAAGAGATTGCACTTGGTGCAAATTGGATGAGATCTGAAAAGGTACTTGAGGGAGTTCATGCTCTCTTTGGTGTTCATGTTTATCCAGATTTGCCAGTTGGAAAAATTGGAATAAAAAGTGGTACTTTTACAGCCGCCGCTGCTGAATTGGAAATAGATATTATTGGAAAAGGAGGTCATGGAGCTAGACCCCATGAAGGCACAGATGCAATTTGGATCGCGGCAAAAGTTATCAGTGAACTTCAAGAGGCTATTAGTAGACAGTTAGATGTTCTTAAACCAGTAGTTATAAGTTTTGGGAAAATTTCCGGAGGCAATGCTTTTAATGTAATTGCTGAGAGAGTTAAGCTTCTTGGAACAGTAAGATGCTTGGATAGCCAACTTTATGAAAAGTTGCCTCAATGGATAGACAAAATAGTTCAAAATATAGTTAATAATTATGGAGCTAAAGCTAATATAAATTTTAAGTCAATAGCGCCTCCAGTTTATAACGACCCTGATTTAACTAATTTGTTATCTGAGTGCGCGAAGAATTTTATGGATCCAGAAAATATTGTCTATTTAGAAAATCCCTCATTAGGTGCTGAAGATTTTGCTTTCTTTTTGCAAGATGTACCTGGGACGATGTTTCGATTAGGAGTTGCCGGAGATCAAGGTTGTGCTCCATTACATAGTGGATATTTCTCTTTGGATGAAAGAAGTCTGGAATTAGGAATAAAAATTTTGTCTCAAACAATAGTTATGGCTACTAAAACTCTTCACAACATATAGGGTCTTAATTTTATGAACAGATTGGGTAATCCATTAATTTCAATTTCAGCACCTTTGCTAATTTTACTAGCAATTACTGGTTTTTCACATAGAGAGGGCAAAGATAAAATCCAAGTAATACCTGCATTAATAGTTGGAAGTGGATTGGTTTTGACTGGGGGAGTTAGAAGATTAAGGCGAAGACGAATGTTGTTTTTAGAGATTAAAAAGGAAATGAATAATCAAAAATTTTAAATAGAAATTTTTTATCTATAAAAACTTTAGGGTTTAGTTGGTTATTTCGAGCTAGTTTGTAATTATCACTAGGGGTGCCATATCGCTTCAAGGTATGGCTGAGATCACACCCTCTGAACCTGATCTGGTTCGAACCAGCGTAAGGAAAGTGAAATATTGTGATCTTTGCATAATGCTCCCTTTCTTTATTCAATAGCTTTTTAGTTCATGCGGAATTCATGGGTTGCTTCCAGAAAGGGTAAAAAAAACGTTTCTCAGATGCATTTTGCTCGCAAAGGCGAAATCACTGAAGAAATGTTATTTGTAGCAAAGCGTGAAAATCTTCCAGAGACTTTGATTATGGAAGAGGTTGCGCGTGGTCGTATGGTTATCCCTGCGAATATTAACCATACGAACTTAGAGCCGATGGCAATAGGTATTGCCTCTACTTGTAAAGTCAACGCAAATATTGGCGCTTCCCCAAATGCAAGTGATGTCAGCGAAGAATTAAAAAAGCTTGAGCTTGCTGTTAAATATGGCGCAGATACCCTTATGGATCTGTCCACTGGAGGAGTTAATTTAGACGAAGTCCGAACTGCAATTATAAATGCCTCCCCTATCCCTATTGGGACAGTTCCTGTTTATCAAGCTTTAGAAAGTGTTCACGGATCTATTTCAAGGTTAACTGAGGATGATTTTCTACACATCATCGAAAAGCATTGTCAGCAAGGTGTTGATTATCAAACTATTCATGCTGGCTTATTGATTGAACATCTACCTAAGGTTAAAGGTCGCATTACTGGAATAGTTAGTCGAGGCGGTGGAATTCTTGCTCAATGGATGCTTTATCATTACAAGCAAAATCCTTTGTTTACTCGTTTTGATGATATTTGCGAAATTTTTAAACGCTATGATTGCACTTTTTCTCTAGGCGATTCACTAAGGCCTGGATGCTTGCATGATGCATCTGATGAAGCTCAACTTGCTGAGTTGAAAACCTTGGGTGAATTGACTAGACGAGCTTGGAAGCATGATGTCCAAGTTATGGTCGAAGGGCCAGGTCATGTACCGATGGATCAAATTGAATTCAATGTTAGGAAGCAAATGGAGGAGTGTTCAGAAGCTCCTTTCTATGTTCTAGGTCCATTGGTAACAGATATATCCCCTGGTTATGACCATATTTCAAGTGCTATTGGTGCAGCTATGGCAGGTTGGTACGGTACCGCGATGCTTTGTTACGTAACACCTAAGGAACATCTTGGCTTGCCAAATCCTGATGATGTTAGGGAAGGTCTAATTGCTTATAAAATTGCTGCTCATGCTGCAGATGTTGCAAGGCATAGATCTGCAGCGCGAGATCGTGATGATGAATTAAGCAAGGCTAGGAAAGAATTTGACTGGAACAAGCAGTTTGAATTGTCATTGGATCCAGAGAGAGCTAAGCAATACCATGACGAAACCTTGCCCGAAGAAATTTTCAAAAAAGCAGAGTTTTGTTCAATGTGCGGTCCTAACCATTGCCCAATGAATACAAAAATCACAGATGAAGATCTTGATAAATTAAACGATCAAATCAAGTCAAAAGGTGCAGCTGAATTAACTCCCCTAAAGTTAAACAAAGAAAAATAGTTCTTTGTTTAACTTGTTTAAATGGATTAACTAACTGTTTGCTAATTGCAAAGATTAATTTATTTGTTGAGTAGATTTCTAGATTTTTCTAGTACGTTCTCAACTGTAAATCCAAATTTTTCCATACATAATCCACCTGGTGCAGATGCTCCAAAGCTATTCATAGTAACGCTATCTCCATCAAGACCGATATATTTATGCCATCCGAAGCTCTCTGCGGCTTCAACTACTATGCGTTTTCTGATGTTAGAAGGTAAAACTTCTTCTTTATAACTGTCGCTTTGTTCTTCAAAAAGCTCTACACATGGCATAGAAACTACACGCACTTTTTTACCTTCTGAAGTTAGTTTTTTCGCTGCTTGGACACATAAATCAAGCTCAGTTCCAGTTCCAATAAGTATTAGATCAGCTTTGCCATCGCAATCTTCTAGTACATATCCACCTAAAGCAACTTTTTCTACTGATGAATTTTGTTGATTCACCATGCCCTGCCTACTTAGGCACAAAGAGCTTGGTCTCTTACGACTCTTAATTGCAACTTTATAAGCGCCACTGGTTTCATTACCATCACCTGGACGGAAAACCATCATATTTGGCATTGCTCTAAGTGAGGGAATGGTTTCTATTGGTTGATGTGTTGGCCCATCTTCACCAACACCTATTGAGTCATGGGTTAAAACATAAATAACGCCAAGCTCACTGAGAGCTGAAAGACGCATCGAGCCTCTCATATAGTCTGCGAAGACTAGGAAGGTTCCACCATAGGGTATTAGACCACTGTCGTGATATGCAATACCATTAAGAATGGCTGCCATCGCATGCTCTCTGACACCAAAATGCAAATAACGTTTTTCAGGACTTTCATATTGAAAAGACCCTGTTTCACCTTTTATATCTGTGTAATTTGAGTGTGTTAAATCCGCAGAACCTCCTATAAGTTCAGGAAGGTTAGGCCCCAGAGCACCTAAACATATTTGAGAGTGTTTTCTTGTGGCAAGGCCCTTATCATCAGCTGAATATGTAGGTAAATCTTTATCCCACCCTTGAGGTAGCTCCCCTCTAAGCATCCGTTCAAATTCAGATGCTTCAGCAGGATACTTTGCCTTGTAATCCGTAAGTGTTTGATTCCATTTAGACTCAAGTTGGGAACCTCTTTCAATAGCTTGACGGTATTGGTCATATACATCTTGAGGAATTTTAAAAGGTTCGTATGACCAATCAAGTTCTTTCCTTGTAAGTTCTGCTTCTTCTTCTCCAAGAGCTGCTCCATGGATCCCAGCTGTATCACTCTTATTTGGAGAGCCAAATCCGATGGTTGTCGTAATTTTTATAATTGAAGGCTTATCTGTAACTGATTTTGCTTTTTCTATTGCTTTAGAGATGCCTTCTACATCTGTATTTCCATCAGGTATTTCTTGAACATGCCATCCATAAGCTTCGTATCTCTTTAATACATCTTCTGTGAATGATACATCTGTTCTTCCATCAATTGTGATGCTGTTGTCGTCGTATAGAGCGATTAATTTCCCAAGCTTTAGATGACCTGCAAGAGAACAAGCTTCTGAAGCTATTCCTTCTTGATTACATCCATCCCCCATAATTACGTATGTGTAGTGATCTACAACTGTTGAATCAGGCTTATTGAATTTGGCTGATAAATGGGCCTCTGCTATTGCAAGTCCCACTGCATTAGAAATTCCAGCTCCCAGTGGTCCTGCAGTGACTTCAACTCCCGGTGTCTCGAAAGTTTCTGGGTGACCAGGAGTTTTTGCACCCCATTGTCGGAATTGTTTTATGTCCTCCATTGTTACGGAGTCGTAGCCTGTTAAATGCAAAAGGGCATACAACAACATGCACCCATGTCCTGCAGAAAGGACGAATCTGTCTCGGTTAAACCATTTCGGATTTTTTGGATTATGACGAAGATGTTTGTCCCATAATGCGTATCCCATCGGTGCACAACCCATAGGAAGTCCTGGATGGCCGCTATTTGATTTATTAATTGCGTCAACTGCGAGCATTCTGATGCTATTGATGCATAGTGTGTCTAGAGAATTAGTCAGGGCAACCATTTTGAATTAGTGAGTGGAAAAAATTTTAAAGTGGACAGTTAAGACGACATTGATTAGATCATTTGTCGAAAAGCTAGACAGACATTGTGACCGCCAAACCCGAAAGAGTTAGATAGTACGACGCCTAATTTCTTTTCTCTTGCCTTGTTGGGAACATAATCAAGATCACAATTTGGGTCGGGATTGGAATAATTAATTGTTGGCGGAATTATTTCATGTTTTATTGCTAAAACACAAGCAACGGCCTCTATGCCACCTGAACCTCCCAATAAATGACCCGTCATTGATTTTGTTGAGCTCGTGGGGACTTGGAATGCATGGTTCCCTAATGCAGTTTTAATTGCAGAAGTTTCATTGCTGTCATTGGCTGGAGTACTTGTTCCATGAGCATTGATGTAATCGACTTGCTCAGGATTGATTTTCCCATCATTTAATGCGAGTTTGATGGCCTCTGCACCTCCTACTCCCCCTGGCGTAGGTGATGTGATGTGATGAGCATCACACGTGGTTCCATAACCAATTATTTCTCCATGTATTGTTGCGTCTCTTTTTAATGCATGTTCAAGAGTTTCTAAAATTAGTACTCCTGCTCCTTCTCCAATTACGAATCCATCTCTTTGAGAATCAAATGGTCTGCTCGCTGTGGATGGATCGTCATTCCTAAATGATAGGGCTTTGGCACTCGCGAAACCTGCTACACCTAGAGGAGTAATACTTGCTTCTGCTCCGCCACAAACCATTGCATCTGCTTTGCCTAATTGGAGAAGTCTGAATGCATCACCAATAGCATTTGATCCTGCAGCACAAGCAGTTGAAACCGCTGAACTTGGCCCTTTAGCCCCAAGTGCAATCGCTGCAAGACCAGTAGCCATGTTTGGAATCATCATGGGCACGGTAAATGGACTTACTCGACTAGCTCCTTTGTTATTTAAAACATGTGCTTGAGTTTCCATCGTCAGCAACCCACCAACTCCCGATCCAATAATTACTCCAATTCTTGCGGAATTAGAATCGTCAATTATTAAACCTGAATGATTCAGTGCTTCTTTTGCAGCAATAACTCCAAATTTTGAGAAGCGATCCCATCTTTTGGATTCTTTTGGCTCTAGTATGCCTTTTGGGTCAAAACTTTTTACCTCTGCTGCAAATCTGCAGGCATGGGAAGAGGCGTCAAAGAGTGTTATTTGATCTACCCCATTTTGACCTGATTGAAGGCCTTGAAGGTAACTTTCTATGTTGTTGCCAATGGGAGTAATGGCACCAAGACCTGTAATAACAACTCGATGGAGGTTCTCCATCATTTAAACCTCAAGACTGTTTTTCTTCGATGTATTTGACTGCATCCCCGACAGTGGCAATGCCCTCTGCAGCTTCGTCAGGGATCTCTATGTCAAATGCTTCTTCGAGCGCCATTACTAATTCGACAGTGTCGAGAGAGTCTGCGCCGAGATCGTTTTGGAAATTTGAATCCGGTTTTACTTCACCGGCTTCAACGCTAAGTTGTTCTGCGACGATAGAACGAACTTTTTCAAGGATTGCTTCCTGGGACATAACCTTCTTAGACCTGACTTCTAATCCTACGGGTTAATGTGTCTACTTCGAAAAACCTTTTTGCATTAGAAACAACCTAAGTTGACACATAGTAATAAATGCTCTGTTACCAAAAGTATCAGAACTGATCAAAACCCACAGTTTCATTAAACAGAGAGTATAAAATTTTACATATACAAACGATTCCAAAGACAGTTGTCTCACGCAGTCAAAATCTACGACACTTGTATTGGCTGCACCCAATGCGTAAGGGCTTGTCCACTGGATGTTCTTGAAATGGTCCCCTGGGACGGCTGTAAGGCTTCTCAGATAGCCTCATCTCCAAGAACTGAAGATTGCGTTGGGTGTAAGCGGTGCGAAACTGCTTGCCCAACTGATTTCCTCAGTATTAGGGTTTACTTAGGTGACGAAACAACTAGAAGTATGGGATTGGCCTACTAATAATTAGTTATTTTTTTCTTCAACGTTTATTTTATATATAAATAATTTGTAAATTTATTTTCAATTTATGTGTGGCATATTTGCTGTTATTGGATCTACGGAAGTCTCTTCTAAACTTATTGATGGGCTGAGAAAACTTGAATATCGAGGTTATGATTCTGCTGGGATAGCTACAATTGATAATTCAAAAAACGATCAAATTGGAAAACTTAATATCATAAAATCCCAAGGAAAACTGATTAATCTTGCAAATTTAATTAAAGAAAAGCCTCCCAAAGGTTATGTAGGTATTGGCCACACCAGATGGGCTACTCATGGTAAACCTAACGAGAGGAACTCACATCCTCACCTTGATTCTTTAGCTCAAATTGCAGTAGTGCAAAATGGAATTATTGAAAATTACAGGGATTTATCTAAAAGCCTGAAACTCAAGGGAATTAAATTTACCTCCGAAACTGATACTGAGATAATTCCACATTTAATCGGGCTTGAATTAGAAAAGTCTTTAGCTAATGGGCTTTCTCAAAATGGACAAACATTATTAATAGCTGTTCAAAAGGTTTTGACTTTATTAGAGGGGACTTATGCCATAGCCGTGATTTGGGCAAAGGCTCCAAATGCTTTAGTAGTGGCTAGCGGACAAGCACCATTGGTTCTTGGCTTTGGTGAAGGTGAGTTTTTTTGTGCAAGTGATATTCCAGCATTAGCGAAATTTACGCGAACATTTTTACCGTTAGAAGATCATGAAATTGCACTTTTAACTCCATTAGGAATTGAACTTTATGATAATGAGGGAAATAGGCAGCACAGACCACCATCGCTTCTAGAAGGAACAGAGTTATCTGCTGATAAAAGGAATTTCCGTCATTTTATGCTGAAAGAAATTTATGAACAGCCAGAAAGAACACAATTATGGATAGAAAGATTTTTGCCTATGGATTTGCCCTTGAAGAATTCATTGGCTTTACCGATTTCAAAAACTGTCCTCGAAAAGATTGAACAAATACAGATACTTGCCTGTGGCACAAGCAGACATGCAGCTATGGTAGGTGCTTATTTGTTGGAACAGTTTTCAGGAGTATCAACAAAGGTATTTTTTGCAAGTGAATTTCGATATGCTCCGCCTCCACTTTCGCCAAACACTTTAACAATAGGAGTCAGTCAATCGGGGGAAACGGCAGATACTTTAGCTGCATTGAGGATGGAAAAAGATAGAAGAGATTCAATTGACGATGCTAATTTTTCTTTTCATCATTTGGGAATTACTAATAGAGTTGATAGTTCATTTGGTCGCGAACTTGAAAATGTCATTGATATTGGATCAGGGATCGAAATAGGTGTCGCAGCAACTAAAACCTTTCTGGGGCAAATGTTGTCTTTTTATGGCTTAACTTTGTTGTTTGCCTCTCATAGAAAAAAAAGAACTCCTCAAGAAATTTTGGACCTCTCCAATGATTTGAGATTAATTCCTAAACAGCAAACAGAACTTATAAAAAAGCATGACTCTCTCTCACAGGAAATAGCACACATGTTTGTTGAAACAAAAGATGTGATTTTCTTAGGTAGAGGTATAAATTATCCAATTGCACTTGAAGGTGCTCTAAAACTTAAGGAAATAAGTTACATTCATGCTCAAGGCTATCCGGCTGGGGAGCTGAAACATGGACCAATAGCACTATTAGATCAACATGTTCCAGTGGTTTCTATTGCAGCTCCAGGTGTGGTCTATGAAAAAGTTCTCAGTAATTCGCAAGAGGCGAAAGCTAGAGATGCTCGTCTAATTGGAGTCTCAACAAGTAGTCCGGAAGCAGAAATGTTTGATGAATTGTTTACTATTCCAAAAGTTAGTGAATGGGTTAGCCCTCTTTTGACTGTTTTACCTCTGCAGTTATTTAGTTATCACATAGCAGCTCATAAAGGTTTAGATGTTGATCAGCCTAGGAATTTGGCAAAAAGTGTAACTGTAGAGTGATTTTACTTTTTAATAATTTTATTTAATTAATCTATCCAATTTAAATAATTAAACTATAGTTTTTATTAATTAATATTTTTTATTCTGCCGTAGTAATCTTCAAAACGGACAATATCATCTTCGTCTAAATAAGTACCACTTTGCACTTCAATTAGCTCAAGTTTCATCCTTCCTGGATTGCTTAATCTATGTTTGCAACCTAAAGGAATAAATGTACTTTCATTTTCACTTAAAAGTTGTTTTTCCCCATTCTTTTCTATCAATGCTGTTCCATTAACTACTACCCAATGTTCAGCTCTATGGTGATGCATTTGTAAAGAAAGAGAGGCTTTTGGCTTTACTTCTATCAGTTTAACTAGCCATCTTTTTCCCTCAACTATTGTAGTGTAATTACCCCAGGGTCTATAAATTTTCTTGTGAACTTTACCTTCCGGAAAATCTTTTGAACTTAATCTTTTTACGATATTTCCAATGTTTTGAGATTGATCTTTACTTGCTACTAATATAGCGTCGCTTGTATCCACAACTATTAGATTTTCTATCCCTATTCCTATTATAAGACGCTGTTCGCTTTGTAAAAAACAGTTTTTACTTTTTTCAGCTATTATTCTCCCATTTATATAGTTTCCATCATTGTTTTTTTGACTGATATCCCATAAGGATTTCCAACTTCCTATGTCACTCCATCCAACATTTAATGGAAGAACCGTTCCTAATTTCGTTTTTTCCATTACTGCAATATCTATAGATACTTTTGGACATTTCTTAAATGACTTTGGTTCTAATCTTAGAAAATCAAGATCTAATACATTTTTCTCAATAGCAATCTTGCAATAATTAATTATTTCTGGCGAAAATTTTTCTAATTCTTTTATTATCGAACTCGCTTTAAAAAGAAACATACCACTATTCCAAGTGTAACGAGAATCTTTGATTAGTTTCTCGGCTAGATCTTTATTAGGTTTTTCTATGAATTTTTTTATTTCTAGTCCTGTTGTTTGATCTTCTTGATTAGGTGATTCTTTGGCTTCAATATAACCGTAACCTGTTTCTGCGCATGTTGGAATGATACCAAAAGTCACTAGTCTGCCTTTATTTGCATATGTTTTTGCTGATTGAATTACTCTTTTGAATTCATCGATATTTTCTATTAAATGATCCGCTGCCAAAATTAAAAGCAAAGGATCTTTACCTAAAGAAATTGCTTGAAGCGCAGCCACCGCTATCGCTGGAGCAGTATTCCGACCTTCTGGTTCTAGAATGATTGCTTGGGGAGTTGTATTTAGTTCTCTAAATTGCTCTGCAACTATAAATCTATGATCTTCGTTACATATCAATATCGGTTTTTCAAGCTCCTCTAAACCTAGAAGCCTTTCATAAGTGCTTTGTAAAAGAGTTTGTTTTTTTCGTGAATCTAGTGCTAGAAACTGCTTTGGATAACTTTCTCTTGAAAGTGGCCACAATCTTGTTCCTGATCCACCACTAAGAATTACAGGAATTATTGAGTTAGGATTTATTTCCATGAAGAACTTTGTAAACCATTCTTGAAGTACTGATTAAAAATCTGAATGATTTTTAGAGTTCCAATAAGCCTGGGGGTGGATTGATGAGCAGCCATTTTTTTTTGATTTCTATTTCTGGGATAATTTCTTTAACAAAAGGTACCAAAACTTTTTTACCTTCTAACAACTCTATCTCTAGGAGGTCGTTCCCTCCCTTGATTAAGTCAGTTACATAACCAATTAAAGTCTTTTTTGGACCTTTTCTTGCTTCTAAACCAATCAAATCAAAATAATGGTACTCACCTTGACTCAATTTTGGTCTGCTATCTATTGGTATGACTAATTTCCATCCAACAATTTTTTCTGCTGAACTCCTATTAGATACTTCTTCGATAGAGAGTACATAGATTGATTTACCTGGAATAAGCTTTCCTTTTGTTAAATTAATTTCCGTGGGCAATTCGTTGTTTTTTTGAATCCAACGTTTTCCCGGTTTTGTAAACCTCTCAGGAAATTCACTGCTAGGCTTGATTCGAATATCGCCTTTTAAACCCTGCGGAGCAACAATTTCACCAATTGACATCCATTTGTCTTTTTCGATCATTCTTATAAGTAGACTTTTTAGAAGTTTATTTTAATATGTTTAATTATGACTGATTCAAAAGACCTTATTCTCCCTGGTACAACAGTAATTGTTAATAACCAAGAGTCAATTTATAATGGTTACGAAGGCTTTGTTCAAAGAATAAGTGGTAATAAAGCGGCAGTGCTTTTTGAGGGTGGTAATTGGGATAAATTATTGACACTACCTTTAAAAGATCTTGTTAAAAGTTAATGAATACTTTTCAAATTAATTACATCGTTACTTACTGATTTGCTTAATAAAATTATCATCAAGTTGCTTTAGAGCTTTCTTTGCGGCATCTTTCTCTGCTTGTTTGATTGACTTTCCCATACCTTCTGCTATTGATAGATTTTTGATATAAACAGTACAAAAAAATCGTTTTGGATTGTCATGCTTTTTATCTACTTCAATTGTTTTATAAACGGGAATAGATAATCCTTGACTTTGGGTCAATTCTTGAAGAGCTGATTTGTAATTTTTCTTATGAGGATCAGCTAGAACTTCTTTACTAGTTTCATCCCAGAATGGAAGAAGCCAATTTTTTATAGGATCTAGAAGAGCCAGACTTTCATACAAAGCTCCTATTAATGCCTCAGTTGCCTCTGCTTGAATAGTTGCATTTGCTGATTTATCTCTGATTGCTTTCTTGCCAATTAATAAAACACTTTTTATATTTATTTGATTACCAACTTCCGCTAGCCACTGATCACTTACAAGATGAGAACGAAGTTCAGACCTTTCTCCAACTTGCATATATGGATATTTATTTTTTATGAAATCTGATGCAATGAGTCTTAATACTGCATCTCCAAGAAATTCAAGATTCTCATAATTAATTTCATTATTCGCTGAACTATGTGTTAGTGACTCATTAATATATAAAATATTCTTTATTTTTTCTTTGGTAAATTCTTTTTGATATTTTGGATCTAGATTTAGACCTTTTAAAAAATTAATTATCTCTTCTATTCTTTGAATTGAAATTTGCATAATTATTTAAAGCAAATAATTTAATTTATGAAAAAATAGGATTTTGCCTGTAATTTCTTTGTATCAGATTAATTAAGTGAAAGCAGGTCATAAGCCGGGTTCTGTTCATTCTTCTTTCTTTAGAAAGTGAATGGGTAATCATCTATCTGGGACTAACGTTGCCGATAGCCTCGAGCGGCTCTCCTTGGGGACAAGGTCTATGGCCATCCAGAGTCCCCCGCCTTGCTCCTAGCCGGGGTTTACCTAGCCAGCACCTCTCGATGCTGCTGGTGCGCTCTTACCGCACCTTTGCACCCTTGCCGCGCTTGTTGGGATTTCCCCATTAAGCATTAGGCGGTGTGTTTCTGTGGCACTATCCTCACGGTCACCCGCACTGGGAATTACCCAGCAAGCCTGGCCAAATAGGAGCCCGGACTTTCCTCAATCAATGCTTCAGCTTTTTGCTGAAGCATTGATTGCGATCACCTCCCCTGCTTTCCACTCCATCATGCCTCAAGGCATAATTAATTTCAGGGGGCTGTAGCTCAGTTGGATAGAGCGACGGTTTCCTAAACCGTAGGTCGTGGGTTCGAGTCCCGCCAGCCCCGTGCGAAAAAGGAATTAAAACTAAAAATATGTAGTCCTATATGTGGTGGGTGTGCAAAATCTTTACTCTCTCGCTAGCGTTGATGTAGTGAATCAGTCAAGATGGCCCAGCTTCACGATCTTCGCTTGCGATTACTTGTTCAACAAGAAAGTGAGCAAATATCTAAATCGCAACCAAGTGATTTAGATTTATCAATTGTTCAAGCTAGATGCTTATGTTGGTTAACACTTTTGGCTGAAGCACACGAAGATCAAGCTAATGATGCAGAAGAGAGAGGTGATACAGAACAAGCCATGGGATGGTTCGCAGATTCAATGAGATTACGTGATGTTATTCAAGTGGTTACTAGCGTTGAAATACCTTTGCCTGAAAGCTCAGATGCTTATAATAATGATGTCGAAGGAGACTTCTTTAATGATGAGCCCCCTATGAGGGCCTAAAAAATGCAATTATGGTTATCAGCTGCCTTGATCAAGGTGCCTGAGGAACCATGCCAATGTCCAGATTGCCTAAGATTTTATCGGGAACATGATCGTTTGATTAGAGAATTTCCCACTTTGCGTAAACAACAAGAGATTAATTGGGCTGCTCTTCAATCTTTTAGAACATTATGTGGAAGAGTTTTAGAAGAGTTGCAAAAAAAAATTAATTCAAATTCAAACAATAAATCTGAGGAAAATAGTCACATAGGGTCTATTGAGAAAAAAGAAAAATCTATTACACAAGTAATCTCTGATCTAGAGAATGTTAATGCTCATCTATATTCCATTGAGGCTTTAATGGAAAGAGTTTTCGATGTTAAAGTTTCCGAGGAAGTTGAGGATATATTTAGAGAGGTTGCTGGTGAACTGGCTCCAGACCCCTTAAATATTGATAGATTAAGATTAAATAGATTATTACATCAAACCCCTGACTTGCCTGAAAAGTAGGGATTTATTTTTCACAACTTATTTCTACTGGTAACGGTTTAACTTTCCAGATAGATTGACAATATTCCCTAATAGATCTGTCTGATGAGAAAAAACCGGATCTTGCAGTATTTAATAACGCCATGCGATTCCATTTTTGACTCTTTTTCCAGGCCTTACTAACCTCATCTTGTGCACGAAGGTAATCATCAAAATCTGCCATCACAAAGAAAGGATCATTCCCAGTCAAAATATTAATTATTGGTTTAAATAGCTCACTATCACCATTACTAAAATGCCCAACTTCTATTAATTTTAGTGTCTCTTGTAGTTCATTTGATTTGGAAATAAAGTTATTTGGACGATACCCTTGATCTCTTAATTCCATGATCTCTGACTCTGTTTTTCCAAACAAAAAGAAGTTTTCTTCTCCTACTCTTTCTCTGATTTCTACATTTGCTCCATCAAGGGTTCCAATTGTTAAGGCACCATTCATGGCGAATTTCATATTTCCAGTACCTGAAGCTTCTTTGCCAGCAGTTGAAATTTGTTCGGAAAGATCAGTAGCTGGATATACTTGCTCTCCTAGTTTTACATTGTAATCAGGCAGAAAAACTACCCTTAGTAATCCCTCCATATCTGGATCAGCATTGACTACATCAGCTATGCCATTTATGAATCGAATCATTAATTTCGCCATGAAATAACCTGGCGCAGCTTTACCCCCAAAAATGATCGTACGGGGTGCAATATTTTTTGTTAATCCATTTTTAATCCTCAGATATTGAGCAATGACTTGCAAAGCATTTAAATGCTGTCTTTTATATTGGTGAATTCTTTTAACTTGAACATCAAATAAACTCGATGGATCAACAAGAACACCTGTTTGTCGATGTATGTAACCAGCAAGTTTTCTTTTGCCAGATAATTTGGCTGAAGCAAACAGATCTAAAAAATTAGAGTCATTTTCTTTTTTTTCTAATTCACGTAATAGATCCATATTGGTAATCCAATTGGGACCAATTTCTTTGTCAAGAAGTTTAGAAAGTTCAGGATTTGCTAGAGCAACCCATCTACGAGGGGTTACGCCATTTGTGACGTTAGTGAATTTTTCAGGCCATAGCTCTGCAAATTCAGGTAGTAATTGCCTCTTGATTAAATCTGAATGTAATGCAGCTACTCCATTTACATGATGTGCTCCAATTGTCGCTAAATGAGCCATTCGTATGGCTTTTCCACCTTCTTCATCAATAATTGAAAGTTTACGTAAAATCGAATCGTTTCCTGGATACTTAAGTCTTACTTGTTGCAGGAATCTCCTGTTTATCTCGTATATAAGTTCCAGATGCCTGGGTAATAAATTTCTAAAAAGGCTGAGGTCCCATTTCTCAAGAGCTTCAGGTAGCAAAGTATGGTTTGTGTAAGCAACAGATCTATTAGTGATTTCCCAGGCTTTATCCCAATCCAATCGATGTTGATCGATTAAAAGTCTCATTAACTCAGCGACAGCAATTGCTGGATGGGTGTCATTAAGTTGAACAGTCCAATGATCTGGAAATTCATCGACAGGTATTGATCGCTTTTCTAAACTTCGCAGCATATCTTGCAGAGAACAACTTACAAAAAAGTGCTGTTGCTTCAAGCGCAATCTTCTTCCTTCATCAGTTCCATCATTCGGATATAACACCTTTGAAAGGGTTTCTGAGGCTACTTTCTCTTCAACAGCACCGTAATAATCTCCAATGTTGAAAGCATAAAAATCAAAACTTTCGGTTGCATCAGCTCTCCATAACCTTAAGCGATCACAACTATTAACTCGATAACCAAGTACAGGGACATCATGTGGAACACCTATCGCATGTTCGCTTGGAATCCATCTGGATCGATAATTTCCATTATCGTCTGTGTAACTCTCTGTCTGTCCACCAAAACCGACTAAACAAGCTTCGTCTGGTTGTGGCAATTCCCAAGGCCACCCTCCTTTCAGCCATTTATCAGTAACTTCCACTTGCCAACCATCTCTGATTAATTGGTTGAAAATGCCAAATTCGTACCTTATTCCGTAACCAACTGCAGGGACCTGAAGACTTGCGAGTGACTCCATGTAGCAAGCTGCAAGTCTACCCAAACCTCCATTTCCGAGCCCAGGCTCTTCCTCGACTTCCAAAATGTCATTTAGAGATTCAATTCCAAACCTTTTAAGAGCTTCTTCTGCTTCTTTTTTTATCCCTAGATTTAATAAATTATTATTAAGTTGAGGTCCTATTAGGAATTCAGCGGAAAGATATGCGACTGTTTTTTGAGGTCTTGCCCGTATTGTTTCCTGACTTGTGAGATATCTGCTCATCAATCTGTCTCTCACAGCAAAACTTAAAGCCATGTAGAGATCTCGAAGACTTGCTGATGTAGCGAGTTTGCCGAGAGTGAAAAAAAGATGTTCAGTCATTCCATCGAAGACTGCATCAGCATCCATGCCAGCCCTAACAGGATCTGCATAGCATCCTGGGGTCGGCAGACGCAGATCTATAGACTGGGAGCTGCTCATAAAGGCATCAAATGTTTTTGGACGCTAGCCAATATCGACCAAGTAAGCTGTTAGTAACTTCAGATCCACACCTTATTGGTTAAGTCACCTTTGATACTTAAACCAAATAGGCCCCATGATTAGGTAATTTATGTCATATAAGAAAAGGCTTTTGCTGGACACCTGATGGTATTAACTCCTTTAGTCTCTGTACTAAATACACATGATGTAGAGGTCGCGGAAACTCTAATTGGGGTCATTAACTTCTTAATGATTTTTGTGGCTGCTAGGACTTTGGCAGAAATCTTGGTGCGACTAAGTTTGCCTACGATTGTTGGAGAACTTCTTGCAGGGGTTTTAATTGGTGCCTCAGGATTACATCTTTTATTGCCGCCCAGTGCACATGCTGAATTAAATCAAGGCTTTGTATCTCTGATAAGTTCTCTTGCATCAATACCAAAAGAAGCAGTTCCGGATATCTATTTTGAAACTTTTCCTTCATTACAGGCAGTCGCAACATTAGGGCTTTATGCATTGCTATTTCTTACTGGTTTGGAGAGTGAATTAGAAGAATTAGTGGCAGTGGGAGCACAAGCCTTCACAGTTGCAATGGCAGGAGTTATTTTGCCATTCGCTTTTGGAACTTTTGGATTAATGTTTATTTTCCAAGTAGATATTATTCCTGCGATATTTGCTGGTGCATCCATGACAGCTACGAGCATAGGGATAACAGCAAGTGTTTTTGGTGAGCTTGGATATCTAAAAACGCGTGAGGGTCAGATTGTTATTGGTGCAGCCGTGCTGGATGACATTCTTGGAATTGTGATTCTTGCCGTTGTAGTTGCTCTTGCAACAGGGGGTTCGCTTCAAATAGCACCTATTGTCAAATTGGTGTTAGCTGCAACTGTTTTTGTTATTGCTGCAATTGCCTTGAGTAGAACAGCCGCTCCAGCTTTTGATTGGTTACTAGAAAGGCTAAAAGCGCCAGGTGCGGTTGTAGTCGCATCTTTTGTGATATTGGTTTTAAGTTGTTTCATTGCTACTGCAATTGGTCTAGAAGCAGCATTGGGGGCTTTCGCAGCAGGGTTGATTCTCAGTAGTTCAAAGAATAATCACGCGATACAACAATCTGTTTTGCCCTTGGTTTCACTATTCGCAACAATTTTTTTCGTATTAGTTGGTGCTGGAATGGATCTTTCAGTAATCAACCCTTTAGATCCCGAGAGTCGATCTGCTTTAGTTGTGGCAGGTTTCCTTTTTCTTGTAGCAATTGTTGGAAAGATTGCAGCTGGATGGTCATTCATTATTGATAAACCAACAAATCGATTAGTTGTTGGTTTGGGAATGATGCCTAGAGGAGAAGTTGGATTGATTTTTCTTGGCTTGGGAACAAGTGCTGGTTTGCTTACCCCCTCTCTGGAGGCTGCGATTTTGTTGATGGTCATTGGAACAACATTTTTGGCTCCTGTTCTACTTAGAGTTGTCCTGAAAGATAAGCCACCTTCAGGAGGTAATTCCATTCCTGATGAGGTTGCTGCGGATCCTGTGGGGTTAGTCTAAAAATTTTTTAAATTGCTAATTTTTAGGTGAGGAAATTTCGAAAAAAAGAAATAAAATAACCAATCTATTCTTGCCAATGATTTACTAATATCGGACTGAATCAGTTTATTCTTAGATGGTTTCCTCAGTAGTAGAAAAAAATCTTTCTGAATGGAAATTCTTAGGACATTCTGTTCACAGTTTGAGCATTGTACCTGCTTCGCACACAACCAAGACTGACAAGGAAAAAGGGCCGGCGATTCTTTTAATCCATGGTTTTGGTGCATCAACAAAACATTGGAGGCATAACTTACCAGTACTCGGGAAGCAGTATGAAGTTCATGCCTTGGATCTTCTGGGCTTTGGTAAAAGTTCTAAACCCGGAGGTCTTTCTTATGGAGGTCCGCTTTGGAGAGATCAAATAGTCTCTTACGTAAAAGAAAACATTCGGAGACCCACAATACTTGTGGGCAACTCCCTTGGGGGATATGCAGCGCTTGCTAGCGGCGCTGCATTGGGTGCCGATGCAGCAGGTGTTGTGTTATTGAATGCAGCTGGTTATTTTAGTGAAGACAAAAAGCCGAATAAAGGATTTTGGGCTACTGCTAGAAAAACTGTTGCTGGGATCTTTCTCAAAAATATCTTATTGCAAAGGATAATTTTTGAGAATCTTAGACAGCCCTCGACGATTAAACGTACCTTGAAGCAAGTTTATATAGACACATCAAACGTTGATGATGAATTGGTAGAAGCTATCCGAAAACCATCTTTGGATGCTGGGGCTTTCAATGTATTCAAAAGTGTTTTTGATCCTGCAGGACCTCAGGGAAGACCACTGGATGAATTGTTTGCTCAGTTGAAAGCACCATTATTACTGCTCTGGGGCAATCGAGACCCTTGGATGAATGCACCTGGTAAACGAGCGACTTATAAAAAACACACCCCAGTAAATACAAAAGAAGTTGTTTTAGATGCTGGTCATTGTCCTCATGATGAAGTTCCCGATCAGGTTAATTCTGCTCTCTTAGAATGGATTGATCAGCTTTAACCCATGCCCATTAGTTTTTCGAAGAGGACAAATCCTTATCCTCATTGGGAATACTCAAATACTGAATATGATTCATCCATAAGAATTGTTCCTGAAAGAGGAGGCTTGATTACTGAATGGCGAAGCGAAGGCAAAGACCTTTTGTATTTTGATTTAGATCGTTTTCTCGATGAAGACAAAAGTGTCAGAGGTGGAATACCTATCCTTTTCCCCATCTGTGGTGATTTATCTGAGAGTTATTTAATTGGTGGTAATAAGCATTGTTTGAAACAGCACGGATTCGCAAGAGATTTACCTTGGTCAATTGATTTATTAGAAGATAAATCAGGAATCAGATTAAAGCTAGTTGATACAAAGGATTCGCTGTCTTGTTTTCCTTTCTTTTTTACCTTATTGATGGACGTTTCCTTGAAAGAAAAAACTCTTCACATATCTGTTAAGATTTGCAATCAGAGTCGAGACTGTATGCCCTTTAGTTTTGGCCTGCATCCATACTTTCAAGTTTCAAATTTACAAAAAATAAAGATTGATGGTTTGCCTAAAAAATGTATTGATCAAACAAATATGAAAGTTACGAATTCCTCTGACCAAATAAGAATTTTAGATAAAGGAGTTGATTTCGTTTCTTATCCTTCTCGTTTGGTTAAACTATACGATTTTCAATCTAGAAACGTAATTGAATTAATTCACCAAGACCCAATGGATACAACTGTAATATGGACTGATCCACCAAGGAAAATGGTTTGTCTTGAACCTTGGACTAGTCCAAGGAATTCATTAGTAACGGGAGATCGAAAACTTGAAATTCAACCAGAAGAATATACAGAATTATTTACTACTTTTAAGCATAATTCTTTTTAGTTGTCTAACTATTGATGCGTATAATTTGTAACTAATTAAATTGTAATTTATAATTTTTGTATGACAAATATTTCAATATTTTTTCGTTTTTGCATCTATGATCAATATATTATAGATTCATCATTCATGAATTGTGATGAATAATGTTAGGAGCAGATGTTTCCTCTCCAGGCGTACTTAATATTGAGGACCTCAGGTCTAGAGCAAAGAATCGTCTACCGGCGATGGTTTTTAACTATATAGATAGTGGTGCAGATAGAGAACAAACACTTTCACAAAATTGCAACGCATATAATGAAATTCTATTTAGACCTAGATGTGCAGTTTCTGTTCCATCGTGTGATCTTGGAATATCTGTTTTAGATCAGAAATTTCAACTTCCTTTCTTGTTGGGACCAGTAGGGAGTAGCAGGATGTTTTATCCCCAAGGAGAAGTGATTGCGGCTAGAGAAGCAGGAAAAGCCGGAACAGGTTATACATTGTCGACCCTCTCAGGTTGCTTGTTGGAGGATGTTAAAGCGGCTACAAACGGTCCAGCTTGGTATCAGCTTTATTTGCTAGGTGGTAAAGAAGTCGCGTTAAAAACAATTGCTAGAGCTAAAGAGGCAGGATTCTCAGCAATAGTTGTAACTATTGATACGCCCGTATCTGGTTTAAGGGAAAGAGATATGCGATCAGGAACACAACAGCTTTTATCAATGAATCCTTTTGAAATGCTTCCATATATTCCTCAAATTTTAGTTAAACCATGCTGGATGACTCAATGGTTAAGTGATGGCGGCTTAATGAGTTTTCCAAATGTTCAACTTGATGATGGCCCTATGAGATATACGGCAATTGGACCTGCTTTAGAGCAATCAGTTGTTACTTGGGAGGATCTTCAATGGATACGCGAAGCGTGGGGTGGAAAAATTATTGTTAAAGGAATACATATTGGTGATGACGCAAAAAAAGCTGTAGAGCTAGGTGCTGATGCGATCGTTATTTCTAATCATGGAGCTAGGCAACTTGATAGCGTTGCTCCCACGATCCGTGTTTTACCAGAAGTTTTAGCTGCAGTTGATGGAAAGATAGATGTGTTGCTAGATGGAGGTATTCGCAGAGGTAGTGATGTAGTGAAAGCATTATGTCTTGGCGCGAAAGGAGTTTTAATAGGTAGAGCCTATGCGTATGGACTTGCCGCTGCAGGAGGTAAAGGTGTTGCCAGAGCTATAGAAATTCTTCAAACGGATATAGTGAGAACAATGAAACTATTAGGGTGTGGGTCTGTTGCCGATTTAAATAAGTCTTATATTCAAGTTCCTGAAAGTTGGGAGAGATTAGAATAAATCGTTGATTAAATAATAGATTAATGCATAATGAAAATAATTATTTTTGATGATGATCCAACTGGATCTCAAACTGTTTATGGATGCCCATTATTATTAAATTGGGATGAACAAACTCTAGAGGAAGCATTTCTAAAATCTTCGCCTTTGATATTTATACTCGCTAATACAAGATCTTTATCTTCTGTTTTGGCTGTCCAGAAAACTAGAGAAATATGCTCATCTATTAAAAAGTTTTTTTTAAGACAAGGGTTTTCCAAAGATGATTATTTTTATATTAGTAGAGGAGATTCAACATTACGTGGTCATGGTGTTTTAGAGCCTGAAATTCTTGCGGAAGAATTAGGACCATTTCATGCAACATTTCACATCCCAGCTTTTTTGGAAGGTGGAAGAACAACTGAGAACCGAATTCATTATTTAAATGGAATACCAGTTCATAAGACGGATTTTGGCCGTGATAATATTTTTGGGTTTTCTACTAGTGATTTAGCTAAATGGATTGAAGAAAAAAGTTTTGGAAAGATACAGGCGGAAAATATCTTGCATATTCAAATTAAAGAATTAGACATGGCCTTTAACAATGAGGATGGCTTTAAATCTCTTTTGAGCTTTTTGTCTAAATTAGAAAATAACATTTCAGTAGTTGTTGATGCTAAATTACCTCATCATTTAGAAATCCTATCTAGGGCGGTTAAAGTTGTTTCTCGAGAAAAAAAATTTCTTTTTAGAACAGCTGCAAGCTTTATCAACTCTTTATCTGAATTACCACCTAACCCTCAAGATACTGCAGATTTAGTGTCTTTAAAATCGAAAAATAATCAGCTTGAATATAAACCAGGTTTGATAATGGTTGGCTCTCATGTGCAATTAGCGACAGATCAATTAGAGGTTTTAATGAAAGATAAGCTTTGTGAAGGTTTAGAAATACCAGTAAGTAAATTAGCTGATATTTTTGCTTTAGAAGATTCTCAAGAAGAAATCTTAAAGCTGGAGAAAATATTGTTATCGAAAATAGATGATATATTGGATATAAAAAAAGTACCTGTTTTATATACTACCAGAGAAGAAATTAAGTTTTCTTCTTACTCTAGAAGAATGAATTTTGGATTGGAACTTGCAGAGTTTATGGCGATTCTAGTTGGAAAAATAAATAATAAGTTTGGTTATATTATTAGTAAAGGAGGTATTACAACACAACTTTTGCTTCAAAAGGGTTTGAATTTTAATCAGGTGGATTTAAAAGGTCAAATATTACCAGGATTGTCAATAGTAAAAAGTAACTCTAATCAATATGATTTACCAGTAGTTACTTTTCCAGGTAATCTCGGCAATGCGCAAACACTTCTCGAGTCGTTTAGATTGATGGAGTCAAAACCATAATTTTGGGAATTTTAAAAATATTTAATTAAAATCTTTCAATAATTGATTTAGCAAAATCACTACAACTAAGAGGAGCTACGCGGGGTTCCATTAATCGTGCCAGATCATAAGTAACTTGTTTATCTGAAATAGATTTGCTCAAACCATTTGTAATTAATTTTGCTGCCTCATGCCAACCTAAATATTCCAGCATCATTACTCCACTAAGTATTACTGAACCTGGATTGATTCTGTCTAAACCTGCATGTTTTGGAGCTGTTCCATGGGTGGCTTCGAAAATAGCCGCCGTATCTCCAATGTTTGCTCCTGGTGCCATCCCCAGTCCACCAACAATTGCTGCAGCCGCATCTGAAATGTAATCACCATTTAAATTGAGAGTTGCAAGGATGGAATACTCTTGAGGGCGAGTTTGAATTTGTTGAAAAATACTATCTGCGATTCGGTCATCAACCATTACCATGTCCTTCCATTTTCCATTGCCATGACTAGCACCAATGCTTGTTAGAACTGAATAAACTTCATCACAAATAGCTTTCTTTTTCTCTTCTGTTAAAGATGAATAACCTGGATCAATTAACTCAGCATTCTCCTCATTGGTGATGCCAGGATTTTTTTCTAGATTATCTAAAATCCAACTTTCTCTCTCGGTTACGCATACATTCCTGAATTCTGTAGTTGCTAATTCGTATCCCCAATCTCTGAAAGCTCCTTCAGTAAATTTCATGATATTTCCTTTATGAACTAAAGTCACGTGTCTTTTGTTCCCCTCAAGATTGAGTGCATGTTTAATCGCTCGCCTGATGTGTCGTTGACTGCCACTTTTGCTAACGGGCTTAATTCCGATTCCTGCTCCGTTAGGAATTTGCCTGTTTTTTAGTTTTTTGCTGGCTGGAATTATTTCATTATTGAGTTGATCAATTAATTTGATGCATTCGGGATCATTAGATTCCCATTCAATTCCCATATAGATATCCTCAGTATTTTCTCGATATACAATTACATCTAAATCTTGCGGCTTTTTATGAGGGCTTGGAGTTCCTTCGTAATATTTGCAAGGTCTAACGCATGAATATAAATCAAAAATCTGTCTTAAAGATACGTTTAAAGATCGTATCCCTCCGCCTATTGGCGTTGTTAAAGGTCCTTTGATTGCTATGCCGTAAGTTCTTATCGCCTCAAGAGTGTCATTTGGTAAGTATTGATAGGTTCCATATAAGTCGCAAGCTTCATCACCCGCATAGATTTTGAACCACTCTATGGATCTGTTTTTTCCATATGCTTTTTTAATGGCTTGATCGATTACTAATTGTGTAGCAGGCCAAATATCTATTCCTGTTCCATCACCTCGGATAAATGGAATAATTGGATGATCTGGGACTACTGGGTTCCCATCAACAAAATTAATTTTTTGGCCTTCTGATGGGGCAATGAGCTTTTCAAAATTTGCCATAATTTTTATTCACGGATTAATAGATCTCATGTTGAGCTTATGACTAAGTGGTAAGTTTTGATTAAATGATTTTGAACTCATGGCAGTAGCCTTGGCTAGGCAACTTCGTGAAGGGACTAAAAAGTCTCATACGATGGCTGAGAATACAGGTTTTATAAGTTGTTTTCTCAAGGGAGTAGTTGATAAGTCCTCATACAGAAATTTATTAGCTGATTTATATTTTGTTTACGCTGCGATGGAGGAGGAGATAGAAAAACTTTGTGAAAATTCTCATCCGATAATTTCTCCAATTGGATTTAAAGAGCTTTTTCGCAAGGAAAAATTAGAACAAGATCTTTCGTTTTACTTTGGTAGTAAGTGGTCGGAATTGGTAAAACCCTCTAAGCCAGCTATTGAATATGAAGCAAGAATTAGACAAATTGCTAAAGATAATCCAGAACTTTTAATTGGGCATCATTACAGCAGATATATAGGTGACTTGTCTGGGGGACAGCTTTTGAAAACCATCACTAAAAAAGCCATGAATCTTCCTGGGGATGAGGGACTTAGCTTTTATATTTTTGAGGACATTAGAGATGAAAAAGAATTTAAAATCAAGTATCGAAATACCTTGGATAATCTTCCGATTGATCAAAAGATAGCAGATTCAATTATTGAAGAAGCTAATAGATCTTTTAAATACAATATGGATATTTTTAATGAATTAGAAGGAAATTTAATTGCTGCTATTGGAAAAGTTTTATTTAGATTTTTTGCAAATAAAAAGCGAAAAGGTAGTACCGAGTAGTGAAATTAATTTTTTCTAAAGATTATTCCTTTCATTAAATTCAGTATCTATTAAGATATCTATTAGAATAGTAAAAACCTTTGAATTTATTGGTTTTAACTGATTTAATCACTTTCATAGAAAGAAAATTATTAAATCCTCTAAGGAGATGACTATATATGTTTGATGATCTTTTAAGTGAATTAAATAAAAATATTCTTGATCATGACGGTCAGAATTTGATGGTTCCTGATGAATTTTGTGAACGCGTTTCTACAAAAGGCAATCATAAACTGAATAGCTGGTTATGGGATGTTCCTGGATTTCGAAGATGGAGAGTGACCAGATTAGATGCAGGAGATCGTCTTCAAGTATTAAATTCAGTTGCTTATCCGAATGATCAAAATGATATGCCAATTATGGGCATTGATCTTTTATGGTTTGAGAAAAAAGAAAAGCTAGTTGCCATTCTTGACTTCCAGCCTCTTGTTCAAGATAAAGAATATTTTGATAGATACTTTGATGGCTTAAAAAGCATAAAAAAATCTTTTAATGAGTTTAATTCTGATATGAAAAGTAATATATATGATCCAAGCAAGTACTTCTCTCCATGGGCTTTATTTTGCAAAGGTGGTTATTTTGAAGCAGACAAAATTTTACCAAAAGTTTTTAGTTCTTTTCTTAAATGTTATTGGGTAAATCTTGATTTATCTAAAGTTAATGAAAATTATATTAAATCGCAGGAGATAAGCTTATTGCATATGGATTATAATAAATATAGTGCTGAAAAAGATCCTGCTCATGGTTTGTTTTCTGGCTTTTTTGGCAAAGAATGGTCAGAGAAATATATGAATGAATTTTTATTTCCTTTAACCCTATAAACATTAATTCTACATTTTTATCTTTAAATGCAAAGTAACCGAAATAATAGTCTTGCCTCTATTTCAATAAGTAATTGGCGTTGGGCTTATTTCTTGGATGAAACTATTAAGAAGTTTTCTATTTTTAGACCTAACCCTTATCCGATAAATAATGCTTTTCTTTTCAAAGAATCATTATTTGGGTCAAGTTCTAATCCTAAAAAAGTTATTTTGGAAACATGGGGTCTAAAGACGGAAAAAATACGCCAGGCTAGATGCGCTTGCCTACAAGCTGGTGAAATCACTTCTGTCATGAATTTGGTAATCTCACCTTTCAATAATTATGATTTACCTTTCTTTGGAGCCGATTTTGTAACACTTCCAAATGGTCATCTTATTGCTTTAGATCTTCAACCTGCTTTAAAAGACGATATAAATCATACTCAACATGTTTGGGATAAGTTAAAACCTATACATGCTAATTGGCAATCAAAACTACCACCAGGAGGTGATATTCCTTCTGAGGCTATTCAATATTTTTCTCCTGCTTTTCTTTGGTCTAGAATTCCATTAGGAGAAGAAGGTGATAAATTAATTAGTCAGATAATTAAACCTGCTTTTGTTGAATACTTGAATTGTTTCTTTGATTTAGTGAGAGACGCAAAAATGATTTCTAAGGAAAGATCTTTTAAAATGTTAAATGGTCAAAAGGAATATATGCGATACAGAGCTGAAAAAGATCCTGCAAGAGCTATGTTAAGAGGCTTTTTTGGAGAAACATGGACTGAAAGCTATATAAATAATATTCTTTTTGATCTAAAATAAAATAAATAAATTCAAAAAATGGTAAAAAAAATTCTCTTTGTTTGTTTGGGAAATATATGTCGTTCTCCTGCAGCAGAAGGGATTTTTAATCAAAAAATTAAAGAGAGAGATTTAGAAAATTTTTTTGTGGTTGATTCCGCAGGCACTGGTAGTTGGCATGTGGGAAATCTTCCTGATCAAAGAATGCGTAAAACAGCATTATCGAGGGGAATAGAACTAACCAGTCGAGCGAGACAAATAGAAGAAAATGATTTATATGAATTTGATCATATTCTTGTTATGGATAAAGATAATCTGAATGCTGTTAAATCATTAATTAAAGATGATATGCACACTATGAATTCAAAAATAAATCTTATTTTAAGTTATTCTAAAAAATCACAATTAGATGAAGTTCCTGATCCTTATTATGGAGGTCAAAATGGATTCGAAAAGGTTCTAGATTTATTGAATGATGCTATTGAAGAATTAATAGATAGTCTTATAGATTAGGTGTTGGCCAGATTTCTTCAGGAATTTTTGATCTAAAAATATCAGTCATTTCTTCTAATACGTCTTCAATATTCAGTCCATCGGTAACAAGTTCTATGGCATCTTGAGCTTTTCTTAAGGGGGCAATTGCTCTTTCTGTATCTTTTTTGTCTCTTTCTTTAATTTCTTTTTCAAGATCTTCAATGCTGGGGTATTCATAACCTCTTTTTTCTAAGTCAAGAGATCTTCGTTTTGCCCTTTCTTTTGGAGTAGCTGTCAGAAAGATTTTTACATCTGCCTCAGGGAATACAGCTGTTCCGATGTCTCTGCCTTCAGCAATCAAACCTCCATGATCTCCAATAACTTGTTGTCTTGTTGTGAGCAACTCTCTGACGAATTGTTGTTTAGCAATTTCAGAAACCATTGAAGTTACTTCTGGTGATCGTATTTTTTCTGTTACATCAGTGCTGTTAATTAATATTCTTTGCTCATCAAAACTTGAGTTTTTAAATTCTAATTTTACATCTTTTAAGATGTTTTTTATTGCAACTTGGTTATTTGGATCAATTGCATTTTTGAGTATTAACCAAGTGACTGCTCTATACATTGCACCAGTATCTAAATAAATAAAACCAAGTCTCTTTGCAAATTCTTTCGTTACTGTGCTTTTACCAGCACCAGCTGGACCATCAATTGCAATAATTGGTTTTCTATGCATAAGAAAAGTGTGATCAATGAGCCTTGTAGAACCACATCTTACTGCTGCGGCTAAAAGACATATACCATTTATATTCTTTTTTTCTTGCAATGAAAATGCATCTACGATTTTTATGTATTCGATTTCTAAATTGCTTGCTTTAAGTTTGGAGTCTATCTTTTTGAGATTTATGATCTTGTCTTTAACAAAATCATCTTTTGCTTCTTGAATTACATTGGGTAAAGCCTGAGCATTTGATCTTTCAGAATGACTGAGATAAGCATTTCTTGAACTATAAGCAAATCCACTTTGATCTCTTTGTGTAGAAAAGGATTCAATTTTTATAGGTATGGAGAGTTCTTGAAAAAGTTTTCTAATGATAAGTAATTGTTGCCAATCTTTTTCTCCAAGAATTAGTTTCTCTGGCTTGATAATTTTTATGAGACGAATAATAACGGTAGCAACTCCATCAAAATGTCCTTTTCTTTCAGCACCACATAATTGATTGTGCAAAGTTTTAGGAACTTGAATTTTGAAATGTGAATCTTCGCCTCCTGGAAAAACGTCAATATAATCTGGAGCCCAAATCGCATCTGCTCCTGCAGTAAAAGCTAATTCAGAATCTCTAGTTATATTTCTAGGATATTTTTTGAAGTCTTCGCCCTTGCTAAATTGCAATGGGTTGACAAAAATACTTACAAGAATGATTTGACTTTTGTTGGTTTTCCTTTTTTTAGCTTTCTGAATTAAATATTGGTGCCCAGGGTGAAGCCCTCCCATAGTTGGGATGAAAATTATTGCTGAATGTTGTTCACTAAGCCAATCTTTTAATTCAGCATTAGTTTGGAAGATTTTTTGTCCCACTATGTTGGTAAACAAATTAATTTCATAAACTTATGATTGAAATGAAATAGGTTGATTGCATACTGATTCCATATGGAGTTTCATATGAGGATTCAGATCTTTTGAACATGAAAGTTTTTTACTGATGGATTACAAAACTGCGGGAGTTGATGTTACTGCTGGAAGAGCATTTGTGGAGAGAATTAAATCATGCGTTGAAAAAACTCATAAAAGCGAAGTGATTGGAGGTTTAGGAGGCTTTGGAGGATGTATAAAAATTCCAAAAGGCTATGAAAGTCCTGTATTGGTATCAGGGACTGATGGTGTTGGGACAAAATTGGAATTAGCCCAGCAATATGACTGTCATTTTGGAGTTGGCATTGATCTAGTCGCAATGTGCGTGAATGATGTAATAACCAATGGCGCTAAGCCTTTATTTTTTTTGGATTACATCGCAAGTGGAACCTTGACTCCAGATGCTTTGGCAGAGGTTATAGAGGGAATTGCTGAGGGCTGTAGTAAATCTGATTGTTCTCTATTGGGAGGCGAAACGGCTGAAATGCCAGGATTCTATCCCAAAGGAAGATATGACTTAGCAGGCTTTTGTGTCGGCATCGTTGAAAATAATCACTTAATTACAGGCTCGCACATTGATTCTGAAGATCAAATTATTGGGATTAAAAGTAATGGAGTACATAGCAACGGATTTAGTCTTGTTCGTAAAGTACTTTCTATGGCAAATGTTGATCAAAATACTTTATATGGAAAAAATCAAAGTAACTTGATTCAATCTTTGCTTAGACCAACAGCAATTTATGCTGAACTTGTTGAGAAATTGTTGATTGAAAATTTACCAATTCATGGAATGACTCATATAACTGGTGGAGGATTGCCAGAAAATCTTCCTAGAGTTTTTCCTGCTGGATTAGTACCCCATATAGATATAACTAGTTGGGAAATTCCTGAGATATTTTCTTGGTTACAAAATGCTGGTGATATTCCCGATATTGATCTTTGGAATACTTTTAATATGGGTATAGGTTTTTGTTTAATTGTTCCTAAAAATGTAGTGAATTCCGCTTTAGAAATATGTTCAAAAAATCATTTTGAAGCTTGGAATATTGGTCAAGTTGTAGAAAGTTTCAATAATCCAAGGCATTTAGATATATTGGGAATTCCATGATTAAGTCACATAGCATTGGTTTATAAAATTCTGTATTCCAATTTTTAATACCTTAAATTAAGGTTAAAAAAGATTTTCGATATCGGTAAAAAAATAGTAAGATGTAATAAAACGCAAGCCGGATATTAGTTCGGGTAATGCGAAGTCAGATCTTAATTATCTCTAAGTTCTATGCCTTTTGAAAATCAACAGCGTCTCACGCGTAGGAGAAGTTCTGCAGGTCCAACACCACCTAGAAAACCTTTAGGTGGACAAGCTGAATCGGGCATGAGACAAAATGGAGGTCCAAGACCAACTTTCCTAACACTCCGAGATCATGGAAAAGTATATGTAGCTGATTTGCCAAACTTGTCTGATGGACAACTCGCTCATATTGGTAAAGAAGCTGATGAAGTTCTAACTAGTTTAGAGAGCAGAATTAATGATTTAGAACAAGAAGCAAATAATGGTAAAAGAGATAATGATACATTAATCAAAGCTTCTACTAAGCATGAAGTAACTCTAAGATTTATTCGAGCAATTCAAGATGAGCAAGAACATAGAAAAAATAATCCTGCTTTAAAAGATGCAGCATCAGAGTCTTTACCACTCACATTCCTTGAAGTCGCCAGGCATAGATTGCCAGGTGCTACTTTTGACTCGTTGTTGAGAGAAGCCCTAGAAGCTTGTGCTAAAGATGAAAAAGAATCTGATAAAGAAATAGTTGAAAAAACCACAAATTCACAGTCAATTCCACCAGCAAAAGTTATTACTCTTCCAACCTCTTCCGATTCAATGAAGGTGATCTTAAGCCCTGATAATTAATTTGAATTATGGACTAGTAAAAGGATTTTGAGGCATATGTGTAAGACATTTATTTCTATAAGAATTCAGTCTTTCTTTTTCTCTGTGGGTTAAAGACCAATTGAGTGCTGAAATAGCATCTTTAGCTTGTAAGGGATTGCGAATCCCAACTATTGGTTTGGCTCCATGAGACCTTATCCAATTCAATGCCACTTGTGCTTGGGAGGCTGAATATTTTTTAGCAATATTAGTTATTTGTGCTCTAATTTCTATAGTTTTAGGAAGAATATTTTCAAATAACTTTTGTCGTAAGAATGTTCTAGGTTTAGGAGACTGATTAGGTGGAATAGTTAATATTCCTAATGCAAGTGGACTATACGCTAAATATTCTATATCATGCTCAATACATATATTTTTAATTCTTTCATTTGCTAAAGTTGGTTTAGTTAATAATGAAAATTGCATCTGTATACTATTAATTTTTATTCCTCGTTCTTTAAGTTTTTGATATAAAAATTCTAGTCTTTTTGGACCAGTATTCGATAATCCGATTTCCTTGATTAAACCTTTTTCGTATAAATCTCCTAGGCCATTTATTAATTGCTCTTCTTGCCAAGGCGCATAACGATAAGTACTCCAATGAAGTTGTACCCTTTTCAAATGTCCTTTAAGCCGCCTATTACTCTCTTGAAAAGCATAATTGAGACCATTGCGACCAATTCTCCAAGGAAAGGGGGCGAGTTTTGTTGCGATGGTGATTTTTTTTAGTTTCCTTTTTGGTAACTCTTCAAGGAAATTCCCAATCAGCTTTTCGCTTTGACCAAATAAGTTTCCTGTGCCATATGAATCTGCCGTATCAACAAGATCTAATCCACCATCAATCGCATCAAAAAAAGTTTTTTTTAGTAAAGTATCATCTATCTCAGGTTTGTAGCCCCATACCAATTTATTTCCCCACGCCCAAGTGCCAAAGCCAATCCCGATTTTTTTCTTACTCATGACTTCGCGGTTGTCTTTAACTAAAAAGTCTATTTCAAGTATCTTACATGAATAAATTAAACAGATTGAAAGATTTCTCTGTGGAGAATAGTAAAAGTAATCACGAAAGTCAAAAAGGTAATGTAAATGAAAATAAAATTGAAAAAGTACTATGTAATCATTGTGGAAGAACTACCAGTAATGGTATAAGGTGCCTTGGTATTTGTGTTGCAGACAATGAATATTAACTTTATATCTCTTTGTTTAAAGACTAAATCTGATAATTAATGATGAATCTAAAATCATTTTGTTAGATTTTAATTATTAAGTTATTCAATAACATCAATTATCCCCTCAGTAATATATCTTGCCATTTTTGTTATGTGCTTTCTTATTTCACCTTCTCTAATATTCCATTTTTTAGATAGTTCTTTTACTTTTTTCTTTTCTTTAATGTACTCAATCATTTTATTAGCAAGGAAGACGGGAAGTTCCTGTTGATTTTCTTCAGATAATTTTTCCCATCCTTCTTTATCTATCAGACCGATAGACTTTAAATCCTTTTGATTCGTAAAAATATATAATTCTGTGACACCTATCGCTAGATAAATCGATCCCAACTCTTCTAAAAAACTTTTGGAATTGCTACCATTTTTAAATTCATTAATTTGTTCATCTAATAAAGATATTTTTTCCGATTCTCCTTCTTTTATTGAATTTAATAATTTAAAAAAAGAACTGAATTCAATTTGATCAGTCACTGTTATTTTGGTTATTGTTTTTGATATTAGTTCATGACTAATATTACTTCCCAATTTTTAAACGAATGAAATAGTACATAAAGATATGAACATAAGATAAAACTATTTGGCATTTTGATTGGCTACCAGGGTTTCATTAGTGGTTCTTTTAAAGACTTACTGTAAGAATGTGAAAATGATCAATATTTCGATCGAGAAACAAAAACAACTTATCAATTTCTGACTCTTCTTGAAACTTGCTACTCGCTACACATGGAGCATTGTTCTGGGAGGCTTTCTCAGGAAAATTAAACGAATAATACTTAAGGCGGCACCCAGATTCGAACTGGGGATAAAGGATTTGCAATCCTCTGCCTTACCACTTGGCCATGCCGCCGAAAATGAAATATTCATTTCCAATCCAAATCGTATCAGCCAAGCCGAACAAAATCTTTTGTTTCTTTGTAATGGACATGGAGAAGATACGATTGCCTGCCAGATCATGGAAGAATTACATGAAATTAATCCAGGTGTTTCCCAAGAAGTACTCCCAATGGTTGGAGAGGGAAAAGTGTTTAACAAGCTCACAACAGATGGCTGGCTTACCAAGATTGGTCCCTTAAGTTTTTTACCAAGTGGTGGATTTAGTAATCAGAGTTTTAGTGGATTAGTTTTAGATTTAAAAGCTGGATTGCTCTGGAGCCTGTGGAGGCAATGGATTGTTATTCATCGATCAGCGAGAGAGGGAAGAATTATTATTGCGGTTGGAGATTTATTACCCCTTCTTTTTGCATGGGCTAGTGGTGCTGATTATTTGTTTGTTGGTACTCCCAAAAGTGATTACACATGGACAAGCGGACCTAGATTCTCTTTGAGCGATTTTTACCATCGATTAAAAGGAACCGAGTGGGATCCATGGGAATATTGGTTGATGCGATCTAGTCGCTGCAAGATGGTTGCTGTAAGAGACAAAATCACTGCTAGAGGTTTAAGGGGTCACGGAGTGGAAGCAATTGCCCCTGGGAATCCGATGATGGATGGTCTGGCAAAGACAGAATGTCCAAGTGATTTCAAAACATATAGACGCTTGATTTTGTTATGTGGAAGTCGTTTACCTGAGGCGTATGAGAATTTTAAAAAACTTTTAATTGCAACTCAACTGATTCAAACCTCATCTCCTTTGGCAATATTTGTTCCTTTAAGCTCTTCTTCAATGAGTAAAAAAATAAAATTGATAATGGTTGATTTAGGTTTCAACCCGACTGATGAATCGATAGATAAATTAGGGATATCAGAAATATGGAAAAAAAAATCCTTACTTATATTGATTGGTTTTCAACAATTCTCTTCATGGGCTAATTGGGGAGAAGTAGGAGTGGCAAATGCGGGAACAGCTACAGAACAATTAGTAGGTTTAGGTATCCCATGTGTCTCTTTCCCAGGGAAAGGGCCTCAGTTTAATTTCAACTTTGCTAAGCGTCAAAGTCGATTGTTGGGAGGTTCGGTTGCTATCGCAAAAGGTTATCAAACATTCGCAAAACGAGTGGAGTTCTTATTGGATTCTGATTTTGATAGACATACCATTGGTTTAAGAGGATCTAAACGAATGGGCCCTGAAGGTGGAAGTCGCTCTTTAGCTATTAGTATTTCGACTCACTTGTCCCAGGGTTTATAGTGCGGTGTAATCTGATAAAGGATTTTTAATGAAGATTTTCTGTTCCAGCCACAGCATATGCCTCTAATTGAAGATCATCATTATCTTAAAATTTGTGCTCAATTAGCATCATCTTTAAGCATAAGTATTGCAGCCGCTCGAAGAAAAGTAGAGGTTGCAGCGGCTAAAGAAGGGAAAAAAGATTTGCAATCAAGAAAAGAAATTGCTCAAAAGATCCTTGAGCAAACTCTTAATGAGGATCAAAAACAAACTTTATCTGCCTCTGCCTCATTTGATCACTTGTTGAAGGCTCTAAAAGAAGAGGAAAATTTTATGCTTGAAGATTAATTAATCTTTTGGTTGAAAAAATTAGTGGTCAAAAATATTGGTAAATCTTCTTCTATCAAGCTCGGAAAAAATTGGTACACACTGGAAACATTTTTGTGCTAAGTCCAATCTATCTTCACGTATCAACATCTCCTCAAGTTTCTGTTTAGCCCCTAGTAAATATCTAACATCATTTGCAGCATAGATCAGTTGTTTTTGAGTTAAATCTCCAACTTTTCCCCAGTCACTGCTTTGAGCTTGCTTATCTAATTCAACTCCAACAGTTTCCAAAACCACTTCTTTTAATCCGTGTCTTGGACTGTAAGTTCTACCAATTTTACTTGCAATTTTTGTACAAAAAATTGGATTAACATCAATATTTAGATTACTTGCTAAGGCAGCCACATCAAATCTTGCAAAATGAAAGACTTTTTCAATTGTTGTTTTCTCAAGAATAGATTTTAAGTTGGGTGCTGAATGTTGGTTTTTTTCTATACGAATACAAATAACATTATCTAATTGATCACATATTTGTATTAAACATAGTCTGTCTCGGCCATGAATTAATCCCATAGCTTCAGTATCAACTGCTAGTGCTAAAGATGAGCTTAAAGCAATTTTAGTTTCATTATCTATGTCTTGATCAAAGATCTTAAAGGTCGACGGTTCGTCAAGTTTTTTTGGCATAATAGATTTAGTGGAATTTAATTAATAAGTGATTCTTCCATGATTGAATTCTAATACCTTTCATGATGAAAAATATTTAGGAAGTTCATCGATTTTATTTTTTCAAATATCTTTTAATTCTTTTAGCTCACTTTTGTAGCTATGTTTTTCATAACTATTAAAATTAAAAGGATCGTATTTTTGAGATGCAAAGCGCATTCTCCTCAACTTTATTTCTTACTATCCTCTTGGCTATAGGTTTGGGTTTTTTTCTGCGAGCTGCAAGTAAAGACCGTACGACAGTTGTAGATGTTCAGTCTCCTTTACCTCCCCTTGAAGTTATGAAAGGAATTAGTTTTTGGTTAGAAGAACGTGGTTGGAAAAAGAATGGAGGCAATGTGGAAGAGAAATTGTTGATCTTTAATGGCAATGTTGCGTCTAGTACTTTTTTGATTGTCTTTTTATCTTGCCTTGGAGGACTGGGATCAGCTTGCTTGGGTCTGGTTCTGATTCAGCTTTACCCCTCTTTGAGTTGGTGGCCTTTACTGCTAGCTGTAATTGGTGCCCCTCTAGCAGGAATTATTTATCGAATTCGATCCCAACGAGAGGAATCATTAGAAGTTAAGTTGTTAAGTTCAGATTTATCAGATAGTAGTGTTTTAAGAATTAGAGCTCATCGTGATGAGTTGATAGCAATTCAGTCGGAATTATCTGAAAGTCTTAAGCTTAGCAGTGAAAATTCTCTACTTTCATCACCTATTTAATTTTTAGTTGTGGAGAGAAATCAATTATTTAATCGTTTGAAATTTATCGTATTTTTTATTATTTTTTATGCTTTTTCTCAACTTTATTACACTAGAAATTTTAATTTCACTCATGATCTCCAAGTAATTATTGGTCAAAGTTCAACTCTTCCTGCAAATTGGGTTGGGAGTAAAAATGTAGATAAAAATGTACCTATTTTAATATTAGCTGGTCATGCAGACTCTCAGGGGTTGGCTGGCGCTGGTACTCCTGGCGAAGCTGTTGATAAGTTTGGAAAGAATCCAATGCATCCTGGAATTAGTGATGAACTGTTTTGGAATTTAAAGTTACAAAAATCAGTTGTGAATATTGGCAAAACGAAAGGCTTAAATATCAGATCTTATGATCCTGGGATAAGAAATATTGATGATGCTAATGATCCAAGAACAAATTGGTCAGTAGGTAGGAAATTTGCCAAGCAAGGTGGGTATGCGATTGAGATTCATTTTGATGCATATGGTAAATATGGAGTCGGCTCAGGATTGATTCCTCCTTTTTCTGAAACGCCAAACAGAATCGACGAGTCAATTGCAAAAAAATTTGGCAGGTTTCCAGTTTTATTTAGAGGAGGTTTAGGTGCTCCAAGAAGGCAAATAAGAATTCTTGAAATTGGGAAATTAGAGGGTTTATTAGAACAAAATCTTAGAAATTTAAAAACTAGGCAAAGAACAATAAATCTTATAGCTAATGAAATAGTTCAGGCTTTTTTAAATGGGATAACTTAGAAGTGGGAAATTTAATCCAATGCTTGATGTGCTAGACACCTCTCTTCAAGCGATTTATCTGTAAACCAGTCTTGAGGCTTAGTAAATAAATCTGTCAATAGTGCTTCACGTGAATTATTTTCTGGCTTATATCCATACTCCCATCTTGCTAAGGGCGGTAATGACATCAATATTGATTCGGTTCTTCCATTTGTTTGTAATCCAAAAATGGTCCCTCTATCCCAAACTAAATTGAATTCAGCATATCTACCTCGCCTATAAAGTTGAAAGTCTCTTTCTTTGGTTGAAAATTGTTGATTTTTTCGTTTTTTTATTATTGGCTCATACGAGGGCAGAAATGCCTGTCCGCATGCTTTGGCAAGTGAAAAAAGATTTTCCCAATTCAAAGAATAGTGACCTAATTCTTTTGAAATGTGAGATGCTTTCCCTTTGGCATTTTGTCCTTTATAAAGTAAACCTGAGCCGTCTTGATAGTCATAAAAAATACCTCCAACTCCTCTGGTTTCATTTCGATGTTTTAGAAAGAAATATTCGTCACACCACGGTTTGAAAACTTTATGAAGATCTTTGTTAATTGTGTCACATGCGGCTTTATGACATGAATGAAAGTGACGCGTATCAGATAGATATGGATAAAAAGGGGTCAAATCTGCCCCTCCCCCAAACCACCAAACAGGACCTGCTTCAAAATATCTGTAATTCAGATGAACAGTTGGTATGTAGGGATTTTTGGGGTGAAGAACCATGGAGGTTCCTGTTGCAAACCAAGAGTGACCTTTTGCTTCAGGCCTTTGGCTAATTATTGAGGGTGGAAGTTCATTCCCATGAACTTCAGAAAAATTCACTCCTCCCTGTTCAAAGATTTTCCCATCTTTCAAGACTCGTGAACGACCCCCACCACCCTCTGGTCTCTGCCAAGATTCTTCTAGGAATTTGCCTTCTCCATCAATAGTCTCTAAGCCAGCACAAATTTCATCTTGAAGACCTAAAACAAGCTTTTTGGCTCGTTCTCTTGAATTTTTTGCCGGTAAAATGGCTTGATTTGGTGAGGAGGACAAAATTAATTGTATTTTGCTTTCTTTAAAAAATACTTTCAAATGATGCAAATTTCACATCAATATTGGAAAAGTTTGTATTGCGAATATTTTTTACTTTTTACTAAAGCCAATATCATTGGATAATGAGTTGGAATATTTGTCGATTTTTTTACTATTATCGGGTGAATAGAAATTAAGAATGACAACTAACGAGAAGGTTTTAAAAGCGTTTAATTCAGTCAAAGATGTCGGAAGTGAACGATCTATTGTTGAACTTGGATGGTTGCATATCGTTTCAGTAAAGCCACCGAAGATTGTTGTAAGACTCACCCTTCCTAATTTTGCGATAGCGCAAAGAAGTCAGATAGCAAATGATATTAGAAAATGCATTGATTTACTGGAAGACATAGAAGAAGTCCAAATTGAGATAGGGGACTCCTCTCCATCTGCGGAATCTCCTATTGGTCAGGCCGGTCATGGTGCTCAATCTCAGGGATTAACTCCAATACCAAAAGTGAAGAATGTTATCGCTATAAGTAGTGGTAAAGGAGGCGTTGGTAAAAGTACTGTTGCCGTAAATTTAGCTTGTGCGCTTAGTCAAAAAGGTTTTAAGGTTGGCTTGCTTGATGCAGATATTTATGGGCCAAATACCCCTTATATGCTTGGTGTTAGCGAAATAACTCCTGAAGTTAGTGGTTCGGGCGCAGAGCAAATGATTATCCCCATTGAAACATGTGGAATTGGAATGGTTTCAATGGGATTATTGATTGATCAAAATCAACCAGTGATTTGGCGTGGCCCAATGCTTAATGGAATTATTCGACAATTCCTGTATCAAGCTTCTTGGGGAGAACGTGATTTTTTAATAGTGGATCTTCCTCCTGGGACAGGGGATGCTCAACTTTCTTTGGCTCAGGCAGTTCCCATGGCAGGTGTGCTTATAGTCACCACTCCACAAAATGTATCTCTTCAAGACTCAAGAAGAGGACTAGCAATGTTTAAACAATTGAATATTCCTGTACTAGGAGTGATCGAAAATATGACATATTTTATTCCTTCAGATCAACCTCAAAAATCATATGAGATTTTTGGCTCGGGAGGTGGAGAGCAATTAGCTAAAGAGAATGATGTCCCCTTGCTTTCTCAGATACCAATAGAGTCAGATACTTTTTCGGGTACAGGTAAGGATTTGCCTGTAGTTCATACATCTCGAGATTCAATAACAGCAAAAGTATTTTTAGAACTTGCTGAAACTCTATCTAATCAATTATCAGTTAAACATTGATTGAAAATTATGATAAGTTTTGGTCGAAAGAAAATATCTAATTTAAAAATAGTTAGAAACAGAAAAATTTGGAAAGATACTGATTTTATAATTTGGATTGTTCCTTTTATTTTAGTACATTTATCTTCTTTCTTAATTGCAAGTACACAAAGAAATATTGGAATTGCAGATTGGTATCAACACGCAATCATTGCTTATATAGGGTCTTTAATTGTTTATTTTTTGGCTCAAGTTCCTTTGCAAGATCTACGAAAATATATTGTACCAATATATGTTTTTACTATTTTAACCCTATTATATGTAAATTTTAGTGGTACTTCTGCATTAGGAGCACAGAGATGGTTGAGCTTTGCTGGCGTGTATGTTCAGCCATCGGAGTTTGCTAAATTGACCTTAATACTTGTTTTGGCTTCTATTTTAGATCGAAGAAGATTTACTAATTTATCGCATGTAATTAAACCTTTATTAGTTTCTATTTTCCCTTGGATTTTGGTTTTCATACAACCTGATCTTGGTACATCTCTTGTTTTTGGCGCGATACTTCTCGGCATGTTGTATTGGTCAGGGATGCCATATGAGTGGACATTTATTGTTTTGGCCACTTCAGTTACAGGATTCTTGTCTTACTCATACCCATTGGGGCTTTTTATATGGTTTCCAATAATTGTTTTTTTGTCTTATAAGTCTTTTCCAAATCAAAGAAAAATAATAACAATATTAATTTTTCTCTTTCATTCATTAATAGCCAAAATTTCTTCTTGGTTTTGGGAAACTTTATTAAGAGATTATCAGAGAGATAGACTAATTCTTTTTCTTGATCCTAGCCAAGATCCTTTAGGTGGTGGCTATCATGTGCTCCAAAGCAAAATAAGTATTGGATCTGGAGGATTGGTTGGAACTGGATTGATGCAGGGTCAATTAACTAAATTAAAATTCATACCAGAGCAACATACTGATTTTATTTTTAGTGCTCTTGGAGAAGAGACAGGTTTTTTAGGAACTTTGTTGGTCTTATTTTTATTTTTTATTCTAATTTTTCGACTGATCAAGATAGCTATTGAGGCGCGCACTGATTTTGAATCTTTGATTGTGATTGGAATAACTTCAATGTTTATGTTCCAAATTATGGTGAATATATTTATGACCATTGGTCTAGGGCCTGTAACTGGAATCCCATTGCCTTTTATGAGCTATGGAAGAACGGCATTATTTGTTAATTTTATAAGTTTGGGCCTTTGTTTATCTGTATCTAGAAGAGGACAGTCAATAAGAAAAAATCTCTAATTAAACAATTATGCTTATTTCATTTGTAAATGCATTAGTTGAGTCTCAGTAGAGTTTTAAGTATTGCTATGGTTAAGCACTCCTTACCATCTTGAGGTTAAGTTTTTCATCTATGTAAAGGAAGGAATCCTCACTTTAAGATCAAACATTAGTTTCATTGGATTAGTTATTCTTGAAATTATGGGATATGAGGTGCAATCCTCACCTTGTTTACCCTGACTAATAAACTAGGTAGTTCTTATGGTTTACTTTTTTAAAAGACTTTATTTGACTCTTAAATTGAATTACTTAGAAATTTTCAATCAATCTATTTGAAAAAAATCAGCTAAGGCACCTCACGAGTTGAAACTCTATTTTTTATGATTTTTCACCCTTTAAAATCTGAACTATCTAATGGATTTAAAGGTTTGTATGAGGTTTGGAGGTTTTCGTGAATACGCCTTTAGTAACAATCAAAGCCTTACAAAAAAGGATGGCTAAAGGTGTTCCTCAAGCCAAATGTAGTGAATCTTCAGTGAGGAGAATGTGGTGGGCGGCTCTGGATACTCTTCAGTCAGACATACTGCTGCCGATGAACCTTACAAGAGGTTTGTGGTTGTCTTCCCCTTTACCTGCATTATACGAACCAAAATTACTCAAGAAATTTCAAGGATGGGTATGGGCTCCCAAGGATCTTCTAAATCTAACAAATCCTTCAATGGGGATGTTGCCACCCAGTCAATCAGTTTCGATGGATTTTCATAATGATTCCTCAGGCTATGAGCGATTGACTCTTCTGGAGGAAGATGGGAACGATCCTTTGTTAATAGTGATTACTCCTGAAATTCAAATTGCTTTGGCCCTGGAAGGTAGTTCTCAGGAGAGAAAATTATTAATGCGCAGTGATCCAGAGACTTTGAGTGACCTTTTAACGTTACTTGACAACAGATTGAATAAAGAAAATGTTGAACAAGCAAATAATCTTCGAAACGCACTTGGAGAATTGGGCCAGCTAAAAACGAATGATGATTTATCTAAAGTATTTTGGCCTTTACTATCTCAACGACTTGCAGATATTGCACCAAGTTTAAATATTCAAACTTTGCCAGATAATTTAATTAATGATCACACATCAAGCTCAAGCAATAGTGAAATTTCCTTACTAGAGGCTTTAACACATGAAATAAGGACTCCTCTGGCGACAATAAGAACTTTAATAAGATCTCTTTTACGAAAACAAGACTTACCTAGGGTAGTTGAAACACGTTTGAAGCAAATAGATATTGAATGTACAGAACAAATTGATCGTTTTGGTTTGATTTTTAATGCAGTTGAGTTAGAGAGGAGTAAGCCACGAGAGACAAATTTAGCTTTAACTGATTTAGGTAAAATGCTCACAATGTTATTTCCGGTTTGGAGTAATCATTTAGAACGAAAAGGATTGAAACTTATTCTTGATATCACACCAGATTTACCAAAAGTCTTGAGTGATTCTGAAGGGCTTGAATTAATGATTACAGGTCTTATTGATCGTAATAGTCGTGGATTGCAAACCGGTGGGGAATTAACTTTGAAATTGAGGCCAGCGGGTCAAAGACTGAAGCTTCAGATTTTAACTCAGCTTTCCACAACTACTCATTCTGAAATCTCAGAAAGTTGTTCCAATGAAGAAATTGGTCCAGTACTTAGCTGGAATCCTTCAACAGGTAATTTGCAGCTTAGTCAGGCTGCAACGCAAAGACTTTTGAAAAGTCTTGGGGGCCGACTTACAAATAGGAGAGATAAAGGTATTACGATATTTTTTCCTATTTCTGAATTAAAAGAATTTGATCTAATTGATTAATGTTGACGCGTGTGAAGTTGACGTACAATGAGTCAAAAGGCACAAAATAAAGTGCTAATTTAAAAAATAAAGAAAAAGTTGATTTAATTGAAAGCATGACCGAAGTATTACCTGGAACACTTCCAAAACACATTGGTAGCACCGGTGGTTTATTAAACTCGGCTGAAACCGAAGAAAAATATGCAATCACCTGGACAAGTAAAACCTCTGAGGTATTTGAGCTTCCAACGGGAGGAGCTGCAGTAATGCATGCAGGTGATAATTTGATGTACTTTGCAAGAAAAGAGCAGTGTTTTGCTTTGAATACTCAATTAAGAGGGTTTAAGCCAAGAATTGAAACAAGCAAAATATATAGAATTTACCCCGGAGGGGATAGAGAATTACTTTTCCCTAAAGATGGCGTCTTTTCTGAGAAACCCAATGAAGGAAGGTTAAAAGAAGGTTACAACAATAGACGAATCGGAGAAAATCCTAATCCAGCAAGCTTGAAATTTAGCGGAAAAAAAACTTACGATGCATGACTAATCTAATTTAAACTGTTGACCCCTTTAAATATATATATTGGGCTGCCATTATGCAGTCATGCTTAGCTTAGATAAGGAACAATTTCTTTTATCAGCTTCCAGCGGGGCAAACTATATTCCCTTGGCAAAAAGTTGGCCGGCTGATTTGGAAACCCCCCTTACCACCTGGCTTAAAGTTGGTAACGGCAACCCTCCAGGGGTATTGCTTGAATCAGTAGAAGGTGGAGAAACTATTGGCAGGTGGAGTGTGGTTGCATCAGATCCTCTCTGGCAGGTGATAGTTAGAGGTGATGAATTGACTAGATGTTGGAGAACTGGAAAACAAGAAAAGTTTCATGGAAATCCAATTGAAATACTCAGGGAAATGCTTAAGCCTTATAAATCTGTTTCTTTGTCAGGGTTACCGCAACTAGGACAACTTTTTGGAATGTGGGGTTATGAACTAATTCAATGGATTGAGCCCTCTGTACCCACCCATGAATTATCAGATCAAGACTTGCCTGATGGTATTTGGATGTTTATGGACAAAATTCTTATTTTTGATCAAGTCAAACGTCTAATAACAGCTGTGGCATATGGAGATTTAAGTGATGGGATTTCACCTGGTCAAGCTTATGAAATCGCTTGTGAACAAATCAATCAACTTCAAGACCTAATGGCAGCTCCTCTAAAGCCGGTCAAGTCTTTAAAATGGAATGAAAATGCGAAAAGATCAGTTGATATGAAGCAAAAAACATCAAAGAGTGAATTTGAAAAAAGTGTTAAATCGGCAAAAGAATTTATCAAAAAAGGTGATGTTTTTCAGTTGGTTATTAGTCAAAAATTGGAGTCGACTGTAATACAAAAACCTTTTGAGTTATATCGAAGCCTGCGGATGGTAAATCCCTCTCCATTTATGGCATTTTTTGATTTTGGAGATTGGCAACTTATTGGTTCGAGCCCGGAGGTAATGGTTAAGGCCAAACAAACTGAAAAGGGTATTCAAGCAAGCTTGAGACCAATTGCTGGTACACGTCCAAGAGGTAAAAATGATTTAGATGATGCAATCCTTGAGAAAGATCTTTTAAAAGATCCAAAAGAAAGAGCTGAGCATGTGATGTTAGTAGATTTAGGTCGAAATGATTTAGGCCGAGTTTGCATCCCAGGTAGTGTTTTTGTAAAAGAATTAATGGTTATAGAAAAATATTCGCATGTAATCCACATAGTCAGTGAGGTTGAAGGTACTTTAAAAAAAACAAATGATATTTGGGATTTATTAATTGCTTCTTTCCCCGCTGGAACTGTTAGTGGAGCACCAAAAATAAGAGCTATGCAACTAATTAATCAATTAGAAAAACAACGTAGAGGTCCTTACTCCGGCGTTTATGGCTCAATAGATTTAAATGGAGCCTTAAACACAGCTATTACTATCAGAACAATGGTTGTTCGTAGGAACAATAAAAATGACTGTATAGTTCAGGTTCAAGCTGGAGCTGGAGTCGTCGCAGATTCCATTCCTTCTAATGAGTATCAAGAAACTTTAAATAAAGCGAAAGGTATGTTTACTGCTTTAGCTTGCTTAGAAGCTCCTGATTTATGACCAACTTTATGCTTCTAAAGGGGTTTGAAGTGGAGCTTTTTACCGGTACATTTGCCGGCGAAAATGTAGGGGTTGCATCTGCTATTACTAAAGATCTATCAGATTTTGTGAAAGAACCGGATCAAAGAAATCTTGAGTACATAACTGTTCCAGATAAAAGATATGAAGTTTTAAAGCATGCACTGTTACTACCACGATTAAAACTTAGAAAATGGCTTGATTCCAAAGAACTCACCATTCTTCCTGGGAGCACTTTAAGTCTTGGAAATATAGAAAAATTTGAAAGGTCAGATCTGGAAAACTGTTATCACTCTTTTATAGAAAAAAATTATGGAACAAAAGTCGTAACAGCAAGTATTCATATTAATTTAGGTATTGAAAACCTATCCTTACTGTTTTCGGCTCTTCGTTTGGTTCGATGTGAGGCATCATTATTTTTGGCATTAAGCGCAAGTTCTCCTTTTTTAGGAGGAAACGCTACTGGAGCACATTCTCAAAGGTGGATTCAATTCCCTAAGACACCCTCCAATGTCCCCATGTTTGTAGATCATGATCACTATGTAACATGGGTTGAAGATCAGTTATCGCAGGGGAATATGCAAAATGAAAGACATTTGTGGACATCAGTTCGGCCAAATGGTCCAGAAAGACCTCATGTATTAAATCGATTAGAGCTAAGGATATGTGACTTGGTCTGTAATGTTGATTTGCTCTTAGCCATAACAGCGTTACTTGAACTAAGAATTATTCACCTTAAAAACAATATAAAAACATATGATCCCATGGAAGCGAGCTTTAAAACACTCAAAGAATTGGCTCTATTAGCAGATGAAAATGATTTGCTTGCCGCCAAATCTAGTCTCGATGCAAATTTATCTCATTGGAAAACGGGAAAACAAATAAACTGTCGTGATTGGATAAATGAACTTCTTTTAGAGGTGACTCCTTTGGCTAAGCAGCTTGATATGTTTGAGTTATTGCAACCGATTGAATCTATTTTAACAAACGGAAATCAATCAATCATATGGCTGAATTCTTATTCCAAGGGAGTCTCAATTCAGTCTTTGCTTCAGAAAGGTATTAGTGAAATGGAACGAGAAGAGACCAATTTCATTCAATTGAAGCAACCCATTAGTGACTAAGTCGGGAGAACTGCCTCATAATAGGTTTATGTTGAAAAATTCTTCTAACGCAAATATCTCTCATCACTCGACAGAAAGTGTTGAGGATAAAGATCCTGGATATTTATTGCAACAAAGACTTGAACTGGTTGAGGATTTGTGGAAAACAGTTCTCAAAAGTGAATGTCCTCCTAATCAAACAGATCGATTATTGCGTTTAAAGCAATTAAGTGACCCTAGCAAGTCAAATAAAGATAATTCTTCTCAGGCTATAGTTAATTTGATTACAGAAATGGATTTAGCAGAGGCGATATCTGCTGCTAGGGCTTTTTCGCTATATTTTCAGTTAGTAAATATTTTAGAGCAACGTATAGAGGAGGATAGTTATTTAGAAAGTATGAAAAAAGGGAAGTTAGACAATAGACATGGCAACATAGACCCTTTCGCTCCTGCTTTGGCGAGTCAAACTGCACCAGCAACTTTTCGACAATTGTTTGAGCGATTACGTCGTTTGAATGTCCCTCCAGCCCAGCTTGATGCTTTAATGAGGGAAATGGATATTCGTCTTGTCTTTACAGCTCACCCAACTGAAATAGTTAGACATACCGTTAGACATAAGCAACGAAGAGTAGCCACTCTTTTGCAACAACTTCAATCTAATAGCTTAATCTCCGAGTCTGAGAAGGAAATCTTTAGGCTCCAATTAGAGGAGGAGATAAGACTTTGGTGGAGAACTGATGAACTTCATCAATTCAAGCCGACTGTTCTAGATGAAGTTGATTATGCGCTTCATTATTTTCAACAGGTTTTGTTTGATGCGATGCCACAATTGAGAAGGAGGCTGACTACGGCATTGGCTTCAAGTTATCCAGATGTAGAGATCCCTAATGAGGCCTTTTGTACATTTGGTTCCTGGGTGGGCTCAGATCGAGATGGTAATCCGTCCGTCACTCCTGAAATTACATGGAGAACAGCCTGTTATCAAAGACAATTAATGTTGGATAGGTATATTGCTTCAGTTCAAGAGCTCAGAGATCAATTAAGTATATCTATGCAATGGAGTCAAGTAAGTTCTCCTTTGCTAGAGTCATTAGAAATGGACAGAGTTCGTTTCCCGGAGGTCTACGAGGAGCGAGCTGCCAGATATCGGCTAGAACCTTATCGATTGAAGCTTAGCTATACACTCGAGAGGTTGCGACTTACTCAAATACGTAATAAGCAGCTAGCAGATGCTGGTTGGCAATTCTCTCCTGAAGTTAAGCCTTTAGCATCTACAAATAATAGTTTTGATGATTTACTTCACTATAGATCTGTAGACGAATTTAAAAATGAATTAGAACTTATTAGGAATAGTTTGGTTAGTACTGATCTTACATGTGAACCTCTGGATACCTTATTAAACCAAGTTCATATCTTTGGGTTCTCTTTAGCAAGTTTAGACATTAGGCAAGAAAGTACTCGTCATAGTGATGCGTTGGATGAACTCACTCGCTATTTAGATCTGCCTGAGTCATATGGATTGATGAACGAGGAAAGTCGCGTCACTTGGTTGATGAAGGAATTGAATACTCGGAGACCACTTATCCCTCCTGCTTTTGATTGGTCTAAAAGCACTCAAGAAACTATCTCAGTTTTTCATATGCTTCATAGGCTTCAAAAAGAATTTGGTACTCGTATTTGTCGCTCATATGTAATTTCAATGAGTCATACAGCATCAGATTTATTAGAAGTGTTGCTTTTAGCCAAAGAGTCAGGATTGATTGATCCAACTTTAGGAGCTGCTGATTTTCTTGTTGTTCCATTATTTGAAACGGTTGAGGACTTGCAACATGCTCCTTCTGTCATGGAGTCTTTACTTCAGAAAGATGTTTACAGAAAATTACTTCCACGAGTAGGAGAGAAAAAACAACCTCTTCAGGAACTTATGCTTGGATATTCTGATAGTAACAAGGATTCTGGTTTCCTCTCAAGTAATTGGGAAATTCATAAGGCGCAAATAGCACTACAAGATCTGGCTAGTAGACAAGGTATAGCTTTACGTATTTTTCATGGTAGGGGAGGGTCAGTAGGCAGAGGAGGTGGACCAGCTTATCAAGCAATTTTGGCTCAACCAAGTGGTACGCTTCAAGGCCGTATAAAGATCACAGAGCAAGGGGAGGTTCTTGCCTCAAAATATAGCCTTCCAGAATTAGCTTTATATAATCTTGAAACTGTCACTACAGCGGTTCTCCAAAATAGCTTGGTTACTAACAAATTAGATGCCACGCCAAGTTGGAATGAACTGATGACCAGGCTGGCTGCTCGTTCAAGGGAGCATTATCGAGCTTTAGTTCATGATAATCCCGACTTGGTTCAATTCTTTCAAGTAGTTACTCCAATAGAAGAGATTAGTAAGCTGCAAATTTCTAGTCGTCCTGCACGAAGAAAAAGTGGTGCAAAAGACTTATCAAGTCTTCGTGCAATTCCATGGGTCTTTGGTTGGACTCAAAGTCGATTCCTCTTACCTAGCTGGTTTGGGGTTGGTACAGCGTTAGCTACTGAACTAAAGATAGATCCCAATCAAATGGAGATGTTGAGGATGTTAAATCAGAGATGGCCATTCTTTAGAATGTTGATCTCTAAAGTAGAGATGACACTTTCGAAAGTTGATTTGGATGTTGCCCACCACTATATGCTTAGTTTAGGTGGCAATGATAATCGTGAAGCATTCGCTGGAATTTTCGATATCATCTCAAGTGAATATAATTTAACTAAGAAATTAATTTTAGAAATTACTGATAAGTCAAAACTTTTAAGTGCAGACCCTGCTTTGCAATTGTCTGTAAATCTGAGGAACAGGACTATTATTCCCTTGGGATTTTTACAAGTCGCTCTTCTTAAACGATTAAGAGATCAGAATCGTCAACCACCCATTAGTGAAGATTTGAGTGCTGACTCTGGTCAAAGTTCACGTACATATAGCCGTAGTGAATTATTGCGAGGAGCATTGTTAACTATCAATGGCATTGCTGCAGGGATGAGAAACACAGGATGACATGCTTGGATTAAATTCAGGAAATAAATGCCCCAAAATTCCTCAGGGCTTTGTTTTACTCAGGAGTGAACCTGTTTCTGTACGTAAAATAAATAGGCTTTTATTAAGATGTAAACAAGATACCCATCAACCAAGGAAGTTAGAATTAGCTTTGAAAAAATCTGATTTTTATTTAACTCTTCTTCAAAAAACTTCTGATAATCTTGTTGGCTTTGTTCGTGTGACTAGCGATAAGGGTTTAAATGCAAATTTGTGGGATTTAGTCGCAGAGCCTGGGTATCAACAAGAAACGTTCATGTCTATTATGGTTTTCAATGCAATCGAAATTATTAGACGAGAGTTGCCAGGCTGTAGTATTTCGGTTGCTGCTCCATTAATTTCACTTAATCCATTAAAAGCTAATGGATTTTTATTAGATCCAAATGGTATAAAAACAATGGGATTTAGACTTTGAGAAATTATTTTTACGAGCATGGAGGGACTCGAACCCCCGACTCTCAGAACCGGAATCTGATGCTCTATCCAACTGAGCTACATGCCCAACAAGGGGTTGATATTAAAAAAGGCCAAATACTGAGACCTTATTAAAATTAGCTTACATACAAATGCCATAAAGCAACATTCAACTTCATCAGTTAGAACTTAATAATTTTCGAAATTATCGATGTTTTCAGTTTGAGTTAACTGAAAATCGTTTAATAGTAATAGGTCAAAATGGAGTTGGGAAATCTAATCTTCTTGAATCTGTAGAGCTCTTGTCTAGTTTGCGCTCGCATCGATCTAATCGAAATCAGGATTTAATTTATTGGGACCAAGATCAGGCTTTCCTATCTGCGAAAATTGACGATGATCAAAAAGTTTCTTTAGAATTAAACAGAAAAGGTGGGAGAAAAGCCTATAAAAATGAAAAACTTTTAACTCGTCAAATTGATTTGATCGGACCGATGAGAAGTGTAGGTTTTAGTGCTCTTGATCTAGAATTAATTAGAGGAGAACCTGCTCTAAGAAGAAATTGGCTAGATAGAATTGTTCAACAACTTGAACCAATTTATTCTGACTTGGTCGGAAGGCTTTCTAGATTGCTTAGGCAAAGAAGTCAGTTGTGGCGTAATTTCAGTGTTCAATCGAAGGAGAATCAAAATATTCTATTAGATTCTTATGATAGGCAAATGGCTTTGGTAAGCACAAGAATCCATCGAAGGCGTAGGCGTATTCTAGATCGTCTACTTCCGATAGCTTCAAACTGGCAAGAACATTTAAGTAATAGTAAGGAGAAGCTTACTATTACATATTTACCAGGTAGTAAACTTGAAGGTGAAGAGAGTGAAAGGCTTTGGAGTGAGAGTATTGAACGTCAACTTTTGGAAATGAGATCTGATGAACAGGTTACGGGTAATTGCCGAGTAGGTCCGCATCGTGATGATGTACATTTTTTAATAAATGGAGTAGATGCTAGACGCTTTGGTTCTGCTGGTCAGCAGAGGACTATTGTGTTGGCTTTGAAATTGGCTGAATTAGAATTAATTAAAACGGTGTTTGGCAGATCTCCAATTTTGCTTTTAGATGATGTTTTAGCTGAGCTGGATCCAAAACGACAATTATTGCTTTTAGATGCTGTTGGCCAAAAACATCAGTGTTTAATTAGTGCAACACATTTGGAATCTTTTGAAGGTGAATGGGTACGAAACTCACAATTAATGCAATTAGATTCTTTTAGTTAAAACTATTGGTCGGCTATTGTGGAAATGATTTTTGGATAGATTATGGAACCTTTTTTCCCAGAATTGCATCCAAACCCTGGATGGCCTGATTCTTACAAGTCACATGATGCAGAAATCATTCATACTAATTCTAGTGAGAATATAGGAAGGCACTGCATACTTGAACTTTACCAATGTGATCATGCGAAGCTTAATGATGAAGCTTTTATAAGGACAACAATCACATCATCGGCCAAAATTGCTGGTGCAACGCTCATAAATTTGGTAACACACAGTTTTAAACCTCAGGGAGTTACTGGACTCGCGTTATTGGCTGAATCTCATATCTCAATACATACATGGCCAGAGATTGGTTATGCAGCCATTGATGTATTCACTTGTGGTGACCATACGATGCCTGAAAAAGCTTGTAAAGTACTTTTCAAAGATTTTTTGGCTAAGAACTTCTCTTTTAAAAATATTGCCAGAGAGATTCCTTCAGGAATTCAAGCTTTGAATCGTGAACTCTGAGCATAATCAATACTTAAAGTAAATCAAAAATTATTTCGAGATGAGATTTGCTCTTTCAGGTGGTTTTCTTTATGTCTCTAGTGAGTTTGCCACTAATAAAACCCTCTAGATCTAGGCTTATAGAATGAAAACCTAAAGATAAAAAATATTTAATTAATTGATTTCTTTGAATGATTTTCAGAAAGTTGTTTATTTCATGTGCGGGTAATTCGATTCTTGCTGATAGACCTTGACTTCTTACACGTACCTTAGAAAAACCTTGATTAATAATCCATTCTTCTGCTAAGGCAATTTGCTCCAGCCTTTTTGAACTTATTTCCTCTCCAAAAGGAATGCGAGAGGCTAAACATGGTTGAGCAGGTTTATCCCACCAAGGTAATCCTAATGATTTGGAAATCGAACGAATTGATTTTTTATCTATTTTTAGTTCGGCCAGAGGTGATATCACGCCTGCTTTATTAGCTGCCTTAATACCTGGTCGAAAGTCGCTAAGATCGTCATGATTAACTCCATCGAGAACTTGAGCATTATTGTATTTTTTTGAAATTTTATGTAAATGCTTGTGCAATTCTTGTTTGCACGCAAAACATCTATTTTCAGGATTCTTAAAGTAATTTGGCTCATTGATTTCATGGGTTTGACATTCTTCATGACGAATACCAATCCAAGCCGCTTGAAGACGCGCTTGCTTTAGTAAATATGGAGCTAAAGAAGGAGAGACACCTGTAACTGCCAGGGCTTTTAAGCCTAGCTGTTCTTGCGCTATTGTTGCTACTAAAGAACTATCAACGCCTCCAGAGAAGGCAACACATGCATTATTTATATCTTTAATAAAATCCCTTAACAATTTTAGTTGCTCAAGTTCTAATTCAGATAAAGATTCAAGTTGACTGAAAAACACTTTTTTAGAGGATCATTAATTTGTTTGAATTTAACGTTCTGAACTCTTTCATCTTTGTGTGTATTTTGCATATTCTATGACGTGTAATGTAGAAGAAGTTAAGTTACATGCATAAGAAGCAGAATTGTCGATCGTGGTATCAAACGGTATAGGAATTACGACAGCATCGGAAAGCCAAGAACGAAGTCATGGACAATTACATGTTTATGACGGAGAGGGTAAAGGCAAGAGTCAAGCAGCTTTGGGGGTGGTTCTGAGAACTATAGGTCTGGGTATATGTGAGAAAAAACAAACAAGAGTATTACTTCTTAGATTTTTGAAAGGGCCTGGTCGCTCTTATGACGAAGATTCAGCAATTGATGCTTTGCAGCAAGGTTTCCCCCACCTGATTGATCAAGTTAGGACTGGTAGAGGTGAATTTTTCAATGTCGATCAATCTACAAAATTTGATTATCAGGAAGCTCAAAGAGGATGGGACATAGCAAAGGGGGCGATTGCCAGTGCCTTATATTCAGTTGTTGTTCTAGATGAATTGAATCCTGTTCTGGATTTGGGTTTATTGCAAGTTGAAGAAGTTGTGAAAACACTTACTGCAAGACCAAGTGGTATGGAAATCATTGTCACTGGTAGAGCAGCACCAAACCCTTTAATTAAAGTTGCTGAACTACATTCTGAGATGAGAGCTCACAGGCGCCCTGAGATCAATAAAGAGGAAAGTCTTTTTGAAAATAATGTTGGTGGAATTGAAATATATACTGGGGAAGGGAAAGGCAAATCAACCAGTGCTTTGGGTAAAGCTTTACAAGCTATCGGTAGAGGAATTAGTCAGGATAAAAGTCATCGTGTTTTAATTTTGCAATGGCTTAAGGGTGGTAGTGGTTACACAGAGGATGCTGCTATTGCAGCTCTTCGAGAAAGTTATCCTCATTTAGTGGACCATCTTCGATCTGGTAGAGATGCGATTGTTTGGAGAGGCCAGCAAAAACCCATTGATTATGTAGAAGCTGAGAGAGCATGGGAAATTGCAAGAGCAGCGATTTCAAGTGGTCTCTATAAGACAGTGATTTTGGATGAGTTAAATCCAACTGTTGATTTGGAACTCCTACCAGTTGAGCCTATCGTTCAAACATTACTGCGCAAACCATCAGAGACCGAAGTGATTATTACAGGAAGATGTAAAAATCAACCTCTGTATTTTGATTTGGCAAGTGTTCATTCTGAGATGGTGTGTCATAAGCACTATGCAGAAAAAGGAGTTGATTTAAAGAGAGGAGTTGATTATTAGTTCTAATTAATATTTTCTTTGTTCCAGGCATCAATACCTCCTTCAATATTTACACCTTGAATTCCAAGTTTGTCTAAATGCCTTAGTGCTCGCAATGACCTTTTTCCACTTTTACAAAATACATAAAGATTTTTTTGCGCGGCAAGAATTTTGATTTCATTAATGGACTCCCCACTTTCAATAGTACTAAGGGGTATGAGCCTGGAGCCTGAAATTGAACATTCATTATATTCGATTTGGTCGCGAACATCTATCAATAATGTCTCTTTAGATTCTTGACTAAGAAGTGTTTTTAATTCCTGCACTGAGATACTTTTTATATCTAAATCGACCTCATTTTTAACTTTAACCTCTGAACAGAAGCTTTTATAATCTATTAATTTATTGATATTGCTACTCTCTTGACTAGATTTCAATGTTAGCTCTTTAAAGCTCATCTTTAGTGCATTAAAAATGAGGACCCTTCCATCTAGTGGAGAACCAATATTTGTTATTATTTTTATTGCTTCTGCTGCTTGAATTGTACCTATGATTCCTGGAAGAATTCCCATAACACCAGCTTCAGAGCATGATGGAATTAATTCTTGTGGAGGTGGCGTTGGAATAAGATCTCTATAGCTAGGACTATCTTTCTTCAAATTAAATACACTTACCTGACCCTCGAATTGTGCAATTGAACCATATATATAAGGCTTCTTGAGAATTATAGAAGCATCATTAATTAGGTAGCGTGTTGGGAAATTGTCTGAGCAATCACATATCACGTCATAGGCTCTAAGTATTTCTAAAGCATTACTACTTGTTAGCTTTTGATTGAATAAATCCACTCGACAAGAAGGATTTATTTTGAGTATGTGTTGTTTGGCAGAATCTGTTTTTAATAGGCCTATTGAATCAGTTGTATGAATGATTTGCCTTTGTAAATTTGAGTATTCAACCACATCAAAATCAACTATTCCGATACGTCCTATTCCAGCTGCAGCAAGATAAATTAAAAGTGGAGATCCGAGTCCACCAGTCCCAATGCAAGCAATTGAGCTTTTCTTCAATTTTTTTTGACCTGTAATACCTATTTCAGGAAGACTTATATGTCTTGCATACCTAGCAAGTTCATCGAGATTTAAATTTGCGTCATTCTGGCTTTTCCCCATGAGTCAACCCTTTCATGATTTACTTACGTTAAAGAAATAAATTTAATTTTCACGCTATGAAAATCAAATTTACTTTTGATCCACCATGCCTTTAAATCTCCATCCTTATTTGAAATAACCATAAGACCAGGAGATTGGTGGAAGAATAAATCCATTTTCGACGGTTTGTTTTCACTTGAAGGATGAGAGTGAGCACAGCATAAAACCTCTAAATCATTTTCTCTTGACCATTTTTGAGAAGCAATTTGATCTTTTGCGTCTATTTCGAAGCGAGTATTTTTTGATGGTTGAATATTTTTTTGATTAGCAAAAACTCTTATATTTTGATCAATTAAGAATGATTCTGGTTCTCCCCATACATTACGACAATTCCAGATGTGCATTACTTTCCAAAAATTTTTTTTAGCATCTGTTATGGAAGTTTTTTTTTGACCAATTAATATAGCGCAGCCTTCAGCTGGTTCAGCTGCCTTTAAAAATCTAGAGAGAACATAATTTGTCTCGTTATGGAACTCAATATATTTTGGAATTTTCATCAGAAAAAGTGAGTTGATTCGGCATCCTCTCTATTTTGGTTCGGACTTATCCCTATAAAGCCTATGGCATTTCTTAAATTAATTCGATACGCTCGGTCCATAACTGCTTAGTCGCTTGTGTTCATGTCTGATGTAAATCCTGATTCTAAAGATGAATCAAAGGGAGGGAAAACTGAAGGTGTTAATTTTTCAGAACGTTACAGTGATGTAATGGGGAAAGTTAATGAATCATTGAGCAAAATTGATTGGACCCAGATGGGTAAGTATGGCAAGGCAGCAGGAATCATTGCTGTGGTTGTTCTTGCTCAAGTATTAATCAAGGTTGTTATTGATACAGTTAATTTTTTCCCCATTCTTCCTGGTTTACTTGAACTTCTTGGAATAGTAGTTTTAGGCCAGTGGAGTTGGCAAAATTTAACTACAAGTGAAAAAAGAACAGCTGTATTTGATAAAGTTCAAAATCTTAAAAAAGAGTACCTAGGATAAATTAATAAGAAAACAATCAAAGATCTGAGGTCTCGTTATACACGTGATCTCAGATCTTTTAGTATTTTTAATGAATTTTCTTTGTATGATCCACCAAACATATTCGCGTGGTTAAGCAAATGGTAAAGATTATAAATATTAGTTCTATCGTTTGAAAGCGTATCTAGTGGCCAGATCTGTTCGTATCCTTTATAAAATTCTCTATTAAAACCGCCAAATAATTTAGTCATTGAGATGTCAACTTCTCTGTCAGCCCAATATGAAGCAGGGTCATAAAGACTTCCTAAACCATCTTGAGTACTTCCACAATTACCTGACCAAAGATCACCATGAACTATTGAGATCCTTGGGTTGTGATCGTTTAGGTATGAGCTTAAATATATTAAAATATCTTCATAATCATCAACTATTAGACCCCATGCTTTTGCCTTTATAAGTTGTGGTCTAAGACGATAATTGACAAAGAATTCGCCCCAGTTGCTGCTCCACCCTCTTGCTTGGGTGCTAGAACCTATAAAACCTTCTTCATCCCATCCGAATTTTTTTTGGCTCCACTCACTCGATGATTTATGCAGTAGTGCTAAACCTTGTCCAAGGAGATTTTGTTGGGATTGTTCGAGATCTATCCATTCTAAACAAAGTACAGATACGTCTTGATAAGTGATTAGATCAAGCGTTTTAGGAACGCAGATATACGATTTGTTAGCAAATCTTTTAAGAACAGATAGACACTCACGTTCGAACTTAAACATATTAATATTGTCTATATGATTTGATTTGGCAAAAACCCTTTTGCCATTTTGAAAATAAATGCACCAAGCTTTGTGGATACAACCTCCGCCTACCGGGATTATCTTTTCTACTAATGAGTTTTTGGTTACTTTATTTGAACTGGAAAGTGCATTTTTGATTAATTCTTCCATTCACCTTATTCTCGCTGGATAATTTTTTATGTCTGAAGAATCTATCATTGTTGTTGGGGGCGGGATAGCTGGTTTAACAGGTGCTGCTCTTCTCGCTAGAGAGGGGTATCAGGTAACTTTGGTCGAAGCACATACTCAATTAGGTGGCTGTGCAGGAACTTTTAAAAGAGGTTCTTATACTTTTGATGTAGGCGCTACTCAAGTTGCAGGTCTTGAGAGGGGAGGAATTCATCATCGTTTATTTAATTATTTAGATATTCCTTTACCTGATGCAAAAATTTTAGATCCTGGATGTTCAGTTGTTCTTGGCGATGGGAGTAGGCCAATCAATCTTTGGCATGATCCATTAAGATGGAATAAAGAAAGAAAAGAACAGTTTCCTGGGAGTGAAATCTTTTGGTCATTATGTTCTAAAATTCACGATAGTAACTGGGAATTTGTAGAAAGAGACCCCATACTTCCTGTAAGAAGTTTGTGGGATTTAAGTCAATTAATTAGAGCTATACGTCCTTCAAATCTTTTAACAGGTTTTATGAGCAAGTTGACTATTGCAGATTTGCTTAAAATAACTGGTTGTCATCAAGATAGACGTCTACGAAGTTTCCTAGATCTTCAATTAAAACTTTACTCTCAAGAGCCAGCGAGTAGAACGGCAGCTTTATACGGTGCAACTGTTCTTCAAATGGCCCAATCTCCCCGAGGGTTATGGCATCTTCATGGATCAATGCAAATTCTTAGCGATTTGTTGAAAGATAGTTTTTTGAGAGATGGTGGGAACCTTTTAATAGGACATAGAGTGACTAAAATAATCAGTCAAACAAAATCAAATATTTTTCATGTCAATGTAATTGATAGGAGGAAAAATTTGATAGAGCTAAAAGCATCAGATATTGTTTTTAGCTTGCCTCCTCAATCTCTTTTAGATTTAATTCCTATTGATGGAGGTTTATCTACAACATATCGTGAAAGTATAAAAAAATTACCCAAACCTAGTGGTGCAGCTGTATTTTATGGAGCTCTCCGTCGTGCTGACTTGCCAGTTGATTGCCCAGGGCATATTCAAGTATTCGATGAGAATTTTGGCTCTTTATTTATTTCTATAAGCATGGAAGATGATCAGCGTGCACCAGTGGGAATGGCTACTTTAATTGCAAGTGTATTTGTTGATATTGATCAATGGTCTAATCTAGATAATCAATCCTATGCCAGAAAAAAAAATATTTTATCAAAACAGATACGAACTATTTTGAATAAAAAGTTTGATTTGATTGAGTCGAGTTGGGATCATCAAGAATTTGCAACTCCAAGAAGCTTTGAAAAGTGGACAGGACGTCCTCGTGGAATAGTCGGAGGGCTTGGTCAGCATCCAGATCAATTTGGGCCTTTTGGCTTGTCAAGTAGGACCCCTCTCAGAGGTTTATGGCTTTGTGGAGATTCAATTTATCCCGGCGAAGGTACAGCAGGTGTAACCCAATCAGCCATGATGGTTGTCAGACAACTAATGGAACTTAGAGGTAGGCATTTGAATATCCCTGTCTTTAATTCGTAGGTTTTGAAATGAAATTTTGTCTTTCTTCCTGAGTATTGACTAACATTTTTTCTAACTCACTCCAGTTCTCTTCCAGTAAATATTTTTCAAAAAGATTTAGAGAATGTCTATAAGAGGCCAAATGTCTCTCAATATTTTTTTTATTAAATTTTGCCATAGAGACTCCCAGTTCTGGGTTGCCACCTCCAACTCTGGAGGTATCAGAAAACCCACTGGATGCAATACTTTTTGCAAGTGAATATAAGGAAGGCTTTACATCTGTAGTTAATGTGTTGAGCAATGCCGCGCTAATTAGAACTGGTAAATGTGAAATCAATCCAACAGCTTCATCATGTATTTGAGCTTCAGAGCTTATCCATTGACTCCCAAGTGATAAAGCAATTTGCTGCACTATTTCGAGTGCTTTTTGATCAGTTTCTTTGCTTGGGGTAACAACCCATGGCTTGTTTTTAAATAAATTATGTTGACCTGCGTGAACGCCAGATTCTTCGGTCCCAGTCATTGGGTGACTGGCTACAAAACGCGGATGTAGCTTGTTCCAAGTATTTAAAATAGGGACTTTCACAGATCCAACATCAGTAACAACAGCATTTCTAGGAATGGCATTGATCAGGGCTGTTGAAGGATTTAGGAGCTGTTCCAGTGGTAAAGCAATATAAATAAGAGAACAATTGTTTAATACGCTTGTATCAGTGCTGACAATTTGGGCTAGTTTTCTTTCTCTTGCTTTTTGTGCACTTTTTTCTCGATGAGTAATTCCATAAACTGTATATCCAAGCTTTTGGAGATCTAAGCCTAAGGAACCTCCAATTAGACCTAATCCAACAATTCCAATATTTTTAGAGGTTTTTGTTTTAAGCTCCATAAATATTATTGTTCTATATCTTTATTCATAGGGCAACATGATTAAAAGAATTTATTGATAAAAGGTACTACTAATGCTTGCGGTGAATTCACATAAACATCTGAAAAAATACTATCAAAATAATCTTGCTCTATGGCCTCATAATTTGACCCTGACAAGATTAATAGCTAGAAGCTTAAGTCGTAAAGATAATACTTTTATTCAACTATCAAGTGATAGTAAAAATTTCTGGTGGCCTGGTCTATTGATTCCACTTTGTTTGCATAACAAGAATGCTGTTTTAATTCTATCAGAGAGACAATGTCGACTCTTGTTTGAAGTGGAATTACCAAAGTTAAGATCTAGTCGATTAGATCTCGATTATGTAGAGGGAATTGAATTAACTCCTTCAGATAAAAAAGTTTGGGTTTTAAGATATCAAGATCTTGTTTTTGCTTATGAAAAAGATTTATTAAAAAATCGCCAATTAATATTTCCTGAATCTGAGTTTATTTCTAGTGAGATTAGAGAATCTATGTCTATAAAAATTACTCAAAAAGATTGGGAGGATTTAATTGCTTCGCGCTCACGTTTTGAAGTTTCACTTATCGAACTTCATGAGCGCTTAACTCGAGATCTATTTAGTCATTCAGTGCGCTCTGATGCTGTCATAAGAATTCATCATAGGGAACTTTTAACATTAAAACAAATTCTCAAAGATGACTTGCCTTCCGCTATGCCTTGGAAACGAGCTCTTAATGCGGTCAACAATGAATGGGTAACCTGGGCGAAACTAGATAAGCAAAAACTTAGTTGGGACTGGTATATTCAACCTTTATTTCCTTTGCAAACTGTTTCCAGTTTGTTTTCGAAAAATACTCTTTTAATGCTGACGAATTCAGACCAAAGCGATTTTTTCTTTTTAGATCTAAATAGCAAAAAATTTACTTTTACTGTGAAGGTTAATTTAGGAAATAAATTTGATCAAGAACCCATCCCATTGTTTGTCCCTAAAAGACAACCTTTGCCAAATACGTCTCATTTTTATTGCCATATTTTAAGACAATGTCAAAGATTGATACTTGGTCGTCCTCGTCCGACTATTATTTTGGTAGATGATTTACAACTACGACTTCAAATAGCTAGTGAATTGGCTGGAGATTTTGGATTGAGAGTAGTTCATGAAACTACTGATGTTGAGACTAATGGGATTCTTTGTTGCAGTTGTCATTGGTGGATTATTAATCAGTACAAATTGCCAACACCAGATCAATTGATTTTTCCAGTGATTCCATTTCCTACTTTAGAGTCGCCCTGGGTCGCTGCTCGAGTTGAAATGCTTAAGCATCAAGGTTGTGATTGGTTTCGAGAATTCCTGTTTCCCGAAACTCTTACTATACTTCTCAAATCGCTTGCAATCATTAGGGGTGGAGATGTTCGAGTCGCTATACTAGATGGTCGCATGCACTATAGAAGTTGGGGAAAACTAATATTTGAAGCTCTTGAGCCGTGGATTGCGTTGGAGCGTTTATTGCCTTATTAAAATCAATATCTTAGATTAAAAAATATTGTTTTTTTGTAATGGGAGAAGCTCGGCGAAGATCTGAACAAGGATTGAAACCTCGTAGAAAGAAAAACTCTAAGAATGAATCACCTCGTATTGTCTCTTGGTTTCCTGTGACGCAAGCGCAAAGAGATCAATTTATTAAATTAAGTATTCGTGCAGGATGGGTAGGTATTGCTGCTTTAGTTATTCTTTGGATTATTGTTCGCTTTATAGGACCTGCTGCAGGGTGGTGGATTCCTGCAGACATCAGATAAACCCAACTATATTTTTAGTTTCAACCGTTCGCTGAAACTTGGTTGAAGTTGGGTCGTAATGAAGCATTTCGAGCTGCTGCTGCTAGTGGTCTCATTGAATTAGCACTTACTTCTGAGCCCTCAGTTAATTTATCTTTAACTAATTTTTCAATTATGTCTTTTGATTCAGGATTTTGCTCAAGCCAAGTAATGGTATTGTCTCTTCCTTGCCCAATATTGTCACCCTCATAGCTATACCAAGCTCCTTTACGAGTGACGACATTAGTCTCGTCTGCTAAATCAAGAAGACAACCAAGAGTACTAATTCCTTTCCCAAAAAGAATATCAAATTCGGCTATTCGAAATGGAGGTGCAACTTTGTTTTTTGCGACTTTCACTTTTGCACGAATTCCATATTCTTCAGTTCCTCTCTTTAGCGTTTGAATACGACGAATATCCAATCTTACAGAGGCATAAAATTTAAGAGCGTTTCCACCAGTTGTTGTTTCTGGATTCCCATATGTAATACCAATTTTTAGACGTAATTGATTTAAGAAAATGACTGTGCAACCAGACTTGCCAATGTTTCCAGTAATTTTTCTCATTGCTTGACTCATTAGACGAGCTTGAGCACCTACTGAATGATCACCCATTTCTCCTTCTATCTCTGAACGGGGCGTAAGTGCAGCGACTGAATCAACAACCACTAGATCGACTGCAGCAGATCTAATAAGTTGGTCAACGATTTCCAATGCCATCTCTCCTGTATCCGGTTGAGATACGAGAAGATTCTCTACATCAACACCAAGAGAGGCTGCATAGACTGGGTCAAGAGCATGTTCTGCATCTACAAATGCAGCAACTCCACCGTTACGTTGAATCTCGGCTATTGCATGTAATGTCAGCGTTGTTTTTCCAGAACTTTCTGGGCCATAAACTTCAATCACACGTCCTTTGGGATAGCCACCACCAAGAGCTAAATCAAGAGTTAAAGCACCCGTAGATATTGTTTCTACCCGCATCTTTGATGCGTCCCCAAGACGCATGATCGAACCTTTACCGAAATTCCGTTCTATTTGCCCAACCACTAAGCTCAATGCTTTTTCTTTCTCTCCAGATTTTCCGTCTATTTTCTTGGATTCAGTTGATTGAAGTGACTTACCTTCGTTTGACATGACAAATAACGTTAATGCAGAGGGATAACAACAGACGTTGGGATTGATGATGAAATACTCAGTTCCTCAACGAATAGCAATTAAACCGATAGTACAGACGTACGCTATTAAGTCAAGACCACTTCGAGATAGGTTCTCGTAAAATATCTAAATTTAGTAATTTAATACCAGAAGGAAGATTATTTCGATCTTGAGGTTTTAAGTATCCCCAGCTTGCTAGGTAACAGGGGATAGATTTCAGCTTGGGATCTTCCAAGACTTTTTCTAAGGTAGTTCTTCGATCTTCAATAAACCCTCGAATTATTCTTTTCTGTAAGAGTTGGTTCAAGACATCGACTTTACTTCCTGATTCGTGACCAAAAACAAGGTTTGGCTGAAGATCGAAACAATCCAGGAGCTTTTTTGTGAACTCAATACTTTTTGTTGTTAAAACAGCAAATTCAATGCCTTCTTTCTGAAGGGTCTTGAGACGTTCAGTGACTAAAGAAAAAGGCCGATGCAAATTTAACCACTGATTGAAATTATTTGATATTGCTTCTTTTCTAGTTTGATTTAAAGCTTCTTGTAATTGAAGAGGTGTCCAACCCCACTTTTTAAGAGCTAAAGAGCATTCTATTTCATAATTTTTTGAGAAATTTTGTAAATCTAGTAATTTTAATTGACTAGTGTTATTTGCACATTCAGCAGCCAAAATAACCATTTCCCAACCATAATTGACCCATGGCCTCATTGCCTTAAAAGCTTTGGGAATCTCACTAGGAAAAGAAATAATATTTTTTTCTTTGGCATAAAGTAGGTTTATACATGTTTGACGAGAACTTGACCAATATTCCTTAATGCCATCAACTATGACACCGTCAAAATCAAGAACAATTAGAGGTTTTTCTACCACTTACTGTTAAAAACTGGGCCGCTAGGATTCGAACCTAGGAATGTCGAGACCAAAACCCGATGCCTTACCACTTGGCGACGGCCCATTGTTCCAAATCTATGTTTGCAATTAAGAGACATAAATTAGGATTCTTTCTCTTAGATAATTGCATATTTGATTCAATCCTGTCATGTCTTTATCCAGTTTTTTTTAGTTAATCGGAAGATTTCTTCATTAATACAGCTCAACATCGGCTTTCGAATGATTGATTTAACTAGAGAAATCCAATTATAAAGATTTCCTTACAAGCCAAGGATTTATAAGTCGTTTTGCCTCTGAAAGAGCCGCTTCCCAGCCTTCAGGCCACTCTCTAAGGCTGATTTTTTTTCGTTGAGCCTCCTCTAACCATGGTTGAATTATCTTTCTTGCTTTCCCTCCAAAAGCAACTCCTTCAGGCCCTTTAATCTCTGGCAGGTACTTAATGGTCGATTCATTGGTTCCTCCAGCAAGTTGTAAGGGGCCTGGTGGAGCTATTGGACGTATTCTTTCCCAGAGTTTTACTGCAATTTTGGCCGCACCTGCTCCAAGGTCTCCACTCATTCGACGCCCATCAAGTTGCCAAAGAGGTTTTTGATTATGAATTCTTAGGAATTTATGTCTCAGCCAAAGTTCTTCTGCTAATTTTTCATGGTTTATTTTATGTCCTTGCAAACCGCAGCTGACAGATAACCGTTGTAGCTGCAAATCGACTTTAAAAATTTCCTTGATTGTTTTTTCAAATTCTTGGCCTCTTCCTGGAGCAGTATGAATTTCTACTGCATCTGGTCTGATAGTTGTTAACAACGGAGCAAAATCTTTAAGAGTTAATCTTCGATCCTTTTCTTTAATGATTCCTAATGGACATGTATCAATACATCGGCCACATCCATAGCATTTATTAGCCTTTACACCACCTTCGTTTTCAATCGCGTGAGCTGGACAAATGCTTTGACAGGGTCTTAAGCAATTCGAAGGACATAGGTTTGGATTAAACCAAGCTTTGCGAAAATGCGCATCTTTTCCATCACTTAAGCTGATCATCAGCCAAGGCTTTTTCCCGTAAGTTTCGAAAACCCAATCAATAGCATTGCGAGCTGCATGGACAACAGCTTCGTCGGCAGCAAGGTCAATGCAATGCACTCCTGCAGCTCCATAAATTGAGCAAAGATCAGTTATTGAAGGCAAGTCTTGATTACTTGCACCACAAATTAATTTTACCCAGTTACCTTTTTTGAGAGCTTCAGAATTGCAAATCGAATTTTGAGTAATCACCTTTATTAATTTCTAATCGCTATTGATGAATGCATCTAATGGTTGCCATTGAATACTTCGAGCTCCTCCCATCTCAATAACAATTTTGATTCGAGGTTCCTTTTTGCAAAGATTATTGATTGCTAATAGTTCTGACTTGGATAAGACTTGCCCCTCTAATAACCATAGGACAAAAGGTTTATCTTCAACTAATAATTCATTTAATTGAGGAATAACTTGTTGAACTTCCCCTAAGGCTCCATTCCTCCCAACATTTTGATGTCCCAAATGGGGTGGTCTAATTCCATGTAATTGGGTGAGAAAGACAACTGGATCTCCCAATCCTCTAGCTGAAGTGATCTGTGTTTGATATCCGCTGGCTCTAAGTCTTCTAAGTAAACGAGTTTCTGCTCCACCTTCTAAGGGACTAAGGATGGCAAGGCAGCCAAATGATTCAAGATCACTGCGAAATTTATGACCAGAGAGTAATAAAGGCATCCTTAAATCAAATTCTTTGTCTTATTTAAGTGAAGCATCACACAAAATGGGTGTTAATAGTGTAATCTTTTAAGTTGCTAAAGCTTTTCTATGCCCGTCCGCTAGCCGGGCCTCTGGACGCTTAAGCAGGCTAAGCGATTGCGTTTAGTCTTTTTGGCCAGAGCAGAAGAATTTATTTCTTTTGTCGAGATACTGTTTGAACTTGTTGAAAAGTTTGAAAAAGTCTCAGCCAACTGATTGTCGCTAGCATTTTTCCAAACAAATTGAACTTCAATTATTCAATTAACTTCAACTTTTTTGGCTAGATAAGCGATTTAATTCAGATTCCGAGTCTTTCTTTACAGATTGACCTTTTAGTTAGCGTTTATTTAACTCATGTCTTTAGGAATCTTAGGTAAGAAGTTGGGTATGTCCCAACTCTTCGACGATCAAGGCAGAGCCGTTCCAGTCACTTTGATAGAAGCGGGTCCCTGTCGAATCACTCAATTGAAGTCTGCCGATACAGATGGCTATGCCGCTGTACAAATAGGTTTTCAATTAATTCGCGAAAAACTTCTCAACAAGCCTTCAAAAGGTCATCTTGCAAAATCAGGAGATGATCTTTTGCGTCATCTTCGAGAGTACCGAGTTGAAAATTCCGGTGAATTTGAACTTGGAGCTGCAATCACAGTTGATGATTTTAAAACAGGTCAAAAGGTTGATGTAAGTGGCGACACGATGGGAAGGGGATTCGCAGGTTATCAAAAGCGACATGGTTTCAGCCGAGGTCCTATGAGCCATGGTTCTAAAAATCATCGATTACCTGGTTCAACAGGAGCTGGAACCACTCCTGGCCGTGTTTATCCCGGTAAGAGGATGGCTGGTCGTATGGGAGGTAAAAAAGTTACTACTAGAGGCCTTGAAATTCTCAAGATAGATTCTGACCACAATTTATTAGTAGTCAAAGGATCTGTTCCAGGTAAACCTGGATCACTTTTAAACATAAGACCTGCCAAAAGAGTTGGCGTCTCTACCCACCAAGGAGGTAAATGATGGCTAACTGTACTGTTCTTGATTGGCAAGGCAAAGAGACTGGCGAATCAACAATTGATTTGAAAACTGCTAAGGAATCATCTGCAGCAGACTTACTACACCGTGCTGTTTTGCGCCAGCAGGCTCATAGCCGTCAAGGAACTGCAAGTTCTTTGACTAGGTCTGAGGTGCGAGGCGGCGGACGAAAACCTTACAAGCAAAAGGGTACTGGTAGAGCAAGGCAAGGTTCAATTCGAACACCTCTTCGTCCTGGAGGGGGAGTTATATTTGGTCCTAAGCCTCGGAAGTATAACTTGGAAATGAATAGGAAGGAAAGAAGGTTAGCTCTTCGTACTGCTTTAATGAGTAGAATTTCTGATGTGAAAATAATTAAAGACTTCGGCTTAAAACTTGAAGTTCCTAAGACAAGTGAAATTGTTTCTTTACTCAAGAGAGTAGGAATTGATTCAGATGGGAAAGTTCTTATTATTCTCAATAATCCTTCTGAAATCATTAAGCGCTCAATTAGAAACTTAGAAAAAATCAAGCTTATTTCTGCTGATCAACTAAATGTGTTTGACCTTCTGAATGCCAATTCATTGGTAATAGGTGAAGACGCATTATCAATTATTAAGGAGGTCTATGGTGATGACTAAATTTTTTGATAAACGACTTACTGAGGTGATTAAGCGGCCCTTGATAACTGAGAAGGCTACAAAAGCTTTGGATTTAAATCAGTACACTTTTGAGGTCGATCCAAGAGCAGCTAAGCCTGACATAAAAGCCGCAGTAGAGAAAATGTTTGATGTCAAGGTTCTTGGTGTCAGTACCATGAATCCGCCAAGAAAAAGTAGAAGAGTTGGTAGGTTTTCTGGTAAGAGGCCACAAGTCAAGAAGGCTGTAGTTCGCTTAGCAGAAGGCAACTCCATTCAATTGTTCCCAGAATCAGAGGAGGCTTAAAAAAATGGCTATAAGAAGTTTCAAACCTTATACACCAGGTACTCGTACAAGAGTAGTAACTGACTTCAGTGAAGTTACATCTAAAAAGCCTGAGCGCTCACTTGTCGTATCTAAGCATCGAAAGAAAGGACGTAACAACCGAGGAGTAATTACTTGTCGTCACCGAGGTGGCGGGCACAAAAGGTTATATAGGATTGTTGATTTTCGTAGAAATAAGCATGGTGTTTCAGCCAAAGTTGCGGCAATACATTATGACCCTCATCGCAATGCAAGACTTGCTTTACTTTTTTACTCTGACGGAGAAAAGAGATATATTCTTGCGCCTGCAGGCATAACGATTGGTCAAGAAGTTATTTCCGGTCCAGACGTACCAATTGAAACTGGTAATGCCTTACCACTTTCCTCTATGCCTTTGGGTTCCAGCGTTCATTGTGTTGAACTTTATCCAGGTCGAGGAGGACAGATGGTTCGTACAGCTGGAGCAAGTGCTCAGGTTATGGCGAAAGAAGGAGATTATGTTGCATTGAAATTACCCTCTACCGAGGTTCGTTTGGTCAGAAAAGAATGCTACGCAACACTGGGAGAGGTGGGAAATTCTGAGATTAGAAATACAAGTCTTGGAAAAGCTGGTAGAAGAAGATGGCTCGGTAGACGACCTCAAGTTAGAGGTAGTGTAATGAATCCATGTGATCACCCACATGGAGGAGGAGAAGGCAAGGCACCAGTTGGTCGGGCTGGTCCAGTGACTCCATGGGGTAAAGCTGCTCTTGGCTTAAAAACCAGGAAGAAGAATAAGCCTAGTAATAAGTATGTTCTTCGAAAACGACGCAAGGTATCTAAACGTAGTAGAGGAGGTCGAGATTCATGATTTCTTTCTTTCTTTACAAATTCTATTAAACCGTTATGGGACGTTCACTTAAAAAAGGGCCTTTTATTTCAGACAGTTTGCTTCGTAAAATCGAGAAGCAAAACTCTAATGATGATAAAACTGTCATCAAAACATGGTCTAGAGCCTCAACAATTTTGCCAATGATGATTGGCCATACAATTGCTGTTCACAATGGGAAAAGCCACATACCTGTTTTCATAACTGAGCAAATGGTTGGACACAAGTTAGGCGAGTTTGCTCCAACTCGAACCTACAGAGGTCACATCAGAGATAAAAAGGGAGCACGCTAATTATGACTAATTCATCAACTAAAACTGCAGCCCTAGCTCATGGGCGTTACATTCGCGGATCTGCTTCAAAAGTAAGACGTGTTCTTGATCAAATAAGAGGACGAACTTACAGGGATGCATTAATTATGCTTGAATTTATGCCTTATCGATCAACTGAGCCAATAACTAAGGTATTACGATCAGCGGTTGCTAATGCAGAAAACAACCTTGGTCTTGACCCTTCTTCTTTGGTGATTACCACTGCTACCGCTGATATGGGACCACCAATGAAACGCTATAGACCTAGGGCTCAAGGCAGAGCATTTGCTATCAAAAAGCAGACATGCCACATCAGCATTGCTGTTTCGGCCAATCAATCAACCAATTCTGAGGACACTGACTGATGGGACATAAAATTCATCCAACTGGAATTAGGCTTGGGATCACTCAAGAGCATCGTTCTAAATGGTACGCACCTACTAAAACTTATCCGTTGCTTCTTCAAGAAGATGACCGCATCCGTACTTTTATAAAGAAGAAGTATGGAGCAGCAGGTATTAGTGATGTATTGATTGCTCGAAAAGCAGATCAACTTGAGCTCGAATTAAAAACTGCTCGGCCAGGAGTAATTGTTGGCAGGCAAGGCAGTGGTATTGAAGAATTAAGATCTGGTATTCAAAAAACGATCGGTGATAGAAGTAGACAAGTTCGTATAAATGTAGTTGAAGTGGAAAAAGTAGATGCAGATGCATATCTTCTAGCGGAATATATTGCGCAGCAACTAGAAAAGCGTGTTGCATTTAGACGAACAATTCGAATGGCTGTACAAAGAGCACAAAGAGCTGGTGTTTTAGGTCTAAAAATACAGGTAGGTGGAAGGCTAAATGGAGCTGAAATCGCACGTTCAGAATGGACACGAGAAGGAAGAGTGCCCCTCCACACCTTGAGAGCAGAAATCGATTATGCAACCAAAGTCGCCAGTACAACCTATGGCGTTTTGGGAATCAAAGTATGGGTTTTTAAAGGTGAAGTTCTTCCAAAAGAAGAACAGCCTTTACCTGTTGGTTCTTCTCCTAGACGCAATAGGGGGAATCGTAGACCTCAACAATTTGAGGACCGTTCCAATGAAGGTAAATAAGGAGTTTTAATCATGCTAAGTCCTAAAAGAACTAAATTTCGTAAACAACAAAGAGGCCGCATGCGCGGCGTTGCTACTAGAGGCAACAAAATCTCTTTTGGCCAGTTTGCATTGCAAGCTCAAGACTGTGGGTGGGTTACCTCAAGGCAAATCGAGGCAAGTCGGAGAGCTATGACTCGTTATGTAAAAAGGGGAGGACAAATTTGGATTCGTATTTTCCCTGATAAGCCAGTAACGATGAGGCCTGCCGAGACAAGAATGGGATCTGGTAAAGGTAATCCAGAATTTTGGGTTGCAGTTGTCAAGCCTGGTCGAATTTTGTTTGAAATGGGTGGCGAAGAAATTACAGAGAAAATTGCAAAAGAGGCAATGCGTCTTGCTCAATACAAGCTGCCAGTAAAAACAAAATTTATTTCCCTAGAAGAAGATCTCAATAAGGGAAATTATAAACCTGCTAAAACACCAGTTCAAGCAGAAGACTCGGAGTCATCATCATGAGCAAAACAACTACAAAAGATTTCAGGAATCTCTCAGATTCCGAGATATCAGAAAAGATCGAAAATCTTCGTAAAGAACTTTTTGATCTTCGTTTTAAGCAAGCCACAAGACAGCTAGCGAAAACTCACCGCTTCAAAGAGGCACGAACCGAATTAGCTCAACTTTTAACGGTTTCTAACGAGCGAAGCCGCTCCAACACATCATCTTGATTTTTTAGTTATGGCACTTAAGGAAATGGTCGGCACTGTTGTCAGTGACAAAATGCAAAAAACAGTAGTTGTGGCTGTGGAAAATAGATTTCCACATCCTATCTACCAAAAAATCATTAGTCGTACGACTAGATACAAAGCCCATGATGCAGAAAACCATTGCAAAGTAGGAGACAGAGTTCGGATTAAAGAATCTCCTCCTATGAGCGCTCAAAAACGATGGACGGTTACAGATGTTCTCGTTCAGGGTATGAAATCTAAGGAGGCTGCAAAATGATCCAGCAAGAAACATTCTTAACCGTTGCAGATAACAGTGGTGCCAAGCGTTTGCAATGTATTAGAGTCTTGGGTTCTAATCGTCGGTATGCCCACGTAGGCGATGTGATTGTTGCTTCTGTTAAAGATGCGATGCCAAATATGGGAGTCAAAAAATCAGATGTCGTTAAAGCGGTTGTTGTTCGTACTAGAGCAACAATGCGCAGAGAGACTGGAAATTCAATTCGGTTTGATGATAACGCAGCTGTTCTTATCAATGATGATCAAAACCCAAGAGGAACTAGGGTGTTTGGTCCCGTCGCACGAGAATTAAGAGAGCGCAATTTCACAAAAATTGTCTCTTTAGCTCCGGAGGTTATTTAGTCATGCCAGCAATTAACAAATCCAAAGCTCCTGCTGATCGGATCAAAATGAAGATCCGTAAAGGAGATACAGTTCAGATTATTTCTGGAAAGGACAAGGGTAAAACCGGTGAAGTCCTTAAAACACTTCCCTATGAAAATAGAGTTTTAGTCCAAGGAATTAATCAAAGAACAAAGCATGTAAAACCCTCACAGGAAGGAGAAACTGGTCGAATAGAGACCAAAGAATTTTCCTTGCATGCCTCAAATGTAATGATCTACTCAACTAAAGAGAAAGTTGCTAGTAAAGTTGAAATTTTTGTAGATAAAGATGGATCCAAGAAACGACGATTAAAGAAGACAGGAGAATTAATTGATTAATTAATTCACTTTTCCTTTGTCTGAACTAACTAAAAGCAGACTTTCTTTCCTAATTGAATTCTGACCAAGACCAGAATCAACTTTTTCCTCAGCTATGTCACTAAAAAAACGCTATCGAGAGACAATTAGACCAAAGCTTTTAAAAGATCTTGGTCTGAAAAATGTTCATCAAGTTCCTAAGGTGCAGAAAGTCACTTTAAATAGAGGCCTTGGTGAAGCCGCATCGAATTCCAAAGCTTTAGAAGCTTCTCTAGCTGAAATGGCAACAATTTCTGGGCAAAAAGCTCTTGTGACAAGAGCTAAGAAAGCAATTGCGACCTTTAAGATTAGACAAGGAATGCCCATAGGTTGCTCAGTCACACTTAGAGGTGATCGCATGTACGCATTCTTGGAAAGGTTCATTAATTTGGCACTTCCAAGAATCAGAGATTTTCGTGGTGTGAGTCCAAAAAGCTTTGATGGCCGAGGAAATTACACTATCGGAGTAAAAGAGCAACTTATTTTCCCTGAGATCACTTTTGACAAAGTCGATGCCATTAGAGGTATGGATATCACAATTGTCACCAGTGCTTCTTCTGATGAACAAGGTAAGGCTCTCCTTAGTGAAATGGGAATGCCCTTCCGTAAAAAATGAGTTTGATTAGCTAAATACTATGGCCAACCACGATCCAATTTCAGACATGCTCACTCGCATAAGAAATGCGAGTGAAAAGCGTCATGAAAAAACCAAAGTCCCTGCTTCAAGAATGTCTCTTAGTATCGCTAAGGTTCTTCAGCGTGAGGGTTTTATCGCAGAAATCAATGAAGAAGGAGAAGGCTTTAAAAAGCAGCTCATTCTTGGATTGAAATATACCGGTAAGCATCGCTCACCGATTATTCGTTCTATGCAGCGAGTAAGTAAACCAGGGTTAAGAATTTATAAAAACACTCGAGGATTACCAAAAGTTTTAGGAGGTCTTGGAGTTGCAATAATTTCTACTTCCAAGGGAGTCATGAGTGATCGTGATGCTCGTAAACAAGGGGTTGGAGGAGAAGTCCTCTGCTACGTCTGTTGATTGATTAGGTATTTATTATGTCTCGCACAGGAAAAAAACCCATCTCCCTTCCTGAAAAGGTAGATGTAAAACTCGATGGTCTTTCTATTACTGTTAAAGGTCCCAAAGGACAACTAGAGCGAACTCTTCCTGATGGAGTGAGTCTTACCAAAAATGAGAATACTATTCTTGTTAAACCAGTAAATGAAAAGAGGCAGTCCAGGGAAATGCATGGTCTTTGTAGATCTCTTGTCGCAAATATGGTTGAGGGGGTGAGTATAGGTTTTACGAAAAAACTTGAGATAGTTGGTGTTGGCTCAAGAGCTCAAGTAAAAGGAAAAACACTTGTTGTTAGTGCCGGTTACAGCCATCCTGTTGAAGTCGTACCTCCAGAAGGCATAACTTTTAAAGTTGAAAATAATACAAATGTGATCGTAACTGGACCTGATAAAGAATTAGTTGGCAATGAAGCTGCAAAAATAAGAGCAATTAGACCTCCAGAACCCTACAAAGGTAAAGGAATAAAATATGAAGGAGAAAACATAATTAGAAAAGCTGGTAAGTCTGGCAAAGCTTAATCTTGCTTATTTGTTTCTTAAATTTTTTTAGACATGTCAAAACTCTCAAGAAAACAACAGACACAAAAACGACATAAACGCTTAAGGAGAAACTTAAGCGGAACAGAATCAAGACCAAGACTTGCTGTTTTTCGTTCTAATAACCACATCTATGCTCAAATAATAGATGATGATGCTCAAAACACTATATGTGCTGCATCAACCTTGGATAAAGACTTGAAATCTTCTTTAAAAGCAAATGCTGGAAGTTGCGATGCCTCCACAGCGGTTGGAGAGCTCGTTGCAAAAAAAGCTTTATCAAAAGGCATCAAACAAGTTATCTTTGACAGAGGTGGGAACATCTACCATGGCAGGGTTAAAGCTCTAGCCGAAGCTGCCAGAGTGGCAGGCTTGAACTTTTAATTATTGCTTTAACAATGACAGACTCTAAAAACCAGTCCTCAAGTAAAAAAACATCTGGATCATCAGATTCTCCTCCTGCTGCAGATGGTAGGCAAGAAAATCGTCGTAATCGTGGCGAAAAACGTGGAGGCAGAAGAGATAGAAGAGGGCAAGAAAGAGACTCTGAATGGCAAGAACGTGTTGTTCAAATCAGAAGAGTCTCCAAAACTGTCAAAGGTGGAAAGAAAATGAGTTTTAGAGCAATAGTTGTAGTTGGTAATGAAAAAGGACAAGTTGGAGTTGGTGTTGGTAAAGCTGGAGATGTCATTGGTGCTGTTAGAAAAGGAGTCGCTGATGGGAAAAAACATCTAGTTCGTGTTCCTTTAACCCGAAATAGCTCTATTCCAACTCTCTCTAATGGCAGAGATGGTGCAGCTAGCGTGTTAATTCGTCCTGCAGCACCAGGAACAGGTGTAATTGCAGGAGGGTCAATTCGTACTGTTTTAGAGTTAGCAGGAATTAAAAACGTACTTGCTAAGAGACTAGGAAGTAAGACCCCTCTAAATAATGCTCGTGCTGCAATGGTTGCTCTAAGTGAGTTAAGAACTCATAAAGCCACAGCGAAAGAGCGTGGTATTTCTCTAGAGCAGATTTATTCTTAACAATCATGACTATTAAATTAGAATCTCTTCAATCAAATAAAGGATCTAGACGTAAAAAAATGCGTAAAGGTCGAGGTATAGCTGCTGGTCAAGGTGCAAGTTGCGGGTTTGGAATGAGGGGACAAAAATCTCGATCAGGCAGACCTACTCGTCCAGGTTTTGAGGGTGGTCAGATGCCTTTATATCGAAGAGTCCCAAAATTAAAGCATTTTCCAATAGTTAATCAGAAAAATTTTACTGTCCTCAATGTTTCTAATTTGAATGCATTGAAAGAAGGAACTGTTGTAAACCTTGATTCATTGGTGAAGGAGGGTATTTTGACAAAACCAAAAAATCCTCTAAAAATTCTTGGAAACGGAAAATTAGAAGTCAAATTGACTGTTCAAGCTGCTGCATTCACAACAACTGCTAAAAAGAAAATTGAAGAACTCGGTGGCAAATGCGAGGTGTATAATTAATTTTGTTATTCCAAAAAATTAATTTTATACATTAGTCTCTAATTAAATTATCCTTATTAAATGTTAATAAGTCGTGGTAGAAACCCAAGCGCGGGAGAAGTAATCACCCAGCTATTCAGTAATCAAGAGCTTAGGGGAAGAGTATTTACGACCCTAGGTTTATTATTGATTGTTCGATTAGGAATCTATATCCCTATGCCTGGTATAGATAGAGAAGCTTTTAAAACTTTTATTGATCAGGGGGGGCAATTGATTGGATTCCTTGATATTTTTACAGGTGGAGGAATATCAACTTTGGGGATTTTTGCACTAGGTATTCTTCCATTTATTAATGCGTCAATAATTATCCAATTGCTTACCGCATCCTTACCTCAACTGGAAGATCTGCAGAAAAATGAAGGGGAGGCAGGGAGAAGGAAGATTGCTCAAATCACTAGATATGTGGCTTTGGGATGGGGATTGGTTCAAAGCACAGTTTTTGCTTTGATTTTGAGACAGTATGCAATCGAAGGTCTTGGCGAAACTGAATTTGTTATTCAAACATCACTGGCATTAGTAACTGGATCGATGATTGTGATGTGGCTTAGTGAGATTATTACTGAAAAAGGGATAGGCCAAGGCGCTTCTTTAGTTATTTTCTTGAATATTGTTGCGACTTTGCCTAAGGCACTTAGCTCTACTATTGAGAAAGCTCAAACCGGAGATAGAGCTGATGTTCTGGGGATAATAATTCTTTTGATTGTTTTCTTAATTACTATTGTTGGTATTATTTTTGTTCAAGAGGGTGCCAGGAGAATTCCAATAGTCAGTGCAAAAAGTCAAATGGGCGGTACAGCTCTTTTGCCAAGTAGGCAAAGTTATTTGCCTCTGAAATTAAATGCTGGAGGCGTCATGCCGATAATTTTTGCATCTGCATTAATTTTCCTCCCCATAACAATCGCAAATTTTACTCAAAACCCTTTACTTATTAAGGCTGCTAGTTCGCTTAATCCAGGTTCGTCTAACCCATGGCCATATGCGATTACTTTTTTCGCGTTGATTTTAGGTTTTGCTTATTTTTATGCATCTTTAACAATTAATCCAATAGATATTGCTTCTAATTTAAAAAAGGGTGGTGTCGCAATTCCAGGCGTGAGGCCTGGAGGTTCTACATCTACTTACCTTTCAGGTGTTCAAAACCGTCTCACTTTGCTTGGTGGATTATTTCTTGGTTCTGTTGCTATTGTTCCTGCAGCAGTAGAAAGAGCAACTAATGTTCAGACTTTTCAAGGGCTTGGGGCGACTTCATTATTGATCTTGGTAGGAGTTGCAATTGATACATCTAAGCAAATTCAAACTTATGTGATTTCTCAAAGATATGAAGGATTAGTGCGCCAATAAAATCTTTAATATGATTTTTATTTAAATGAAAAAGAAATTACTATTCCTTGGCCCACCTGGTGCGGGTAAAGGTACTCAGGCAAATCTTTTTTGCAAAAAGTACGGATTAGACCATCTTTCAACGGGAGATTTGCTTAGAGATGAAGTCTCCTCTGGATCCGATTTGGGAATTCAAGCTGCTGAAGTTATGAATAAAGGAGAATTAGTAAGTGATGAATTAGTTCTCTCAATTGTTGAAGGAAGATTGATAAATATTAATGAAGGATGGTTGCTTGATGGTTTCCCTAGAAATGTCAATCAAGCTAATTCTCTCAAAAGTCTTTTGGAAAAAATTAATCAACCTTTAGAAGGAGTTGTGTTAATAAAATGTGCCGACGATTACTTAATTAAAAGGCTTTTAGAGAGAGGGAGAAAGGATGATAATGAACAAGTCATAATTAATAGACTCAAAATTTATAGAGAAAAAACTTCTCCTCTTATTAATTTGTATGCCAAGCAGGGAATTCTTGTGGAGATAGAAGGTAATGCTGACATAGATGTTGTTTTTTCATCTATCGAGAAAGCTTTAGGCGGATGATGTAGTAAAATTATAGTTTGGAAATAGGAGAGTCTCACCAAATGAAGGTTAGATCCTCAGTCAAAAAAATTAGTCCTGACGATCAGATCGTGAGGCGCAGAGGCCGGATCTATGTGATCAACAAGAAAAGGCCTCGAAACAAACAGCGTCAGGGCTGATCCCTGGCTTTCTTAAGAAGCCATAAACGATTAATTTTATTTTCGTTTTCTTCTTACAACAAAGTCATCATTAAATTATGATGATTTTCATTGTCCTCTTCGATTTATCCCTAAGTGGCACGGATCTCAGGCATCGACATACCTCGCGAAAAGCGGGTAGAAGTTGCTCTCACTTACATCTATGGTATCGGCTTAACCAGAGCTCAGACTATCCTCGAAAAATCTGGGGTTAACCCTGATATTCGTGTAAAGGATTTAGACGACAGCGATGTGCAGAAGCTTAGAGCTGTTACTGAAGAATTCACCCTTGAAGGAGATTTAAGGCGCCAGGAAGGAATGGCTCTAAAACGTCTTCAAGATATTGGATGTGTTCGAGGGAGAAGGCATAGGATGAGTCTTCCTGTACGTGGACAGCGAACCAGAACTAACGCTCGCACAAGAAGAGGAGCGAGAAAAACCGTTGCAGGAAGAAAGAAATAATTTCTTAAGACTCCTGTTACCTTCTGGTAATTTACTAAATCTTTTTTAAATCAGGCACAGCCTAATGGCTACAACCTCAAAAAAATCCGGTTCTAAGAAGTCAAAGCGCAACGTCCCTAATGGAGTTGTGCATATTCAAAGTACCTTCAATAACACCATTGTTTCAATTACTGACACCTCTGGTGAAGTAATTTCCTGGTCTTCAGCAGGAGCTAGCGGTTTTAAAGGAGCTAGAAAAGGTACCCCTTTTGCTGCTCAAACTGCGGCAGAACTTGCAGCCCGAAGGGCGGTAGAGCAAGGAATGCGTCAAATAGAAGTTCTTGTAAGAGGACCAGGTTCAGGTCGTGAAACCGCAATAAGGGCGTTGCAAGTAGCTGGTCTTGAAATTACTTTGATCAGAGATGTAACTCCTCTTCCTCATAATGGTTGTAGGAGACCTAAACGCAGACGCGTTTAAAATCTATTCACTTAAGTGAAATTTTCTTTTTTCCCCACATCGCATTAGACCGTGTTGCAATACCAGATAGACAGGATCGACCATCAAGTTGCTAATGATCGTTCCCAAACAGGCGTTTTCCTAATTGGACCTCTTGAAAGAGGTCAAGCAACAACTTTGGGAAACTCTTTACGCAGAGTTTTGATGGGTGGACTTGAAGGCAGTGCAGTTACTGCTGTCAGGATCGCAGGTGTTAATCATGAATATGCAACAATCCCTGGAGTAAGAGAGGATGTTTTGGACATCCTTCTAAACTGCAAACAAATTTCGGTCGATTGTCGTAGTCAAGAACTTGAGATAGGAAGAGTTGCTGTTACTGGACCCGCTGAAGTAAAAGCAAAGGATATTCAGTTCTCTTCTCAAGTTGAGGTTGTTGATGGTGATCGCCCAATAGCAACAGTTCATGAGGGCCACAACCTTGAATTAGAGTTGCATGTAGAAAGAGGTGTTGGATATCGACCAGTTGATAGAAGAAATGAAGAGACCAGCGCAATCGATTTACTTCAAATAGATGCGGTGTTTATGCCCATAAATAAAGTCAATTTTACCATTGATGAAACTGCAGTTGCCGAGGGTGGATCTACTAGAGAAAGATTGAAAATGGAGCTAGTTACCGATGGATCAACCTCTCCAGATGATGCATTAGCGGAAGCTGCAAATCAATTAATTGAACTTTTTCAACCTCTCGCAACCGTTTCAATGGTAGAAGAGATTCCTGAAGAGCCTGAGCCTGCAGCAGAAGCCCAAATCCCCCTTGAAGAGTTAAACTTATCGGTAAGAGCTTACAACTGCCTAAAACGTGCCCAAGTGAACTCTGTTTCAGACTTGATGGGCTTCAGTTATGAGGATTTATTGGAAATTAAGAACTTCGGTTCTAAATCTGCTGATGAAGTGATTGAAGCTCTAGAGAGAATTGGAATTTCTATTCCGCAAAGTAGAACTTCTGCATGACTTTCGGTTTTATTACTACTACATTTCAAAGCTAATCCAATGCGTCATCAACGTCGAATTCCACAACTGAGTCGTCCTGCAGATCAAAGGAAGGCGCTGTTAAGAGGATTAACTACGCAACTAATTCGTGAAGGTAGAGTTACAACCACCAAAGCAAGAGCAAAAGCTTTAAGAGATGAGACCGAGAGAATGATCACTTTAGCTAAAGATGGCAGCCTTTCTTCAAGAAGAAGAGCAATTGGTTATGTATACGACAAGCAGTTGGTTCATGCACTTTTTGAAAAGGCACAAGAGAGATATGGTGATCGTCAAGGAGGCTATACGCGAATAGTTAGAACTATCCCAAGGCGTGGTGATAATTCAGAAATGGCTATTGTTGAGCTTGTGTAGGATACAACTTTTGCAAAAATGTAAATCAATATTTTTTAGTTTTAGTTAAATTTGACTCGTAGAATCGCACTTGTTATTCAATACTATGGATCATGCTTTAGAGGCTGGCAAAATCAAAAAGATTCAATAACTGTTCAAGGAACTTTAGAAGAAAAAATTTCAGAACTTGATCCAATCAGACCAGTTAAAGCAATAGCAGCAGGCAGAACTGACTCAGGTGTTCATGCTTCTGGACAAGTTGTTCATTTTGATTGTTCTGGCCCAATTCCTATTAATAAATGGACATCAGCACTTAATGGAAGACTTCCAGCATCAATTAAAGTTATTGAAGCTGCGAGTGTTTCAAGTAGTTGGCATGCTTGCTATTCAGCCAAATATCGAAGGTATAGATATACTATTTTTAATGGTTCCTATCCAAATCTTTTTCTTCAAAATATAAGTTGGCATAAATATAGATCTAAATTGGATGTCAATTTAATGAAGCATGCTCTGAATGATTTATTGGGTTTTCATGATTTTGCAGCGTTTCAAAAAGCAGGAAGTAATAGGAGTAATTCATTAACCACCGTGCAAGATGTTTCTATTTGTCGTGATGGAGATATAGTCACTGTTGAGATCCAGGCCAGTGGCTTTTTGTATGGGATGGTAAGGCTTTTGATGGGTCAATTAGTTGCTGTGGGAGAAAAACGCCTTTCTCTAGAAAAATTTAGGTTTAGATGGAGAAATGGTTTGCGTCATGAGGTAAAAGAGTCTGCGCCAGCTCATGGATTGTGTTTGATAAGAGTTGGTTACGAGGAAAACATCTTTTCACAAGAGAAAAGTATTGATACTTTCCCTAGGTTCTCTCTCCCAATATTTGAGCTCTCAAAATAAGCAAACAAAATAAAAGATTAATAATTTAAAAATTGGGAATTTTTTTGAATCAGGAATTAAAATTTTATGCGAACAAAAAGGCCAGTTTTAAGCCATGAAAGTGTAGAATTGTTTTTCTGAAGAATCAGTTCAATTTTTTGACTTGATAACTTCCTTAAATAGTATTATCAGTCGATAATGCTCATTCAGTGTTAAAGGTGTTAAGGAAAAATGAACAAGACATCCGTTCCATCACCGGATTCAATAGATCGCCAGTGGTTTCTGGTGGACGCAGAGAATCAAACTCTTGGTCGACTAGCAACTGAAGTTGCTAGTGTTCTAAGAGGCAAGACAAAGCCAAATTTCACACCACACTTAGATACAGGTGATTTTGTTATTGTCGTAAATGCAGAAAAGATCAAAGTAACCGGCAAAAAATCAGATCAAAAGCTTTATCGCAGACATTCTGGACGTCCTGGTGGAATGAAAGTGGAAACTTTTAAAGCTCTTCAATCCAGAATTCCAGAGAGAATCGTTGAAAAGGCAATTAAAGGAATGCTTCCTCACACAAGGTTAGGTAGGCAATTATTTACCAAACTCAAAGTTTATAAAGGCTCTGATCATCCTCATTCAGCTCAACAGCCTACAATTCTAAATCTAAATTCTGAATCTGTTAAGAAATGACTACCTCCACAAATAAAGTAGTTTACTGGGGAACTGGTAGACGTAAAACATCCGTAGCCAGAGTGAGATTAACTCCTGGGAAAGGTGAAATAATTATCAATGGTCGGCCTGGTGACCATTATTTGAATTTCAATCCTGCATACTTATCTGCAGTTAAAGCTCCTTTAAGAACTTTAGGATTGAGTGATTCATATGATGTTTTAGTTAATGTATACGGTGGAGGATTGACTGGTCAGTCCGACGCTATTAAGCAAGGAGCTGCCAGAGCTTTGTGTGATTTATCTCTTGATAATCGCAAGCCTTTAAAAGTAGAGGGTCATCTTAGTCGGGACCCTAGAGCCAAAGAAAGGCGTAAATATGGTCTCAAAAAAGCTCGTAAAGCTCCTCAATTCTCAAAGAGGTAGTTTACTTTTTGCCTCAAATCTTGCACTTTTATTATTATGCCTAAATCAGATATCCATCCAACTTGGTACCCAGAAGCAAAAGTCATTTGTAATGGAGAAGTTGTCATGACAACTGGTTCAACTCAGCCTGAAATACAGGTTGATGTTTGGAGCGGAAATCATCCTTTCTTTACAGGGACTCAGAAAATTTTAGATACAGAAGGAAGAGTAGATAGATTTATGAGGAAATATGGTATGGCCTCATCTGACTCAAGTGAACAAAAAGATAAATCTCCCAAAGAAGAAGAAGAAAGTTGATAGCTGTTTTTCTAAAGAATTAGGGAATATAAAGAATGGATTCTTCAACCCTAATAAAACGATTAGAAACAGCTAAAACTAGTTTTCAAAACTTGGAGTTGCAATTAGCTGATCCAGACGTTGCATCAGACCCAAAACAATTAGAGAGAATTGCTAGGGAGAGATCACGTTTAGAGCCATTAGTTAATGATTATTTCAAACTTCAGATAATAGAAAGAGAGTATATAGAAGCTAAAGGATTAGTAAAAGAAAGTAGAGACGATAAAGAGATGGAGCTCTTGGCTAGAGAAGAACTTGAAAATCTTGAAAACTCAAAAAATGAATTAATTAAAAAGTTGACTTTGGCTCTTTTGCCCAAAGATCCAAGAGACGAAAGAAGCGTGATGCTTGAAATACGAGCTGGTGCAGGAGGAAATGAAGCTTGTTTATGGGCTGGTGATTTGGCAAGAATGTATGAGAGATATGGACAAAAAATAGGATGGAATGTCAAACCGATAAGTTCAACAGAGGCTGATATGGGTGGTTTTCGTGAAATGATCATCTCAGTAAAAGGAGATTCTGTTTATAGTCAGTTAAAATTCGAAGCAGGTGTTCATAGAGTTCAAAGAGTTCCTTCAACCGAATCTCAAGGACGAGTTCATACCTCTACTGCAACTGTTGCTGTAATGCCAGAAGCTGATCCAGTGGAAGTAAAGATAGAAGCTACTGACTTAGAAATTAGTACGGCAAGATCAGGTGGTGCTGGTGGGCAAAATGTAAATAAAGTAGAAACAGCGATTGATTTATTTCATAAACCCACAGGTATAAGAGTTTTTTGTACGCAGGAACGTTCTCAATTACAAAATAGAGAGAGAGCAATGGAGATTTTAAGAGCTAAATTATTAGAATTAGAAATAGCAGAAGCTAATGCAAAAGAAAGATCTGCTCGATTGTCTCAAGTTGGTACAGGTGATAGAAGTGAGAAAATTCGGACATACAACTACAAAGATAATCGAACCACGGATCATCGATTAGGAATAAATTTTCCTCTCGAGCAAGTTCTAGAAGGTCAATTGGAAGATGTTATTGGCGCATGTATTGCAGAAGAACAAAAGAGGCAAATGGAAGAGATGAGTAATCAATCTGAAGATTAATAGAAGCTAAGCTACCCATCCAATTACATATTTACTCCATTCTTTATGGCGACCAGAATGAATTTGTTTTGTGGTTTCAAAACTCATGTTATTTAGAGGTTTGTAAGGTTTGGTTTTTAATGGCATCTTTGCTTCGTCTGGAGTTCTATTGCCCTTCATTACGTTGCATTGAAGACACGCAGTAATCACATTCTCCCAATTGTCGGTTCCTCCTCTACTACGGGGTAAAACATGGTCAATTGAAAGTTTCTTATTTTTTTGACCACAATATTGACAACAGTTATTATCTCTTTGAAATATATTTTTCCTAGAAAGAGGTATATCTCGATATGGAACTCTAATAAATTGTCTTAATCTAATTACTGTGGGGGCTTTGACATCTTGCCTAATATTGTGTGAAGCATCTTCTTCTAGACTTTCGGCTTTGCCTTTAAGCATTAAAACAGTCGCACGACGCCATGAAGTGATGTTCAATGGCTCATAAGAAGCATTTAAAACAAGAACTTGACCCATGCAAGCAAGCTATTTAAGCGGCATGCTAGTGGTATTGGAACCTTGTTGCAGTTTCCCTTATTACATTGATTACATGCCGAGTATGTCAAAGATCAATAAAAGAGAAAGATCTTTCACTTTTGAAGGGAAAACTCAAAATGTAATGAGCCCTGATCCTCGAAGTCGTGCATGGGTAGAAGTTGACTCTAAAGGTATTGAAAATAATTCAAGAGTTTTGAAAAACTTTATTGGTAAAGATTGTTTGTTAATGGCAGTAGTAAAAGCTGATGGATATGGACATGGTGCAGAGACTGTTGCAAAAGCTGCTTTAATTGGAGGTGCTGATAGTCTCGGAGTAGCAACATTAGAGGAGGGCATTCAATTAAGAAATGCTGGCTTGAGGTGTCAAATACTGATTCTTGGAAATCTAATAAATGCAGAAGAACTTTATTCTTCTTTTTGCTGGGATCTTATTCCTACGATCAGCGGCATTCGTGAGGCAATAATTTGTAATAATATAGCAGAAAATAAGAATAAAAGATTTGCTATTCATTTAAAAGTTGACACAGGTATGACTAGACTTGGCTGTGATTGCAGTCAAGTTGAAGAATTAATTACTAAGATTGATTGTTTAGAAAATATATCCTTGGAAGGTATATACAGTCATCTAGCAATTGCTGATCAAGATCTACAAAATAGTACTCAAAAAAGTTTCACTCAGATTCAGTTAAATAGATTTGAGAAGGTTTTAAAGGATTTAGGCAAAAGAAATAAGCTTTTATGCACCCACCTTGCTAATTCTGCGGGGACACTTTCAGATAGTCGTCTTCATTTTGATATGGTTCGAGTTGGACTTAGCTTGTATGGTTACTTTCCCGTAAATGATATCGAGTCTGATTTGAATCTTACTCCAGCCTTGAAAGTTAAGGCCCGAGTTACTTTGATTAGGGATGTTGAAAAAGGGATAGGAGTGGGCTATGGACATATGTTTAAAACTAAAAGGAAGAGTAAACTTGCTGTCGTTGCTATTGGCTATGCAGATGGTGTAAGCAGGACACTCTCTGGGAAGATTTCAGCCTCAATAGATGGAGTGTTGGTTCCTCAAGTAGGTGCAATTGCAATGGATCAAATGGTTTTTGACATAACTGATAAACCAGATATTAAAACTGGTCAGGTTTTAACCCTTCTTGGAACTGATGGTGAGGTTTGCATATCTCCTCAAAATTGGTGCGATTTGTCAGGATCAATTCCATGGGAAGTTCTTTGCAGTTTCAGAAATAGACTTCCTAGAGTGGTCATATAAAATTTGTAGAGGATCACAATACAATTTTTTTGAGCTTTGACTTGATAAGGTATTGGGAATGGAGAGGTGGCTGAGTGGTTGAAAGCGGCTCCCTGCTAAGGAGTTACAGGAGGTAACTTCTGTCGAGGGTTCGAATCCCTCCCTCTCCGTTCTTATTTTTGGCCAAAGGTTTCTAGAGAGATCAAAGAATAGTAAACCTATTGCATTACTTCATTGCAACTAGCCAATATTTTTAAAATCATTGTGATCTGGATGCTTGAATAGGCAAAATTTTGGATTTAAAGTGCAAGCGAAAACAGCTCAAGCAGAGAAGAAAGCAGCGGCAGAAAAGAAAGCCCTAGCAGAGAAGAAGGCTGCTGCAGAGAAGAAAGCAGCGGCAGAAAAGAAAGCCCTAGCAGAGAAGAAGGCTGCTGCAGAGAAGAAAGCAGCGGCAGAAAAGAAAGCCCTAGCAGATAAGAAAGCTGCTGCAGAAAAGAAAGCCCTAGCAGAAAAGAAAGCCCTAGCAGATAAGAAAGCTGCTGCAGAGAAGAAAGCTGCTGCAGAAAAGAAAGCCCTAGCAGAAAAGAAAGCCCTAGCAGATAAGAAAGCTGCTGCAGAAAAGAAAGCAGCGGCAGATAAGAAAGCAGCGGCAGAAAAGAAAGCCCTAGCAGATAAGAAAGCTGCTGCGGAAAAGAAAGCAGCGGCAGAAAAGAAAGCAGCGGCAGAAAAGAAAGCCCTAGCAGATAAGAAAGCTGCTGCAGATAAGAAAGCTGCTGCAGAGAAGAAAGCAGCTGCAGAAAAGAAAGCCCTAGCAGAAAAGAAAGCAGCGGCAGATAAGAAAGCTGCTGCAGAAAAGAAAGCAGCGGCAGATAAGAAAGCAGCGGCAGAAAAGAAAGCCCTAGCAGATAAGAAAGCTGCTGCGGAAAAGAAAGCAGCGGCAGAAAAGAAAGCAGCGGCAGAAAAGAAAGCCCTAGCAGATAAGAAAGCTGCTGCGGAAAAGAAAGCAGCGGCAGAAAAGAAAGCCCTAGCAGATAAGAAAGCTGCTGCAGAAAAGAAAGCAGCGGCAGAAAAGAAAGCCCTAGCAGAAAAGAAAGCCCTAGCAGATAAGAAAGCTGCTGCGGAAAAGAAAGCAGCGGCAGAAAAGAAAGCAGCGGCAGAAAAGAAAGCTGCTGCAGATAAGAAAGCTGTTGCAGATAAGAAGGCTGCTGCAGATAAGAAAGCTATTTCAGTAATCCAACTTGATCCTCAGAAAAAGCGTGACTCCAGGACTGAACTGTTAACAGTTTCAGTCTCTTTAGATACAGGTAAAATTGTTGGAATAGTTGCTGTAGGTATATTGGCTTCTGCTTTTCTTGTCTCTGCAATGGTATTTATTTCTGGCTAATTCAATTTTCAAAAATCTTATCCAAATTAAGTTTTTGATCAAGAGTTTCTGCTATGTTTGCGTTTTTAACTTTTCCCAAAAGAAATTAAACTGTGTTTAAAGATCGATTACAAGAAATTCTTGAATTCACTAAAAGTGAATCTCCTTATAGCAAAGCAAATAAAGGCTGGATTAATCAAGATATATTTTTAGAATTTGGTAAATCTTCTAGCGCCTTATCTAAACAAAAAGAAGCAGCAAAAATAACATTATTATGGCCCCCTATTCAAAGATTAATATCTAATTTATTAATTATAGTAATTTTATCTTCACTAGTTCTTCTGACTACTATAAAGGGGGCTAAGCTTAACTTTAATCTAGGATCAATTTCTGTCGCTTTAACAGATAAACTTGTTCAAATAGACACCAAAAAAACAAATATAATCTCTGAGGACAATCAAATTATTGATATTAATTTCAATTCTGAAAGTGAAGAAGATTTTCCAAAAGAAGAAATAAATATATTAACTGAAGATTTATCAGATAAAGCAGATTCATTAAAATCAGAAGATAATATCGCTAAAGATCAAATATCTGAATTAGAGGAAGAACAATTGGATGAAATAGAAATTAAAAATGACGTCTCCATTTCAATTACAAAGAAATCTAAATCTAACTTTTTTTGAGTTTATTTGAAAAAATAAGAAATAAATAAGTTTTTTATAAATTTTCTTCTCTCTTCTACCTTTTTAGTTCAATGGGATGTTTAGATGATTTAATAAAAAATATTTTTTAGGAGTTTTTAAGGTGACAGACGCTAAGGGTAATCAACTCGCAACAATATCTGTTTATTTGAATACCCCAATAATTGCTGTTCTTTTAGGGGTGGGATTCATTGTGGGTTCTATTTTATTTGCAGGTATCTTACTAATTGCTAGATAGCTAATTTATTTAACTCACTTCCCAAAGCAGGAAGTAGAAATCTATCTTTCACTAATTTTTCTCCAATAGTAAAAACAGCAACAAGCATAGGTTTTTTATTGGGTGCTTGCCACCATGCGACATCGTGGCGAACCTCACTCATTAGACCTGCCTTGCTCCATAGTTTTGAAGCATAAGGAAGACCTTCGCCTAAAAAACCATCTACTTGATTATTTAAATCTTTCTTGCGAATAACTGGATCGAGTGATCGAAGGAAATTTTTTATAAATTTTTCACTTCCTTCTTTTGGAAGTATCTCTTTGGTCATTAATGATTCAAACATTCTGGCACTTCCGTCTGTTGTCATACTGTTTCGATTCTCATTATTTTCTCCATAAAAGTCTTTTTCTCTTCCAAAAGGACCTTCATTCCAAGTTTTTTGACTACAGTTCCAATTTTGTATTTCAGGCCATCTAAGATCCTTGAGCCAGGTGTTGATTAATTGTCTTTGGACTTTCCATCCTTGATAGTTGGATTCATTAAGAGATGGACCACTTGTTGTACCTGTTAAAAGATCTAAAATATAACTTGTGGCGTCATTATTAGAGTTTGCGATCATTTCATGTAATGCTCTTCTAAGTTCTTCTGAGTCAACAATTAAATCTTGTTGAAGCCATACCTGAGTCGCTAATGCATAAACTATCTTTACAACGCTTGCAGGATAAAAATTTCTGTTTGAATTCCACCCTGTTCCATATCCACCAGATGTAGATGGACTTTGCTTGTCATAGCGGATGCATGTTATTGCAATGTTTTCTTGAAGGTTTGGACGACCTTCTTTTTCAAATCTATCGAGGAGACCTTTCAGGCAATATGCCATCTCAGGGTCTTGTCGGTAGAACGCCATAGGGCTCGAGAAGAATTCAATATGACCTTAGAGGTTTTGCTAACTAAAGATTCATTTGTTTTGGGAAGTTTATGGAAACTCAGAGTAAATATTGATGGATTTAAAAGTCCAAATAGTGATGAATTAGTTACTCAAGCAAGTATTGGTAGGAGTTTTCAATTGATTGATTGGGTTAAATATAATTATAAGAATAAAGAAATTATCGATAGAGTTAAAGTTCGTCTTTTGGAAGATGACTATATTTGTTGGTTTAGATTTTCTGAATTAATTCTTCAAGCTTCAAAAATAGAATCCTGGGAATTTAAATTTTTCACTGAAGAGAAAATTATTTCTAAGATACCAAGGATTTTGTCTTGGACTAAGGCTGCTAAAAAAAATAATAATGAGTATTTGTGGGGTGGAACTATAGGTCCAAATTTTGATTGTTCTGGTTTGGTTCAATCTGCTTTTGCAAGTTCAGGTATTTGGATACCAAGAGATGCTTATCAGCAGGAAAAATTTTGTAAAAATGTAGGATTTGATATTGAAACTTTAGGCGAAAAATTAATACCTGGTGATTTGCTTTTCTTTGGGTCTTCTGAAAAATGTACACATGTCGGATTACATATTGAGAATGGTTTTTATATTCACAGTTCTGGGGTAACTGATGGGCATAATGGAATAGAGATTGACGGTTTATTTCAACCCAACCTTGGAAAAATTGCTTCTTTTTATAGATCTAAATTTAGATCTGCTGGAAGAGTGATGTCTTGTTATCAGAGTGAAAAAACTCTAAAGAAGATTAATTGACCATTATGAGGAGTTTTGAATGAATTCTAATGTCACCTTATCAATAGTTGTTCCTATCTATAACGAAGAAGAAAGTCTTCCTTTTTTGGTTAATCAGTTATTAGAAGTTTTAGAGCCTATGGAAGAAACTTTTGAATTAGTTTTAGTAAATGATGGTTCCTCAGACGACAGCGCAGAGGTAATTAGAAAACTAAGCTTTGAGATACCAGAATTAGTTGGAGTTCTTCTACGTAAAAACTATGGACAGACCGCAGCTATGGCAGCAGGATTTGATATTTCTTCTGGTGAGATAGTCGTCACACTTGATGGTGATTTGCAAAATGACCCTAAAGATATTCCTTTATTAGTTAATAAGATTAGGGATGGATATGATCTTGTAAGTGGATGGAGATATCTAAGGCAAGATGCCGCTATAAGTAGAAAGCTTCCATCAAAAATTGCTAACCGGTTAATCGGGAAAGTTACTGGTGTTAGACTTAATGATTATGGATGTTCTTTAAAGGCTTATAGGAAAGAAGTACTGACAGATATGAGATTGTATGGAGAATTGCATAGGTTTTTGCCTGTTCTCGCAAATATTGAAGGAGCTAGGATTACGGAAGTCAAAGTAAATCATAGAGCTCGTCAATATGGATCTAGTAAGTATGGAATAGATAGAACTTTTAGAGTTTTAATGGACTTGTTGACTGTTTGGTTTATGAATAGATTTTTAACTAGACCTATGTATGTTTTTGGTTTTGGTGGAATTCTTGCAATTGTTGGGAGCTTCATAACAAGTTTTTACTTATTAACCATCAAACTTTTAGGAGAAGATATAGGGAATAGACCTTTACTTATTTTTGCTTTGCTTCTTGCAGTAACTGGAGTTCAACTTTTTGGGTTTGGATTGCTTGGAGAACTTCAGATCCGCACTTATCATGAAAGTCAAAATAGACCAATTTATCGCATTCGAGAGACATTTCGAGGAGGACGAGAATCTTGAGAATTTTTATCTATATCAATAGTTTTTCCTTTATAAGATGAAATGCCAGCAGCAGATGCAATAACAACGCTACTGTCAGAATCTTTTAAGCCTCTTCTTAAAAATGGCAATGCTTTCTTGTTATCCCACTGACTAGCAATTTGAATGGCTAATAGTCGATCACTTGGGTTGCTAGAGATTAACTTAGTTAATTGTTTTTTTGTTTCTATTGAATTAAGTGAAGTTGGCTGTGAAAAAGGCTTCGTATTTTTGTTATTCATTATTTTTGATTTTTGATTTTGTAAACTCTTATCGATGATCAACTCGGATGATGCTAACTCAGCCTTTGAAAAGGAATCCTTTTGAGATTTGAAAAAAGCTGATGCTTTGGATTGTTTTTTTGAACTCCAAAGGATTAAAGCAATAATTAGAGCTAAACCACCTGCAAAAACTTGATTCATTATGAAAAATTTTTAAGTATTAATTCTATTTTAATAAGATAAACGGATTAAACTTTTATGTCATCAATGGTATTTACTTCACTTAAGAAGAAAAGAATTCAGTAGAATGAAATTGATTTATTTAAACAAGTAATGACTAGCGAACTTGCTACGAATTTGCTTCCAAGTATTCTTGTTCCTCTTGTAGGAATTATGATTCCTGCAGTATCGATAGTGATGCTTGGACGATATATAACTGCAACTGAATAATTTTTAAATTTTATTTTGTCAACGTTAGCTTATTCCTATGACTGAATCTAAAGAAACACTGATGCAGAAATGGGCTGTGAAAACAGTTCAAGATCCAACGGTTGGTAATCTTCAAACCCCTGTTAATAGTGGTTGGTTTACAAGGATGGTTATTAATAATTTGCCAGTATATAGAGAGGGCTTGTCTCCAAATTTTAGAGGCCTTGAAACAGGAGCAATTTTTGGCTATTTACTTTTTGGCCCTTTTTCTATGACTGGCCCTCTTCGAAATACTGATTTTGCTTTGACAGCAGGATTGCTCGGAGGAGTTGGAGCTATTCAAATATTAACAGCACTTTTCATCCTTTATAATGCACCTGGTAAGTCTCCTAATGTTCAACCACCGGATGCAACTGTTATAAATCCTCCTGCTGACCTATTTACAAGATCAGGATGGACAGATTTTACAAATGGTTTTTGGTTAGGAGGTACTGGAGGTGTTGTTTTTGCTTGGCTGCTTATTGGTACTTTACATTTAGATACTGTCCTTCCTCTGATCAAAGAATATCATTTATTAGGAGCTTAAAATATTAGGAGCCTAAAATTTTTTCCTAAAAGAAGTTTTAATAAAAAGCCCCTATTTTAATAGGGGCTTTTTATTCTTATCATTAAATTAACTTAAATAATAGGAATAAAAAATCCAAGCTATCATTGTTTCTTTTAAATTTAGCTTATTTTTATCTGTCTTTTTACGATTAAATTGATACCTTTTGTTTTTTAATAACTAGCTAAAGTTAACTTAGTAATATGATTTCTCAAAAAAAAGAACACTACCTAATAGATAGTGTTCTTTTTTTTTGAAGTTGTATAAAGTGTTAGCCAAACTTACCTGAAGTTGAGGCTATAACAAAAGCACCGAAGGTTACAAAGTTTCCAAAAGTGAAATGAGATAGACCAACCAAACGGGCTTGAACAATTGACAATGCAACTGGCTTGTCTCTCCAACCGACAAGGTTAGCTATTGGTGTTCTTTGATGAGCCCAAACTAGAGTTTCAATAAGTTCTTGCCAATAACCTCTCCAAGATATAAGGAACATAAATCCAGTAGCCCATATTAGATGACCAAATAAGAACATCCAAGCCCATGGTGATAAAGCATTGACTCCAAAGGGGTTATAACCATTGATTAACTGAGAGCTATTAAGCCACAGATAATCTCTAAACCAGCCCATTAAATAGGTGCCGGATTCATTGAATTGAGCCGTATTGCCCATCCAAATTGCCAAATGCTTCCAATGCCAATAAAAAGTTATCCAAGCAATTGTATTTAAAGCCCAGAACATTGCTAAATAAGTAGCGTCCCAAGAAGAGCTATCACATGTACCTCCACGACCAGGTCCATCACAAGGGAACGCAAATCCCAAATCTTTTTTGTCTGGAATTAATTTAGTTCCTCTTGCATCAAGGGCACCTTTTATAAGAATCAAAGCAGTTGTATGAAGTCCTAGTGCAATAGCATGATGAACCAGGAAATCTGCGGGTCCTATAGGTAGGAAATTCGTTAGCGCATCAGGTCTATTAATCATATCAAGCCAGTAATGGTTTCCTGGCATGGAGCTTGCTGCTATTGAGGCTGAGCTTGCGGAATTAGCTAATAAAGCATTAAAGCCATACATCATTTTTCCACTTGCAGCTTGAGCGAACTGAGCGAAAACTGGTTCAATTAGAATTTGCTTTTCAGGAGTTCCAAAGGCTACAACTACATCATTATGAACGTAAATTCCAAGAGTATGAAAGCCAAGAAGCATAGTTACCCAACTTAAGTGACTAATTAATGCTTCCTTAGTGCTAAGGATTCTTGCTAAAACATTATCTTTGTTTAGTACTGGATCGTAATCTCTAACAAAGAAAATTGCTCCATGAGAGAAAGCACCAACCATCAAAAACATCGCTATGTATTGATGATGGGTATATAGGGCTGATTGAGTAGTGTAATCCCTTGCGATAAATGCATATGAAGGTAGTGCACCCATATGCTGAGCAACTAGGCTGCAAGCCACCCCTAGAGATGCAAGAGCAAGACCAAGTTGAAAATGAAGTGAGTTATTAACTGTCTCGAAAAGACCGTTATGCTTTATCCCGAAATAACCTTTATGTGGATCTTTTGGATGACTTGTATTGTGTGCTTCAACAATTTCTTTAAGACTATGACCTATTCCAAAATTAGTTCTATACATATGACCAGCAATTATAAATACAACACCTATGGCTAAATGATGGTGAGCTATATCAGTTAGCCATAGTGATTCACTTTGAGGATGAAGACCTCCTAAGAATGTAAATATTGCTGTTCCAGCTCCTTCTGAGGTTCCAAAAACTGCATTAAGAGAATCAGGATTTTGAGCATAAGCTCCCCAATTTCCTGAAAAGAATGGAGTTAACCCTTCTGGGTGAGGCATAACAGTTAGCCAATTATCCCAGCCAACATGTATCCCCCTTGATTCAGGTATTGCAACATGAATTAAATGACCAGTCCAAGCAATGCTACTGAATCCAAAAAGAACAGATAAATGATGGTTTAATTGAGATTCTGCATTCTTGAACCATGCTAAAGATGGCCTGTACTTTGGTTGTAGATGTAACCATCCTGCAAATAGCAACCAGCAAACAAGAATGTTTATAAATATTGCACCTTGAAAAAGTTGTTCATTAGTTCTCATACCAATTGTGTACCACCAATGATATAAGCCCGAATAAGCAATATTTACAGGAGATGTTGCTCCTGCTTGTGTTAATGCCTCAGTAAGACCTGGACCAAAATGTGGATCCCAAATTGCATGAGCAATTGGCCGAGAATGAAGTGGATCTAGAACCCATTGTTCAAAGTTGCCTTGCCAAGCTATGTGAAAAAGGTTTCCAGCAACCCAAAGACCAATTACTGCTAGATGTCCAAAATGTGTAGAGAAAAGCTTTTGATATAACTGCTCTTCAGTCATACCATCATGACTTTCAAAATCATGAGCAGTAGCTATTCCGTACCAGATTCTTCTGGTTGTTGGGTCTTGAGCAAGACCCTGATTGAAAGATGGAAATTTAGTTGCCATTTTTTAAGAAATCAGAAAGGGTCAGCCGAGACCTATTAAGCGAGCATGGAAGAAGGCCCATGTAGTAGCTATTCCTCCAAGAAGGAAATGAGCTGCTCCAACCGCACGACCTTGAGTAATTGATAAAGCCCTTGGTTGAATAGTGGGGGCTAATTTAAGTTTATTATGAGCCCAGACTATTGACTCAAATAATTCTTGCCAGTAGCCACGACCACTAAATAAGAACATAAGACTAAATGCCCATACAAAATGTGCTCCAAGGAACATCAATCCATACATACTTATAGGTTGACCATAACTTGTAAGGACTTGAGAAGATTGTGCCCATAAGAAATCTCTTAGCCATCCATTGATTGTTATGGAGCTTTGAGCGAAATTGCCTCCAGTCAAGCCCCAAACATCACTTTGCATTTTCCATGAGAAATGGAAGATAACAACCGAAAGTCCGTTGTACATCCAGAATAAACCAAGGAAAACATGATCCCAAGCAGATACTTGGCATGTGCCTCCTCTTCCTGGACCATCGCAAGGGAACCTAAAACCAAGATTTGCTTTGTCAGGTATCAGTCTGGAGCTTCTAGCAAATAAGACACCTTTTAGAAGAATTAAAAGTGTTACGTGAATAGTAAATGCATGAATATGGTGAATCATGAAATCTGCAGTCCCTAGAGGAATAGGGGCAATTCCAATTTTCCCCCCTACTTGACTTACAGAACCATTGAAAACTTCACTCACTAATCCACTTTGAAGATTTACATTTGCCCCTGCGAGAGTTGTCGATCCAGCAGCTGAATGATGAATATTTTGAATCCATTGAGCAAATACAGGTTGAAGTTGGATTCCTGTATCACTAAACATATCTGCAGGTCTTCCTAGAGCTCTCATTACATCGTTATGAATATATAAACCGAAGCTATGGAAACCTAAGAACATGCAAGCCCAATTAAGATGACTTATTAGTGCATCTCTAGCTTTTAGAACTCTATCGAGAACATTATCAATATGAAGAGCTGGATCATAGTCCCTAACCATTGCAATAGCAGAATGAGCTGCAGCACCAACTATGAATAAGCCTCCAATCCACATATGATGAGTAAAGAGACCTAATACAGTTGGATAATCAATCGACAAGTAAGGATATGGAGGCATCGCATACATGTGATGAGAAATAATGATGCTCAAGGAGCCAATCATTGCAAGGTTTAAGCCAAGCTGGGCATGCCAACTATTAGCTAAAAACTCATAAATGCCCTTGTGTCCATTTGGAGCAGGGAAAAGAATTGGATCTCCAGCATGATTATCTAATATCTCTTTGAGGCTATGGCCAATTCCAAACATTGTTCTATATACATGCCCACCAAATACAGCTAGTACTCCAAAAGCTAAATGATGATGAGAAATATCTGTCATCCATAAGCTACCAGTAACGGGATTTAGACCACCTTTGAATGTTAAAAAATCACTGAACGCCCACCAATTAGTCGTAAAGAAATTTTCAACTGTTCTTCCAGCTAGACCAGGGAATATTTGACTAGCAATAGCAGGGTTGCAAAGCTCGTGTGGTAGAGGCATATCCGCAATTGAAGCAATAGGAATGCCATCAATAATCAGAGGCTTCCCGGCATCAATTGCATCCATGATCGCTGCTGTTGGAGCACCAATGTGAATGCAATGTCCAGCCCAAGCAATTGAACCTAAACCAACCAGACCAGCAATGTGGTGATTGAGCATAGATTCAAGATTTCTGAACCAATCGAGCTTAGGAGCAGCTTTGTGGTAGTGATATATACCCCCGTGAAGCATAATGGCAGCCATTAGCAAAGCACCAATAGCTAGAGCCATTAACTCTGTTTCGTTGGTAATACCCCAGCCTCTCCACATCTGAAAGATTCCTGATGTGATCTGTATTCCGTGATAATTACCACCCAAGTCAGCATTAAGCATTTCTTGACCAACTATTGGCCAAACAACCTGCGCTCCAGGCTTTACATGAGTTGGGTCGGCTAGCCAGCCTGAATAATTGGAAAAGCGAGCTCCATGGAAAAAAGCAGCACTCATCCAAATAAAGATGACTGCTAAATGTCCAAAGTGAGCTGAAAAGACCTTTCTACTAGTCTCTTGTAGATCTCCAACATGGGTATCAAAATCATGCGCATCAGCATGAAGATTCCATATCCAAGTGGTAGTTTTTGGACCCTTGGCAAGGGTTTTAGACCAAAAACCAGGCTTATCAAGCTTGGAAAAATCTACAGGGATTGCATCAGTTTCGATAGGTTTATCGAGAACTGGTTCTTTTTTTTGTTCTCTTTCTGGGGGGCTTATGGTCATCGAGTGATTCCTTTAGGAATGTGATCGAGGTGGGTGGGTAATCTTTTCAGATTAGTTGTTAAATCTAAGAGGAAAAAACTAGTGAAAAAAAGCTAGTTCCGTGGATAGATTTAGGAATTCAAGACCTACCTTGAAAGGTAATTGAATTTGTGATTTTTAGTTATGTCACAATCATAAAACAGAGATTCAGTTACTACGGTCACGTGTAACAAATGTTCTACACTTTTATTTTTGTGTCAATTCGAAACTCGAAACTTTGCTTAACCTCAATTTTTTGAGAGGTGAAATAAAGAATCAATCAAATTTCAGATAGTAGTTTTGGTGATAGATATCTTAAATTAAGATTCGTCCAAATAGCTATTTATCCTAGTTATCGTAACGTTTTTCGCTTACTAGGCTCTCTTTAAGTGCTTATTCATAGGCAAATATACTCTTGTTTTGTACATTTTGAAAATTGTTTTTTAATCATTAGCGAATCTTTTTTATGGCATTTTATTGAAATGCATCAAAATAAAGCTGTTTCTTATTTTTGTTCTGGAAAAACCTTTAGTTAATACTCCAAAAAGAATTGCATTTGGATTTTCTTTGAGTTCTTTGCCTTTGCTCGAAAGATTAAAGGCATCTAATCATGTTGATCACATTTTCATTTCGGGTAGATCAGATTTTTTATTCGAAGAAAAAGCTTCAGGTTTGATTCAATCAATGCCTAAAGCTTTTTTAAAAGATCATTGGCAGAAAAATAATAAATTAATTTTTATAGGTTCAATCGGAGCAGTAGTTAGGCTCATTTCTCCTTTCGTCAGTTCTAAGGAAAATGATCCAGCGATACTGGTTATGGATTCAAAAGCTAAAAATATTATTCCTTTATTGGGAGGCCATAAACAAGGGGGAAATATGTTTGCAAATGAATTATCAGCAGCTTTAGAAGCAGAAGCGATTTTTACCTCAGATTCATTTATTGAAAGAAAAATATCCTTGGATTGTTTTGGCAAAGGTTGGGGTTGGGAAAGAGGAGGAGATAATGTTGATTGGCGAAATTTAATGATTAAACAAGCTAGAGGGCGAAAAAATGTTGTATTTCAATCTAAAGGCTCGAAACTATGGCACAAGTTGAAAGCTTGCTCAAATTTTTCTTTTTTAGAAGAAAATGATCAGATATCTTCTAAAAATATCGATTTATATATAGGTCAAGAGCAAAAAAGCATATGTTCATGGCATCCATCATCAATAATTATCGGAATTGGTTGCGAGAGAAATACTGATGAAAAATTGATTAAAAGAGCAATTAATGAGTCTTTTTCTGAAAAAGGTTTGTCACTTCTTTCAATCGCTGGTATTGCAACGATTGATAAAAAAAATGATGAAATTGGATTATTGAATTTATCAAAAAAAAATGAATGGCCAATTTATTTTTTTAGTGCTCTTGAACTTTCAAAAGTAAAGGTCCCTACTCCCTCAAATGTGGTTTTAAAAGAAATGGGAACCCCCTCAGTAGCTGAGGCGGCAGCAATTTCCCAGGGAGCAGAGAGTGGAAGGTTAATACAAGAAAAACAAATCTATTACGCCAAAGAGGATGAATTTGGGGCTGTAACTATTGCATTGGTAGAGCTTGATAAACCTTTTGCTCCCCATAAAGGTGAATTGCATTTAATTGGTAGTGGGCCTGGAAAATTAGAAATGCTTACTTCTGACTCACGCCAAGTTTTGAATAGATGTGCTGTTTGGATTGGTTATGGCCCTTACTTAAATTATTTGGAAGCCATACGAGGTCATGATCAGGTTCGCATTGATTCAAAATTAACTTTCGAAAGAGATCGATGTGAATACGCTCTTGAGCTTGCAAAAGAAGGCGTAAGGGTTGCTCTTATTTCATCTGGTGACAGTGGAATTTATGGAATGGCAGGGTTGGCTCTCGAAATTTGGCTAAATGAAAAGATTGATTCCAGGCCTTTATTTCAAGTCCATCCAGGCATTAGCTCCTTTCAGATGGCTGCTGCAAAACTAGGAGCTCCTCTCATGAATGATTTTTGTTCTATCTCTTTAAGTGATCTTTTGACTCCTTGGAATCAAATTGAGAGCAGAATCAAAAACGCAGCTATTGGTGACTTTGTTATTGCAATCTTTAATCCAAAATCAATAAAACGTGATTGGCAGTTAAAAAAGACTGTTGATTTATTACTCGAATTTCGCAAACCCTCCACACCTGTTGCTATTGCTCGAGAGGTTGGCAGGCCCAATGAAACTCTAGAAATACATACTTTGGAAACTTTGCCATTTGATCGGGTCGATATGTTTACTATTTTGGTAATTGGTAATAGTCAGAGTGCTGTTAAAAACAATAAATTTTTAACACCCAGAGGCTATTTCCCTATTTAAATTTTTATATTCTTTAAAACCAGAAAGACGAATACTTTGTTTTAAGCTTATTTTTTGTTATCAACTTGAGAAGAAGTTAAAAAATCAAGTCAATCTGGAAATTCTTTCTAAAGTTAGTTTGTTAGTAAAAGAGCTTTGCTTAAACCAGACTGGTTACGTGTTAAGGCACCGCAGCAAGAGAGAATTGGCAATGTTGCCGATCTACTAGTTGATTTAAAACTCAATACTGTTTGTCAAGAAGCAAGTTGTCCAAATATTGGAGAATGTTTTGCAGGAGGCACTGCTACGTTTTTAATAATGGGCCCAGCTTGCACTCGTAAATGTCCTTATTGCGATATCTCATTTGATAATTCGAAAAGGCTTTTAGATCCATCAGAACCTGATCGATTAGGTGAAGCTGTTTACAGGATGGGCTTGACTCATGTCGTTATAACTTCCGTTAATCGTGATGACTTAGAAGATGGTGGCGCTAGTCAATTTTTGAAATGTATTAAGGCTGTTCAAAGCAGATCCCCATTTACCTCTATTGAAGTTTTAATTCCAGATCTTTGCGGTAATTGGGATGCTTTAAAAGTTATTTTGGATGCCGCTCCAAATGTACTAAATCACAATATTGAGACTGTTCCAAGGCTATATCCAAGAGTCAGACCTCAAGGAATATATGAAAGGTCTTTGGAATTATTAAAAAGAGTTCGTGAAGGTTGGCCAAGAGTGTATACGAAATCTGGCTTAATGGCTGGATTAGGAGAAACAGATGAAGAGATTTTGAGTGTTCTATCTGATCTGCATATAAATAAAGTTGATATCGTAACTATTGGTCAATATTTATCACCAGGCCCAAAACATTTACCTGTTAATAGATTTGTATCTCCTTCTCAATTTGATAGTTACCGTATTGAGGGAGAAAATAAATTAGGATTTTTGCAGGTAATAAGTTCACCATTAACTAGAAGTAGTTATCACGCGGGAGAAGTTAAAAAATTAATGATGTCTCATCCAAGGTGATTTGAAAACTTTGGTTGACTTCCATCAATTGATATCCATTCTTGAAGATCCCAGATAACTAAATTATTTTTAATCATGGGATCATTTTCTATGATCTTTTTTGCTGTTAAATAATCCTTTGCTTCAAGAATTAATAAACCCCCTCCACCTGGAATCTTTTTTTCATTTATTAAATATCCGCTCTGGATGTAATGGCCTACTTTATTCATCTCTTTGACCCATTTTTTATGCATTAATAAAAATTTTTTCCTTTCATTGTTAGATAATTCTAAGGTTTTATCTTTAAACTTCTCAGTCTTAATAAATATAGGCATTCTTATCTATAATGTCGCTTTCTCCAGTGCTTCCTGGATACCTAATTTATTTTTTTCGCTTGGAGGAACTACTATCTTAAATAACTTTTTCCACGAAGACCAATCTGAGAGAATTTTGTTTGCCATGGGACTTTTAGTTTTCTGAAGATGTTCAATAATTAGGTCCTTTAAGAATTGCTCTTGATTCGTTGAAGTTAGATTATAAACCTCAACAATCTCATTATTTATTCTTAAGTTAAGTTCATTTTTTTTGTCAAGAATAAATGCTATCCCTCCAGTCATTCCTGCTCCAATATTTCTTCCGGTTTTTCCTAGAACAACAACCACTCCTCCAGTCATATATTCGCAACAATGGTCTCCCGCTCCTTCAATAACAGCATGAGCGCCACTATTGCGAACACCAAAACGTTCCCCTGCTATCCCAAGGGCGAATAATTTTCCACCCGTTGCTCCATACAAACATGTATTTCCAAGTATTACCTGTGCGTTGGATGTGTGATTGATGATTTCAGGAACAACTGTAATAGAGCCTCCATTAATTCCTTTGCCTACATAATCATTGGCTTCTCCTACTAAAGAAATATTCATTCCTTTTAAAATAAAGGCACCAAAACTTTGCCCCGCTGAACCTTTAAATATCAAATTTAAATTCCCTTTAAAACCTTTATTTCCATATTCTTTAGCTATTACTCCAGAGATCCGTGCACAAACACTTCTGTCGGTGTTAACTATTGAGATCTTTTTAGTAATGCTTCCCTGAGTCTTAATTGCATTGGAAATTTCTTCATCTTTGAGAAGAGCATTCTCAAGAACTTCTCCATTGCTATGAGCATCTATTTCGTGGCTCAACCATGAACGATCTTTTGAGTTCTCTAGAGGTTTGAGAAGGCTAGAAAGGTCGACCTCTTTTGTTTTTGTTAATTCAAGGTTCCTTGGAATTAATAAATCTGTTCTTCCAATAAGATCTTCGACTTTTGCTACACCAACTTGACTCATTAATTGCCTTACTTCCTCCGCTACGAAGATAAAGAAGTTCACCACATGTTCTGGTAAACCTGGGAATCTTTTTCTTAAGCCTTCTTGTTGAGTTGCAACACCGACTGGACATTTATTTGTATGGCAAATCCTCGCCATGATGCAACCTTCAGCGATCATTGCGATTGTCCCAAAACCATATTCTTCTGCTCCAAGTAGTGCAGCAATCAGGACATCCCATCCTGTTTTTAAACCTCCATCTGCTCTTAACAAAACCCTTTTGCGCAGACCATTTTCTAATAAAGATCTATGAACTTCAGTTAATCCAAGCTCCCATGGCAAACCAGCGTGTTTAATTGAACTCAGTGGCGAGGCACCCGTTCCACCATCATGTCCTGAAATCTGGATTACATCAGCATTTGCTTTGGCTACTCCCCCTGCAATTGTGCCAATGCCTATTTCAGCAACTAATTTCACACTCACTTTTGCAGTTGGATTTATTTGATGTAGGTCGTGAATAAGTTGGGCTAGGTCTTCTATGGAGTAAATATCATGATGAGGAGGAGGCGAAATAAGAGCTACACCTGGCTTGCTATTGCGAAGCTTGGCTATGTATTCATCAACCTTTGGTCCAGGTAATTGTCCTCCTTCTCCAGGTTTTGCTCCTTGGGCTACTTTGATTTCTAATTGCTTTCCGCTAGTTAAATATTCAGGGGTTACACCAAATCGGCCAGACGCAATTTGTTTAATTGCAGAACAAGCGGTATCTCCATTTAAAAGTCCTTTGATATTGGGTAAGGTCTTTGACTGATTATTTTCATCAACATCTTCAAGGATATTGAATCTAGCGGGATCTTCTCCTCCCTCACCACTATTGCTTTTGCCTCCAATTCTATTCATTGCTATTGCAAGAACTTCATGCGCCTCCCTTGATAGTGCGCCAAGACTCATGCCACCGGTGCAAAATCTTTGACAAATACTTTCAACACTCTCTATTTGATCGAGAGGTAAAGGCTGTGCTGCTTTTTTAAGAGTAAGTAGGTCTCTTAGGGTTGTAGCTGGACGACTTTCTAGTAGTTGTTGATAAGTTTTGAAGTGATCATATCCTGGCCCAGCTTTGACTGCAGCATGAAGAATTTTTGACATTTCTGGATTATTCAAATGAAATTCTCCACTATTTCGATATTGAACAAATCCATTAAAGTCAAGTTTTTTTTGCTCTAGCTCTGGAAACGCTTTTTTATGAAATGAAATTGTCTCGATTGATAATTCTCTAAGAGTGAGTCCAGCTATACGACTTGTCGTTCCTTTAAAAGCTAAATCAATTAAATCTGCACCAATACCTATGGCTTCAAAAATTTGCGCTCCATGATAACTTGCTAAAACAGAAATACCTATTTTTGATAGTATTTTTCTTAATCCATCCTCCATTGCTTTCTTAACATTTTCCTGTGAAATCTCTATGGATAAGTTAGACAACTTCCCATCGGAAATAAGTTTTTGAGTTTTAGGTAGTTGCCACCAATGTCGAGTAGTTTCCCATGTTAACCATGGACAAATTGCACTTGCTCCAAACCCAATTAGACAGGCTATGTGGTGGGTACTCCAACATTGAGCAGTATCTATAATTATTGAAGTTTTTAGCCTTAGACCCTTGCTAAGTAAGTGATGATGAACTGACGCAACAGCTAGAAGAGGAGGTATGTATGATTTTTCTCGATTAATATTTCTATCTGAAAGGATTAGTATTTCTCCGCCATTAATTACACAATTTTCTGCTTCTTGGCATAGATCTTTAATGCCTTTATCTAGGCTTAGCTCAGGACCAGTTGTAGGAATTAATGTAGATATTGTCTTGCAATTAAGACCAGATTTTGTTATTGAAATTAATTCTTTCTCATTAATAATTGGCGATTTAATATGGACTAGTCTTGAAGATTCTGCTTTTGGAGATAATGGAGCTTTCCTAGCACCAAGGTGCATTTCTAAGCTCGTAACAAGTTTTTCTCTAAGAGGATCAATTGGAGGATTAGTTACTTGTGCAAACCTTTGTTTGAAATAGTCATAAAGAATATGTGATTTCTTCGAAAGTATTGCTAGTGGAATATCGTCTCCCATGCAATAAGTTGGTTCTTTGGCATTTGCAGCCATGCTATTGATTATGTAATCAAAATCTTCTGCACTAAATCCAAATGCAATTTGTTGCTGCAGTAACTCTTGCTTATCAAATTTATTATTTACTTCCCAATTTTGGTTGTTTAGATTAATACGATTTGCTTTTAACCAATCTAAGTATGGATATCTGTTCGCTGATTCTTCTTTGACATCCCAGTTTCGTAAAATCCTCTTTTTTTCTAAATCTACTGACAGCATTTGACCGGGTCCTAGTCGACCTTTTTCTTGAATTTCATTCTCATCTAATTCAACAACACCTGTTTCAGATCCCATAACAACATATCCATTTTTAGTAATGCAATATCGAGCTGGCCTTAGACCATTTCTGTCCAATGTTGCTCCTATGTTGCTTCCGTCAGTAAAAACTATTAATGCTGGCCCATCCCATGGCTCCTGGGTTCCTGCAGCGTATTCATAAAAAGCAGTGATTTCAGGTTTGTTTATTAATTCAGGTTGGTCTCTAAAAGCCTCAGGTATAAGTGTTAATAAGCTATCAGTTATTGGCCGGCCGCTTCGAACCAATAGCTCAAGAGTTAAATCAAGATTTGCTGAATCACTAAATAAATTATTGACAATGGGTTTGAGATCACTTGCATTGTCTTCCCATACTGAACTTATATCAGTTTCTGCTGCCTTTGCCCAATTTATATTTCCTAGCAGTGTATTTATTTCTCCGTTATGACCTAAAAGTCTCATGGGTTGAGCTAATGGCCACTTTGGTAAAGTATTAGTACTAAATCTTCTATGGTAAACCGCATATGAAACTTTAAATCTATCGTCCTGTAGATCTTTATAAAAAGGAGCCAGTATTTCAGATCTGACCATTCCCTTGTATACAATTGTTTTACTACTTAAAGAGCATATATAAAGCCCTAGTTTATCTTCTTTTAATTCTATATTTGCCCGATTTGAAATCCTTTGCTTTAGTCTGAAAAGCAAAGCCTCAAGACTAATTTCTTTATCTTGAATATCAACTATCCATTGTGTAATAAAGGGTTCATTTTCTCTTGCAAGCTTTCCTAAAACTTCATCATCAACAGGAACATCTCTCCATCCTTTAGAAGTTAAGCCTAAATATTCAGCTTCTTGTTCACATATATTTTTTGATATTTCTCTATTCTTTTCATCTTTAGGCATGAAAATCATTCCTATGCCTGATGATTTAGGCTCACAATCTTTGGCGGTTTGCCAAACTTGCTTTAGGTATGACCATGGAATTTCGCATAAAATCCCAGCGCCATCACCTGAATCGCTATCTCCCCCGCATCCGCCTCTGTGCTCCATACAACTCAGACCACGTAAAGCCTGAGACAAGACCCAATTGTTTTGCTTGCCCTCGACGCTTGCTATGAATCCAACTCCACAAGAATCTTTTTCCCCAGAAAAGGCATCTGGATAGGTGCTATCGCAATAAGGCCAATTTGATCTTGAGTGTCGTTGATGCATGTTTTTTAACTTACTATTTTTCTTTTCTTACAAAAGTGCTATCGGTAAGCTTTGAAATGAATGATTAGATTGATTTGATAGTTCGTAGAGTTACATCTTAAACATTTTTGTCGACCATCAAGTTTTTTCTTCAATACTTTCTTTAAAAATTCGTCCCTTATTCTCGAACCTGAATAAAAATAAAATATTAATTAAAAAAAAAACCTAATTTGGGTGCTTGACCGAGTAATCTGAAGAATTGTTGAATCTGGTCTAACTCAGACCAAATATAAAATTAATGCCAACCATTCAACAGTTGATAAGAACAGAGCGAAAGACTCTAAAAACAAAGACAAAATCTCCTGCTTTGCGAGGTTGCCCTGAAAGGAGAGGCGTTTGTACCAGGGTTTACACCTCAACTCCCAAAAAACCTAACTCTGCTCTAAGAAAAGTTGCTCGTGTCAGATTAACCTCAGGTTTTGAAGTTACTGCTTATATCGGTGGTATCGGTCACAACCTTCAAGAGCACTCTGTAGTTTTGCTTAGGGGCGGAAGAGTTAAGGATCTACCAGGTGTGAGATATCACATCGTCAGAGGAACTCTTGATACCGCTGGGGTTAAAGACCGTAGACAGTCCAGATCAAAATATGGAGCTAAATCCCCCAAGGAATAAAACATTTTTTTCATTGAATTTCCCTCTTATACAAATTTAATTTCATGTCAAGAAGAAACGCAGCAGAAAAAAGACCTGTTCTCCCTGATCCTCAGTTCAATAATCGTTTGGCAAGTATGATGGTCCATCGATTGATGAAGCACGGTAAGAAATCAACAGCTCAAAGAATTCTATCGGATGCTTTTGGCTTGATTAACGAACGAACTGGTTCTGACCCCATTGAATTATTTGAAACAGCAGTGAAAAATGTTACACCTCTTGTTGAAGTAAGAGCCAGAAGAGTAGGCGGAGCTACATATCAGGTTCCCATGGAGGTCCGTCAAGAAAGAGGGACTGCGATGGCGCTCAGATGGTTGGTAAATTTCTCAAGATCAAGAAATGGTAGAAGCATGGCTCAAAAACTTGCAGGTGAGCTCATGGATGCAGCCAATGAAGCTGGAAACGCAGTGAGAAAGAGGGAAGAGACGCATAAAATGGCTGAAGCAAATAAAGCTTTTGCACATTACCGCTACTAATTTTTTCAAATTTTTCTATTCAATTTCAAAAAATATTTCTTTTTTTGCATGCTGAGTTGTAGAGTCCACCAGCATTTTAAAGCCCTTTAGTCGGAGAATTTTCTGTGGCACGAGCCTTTCCTTTGGAACGAGTAAGAAATATCGGGATTGCTGCACATATTGATGCTGGTAAAACCACCTGTACTGAGAGAATTCTCTTCTATTCGGGTGTTGTACACAAAATGGGAGAAGTCCATGATGGCGCCGCAGTTACCGATTGGATGGCCCAAGAGAGAGAAAGAGGCATAACAATAACTGCAGCAGCAATTTCAACTACTTGGGATGATCACCGTATCAATATCATTGATACGCCTGGACACGTTGACTTCACAATTGAAGTCGAACGTTCGATGAGAGTACTTGATGGCGTTATTGCTGTTTTTTGTGCTGTCGGTGGTGTTCAACCCCAATCCGAGACGGTTTGGCGACAAGCTGATAGATATTCCGTCCCAAGGATGGTTTTTGTGAATAAAATGGATAGAACAGGTGCCGATTTCCTAAAGGTCCATGGACAAATTAAAGATAGATTGAAAGCTAATGCAGTGCCAATTCAGTTACCTATAGGAGCCGAGAATGATCTGAAAGGTATTATTGATCTTGTAGGTAATAAAGCATATATATATAAAGATGATTTAGGCAAAGATATTGAAGAGACTGAGGTTCCCCCCGATATGGTGGATTTGGTCACTGATTGGCGCTCTAAATTAATGGAGTCGATAGCTGAAACTGATGAGGAATTACTTGACGCTTTTCTAGAAAATGGTGAATTAACTGTTGATCAATTGAAATCTGGAATTAGGGAAGGTGTTCTTAAGCACGGCTTGGTTCCAATGTTATGTGGTTCAGCTTTTAAAAATAAAGGTGTTCAGTTGCTTCTTGATGCTGTTGTTAATTATCTACCTGCCCCCGTTGATGTACCTCCTATTCAAGGTCTGCTACCTAACGGAAAAGAAGCTGTAAGGCCCTCAGATGATTCAGCACCATTCAGCGCGCTTGCATTCAAAGTAATGGCAGACCCATACGGGAAATTAACTTTTGTTCGCATGTATTCTGGCGTCCTTGAAAAAGGAAGTTATGTTCTCAATTCAACCAAAGATGCAAAAGAGAGAATATCAAGACTAATTATTTTAAAAGCTGATGACCGTGAAGAGGTTGATGAGCTAAGGGCGGGGGATCTAGGAGCTGTATTAGGGCTGAAAAATACAACTACTGGTGATACTTTATGCGCCTCTGATGAAGCAATTGTATTAGAAACGCTCTTCATTCCCGAACCTGTTATTTCGGTTGCTGTTGAACCTAAGACCAAAGGCGATATGGAAAAACTTGGGAAAGCTTTAACCGCACTTTCAGAGGAAGATCCTACTTTCAGAGTAAGCACCGATCAAGAAACAAATCAAACGGTCATTGCTGGAATGGGTGAACTCCATCTTGAGATTCTTGTTGATCGTATGTTGAGAGAATTCAAGGTTGAGGCGAACATTGGAGCACCTCAAGTTTCTTACAGGGAGACTATTCGAGCTAGTTCATCTGGAGAAGGAAAGTTTGCAAGGCAAACAGGCGGTAAAGGTCAATACGGACATGTCGTTATCGAAGTTGAGCCAGCTGAGCCAGGAACTGGTTTTGAATTTGTCAATAAAATTGTTGGTGGAGCAGTTCCAAAAGAATACATAAAACCTGCGGAATCAGGAATGAAGGAAACATGTGAATCTGGAGTAATTGCAGGCTATCCTCTTATTGATGTAAAAGTCACTTTGGTTGATGGCTCGTATCATGATGTTGATTCATCAGAAATGGCCTTCAAAATTGCTGGCTCAATGGCTTTCAAAGATGGAATCAAGAAGTGCAATCCTGTCCTTCTTGAGCCTATGATGAAAGTTGAGGTAGAAGTCCCTGAGGACTTCCTAGGCTCTATAATTGGAGATCTGTCCTCTAGACGAGGTCAGGTCGAAGGTCAATCCATCGATGATGGACAATCCAAAGTCCAAGCAAAAGTGCCATTAGCCGAAATGTTTGGCTATGCCACTCAACTCCGATCAATGACTCAAGGTCGGGGTATTTTCTCAATGGAGTTCAGTACTTACGAGGAAGTCCCTCGTAATGTTGCTGAAGCAATTATCTCCAAGAATCAGGGCAATTCCTGATCTCTAAAATTTATTAACCAACCCCCGATTCTTTAAAAAAATGGCTCGCGAGAAGTTTGAGAGGAACAAACCTCACGTCAACATAGGTACTATTGGCCACGTTGACCATGGCAAAACAACACTTACTGCTGCAATCACAAAGGTTTTAGCCAAAAAAGGTCAAGCCGAAGCGCAAGATTACGCTGAAATCGATGGAGCTCCAGAAGAGCGTGAACGTGGAATCACAATCAATACTGCTCACGTTGAATATGAAACTGATGGAAGGCACTACGCACACGTTGATTGTCCAGGCCACGCTGATTATGTAAAAAACATGATCACAGGTGCTGCACAAATGGACGGTGCGATTCTCGTTGTAGCAGCCACCGACGGAGCAATGGCACAAACAAAAGAACATATTCTCTTGGCCAAACAAGTTGGGGTGCCTGCATTGGTTGTTGCACTCAACAAATGTGACATGGTCGATGATGAAGAAATGATCGAACTCGTAGAAATGGAGATTCGTGAACTTCTCACAAGTTATGACTTTCCTGGTGATGACATCCCTGTTGTTCAAGTATCAGGATTAAAAGCTATTGAGGGAGACGCAGATTGGGAAACAAAAATAGATGAGTTGATGACTGCTGTTGATGCTTCAATACCCGAGCCAGAGCGTGAAGTTGACAAGCCATTCTTAATGGCGGTAGAGGACGTTTTCTCAATTACTGGTCGTGGAACTGTTGCTACAGGACGAATCGAGAGAGGAAAAGTAACAGTTGGAGAAGAGGTTGAAATTGTAGGTATTAGAGATACCAGAGTTACAACTGTAACTGGAGTTGAGATGTTTAGAAAGCTTCTTGATGAAGGTATGGCTGGTGATAATGTAGGACTTCTTTTGAGAGGTATTCAAAAAGAAGATATTGAAAGAGGAATGGTTCTTGTTAAAAAAGGATCGATCACGCCTCACACTAAATTTGAAGGTGAAGTCTATGTATTGAAAAAAGAAGAAGGTGGCCGCCATACCCCTTTCTTCGCAGGTTATCGCCCTCAGTTTTATATCCGTACTACAGATGTAACTGGTCAAATTACTGCATTCACATCAGATGATGGAAGCAATGTCGAAATGGTCATGCCTGGTGACAGAATTAAAATGACAGGGGAATTGATTTCTCCTGTTGCTATAGAACAAGGTATGAGATTCGCAATTCGCGAAGGAGGACGTACTATTGGTGCTGGAGTGGTTTCCAAAATTATTGAGTGATGATTCTGAGGATGACTTGTAATTCATTCAGGTCATCCTCTAGATTAAAAACCAAATGAACTAATCAGTTCATATTTAAAAAGAACCTCGAAAACCTAATTAGCTTTTGGTAATTCAATTATGTCAACTGCAATTGCACAGCAAAAAATACGCATACGCTTAAAGGCTTTCGATAGAAGAATGCTCGACTTGTCTTGCGAAAAAATAATAGAGACTGCAGATACAACAGCTGCTTCAGCAATTGGTCCTATTCCTTTACCTACAAAACGAAAAATTTACTGTGTTCTGCGTTCCCCTCATGTTGATAAAGATTCTAGAGAGCATTTTGAAACACGAACACACAGAAGACTTATTGATATTTATAGTCCTTCAGCAAAGACAATAGATGCTCTGATGAAGTTGGACCTCCCCAGTGGAGTTGATATAGAAGTTAAGCTCTAGATCTTTTTCTCTCAAACAAGAGATTGATTATCTAGGATATGTTTAATTAGGAATACCCATTTGAGCGAACTTTCAGTTAGGGAGCTACCACTTTTCCCATTGCCTGAGGTTGTGCTTTTTCCTCAGGAGTACTTGCCTCTTCATATTTTTGAAACTCGATATAGGGTAATGCTTCAATCTGTTTTGAAGTCTGACAGCCGTTTTGGAGTAGTTAGATGGGATCCAATCGCGAAAAAAATGGCTGATGTTGGTTGTTGTGCTGAGATCATTAAGCATCAAACTTCACAAGATGGAAGAAGCAATATTGTTACTATTGGACAGCAAAGATTTCGAATCCTGGAAATCATTAGCGAAACGCCTTTTATTAACGCTTTAGTTAGTTGGGTTGATGATGATCAAACTTCCGATCAAAAAAAACTATTAGAACTTAAGGATTCAGTCGCTATTGCTCTTAGGGATGTGGTTTCGCTAACCTCAAAATTAACTGAATCTGAAAAAGAACTCCCTGATTCTTTGCCCGATATTCCAAGAGAATTGTCTTTTTGGATTGCAGCTCATCTTGGAGGTCCAGTAGCAAGTGAACAGCAAAATTTATTAGAATTAACAAATACATATCACCGCCTGGAAAGAGAATATGAACTTCTTGATCACACAAGAAGACAACTAGCTGCAAGAACAGCATTAAAAGACACTTTTTCAAACGCAGATCAAGCCAACAATTAATTATGCAATGGATATTATTTTTTATATTTAGCCTTTTCCTTCTATTAATTTTAAGTACTCAATGGCTCAGGAAAAGTCGTAAATATGAGTCTGTTAATAGTGTTGCATCTTCATATGATTCTTGGACTAATGACCGTTTACTAGAAAATCTCTGGGGAGAACATATTCATTTAGGCTTTTACGAAAAACCGAGATCAAAAAAGGACTTTAGAAAAGCGAAGATTGATTTTGTTCACGAATTAGTACGTTGGAGTGGTTTGGATAAATTACCAAAAGGATCAAGAATATTAGATGTGGGATGCGGGATAGGCGGAAGTTCCAGAATATTGTCTAGTGATTATGGATTTGATGTTGTTGGTATTTCTATAAGTGCGGCACAAATTAGAAGAGCAAATGAGTTAACTACCAAGAATGACTTTTGTCGCTTTGAAGTGATGAATGCTCTTGACTTGAAGTTTGAGAAAGGAAGTTTTGACGGTGTTTGGAGCGTTGAAGCGGGGCCTCATATTGTTGATAAACAAACTTATGCAGATGAGATGCTAAGAGTACTTAGACCTGGTGGCATTTTGGCAATTGCAGATTGGAATCAAAGAGATTCAATAAAGAATCCATTAAATTTCTTGGAAAAGTTCATTATGCATCAACTTTTAATTCAATGGACGCATCCTGAATTTTCAAGTATTGAAGGATTCAAAAAAAATTTATTAAACAGTCCTTATTGTGGAGGCTCTGTAGAAACCTCTAATTGGACAAAATATACAATTCAATCTTGGAATGAATCAATATATGAAGGGTTTAGAAGGCCTTCATCTATATTGAAATTAGGCTTTAGATCTTTACTAAAAGCATTCAGAGAAATACCAACAATTTTAATGATGAGATGGTCTTTCTCAACAGGTTTGATGAAATTTGGAGTTTTCAAATCAAGAGGATAAATTACCCATCTTCTGAACTGAAATAACATCCAAAATTAATTATTTGATTGCAAAGTGGAGATAAATCTTCAGTTATTTTTGTAAAGTCTTTTTCACTAGAATTATTTAAATCAAGATCTATGAAAAAGACATACTCGCCTAGTTCTCTTTTAGAGGGACGAGACTCAATTCGACTCATATTCAGACCAAGATTTGCTATGCAATTTAATGCTTTAAGTAATGCACCTGGACTATTTGACTTAAGAGAAAAAGCTATGCTTGCCTTATTGCCATCAACTTTAATGTTCTTTTTTCTAAGAAGAATGAATCTAGTGCAATTGCCTTCAATATCATTAATGGGATAAGCAAGAATATTTAGTTCCTCATTTGCATCTTTGGATCCTATTGCTGCTCTAAATGAGCTTCCTTTCACCATCCTTATTGCTTCTGCTGTTGAATTAGTTGGCAAATGAACTGCATTTGGAAGATTGTCATTTAGCCACTGGCTGCATTGAGCTAGTGCCTGAGGATGAGAGAGGACTTCTGAAATAGTTGATAGTGATCCGCTGCTCATTAATGAGTGTTTGATGGGAAGTACTAAGGCTCTATGAATAAATAAATTTTTATGTATCCATAGAGAATCTAATGTTGTAGTGACACCACCTTCTACTGAATTTTCAATTGGTACTACGGCTGCTTCACAAAGATTGTTTGCAACATTTTCCACCACAGATCTTAATCCTTTGCTTGGAGAGAACTGTGGTGAATCGATATTTTCTAAGGCTGCTAGGGCTTTTGCGGCCTTCTCAGCGTATGTTCCTTTGGGTCCAAGGTAAGCCACTCGAGTTGACATTAGAATAAAAAAAAGGGGTAAATGCCGATAAGATCAAACTGAGCAAGTTTTTGATAATGGCTCTTGCCTTTACAGCACGACAAAAAATTGATCTAGTTGTTCAAGAAAATGAGGAGCAACTATCTGATTATCTCCTACAACAGGAAAGAATTGTAGGAGCAATGCTTGATCCAAAAAAATTGACTCCTTTGGGGCCAGGGAGCTTTAAGTACGAAGTCACAAGTTTTAAGGTTTTTCAACTTCAGATAAATCCAGTGGTATCAATAGGGGTAGAAAATAGTTATAGAAAAATAAGAATGTATGTCACTGAAAGTCATTTAGAAGGCTTAGGGTTTGTTGATGATTTTGATTTAACCTTAGATGCAACTCTGGAGGCAAAACCATCAAGTCTTGAAGGGGAAGCGCTTTTAGGCGTAACAGTCAGTCAGCCGCAACTATTGAGATTAATTCCTCCCAAAATGCTAGAGACCACTGGGCACTCGATATTAAATGGAATATTATTAGGAATTAAAAGCAGAGTTGAGAAGCAGCTAATTGCTGACTTTAAAAATTGGTGTAATGAAAATTAGTTACTAAATAAATTTAATCCATTTTCAGTTTGGAGAGAAAACTTTTTCGATGAAGTCTTGTTGGGCCTGAATGGATTAATTGTTTTCTATGGAATGCAGTTCCATAACCCTTATTTTTTTCTAGTCTATAAAAACTGTATAAGGGAGCTAGTCGTTTAATTAATTCATCTCTTGCTTCTTTTGCTAAAACGCTGGCAGCAGCAATTGAAGGGAAATGACTCTCTCCTCGAACTTGTGTTTTCTGTTTTCCTGACCACGGGCGAATGGGTAATATTCCGTCTACTAGAAGTAAGTCTGGTGGGGATGAAAATTTTTCTAATGCTCTTACCATTGCTTTTTCAGTAGCCTCACGGATGCCGAAACTATCAATCTCTCTTGCTGAAGCTTGGCCTATTGACCAGGCTATTGAATTCTCTTTGATTAAAGGAACTAATTTATATCTTTGTCTGTGGCTTAATTTTTTGCTGTCCTTTAAACCTTGAGATAAGAGTTCTGATTCGTTTTCTTTGCTTAATATTACAGCCCCTGCAAAAATAGGGCCAAATAAGCAACCTCTGCCTACTTCATCAACACCCGCAATCAGATACTTATGATTACACATGCTCAAGAAGAGGCTGATGATCTTCTTCTCTTACGTCTTGGATCCTCATTAACTTCTTTTGATTCACTAGAGCTTAAATCAATTTTTTCTTCATCAAAGGAAACATTGATATCTTTCTCTTCGGTATTTTCTTTTTCTTCAGAGGTAATTGGATCTTTCTCAATGGTGTTATTTAATTTAATAGGAATCATATCTTCATTATTATTTTTAGTATCAGATTGATCAAGGTTTTTTTGTTGATCTTCCTCAAGAATCTTATTAATCTCTTTTTCCCCTTCCTGAATTCCAGGACGAATTATATTAACCGTATAATTTTTATATAATGGAGGCTGATCTAAAATTAAGATGGGATTAAATCCCATTGAGCTATATACAATCTCTTCATGCTCATTCATAGTTATATTTATTAATTTATTCTCTTGCTTTTTATTGTTGACCTCTTTAGCATTATCATCTCCAATGCTTTCTTTGGAGAAAGATTTCGAATTGTCTATTGATAAGTTGTTTTCTTCATTGATTAGATTTGTGTCTATATCTTTTGTCTTATTTATACGCTTCTTCTTTAAATTATTCTCTTGTGAAGGTTGGGTTTCTTCACTTGATATTAAAGTTGAATTGATCACACTAACCTCTGATGAGGTTGTTGGATTTATGTCTTGAATAGTGATATTTGGAAGATGAGCTTGACCTTGGGAATGAGTAGAGTTTTTCCCAAATAGTTCATATATATTTTGACCTTGTCTTTTTCTCGTTAGCTCAACAAGTCCAAGCTCTGTTAGCGAAGCAATTTGTGGCCTAGCTGAGTCTCCACTTATGGCAGATGTGAAATGTTCCAATAATTGTAGTTGATCTCTTCTCGTATCCATATCTATAAAATCAATAATAATAACCCCACCAATATTTCTTAATTTTAATTGTCTTGCTATTTCTATGGCTGCTTCACAATTAGTCCATAAAACTGTTTCTCTAGAATTTGCAGATCGTGTAAATGAGCCTGAGTTAACATCTATAACCGTTAATGCTTCTGTTGGTTCTATTATTATATACCCGCCAGAGGGAAGCTCAACTCTAGGCTTTAATGCATCATTAATTGCAGAAATCACTCTATATTTTTCTAATATATTTTGTGAATCACTATGCAACTCTATTGCTAATTCTTTATTATCCTTGCCAAGGAAATTCTTAACTCGACCAATTGCTTCAGTATTGTCTACTACAATTTGAGTTGCATTTTGACCGATATTATCTCTGAGAATTCTATGAATAAAGTCTTCATCTCTATTTAAAAGAATTGGTGGGGTACAACTCTCAGAGGCTTGTTGAATAAGCTCCCAATGCTTGAGAAGATTTTCAAGATCATCAATTAAAAATTCCTCAGAAATATCTTCTGCTTCTGTTCTTATTAAAAGCCCAGTACTAGGAGGCTTGACCAATACTCCTAATGCTCTAAGTCGATTTCTTTCACTTTCTGTGCTTATTCTTCTAGAAATATTGACACCTTGCCCATAAGGCTGGAGTACGAGATATCTTCCAGGTAGAGCGATGTTTCCAGTCAACCTTGGTCCTTTTGATCCAGTAGGCTCTTTCATTACTTGAACCAAAACCTTTTGCTTTGGTTCGAGCAGCTCTGTTATTCCTGAAGTTTCTTTTTTTAATCTAAGTGGACCTAAATCATTGACATGAATAAAACCATTTTTTTCGGTCTCACCAATATTGACAAAAGCAGCATCTATCCCTGGAAGAACATTTTCAACTGTCCCTAAGAAAATATCTCCAATTTGGTAGCTGCCTTGAGCCACGATTAATTCATCTATTTTCTCATCAGTGAGCAGAGCGGCAATTCGCAAATGCTCAGCAATCACAATTTGCTTGGGCATATACAATGTTGAGCTTTTTCAAGCTATTAAAAAATTGATTAGCAGAAAAACTGCAAGTAGAACATTTGGATAGTTATGACGCCAAACCTAATTAAAGAGATTTTAGAATACTGTTCGGAATGGGAATTAAATATAGTCCGGTTGAAAATGCTGGAGTTGCCAGCGTTTAATGTAGGTCTCCCTTTAAGAAAATCTGACGTTAATTAAGAACATTAAGGGCTAAAACCCTGTTCTTTGTTCTAAAAATATACTAACACAAGATCACTTTTTGGTTAATAATTTAAGGTTATGATCTTATTAAAAAATTAGTTCTTAATTATAGAATAAACTCTGTTTGGAGATTTAAAGGTGTTTAAGGGATTATCCTTGAATTAAATCTTACCGATTTTCCAGTGGTACAAGTTAATGCTGATTACCTGAAATTAAAAGCAGGGTATCTTTTCCCAGAGATTTCTAGAAGAATTAAAGACTTTAACTCTAAGAATCCCAATATTGATTTAATCCGGCTCGGAATCGGTGATGTTACTGAGCCTCTTCCTTTGGCTTGTCGTGAAGCGATGAAAGCAGCTATTGAAGAAATGGGAACCCTTGAGGGCTTTAAGGGCTATGGACCAGAACAGGGCTATCAATGGCTTCGCGAAAGTATCTCTAAGAATGATTATTTATCTAGGGGTTGCGAAATTTCACCAGAGGAAATTTTTATTTCAGATGGCTCCAAATGTGATAGCAGCAATATCTTAGATATTCTTGGTAAGGATAATAAAATAGCCGTAACTGATCCTGTTTATCCAGTATACGTTGACACTAATGTCATGACTGGACGGACAGGAGAAGCAAACTCATCGGGAGAATATAAAGGTTTAAGTTATATCCCAATTAATTCAGAGAATGGATTTGAGGCAGAAATACCAAAAGAAAAATTTGATTTAATTTATCTTTGTTTCCCTAATAACCCAACTGGGGCAGTAGCAACAAGAGAACAATTAGTTTCATGGGTTGAATATGCAAAAGAAAACGATTCTTTGATTCTTTTTGATGCTGCTTATGAGGCTTTTATTAAAGATGACTCCATTCCGCATTCGATTTTTGAAATTGAGGGATCTAAAGAATGTGCAATTGAGTTTCGTTCTTTTTCAAAAAATGCAGGATTCACAGGTACAAGATGTGCTTTTACAGTTATTCCAAAGTCTTTAAAAGGTAAAGCAGGTGAGGAAAAAGTTGATTTGTGGTCCTTATGGAATCGTCGACAAAGTACTAAATTCAATGGAGTCAGTTATATTGTTCAGAGAGGTGCGGAAGCCGTTTATTCTGAAGAAGGGCAAATTCAAATTAAAAAATTAGTAAGTTTTTATATGGATAATGCTCAAATTATTAAAGCTAATTTGACTTCTGCAGGATTTGAAGTTTTTGGCGCAATTAATGCTCCTTATGCATGGATTAAAACTCCCAATAACTTGAGCTCATGGGATTTCTTTGATTTATTACTAGAAAACGCAAATATCGTTGGCACACCAGGAAGTGGCTTTGGAGCTGCTGGGGAAGGATATTTTCGATTGTCCGCCTTCAACAGTAGAGAAAATGTGGAAAAAGCTATGCAAAAGATTGTAAAACTTTAATGCGTAATCTCATGGTAAGTTCCTTCTTGAAAAGTGCTTTTCATCCTGGCAGTTTAATTATGGTTGATTCTACAAATAAAACAGATGGTGATACTGCGGTTATTGATCGAGAAGTTCAGCGAGTTCGAAAAATATCACCCAAGTATAAGGTTTTACTTCACAATGATCCAGTTAATACAATGGATTATGTTGTTGAAACTTTAAGGCAGGTTGTTCCACAATTAAGTGAACAGGATGCCTTGAGTATTATGTTGGAAACGCATGAAACTGGTATCGGACTTGTTATCACCTGTGATTTAGAACCTGCTGAATTTTATTCTGAATCTTTAAAGGCAAAAGGCCTAACAAGTTCTATAGAATTAGAAAGCTGAAATCATTAATTAACAGGTTTTGGAATAGATGGTTGCATCAAAAGATGCAATGGATACCAACACTCACTCTTTTTTTGTTTCTATATCCTGCAGGATGGTTTATTAGTAAATTTTTTTCCTTTTTTTATAGAGATATTACTTCCAATAATTTAAGTATTATAGGTACTATAATTACATTTATATTATTTCTAAGTATTTTACCAAGTTGGGGAAAAATTAGATGGAAAACTGATCACTTATGGCTATCTATAGGATTAGATTTTAAAAATAAATTTGCATCATTTAAACTATTTCTTAGTGGATTTATATTTTCAGTTTTTTTAATAATTATTCTTTTTATGTTTTTACTATTATGTGGCTGGATTGATAGAACTGACCCTATCAAGTTTGATCAACTAATAAATGCAATATTATTAATAGTGGGTATTGTTTTTGCTGAAGAGATAATTTTCCGTGGATGGTTAATGGAGGAAATGGTTCTTCTGTATGGGTTTAGAAGAGGAATGATTTTTCAATCTATAATTTTTAGTCTTGCACATTATAGATCTGATATTGGTTTATTAGCTTTAATACCTTTCTTGAGTGGCCTGTTTTTATTTGGAATAGTTCTAACTTTAAGACGAAATAATGATAGAGGTTCGTTATGGGGGTGTATAGGTTTGCATGGAGGATTGGTTAGTATTTGGTATCTTATTGATTCGGGAATGGTAAGTTTTTCTATCGATACTCCTTATTTTTTAATAGGACCAAGCAAAAACATGGTGAATCCAATTGGAAGTGTAATTGGCATAATAATTTTGTTAATTACGATATTTTTTCAACGAAGACTTTTTTCTAGAACCGGTCGGTTTTTAGCTTCGACAGTTAATGCTTCGTCTAGTGATGAAACCCCATAATCTCTTTCTAATAAGTTCATAACAGTTCTACCGAAGTCATTTGGATTTGTATCAAAGGCCTCCAAGCAAATTCTTCCAAATTCCTTTCCCATAGGTTCTGGATTCCAGAGGAGTTTCCTCGCAGTCCAAGGCATTAAACTCATTGGGTTATATCCAGGTTTTAATAAACCTTTTTTTAATCCATATTCTTCTAGTAAAGTATGGGGCTGTAGCCCTATAAAAAATATAGAAGGCTCAACAATATCAGCCCCAAAAGTCTTCTCTAATTCTCTATGATAAGCGACTGTTTGTCTTATCGTTTCTGGACGCTCGTCTATAACATTGAATGAATAATTTACTGAAACCTGTGCATTAAAACCTGCTTTTGCTAGAAGTTCACAATTTTTAAGAACTGTTTTTAAGTTGTATCCCATTCTCATTTTTCTGACAAGTTCTTGGGATCCAGAAGTTATTCCAATTTCGAAATAGCTCATACCTGTTTTAACCATTAATTCTGCTAATTCTTCATCTAAATTGTCAGCTCTTATGTATGCCGCCCAATGAATATCATGCAAACCTTCATCATATATAGCTTGAAGAATATCTTTGGCGTTTTGAATATGTCCTCTGGAGGGTATGAATTGGGCATCAGTAAACCAAAAGCCTCGCACGCCAAGGTTATACAATTGTTTGATTTCTTTAATAACCTCACTTACTGGATTGATTCTTACTTTTTTACCTTCAATAACTGTGTAGATACAATAACAACAATTATGAGGACATCCTCTTTTCGTTTGTACTCCAATATAGAAGTCGCCACCATCTAGATACCATTTAAATTCGGGCCAGATAGATTGAATATAGTCATAATCACATGCTGTTTTAAGTATGTTATTTGGCTTCTCATGAATTAATTTTTCTCTAGGAGACTCGCCAACAATAAAACATCTTTCATCAATTATTGATTCATCTTTTATTAATTTTTCTATTAAAAGCTCTCCTTCGCCCAAAGAAATAATAGTACCTTTGGGAAGTGAATTTTTTAATTGATTATAAAAAACACTAACAGCACCTCCTCCTACTATTGCATTAGCATTTGGATTATGTTTCTTTGCATATCTCAATCCCTTTCTAATTAATCTTTGGTTTCTCCATATCTCTCCATAATGACTTTTTAATAGCTGAAAACCACCTAAAGCACCGCGAATTTTTTTTAGAGGATTTCGAGCATAAAAAACTTCAAATGAATTTTGTAATGGATTTCCACCTCTTCCATCTACAGGGGCATAAATTTGTATATCTCTCCATGAAAAAACTAATAGTGTAGGTCTAAATTTTTCAATACTACTAATCAATATTCTTTCGACATCTAAAATTGGTAATGAAGCTAAATCTATAATTAATTGTTTAATTTTCGGGAAGCATTTGTGTACATGATCAGCTAGATAAATTGGTCCAATAGGAAAAATAGGATTGCAAGGAAGTCTGACGTACAAGATCTTAGGCCTTGGTTTAGGTCCAAGAAGTTTTAATTCAGTAGTCAAATTTGCTTTCATCAGGACATCTTTTGACAACAAAAATAATCGTTTTAAAACAAACAATAACAATTTGTTGACCTTTTTGATTGAAAATCAGATTAATAGTAAAAAGGAAAACCCCAAGCCCATTGAAAATGTAGTCAAAACTTAGTTATGGAGGCGTTTTTATATTTTTTCAATTAGTAAGGTCAACATCTCATTGAAAGGAAAAGTTTTTATAGACACTTTTTTAATTGATATTGATCAATTGATTTAAAAAACAAAAAATAGACCAGACTGAAGTTATCGCTTTAACGATTGGATTATGAATCCTCCAATGACTTTGATTATATACATCCTCAGTGGCGCTGCTCTTGGAAGCTTGATGCTACTGAGTGGTATCCCCGCGGCTCCTCTTCTAGGCTCGATTTTGGCGGCAGGATTCTTAAGCATAAGTGGTCAATTTGAACCTGCTCAATGGCCGATGGGTACCAAAACTTTGCTTGGAATTGGGGTAGGAACAGTTATTGGCACGGGAATTAATCGAAATACTCTTGCTGAGCTACAAACTCTCTGGAAGCCAGCTATGGTAATTACCTTTACTTTGATTCTTACAGGTCTCTTGGTTGGCTTTTTGGTAGTCCGTTTGTTTGGAATTGATCCGTTAATAGCTTTGTTAGGCTCTGCTCCTGGGGGGACCCTTGGAATGAGTCTGGTTGGCGCAGACCTTGGAGTAGGAGCTGCAGTAGCAGCAATCCATGCATTTAGATTGATAGCTGTTTTATTAATTACTCCAGCTGTTGTTAAGTACTTAGCTCCTCTTTTTGGTGTGAACGTGCACTAGAAATTTGATAATCAAAAAGTTCAGGATGATTTATCAAGTAATTAAAATTATAAAATTTTCCAAACAGAATTTTCAGGTATTTTGGGACCTATTGATTTATCTGGTGGCTCTTCAGTACTAATTCGCCAGTCAGGTACACGACATTGTACATATCCTGGATTCTGTATAAGGACTCCAGGATTGCAATCTTTTTTATAAGTGAATCCTCCCTTCCACATCCCTCCATCTTTGACTGAACCTTTGAACCAAACCCAACAGTTTTCTCTTTGCATTTGATTTCTTTAGCTAGAAATTTGAAAGTTTATTTTTTAAAGGTTGAAATTTCATTTATCTTCTTCTGCTTCTGCGTCTTTGTTGCAATTTACGCTTATATTTTTCAACAGGAGTTTCATGATGACGCAGGCGCTTTAATTCTCCAAAGATTCCAGCCTTTGAAACTTGACGCTTAAAGCGGCGAAGTGCTGATTCGATGCCTTCGTTTTCTCCAACAGTTACTTGAGTCAAAAAGATAAAAAATTCTATTGGATAATTTTACAGGACGATAAAGCATATTTTTGTTTTGTCCTTTTTGGGAGAAAAAGATCTAGAGTAATAGTTGAATTATCCAAATAGCTTTCTTCAAGTTTTGCTTTTTAGCCAAATCATTGAGGTTTTCCCCTTTTCGGACCATTCATTATTTCTTCATAGGTCCGTTACCTAATGACTATTTACATAGGGAATCTCTCATTTGATGCTGAGATCGAAGATATTGTTGGTGTTTTTAGCAGTTATGGTGAAGTTACTAATTGTAAGCTGCCATTAGAAAGGGAAACAGGAAGGAAAAGAGGGTTCGCTTTTGTTGATATGGGTGATGATGCTCAAGAACAAAAAGCAATTGATGATCTTCAAGATGTTGAATGGATGGGTAGAGCTATTAGGGTTACAAAAGCTAGACCTAAAAATAGTTAACCTGAATTTTTCATGCCTCTCAAAATAAAGCTTTCTGCAATTCGATTAATTGTATTTTTTGAATTTTAATTAATTTTAGATTTCAGTCTATTAGCGAATTAAGCATTTTCTCAAATTAATGCTGTAATGATAAGCAGTTCAGAGCAATGCCTTTTTTAATGGTTTACTCAACAATTCCTTTTTCAACAATCACATTTGGTGGGTTTAATCCTTTAGCTGCAATAGCAGGTTTGGTTATCTTTTTTCAGATTTCTCAAATTTATTATTATGGATTACCTGAGAATGAGCCATCAGTTGAGCTTTCTGAAACTGGTTCATATAAATATCTTCAAAAACAATTTATTGGTGTTCAAGTAGTAACTGCTCTTATTGCTGCTTCAGTTATGCTTGCAGGCCCTGATAAGATATTTTTCCCGTTTAAATATTTCTAAATTTCTAATTTAAAAATAAATAAAATTAATTTTTACATAAAAAAGACAGCTAATTTAGCTGTCTTTTTTATGTATGAGGAATTCAACTTGAATTAATAACTGATTTTGAAAAATAGTTTTAGAAAATTAATCTTTCTCATTGGATGATTTTCGTTTTAGAATCATCACTTTGTTCATTACGGACATCAATCTATGAATTTGCTGTTTTTAATAGTGTAGTCAAATTATTTTTTATGCAATTAAATCAAAACAATGCTGATCGTTCCAAAGATATTGTTAATCAAAATGAAAAGGTGATTCAAAGGGAAAATATTGAAAATCTTAATTACTTATATCCAAATGGGCATCGTATTACTCATCAAATGAGATGGTTTAAAGGCAGTCGTAATAGAGGCTTAAGAAGTGATACCGCTGCATAAAAGAGACAATCATGCTCAATTTTTACCGATAACTTTTATATGAAAAAAACTAATCTTTCTGATCCATATGAAGATTTTGTTAGAATAGAGAAACTCGATGCTTATGAAGCGCAAATCAAATCCAATAAAATAAAGTCCGCTTCAAGAAAAAATAAACAATCTCTTGAATAATATTAGTTATTATTATTTAGTAAATTCTGAAATTTGTTTTCCATATTTTTAAAAGCCTCCTGATTCAACAGGAGGCTTTTTGTTTAACTTTGCAGGGTTAGAAACTAAATGCAGTTTCAACAACAACACCAGAATCATCATCACCAGTACTTGTATCTTCTACTGTGAAGAAACCAGGAGTGATTGATACATTGTCGTTCAATGCATAAGTGTAAGAAACTTCAAATCCTGTTGAATCTAAAGTATCACTACCATCAACATCAGTTGTGTTGTAAGCAGCACTTAGTGTTCCAGGACCAACTTCGTAGTCAACACCGATGAACAAATCAGTTGCATCAGCACCAGTTTCTGGATCATTTGTGTCATAAGCAACGCTGAATGTCGCATCAATTGACTCTGGGCTGTAGTAGATACCACCACCAAATGTGTCGTATCCAGCGCCAGCATCACCGTCGTTAGAAGCGATTACTAGACCGCCACCAAAGCCGTCACCGTTGTAGCCAAGAGTGAAAGTTGAAACATCATCAGCATCATCAGAATTGATACCTGTTGTTGCAGTAGCACCACCAAGAGATACAAAACTGACAGAAGCAACTACGCCGTTGTCGTTAGAGTAAGCAATACCAACTCCTGGACCAGTTTCGTTGCCAGCCAAAGAATAAGGCATGCTACCTAGTCTGAAAGTATCTGAATAGGCAGATGGTGTTGCAGCAACAACATCATCCTGATCAACTAAAGGACCAGCAGTTACTTCTAGATCGCCAACTGGAAAAGCATAATATAAAGAATGCAATGTAATAGCACCTGTTCCACCAGTTGCGCTATCCATGTTTGCTAATGGACCACTAGCATTACCAGTTTCCATGCCCATATAAAGCATGTCTTCACCAGTGAAACTAGATGTCACGTCAAGGCCATATGCATATTGCATATAAAGCTCTTCTTCTGTATCTGTTGTTCCGCCGTCAGAAACAGAACCAACAGTGAAATAAGCACCACCAGAAAGAGATGTGGTAGATGAGAATGCAGTATCTGCGTTAACTGCAACAGGAGCCATTAGGCCCAAAGCAGCAGGAGCTACCAGCAAACGGTGAAAAAACTTCATTGTGTCCTCACACAAATTAAGATCAATTTATTTTCGTTATTAACAATTAAATAAGATGTATTTTTAATTACACTATTAAAAAATATTTAGTAACGGCGAATACAATTTTGATTTGTATGAATCCTTGGCCTTTTAACTTAAAATTAATTTATTGAATTCTATTATGGAAATTTTTGAATAATATATTCCTACAAGAATCAGAAAATAATTATTAATGGAATACCCATTTTTTGGTTCGGAGTAGTCTAATTCAGGAAAAGGTTAAAAAATTAAGCTGCTTGACTCTAATGATTAATCATTATCTATAGAGTAAGCCTCAGGACCCAAAGAAGAAGTAACTCGTTTTTATAATACTAAAGAAATACTCGATAATTTAGTTAGTAAAATTCTCTCTTCTAAAGTAACTGATTGAGCACTTTCTATTATGTTCAGTATGTTTTGAATTCGAATTTTTGTTGTGTCAGATAGCATGAATTTTTTATTTTTTTAGCTAACCGGCTCTAAAGGGGTGGTTCGTGGCGGACTTTTTTGGGTTTATTTTATACTTTAACCTTTGTTTTTGGTATAAAAAAGTACAAATACTTTTTTATTTATTTGGTTTAATTTCGCCGAATAATAGTACGTTATGATTGATTTCTCATACAAAAATGTCAGCTCTAGTATGGTCATATTGAAATGCATTGGACCAGATAGATTTTTCATAGAAAGAGCTATTTTCCCCCAAGAAATTTTTTCTTCCATGGCACCAGAAGGTTCTCATTTGGAAATTTGGGGTATAGAGTCTTATGGGCCAAATTTAGAGCAACGACTCAGAGTATCTGCTTCTAAAAAAGAAGGTCCAGTTGCAGCTTAATTTCTGTGAGTATTTAATTATTCAAAGCAATAGATATCTTTGCGCAAGTGGTAGCGATTCCGCTGGTTCACAAGTTAAAAACTCTCCGTTTGCAAAAACCTCATATGTTTGAGGGTCAACTTCTATATTGGGCATTGCACTATTTAGCTTCATTGATTTTTTTGATATTTCTCTTGTATCCGTAACAGCAGCAAAACCTCTTTCTAATTTGAGTTTCTTTGGTACGCCAGCGTCTATTGCAAGCTGACTCAAGAAGGTTAGACATGTTGGATGTATTGCCTTTCCAAAGGAAGAAAACATTGGACGACCATGAACTGGTTGCGGTGTAGGAATTGATGCATTTGCATCTCCCATTTGAGCCCATGCGATTGAACCCCCTTTAACAACTAAGTCAGGTTTGATTCCAAAAAAACCTGGCTTCCAAAGTACTAAGTCTGCTAGTTTTCCAACTTCTATAGAGCCAACATGACAACTAATTCCATGAGCTATTGCAGGATTAATAGTTACCTTCGATATATATCTTTTCAAGCGATGATTATCATTCCGTTTGTTGTCCTCTGGTAATGCTCCTCTTTGAACTTTCATTTTATGAGCAGTTTGAAAAGTTCGGCTAATAACTTCTCCAACTCTTCCCATGGCTTGGGAGTCACTAGCAATAATAGAAAAGGCTCCTAAATCGTGGAGTATATCCTCAGCAGCAATAGTTTCACGACGTATCCTTGATTCGGCAAATGCAACATCCTCAGGGATTTTTGGATCCAAATGATGGCAGACCATCAACATGTCTAAATGCTCTTCAAGAGTATTCAGGGTGAAAGGCCTGGTGGGATTGGTGCTGCTGGGGATTACATTAGATTCCCCGCAAATTTTTATTATGTCGGGAGCATGTCCACCTCCCGCTCCCTCCGTATGAAAGGTATGAATTGTTCTTCCTTTTATTGCTCGAATTGTATCTTCAACAAAACCAGCCTCATTTAGCGTATCTGTATGTATGCAAACTTGTACGTCTAATTGATCTGCGACGCTTAGGCAAGAATCAATGCAAGATGGAGTGGTTCCCCAGTCTTCATGTAGTTTTAATCCACAAGCACCTGCTCTTACTTGTTCTTATAGCTTTTTTATTTGGTGAATTTGATCTTTGGGGTACTTTAAAATTAGGATTTAATTAATCATCTATGAGTTTAAATATTATTTTTAATTGAATATTTGGGAGGGAGGTCACAGCCCTTCCAAGTAGTTGTGACCTCCTTGCAGAAAACTTTGGAACGGGTTTTCTGTTATTACAGTTATAGTTAATTTAGTAAATAAGTTAAGACTTAATTGATACAAAATCAATAAATAATTAAAAGTCAATAGAGATTGCAAATTTATGTAATTAGTTCTTGATTAGACAGAATTTTTTTTTCTTTTAACTTTTTTTAATTCATGCATACCTTCTATTTGTTGATAGATAGCTTGAAGTTGGTCGCGAATATGCTCAGTATTTTCTACTTTGTGTAATCTAAGTAATATTTTTTCTATTTGCTCTTTGCATTCTAAAAATACATGACAATCGATTGTCCCTGGCTCATATTGCATGCTTGAAACGAAAAGAATTCATATCTAAAGGAATCAACAGATTAAAAATGTATTTATTGATTCTAAATTATCTATTATTTATTTTATAAATTAAAAATGTGTAATCTATAATTAAAAATTATAAGTTGCAAAGCCAATAAAGTATTTTTAAATGTTGGCTAACCCATTTCGGCTTTCATGGCTTCATGGATTCTCTTGCTCATAATTTCATGACCACAATATTTCAAGTGCAATTCTTGTGTTCCCTTGGCGGACTTAGTTTGTGTGTACTTAAGACCTCTGTAAGTTAGCTCAGCCATTGAATTGATGTTCATTGTTCAAGTCCCCGTTCCATGGCTTGAATCTAACTGCGACTCAAATTAAGTCGAACGTTGTTTGATGATACACAATACATTCTCCATCTGTTGAAGCTTCTTTAAAAATTATTATCAATTTAGATCTAAGCCCGTGATGAATTAAACGAATCAAATAAGTAATTTGCTAACGAGCAAGTCTAGAAATGTATGAATCTCTTGAGCCGGCATTGATCCATCCTGTCGCAATGGTTTTTGGATGATTCTTATTGACACGGCCTCTATGAATATGTGTTAGCCCAGCGGGAAAAATAACTAGTTTTCCTCGTTCAGCTTTCTCATGATATTCCTGCCAATGAAACTCTGTTCCTCCTGAATCGACATCATTGCAATACAAAATCCATGCTAAGACTCTGTGAACTGGTTCGGTGGCTTCTTCGCTTATAGTCCAGTCGCAGTGCCATTTCTTAAAACCTTCCCCAGGAGCATAACGTTGTAAGTTGAAAATGGGATTAACAAAGAGAGATTTTTCAGGGGCACATTCGCTAAAAAGTGGTCGTTCTTGAACGTATTTTTGAAGACCAGCATTGACTCCTCTTATTATTACTTCAGACAAAGCAAATGATTCCGGATCAGTTCGATCTATTGCTACCAGGCTGATATCAGTAGAAATCTTTGCAGGATCTGAATCATTGTTTGCCCCATTACTGAATGCGATTCCATCACGATGCAAGTCGGTGCGACGATCGAAAAACGACATCACACCATCTGCAACAGATTCAAAACCTTTATTTCTATAACTAGCTATTAAATTCATTCGATTTTTTTCAAGGTTTTTTGATCTTGGGATAATTTAAATCGATTGAAAGTACCAATTTAATAAAAATTTGAGATGGAATTTGCCCCTCGTGATTGGCCGGCAGTAGAGTTTATTTAGTTGAATTGATTTTAGTAAAAAGGCTATAAATTAAGCTGCGGTCTTGTCTTTGAGAGATCTTAAGTATCTCTTTCTCTGGCCGCTACCTTCTACTTCAAAATGCCAAGTGGGTTTTTTGTTGTCAGTTTTTTTTAAGTTAACGCCAGGATTGCTAGTGCTTAACTTCTTCTTAATCGGTGTATTCATTTGAGTATTAAAGCACATTCTCTAATTCTTTTTGGTTCGGTCGTTACTTTTTCTTTTGGGAAATAAGGAATAAAAAAGAGGCCCATTGGGACCTCTCTTCGAAATTAAAAAAAGCTAGACCTTTCCTTACGCAATTCCTCGGTTTTTATATGGGTCGTCTCTGAAGGGCTGTGCCTCAAAACTTGGAGGTGAGTTATCTGTATAAGGATGAAATAGAGCATTACCCATTGAAATGAGTAATTCGTGCAGCCAAATAATTGTTTTTTTCATTGAGTCCTCTGATGGCATATAACCATATATAAGTTATGTGGAATATTTATACATCAGTAAAAACTCCTCTTGTTGAATTATTGATTTTCTAGCCAGGTAATTTAGCACTTCTGGTTTAACTCTTGGAAATTAGAAATTAGGACCTTATCCGAATCCTTGAGGTGCCGTTTTTGTCCGAACCTTAAAACCCCAAACCTTAACTCCTCCGTTTGCATTTATTGCAGCCAAGGCAGTGTCATCAGGATGCCAAGCGATTTGGCTTACAAGGTCACCTGCAAATGCACCACCAACTGGATCACCCTGACCATCTTTTTGGAGAAACCAAGAAAAAACTGAACCATCGCGTGCGCCAGAAGCTAAAAGCATTCCGTTATGTGAGAAAGCAAGGCATGAAATGGGTTCAGTATGAAGAATTAACTCTCCTGGAACAGTGCCCTCGGGGCCATCGCCTTGAAAACTCCAAACTGTCACTCGATCACTACCTCCGGTAGCAAGAACAGTGCCAGTTTTATCAAAAGCTAGGTGGCTTGGTTTGCCTGGATAGCCTGTCATCTCTGAATCTTGATCAGTTGAACGACGCCAGAAATGAACAGAATTATCCTGACTGCCGCATGCCACTATGTCTCCATCTGGACTAAGCACCATAGATACCAGTGAGCCTCGCCACTCCAACTTTTGATTGACCTTGTCGCTAACTACATCAAAAAAAGTTACTTGGCCATAGCATGCTGTCGCTAATTCATTTGAATTAGACCAAGCAATCGCGCTGACAGTGCTTGGATGTGCTTTTGATCGCCAGTGCTCTTTTCCTTTTTCATCAAAAATATAGACGTATTTAGTAAAAACTACTGCTAAAAATTTTCCGTCTGGGGACCACTTGATGTGCTCAACCCATCCTTTCCCAAGTTCCAAATTGTTAGTTGACTTACCCTCATGACTTTCCCATAAATACACATGTCCATCCTGTCCAGTAGTAGCAAAAGTATTTCCATCTGGATGAATAGACATTGCTAGTAAGCCACCTTTATGCGTGTTTCTTGTTTGCCAAATGAGCTTTCCAGATTTCCCCTCAAATGCGTAAAGCCCACCAGCGACATCACCTACTAAAAAAGTTTTACCTTGAAGTGCCCAGCCGCAGGCAATAGCGTAGTCGTCAGCTTGAGCAGACCAACCTTCATGAAGCATTCCCTTGGGACTAAATTCTTCTATACCAGACATTTATCAAACTCCCTGCTCATTTCTGCTTCATCAAGATTTCTACCGATGAATACGAGTTGGTTGCGGCGAGGTTCATTGCCCCATTCTTTATCAGGTTGAGCTGTGAAAAGCATGTGTACTCCTTGAAAAACTATTCGCCTCGATTCACCCGCATAACTAATAAAACCTTTCGTGCGGAATATATCTACACCTTTCTCTGATAGGAGTCGACTTAGCCACCTATTTAGTTTCTCTGGATCTACATCACCTACTCGCTCGATAGCGAACGAGCCTACTTCGTCATCGTGTTCGTGTTCTGCTACCCAAACTCTCTCAGCAATTGGAGAGATTATGGAGGTGTTTTGAGCATTATTTTTGTTATCAGCAGTGGAGGTGCTTACTTTCGTGATTTTTAAATTGAATTCCTCGGCAGTATGTTGAGTGAATAGACCTATATCCCTTGTCTTGTCAATGTTCATCAGGAAGGACTTAGTACCCTCTGATTGAAGTTGAAGGCTCACATGCTTCCCAACGGGGACTATGTCGCCTGGATGCAAAGCTTGTTCTTGTTCGGCATAGAGTCTTACGCATGATTCAGCACCTGTGTTGAGAGATGACTCATTCTTGCCTTGGTCTAATAATAGGACAAGAGACATGGTAGGGTCTGGACCTTCTTCGAGCGTAAGCGCATAGCGACCCTCTTCAAGTGAAAACACACCTGTCCACTCAAATGGATACTCTGGTTCAAGAAAAGTTGGACGTCGCTGAAGTACTTGATCCAGGTCAAAAGCACTGAGATTTAGAACAGTATCAATTGAGACGTCTGCTTGTTTGCTACGTATGACACGAGCCATACGATTCATATCGCGTAGCCGGGACTCTAAGTTGTCGAGTGATTCATCTGAAACTAGATCAGTTTTATTTAGAACAAGGACGTCAGCGAAGGCAACTTGCTCGGAACTTTCATCACTTCGACCAAGTTGTTGTTCAATGTGAGCTGCATCAACAAGTGTGACTATGCCGTCAAGTGAAAACTCATCACGGATTTCATCGTCCATGAAAAATGTCTGAGCTACTGGGCCAGGATCAGCAAGCCCAGTAGTTTCAACTAATACATAGTCAAACTTGTCTCGTCTCTTCATTAGGTTTCCTAGTACACGAATAAGATCTCCCCGGACGGTGCAGCAGATGCAACCATTCGACATCTCGAAAACCTCTTCATCAGCATTGATTACTAATCCTTGATCAATACCAACTTCACCATATTCATTTTCAATAACTGCTATTTTTTTACCGTGCTCTTCGCTCAGAATTCGATTAAGTAGAGTCGTTTTGCCTGATCCTAGAAAACCAGTCAGTATTGTCACTGGTACTTTTTGCTTGTTGTTCATTTTCTTTAATTAACGATTTGAACAATGTGAGTTATCAATAGAAATATCGGTTACCCAATACTCTTTAATACCTAATAATTCAAGTGATTTTGATTCAAAATCATTGTATGGAATTTTTAATTTTAATGTATGTTTCCATTTTCTTTCTTAAGCGAATGGTTTGAAAATTCAAGTTCTTTTAGATTGTCATCGAAATCAGTTGAGATAGTAAGTTTTAAGACCTTGTTTTGATCCCATGGTGGTTTATCCATGTAACTTGCTTGCTCTTCCCAGTGTTGTTTATAAGCTTGAAAACCTTTGCTTGGAAACATCTTGGTTTTTAATACTGGTTAATTTTTTTAAAGTAGACAGTATTTGATCTGTGAAAGTTAAGGGTTGATTAAAGTATTCCATCTACCCTCAAGTTCATCGCCCTCTTTCTCATCACATTCTCCACCAAGTGAATTAACAATAGTGCACGTGTTATGTACAGCGACTGAAACAGTATTCCCTTCAAGCATTAGACCATCAACAAAGATTTGATTTCTTGCGATAGGAGTGGAAGTTTGTCTGCTTAAGTTTTTCAATAGCTTGGAAGGAGGCTTTTGCTCCGCGAATAACACGTTCACGTTTTCTTCTTTGAGCTCAGCTATTACCGTTGAAATAGTCTCTGGTCTAAGGCTGGAAGAATCTCCAAGGACATCTAATAGACTCAAAGTTTTTAAGCCAAATGCATCTCCGTAATATTCCATCGCTTTATGCTTAGAAACGATTGTCTTTCGGTCAGTAGGAATTGTGGCAACTTGTTTTTGAATCCATAAGTCGAGATCTTCTAAAATAGAATTAACGTTTTGAGTTCTTTCTTCTAATACTTTTTTTGTTTCTCTATCAAAGAAGGAAATTTTCTTGTTGATATTTTTAGAAATGACATTTCCCATCTTGATGATGTTATGAGGGTCATGCCAGATATGAGGATCTAGCCCACCATGGTCATGATGATGATGATGATCTCCTTCATCTGGGACTTGAGCTATCGCTTCAATATCGTCACCTGAAACATCCTTAAAGAAATGTTCGTCGGCTTCAAACTCAAAAGGCATATGCTCGGTAAAGAACGTATATTTACCAGCTTTTTTGATCTCTACAGTAAATGTTGTGACGTCTTTCTTCTCATTAAATGAGAGAAAATATGCTTTTTCCTGCGCAACAAGTTTGTCATTATTGCGTTTGGTTTCTGAATCCTTAGATCCTAATAATTCTTTAGCAAGCTCTTCTGATGCTTCGATATCACCAGAATTGAGAATAACCATTTTCATTGCAGGATCAGCATAGTCTCCTTCGACTTTGGCAAAAGACCATTTGTATTTTCCTGCTGGAAGATCAAAAACACCAGCCCATTCAAAAGCTCCTTCACCATGGCTATCGCCATGATCATCGTGGTCATCATGATCGCCATGTTTCGCAGCTGAATGATCGTCATGATCATCGTGGTCATCATGATTGTCTATATCTATTGCACTTACGCCGACAACAACAGTTAAGGGATTATTTAACCATTTTTTGATTGCAGGGGTCATCTCTGAACCAAGAGTAAATACTTGCTTGGCACTTTTTAGGATTTGGGCTTGTCTCGGAGTGATTTTGACATCATGAACATCTTGTTTTCTGTCAATTAAGCAGGTGACAGGCGAAGAGGGTGGTGCAATGGCGGAAACAATATCGCAAACTAATGGCTCTACAGCAACAATTGATTTTGAATTTGCCTGTGCACTTTGATTAGCACCAATTGTAAAAATAAAACCAGCAGAAAGAGAACCACTAAGAAGTAATCTCGCACCCAATCCTTTTGCTGAGTCAGCTTTCCAAAGACCTCTAAACATTCAGAACTTAAAATCGAATGGAATCACTATAATGGAAATGATTATCGTTTTATTTTATGTCAGGGAATGCTTTGAAAGCTCTAGTAAATCTGGGATTAATTTAAATGCATTAGTAGCTGGTAAATCCTCAATCGCAAATTTTTGCCAGAGTGAATCACATAAAAAAGCTCCTATCCAATGGGCAGGAGCTTTTTTGAGAAATTTAGGTTTCTATGTGCTTAGAAGCTAAATGCAGTTTCAACAACAACACCATTGTCATCATCACCAGTACTCGTATCTTCTAAAGAAAAGAATCCAGGAGTGATTGATACATTGTCGTTCAATGCATAAGTGTAGGAAATTTCAAATCCTGTCGAATCTTCAGAGTCATTGCCATCAACATCAGTTGAGTTGTAAGCAGCATTCAATGTTCCAGGGCCAACTTTAAAGTCAACACCAACAAACAGGTCTGTTTGGTCTGCACCAGTTTCAGGATCTGTTGTGTCATAAGCAACGCTGAACGTCGCATCAATTGACTCTGGGCTGTAGTAGATACCACCTCCAAATGTGTCGTATCCTGTTGTTCCTCCTTCACCGTCGTTAGAAGCGATTACAAGGCCACCACCAAAACCTTCGCCGTCATAACCAAGAGTTACTGTCGTTACATCATCACCATTGTCAGCCCCAATTCCAATTGTTGAATCAGTACCACCCACGGATATTAAGCTTGCAGAGGCGACAACACCGTTGTCGTTAGAGTAAGCAACAGCAACACCAGGACCAGTTTCTTCACCAGCCTCAGAGAAAGGCATTGCTCCCAGTCTGAAACTTCCCGAGTATGCTGAAGTTGTCGCAGCAAGAACATCATCCTGGGCAACCAAAGGACCAGCAGTTACCTCTAGATCTCCTACAGGAAAAGCATAGAAAAGAGAAGATATTTTTAGAGTTGCACCGTCTTCTACAGCGCTATCCATGCTTGCGAGTGGACCACTGGCATTACCTGCTTCAATGCCTGCCGAAAGTAGATCTTCACCAGTAAAACTAGAGCTGATTTCTAGCTCATATGCATATTGCATATAAAGCTCTTCTTCCGTATCAGATGTCCCACCATTCGCTACAGAACCAACTGTAAAAACAGCACCACCACCAAGAGTTGTGGTTGATGAGAATGCAGTGTCTGCATTAACTGCAACAGGAGCCATTAGGCCCAAGGCAGCAGGAGCTACCAGTAAACACTGAAAAAGCTTCATTGTGTCCTCACACAAAAAACATACTTGAAAATGATAATCATTTTAGTTTTACCCTGGCAAGTATATAATAATTTTTTGTCAGCAAATCCTTTAACTGATGCCTTGTTTGAATGCTGAAAATCTTACATATTCTTATTCAACTCAAATCCCACCTGCTTTAAATAAAGTTTCTCTTAAGCTGGAACCAGGAACTTTGACTGCCCTTGTTGGCCCAAATGGTGCAGGTAAGTCCACATTATTAAGCTTGCTGCAAGGGAGCAGCAAACCAGATCAAGGAGAAATCACTGTTGGTGGAAAACCATTAATTAATAATCGAGCTCAAGTTGCTTTAATGCCTCAAAGGGGAAAGTTAAATTGGAGTTTTCCTATAACTGTTGAAGGATTAGTTGCTTTAGGTCGAGTGAATCATTCGAAATCCACTTGTTGTGAGCTTGAGGCTGCCCTTCAACGTGTTGGAATATCGCATTTAGCGAAAAGACGACTAGATGCTTTATCGGGTGGTCAGCAACAAAGAGCATTACTCGCTAAAACCTTGATGAATCCAGCCACTATTTTTTTACTTGATGAACCTTGTTCCGCGCTCGATCCACCGGCAAAAGAAGATTTTCTGATAATTATTCGTCAGTTAGCCGATTCTGGGTTGACAGTTTTTGTCAGTAGTCACGATTGGGGTACTTCTTTAAATGCTTATGACAAGGTTATTGTTCTTGATAAGATTATCTTGGCCTCTGGGAACCCTCAAGAAGTCCAAGAAAAACTTAGTTCAATTAATTATTTGAGGTGGAAAATATAAGTGTGATTAATAATCATTTAGCTTATCAAGCATTCAATTCTTTAGAACAATTCTGGCAGATTCCAAAGTATTCAAGGGTATGAAACAACAGTTCAAATTTATTAGACACTTTTTTCGATATATCTACTGTTTTGACGGGACATCCCTGCAATCGAGTAGTTTCTCCACAACTTACACAAGTTAAATGATGAATATCTCTTTCGACTGGAGCATAAAGAACCTCACCGTTAGGAAGATGTCTCGATCTGATCAAACCTTGCTTGACTAGTGCTTGCAGGTTTCTATAGACAGTGGTCAGACCCATTGCTTTTTCACCGTTATGCAGTTTTCTATGCAGTTCTTGCCCGCTCAGTTCATCGGTACATTTCTTAAGTTCATTGAGAATTTGTTCTTGTCGCTTGGTGATTTCAGGTTTGCTGGTACTCATTATCAAGATCTTAATTTGATCTCTAATACTGACCATACTGAATCATTTGCTTAATGTCTTTTATCAATACGAATTGGTGGATAATTCCTCTTTTGATCACTTCCTTTTCAGGAGTGCTTTGTCCTTCTATGGGAACTGTATTGATTACGCATAAAAGGCTGCTTCAAGTTAATTTAATTTCACACTGTGTTCTGCCTGGACTTGCCTTGGCTATGGCGCTTGGTATGGATCCTTCTATTGGTGGAGTCATTAGTGGTTTGGTGGGAGCTATTGCAGCAGAAAGTTTGACAAATAAAAAAAATCAAAATTATGAAGCTGTGATGAATACAATTCTTGCTGGCTCGATGGGACTTGGTGTTCTTCTTATACCTCTACTTGGGATCAGGATTGATTTGGAGGCTGTTTTATTTGGAGATTTACTAACTGCAAATTTTAGCGATTTGTTTAGAACTTTGATTGCTTTTTCGGCATTTATTTCCTTATTGATTTTTGGTTACGACAAACTTGTTCATATTGGTTTAGATCCTGAAGGCGCTGCTGCAAGTGGAGTGAATGTATCTTTTTTGAATTTAGCTCTTGGCTTTACAACTGCACTTGTCATTGTCAGCTCGATGTCAGCAGTGGGAATCATTCTTGTTATTGCTTTACTTTCAACCCCAACTTTGTTGGGGTTACAAAAGGCGAAATCGCTGTGGATTGCGATGGTTCGATCTTCAACGTTTGGATTAGTTTTATCACTAATAGGTTTTTCGCTCGCTATGATCTTAAATTTGCCTCCTGGGCCTCTAATTAGTGTTCTTTGTGTGATTTCATTGATTGTGCTGCCAAGGAATAGATAGATTGATGTTTAAATATTTTTAGTTAGAGAAGTACTCTCTTGAGAGAGTTAAAAACAATTGGTTTAGATCAAGAAATTTGAAAATACTAACGATTTCGTTTTGGATTCAATATTATAAATTTATCGGTTTAATACACTCCAGCCTCTAATTGATTAACTCATGAAGAGAACTCAACTCAACGTAAGTATTGACCCAAAACTCTTAGAGAAGATTAAAGAGAGTGCCAGGCTCTCTGGCAAGTCATTAGTTTGTTATGTTTCTGATTGTTTTGTTAATCAAATTGAGAATCTTCCGGTTGAATCGATAGATTCTCGATTTCAAATGATTGAGCAAAGGCTTCAAGCGATAGAAAAAAATATTCAATTAATAAATCCTCAAACTCAAAAAAACCCATCTTTTACATCTATTGAACTGAAAAATTTTAATGAATTTGTCAAGGCTGTTTTTAAAAAAGAGTCGAAAAGGAAAGGATATAAAACAATAAAAGAAGCATGGAATGATTTTATCAATCACATCAACTGTTTTGATCAATGGGATGAGAGGTTTTCATTTAGACTTAAAGAATCTCTTTTTTTTGAACATGGCGACCCTTTAACAGGCGATGAAATTAATCATCTGAAAGAGGGAGAGATATGCCCTCAACCAATTAGAACAGGAATAATTAATTGGATAAATAATTCATCTAGAGGTCAGTGTTGCTGTTCCGTTAAGGATTTTCCCTCGCAGCAACAAATTTGCGAAAAGGGGCAAACTCTTGTTGAAGATATCTATTCTTAGGTAAAACTTGATTACTTTTTGAATGCTATTAAAACTTAAGTTGTCATGAACAGTTTAATAAGGTTCCGTTTGTTTTAGATGTATTTCTAATTTAATAATAAGATTCTAGATTTAATAACCTAAGTATCAGTCAGGATTGATATGGGTTGCACAAGGCATCCATAATTTACCCATTTTATGAACACCAATGCATCCGATTTTTTTCGCTTCGATTTCTGCCTGAGATTTAGTTGGGTAAGCATATATATTTTTTGAAGAAGGAGAATATGAACGATTGATTGACTCCTGAATAGCATTATTCTCTGGACTCCATACCTTTAGTCCCATAGTTGTTATCCCTGCAGAGAATATACCCATTCCTACTATTGAGGCATTTACGACTCCCATGGCTACTACACCTATAGAAACGACACCCATAGGAACAATCCCAATCGTAATAATTCCCATCGGAACAATTCCAATGGATATAAATCCTAGTGGTGCAATCCCAAATGCAATTTTTTTTGGCTTACTTCCGCAATGGGAAGGACCTTCGGGATTTTTCTGATCAGTATTATTTGATTTTTTCATTATCTGTAAATATCAGTGATGATGGTGATGTCCAGTATGAGATTCATGATTGCCTTTCTCCTCATGATCTGCATGACTTTTACAAGGCATCCATTTGTCTCCCATTTTATGAGCTCCGGTGCAATTGAAATCTTTTGCTGCTTTTTCGGCTTCTGCTTTCGTTTCAAAAAGTGCAGGAGTTCCGTTTATTTGGGAATTGCCAGAGCATCCCATCAAAGAAAATGATATTGAAATAATGATCGTAGTGAAAATACTTCTGAGATTGTTCATCTTTCTAGCTTTGCCTAGTTCGTCTAGTTTAAGCCTACTGAAATACGGAGCGTTGTCATTACAAACATTGCAAGACCCTGAGATATAGATCAATTTAAATAATCAGTAAATTTGGATCTTTCTCTTTCAATACTTAGGCTTTGACAAGAAAATTTTTAATTCCCTGTCGAGAAAACCAAAAGTCTCAAATATTTGTAGCGAAAGAATCTTTTAATTGTATTTAAAAGCACACTTTTAAGGGCTTTGAACGGTTCCTGGGGTTATGTTTTCTGCATATAGTTTTACTAGTATAGCTAGGTTTTGGGATCTATGAAACTTTTCTCTCGATTGCTCCTGTTTCCTGCTTCGTTAGGTCTTTTGACTCCAGCAGCTGTCGAAGCTGGAGGTGGCGATGATCATAAAGGGCATCATGATCACCATAGCGGTCATATGAATATGGGAGACTCATATCCATCAACAATGTTTATGGGAAAAACGATTTTTGTTTTGGGTGGAGTGGATGGAGTTAGCGATTCTGGAATGGGTGGAATGGGTGGAATGTCTACTTCTGAAGAAAAGGATGGGACAGTTTTTCATTACGATACAAAGCTGATGTTTATGACCAGTTTTACTGGCCAAGACATGCTTAAGACTGCTGTTCGCGTAGGTAATTTTGTGATGATGGAGCCCTTCGGAATGATGGGTGAGACAAGATTAGATACTGCTTTTAGTAGCAATGATTCATTAGAGCTTCACAAGGCTTATTACCAATTCCCTGTTGGAGAAGATATTCAAGTAACTTTTGGCCCCAAGCTTCGTCAAGATGATTTGCTTGGAGTGTGGCCCAGTGCTTATCCAGGAGATGGAGTTTTATTTGTACTAAACCAGGCGGGAGCAAATGATACTTATTCCAAGAAGATGGGGGCAGGAGCAGGAATTACTTGGTCACATGAAAAGTTGGTTGCTTCTGCACTCTTCGTTTCAGAAGACGCATCAAATTCTTCGATTGGTTTCTTAGCTGATGAAGGCAAAGACCACATAACAACTCAGTTGGCATGGGTTGATGAGAAATTTACTCTTGCAGCTGCATACACGCAGTCTGATAACGGGAATACTGATGATTCTCCTGACGCTAATGATTACTCTTCTTATGGAATTAGTGGTAGTTATCAATTCGGAGACGACTACAGCTTGAGTGCTGGTATTGGTTGGAAGAATCCTGAGAACGAGGATAGCCCTGATACTGCAATGAATAAGGTTGAGGATGGCAATACATGGTCTGTTGGATTCCTATGGAATGATGCTTTTGTTGAGGGGAATAATTTTGGGTTTGGTATTGGAACAGCTGAAACTCATAGAGATGATGCTGGCTATGATGATCCTTTAGCTTGGGAAGCTTATTATGATTTCACGGTGAACGATAGCGTTACAGTTACTCCAGCTATTTTTGTTATTGAACAAGATGGTAAAGATGACGTTAATGGGGCTTTGGTGAAAACTACTTTCAAGTTCTAGTCTTTGCTTTTCTTAACTTCTGCTTGGCTCTTTATCTGGATAAGGCGGATTTTTTACTCTAATTACTTTGCTTTTTTATGCCGATGAGTGGAATTGAACCACCGACCTACTGGTTACGAATCAGTTGCTCTACCCCTGAGCTACACCGGCACTAGAATAAAGCTATCATCTTTAATTTTATTTTTGAGCAACTCTAATAAGCCTAAATCCAATCTTGATCCTAATTTAAGAGCTCGATTATTGAAAGAGACTAAAAATCCTTATCGGGGATTGAGAAGAGCTGTGTGGATAGCACTTTTTGGATCAGCGGCCTTAGGCTTATTTATCATGCTTACCAATCTGATTGCGGGCGATACTGTCTCTCTTAATGATCTTGCAATCCAAAGTTCAGCATTAGTAATTCTCGGATTTTTGTTGTTTAAAGATAGGAGTAAGGAAGACGCAAATTAGTTATGTTGCTTTTCTCAATTATATTTTTTCAGATTTTGGGTCCAAGTAATAAGCGAAGTTAATTGGTCAATTTTCTTCTTTGAGTAACAAGCTTGAAGGCTTCTATTTGATCTCCTTCTTCCCAGTTCGCAAAGCGATCACAACCTATTCCACATTCGAACCCTGTTGATACGTCTTTGACATCATCTTTATTTCTTTTCAGTGAATCTAGATCACCTTCAAAAACGATTTGCTTGCCTCTTTTGACTCTGGCCCGGCAATTTCGTTGTATTTTTCCATTGGTTACGTAGCAGCCAGCAACAGCACTTTTGCCAATTGAGAATATTGCTCTAACCTCAGCTACACCCAAAGCTTCTTCTATCATTTCTGGTTCTAAAAGACCTTCCATTGCTAATTGAATATCTTCAAGAAGTTTATAAATAACCTCGTAATCTCTCACGTCAACACCATTTGCATCAGCTGCGCGCTTGGCGCCCGATGCCATTGAGGTGTTGAATCCAACTATAACTGCGCCCGATGCCGCTGCTAAGTCAACATCAGTCTCAGTAATTTCGCCTGGAGCTGAAAGCAATACTCTCACTTGGACTTCATCTTTAGGAAGCTGTTCTAGAGAACCAAGTATTGCTTCTAAACTTCCTTGAACGTCAGTTTTGAGGATGATATTTAATTCTTTAAGTTCCCCCTCACTTGCTTGTCCAGACATAGATGAAAGTGAAACTCGCCTGGAAGCCATTTGCTGCGCAAGTCTTGCGGCCCTTGCGTCCGTGGCTCGTTCTCCAACCACTGCTCTTGCGGCCTTCTCATCTGGGTAAACCTCGAACTCATCACCCGCTGTTGGTACTTCACTAAATCCAAGAGCTTCGACAGGACAAGATGGACCTGCTTCTTTAATCCGGGATCCATTTTCATCTACCATTGCTCTAACTTTGCCAAGCACTGGACCAGCAGCGACTACATCTCCAGATTTGAGGGTGCCGTTTTGAACTAGTAATGTTGCAACAGGCCCTTTTGCTTTGTCTAAGTGGGCTTCAATCACAGTACCTTTAGCCAATCTGTTTGGGTTTGCTTGTAAATCTTCTACCTCAGTTACGAGCAAAACCATCTCTAAAAGTTTGTCTATATTTTCGCCTTTTATTGCACTAACGGGAATCATAACTACGTCACCTCCCCATTCTTCTGACAATAGATCCTGCTCTGACAACTCTTGTTTTACACGGTCGGGAGAGGATCCTTCTTTATCAATTTTGTTAATTGCTACGACAATTGGTACTTTTGCTGCTCTTGCATGGCTAATAGCTTCAAGTGTTTGAGGCCTAACGCCGTCATCAGCAGCAACAACTAAAATCGCTACATCTGTAACCCTTGTTCCTCTGGCTCTCATTGCAGTAAAAGCCTCATGCCCAGGCGTGTCAAGGAAGGTTAGTTTCTTGGTAGATCCATCATGTTGAGTTTCGATTTGATAGGCACCAATGTGTTGAGTTATCCCCCCAGCTTCTCCTGCTGCAACTCTCGCTTTTCTTATGGCGTCTAGCAAAGATGTTTTTCCATGATCAACGTGACCCATCACTGTAACAACCGGAGGTCTTCTTATTAAATGTTTTAAATCGCCCTCCTCAATCATTTCAACTGTTTTCTTCGCAGCCTCTTCAACATCATCTTGAAGAACCGGTACCCCGAATTCCTCGGCAACTGTTTCGATTGTTGCCAGGTCAAGTGATTGAGTGACGGTTGCGGTAATCCCTTTGAAAAATAATGATTTAATGATTTCAGAACTTTCAACACTCAGCATGTCAGCAAGTTCTTGAACTGTGAGATTGTCCTCTGGGACAACAATCATTTCAGGTCTTACAAGCTTTGCCTCTCTAGCAGCTCTTAATTCCATTGCACGTCTTCTTTGCCTTTGACGAGTTGTTTCTTTTTTACGTTTTTTAAGAGCAGTTAAAGGCTTGCCATTATTTCTCTTTCCAGATTTCGGCTTCGATGGTCGAGCCAAGCTTGCTGAAAGAACGACTGCTTGTTGCTCTCCTGCAAATCCACTTGTTTCAGCAGTTAGAGCATCATCGTTTTCTCCAATAATGTGGACTTTCTGGCGCTGTTTTTGAGGCGATTTATTTCTTAAGGCATCTAACTTTGCGCTGTCATCCCAATCAGGCCTGCCTGTTCTTCTGGGAGGAGCTGCGGTGCCACCTGGTCTATGAGCGGGCTTCTTAGGAGCGGATGGGGTTGGCCTGTTAACTGGTGGCCTGGCTCCAGTTTGGTTCTCTCGTTTGGGTTTAGGATTGGTTGAAGAATCAGATTTCCTTTGAGGAGCACTTGGCCTCGCTTGAGGCTTTTGCAGTTGCATTAACTCACTTGGTGCAACTGGCTTTCTCATCCCAGATGGAACACCTGGACGATTGTTAGAACGGTTTGAAACACCAGCTACCCTATTAGGAACTCCAGGTCTATTTTGCAGGCCGCCTCGATTTGGAGATCCAGAACGTACTGGTCCTCCAGATCGATTATTAGATCCTGGACGATTTTGACCTTGCATAGGTCGATTGGCTGCTCCACCACGATTAGGACTTTGCCTATTTGGTGAACCAGGCCGACTTGGCCCTCCTCCACCTGCTCTATTATTAGAAACAGGTCGATTTGATAATCCTTGACGATTTAAAGAGACTGGCGGTTTTGGCGCTCCAGGTCTTGATGGAATTGTTGGTTTAGTACTTGCTTCGTTAGTCTGAGTTTTATTTATAGGTTTTTCTTTTCGTATGGGTGCTCCTACAAGTTCAAGAGTATTTCTTTTAGTTGGAGGCTGTGGCTTTCTTGAGGGCGAAGCCTGTTTGTTTTGACTTTTGATTCTTTGTGAATTTTCTGGGGCGACTTTCTGAGGAGAAATGCCACCTTGATTGAGTCTGGCTTTTGTCTTGTCGTTTTTGGGGTTTAATTGTTTTTTATCTTGAATATTTATCTTTGGTCTGCTAGGTGCTATGGGCCTTTTAGGTTCCTGTCTGTAAGTTTGTTTTGATTGGATAAACGGCTTTTTAGCTGATTCAGGCCTTTTTGATTGATTTACGTTTTTGTTTTCTTTATTTAGTTCATTAAGGGGAATTTCCCTTTCAGCTTGAGTTAAGGGCTTAGAAATAGTTTGTTTAATTTCTTGTCTTGGCCTAGGAGGAAGTGGTTTATTTGGTTTAGAAGGTGCTGTTATTTTCTGTTGATGACCGGGAAATTTATTTTTTAAATTTTTTGAATTATCGGAATTAGTCAATTCTTGAGTTTTTACAGAAGGTTGACTTGGCTTTAAAGGTACATTTAACTTCGTTTCTGAACTAACTGATGGTTCAGGAGAATTTTGCTTAAGTTCAGGCTTCTGATTCTTTTGAGTTTTGACAGGATTTTTTTTAACGGAAAGAATTTCTTTCTCTAATTTTTGACTAGGTTCAATAATTATTTTTTTTCTGTTACCTTTTTTTAGAAAATCTTTGATTTGATTTGCTTCAACACTGCTTATAGAACTGCTATGGCTCTTAGCTGCTATGGAAAGTTTACGAGCTGCGTCCAGCACATCTTTATTGTCAAGGCTTAAATCCTTGGACAATTCATAAATTCTGATTTTGCCGCTGCTGGTCATTAATGTTTTGCTTGAACTTTAGATTTGGTTTTTGAGTTGACTGAGTTCTCTTAATGAACATCATGCCTCAGTATCTGACTCAATGCAGGTATTAAGTTGTTTTTGGAGCATATTGAAAACGCTTGAGTGAATATCACATCTCAAAGCTTTTTGTAATCGTTTACGCTTCAAAGCCTCTTCAAAACATGACTCAGATCGACAGACATAGGCTGATCTTCCCATCCCGTCTGAGAGAACTACTCCATTCTGAAAATCTCTGGTAACTTTTAAAAGAAACTTGCGATCAAGAATTTTTTTGCAAGCTACACATCTACGCAGAATGGGGCTTTGACTCACCGGGTTCCTTCCTCTTCTGGAATCATTTTATCTTCGTTTGCAACCTCATCTTCGTTTGTTTTTTCAATATCACTTTCATCATTCTCAGTTTCTGAGCCATCGGAATCGATACTTGAATTAGTTTCAGAAGATTCTGTTTCTGCTTCGTTGCTATCAATAACTGATAATTGGTCATCTTGAAAGTCTTCTTCGTCTTCTGGTAGAGGGTAAAGCTCTCTTAATCGTGCATCTTCCTCTGCTCTAGCTGCTTGCTCTGCCTCTAATCTCTGCTCAGCTTCTCTCTGTAAAGCTTCTTCTTCTTCTCTTTGAGAAATTAATTCTGCGACCTCGGAATCTTCAGTGGCTTGATCATATTCTTGTGAATTTTTAATATCAATTTTCCATCCTGTAAGCCTTGCAGCAAGTCTTACATTTTGTCCTTCTCTTCCGATTGCGAGGCTAAGTTGATCTGGAGGAACAAGGACATGCGCATGCTGCCCTTCTGGATCCACAAGCCTTACCACTTCAACTCTTGCAGGACTTAATGAATTACAGATGTATTGAACAGGGTCAGAAGACCAACGAATTACATCTATTTTTTCTCCACGAAGTTCATTAACTACTTGTTGAATTCGAGCCCCTCTAGCACCAATACATGCTCCAACAGGATCTACCTCTCTTTCAATGCTGTCAACAGCTACTTTTGTTCTGGGACCTACTGCTCTTGAAGGTGGATTTGCTTCACGAGCAACAGCAACAATTCGTACTGAACCCTCTTGAATTTCAGGAACTTCGTTTTCAAATAAATATACGACCAAGCCAGCATTGGATCTGCTTACAAAAAGTTGAGGCCCTCTTCTGGGTATTTCGCTAACTTCTTTTAGAAATACTTTAAATGTTGCGTTTGCTCGATAATTATCATTTGGCAATTGATCTCTTCTTGGAAGCTCTGCTTCTACTTCTGGCCTGCCTAAACCAGAGCTAACTGCCATGATTACAGACTGCCTCTCAAATCTAATGACTCTTGCGGTTAGTACTGGGTCTTCTAGGTCAGCAAATTCCTCTTGAATCATTCTTCTCTGCTGATCTCTTAACTTTTGGGCTAAGACTTGCTTGGTGGTGGCTGCAGCCATCCTTCCAAAATCTTCTTTTTCTGGAGTCACATCTAGGACAACTGTGTCCCCAACTTGGGCATCATCAGCAACTTGCATAACCTCGGCTATTGCTATTTGATGATCATCACTCTCAACATCTTCAACTATTATCTTGCTTGCTAAAACTCGATAACCTTCATCATCTAGGTCCAAGCCAACATCAAAGTTACTAAAATAGTCTTCCTCAAAAGGATCTTCGCTTATACCCAAATAAAGAGTTCTTCGATATCGCTCATAACCTTTTAGAAGTGCTTCTCTCAAAGCAGCTTCGACAACTTGAGAGGGAAGTTTTTTTTCCTCACTAATGTCTTCAATTAAGTTGTTTAGGCCTGGGAGTAGAACAAGAGCCATCGATGATGGGATATAAAGATGAGAAGGATTGGGTTAGATAATTGATATCTAGATTTTAACCAGAGGGTGTTGTTAGTCGGACTTGGATAACGTCTTCGACTGGGATTCTGTGAGTTTTCCCCTTTTGATTTATTTGTAAATCATTATCTGTCCTTTTTAGAAGCAAACCATTTGTTTGTTGCTCAATTTTTTTTAAATCCTGATAAGTAACTTCAATTGGGAACCCTTTGAAAACCTGAAAATCTTTTTCCTTGGTCAAGATTTCACCAACTCCCTCGCTACTGATTTCCAGAGTGAAAGGTTGATTAAGGATTGCAGAACCATGTATAGCTTCATCAATATATTGATTAAGGTTTGAACAGTCATCAATAGTGACTTTCTTATCAGGATTTTTGTGTCGGATACTTATTTGAATCGACAAGGGATTTAGATGAGTGATCATCTTGAAATCGGTTACATCAAAGCCATAATTAGTTGCTGACTTTGTTGTAAGAACTTTTAGTTCTGTAACGGTTTGATTAGACAAAAGGCAGCGTCGAGATCGGGCAGGAAGCCCGAGCGGTTTAAGTTTTGATCCGCCTCTATTCAAAGAGGTACCGTCAGGCATTTAAATATTACTAGATAAAGGTTTCGGTTACCTCTAAAATTAAATTCTTCTTATTTTGCATTGATCTATTTTATCGTTCCTAGATATACTGGCTCGTCATGCTTAGTCCCAGAAAGTTAGAAATTATGAAGAGATTTAATAGTCTATTTTTCTTTTGCTCCATAATTTTCTGCTTTTTGTTCGGACCAGTATCTGTATTTGCTTTAGAAAATTTTCAATTAGGCGAATCACATAGTTTTGTTGCTGATGTGGCCAGTAGGGTTTCACCATCAGTAGTCCGGATTGATATTGAAAGAGAATATGAAACAGATGAATTTGAATCTGATTTATTGGACCCTTTGTTAAGAGATCTTTTAGGCGATTTGAGTACTTTCCCAAAAAAAGAAAGAGGGCAAGGTTCTGGAGTCATAATTGATGATTCTGGATTAGTTCTTACTAACGCTCATGTAGTGGAAAGAGTTGATCATGTGACAATTACTCTTCAAAACGGAAATCAAGTGGATGGCACAGTCGTTGGAACCGATCAAGTCACTGACTTAGCTCTTGTGAAAATTAAAGAATTTCCTGGTTTAGAAAGTGCAAAATTGGGAGATTCAGAAGATATTCAAGTTGGGGATTGGGCAATTGCCCTTGGAACTCCTTACGGCCTTGAAAGTACTGTCACTTTGGGCATAGTAAGTAGTCTTCATAGAGACATTAATACTCTTGGATTCTCTGACAAAAGATTAGATTTGATTCAAACGGACGCAGCAATAAATCCAGGAAATTCAGGCGGACCATTGATAAATTCAAATGGAGAAGTTATTGGAATAAACACTTTGGTGAGGTCAGGTCCAGGGGCTGGGCTTGGATTTGCAATCCCTATCAATCTTGCTTCAAAAGTTACCAATCAATTACTCGCTAATGGTGAAGTTATTCATCCTTACCTAGGCGCTCAGTTAGTTTTATTAAATGAAAGAATAGCAAAAGAGCACAATCAAGATCCCAATACATTAATTGTTTTACCTGAAAGATCTGGTGCACTTGTTCAATCTGTTATCCCTCAAAGTCCAGCAGAGGAGGGCGGCTTAAGAAGAGGTGATCTTGTGATACTTGCAGCAGGGAATGAAATTAATGATCCTAGATCCCTGCTCATGCAAGTTGAGAATGCCCAAATAGGAAAACCATTTGAATTGGAAGTCCTTCGAAACAACAAAGAGATAAACCTTTCTATTAAGCCTGCTGCTTTACCAGGAATTAGCTGAAAATTTGCTACTGTCTTTCGAAAAGCTATTACTAAATGGATCTTCAAAATCAGATGAAGCTAGCAGTTGCTCAAGCTGCAGTAGATCAAATTCAAGACGGTATGATTCTCGGTCTTGGCTCTGGCTCTACAGCAGCTTTAATGATTGAAGCACTTGCTCATAAAATAAAATCGAGAGAAATCAAAGATATCGTAGGTGTGACTACATCCTTTCAGGGAGAAGTTCTTGCCTCCGAATTAGGAATACCGCTTAAATCTCTTTCTTCAGTCACAGAAATTGACCTTGCAATAGATGGCGCCGATGAAGTTGATCCCCACTTTCAACTAATTAAAGGAGGAGGAGCTTGTCATGTGCAGGAAAAACTTGTGGCTGCTTTGGCTAGAAAATTCATTGTTGTTGTTGATTCTACAAAACTAGTCAAAAAATTGAACCTTGATTTTAAATTACCAGTTGAGGTTCTTCCATCCGCCTGGAAACAAGTACAAAAAACATTAATAAATCTTGGAGGACAAGGGAGTCTAAGGATGGCTCAGAAAAAGGCTGGACCCATAGTTACTGATCAGGGAAACTTAATACTTGATTTCACGTTTAGTAATGGTATTGAAGAACCAGAACAATTGGAGAGTCAAATTAATAATATTCCTGGTGTTCTTGAAAACGGACTTTTTGTAAACCTGACAGATGAAGTACTAGTAGGAAAAGTAGAAAATGAGTTAGTGGGTGTTGAATCGCTTAAGAGGATTTAGAATCTCTAATTTTTATTGATTCTGCGTGACTATGTAATCCCTCACTATTGGCTAAATGCACAACTGCATTTTTATTCTTATTAAAGGCTTCTTTTGAAAAATCTATAAGTGAAGTATTTTTCATAAAAGTTTCAACTCCAAGAGCGCCAGCAAATCTTGCTGTCCCAGAAGTGGGCAGAGTGTGATTAGGCCCTCCAAGATAATCTCCAATAGCCTCTGGGCTCCATGGCCCCATAAATATTGCCCCAGCATTTTTGATGCTTTTAGATAATTCCTTGGGCTCCTCTACAAGCAATTCAAGGTGTTCTGGGGCAAAAGTATCACTTAACTTTGCACAAGTTTCTAAATTATCGCAAAGGACTATTAACCCCCATTTTGTAATTGATTCTTGGCATATTTTTAATCTTGGATGATTAATTAATTGACGTTCAATTTCTGCTGGTAATTTTTCAGCTAATTTTTTATTAGTAGTTATTAGTATCGCTGAAGCCAAAGGATCATGTTCTGATTGAGCTAACATGTCTGATGCAACGTGTTCCAACTTTGCTGATTGATCGGCAATAATTAAGATCTCACTTGGGCCAGCTAAAGAATCAATTCCTACTTTTCCGTAAACTTTCTTCTTTGCCAAAGTTACATAAATATTTCCTGGTCCACTTATTACATCTACTTTTGGAATTGATTCAGTCCCAATAGCAAGCGCACCAATAGCTTGAGCGCCTCCAACACGAAATACTTGGTTGATACCTGTAATATGTGCTGCAGCAAGTACGGTTTGGTTTAACTCCCCTTTAGAGTTGGCAGGAGAAACCATTATGGTTTGATTGACTCCTGCAACATACGCAGGAATAGCATTCATCAATACTGTGCTTGGATAGGCTGCTCTCCCTCCAGGTACATATATTCCGGCTTTTTCAACAGGGCTCCATCTCCGTCCTAGTGACTCTCCATGGGGTCCAGTGTATATGACATTTTTTGGTATCTGAAGACTATGAAATTTTTCAATTCTTTTTTTTGCTAATAAAAGTGAATCTTTTAATTCCCTTGGAGTCTCTTCCCAAGCTTTAAGTATTAAATCTGATGAAACTTGAAATTTTTCCGCGAAAAATCCATCAAAGCGAGAAGTGTATTCTTTAAGAGCCTCGTCACCCCTTTTACTAACGTTTTCAAGAATATCGTCAACTACCTGTATAGCTTTTTCTTGAGCGGATCCAGATGTTCTCTCAGTAATTGCCTTGAGCTCAAGCAGAGCCTCGTCAATATTAATAGCTGTTTTAATGGTCAATTTTTTTGAAGGGGTTTTTTGTACCTCTTCTTTATTAATTATTTGCGTCATGAACTTTTGGCTATTGGTTCAATTTGATTATCTTATGCCTTAATTTTGATTTATGTAGATCTTCTTCATGGTCTTGAGGTAGTGTGGAATAACATTAAGATTAAAACACCAAGCCTCCGTGGCAAATACCAACTCAGCTAAAAAGCGAATTCAAATTGCGGAACGCAACCGCCTTGAAAACAAAAATTACAAATCTACAGTTCGTACCTTGATGAAGAGGTGCTTCCTTGCTTGTGGAATAGTTGAAAAAGAGCCTAGTGATGAATCTAAGGCAGACCTTAAAAAAACATTTAATCTAGCCTTTAGCAAAATTGATAAAGCAGTTAAAAAAGGTGTTTTGCATAAAAACACAGGAGCTAATCAGAAATCCAGACTCAGCGTTGCTCTAAAAAAAGTTTTGAAAGAAGTTGTTTGAGAATCAATTATCTAAGATTTAATATTTAAAGAAGAGTTTATTTTGCATCTTGAGCGATTCTAAAAGTTCAATAATTGATAGTCACTGCCATATAGTTTTTTCTAATTTTAATGAAGATAGAGAAAAAGTTGCAGAGAGATGGAGATTACAGGGTGTTAAAGCTTTATTACATGCCTGCGTCGAACCCTCTGAAATCCCTGCAATTAAATCAATAGCAGATCAATTTCAGGAGATCAGATATTCAGTAGGAGTACACCCATTGGATGTGCATCATTGGGGCCCTAAAACTTTAAGCATTTTAAAAAAAGCAGCTCTTGATGATAGTCGAGTGGTCGCTATTGGAGAATTAGGACTTGATCTTTTTAAAGCAGAGAACTTGAGTGAGCAGCTTTCAATTTTAATGCCGCAATTAAACTTGGCCTTTGAATTGAATTTGCCAGTGATTGTTCATTGCAGAGATGCAGCGAGAGAAATGTTAGAAGTTTTTTCTAAGCTTTCTGAGAATGGTCAATGTCCAAAAGGAGTTATGCATTGCTGGAGTGGTAATGCAAAAGAGATGAGAGGGTTTCTTGATCTAGGCTTTTACATAAGCTTCAGTGGAAATGTCACTTTCAAAAATGCGATTGATATCCATGAATGTGCCAAAAACGTTCCCGAAAGTAGATTTCTAGTAGAAACCGATAGTCCTTTCTTGTCACCCGTTCCTCATAGAGGAAAAAGAAATGAACCTTCGTATGTAAAGCACGTTGTAGATAAAATCTCAGAAATCAGAGGTGAAAGCTTCGCAGAAATTGCTGAAAAAACCACTCAAAATGCAAGGGAATTGTTTGCGTTGCCTTAAATATGATCATTCCCTCTAGTTAATTCTCAGATTTGAGTGTAGAGTTATTTATTGTCTTGCTTAGGCGTGGTATCTGCGCTTAAACCTTTAAGGATCTTCCTTTTTGAGTCAGTTTGTTCGTTAATTAACTAAATTCAATTTCAAATCTCAGTCTTATTGGGGATTGTTTTTGTTTTTTTTAGTAAAGATCATTTTTTGAACTCTAGGACAAGACATCAACCCCGTCCTCTACATATAAACGCAGGTTCTCGAATGAGCAGAAGCGCGATTCAGGTAGCCAAAGCAGCTACATATCTGCCTGATCTGGTTGAGGTGCAAAGATCAAGTTTTAAGTGGTTTTTGGATAAAGGCTTAATAGAAGAATTAGACAATTTTTCTCCCATTACTGACTATACCGGTAAGCTTGAACTTCATTTTATAGGATCAGAATATAAGCTTAAGCGTCCTAGGCATGATGTAGAAGAGGCAAAAAGAAGAGATGCAACTTTTGCTTCTCAAATGTATGTTACTTGCCGTCTAGTTAATAAAGAAACAGGAGAAATTAAAGAACAAGAAGTTTTTATCGGTGAATTACCTTTAATGACTGAGCGTGGAACTTTTATAATTAATGGCGCTGAAAGAGTAATAGTCAATCAAATCGTTCGAAGTCCAGGAGTTTATTTCAAAGATGAGCAAGATAAAAATGGTAGAAGAACTTACAATGCAAGCGTTATACCTAATCGCGGAGCATGGTTAAAGTTTGAAACTGATAAAAATGATTTGTTGCATGTTCGTGTAGATAAAACACGAAAGATTAATGCTCATGTCTTAATGAGGGCAATGGGTTTATCAGATAATGATGTGATAGATAAATTACGACATCCTGAGTTTTATAAGAAGTCAATTGATGCGGCAAACGAAGAAGGCATAAGTTCAGAAGACCAAGCTTTATTAGAGCTTTATAAAAAGTTAAGGCCAGGTGAGCCTCCCTCTGTAAGTGGAGGTCAACAGTTACTCCAAACAAGATTTTTTGATCCAAAACGATATGACTTAGGAAGAGTTGGTAGATATAAAATAAATAAGAAATTACGCTTAACTATTCCTGATAATGTAAGAACACTTACAAACGAAGATGTTCTCTCTACTTTAGATTATTTAATCAACTTAGAGCTAGATGTAGGTGGAGCAACTCTTGATGATATTGATCATTTAGGTAACAGGAGAGTAAGGTCAGTCGGTGAACTTTTACAAAATCAAGTTCGAGTTGGATTGAATAGGCTTGAAAGGATAATCAAGGAGAGAATGACAGTTGGGGAAACAGACTCACTTACTCCAGCGCAACTCGTAAATCCAAAACCTTTAGTTGCAGCCATAAAAGAATTTTTTGGTTCAAGTCAACTAAGTCAATTTATGGATCAAACCAATCCATTAGCTGAATTAACTCATAAAAGACGCATATCTGCTTTAGGGCCTGGAGGCTTAACTCGTGAAAGAGCTGGCTTTGCAGTTAGAGATATTCATCCTTCTCACTATGGAAGACTTTGTCCTATTGAAACTCCTGAAGGGCCCAATGCAGGTCTCATTAATTCTTTGGCAACGCACGCTCGCGTTAATGAATATGGATTTATTGAGACACCATTTTGGAAGGTGGAAAATGGACGATTAATTAAACAAGGAGATCCTATTTATTTGTCTGCAGATTTAGAAGATGAGTGTAGGGTCGCTCCTGGTGATGTAGCCACGGACGAAGAAGGAAAAATATTGGCAGAACTTGTTCCCGTTAGATACAGACAAGATTTTGAAACGGTTTCTCCTGAACAAGTTGATTATGTCCAACTATCACCAGTTCAGGTAATTTCTGTGGCTGCATCGTTAATTCCATTTTTGGAACACGATGATGCTAATAGAGCCTTGATGGGTTCAAATATGCAAAGACAAGCAGTTCCTCTTTTGCGTCCAGAAAGACCTTTGGTTGGGACTGGTTTAGAGACTCAAGTTGCTAGAGACTCTGGCATGGTTCCAATCTCAAAAGTAAATGGAACAGTGACTTATGTAGACGCTAATACAATTGTTGTTACTGATGAGGAAGGCAATGACCATGCTCATTACTTGCAAAAATATCAAAGATCTAATCAAGATACTTGTTTAAACCATAGGCCTATAGTTTTTAATGGTGACCCGGTAATTGTGGGGCAAGTCTTAGCTGATGGTTCAGCCTGTGAGGGAGGGGAAATAGCTCTTGGTCAAAATGTTTTAATTGCTTATATGCCGTGGGAGGGTTACAACTATGAAGATGCAATTCTAGTAAGTGAAAGGTTAGTTAAAGATGATCTATATACTTCTGTCCACATCGAAAAATATGAAATAGAAGCTCGTCAAACAAAACTAGGTCCTGAAGAAATAACAAGAGAAATCCCAAATGTATCAGAGGAAAGTCTTGGTAATTTGGATGAAATGGGGATTATTCGAATTGGAGCTTTCGTTGAGAGTGGAGACATTCTGGTTGGGAAAGTTACCCCCAAAGGAGAATCAGATCAACCGCCTGAAGAAAAACTTTTAAGAGCTATTTTTGGAGAGAAAGCAAGAGATGTAAGAGATAATTCTCTTAGAGTCCCTTCAACGGAGAGAGGGAGAGTGGTTGATGTCAGAATTTATACACGAGAACAAGGTGATGAGCTGCCACCTGGCGCGAACATGGTAGTGAGAGTCTATGTTGCGCAACGTAGAAAGATTCAAGTTGGAGATAAAATGGCTGGCAGGCATGGTAATAAAGGGATTATCAGTAGGATATTGCCAAGAGAGGATATGCCCTACCTTCCTGATGGCACACCTGTAGATATATGTCTTAATCCATTAGGCGTCCCAAGTCGAATGAATGTCGGGCAGGTTTTTGAGCTCCTCATGGGTTGGGCAGCATCTAATTTGGATTGTCGAGTTAAAATTGTACCTTTTGATGAGATGTATGGATCAGAGATGTCTAACCAGACAGTTCAGGCCTACTTGAAAGAGGCGGCAAAGCAGCCAGGCAAATCATGGGTTTACAACCCTGAGGATCCAGGAAAGTTACTTCTTACAGATGGTCGAACTGGTGAACCTTTTGATCAACCCGTTGCTGTTGGCTACGCCCATTTCCTTAAACTTGTACATTTAGTAGACGATAAAATTCATGCTCGATCTACTGGTCCATACTCTTTGGTGACTCAACAACCTCTTGGTGGAAAGGCTCAGCAAGGTGGACAGAGATTAGGTGAAATGGAAGTATGGGCACTAGAGGCTTATGGAGCTGCATACACTTTACAAGAACTGTTAACCGTTAAGTCTGATGACATGCAAGGCCGTAATGAAGCGCTCAATTCCATTGTGAAAGGCAAACCAATTCCAAGGCCTGGCACTCCAGAATCTTTCAAAGTTTTAATGAGAGAACTTCAGTCATTGGGATTAGATATCGGAGTATATACAGATGATGGTAAAGAGGTTGATCTTATGCAAGATGTAAATCCTCGTAGAAGTACGCCTAGTAGACCCACCTATGAATCATTAGGTAAAGAATACGAAGAGTAATCAACTCAATAGAAACAAATCATCTAAACACCCTGAATTCTCATGACTAATAGCAATCTACGTACTGAAAACCATTTCGATTACGTCAAAATTAAATTAGCCTCTCCTGAAAGAGTAATGGAATGGGGGCAAAGAACTTTGCCCAATGGCCAGGTTGTTGGTGAAGTGACTAAGCCTGAAACAATAAATTATCGAACACTTAAGCCTGAGATGGATGGATTATTTTGCGAAAAGATATTTGGCCCATCTAAAGATTGGGAATGTCACTGTGGGAAATATAAGAGAGTTAGGCATCGTGGAATTGTTTGCGAAAGATGCGGTGTTGAAGTAACAGAAAGTCGCGTAAGAAGGCATAGAATGGGATTTATTAAATTGGCAGCTCCTGTATCGCACGTTTGGTATCTAAAAGGCATTCCTAGCTATGTCGCTATTTTGTTAGACATGCCTCTTAGAGATGTTGAGCAAATTGTTTATTTTAACTGTTATGTTGTTTTAGATATTGGAGATAGTAAGGACCTTAAGTATAAGCAGCTATTAACAGAGGATGAATGGCTTGAGATCGAAGATGAAATTTATGCTGAGGATTCGACTATTGAGAATGAACCCATAGTTGGGATAGGTGCAGAGGCCTTAAAGCAATTGCTTGAAGATTTAAATCTTAAAGAAGTTGCAGAGCAATTGAGAGAAGAAATTGCAACAAGCAAAGGTCAGAAAAGGGCTAAACTGATAAAAAGACTAAGAGTTATAGATAATTTTATTGCTACAAGTGCAAGCCCAGAGTGGATGGTTTTAGATGCCATACCTGTTATACCTCCTGATTTGAGACCTATGGTGCAATTGGATGGGGGTAGATTCGCTACTTCAGATTTAAATGACTTATATAGAAGAGTAATCAATAGGAACAATCGACTTGCTCGTCTTCAGGAAATATTAGCCCCAGAGATAATAGTTAGAAATGAAAAAAGGATGTTACAAGAGGCTGTAGATGCACTTATTGATAATGGTAGAAGAGGAAGAACTGTTGTTGGTGCAAATAATCGAGCCCTGAAATCATTGAGTGATATTATTGAGGGCAAGCAAGGTCGATTTAGACAGAATTTACTTGGTAAAAGAGTTGATTATTCAGGTCGTTCAGTAATAGTAGTTGGCCCTAAGTTGAAAATGCATCAATGTGGACTGCCAAAGGAAATGGCAATAGAGCTCTTTCAACCTTTTGTAATTCATAGATTGATTCGTCAGAATATTGTAAATAACATCAAAGCTGCAAAGAAACTTATACAGAAAGCCGACGATGAAGTAATGCAGGTATTACAAGAAGTCATAGATGGTCATCCTATACTTCTCAACCGTGCGCCAACTTTACACCGATTAGGTATTCAAGCTTTTGAACCTAAATTAGTTGCTGGACGAGCCATACAGCTACATCCATTGGTATGCCCAGCTTTTAACGCTGACTTTGATGGAGACCAAATGGCTGTTCATGTGCCCTTGGCTATTGAGGCGCAAACGGAAGCAAGAATGCTAATGCTTGCAAGTAACAACATCCTTTCCCCCGCAACTGGGGATCCCATTGTTACTCCATCTCAAGATATGGTTTTAGGGTCCTACTACCTAACAGCAATTCAGCCGGACGCAAATCAGCCTAAATTCGGGGATCATGCACATACATACGCATCACTTGAAGATGTTTTACAAGCTCTTGAAGATAAAAGAATAGATTTACATGATTGGGTTTGGGTACGATTTTTTGGTGAAATTGAGGATGATGATGAGCTTCAGAAACCACGTAATTGCGAGACTTTGAAAGATGGTACTCGTATTGAAGAATGGACATATCGACGAGACCGATTAGATGAAGATGGAAGTTTAATTAGCCGTTACATTTTGACTACTGTCGGTCGAGTAGTCATGAATCATACAATTATTGATGCTGTTGCAGCCACCTCATAAATCTTAGAACACATCCCTCCTTTTTAAAATAATTTTTTCATGACTTCCTCTTCTCCTAAAACTCGTAAATCCTCTTCTAAATCAAAAGCAAAAAGAGGTTCTAAAGCAAAAAAAGCAGCAGCGATGAACGCTGTACCAAAACTTTCTAAAACTCCGCCACCTTTTAGAAATAAAGTAGTTGACAAAAAAGGTTTGAAGAATTTAGTTGCATGGGCATTTAAACATCATGGAACCGCTGCAACTGCTGCCATGGCAGATAACTTAAAAGATCTAGGTTTTAGATACGCAACCCAGGCAGCAGTATCAATTTCTGTTGACGATTTAAAGGTCCCAGAGGCTAAACAAGATCTGCTTGGTCAGGCCGAAGAACTAATAACTGCTACTGAGGAATGTTATCGATTAGGGGAAATTACTGAAGTCGAGAGGCACACAAAAGTTATCGACACTTGGACTGAAACTAATGAAAGATTAGTGGATGCAGTTAAAAAGAATTTCAATCAAAACGATCCACTGAATTCAGTCTGGATGATGGCTAATTCTGGAGCACGGGGAAACATGTCTCAGGTTCGTCAACTTGTTGGCATGAGAGGATTAATGGCTAATCCTCAAGGTGAGATTATTGACTTACCAATCCGAACTAATTTTAGAGAAGGTCTAACAGTAACTGAATATGTCATCTCTTCTTATGGAGCTCGTAAAGGTCTTGTTGATACAGCCCTAAGAACTGCTGATTCTGGATATCTAACTAGACGCCTGGTTGATGTCGCTCAAGATGTAATTGTTAGGGAAGAGGATTGTGGTACGACAAGGTCTATTGCTATAAGTACAGAGGATGAAAAGTTTGGCAATAGGCTTGTTGGACGCTTGACAGCTGAACAGGTTGTGAACTCAAACCAGGAGATTTTAGCTGAAAGAGATACTCCTATTGACCCTCAGTTATCTAAGAAATTTGAACAATCACATATTCAAGAGGTAAGTGTTCGGTCTCCTCTTACATGTGAGGCGACTAGATCAGTTTGTCGTAAATGCTATGGTTGGGCGCTAGCGCATAATCAATTAGTTGACTTAGGCGAAGCAGTAGGTATTGTTGCTGCTCAATCTATTGGAGAGCCAGGCACTCAGTTGACAATGAGAACTTTTCACACTGGCGGGGTCTCAACTGCAGAAACTGGTGTTGTACGTTCAACTATTTCAGGAAAAGTTGAATTTGGTTCAAAGGCGCGAGTGAGAGGCTATAGAACACCACATGGTGTTGAAGCTCAGCAAGCAGAGGTTGATTTTAACCTTAGTATTATTCCGTCTAGTGGTGGTAAGCCTCAAAAAATTGACATACCCATAGGCTCTTTACTTTTTGTAGACAATGCTCAAGAAATTGATGTCGATGTGACTGTTGCTCAGATTGCCAGTGGAACTGTACAAAAAAGTGTTGAAAAGGCTACTAAAGATGTTATTTGTGATTTAGCGGGACAAGTTAGGTATGAATCAATTATTCAACCTAGAGAAGTTACAGATAGACAAGGTAATATTACTCTTAAAGCACAACGACTTGGTCGGCTTTGGGTACTTGCAGGAGACGTATATAACTTACCCCCTAATGCAATGCCAGTTGTCTCTGGCAATGTTTCAGTAAATGAGGGGCAAGTTTTAGCCGAAGCCAGCCAGGCTAGTGAGTTTGGAGGTGAAGTAAGACTAAGAGACTCTATTGGTGATTCTAGAGAAGTTCAAATAGTAACAACGTCGATGACATTAAAAGATTTTAAATTACTAGAAGAGTCGACTCATTCAGGGGAAATATGGCATCTTGAAGCAAAAGATGATACTCGTTATAGATTGAATACAATTCCTGGAAGTAAAATAGGAAATAATGAGGTAATAGCTGAGTTAGCAGACGATAGGTTTAAAACTGAAACAGGTGGACTTGTTAAATATGCCCCTGGTTTAACAATTAAGAAAGCTCGCTCTGCAAAGAATGGTTATGAAGTTAGTAAAGGTGGCACCCTTTTGTGGATTCCTCAGGAAACTCATGAAATTAATAAGGATATTTCATTGTTGATGATTAAAGATCGTCAATGGATAGAGGCAGGCACAGAGGTTGTTAAAGATATTTTTAGTCAAACTGCTGGAATAGTTACTGTTACTCAGAAAAATGATATTCTTCGTGAAATTATAGTTAGGAGTGGCACTTTTAAACTATGTAAAGAAAGTAAAGTACTTGATAGGTTTGAAGGTGATGGGCAAATAGTTAATCCTGGAGAAACGATTGCAAAAGGTATTAAGACGGATGCGATGGTAATGGTTCAATCAGTCGAAACCCCAGAAGGTAAAGGTCTTCTGTTAAGACCGGTTGAGGAATTTACTATTCCTGATCAAGCACAGCTACCTGAATTAGAGCATGTTAAACAACCCAAGGGCCCATCACTAGGAATAAAAGCCTCTCAGCGACTTGCTTTTAAGGATGGTGAGCTTATTAAATCTGTAGAGGGTATTGAGTTGCTTAAAACCCAATTAATGCTTGAGACGTTTGATACGACTCCACAGATGACAGTAGACGTAGAAGTCATAAAAGACTTGAATTCAAGCAGTATTGATAGATTGAAGTTAGTTATCCTTGAAAGTATTTTAGTTAGAAGAGACACTACATCTGATTCTAGTCATGGTTCAACACACACTGAATTGCAAATAGAAAATGCTCAAATAGTTTCAGCCGGAGACGTAGTGGCGACAACCCAGATTTTATGTAAGCAAGAAGGAATTGTTCAACTTCCTGATGCCATTGACGGTGACCCGGTTCGCCGACTTATTGTTGAAAGGGATGAAGATACAATAAGAATTGAATCTAAAGGAACTTCACTGTTGAAGGTTGGACAAAGAGTTGTAGATGGAGACTTTGTTTCAAAAGATCAAACAATAGGTGCTTGTGGGGAAATAGAGGAGATTGATGGAAAAAAAGTTAAATTGCGTCTTGGTAGACCTTATATGGTCTCACCAGATTCAGTCCTTCATGTTCGTGATGGAGATTTGGTGCAAAGAGGCGATGGCTTGGCTTTATTGGTTTTTGAAAGACAAAAAACAGGAGATATTGTTCAAGGTTTACCAAGGATCGAAGAATTGCTTGAAGCTCGTAGGCCTAGGGATTCAGCTATTTTGTGTAAAAAGTCTGGAACAGTAGATATCAAGAAAGGAGATGATGATGATTCTATAGTTGTTTCTATTATTGAGGACAATGATGTGATTACTGAATATCCGATTCTTTTAGGCCGTAATGTAATGGTTAGGAATAGTCAGCAAGTTGTCGCTGGTGAATTCTTGACTGATGGTCCAGTGAATCCTCATGAGCTTTTGGAATGTTTCTTTACAGACTTACGAGACAAAAAGCCTTTAATGGATGCTGCTCAGGAAGCGATAGCTAAGCTTCAGCACAGAATGGTAAGTGAAGTACAGAATGTTTATAAGTCACAGGGCGTAGCCATAGACGATAAACATATTGAGGTAATAGTTCGTCAGATGACTAGTAAGGTGAGAATAGAAGATGCAGGAGATACAACATTCTTACCAGGAGAATTGATCGAACTTAGGCAGGTTGAAGATACTAATCAGGCTATCTCTATTACTGGAGGGGCTCCCTCGGAGTTCACTCCAGTTTTACTTGGAATTACTAAGGCATCCTTAAATACTGATAGCTTTATTTCAGCTGCTTCATTCCAAGAAACAACTAGAGTCCTTACCGAAGCGGCTATTGAAGGTAAGTCTGACTGGCTTCGCGGACTTAAAGAAAATGTAATTATTGGCCGACTGATACCTGCAGGTACAGGTTTTAGTGGCTTTGTTGAGGAGTTAAATGCTGAAGCAGGTCCTCACCCAGATATTCTTGCAGAAGATCCTGCAGGTTATCGAAGGATACAAAACCTTAGGCCTGACTATACTGTTGATATGCCTTCTTCACCAGTAGCAAAGAATACTTCTGTTTTGGATGATCCTAGTGATGAGGATTTAGAGGCAACGAGAAGTAGGCATGGAATTGACCCAACAACTAGTAACTTTGCAGCTTTTGCACGCCCAACAGGTGACGACGACTTACCTGAAGACCAAATGCCAGATCCTGCTGCGTTGGAGGGCTTGCAAGAAGAAGGCTTGCTCTCAGATGAATAAATCAATTTTTCTACATAATTCTTTTAAATTTTCTAATATTTAGTTTTCCACTGATAAAGATTATCGATGATTGATCCTCCAGTAGTTCCAAAGCGTAAATTGCCTCGCTATGGCTTTCACACACATACTGAACGTATTAATGGTAGATGGGCGATGATTGGTTTTATCGCTCTAGTGCTTTTGGAATTTAAGTTAGGACATGGACTAATGAATTGGTGACAAAATTTCTTCAACTATCAAGTAATTCATCCTTGCTTGGCTTAAGTTCTGAAGATCTTGAAGAATTTGCGCGTCAGGAAGGTGAGAAATCTTTTCGTGGGAGGCAAATTCATGAATGGATTTATCAAAGAGGAGCAAAAAAACTAGATTCAATAACTGTTCTTCCAAAGAAATGGAGAGATTCACTGAAAAACAAAGGAATAAAGGTTGGAAGACTTGACGAAATTGACAGAGTTTTAGCAGAAGATGAGACGTTGAAATTATTAATGGGGACTTATGATGGTGAGATTATAGAGACCGTAGGAATACCAACAGATAAAAGACTTACTGTTTGTGTCTCAAGTCAAATTGGTTGTCCTATGGGATGTAAGTTTTGTGCGACTGGGAAGGGGGGACTTAATAGATCTCTTAATGTAAATGAGATAGTTGATCAGGTAATTAGTATTAGAGAAAAAATGAATAGGAGGCCCACTCATGTCGTCTTTATGGGGATGGGCGAGCCACTTCTTAACATACGTAATGTTTTAGACTCTATTGAATGTCTTACTAATGATATTGGAATAGGTCAAAGAAAAATAACTGTTAGTACTGTTGGTATACCGGACACCCTCCCATATCTAGCAAAAACAGCTCAAGAGCGCTTGGGAAGAGTTAAATTTACCCTCGCAGTTAGCCTTCATGCGCCTAATCAGATGTTGCGTGAATTAATAATTCCTTCGGCGAAATCTTATCCAATCAAGTCATTACTCAAAGACTGTAAAACATATTTAGAACTTACTGGAAGACGGGTAAGTTTTGAGTATATTCTTCTTGGGGGGTTGAATGACAAAGATATTCATGCAGAGCAGTTAGCTGATTTGATGAGAGGTTTTCAGAGCCATGTTAATTTGATAGCTTATAATCCCATCGCTGAAGAGAAATTTAAACGACCAAGTCAAGCCAGAGTGAATAGGTTTAGAGAACTATTAGAAAATAAGGGAATTGCTGTAAGTGTTCGTGCAAGTAGAGGTAGGGATAAAGATGCGGCATGTGGACAATTAAGACGGCAATCAATCAATCAATCAAATAAAAATCAATTAAGTAAATAAAAATAGATTAGTTCTCAGTTCTTATGACATTTATTGATTGGTTTATTTTGTTTTTATATTTAATTTTTTCCTTGATATTAGGAATTTACTTCTCATTAAAAAATCGTAACGAAGCAGATTACTTTGTTGCTGGTCGTCGTCTAAGTGGTTTACTTGCAGGTATGTCTATGGCTGCTACAACATTCTCAATTGATACACCTCTCTATGTTGCTGGACTGATTGGGACGAGAGGCTTGGCAGGAAATTGGGAATGGTGGAGTTTCGGACTGGCACATGTTGCTATGACAGTGATATTCGCTCCTCTTTGGAGGCGTAGCGGGGTATTGACTGATGCAGCCTTCACTGAACTACGTTATGGGGGGAAGGCAGCAGCTTGCTTAAGAGGGATAAAAGCTTTTTTACTATCTGTTCCAATCAATTGTATTGGAATTGGTTATGCTTTCTTGGCAATGCGCAAGGTTGCTGAAGCATTAGGAGTAGTAGATGGACATATTCTATTCGGGGGATTAACTGACACGATGATTTTAATGATATGTGTTGCTTTGTTTGTACTTGTCTATACTGTTTTAGGTGGACTTTTGGCAGTAGTAGTTAATGATTTTGTACAACTTGTATTAGCTCTTCTTGGCGCTTTTGCTGTTTGCTATGTAGCACTTGATGCTTCAGGTGGCATGACGGATTTGTTGATAAAGATAAAGGCATTAAATCGACCTGAGCTGCTTTCTATATTCCCGTGGACATTTAATAAAGATGGTTTCAATTGGCTAGATAGTTCAGGGATAAGTGTCACTACTTTTTTCGCTTTTATTTCTTTGCAGTGGTGGAGTTTTAGGCGTAGTGATGGTGGTGGCGAGTTTATTCAACGTCTATTGGCTACTAAAGATGAAAAGCAAGCAACTATGGCTGGAGTAGTATTTTTAATTATTAATTATCTTATTCGTAGTTGGCTTTGGATCTTAGTAGGATTGGCTGGTTTGGTCCTCTTGCCTTATCAAGCTGACTGGGAATTAATTTATCCCAATCTCGCAATAACATATTTGCCTCCTGTTGGACTTGGATTAGTTGTGGTTTCATTGGTTGCTGCATTTATGAGTACCGTAAGCACTTCAATTAATTGGGGGGCAAGTTATCTTTCTCATGATCTTTATAAAAGATTTTTAAGGCCATCAGCTGGTCCTAGAGAAATGATTCTCATGGGACAACTCGCAAGTATTTTGTTGCTTCTAGTTGGAATCGCCACCGCTTTATTCAGTAACAGTATTGGTTCAATGTTTAGACTTGTGATTGCGATAGGTACAGGCCCAGGTGCTGTGCTTGTCCTTAGATGGTTTTGGTGGCGAGTTAATGCTCAAGCAGAACTTTCGGCAATGCTTGGTGGTTTCTTTATAGGTGTAATTACTTCTATTTCGCCTTATTTCATGATTGATGACTTTGGGGTAAGACTTATGGTTAATACTGCAGTCACAGCTGTAATTTGGTTGCTTACTTTATTTTTTACTGAGCCAGAGTCAGAGGAGACACTTGATGCGTTTGTGAAGCAGGTGAAACCACCAGGTCCTGGGTGGAAAAAAATAAGAAAAAAATTGAATATTGATTCGGTTGACTCTTTTTTCATTCTTGGCTCGAGATTCATTCTAGGCTCAGGAATTCTCTATGGTGGCTTGATATGTATTGGGTCTTTCCTTTTACATCAAGAAAGCTATGGTTGGATTGCGCTTCTGATTGTAGTTAGTTGTGTATTTTTAATGAAGAAAACAAGACTAATAACTCAATAAGTTGACCCTTCATAGCCAAATGGACAAAATTTAGAGCAGAATGAATATCTAATTCATTTGCAACTTTGGGTTTTTTACGCACAACTCTTTTCCCTATTTTGATTGTTGCGCTTTTTGGTGTCGCTTTGTTTGCAGTCAGTGCGCGGATATGGCTGCCTGGGGATATGCTTGCACCAGCACCAGTTAATTAAACTTGCTCTTCCTATGTCAGAGCTATGAATGATGCAAATCAAAAATTAAGTAATGAAGGGTTGGCTAATTTAGCCATAGACCCTGATCTCTTGGCTAGAGAATTAGCAGCTCAGATAGCGGGAGATCCATTAGATGAAATCGAACTTGATAAAACCGATGATGATCTAGTTAATTCATCAAAAGAATGTGATCTTGCGTTGAAATGGCTTCAATCTGGAAATGAAGAAAGACTTCAAGGTCTAAGAGTCTTTTGTGAACATAGGGATTCCAGAGCTCTCCCACTTTTGGTACCTTTACTGGACGAACCATCTCCTGTCGTGAGGATGAGCGCTGTTTATGCTTTAGGCAGAAATCCTTGTCCACAGGCTATCAACCTACTTTTGCATTTATTGCGCTTTGATAGTAATGCTTATGTGCGAAAAGCTACTGCTTGGAGTCTTGGAAATTACTCAGATGCCCCTGTTCTAGAACCTTTGGTTAATGCATTAAAACAAGATGTCGCTGCCGTTCGATTGTGGGCATCAAGTTCTCTAGCGGAGGTTGGACTCAACTCAGTAGAAAGCTCTTTACCAGCGGCTAATCAATTACTTGAAAGTTTGCAAATTGATGGTGAACCCATCGTTAGAAGCAACTGTATTTGGTCTCTTGGTCGTCTTTATAGCCTTTTGAGTGAGGAAATCAAAATCCACGTAGAAGAGGCTTTCATTTCTGTTTTATTGAATGATCGTGAGCCCTCTGTTAGGTATGAAGCAAGGATAGCTTTGGAACAATTGGATAATCCAGAGGTACAAAGAAAACTAAAATCATTAAATGATGACGGTCAATTGGTTTAATTTTTGGTACAAAAACACTTCGTTGAAATTAATAATTCGCGTTTCTATAGTTTTTTTCTATATCATGCTTCACTTAGGGGCTTAACTTTCATGCCACAACGCACATTGCGATTTAGAATCCGACAGGATGGACGGGTTGAAGAAACCGTTGAAGGTCTTGTTGGTGAAGCATGTATTGATTTGACTGAGAAGCTTGAGGATGCCTTAGGCACCGTTGAGAGGAGAGAGCCCACCTCTGACACTTTTCTTCGTGAAAAGGTCCAAAAACAGACTATTCCAGCAGAAATTCACTGATGTCACATTTCAGCACAGTAAAAACTCAACTTCGTAAAAAAGAGTTTTTAAAACAGGCTCTAATAGATTTAGGGTATGTACCTAATGAGGGTGAAAATTTAGTCAGAGGCTATAGAGGTCAAACAGTAAAAGCTCAAATGATTGTGGAGATGAGTAAGGGAGCAGACGTTGGATTTAGATGGAATGAAAGTTCAAAATCATACGAACTAGTAACTGATCTAGATCTCTGGAAACAGTCCATACCTATTGAACGATTTTTAGCTCAGGTCACCCAACGTTATGCATTAAATACTGTTCTTGATTCAACCGCACAAGAAGGGTTTCAAATTTCTGAGCAAAAGGAAAATCTTGATGGTTCAATAGAATTGGTAGTGACTCGTTGGGATTCTTGATTTCACTAATTAAAATTGACTTTTGACCCTAGCGCAGCTTTTGAAACTAGGTCACATGAATACCAGCAATCTTCTGCTATTCATAACCCTAACGCTGCTTTCGAAGCTGCTAGTAACGAAGATTTCAAACTAAACGGTAGGGATCCGGTATTAGGTGGCAAATTAAAAGAAAAAGCTGTATGGGTCGATGAGAGAAAATGTATTGGTTGTACATATTGCAGCTCAGTGGCTACGAATACTTTTGCAATGGAGCCCGAACAGGGCAGAGCTCGGGCGTTTAGGCAAGATGGAGATAGTGAGGAATTAATTCAAGAAGCAATAGATACCTGCCCTGTTGATTGCATAGATTGGGTTTCTTTTGAGGACTTAGTTAAATTGGAAGAAGTGATAAAAAATCATCGTTTTAGGAATTTAGGTTTACCACCTGTTACTTGATTTTTAAGTTTAGAAGTGGAACGAATTAAAGATATTAAAAACAATTCAATACCCAGTAGAAGATTTGGGCGAACAGAGCTTCAAATGCCAGTCTTATCTCTTGGAGGCATGCGTTTTCAACAAAGCTGGAAGGATTTAGATCCCAACGAGATTAATAATCAACAACAAGACATCTTGCAAAAAACTATTAAGCATGCATCTCAAAAAGGTATGCACCACATAGAAACTGCTCGTCATTATGGAACATCAGAACGCCAGATAGGTTGGGCTTTCGGTCAAATTGATGACCCAAAAAGAATTGTGCAGACAAAAATACCACCAAATAATAATCCTTCAATATTTGAGAAAGAACTTGAGTTAAGTATGAGTAGATTAGGTTCTAAGAAAATTGATTTATTAGCTATTCATGGTATCAATCTTCCTGAGCACTTAGACATGACTATTCGTCCAAATGGATGCCTAGAGATTGTTCGTCGTTGGCAAAAAGATGGTCTTGTTGATCATGTTGGCTTTTCAACGCATGCAAATGTTGACCTGATAATTAAAACAATTGAAACAGGGCTTTTTGATTACGTTAACTTGCATTGGTATTTTATTCGCCAGGAAAACGAAAGAGCATTACAAGTGGCGAATGCTAATGATATGGGAGTTTTTATTATCAGCCCTACTGACAAGGGAGGCCATTTACATACACCGTCATTGAAACTTTTAAATTTATGTAGTCCTTTACATCCAATAGAATTTAATGATCTGTTTTGCTTGAGTGATAAAAGAGTTCATACATTAAGTGTCGGAGCGTCAAAGCCTGAAGATCTTGATATTCATTTAAGTGCAATTTCTAAAATGGATACCATGCATGCAGTAATTAATAACATACAAAAGCGTCTAAAAGATGCCTCATGTGATTCGCTTGGAGAGTCATGGTTGACTACTTGGCATATAGGTTTACCTAGTTGGGATCGAACTCCGGGAGAGATTAATATACCGATTTTATTATGGTTAAATAATCTATTAGAGGCTTGGGATATGGAAAGCTTTGCTAAAGATCGTTATGGTCTTCTAGGCAGAGGAGGACATTGGTTCCCAGGCTCAAATGCAGATTGCTTGGATTGTGAAGTGAGCGAGGATGACTTACGAAAAGTTTTGATTAATAGTCCATGGAGCTCTGAAATACCTTTTGTACTTAGAAAATTGAGAGATAGATTGGGGGGAGAAAGAAGAGATAGATTATGGGGAATTTAGTAACCTAGAGGCTGTTTTGTTGGTTTTCCAATTGATCTCGGATATTGATTGGGACATTTATTAATAGAACTAACTCTAATAATATTCCTAATACCGCGATTGTTAGGGAGAACGAATTTATCTGTTTGTTGAATCTCTGCATGTAGTTCAGTTAGGGCTTTTTTTAGCATTAGTTCCTCTGTTGCACTCCAACCTCCTCTGAATATGAGCGCCTGCCCTGTTGAATTTAAAAAAGGCACGAGATATTCTGCTACTACATTTGCAGAAGCAACTGCTCTAGCAATTGCATAGTCAAAATTACTTCGAAGGAATGGATCTCTACCTGCTACCTCAGCCCGCTCAGTTACAACTGTGATCCGAGAATTCAATCCAATTTCTTTAGATACTTCTTTTAAAAAAGTCGTTTTTTTACTTGAAGAATCTAAAAGAGTAATATTTGAATTTGGCATTGCTATAGATATAGCTAATCCAGGAAATCCACAACCTGAACCAATATCAACATATTTATGAGAGAGCTCTGGGTATTGCAGCTCTTCATGAAGTGGTAACAAGCTATCACATACTTGTGCAGTCCAGAAATCATCTCCATCGACTAAACGAGTAAGATTGCTCTTCTTATTCCATTCTTTAAGTAACTCCTGCAAATGGATAAATTGAGATAATTGTTTTTCACTTGGAACCCATTTAAGCTTATTCCATATCACAAGATGATTTGCTTTTTTGTTGTTTTTATCAATCGACATTTTGAATCGTTTTTTGAAATAGTCAGTCTTGGGATATTTAGATAAAATCTATACATTATTAGATCATATTTTCTTTAGTTGACTCCTTCTCCTAATTGTTACGAACTGCTTGGTGTCTCTTCCTCTGCTAATAACGCAGAGCTCAGAAAAGCTTTCCGTCAATTAAGTAAGCGTCTTCACCCGGATACGACATCTTTGCCAAGAGATGAAGCGACGCGGCAATTTCAAAATGTTTGCGAGGCTTATGATTTATTAAGTGACCCTGTCCTAAGGGCAAATTATGATTTATTTATAGAGCAAGAGAATAATCTTATAAGTCAGAAAAAAGAATCTTATTTAAGAAATACACAACCCGTACAATTTTCTAAATCGATAGGGGTAAGGCGACCGTTATCAGGTGGTGAATTGTTTTCACTACTTCTATTAATTACATCAATTTTCGTGAGCCTGGCTTTGGGTGTATTTATTGCTTTTTCAAAAGGTGGAAACTTGAATTTTATTCCAAGTTGGTTAATGTGATATTAAATTTTTAGTAATAATTTTTATAGCTAAGTGCTTTGAATCCTTATGAAAAATCTTAGGGCAGAGAATTTAAGCCCTCTCGGATTCCAAAATAGCATTTCTCTAGCTCTTCATCTGTAATACATAGTGGTGGCATTAGATAAACTACATCTCCTAATGGCCTGATGAACACGCCAGCCTTAAATGCACTTGCTTTGATGATTTTCCCAACTGAACTTAAATACCCTTTTTTACCTTTTACTTTAATATTAAAAGCCGCAATGGTCCCTGTAATTCTTGGACATTCAACCCTAGGATCATTAACTAGTTTTTGTAGATGTGGTAAGTGACGTGACTCAAAATCTAAATATTTTTTGGGGGATTTTTCTAAAAGATCTAAGCTGGCATTGGCCGCTGCGCAGCCTAATGGGTTGGCTGTGAAACTATGACCGTGCCAGAAAGTTTTCTTGGGATCTTCCCCAAGAAATCCTTCTGAAATCCTTTTACTGGACATTGTTACACCCATTGGAAGGAATCCACCGGTTAATCCCTTTGAGAGCGATATAATGTCTGGCTTTAATCCTGCTCTTTGAAAAGCAAATAGTTCTCCACACCTTCCAAAGCCAGTTAATACCTCATCGGCAATAAGTAAAGAATTAGCCTGGCGAATTTTTTTTTCAACTTCTACTAAAAATTCTGCACGAACCATTCGCATTCCTCCAGCACCTTGGACTAATGGCTCAAGAATTACCGCGATAGTTGGTGTCTTCAAGAGATGATCAAGAGTTGCTAAAGCTTCCTTTTCTCTTCTTTCAAAATCTGCATCGCCCCACCATGTCTCAGGCCAAGGGACTCTGCTCACGGGAAATAGCATTTGATCAAAAGGCTCGCTAAATATATTTCTTTCGCCTACTGCCATTGCTCCAAATGTATCTCCATGGTAGGCACCTTCGAATGCAATAATTTGCGATCTATTATCACCTTTGTTTTTCCACCATTGTCGAGCCATTTTTAAAGCTACTTCTACTGCTGTAGATCCATTATCTGAAAAAAATAACTTTTCTAGACCTGTTAATTTACTTAGTCGATTAGCTAATAGCTCAGCTTGAGGATGAGTAAAATCTGCAAAGATAATTTGTTCTAATTGCTGTGCTTGAGTTGCGATGGCTTTAGCAATATAGTCATTCGCATGACCATGCAGAGTTACCCACCAGCTACTTATGGCATCGATTATTGGAGCTTTGTCTTTAGGAAGTAAAAGGGCACCTTTAGCTTCCTCAACTAATAACTGAGGCTTAGAGGATGTCAGTTGTGTGAATGGCGGCCATATATGAGGATTCTGAATAGTTTGATTTGAATTTTCTTTCTCATTCATCAAATTTAGTTTGCCCTCTTGTTTCATTTAACTTGATTGAAGTCAAAATAATCTCTTGATTAAAGAAAAATAAAAATTTAATTTCGAATGTATTTGTTAAGCTTTTGATCTAATTTCTGGTTATTCCATTCTTGTGAAAGTACTTTTGCGTTGACTTCGTCAAAAACAGGAAGACTTGCAAGAATTTGTGTATCTCCAAATTGCTCAAGAGTCTTAGGATTGTCTTTGTGTGGAGGGCCGTTTAAGACTATTCCTAATATATCTACATTTCTATGTTTCAAGGCTTCTAGACTTAATAAGGTGTGATTGAGAGTGCCAAGACCGGTCCTGGCCACAAGAATTATTGGAGCTCCCCAAACCTTTAATTGATCTATTTGTAGCCAATCTCGATTTAAGGGAACCATTAAACCACCTGCGGTTTCGATGATTATTAATTCATCTAAGTCTGGCAATTTTAAATTACTTGGTTCAATAAAACTAGACTCTTGCTCGGCAGCCCAATGAGGAGAGACAGGAGCCTTGAATTTATATCTTTCAGAAAGATAGCGGTTAGGTTCAAGGTTTAAAAGATTGCGAACTGTTATGGTATCTGTACCTTCTTCTGTTCCACTTTGAATGGGTTTCCAGTAAATACCTTTAAGACCTTGGACGAAAAAACTACTAACGATCGTTTTACCTACATCTGTATCCGTACCACAAATAATAATTCTTTTTGAGAAAGTACTCATCGCTTTATTAATAAAAACTGAATTGACCAACTAAGGCTTAGTTGTCTATCCTCGTTGGCAATTGGCCAAAAAGACAACAGATGTCGCCAATCTGAAACACTTAATTGTTCCTTTTGACTACTTTGTGCTCCGACCTTGATCATCGGTTTTAATAAAGAAGTCGCGGTATTTGCTGTTTGCTTAATAACTTCAATTTTATTGTATAAAATACTTTTTTTCGGAACGACTCTGATTAGTGAGTCGTATGATGGTAAATCAAGAGCCGTGCATGTTAAATTTGCCTTTTCTGCAGCTTCATACCATTCTGGAAAACTTCCCTTGATTGGAATTGCTAGGGCAATCCATCCATCCTGGCTTAGAGCATTCAACCATTCCTTCAGTTTCTTTTGTGGATTCTCAAGCCAATGTAAAACAAAACTTGAAGCTAATAAATTTGGTTTGTTGGTCCACTTAGGTAACCCATTATTTAAATCCCAAAGTTGTTTAACACTCTTTTCTGAATGTTGGTCAATCATCTTTTTAGAATTATCCAATCTCACTACATATTGGTTTGGATGTAGATCTTCTAATGACTTAGCGAGTAGTCCAGTGCCAGAGCCAAGGTCAACCCATAGACCATGTTTAATTGAATAATTAGAACATATTTTTGCAAGTTTTAGAGCAGTACTTTTTTGAATTGAGGCTGATTCGTTATAACTTAATGCAGCTTCGTTAAAGTTTTTATTAACTTGGCTAAACCATGTTTTTTGCATGATCAAATTCTAACCACTGTTTGACTTTTTTGATATTTTTTATTTTTGTTATGGAATGCCCCTCGTCTTTAAGGTTGATTGTTTTGGGTTCATCCTCCAAGTGGCTTTTTAAATCTTCAGCTAGCTTTTCTTTCGTTTGATTAGTCAAAATATAGTCTTGCTCACTGTTAATAATAAGTACTTTGGAAGAATTATTTAAGCCATTTGGTAGAGAATCAGAATTCATAAGAAGCTTTAAATCATTTTTTAGTCTCAACCTTCCAGAATGGGATATGTGAAGGAGATTTGATTCGGATGATTCAAGATCAATGTAATTAGGTTTATAAGCTTTTATCTGAAATTTTCTTAACATAGCTGCTTCATTAGGGGAATCAATTGCATTCATCATCCTATTGAGGGCCAGTTTTATAGGGCGATTCTCTTTGCTACTTGGAATAAAACGACTAAAACTATTGATTAATACAACATGAGTAGCCGAGTGTAAAACGTCTTTATCTATCAAATGTGAACCAAGAGAGTGACATATAGCAACTCTTTTAAGTTCGACATGATTAGAGGTGTGATTCCATTTTGATGTATGAGGACTTATATCTTTATATCCGCGTTCAGAGGTTTGCCATTCCCAATCACAACTTTTAAATATCTTTTCCCAATTTGACCATTGATGACTATCACCAGCCCAGCCATGCATAGCAATTATTTCTTTCATTTGTTTTTAAGAACTTCGACCAGTCTTTCGAAGGCCTGAACGGGAGTATTTCGCCTAATAACTAATCTGAGTCTGGATTTCCCTTCTGGGACAGTTGGTGGACGGATCGCAACAGTTAGAAGGCCATTTGCCTCAAGTCTCTTCTGATAATCCATTGCTAATTCGTCTGAACCAAGAATTATAGATATTATTGGACCTTCCCCAGCAGGCCGTTGCCACCCAATTTGAGATAATCTGTCCCGTAAAGCTATTGATTTTTTTCTCAGCTTGCTACCCCAGCTAGGATTACTTTCAATTAATTTTAATGCGGCTAAAGCACTTCCACAAAGTGGAGGAGCCAAAGCGGTTGTATAGCGAAATGCCCCACAGTTTTGTATTAAATTTTCTCCTGTTATCTTGTCTGTTGCTAAAAATGCGCCTCCACTTCCAAAAGCTTTACCGAAGGTCCCACTTATAATTGATATTGATTCTTTGAGTCCAAAAGATTCTCCTTTCCCTTCGGGGCCCATAATCCCAAATGCATGAGCTTCGTCTATAAGTAACTTTGAATCATACTTAATGCATAGCTTTGAAATTTCTTTTATGGGGGCTGTTGTACCCTCCATACTAAAAAGGCTTTCTGTAATTACTAAAGGTTTTTTTTGAGGATTTCTTTGTCTAGATTTTTTTAAAAGTCTTTCTAGTTCAGATAAATTATTGTGCTTGAATCTAATGAGCTTTGCTCCACTCGCTTTGACTCCAACGAGCAGGGAATGATGTATCAGACGATCGCAAATCACAGGAGTGTGACGATCAGCAAGTGCTAAGACCGCAGCTAGATTTGCTTGGAAACCACTCGGGTAAAGCAGGACAATCTCACGATCAAGCCATTCGGCTAGCTTTATTTCAAGTTTTTGATGAACATTTCTACTACCAGTAATAAATCTTGATCCCCCTGAGCCGACTCCATCAGTTTGTAAGGTTTGTCTAGCGGCCTCAATTAAAAATGGGTGTCTTGAAAGATCTAGATAATCATTACTTGCTAGGTCAATTAAGGTGATTTGATTTTTATTTTCATCTACACCAATCAACTCTGATGATCTTTCCCCTGGGATCCAAGTCCTCAGTTTACGAATTCTAGAGTTAGAGATTTCAGGCATATTTTTCTGTTTTCAGTGGTTAAAGATTTGGGAACTTGCTTAAGATTATTTCTTTGGTTTCTTGATTTTATTATGTATACACGTCAAAAATCATGTGGGCGTAGAATATTCCTCTAGGATTTAATAATGACTTCATCAGAAAGAGATACGTCTGAGAACGAAATCCACCAAAACAATTTAAATCCAAAGGAAATCTTTCCTTTTGCGTTGGATGAGTTTCAACTTAAAGCAATTGATTCACTCAATCAAGGGCATTCAGTAGTTGTCAGCGCACCTACAGGGTCAGGAAAGACATTAATAGGAGAGTATGCAATTTATAGAGCTATTTCTCATGGGAATAAGGTGTTTTACACGACTCCCTTAAAAGCTTTATCTAACCAAAAACTAAGAGACTTTCGGAATCAATTTGGTTCAAGCAATGTGGGTCTTTTAACAGGTGATTTAAGCCTGAATAGAGAGGCTTCCATCCTTGTGATGACTACTGAAATTTTTAGAAATATGCTTTACGCAGCAGCAGACAGAAATGATGATCCTCTAATGGATATAGAAACTGTTGTCCTTGATGAATGTCATTACATGAATGATGCTCATAGAGGGACTGTGTGGGAGGAATCAATTATTCATTGTCCTAAATCCGTTCAATTTGTTGGTCTATCGGCAACAGTCGCAAATGCTGGCCAATTAACCGATTGGATTGAGCAAGTACATGGACCCACAGATTTAATATCTAGTGATTTAAGGCCAGTTCCTCTGGAATTCAATTTTTGCAGCGCTAAAGGACTTCACCCATTACTGAACGATAAAGGAACTGGATTACATCCAAATTGTAAGATTTGGCGTCCAACAAAAACACATAAGAAGAGAGGCCGCTTATCCAAGCCTATTCAGCCTGAATCTCCTTCACTTGGCTTTGTGATATCTAAGTTGGCTGAGAGAAATATGTTACCCGCTATTTATTTCATTTTTAGCCGTCGTGGTTGTGATAAAGCTGTGAAAACAATTGCCAGCACCTGTCTAGTTAATCAAGAAGAAAGGAATTCAATTCAAGATCGATTTGAAAAATATTTAATTTTAAATTCAGAAGGGCTCAGAGATGATCTACATATCAGAGCTTTATTTAATGGGATCGCCTCTCATCATGCGGGAGTTCTTCCTGCATGGAAGGAATTGATTGAGGAATTATTTCAAGAAGGATTGATTAAGGTTGTTTTTGCAACTGAAACATTGGCTGCAGGAATCAATATGCCTGCAAGAACTACAATTATATCTACTCTATCGAAGAGATCAGATAATGGACATCGTCAATTGATGGGGAGTGAGTTTTTGCAAATGGCTGGTCGAGCAGGAAGAAGAGGTCTTGATTCTAGAGGCTATGTCGTTACTGTACAAACTCGATTTGAAGGTGTAAGAGAAGCTGGGCAATTGGCAACCAGTCCAGCGGACCCCCTGATTAGTCAATTCACTCCCAGCTATGGCATGGTTCTGAATTTATTACAGCGTTATGACTTAGATAAATCAAAAGAATTGATAGAAAGAAGCTTTAGTAGATACTTGGCTAGCTTAGATTTAGCTGAAGAGGAAGAAGAACTTTCTAGATTAAAAGAGGACCTAAAAGAATATAAAACCTTTTCAGAAGATATACCATGGTCAGATTTTGAAAGATATGAAAAAATAAAAAGTCATTTGAAGGAAGAAAGAAGACTATTAAAAATTCTTCAAAAACAATCTGCCGAGACTTTATCTAATGAATTAATCTTAGCATTAGAATTTGCAAATAATGGGACTTTGATAAGTCTAAAAACCCCGCAGCTAAAAGGTAAAGTTGTACCTGCTGTGATTATTGGAAAGTTACAAAAAGGAGATAGACCATCTCAATTACTCTGCTTAACAGATGAGAATATTTGGATACTAATCTCTTGTAAGGACGTCGTTAGTCTTCATGCTGATCTTGCATGCTTAGACGTATCAGATATTATAACTCCTAAAATTAGCAGATTGGGTGAAATACTTCATGGTGATAAGACAAGTAACGAAATAGCACTAATGATATCAAATTTGTCTAAGAAAAATAATATGAGAACTGCACAATATGATCTTGCTAGTGAAGTTTTGTCTCAAGCTCAATTAGTTAGCTCTCTAGAAGATGAATTGTTGATTCAGCCAGCCCATCGATGGGGAGATAAGAAAAAATTAAAGAAGCATAGGCGTAAAATGAATGAATTAGAGATTGAAATTCATGAACGTGAGCAGATACTTTATGACAGGTCGAATCGTCACTGGGAAACTTTTTTATCACTGATTAAAGTATTAAAACACTTCGGATGCTTGGATGATTTAAGTCCCACTGAAATAGGTAGAGGCATTGGATCCTTAAGAGGTGAAAATGAATTGTGGTTAGGTTTGGTCTTGATGAGTGGACATCTTGACGAATTGACTCCGATTGAATTAGCCGGAGTGATTCAGTCAATTGTGACAGAAGTTAGTCGTCCTGATTTATGGACTGGATTTATTCCAAGTGCAGTTGCAGACGAAGCTTTTAATGATTTATCAAATATACGAAGAGAATTATTTAGAGTACAAGAACGTTTTGGTATTGAAGTTCCAATTCTATGGAGTTCAGAATTAATGGGTTTAGTAGAAGCCTGGGCAAGAGGAAGTACCTGGACGGATTTAATTTCAAATACTTCTTTAGATGAGGGAGATGTTGTAAGAATTCTAAGAAGAACAAATGATTTGCTTTCACAGATTCCCTATTGCGATGCTGTGAGTAGGCAACTTAGGAATAATGCTAGATCAGCTATAAAACTAATGGATAGATTTCCAGTTTGTGAAGCTGATGATATTAATCAATCAAAAGAAAAAAATCATGAGGTCATTAATCCGGCAACTGAAAGAAAAAATTTAGATTAGAAATTTATTTTTTCAATCATTCCCAATCATAAATTTTGGATTAATGAGATTATCAAATTCTTCTGGATCGATATATTTTAGTTGACTTGAGGCTTCTTTTAGACTGAGATTCTTTTCATGTGCTAATTGGGCAATTTGACTTGCTTTTTCGTATCCGATTGATGGAGCTAATGCAGTGACAAGCATTAAAGAATTATCTAGATATTGCTTGATTTTTGGTTCATTTGCTTGAAGACCCTCAATCATATTTTCTCTGCAACTTTTACATGCGGTTTGAATAAGATTAATACTTTTTAAAATGTTGTACCCAATTAGTGGTTTATAAACGTTCATTTGTAGATGTCCACCACTTCCTGCTATGGATACTGAGAACATCCATACCAATTATTTGTGTACATACCATCGCCATAGCTTCGCATTGAGTAGGATTAATTTTTCCTGGCATTATTGAGCTGCCAGGCTCATTGGCGGGTAGCTGTAGCTCTGATAATCCAGCTCTTGGTCCACAAGATAAAAGTCGAAGATCATTAACGATTTTGAGAAAAGTTACGGCTAATAATTTTAGTTGGGACATTATATTTACAAGACCATCATGACTAGCCATGATGGCAAATTTATTAGCTGCGGTTTCAAAGGGTAAATTTGTTTTTCTAGAGATATCAAGAGCAATGAGGTTATCGAAATTCTCTGGAGCATTTATTCCTGTTCCAATAGCGGTTCCTCCCAGTGGAAGTGAATAAAGTTCTTCGAGGTTGATTTCAATGCGTCCTAATGCGGTCTCTAACTGACTTGACCAGGCGGAAACTTCTTGTCCAAGAGTTAGGGGTACTGCATCTTGAAGATGAGTACGTCCTATTTTTATAAGATCCTTCCATTCATGACTTTTTTGATGAAACAAATCAATGAGCTTTTTTAATTCGGGTATTAAGGTCTTTTTTAAATTAAGTATTGTGGCTATTTGTATAGCTGCTGGGAAAACGTCATTAGTAGATTGAGAGCGATTGACATGATCATTAGGATGAAGTGGATCATGACTACCCAAAGGCTTATTTAAACGTTTTGAAGCTATGTTGCTAATTACCTCATTTACGTTCATATTCGTTTGGGTACCACTTCCTGTTTGCCATATTTTCAAAGGAAATTGATCATTGTATTTACCTTCAATAATTTCCAAACTTGCTTCGGTGATCAATTGTGCGATTTCTGTATCAATCAGACCTAAATGATTGTTTACACGAGCAGCAGAGGCTTTTATTTGAGCAATTGCATGAATGATTTCAAGAGGTACGATTTCATCGCCAATAGCAAAATTTAATATTGATCTTTGAGTTTGAGCTCCCCATAGCGCATTTACTGGAACAGAAATCGAACCTAGACTATCTTTCTCAAGTCGTTTCATATTAGACATTGCTGTTGGTTTGAAAATTTAAATTCCCTGGGAATAAAGACTATAGCTATTGATTTTAGTTGAATCTATAGCTATGGTCTTTCTTTAGTCTACTAACAAATATTAATTGATTTAGATTGAGCATTTACATTTATATTCCAAGTCTATCCCAAATAACCTTCAAATTCGATTGATGTAATTCAGTTGAGAAGCATTCAGAGAGTTTAGTTAGAGAGAGAATATTCATTACCTCTGGATCATTCTCAAGGTTATTTTTGAAATTACCTTCAGGTTGATTCCATGCAGAATGAGCATGTTTTTGTACTAATCGATAAGAATCTTCGCGACTCATTCCATTCTCAACTAATGCCAAAAGAACTCTTTGACTAAAAACTACTCCTCCATAAATGTTTAAATTATTCAGCATATTATTCGGGTAAATGCCAAGTCCTTTAATAATCGCTGTCATTTCAGTGATCATAAAATGAAGTGTAATAGACGTGTCTGGCAACATTAATCTTTCATTGGAACTGTGGCTAATGTCCCTTTCATGCCATAGAGCTACATTTTCGAGAGCTGCAACTACATAACTTCTTAAAACTCTTGAAAGACCGCTGACTCTCTCACTCCTTATGGGATTTCTTTTGTGAGGCATAGCAGAGCTTCCTTTTTGACCTTTGGCAAAGTTTTCCTCTACCTCAAGGACATCTGTTCTTTGAAGGTTTCTAATTTCTGTAGAAAAACGATCTAATGATGATCCAATCAAAGCAAGAGTTTGTACATAATTAGCATGTCTATCCCTTGAGATCACTTGAGTACTAGCAGTATCACACTGAAGTCCTAAAAGTTCGCAAGTAATTTTTTCTATTTCGGGATCGGTGTTCGCATAAGTTCCCATGGCACCACTGATTTGACCAACGGAGATATCGTCCTCGAGACTGTTAAGCCTTTCTTTGTTTCTTAGGGTTTCTGCTAGCCATCCTGCAAGCTTGAATCCAAAAGTAATAGGTTCTCCATGAATTGCATGAGAACGGCCAATCATTACGGTACTCTTGTGTTCTCTTGCTAAATCTCTAATAGCGTCCTCAAGTAATAAAAGCTCTTTTTTTAAAAGTTTTACTGATGACTTCAATTGAAGTGCTAGTCCTGTATCGAGGACATCGCTACTTGTCATCCCAACATGTATATATCGACCGGCATCTCCAACATATTCATTCACATTTGTTAGAAAAGCAATTACGTCATGTCGAACTTCGGCTTCTATTTCGAGTATGCGCTCGGGTGTGAAATTTGCCTTTGATCGTATTGATTGCATTGCATTAAGTGGGATTTTCCCTAGTTTGCAATTAGCCTCACATGCGGCTATTTCAACATCAAGCCAAGTTTGGTATTTGGCTTGTTCAGACCAAATATTCCCCATCTCTGGGTTTGTGTAACGCTCAATCAAAGTGCTACAAAGTTAAAGGTTACTTTAATTTAGGTCGTCAAGGTCAAGCTGACTTGAGTCTATTGTGTTCAACTTCCCAATGCACATATCTTCCCCAAGCCTGCTGTCTTACCCTGCATTTTCCTCCTTTGCAGTCAATTACTTGGAAGGGAGGCAAGTCATTAGGTTGATTTGCAAATTTTGCAAAACTTCCTGGAGGCAAAAGCTCAAGCACCTCTCCAGCTTGCTTATTTGGGTTTAGATGAAAATGACCATGGCTAGATAGCTCATTTTTATTTGTGGGATGCATGAGCCTTTTAGACAAAAACTTTGGTCAATTAAATAGATTCTCTATTGAAAAAGAGGATTATTACGACTTCTGCGGTTTTTGTTCCGTTTCCTGTTTGTTTTTGTAAACAAATGACTAAAAAATCGCGATTAGATCTTCACTTGCTGACTAAAGGATTAGCTAAATCTCGTCAAGAGGCGCAGAAGCTCATCAGAGCTGGCAAAGTTAAAACAATTAATGGACAAATTCTTGATAAGCCAGGCCAAGAAGTTTTAAAAGATCTTCAGATAGAAATTACTCAGCCTTTGAAGTATGTATCTCGTGGAGGTGAAAAGTTGTCTGCAGCCTTTGAGCAATTTCCGCTTAATATCAAAAATCGAGTTTGTCTAGATGCTGGGATTTCCACTGGTGGTTTTACAGATTGTCTTTTGCAATTAGGAGCAGCAAAGGTTTATGGAGTTGATGTTGGCTATGGCCAAACTGCATGGAGTATTAGAAATGATCCAAGAGTGGTTCTGTTAGAACGTACTAATATTAGACATTTAACTCCTGAAAAATTATTTAATGATGGAGATCCAATACCTGACTTCGCGGTGGCTGACTTATCTTTTATCTCTCTAAAAATTGTTTTGCCTAGTCTTAAATCTCTTCTTAATAATGCCCGGTCTGAATTATTAGTATTAGTGAAACCTCAATTTGAGGTTGGCAAGGACAAAGTTGGGAAGGGCGGAGTCGTTCGGGATCATTCTCTGCATCTTGAAGCTATTGAAGGCGTCATAAACGAATCTAAAAAATACGGATGGTATCCCAAAGGATTGATTGCATCACCCTTAAAGGGACCTGCGGGTAATCAAGAATATCTATTATGGATGAACGATGACTCTAAGGGATTCGATAACATAGAAAAATTGATGGATTTTTCGTGAATTTATAGAGCTATTTCGTTTTTATCACCTGTTCTTATCCTTACAACGGAATCAATTGGAGTTACGAAAATCTTTCCATCTCCAATCTCTCCAGTCTTTGCTGCTTCAGCAATAGCTTTTAAAACAATATCAATTTTTTCTTCAGGGACAACAACTTCTATCTTTAGTTTTTGAAGAAATTCAACGGTGAACTCGGAACCTCTGTACCTTTCGACTTGACCTTTTTGGCGTCCAAATCCTCTTACTTCGCTTACAGTCATTCCGACTATACCTGCATTGACTAAGGCAATCTTTACGTCTTCTAGTTTGAAAGGGCGTATTATTGCTTCTATTTTTTTCATATCACTTTAAGTAACTTTTTTGATCTTAGATAATTTTTAATCAGATTTTGTCTATTGGACTTAGAGAATTGATGAAATTTACATTTAGTCCAGCATTTGTAGCATCTTCTTGAAGCATTTGGGCGTCCTTGGTGGGAATTATTACTAAGCCATTACTGATAATTTCCCAATGATTGGATTCGAAATGAGTTTGTAGCCAAAGAATTCCGTGAACAGTTTTCGGCTCTATTTGAGTTCCATTTCTCTTTTCAGAAAGACTGATGTCCATACAAAATCTTGCTTATGTATCTATTAGGGGGGATAGCGTGAATTAGTTTTGTGCTCATTGATACATATGTGCTTTTTCCCATCATTTGAATGCTTTTTAATTAGCAAAATTTATTAGAGGGTTGAATCTTTAATCCAGGTATTATGTAGTGTGTTATTAAAATCCTATTTAAGATATTCCAATGAGTGAAGAAAATATTAAAGAGGTAATTATGTATGGGGAAAGGGAAATAGCTGCTGGGAGCTTGATTTGTTTTCCTAATCCCAATAGTAATAGAGATTATGAAATTTCAATAGATTTCCCTGAATTTACATGTAAGTGTCCTTTTTCGGGTTATCCAGATTTCGCCACTTTAAGGATTGTGTATCAACCAGATAAGAAGGTAATTGAACTAAAAGCAATTAAACTTTATTTAAATAGTTTTCGTGAAAAGAAAATATCTCATGAAGAAGTTACAAATAAAATAATAGATGATTTTGTTGAAGTTTCTGCCCCTAAGTGGATGCAATTAGAAGCTGATTTTAACCCTAGAGGAAATGTTCATACTATCATTAGAGTTTGTCATGGGAAAAGAAATGATTTAGAGTTAATCATTTAGAAAACTAATAAATTTCGGCAATTCTTTCGAGAGACCTGAAAGATTTCTGTTGCTTAAACCACCTATATAGATAATAGATTTCTCCTTTTCATGTAATAACCAAATCTTCTTGGTGGAAATTATACTTAGTGAACCACCAAGAAGTATTATAGCGAAACTGGTATAAACAAAGGGTACTCCAGGATCACGCTTTAAAAGTAATCCACTACTTGGTATTACATTTATTATTTTAATTAAAGTATTTTTCACTTTTGCTTCCTTATTTATGCTTATGTTTGTAAGTCTTGTACCATCACTATCATAAATTGTTACAGGTCCCAATTCACTCGAAACTGTTAATAAGATTTGCCCTTCTCCATCTTTTTGGGTTGGTATAATAGTTCCCCAAGTTTGTTCCCCTAGCTCTGGAATAGATTTTATTGGAATTTGTAATTTAGGACTATTATCAATTTGAATTGTTATTGCTGCTAATGACCAGTCGGCTTGATATAATGTTAGTCCTTTGTACCTTAATGGAGAATTAACACTAATCTCCTTCTCTTCATTATTTCCATTTGGTTCAATAACTTTTACTATCGATTTATATTGCTCAGTTCTTCCTTGAGGGTCTCTTTCTATTTGAAACTTTAGTAATTTAATTGTTAATCCTTTCTCTTCATTATTGTTTAATAAATCTATTGATCTCCCAGGTGCCATGAATCTTTCTAAAGTTTTTCCATTTAATGATCCGTATGTTGCACCTATCATTAATAAGATTAAACCTAGATGAATTAATATAGGTCCTAATCTACCAATTACTCCTTTTCTCGCAGCTATTCTTCCATCTGTTTCTCTCACATTCCAACCTTGTTTCTTTAAATTTATTGAAAGTTTTTCTAAGTTTTTTGAAGGATCATTAGTTTTAATTGTTTGCGCGACAGAAAGTTTTGCTATTTGACGAGGAGATTTATAATCTATCCAGTTTAATGCTGATTTAAGTATTGGTAATTGTCTTCTAAAACTACAAACTGCAAGAGCTAAACCAAGCCAAGTTAGTAAAATCAAAAACCAGTAACTTGTATAAACATGATTGAATTCAAAAAGTAGTAATATATTACCATTGATTAGTCCAAGAAAAGGATCATTATTGAAATTATCATAGTAGAATTGATCTGGTTCTTGTTGTGGAATAAAAGTTCCTACTGCACAAGAAATTGCTATTAAGAATAATAGTAAAATAGCAATCTTTAAGCTAGAAAGCCAATTTAAAACTTGGCTGATTTTTTTCATCTAATTCATATCCAAGTAGAAAGAAGGCTTAAAAGACCTACGGTTAATAAAATCACCCCACTCATTGGTGGAACCCATTTCCCAATAGGTCGCAAAGATAATAATTTTGGAACACTCGCTGCAAAAGTACCTGCAATAAATAAAGGAACAATTTGCCCAATCGCAAAGCTTGCAAGAAAAATTGTGCCACTAATGGGGTTACCTTCCTTGGCAACCCATGCGAGAAGAACAGCAAGGACAGGAGTTGTACAAGGCGAGGAGGCCAATCCAAAAGCTAACCCTGCTGAAACCGGTGCGAAAGCGGGGGGGACTTTGCTTGTCCAAGCTTCAGGATCAGGTCCAGATGGAAGAGAGATTTTTAACAGCCCAAGGAGATTAAGACCCATAACTATGGCTAAAAGACTAATAAATATTGAAAAGAAACCAGGTAATTGGCCATAAATTTTCCCTAAAAAACCGCTTAGACTTCCTAGAACCACTAGTGATATAACTATCCCGCCGCAGAAACTAAAAGTTTTTTGTAAAGGGTTTTGTTTACTTTTAAATCCAGCTAGATATGCAACTGTTATTGGTAATAGTGATAATGAGCAGGGGCCTAAACTGGTTAAAAGGCCTCCAGTGAAAACTATGAGGAGTGATACAGGGGTTGGATTATTTAGCCCATTATTAATTATGTGCTCGCCATGACGAGCCATATCAGAGAAAACCAAACTTATGGAAGAAATGCTCAAAAAAAGATTTGCCACACCAATTTTCCTTTCTAGATTATCTATTTAAGCGTCAATTTGCGGAATTTTTAATTAATAAATCTGAAGATTCAATAGAGGATCTGACCAATAAGGCTGCTATTAGTAAGCTTGAAATTAATGAGTTTCCCCCATAACTGATCAGAGGGAACGGTAGACCTGTTGTAGGCATTGCACCTGAGGAAACTGCGATGTGCATAATTGATTGGCCTACAAGAATAGTTCCTGATCCAATAGAAATTAGTTTGGTATAATTATTTCTACAATTAAGGGATATTTTTAGAGTTAAATATGAAATTACAAGTAAAAATGTTAAAAGTAAAATAGATCCAAAAAATCCAAATTCTTCTGCAAAAACAGCAAATATAAAATCAGTACTTCTATATGGTAGATATTGTAATTTTTGCATTGAAAGACCATATCCTTCTCCAAACAAACCACCCGAACCGATAGCATAAAGACTCTGAATTAATTGATAACCCCCTTCTTGTGGATCTTTCCATGGGTTGATAAATGATAAAACGCGACTTTGCTGGTAAGCATTAAAAAAAATACTTATTGAACCAATGGTTAAGCCTGATAAGGCCGTGTTGAAAAGATGCTGAAAATTAATACCAGCAGCTAAGGCAATCATCCAAAGTAATATTCCTGTTAATGCAGCAGTGCTTAAATTTGGTTGTTTTATGATTAATAAAATAATGGAGGCAAATATAGTTAACCAAAAAATTTTTTTTTCTGAATTTATTCTCTCCCATTGACCAAAAAGTTTTGCACTATGAAGGATAATAAAAGGTTTGATTAATTCCGAGGGTTGAACTTGTATTGGACCGATAATCAACCATCTTGTAGAACCATTGACGGTACTACCGAAAAAACTTGTTGATGCAATCAGCAGCATTCCTATAAAAAGGCAAGGACCTGAAACCTTAAGCCAGCTTTTTAATTTGATATTGATGGCGAGATAAAAAATGCTCCAACTAGCGATTAGCCATATTATTTGTCTTTTTATGTAATAAGTACCTTCACCCATTTCTCTGGTGGCTACCCACCAACTAGCTGATCCAAGTATGAAAATTCCTGAAATGCTCCAAAAGGCTATTAATCCCATTATTAAACGACCTTCCTTAGGCCAATATGGCCAAGGCAATGGAAGAATCTTATCGTTTATAAAATTACTCAGAAAATCTTTTGATTCACGCTTCTTTTTCGCTTTGGATGTAAATGGTGTTTTTTTATTAGAAATATTATTCAAAGGATATTTTGCTTGTATACCATTGAGCCGTTAAATTGCCATTTTGCCAAGTCTTTAAACTTTAATTAATTTACTTTTTTTGGAATTCCGCAAAAACTAAGAAGTTTTTTACGAGTTAAATTTAATTGTTAATTTTTAGAGATCAAATTAAAGAAATTGGATTAAAAACTAATAACTTAATTTTACAACCACAGGATTAAATTTTAAACAAACTATATCTTGATTTATATTGGGTAAATAAAAGTTTGCTTTAGAATTCTCCTCAGATTGTTAATTTAACCAACTTTTCAAGTTATTGATAGAGAAAATTTTTTTGTTTTGATGCAAGTCTCGTGATAGATTCCCCGGGCCTTTGCAGAGAGCTTAGGTGTCTTGTTTGCAAAACAACTTCTCGCTATCACTAAGAAACTCCAAAAGGAGGAATTTTTGTGGCATCTGAGACTGTTGACAATTGCTCAAGTCATGATCCTCTTCTGGATATGGACTCATTGGACACTTTGTCCGGAGTCAAATCAGACGAATATCTTGAACTTCAATTTCGAGTATTCCGTCTGACATTTTTATTGACTATTTTTTCTGTTGGCATAGCAGGTTTCTTTTGGGGAATCCAAGCTAGTGCAAGCCTATTTATTGGTGCTTTATCAGGAATTCTTTATTTTCGCTTGCTTGCTCGCGGGGTTGGAAGGTTAGGTACTTCATCAAAAATTGTCGGTAAAGTCCAGTTGTTAGTTCCGGTTCTTTTGGTTTTGGTGTCTTCTAGATTTCCTCAACTTGATTTGATTCCGGCTTTATTAGGATTTTTGCTTTATAAACCAGCGTTAATTATTCAGTTTCTATCTATGCCTTAATTGCTTGTTAGAAATCAAATTTTTAAGTTTTGTTTGTTTGGCTTTTTTTTCTACGCAACCTAACTACCAGATAAATGGGTTTTTTACCATTTGTTTTTCCTTTGGCTGAATTAGAGGTGGGTCAACACCTTTATTGGCAAATTGGAAATTTTAGAATTCACGGCCAAGTTTTTATGACTTCATGGCTCCTCATAGGCGCTTTGCTTGCCTTGGTGGTCATTGGAACAAAAAAAATGGACCGTGATCCAAAAGGTGTTCAAAATCTTTTGGAATTTCTGTGGGATTACATACGTGATCTGGCTAGAACACAAATTGGTGAAAAGGTTTATAGAGATTGGATGCCTTTCATCGGAACCCTCTTTCTGTTCATATTTGTGAGCAATTGGGGCGGAGCATTAGTTCCCTGGAAGCTGATTGAACTACCAAGTGGAGAACTTGGTGCACCTACAGCTGACATAAATACAACTGTTGCTTTAGCACTACTGGTATCTCTTTCATATTTCTATGCGGGGTTGAGCAATAAGGGTTTGCGATACTTCGAGTATTACGTTCACCCAACGCCAATAATGCTCCCGTTCAAAATTGTTGAAGACTTCACAAAGCCTCTATCTCTCTCATTCCGTTTATTTGGAAACATTCTCGCAGACGAACTTGTAGTAGCGGTACTTGTTTTTCTTGTGCCTCTTGTTCTTCCGGTTCCTGTTATGTTTCTAGGCTTGTTTACTAGTGCTATTCAAGCTCTGATTTTTGCAACTCTTGCTGCTTATTACATCGGGGAAGCAGTTGAAGAGCATCATTAATCATGATTTTTTGCTACTGAATTAACTTTTCAATGGCAAATTTCCTGCTTTGAGGCCTGAAATTCTTTCAGTATCATCTCAAGAACTATGAGATTCACCCCTCGCAGGTATAAACTCCCGTTCACAACTCTTTAAGCGTTTAAAGCGCTACACATCTTTAGCAGAATTATGGATTCCATTACCACCGCCGCATCAGTTGTTGCAGCTGGTTTAGCTGTAGGCCTTGGCGCAATAGGCCCTGGTATCGGTCAGGGTAGTGCTGCACAAGGAGCAGTAGAGGGTATAGCCCGTCAGCCAGAAGCTGAGGGAAAGATCAGAGGTACTCTGCTTCTTTCTTTCGCTTTCATGGAATCACTAACCATTTATGGCCTTGTGGTTGCATTGGTGCTTCTCTTCGCTAACCCTTTTGCTGGTTGAATATTTCAAAAAAGGGCTGATTGAGTAAATCAATTAATTGATTTCCTTTCAGCCCAAATATTTGAAAATTCTTAGCAAATTTCAATTGCCGTTATTCGGCTCGCTTAATTTCTTGCACCTTAGCTAATGCCAACTTTGTTTTTGTTTGGTGCCTCTGAGGGAGGTCTGTTTGATTTCGATGCAACACTTCCGCTTATGGCGGTTCAGGTTGTGTTGCTTACTTTCATACTTAATGCTCTTTTCTTCAAACCTGTTGGGCGAGTTGTTGAAGAAAGAGAGGATTTTGTAAATACCAGTCGGGCAGAAGCAAAGAAAAAAATCGCTGAAGTCGAACGACTAGAGACTGAACTCAAAGAGCAGCTTAAAGAAGCTCGACTTGAAGCTCAGAAAGTGATTCTTGAGGCAGAGCAGGATTCTGACAATCTTTATAAAGAAGCTCTTGCTCTTGCTACTTCAGAGGCAAATGCATCACGAGAAAAAGCTAGGCGTGAGATTGATTCGCAAAGAGATGAAGCTCTTAATCAACTCAAAAGCGAAGCTGAAAATCTTGGTGATTTGATTGTTGAAAGACTATTGGCAAAAAAATGACTTCTTTAATTTTCGCTTCCGAAGGCTTTGGTCTCAATTTAAATATTTTTGAGACCAACATTATCAACCTAGCAGTTGTTGTTTTTGGCCTCTATAAGTTCTTACCAGGCTTTTTAGGAAAAATCCTAGAAAGACGGAGGACTTCAATACTTTCTGACTTAAAAGAAGCAGAAGAGCGTTTTTCCCAAGCGCAAGATTCCCTTTCAAAAGCAAAAGACGAGCTTGCCTCCGCTAAGCAAAAAGCAGAAAAAATCAGAAATGACTGCAAAGCCAGAGCAGAGGCAATTCGTTTGGAGAGTGAAAAAAGGACTGTTGAGGAAATGGCAAGAATTAAACAAGGTGCTGCCTCTGATTTAAATGCTGAAGCTGCAAGAGTGACTTCCCAATTAAGGAAAGAGGCTGCAGAACTTGCTATAGAAAAAGCATTAACAATGCTTCCTAAAAAGTTAGATTCAAATACTCAAGATAATTTTCTTAAACAGTCAATTAAAAATATTGGAGACAACTAATGCCACTACTTAATACCATTACTACTCCTTATGCAGAAGCTTTCCTTCAAGTCGCTGAGAGCCGTAACGAGGTGGATGAAGTAGTAACACAAGCTAAATCTATTCTAGAACTTTGGAATTCTTGTCCTGAATTTAGTGATGCAATGTCATCACCAGTTTTAGAGGTTAATCAGAAGAAAGCAGCTTTAGAAAAACTTTTTTCTAGTGAGGTCACTCCCTCTTTCTTAAATCTTCTAAAACTTTTAGCAGATCGACAGAGAATAGGTTTGTTGAATTCTGTTCTTGAAAGATTATTAGAAATCTATCGAGAACAAAGAAATATTGCTTTGGCAACAATTACCTCAGCTTCAGCTTTAAGTGAAGATCAACAATCTGAGCTACTTAAGAAAGTACAATCCATAGCTGGTACAGATAATTTGGAAATCGATCTGAAGGTCGACTCTGAATTGCTAGGTGGCTTTGTGGTCAATGTTGGATCAAAGGTCATTGATGCCAGCATCGCAGGTCAAGTCAGACGACTTGGCCTTGCTTTGGCCAAGGTCAGCTAATTCTCTTCTGACTTTATTCCTCTTCCCCCTCCCTTTCATCTTCCCCATTTTTAGTAAATCCCATGGTTTCTATACGTCCCGACGAGATCAGTTCAATTCTTAAACAGCAAATTGCTGATTATGATAAATCAGTATCTGTAAGCAATGTAGGTACTGTTTTACAAATTGGAGATGGTATCGCAAGAGTTTATGGACTTGAAAAGGTTATGGCAGGTGAGCTTGTTGAATTCGAGGATGGAACAGAAGGTATTGCATTAAACCTTGAAGATGACAATGTCGGTGTCGTTTTGATGGGTGAAGCTTTAGGAGTACAAGAGGGAAGCACTGTAAAAGCAACTGGAAAGATTGCTTCAGTTCCAGTTGGTGAGGCAATGCTAGGAAGAGTTGTTAACCCTCTTGGACAGCAAATAGATGGAAAAGGTGAGATGGCTACAACTGACTCAAGACTAATTGAGTCAATAGCTCCTGGAATTATTAAGAGGAAGTCAGTACATGAGCCTATGCAAACGGGAATAACATCCATTGATGCGATGATTCCTATTGGAAGAGGTCAGAGAGAGTTGATTATTGGAGATCGTCAAACAGGAAAAACTGCAATAGCAATCGATACAATAATCAATCAAAAAGGTCAAGATGTTGTTTGTGTCTATGTGGCCGTTGGTCAAAAACAAGCATCAGTGGCAAATGTAGTTGAAGTTCTGAAAGAAAAAGGAGCTTTGGATTACACAATTATTGTTAATGCAGGTGCATCTGAAGCTGCAGCTTTGCAATATTTAGCTCCTTATACAGGTGCAGCAATAGCAGAACACTTTATGTATCAAGGTAAGGCAACGCTAGTTATTTATGACGACTTAACCAAGCAAGCTCAGGCTTACAGGCAAATGTCATTACTTTTACGTCGTCCACCAGGTCGTGAAGCATATCCAGGAGATGTTTTTTATTGCCATAGTCGTTTACTAGAGAGGGCTGCAAAACTTTCTGATTCGATGGGTGCAGGATCAATGACCTCTTTGCCTATTATTGAAACGCAAGCAGGAGATGTTTCTGCTTATATCCCAACAAATGTTATTTCAATTACTGATGGTCAAATCTTCTTGAGCTCTGACTTATTTAACTCTGGATTAAGACCTGCAATTAACGTTGGTATTTCAGTTAGCCGAGTGGGAGGAGCTGCTCAAACGAAAGCTATTAAGAAAATAGCTGGTACTTTAAAACTTGAGCTAGCTCAGTTTGATGAACTTGCGGCATTCTCTCAATTTGCATCTGATCTTGATGAGGCTACTCAAAAGCAATTAGGTAGGGGAAAAAGACTAAGAGAACTACTTAAACAACCCCAATTTGATCCTCTGAATTTAGCTGAGCAAGTAGCTATTGTTTATGCAGGGGTTAAAGGATTGATTGATGAGGTACCTGAGGAGGAAGTTACAAAATTTGCTCGTGAATTGCGTGACTATCTAAAAACAAACAAGGCTGATTTTATTAATAATGTTCTCTCGGAAAAAGTATTAAGTGAAGCATCTGAATCAATGCTTAAAGACGCTATTAACGAGGTTAAATCCTCAATGCTTGCGGCTTAATCGCAAAGGCTATCTAAGAGAGAAAATTACCTATGGCTAACCTCAAGGACATACGAGACAGAATTGTATCTGTCAAAAACACAAGGAAAATCACAGAAGCGATGAGACTCGTTGCTGCTGCAAAAGTTCGGAGAGCGCAGGATCAGGTTCTAAGGAGTAGACCTTTTGCAGATCGATTGGCAAGGGTTTTAGAAAATATACAATCAAGGATGCAGTTTGAAGCTGCTGACTCTCCTCTGCTAAATAGGCGTGAAGTTAAGACAATCACACTCTTAGCTGTTACTGGGGATAGAGGATTATGTGGAGGTTACAATGCAAATATTATTAAACGAACAGAGAAACGCTATGCCGAATTAAAAAGTCAAGGATATAGTCCTGACTTAGTCTTAATCGGTAAGAAAGCAATAGGTTATTTCGAGAATAGATCTAGCATTTATAATATAAGAGCTACTTTTAAAGAATTAGAACAAGTTCCGACCTCTGATGATGCTAGCTCTATTACGAGTGAAGTATTAGCAGAATTTCTCTCCGAAAGTACCGATCGAGTAGAGGTTATTTATACTAAGTTCGTTAGTTTGGTTAGTTGTAACCCAACAATACAAACTCTTTTACCTTTAGATCCTCAAGGAATAGCAGATTCAGAAGATGAGATTTTTAGATTAACTACAAAAGATAGCCAACTAATTATTGAAAAAGATGCGGCTCCTTCGAATGAAGAACCAAAATTACCATCCGATATTGTTTTCGAACAAAGTCCTGATCAACTTTTGAATGCTCTTTTGCCTCTTTATTTACAGAATCAATTACTACGTGCGTTACAGGAGTCAGCTGCTTCAGAGTTGGCGAGTAGAATGACTGCAATGAATAACGCTAGTGATAACGCTAAGGAGTTGGCTAAAAACCTTACTATTGATTACAACAAGGCTAGACAAGCAGCAATTACACAAGAAATTTTAGAAGTTGTTGGTGGAGCTGCAGCTTAGTTTCTTCTTTTTATCTAATTTTGCAAATTCGCAAAGTATAAGTAATCAATAAAGTGAAACTTGAATTTATAGAATTGGACATTGATTGGCCTTATGAATTGAGCATAGTTGACTTAAAAAAACATATTTTATCTGTGCTAAAAGAATTTGGTGACCCACTAAGGTGGGCAATTACTTCAGTGACGACTCGTTCTGAAAAAAAAATCCAGATAATATCGGTGGAAGTTGTATTGATTATTAATCAGGATAAGGAGAAAGGCGTTAATCCCTGAATTGAATTGATCTTTTATGACTAATACTGATCCTTTCCCTACATTATTGATTATTCCTACAGGTATAGGGTGCAGTGTCGGTGGGTATGCAGGAGATGCAATACCCGTTGCAAGATTACTGGCTTCTGTGAGTGACTGTTTGATAACTCATCCCAATGTTATGAATGGTGGATCTTTGTATTGGCCAGATACTTGTATCCAATATGTAGAAGGTTATAGTTTAAATCTTTTTGCTGCTGGAGAAGTGTTTCTCAAGCCAGTAAGACAACAAAAAGTAGGTTTGCTATTAGATGCTGGTTTAGAGCCTGACTTAAAAAAAAGACATTTACAAGTTGCTGATGGCTGTATCGCAACCCTGGGTCTAGACATTGGTCCTGTAATTACAACTGAAAGAGCTATAAGAATGAATCTGAGGAAAGGTTTAAGTGGTTCAAGTTGGGGGAGTATAGAAGATTCAGATGTTCTTTTGAGAGCTGCCGAAAAACTGAAGAAAGCTGGTGCAACAGCAATTGCTGTAGTCACGCGTTTTCCTGATGATAGTGATGAATTAGAAACTCAACTTTATAGACAAGGTAATGGTGTTGATGTCATTGCGGGACTCGAGGCTGTAATCAGTCATTTCCTCGTAAAACATTTACTGATTCCTTGTGCCCATGCACCGGGGTTAGCTCCATTACCAATTGATTATGATCTAGACCCTCGAACCTCGGGAGAGGAGATTGGGTATACATTTTTGCAAAGTGTTTTAGTTGGTCTTAGTCGTGCACCCGATCTGATCGGTAAGTCAGCTATGAATACCAAAGATAATGCTTTTTCACAGGTGAAAACTTTATTAAGGAATAGTGATTTGGGAGCTGTTGTTGTTCCGCAGGGTGCATTGGGTGGCGAAGCAGTTTTGTCTTGCATCGAAAGATTTATTCCTTTAATAGTAGTTTCTAATCAAGGAGTATTAAATGTAAGCTCCAAAAAGATGAGGCTAGATTGCCTACCTGGCGATAAAGATAAGTATATTTTGTATGCTGATAATTATTTAGAGGCTGCGGGACTAATAACAGCTTTACGTCATGGGATTAATATTAAGTCACTACGAAGACCAATTGATTGCTTAAAAGAAATTAATGACGAAAAGAAGTAGATTCAAAGATTTATCTTGAGGCTATTGGTTTTTTCCACCCACTTCCAAAAGCTTGATGACTGATTTTCAACAAAGGAGGGGCTTGATAACGTTTGAATTCAGCTTTCTTTAATAAATTGGCGACTTGGAGAACTATCTTCTTATTAAAACCTTTTTCTATTAAAACTTCAGTTGGTAAATGCTGTTCAATCAACCCTTTTAGTATTGGATCAAGAATGAAATAATCCGGCAAAGAATCGCTATCTAATTGCTCTGGTCTTAATTCAGCACTTGGAGGCTTGCTTCTTATTTCAGAGCTTATGATTTCTCCTGTTTCTGGGAGGAAGAAATCATTTCTACAAGTAGATGATGACTCGCCATCTATCCAATCACATAGATCAAATACACTTGTCTTATAAAGATCTCCAATCACAGACAAGCCTCCGTTCATGTCTCCATAAAGGGTGCAATAACCTACAGCCAGTTCTGATTTATTCCCTGTAGATAGAAGTAAATGCTTCCTTTGATTTGCAAGAGCCATCAATATTGTTCCTCTAATACGAGATTGTAGATTTTCAGCTGTTATACCGGTTGGTATACCCCATATTGAATTAGATAAAACATCGTTAAAACTTTCCATTATAGCTGAGATCGGGATCCTTTGATGATTTATTCCAAGTCGATTAGCTAACGCCGTGGCATCCTTTACAGACCCTGCTGAACTCCATGGAGATGGCATTAAAATTGCATGAACTTTAGACTTGCCTAAAGCTGCGACTGCAATAGCGGCTACTAGTGCTGAGTCGATACCCCCACTTAATCCAATAACTGCACTTTTGAAATTACATTTCCTTGCATAATCTTTAACTCCAAGAACTAAAGCTCTGAAAAGAACTTCTTGTGATGTAGGAGTTTTACTCGATATCGAGGTTTTTTGCTTGAGGGAAGATATGTCACAAAGACTAATTGACTCTGTGAAGGCAGGAAGTTCATGCCGTAATTTTCCTTCGTTGTTAAGAGCAAAACTAGAACCGTCAAAAATTAATTCATCATTCCCTCCTACTTGATTTACATAGATCACGGGGCATGAAAGACGCATAGCTGCTTTGGCTGCTATGCGTTGGCGTAGTAAACTTTTAGCTTCAATAAAAGGAGAAGCTGAGAGATTGATCAGTAAATCTAATTTTTCTTGTTCTAGAGATCTTAAAGGGTCTTTCCCTTGGATTTTCTCATTTTGTAAGTTTTTCTCAACCCATATATCTTCACAAATAGTTATTCCAATCTTCCAGAGTTTTTTTTTGTGACTAAAATTTAAAATACTACTATTTTCTGCAGAACGAAAATAGCGTTTTTCATCAAACACATCGTATGTGGGTAGGAGTTGCTTCCTCGCAACGATTCTCCAGGAACCTTTTTCTAGAATAACAACTGAATTATAAAGTTTAGGAATTTCTTTATCTGGAGTTGGTTCTGCGATACCAATTAATAAAGATAAGTCTCGACTAAGATTACTTAATCTTTCGCTTAATTTGTTTAGGACATCTTTTTCTTCTTCGAACAGTTTTGGATTAAATAGTAAGTCTTTTGGAGGGTAGCCGATTAAAGAAAGCTCTGGTGTTATTACTAGATCAACATCCTCGTTTTTAATATCTTTACATACTTCAAATATTTTTTCTGCATTCCCATCAAGATCTCCAATGACTGGATTTAATTGGGCTAAGGCTAATTTCATTATCTGTTATCTCCCAGACCGTATAGATTTTCTTCAATTAGTAATGGAACAAGCTCTTGAGGGACAAGAACTTCCTGAGGCCTCTCTCTAAATTTTGAGCTTGATGATTGAGGTATATTAAAAGGCAATAGATCAATTTCACCACCAAGATTTTTAATTTCATCTAATTGATTATCGCTAATTGGCCATCCATCTCTCATTGTGATAGCTATTGCTGCTTTACTGAGAATAGACCTAGCATTGAGCCATTTTGGGATTTGAGCAGCTAAATCACTACCAATTACAAAACTTAACTTCGCTTCGGGCCATAGTTGAGAAGCTTTTTTTAGAGTATGAATTGTCCTAGGACTACTCAATTCTTGAACTAGCTCTAATTTAGGATTTGAAATTTTTTGTACAAGTATTCTTAAAAGCTGAGTTCTTTTTAGAAGAGGAATTTGATGTGTTTTATCAGGGTTATCACTTGCCCATGTTATGACTTTTGGGAAGATTTTTGTTAATTCATTCAACAAGGCCTCGTGACCTAAGGTAGGCGGATCAGCACTCGTCCCGAATAAAGCTATTGTGTTTGTTTTAGCTTTCATGGCAACAAATAATTCTTGTTTTTTGTCGTACTTGATGTAAGAAATTTAAAGTCACCAAGCATTATTCGAAAGTCTGTATTTTTTTTAAGAAGATAGTTCAACATTAATCGAGGTCGCCCATCTTTTTTATTTGTACCCCTTAAAAATTTATAAGCTGCGAGACGACCTATGATTTTTGTTGAATGAATCGCAAGAGTTGCTTGTGCAATGGCTATTAGAGCAGTGGGTGCAAGGCTTAATCCTCCCGTAAGAGGTGCAGCTAGTAACAGTATTTTCTTGAAAATGTTTAAAGTAAGTTGTATGCCTATTTGTGCCCCCCCCAGTAATGAATTTTGAAAACCAAGCTTTTTAACTAATTGTCTAGCGGATGGACCACCTACCTCTAAACCATATAATTTACTTAATTGGATAACAAGGGCACTATCAAAAGCAAGACCAGTAAGAAGATCAATCATTAAAAAGGGATTAATTGCTACTCCTGAGGCTTTTAAAGTTGCATATTTGCCGATTAAGCTTTGTGCTTCTGCTTTGTTTTTAAGTAGTCGATTCTCCTTAAGTGATTTGTATAAATAGTCTGCAATTCTAAGACTATTTACACAAATTAGTAATTCCCCGCTTTGATCGAGAATATCTTTAAGTTCATTCTTGAGAATATCAACTTTAGGTGTTTTTTTTTCACTTCTAACAGTTCCGTCTGGTTTTATTTTTGCTTGCCTTGGAGACGATGATACTAGAGAAATTTTAATTTTCTGTTTGCAAAATGATAATTTTCTGTGAATACTAGAGAGTATTAGCTTTGTCTCTTTTGCATTCCATTGATCACAACGATTTAAGACTATTAGTATAGGTTTATTATGCCTTAATAGCTGTTCAATAGAATTCAATTCGATTCGAGTTAGATCACTATCAATTACAAAGAGAATTAAATCTGTATCTAATATGTAATTAAAATGTATTTCTTCTTGATTAGTATTATTTATTTCATCTATACCCGGAGAATCTATTATTTCAACTTTGTTTAAGCTGCTAAATCTTTTCTCCAGCGTATAAGATTTAATAGTCTTTGTATTCCCGTTTAGCACATCGGTTGCAAAGATTTGCTTTCCAATTAATGCATTTAACAAGCTTGATTTCCCAACTCCAACTCGTCCATATACTGATATACGTAGTTCTTTTTTTTCTAATTTGTTTATTTGAACTTCTAGCTGATTTAAAATATCAGCAAACTTAGTTCTCTCGTAATTAGTAAGATTTAGGTTCTCTTTCCATTGATCAATGCAAAACTTGCATTTTGTAGCTATGTCTGTTTTGTTAATCATTTATTTGATTTTCTCCACCAACCAGCCAAAACCGCCAATACAGCTTCTGCTCCTATTAAACCAACAAATCCACCAAATTCATCTACCACAACTCTGACTCCGTTTTTGTCTTCATTAAAACCAATCAGTAGTCTATCTACTCGAATCATTTCTGGCACAAACTCTACATTTTCGCTTAGATCGTAAGGAGTTAAATGAGAGTCTCCTTGAAGTAAAGAGGCTAGAAGCTTTTCACGGTTAGCGACACCAACAACCTTGTCTACTTCTTCCCCTAATACTACCCACCATGTGGCATTATTTTCTAATAAATTTGATTTAACAGATTGCAAAGAAACTCTTCCTGGAAGTGTTGGAGCAGCAACGCGTGGAGTCATTAGATCTTTAGCCGTAAGATCATTAAGCTGAAAAACTTTGGATATCATTGCAGCCTCATCTGCTTCTATTTGACCTATTTGAGATCCCAGCCTGGCCATCTGTCTTATTTCTTCTTCGTCTGTTGTTAGCTCGCTCTTGGCAGTGATAATTGGTAGTAGACGTTCAAGAACTATTAGCAATGGACGCATAACTATACTTAAGAAATCAAGCACAGGCGCACTCGTTAAACTTATTTGCAATGCAAGCCTTGTACCTAGTGCTTTGGGTACGATTTCTCCAAGAAGTAAAACAAGAATGGTTAGACCAATAAAAAATATTGACTTTACATTTCCGATTCTATTTTGAAAAATAAAACTTGCGTAGCTACCAACCATTAAACTTCCAAAAATATTGAAACTGTTATTAGCAATGGTGACTACAGTTAGAGTTCTTCCAATTCGGTGACGTAATTTTTCTAATCTTCTAGCTCCCAGTACTTTTGGTTTCCTTCTGGCAAGCTCATGCACGCGTAATGGGTTGACAGCCAATAATGCTGCTTCTATCCCTGAGCACATTGCAGAACCCATTAAAATAACTGCGATTAGAGCAGTTAAGAGCAGAATGTCTTGGCTCATCCCCTAAAGATTTTTTAAATAGTAAGGATCTTTTGCTTTTATTTTTCCACTAAGTCAGTTCTCTTGCCATCCTAAAGAGTAAATAGGGTTATTTTTGTGGCTGATTCAAGCATTTTTCGTCGCCGTAGAGACATATTTCTGTCACATTTAGGAGAATATGCGGCCATTATCCCCGCTGCAGAACTCGTGACTCATCATGCAGATTGTGAATATCCTTTCAGGCAAAATAGTGATTTTTGGTACTTAACTGGTTTCGATGAGCCAAATGCAGTGGCATTGTTTTTACCTCATAAACCCAAGGGAGAGCAATATGTATTGTTCGTATTGCCAAAAGAGTCTGCAGCAGAAGTTTGGACTGGCTTTAGGTGGGGAATAAAAGGAGTTTTAGATAATTTTGATGTTGATATATCCCATCCTTTAAATGAATTACCAAACCTTTTGCCTCATTATTTAAAAGGAGCTGAAGGGATTGCGTTTCGAGTTGGAAAACATCCACATTTGGAACCTTTGGTTTTGAAAACTTGGTCTGAGCATTTACAAAAACTTCCTAGAAGTGGCTTTGCTCCGTTTTCAATGATTGCACCTTGCCCGATGCTTCATGACCTGAGACTTCGTAAGGATGAGTTTGAAATAGAAAGGATGCGTATTGCATCAAAAATTTCTGCAGAGGGTCATGAAATAGTTAGAGAATATGCACGCCCTGGGATGAATGAGAGAGATTTGCAAGCTCAAATAGAAAAATACTTTCTTGAAAAGGGGACAAGAGGTCCTGCTTATGGCTCAATAGTTGCTTCAGGTGACAATGCATGTGTACTTCATTACACGGCAAATAATTCACCAATAAGAGATGGAGAGCTTGTTTTGATAGACGCTGGTTGCTCTTTGGATGATTATTACAATGGCGACATAACAAGAACCTTTCCTGCTAATGGCAGGTTTTCTGGAGAACAAAAAGCTTTATATGAAATTACTCTCACAGCTCAAGAAGCCGCAATTCAATGTGTTCAACCAGGTGCTAGCGCCGAAAATGTACATATGACTGCCTTGAAGCATCTTGTTAAAGGTTTGGTTGATATAGGCCTGCTTGTTGGCGAAGTGGATTCGATCATTGAACAAGAAGCTTACTCTCATTTGTATATGCATCGAACAGGTCATTGGTTAGGTCTTGATGTTCATGATGTAGGGGCATATCGACTTGGTGATTATCATATGAAGCTTGAACCTGGAATGGTTTTAACAGTTGAACCTGGTATTTATATAAGTGATCGTTTAGCAGTACCCGAGGGGCAGCCTGAGATAGATGAGAGGTGGAAGGGTATTGGGATTCGCATTGAAGATGATGTTTTAGTAACAAAAAATTCTGTAGAAGTATTGAGTCGTAGTGCGATCAAGAATGTGAATGATTTGGAAAAATGATTGAATTCATTGAGAAAATTCCAAGAAAATCTGTTTAATTGAATGTCAATGAGGAATTAATCTTCCCAAATATTTTTCTACTTTCACAATCCCATCATTATCAAATAATAGAAAACCTTTTGAATTCCTAATCTAGTAATTCAAATAGGTCCTAGTTCCTGTTAGGTTATTATCTTGTTAGCTAGTAGAAAACTTAGAGATGATGGTTTCTGAAGAGGCTGGTACTGTGCAAGAAGATGTAACAAGTACTGAGGGAATCCCACAATCTGAAAACCAAGGGAAAGTTAGCTCTGAAGAGACAAAATCAGGTCGACCAAGTGCACTTGGAGGTGCTGCAGCATTGGCAACTGCAACGATAGATGCAGATGGAGTACCCTCGGGACATACACCAAAGGCAGATGAGGGAAGATTTTTATTGAAAATTCTTTGGTTGCCAGACAATGTAGCTTTGGCCGTTGATCAAATTGTTGGAGGAGGGCCTAGCCCACTTACAGCCTATTTCTTTTGGCCAAGAGAGGACGCATGGGAAACATTAAAGTCTCAATTAGAAGAAAAAAGTTGGATTACTGATAATGAAAGAGTGGAAGTTCTAAACAAAGCAACAGAGGTGATTAATTATTGGCAAGAGGAAGGAAAAGGAAAGACCTTAGAACAAGCCAAAATTAAATTCCCTGATGTAACTTTCTGTGGTACGGCATAAAAAAGTATTTGAACAAAATATTTGTTCAAGGGAAAAATTTTTTTTAAATTTTAGTCAGACTTTGAAGCATTAAACCATGCTTTAGCTTTGTTCAATGCTTCTTGAGCTTTTATTTTTTCGGGGGAGGTTTCTTTATCCTGAGTTTGACTTAGTTGATTTTTAGCTTGTTCTAATTCAGCTTCAGCTTTGGCAGAATCAATATTTTTACCCATCTCAGCTTTATTTACTAAAACTGTAACTTCATTGGATTCAACTTCTGCGAAGCCCCCACTTAGTGCGATTGAATTCCACGCTCCGTTTTTTAAAACCCTCAAAACACCAAAATCAATAGCAGTAACCATTGAAATGTGACCAGGTAGTACCCCCAATAGCCCTGTGGTGCTTGGAAGTATTATTTCATCAGCAGTATCATCGAACACGCTTTGGTCAGGAGCAAGAACTCGTAGAGTTAAAGACATATTTTTGGGTTTAGAAAAACGTTGACTTAGATGTAATTGTATATAGAAAAGATTTTTAACCTTTTGCTTCAGATTCTATTTTTTCTGCTTTAGCCTTTACTTCCTCGATGCTTCCAACAAGATAGAAGGCTTGCTCAGGTAAGTTATCCAGTTCTCCTGAAAGAATCATGTTAAAGCCTTTGATTGTATCTTCTAATTTCACATATTTACCAGACATACCAGTGAATATTTCAGCAACAAAGAATGGCTGAGATAGGAATTTCTCGATTTTGCGTGCACGATCGACTGTCTTTCTGTCTTCTTCTGAAAGTTCGTCCAATCCCAATATGGCAATGATGTCTTGCAATTCTTTGTATCTTTGAAGTGTTGATTGAACTGCTCTGGCAGTGCGGTAATGCTCATCACCTACAACAGATGGCTGTAGCATGGTGCTGGTGGAGTCAAGTGGGTCAACAGCAGGATAGATGCCTTTAGCTGCAAGAGCTCTCGCTAGAACAGTAGTAGCATCTAAATGAGCAAAAGTAGTTGCAGGAGCAGGATCTGTTAAGTCGTCAGCAGGAACATAAACAGCTTGAATTGAGGTAATAGATCCTTCAAGAGTGGAGGTGATTCTCTCCTGAAGCTCTCCTACGTCAGTACCTAAAGTTGGCTGATATCCAACAGCAGATGGCATACGACCTAATAATGCAGATACTTCTGATCCAGCCTGAACAAATCTGAAAATATTATCAATGAACAAAAGAACATCTTGTTTGTTTACATCACGAAAGTGTTCAGCCATCGTCAAAGCTGATAGGCCAACTCTCATTCTTGCCCCAGGGGGCTCATTCATTTGGCCAAAGCACAAGGCTACTTTTGACTTAGTTAGATCTTCTGAATTGATGACCCCAGATTCTTTGAATTCTTCGTATAAATCGTTACCTTCTCTTGTTCTTTCTCCTACTCCACCAAAAACTGATACTCCTCCATGTTCTTTAGCAATATTGTTAATTAGCTCTTGAATTAAAACTGTTTTTCCTACACCTGCTCCTCCAAACAGCCCAACTTTTCCACCTTGGCGGTAGGGAGCAAGTAAATCAATAACTTTAATACCAGTCTCGAATACTTTTGGCTTTGTTTCTAGGTCTGTGAGGCTTGGAGCTGAACGATGAATTGGAGAAGTTGTTACGTCCTTAAGGTCTCCCTGCTCATCTACGGGTTCTCCAAGAACATTGAAAATTCTTCCAAGGGTAGCTTCACCAACAGGTACTGAAATGGGAGCTCCTGTATCTATAGCTTCCATTCCTCTGACTAATCCGTCAGTTCCACTCATGGCAACGGCTCTGACTCGATGATCACCCAGTAATTGTTGAACCTCTGCAGTTAGTGCAACATCTTGCCCTGCAGGATTCTTGCCTTCAATCCTTAGTGCATTGAGAATTGAAGGGAGTTTGCCAGCTGGAAATTCAACATCTAAAACTGGACCAATTACTTGGCGAACAATACCCTTAGTTCCAACAGTAGTGGTAGCAGAAGCGGCCATAAGATAACTAGAAACTTTGTGAGCATGCTCTGATTTGCATACTCTTATCAGCGGCTTAGACTACCACTTCACAGGCGTTTTTTTTTCAGTGTTCGGTCAACCGCACAGAATATATGTGGTCTTGAGAGTGCTTAGATGCATAAATTAATACCGTTGGTAATGAGTAATACTCTTTATCGAGTCAGCGCTAAGCGCTTTTGTTTTTTTTGCTACTGCACTAATTTATGGCAGCTGTATCTCTCAGCGTCTCCACTGTCAAACCACTCGGAGACCGTGTATTTGTAAAAGTTTCTGAATCAGAAGAGAAGACTGCGGGGGGCATACTGCTTCCCGACACTGCTAAAGAGAAACCTCAAGTCGGTGAAGTTGCTCAGGTTGGTCCTGGAAAACGTAACGAAGACGGTTCACGTCAATCTCCAGAAGTAAGTGTTGGAGACAAGGTTCTCTACAGTAAGTACGCAGGTACTGATATCAAGCTTGGCAGCGATGAATACGTACTTCTCTCCGAGAAAGATATTCTTGCTGTCGTCAATTAGATCTCAGCTTTTGCTGAAGTCAAAACCCAAAACTTTTCGAAATTAAAGGAAATCGCCTCTTATGGCTAAGCGCATCATTTACAACGAGCAAGCCCGCCGAGCACTCGAGCGTGGTATTGACATTTTGGCTGAATCAGTCGCCGTCACTTTGGGACCTAAAGGTCGGAATGTTGTTCTCGAGAAAAAGTTTGGTGCACCTCAAATAATTAATGATGGTGTAACAATCGCAAAAGAAATAGAGCTCGAAGATCACATCGAAAACACAGGTGTTGCTCTAATTCGTCAAGCTGCTTCAAAAACCAATGATGCGGCTGGAGATGGCACTACCACTGCAACTGTTCTTGCTCATGCAATGGTTAAAGCTGGTTTGAAAAATGTTGCAGCAGGAGCTAATGCAATTACTTTGAAAAAAGGAATTGATAAGGCAACAGAATTTTTGGTTGAAAAAATCAAAGACCATTCCAAGCCCATTAGTGACAGCAATGCAATTGCTCAATGCGGAACCATAGCTGCTGGCAATGATGAAGAAGTTGGCAAGATGATTGCTGATGCAATGGATAAAGTTGGAAAAGAAGGTGTTATCTCCCTAGAAGAGGGCAAGTCAATGACCACTGAATTAGAGGTCACTGAAGGAATGCGTTTTGATAAGGGATATATCTCCCCTTACTTTGCAACTGACACTGAAAGAATGGAAGCAGTGTTGGATGAACCTTACATACTTCTAACCGACAAAAAAATTGGTTTAGTTCAAGATCTTGTTCCTGTATTAGAGCAAGTTGCCAAAACTGGTAAGCCTCTCCTAATAATTGCTGAAGACATTGAAAAAGAAGCTTTAGCTACATTGGTGGTTAATAGACTTAGAGGAGTCTTAAACGTTGCAGCTGTTAAAGCTCCTGGTTTTGGAGATCGCAGAAAAGCGATGCTTGAAGATATGGCTGTCCTGACAAATGGCCAACTTATAACTGAGGATGCAGGTTTAAAACTTGAAAATGCCACTCTTGATATGCTTGGTACTTCAAGGCGGGTAACAATTAATAAGGACACATCCACAATTGTTGCTGAAGGTAATGAAGTAGCTGTTAATGCTAGATGTGAACAAATCAAGAAGCAGATGGATGAGACCGACTCAACCTATGATAAAGAAAAGCTTCAAGAAAGATTAGCTAAACTCTCTGGTGGAGTTGCTGTAGTGAAGGTTGGTGCTGCGACCGAAACTGAGATGAAAGACAAAAAACTTCGTTTAGAGGATGCAATTAACGCCACTAAAGCTGCAGTTGAAGAAGGAATTGTTCCTGGTGGTGGAACAACACTCGCTCATTTGGCTCCTGCCTTGGGTGATTGGTCTTCCTCGAATCTCTCTGGGGAAGAATTAATTGGAGCAAATATTGTTGAAGCGGCTCTTACTTCTCCATTAATGCGAATAGCTGAGAATGCTGGGGCTAATGGAGCAGTTGTTGCAGAGAATGTTAAATCAAAACCAGTCAATGATGGCTACAATGCCGCAACAGGTGAATATGTAGACATGCTTTCTGCTGGAATTGTTGATCCAGCAAAGGTAACCCGCTCAGGTTTGCAAAATGCTGCCTCAATTGCAGGAATGGTTCTCACTACTGAGTGCATAGTCGCTGATTTACCTGAGAAAAAAGAGGCTTCCCCAGCAGGTGGTGGTATGGGTGGTGATTTTGATTATTGATTAACTTCTGAATCAAAAGAAACTTTAATTTCAATGAGGGTCAGGGCTTATACCTTGTCCCTTTTTTGTTGCTTACCTGTAAATGGTTGTGGAAAATGTCATAACAAACCTTAAGCAAAAAATTAGAAAAGTTTTGATTATTTTGCCTGGTTAGTATTGGGATATTTTATCAATTTCTCTTTTTTGTTTAAAAACAAATATTTTCTAGAAAGGTGTGGCAGTAGGAATATAGTTCTTTTGAAGACTATTCAATAATAATATTTAGAAGGCTAAAAAATAATGTAAGAGTAAGTCTGAAATTTATTTTAACCAACCTGCGCTAAGAATAACTGCGAGGGCTAAAAATAAGATAAGGCATGTCCATGTCGCTCTATTTAATGTAGATTCTGCGCTACTGGCACTTGTGAACATAGAACTTCCGCTAGATGCAAGGCCACCCATACCATCGCCTTTTGGGCTATGAAGAAGAACTAATAGTATTAGAAAAACCCCTAAAATTGCCCAAGCCCAAGATAAAAGAGGAATGATCATTTTTGTTTTTAATTATGCAGGTTGAGGAATAAGATTTGTTTTTTTAGGTAAGTTAATCGGCTCAATAAGTGTTTTGCCAGTCATTGCTTTTGGTTTTGGTAAATTTAACAAGTGTAAAAGAGTAGGAGCCAAGTCAGATAATCCTCCTCCAGACTCTCTGAGTTTTATATCATTCCCGTATCCACTCAATTTACGTTTTTCACCTTCAACAAGTATGACAGGGACAGGATTTGTTGTGTGGGCGGTCCATGGTTGGCCATCTGGGCCAACCATAACCTCAGAATTACCATGATCAGCTGTTATTAAAATAGATCCTCCTAGCTTCCCTATTGAATTTAATAATCTTCCAAGGCAGCTATCTACTTTTTCATTAGCTTTTATTGCAGCTGAAATTATTCCAGAATGTCCAACCATATCTGGATTAGCAAAATTAATTACCACTAAAGAGTAAATTCCACTTTCAATTGCTTTGATGCAACTTTCGGTCAGCTCATCAGCTGACATCTCAGGTTGAAGATCGTATGTTGCCACTCTTGGAGAGGGCACAAGGTGTCTTACCTCTCCTTTTAATGGTTTCTCAATTCCTCCATTTAAAAAATATGTTACGTGTGGATATTTTTCAGTTTCAGCTGTTCGATATTGATTTAAACCATTATCAGAAACTACTTGTCCTAATAAATCATTTAATGGCTCAGGTGGAAAAGCAACTGAGACAGGAAGACCTGATTCGTATTGTGTAAAGGTAAGGACGTCAATATCTATTTTTTTCTTTCTTTCAAATCCGTCAAAATCTTTTAACTTAATCGCCTTTACTAATTGCCTAGCTCTATCAGGGCGAAAATTAAAAAAAACTACTCCATCCCCATCTTTTAAGAAAGAGGAAGATAGCCTAATTGGTTCAATAAATTCATCAGTAATTCCTTCTTCATAGCTTTTATTTAAACTTTCTTCTGCTGAAAGATCGCTAATTATGAAGTCTGGATCTGTAAGTAATTCATAGGCTTTTAATGTTCTTTCCCATCGATTATCTCGATCCATAGCCCAATATCTGCCGCATATAGATGCAATCTCGCCCACTCCCGTTGATTTGATTTTGCTTTCTATTGTTTTAATATATTTAGAGGCACTCTTTGCAGAGGTATCTCTACCATCCGTGAATAAGTGCAATGAGAGGTTTTCCAGCCCCTTTTTAGCAGCCCATTCAATTAAGCCGCATAAATGAGTGATGTGGCTGTGAACCCCTCCATCAGAACAAAGTCCCATGATATGGAGAGTGCCTTTTTTCTTTTTTAAATTTTTAGAAAAATCATTAAGAGCATGATTTTCAATTAATTTATTTTCTTTGACTGTATTGGATATTCGAACCAATTCTTGTTGAATTATTCTTCCTGCTCCAATAGTTAGATGCCCAACTTCAGAGTTGCCCATTTGCTCATCTGGTAGCCCAACATCCCCACCACTGGCTTCTATAAGAGTATGAGGATAAGCATGCCATAAGGCATCAAAGACTGGCGTTGAGGCCTGTTTTACTGCATTATTTTCAATTTCTTCTCTATGACCCCAACCGTCAAGTATCGCCAGCACGACTGGTGCTACTTTCCCTTTGTTCATTGAAACAGCGGTGTTTCTGCTTGGCATTCAAAGAAATTTGTTTCTTTTGATGGTTTTCTTTCGTATTAAATTACTTCCTAATAGGTAAACAGGCTAATTCTTTGATGTTTGGTTAGCTTTTCCCTATTAGATTAAAAAAGTATTTAAGTTATTCCTAAGAAAAAATAAAATTTTTAGGACTTTAAAATATGCCAGATAAAGCCATAAAAAAAGAGAAAGAAATCCTTTCAGAAAAAGAACTTGATAGAACCATCAAAAGATTGGCTTCTCAAATTTTGGAAAAGATCCCAAGTATTAGTTCATTATTGCTAGTTGGAATTCCAACTAGAGGGGTTCATTTGTCTAGATTGTTAGCAAAATCTTTAGAGGAATTATCTGGTCAGCCAGTCGAAAATGGATGTTTAGACCCTACTTTTCATAGAGATGATCTTCCTAGAGTTGGGGCTAGAATAGCTCAAGTGACAGATTTACCCTCCTCTGTTGATGATAGAGAGGTAGTTTTAATAGATGATGTGATTTATACCGGTAGAACTATCAAAGCTGCATTAGAAGCTCTTAATTTATGGGGCCGAGCAACAAGAGTTACGCTTCTTGCGATGGTTGATAGAGGCCATAGAGAAGTTCCTATTCAACCAGATTTTTGTGGGCGTGTGGTTCCCACTAGTAAAGATGAGACTATTGAACTCAGATTAAAAGAGGTTGACGGAGAAGCAGGTATTTTTTTATGTAAAAAACTTTAAATGATTAATATTAAAAATATAAGATATTTATCTGATTTCCCCGAGATTTTGACTTGTGATTTCACTATTATTTCGTAAATCAATCCCTTCAACTTCAAGTTGACAATTTTCATTAATATTAAAATTTAATTTAATACAATCTTGATCGATTTCTCCTGGAGGATCTAACGGAATGGAAATGATACTATTATTGATCTTTTTGATTTCCTCATTAGATTCTATAGTTGTCAAAGTTGGTAATCCATTAATATAAACAATCTCATTTGATCCTTCTTCTTGAGGCTCTCCAATTATTAAATCTATGCTTAATTGATCATTTACACTTGCAGATAAAATTATTTCTAAAGGTTTAATTGTTGGCCATGTTTGACCTGCTAAGAAAAGAGGGTGCCATATGTGCTTTTCATTTTTTTTGTTCCAGCATCTTAAACTTACCCCTTTATTTAGTACATCTTTTACTTGAACACCTGGCGTTAGATTCAAGGCTCCCAATGCAATTGCTTCAATAGGTGGAGGAGTCAAAAAAGGGATCGAATTACAGATATTACTTAAATAGTTTTTAATTAAAGGGATTCGAGATCCTCCTCCGACTAAGACAACACTATCAAGATCTTTTAATTCAAATGAATTTCGTTTTGCGATATTAATTGTTTGATTGAAAAGCTTTTCAATACTTTTTAAGAGCCCTTTTTCTATAAGTAATTCTTCAAGTCCTTTTTTAGAAAGTCTTAACATCTTTTCCTCATTCTCATTGTTTTTTACTTGTTTAGTGATAGTAAATGTCTCTTTTATATTGATATTACTTAATTCACATTTCAGCTCCTCGGCCCTTCTCAAGATTGAGTTAGTTGGTTTCTCTTCTGGTAACAAATGATTAGATATCCATCTATCTATATCTTTGCCACCTAACCGAAGCCCTGATTTTCCAAGAACTTTTGCAGTTCGAAGAATTTGTGTGCTTTTTCCCTCTAAATTATTTCCATCAAATCTGACAAGTTGTGCAATTGGTGAAGCTTGTCCCTCTCCACCCTCTAAAGCAACAATTGACATGTCAATTGTGCTCCCTCCAAAATCTAAAACAAGTAATGTGGATCCAGGTTCAAGTCCAGCTCCCATTGCGGCAGCGGTAGGTTCATCAACTAAGGCGATTTCTTTTACTTCTAAGGAATTACATACATTGATTAACCAAGTTCTATATTCTCGATATGTATCTACGGGAGCAGTTAATACTAATCTTTTGATTTTTACCTTCTCCGAGACTTTTCTCCAAATATTGTGAATTAAAACCTCTCCTGCTCTCTCTGGGGAGATTTTTGAATCATATATATCCTCAATTTCTTGAGATCCTATCCATCTTTTAAAGTCTTGACTTAAGTTATTTTCTTTTTCATTAATTAAATTTGAATTGATAACTTCTTGACCAATTAAATAGGAATCTTCTTTTTCTGATAATTTCCAAATTAAGCTCGGTATTTCTCCTGGAGCTCGACTAATGGGGGGTAAATCTAACATTTCAGGAGGTTCTCCATTTTCTTTTTGAAAAACAACTACCGTTGTTGAACTCCCTAGATCGATGGCTAATGTTCCAAAATTATTAGTATTGATTTCAGTTGGAAGGATGTTTTCGAATTGATCAATTTTATTTTTTTCCATCTTTACTCAGTGAATTTTTAATAGGAGCAGAAAAATCTATACATAGCAAGTGAGTCTAGAAAAACTAACACAGGGTTATTATTTGGCGAAAAATATAGAAATGAGCGATTCTCTCCTAGAATAAATCAAAATTAAAGTTTTAAGTGTGATTAAGTCAGGTTCAGGTGTTAATTCAAAGGATTTAGCAAAAAGAGGGGAGAGTCTCATAAGGCAATCCACTAACCGCTACCTCACTACTGTTCGGATTGCTTTTAGAGCAAAGCAAAGAAGATTTGATGATTTTGATGGCCTTTTAGAAGAATCAACCGTTAAGCCAGTACAAAGAGCCATAATTGAATTAAGTGATGAACAAGATCAGCCTGATCTATTACCTGGTTAGGTGATCAAAAAAGAAGGTCCGGGTTGGAGAATAATCAGAGACTCATCGAGAGATAACTTTTCTACGCTTATAGGAGGAGAAAATTGGGCCATAGAGTTGAATAAATTTGAGTGGGAAAATCTAGTTAAGCTAGTAATAGATTTGTCTGATCAATACAAATCAGTGAGAGAACAATTAATGGGCGACGAGGATATCACTTTGGAATTAGAGCGTAGCCCTTGGTTGGCAATTTTAAAAGGTGATCAAAATGGATGGAACCTTAGATTGATCTTGAGTGCTAGTGGTCTATTAAATCGAGGAGCAGAAGTCTATTGGCCTAGAAATGTAACTAAACATGTTACTAATGCAATGAGAATAATGTGGGATTCAGACTATTTGTGAGAGAACTTAACTAAAAGTTTTTCAATTTTTCCCCAAATCCAAATGGATTTAACTCACATTTTTTCCACAGGATTGATCCCATTAACATGGTTCCAACTAATTGCTGTGGAAAAAGACTGAGTTTGACTCCTTGGATTTGGTTGTTAAATAATACTAATGCTTAGGATAACTAATACTTATAATTCCTTTCGGAAACTAGTTGAGTGCTTGATCTGAGGATGAGACGGCTCGAGAAAGCGTTTAGTCGTATTTGATTTTGATAGTAGTTTGATTGTGGATTAAATATTATCAAAAGCCTCTTAAATGAAAGATATTGATTTTATGGAAGAAACCAGCTTGATCCAGAGTTCTGAGAGTTTGGAATCTGAGGATACAATTAGTTTTCAAACAAAAATACCCAAGCAGATTCAACAAGCGATGAAAGTTTATATTGAGAAACATCCAAATTGGGATCAATACAGGCTTTTACAAGCAGCGCTTGCAGGATTCTTAATCCAAAATGGTATCAGTTCTAGATTGATAACTCGTCTTTATATTGGCAATATGTTTGGGTCTCATTCTTTTTGAATTAATTTTTCCGGAGTTTTTCGAGAAGTTCTAAAGCGATATCTTTTTCTATGGGCATGATTGATAGCCTATTGCCTTTGCGGACTAAAGTTAGTTCTTCAGACGTGTAATCTTCTGATAGCTCCTTTAAAGTAATCATATTTTTAAATTCACAGATATATTTTGTCTTGACACAGTCCCAACGAGGACTTTCTCTCTTTGATTTTTTGTCAAAGTATTTTGAACTTGCATCAAACTGAAATGGGTCGATTAAATTGGTTTCAATGATCTCCATTAGACCAACTATTCCAGGAGGTTTAGTATTTGAATGATAAAAAAAAGCTTGATCACCAATTTCCATTGACCTCATAAAGTTTCTAGCTTGATAATTTCGTATTCCATCCCAGAGGGTTTCTCCTTCCTTTTGCAAATCTTTAATGCTGTAAGCATCTGGCTCACTTTTCATTAGCCAATAGTTTATTTTCTTTGCTGCCATGGGATCTTAGCGAAAAAGCAGTGTGTGGAAAGAGTGTTGACTGATTTATTCTATTCCGCTTGCTTCTCTTCCAGCATTACCTAACTTTTGAAACTAATAAAACTTATCGCTAGACATAGACTTGTAAATTTTTAAAGAGTCAGTCTTAACAAACTCTTTAAGACCAATCAAATTATCTTTATTACATTTATTGACTTGTTAATTATAAGTAAGAATGAACTCTACTTCTTGTAGATGTTTTATTTTAATGGTCTACTTTTTTCTCTGCTCAATCAAAACTAATTATTTACAATTTCTTTTAAGGTAAAAACTTCCTAGACTTTGAATCCTTTACTCTGTCACTCTTTGTTTAGATCTTTCTTTTCGTTTTATTATGACTTGGCAATTGCTAATGTTTATCAAGTTGATTTAGAAATTTTCTACTTCTCTCGTGTCTTGCATTAGAAAAGAAAATATTTGGATGAGATGTTTCTATGACTTTACCTGAATCCATAAATAAAACTTGATCACTTACGTCTTTAGCAAAACCAATTTCATGTGTTACTACAACCATTGTCATTCCTTGATCAGCCAGTCTTCTCATCGCATCAAGCACCTCATTGATTCTTTCTGGATCTAGAGCGCTAGTGGGTTCATCAAATAGAAGTAACTCCGGCTTTAATGCTAAAGCTCTAGCTATGGCTACTCGTTGCTGTTCTCCTCCGCTAAGTTGACTTGGGTATTTTTTTGCATGTGAATCTATTCCCATTTGATTTAAGAGATACATGCCATATTCCTCCGCTTCAATTTGACGACGTTTTTGCACATTTATTGGAGCGAGAGTGATATTTTCAAGGATTGATAGATGAGGGAATAAATTGAATTGTTGAAAAACCATTCCTACTCTTCTTCTTATTTTTTGGATTTTCTTTTCATCATGCGTGGAATTAACTGTTATTCCTAAAACATTCAGTTCTCCTGTGTCAAAAGTTTCAAGACCATTAAAGGTTCGAATCAGAGTACTTTTCCCTGAGCCAGAGGGACCCATTACCACTAGGACTTTCCCTTGATTAACTGTTAGAGAAACATTATCAAGAGCTCGTAATCCTTTTGTGTAAGACTTAGTGAGATTCTTCGCAACAACAATAGGTTCCATGAATTATCAAAAATTAGCTTGATTAATGGTCATTCTTTGTTCAAGATGTCTTGCTAGAACAGCCATGATTGTACAAACCATCCAATAGACACATGCTAGCCAAACATAAACTTCAATATATTGACCAATAAATTCTGGATTAGCCAGGATACTCCTGCCTACACCAAGTAACTCCACTAATCCTAAAATAGCCATTAAAGATGTATTTTGAAAAAGTCCGATGCATTGGTTAGTCAAAGCAGGTAATGCAATACGTAAGGCTTGAGGTATCAATATTAATTGGATGATTTGGAATTGATTAAGGCCAAGACTATTAGCTGCTTCTATTTGGGTGTTAGGTATTGCCTGCAATCCGCCACGAATATCTTCTGCTATGTAGGCAGAGACAAAAAGAGTGAATGCAAAGATAGCTCTCCAAACACGATCGACTTCTATTTCTACTGGAAGAAATAAAGGTATTAATAGTTGACCAAAGAAAAGTACAGCAATAAGAGGGACTGCTCTCATTACATCTATATAGAATGAACTTAGCTTCTGAATTAATGGTAATGAACTTTGACGACAAAGTGCTAAGACTATTCCCAATGGTAATGATAACAATGAACTACAAGCAGTTAGTAGAATAGTTAGAGTTAAGCCTCCCCAATGTCTACTCATGATAGGTGACAATCCAAGTCCCCCATAAAGTAAATAAAGGCCTAGGGGTATAGTGCCTAGCCATGCTATCAAAAGATTTTTGCGTAGCCATTTCCACTCAGGGCCAAAAATTGTAATGATGCTCAGTGAAAAGAGAATAATAATCCAAGTTGCAGGCCTCCATCGTTCATTCGGTGGGAAGCTACCAAATGCAAACAAAGGAAGATTGGATGTAACAACTGCCCAATTAGCTTTAAATATAAGCCATCTAAACGTATTTAGACAAACTAAACTAATAATCAATATGAAGATTAGGCTAATAATGCTATTGGATAAACTTGAAAACAAAGTTTTTCTTATTCTTTGAAATAGATATATAATTAAAGTCATATTTAGTATCAATTAATTATGTTTTCTAGAGTTGATAATTATCCTATTGATAATTTCCATGCTATTACTTATTAATAGATTTAATAATAAGAAACTAGTAAGCAATATAAGGAAACATTCGATTGCTCTTCCAGTTTGATTAATAATAGTATCATTTATTGCATAAATATCTGAGTAACCAACTGCTATTGCTAAAGTACTATTCTTTGCAAGATTAAGATATTGACTTGTTAACCCTGGAATGATTGCTGGTAAGGCTTGTGGAATTATGATGCTGATAAGACCTTTTCTTTCAGAGAGCCCTAAGCTTCTATAAGCTTCCCATTGCCCCTTTGGAACAGAAAGCATTCCTCCACGAATCACTTCTGCTATATACGCACTTGTGAATATACTTAGACCAAGTAACAATGCTGAAAACTCTGAAGATAGGTTGAACCCTGATAACTGTATTCCTTGATTTGAAATTATAAATATATCTTTTATCTGGATTAATACATTATCTTTTAAGCCTAAAAAACCAACAAAATACCAAAACATAAGTTGAAGTAAAAGAGGGGTTTGGCGAATAATTGTAATGTACCCAGCTGAAAAAAGCCCTAGTAATGAGTTTTTACCAGTTCTTGCAAAGCCTACAAGAATTCCCAATAAAGTAGCTAACAATAATGATGAGACTATTACTTTTAGGCTATTGAGCCAACCTATAAATAATGCCCAAGCATAGCTATCTGAGGAGCTATAAGGTAAGGGGTGTTCCGCTAACGCAAAACTCGCTGGTTTGAAAAGCCAGCTAAAATTAAAACCAAGGCCTGTTCTTATTAGATTTATTGTCAAATTATTAATTAGTATCCCAATCAAACCAAAAAAGATAATAGTTGTCCCTAATTGAAAAAATATTTTTTGATTTATTTTCATTCCAGTGACAAATTATTTTTAGTTAAATGGTGGTGAAATATGTACACCTCCTTTTTTATATAACTCATTTTGTCCTCTTGGAATAGGCACCTCGCTATTTTGACCTAAATTTCTTTCGTAAATCTCGCCATAATTGCCAGTTGAGCTAATTACTTTAACTACAAAGTCATTGCTAAGACCAATTTTTTCTCCTAGGCCTCCATCAATTCCTAGAAATCTTCTTAAAGGTTTTAATTGAGGGTTATTCTTTGCGAGTTGTACCTTCTCACCAATATTTGACTTTGTTATCCCTTGCTCTTCTGCTGATATTAAGGAAAAGATAACCCATCTCATCGCATCAGCTAGTTTCTGATCTTGGCCATCGGAGGCTGGAGCAAGTGGCTCCTTGCTTAATACATCATCTAGAATAATATGTTCTTTTGGATTCTTAAAACCAGATCTGGCTGCTGCTAATTGTGAACGATCAGAAGTCATGGCTGAACACCGACCCTGTAAATAACCAGCAACTACTTGATTGAGGTCTTGATATTTAATTGGTGTATAAGGCAGCGAGGCACTCTCGAATGCATCATTTATATTTTGCTCAGTGGTTGTGCCTGAACCTACACATATAGATTTATTTGCAAGATCTTTCAGACTTCTAATTTTACTTTCCTTCTTGACCATCAGTCCCTGCCCATCATGGAAAACAACTGGTGCAAAAGTTAACCCATTTCCTCCTGAGGAATCTCTACTGAGAGTGAAAGTGGTATTTCTTGATAACAGGTCAATTTCCCCAGTTTTTATAGCTGTAAATCTTTCTGCTGCAGTTAGAGGCCTGTATTGGATTTTTTCCGAATCTCCTATAAATGCAGCAGCAAATGCTTTACATATATCGACATCTAGTCCTTCATAACTACCATCACTTTTCAGAAAGCTAAATCCCGGAATCTTCCCACTTACTCCACAAATTAACTCGTTGCGATTTTTTATCAGGTTAAGTCTAGAACTATTGTCTTGATTTGTTGTCGCACAACCAGCTAATAGAGCTGCTAGACCAACTATTCCTGATACCAAGCGACGCATAATTTTTTTAATCAATAAATTTGATTTTCGCTAAATTTTTCTATTTCCTAGGCAATTAAAGAAAATCTTTTACTTTTTCTTCATTCAAAGTTGTGATCTCACAAATAAAGCCCCTTGAAACTTCAAAGCGTATTTTTTTAGTTTAAATATATCCTAAAGATAGAACATTTGTCTTTATTTATAAATGAATAAGCTTAAATCAACTAGATAAATTTCTGATAATGAATCTGCATTAGGTTTACTCTTAATTATCTAAAGGTTAATTTCATCTTTATCAAATGATTTGTGAGTAAGTATAGGAGCTGAAAAAGTTTAGTAACTTTGTAAAATTTAAAGCGAGGGCTTCTTTTTATTGATTATTTTACCCAAAAGTATATGTATTCATAAAGAGTCTGTTCTGTGGAATAAGGTTTTTATTCTTTATGTTTTGATCCATTCTTTGTATCCTTGGTAAATAGCTAACTGATCTCCAGTATTAAGTTTATCAGTTCTTTTAGGCATATGACATATAAGGTCTAACATCGTTTCTTCGACAGATTGATGAAATGCCATCTGCTAAAGGTGGCTAATCTAAATATCCTCTGAGATCAGTTTGTAAACTTCCATAAACTTTTGTATAAGTAGTTTTGAAGCTTAGATAAATTACGTAAGCCCTTATCTGATTGCTATATTATTATCTAATAGTTATTAGTTGTATATGTCTACTAAAAGTAGTTGATTATAATTTCTACTTTTGATCTGTGAATTATATATACAATATAAAAGCTGAATCAACTTTTATTACATTAAAATTCCTTTACTATCTATATTGCTTGAGAATAGAAAATATAGATTCCTAATAGGATTTTAAACATTTGGGTATGAAAAATTACAATACCAAAAAAATAATCAGAGCTTTATCGGTAATAGCTTGTCTGACTTTCTTTTTGTTTATTGCTTTTATAGTTAGTATTAATCTTATAGTTGATCCTATTATCTATTGGCTTGCATCGACTGAAGGGGCACGGATATTAATAAGTTGTATTCTATCTTGGTTAGGTGTTTCGACACTTTTCGACTTGTTTTATAAGCGTTATAGGCGTAGTAAAAAATTAAAAAGGTTTAATGCACTTAATATTCCTTATCCTCGGACTTTTAAAGGTAGGAAATGATTATTTTTTAGAGGACGGCTGAGCAAATATATAAAGATTATAGAAAGGAATAAATGAACAAAACGCCCATAAAACTAAGTTTTCCTTACCTATATCTCTCAGCCGTCTGATTAATAAAGCTATAAAAACTAAAAAAGATGGAATGCTATACAAATAACTCCAATCATATCCTTCAGAGATGGTATAAAAATCATTTGGATCATTAGCAAGGGTGTCATTAGATAGAATTGAAACCACAGCTCCTATTAATCCATCAAGGATAAAAAAGTGCCAAAAAGGTACTCTACTTGTTTTATCTTTGTAATTGAAAATCTGACTCCAAGCCAGAAAGTAATTTGAAAGAACTCTCTCTAAAAAATTCATCTTATTTTTACATGTATAAATAATTATGTAAGATCTTACCCTTAAAAGGCTCTAAAGTTTTTATCTCATAAATAAAATAATGAACCGTATCTTTTTCATGGCTCTATCTTTTGCTCTTATGTCTCCGATGGCTGTTAAGTCTGATGATCGAATCTATGAAACTAAGAATATTTGTGGACGATACTATGCAGTCGAAATTAACGGTGGTGATGCTGCTAGGTCACTAGGCTTAAAAGATTCTGGAAGGGTTCGCTCAAAGGTAGAGCAGTACTGCAATTTCTTTCGCTAAGTTTCTTGTTTATGCTTTCTGCTCTTGCGGTTAATCATATATTCCTAGTTGAAGTAAGTGTTTAAATAGATTGTATGGCTATTAAGTAATGACAGAATTTATTTATAAATTTCATGTTCAAGCTTTGAAAAAGATCATGAGGACTAAGAGGGGTAATATTTATGAGTTGGCTTTAGTTATAGACAAGAGGACGTAAGCTGTGTTGATTAGTCTTGTTAATGCTTCTACAGACTTTGGAATAAAAAATCTTTTTAAAAATTTAGATCTTCATATAAATAAAAAAGAGAGACTTGGTTTGATTGGTCCCAATGGATCTGGGAAGTCAACACTTTTGAGAGTCATTGCAGGAGTAGAACCATTGATGGAAGGAGAAAGGAGATGTTTATCATCTTTGCGGATATCTTTAGTTGGGCAAGAAACAAGTTACAACAGTCAAAAAAGTATTTTGGAAGAAGTTCTTGAAGGGTGTGGAGAAAAAAGAAAATTATTAATTAATTTCAGTCAGTTAAGTAGAAAAATCGCTCAAAACCCAGAAGATGAAGACCTTTTGAAAAAACTTGGCCAGGCAAGTGAACTTATGGATGTCGCAGGGGCATGGAATCTAGAACAACAATGCCAAGATGTTCTAAGAAGACTAGGTATAAAAGATTTAGATAAGCCAGTAAAAGAGCTTTCTGGTGGTTACCGCAAAAGAGTGGGACTTGCCGCTGCACTTGTATCTAAACCAGATGTCTTGCTTCTTGATGAACCTACTAATCACCTCGATGCATCTGCAGTGGAATGGCTTCAAAATTGGTTAGACCATTATGACGGCGCTCTTGTCTTGATAACTCACGATAGATATGTTCTTGATCGTGTTACTACTCGGATGGTTGAAATCAATAATGGAGAAGCTCGCAAGTATTCCGGAAATTATCGCCAATTTCTTCAACAAAAAGTTGAACAAGAACAATCAGAGGCATCTACAAAGAAAAAATTTCAGGGTGTTTTAAGAAAGGAATTAGCTTGGTTAAGACAAGGTCCCAAAGCAAGAAGCACAAAACAAAAAGCACGTATTCAAAGGATTGCTGAAATGCAAGCGAAACCTAAAAATCATTTCCAAGCTAAATTAGAAATGAATTCATTGAGTAGAAGAATTGGAAAAATCGCAATTGAAGCTGAAGGTGTAGGACTCTCTTTAAATGATAAAGAAAATAATTTGGATCTTTTACATGATTTCACTTATAGCTTTAGTCCTGAGGATCGTGTAGGTATCATTGGTCCAAATGGAAGTGGTAAATCAACTCTTTTAGATCTAATTGCAGGTAAAAGATTGCCTACTAGTGGGAAAATAAAACTTGGAGAAACCGTTCATATTGGCTATCTCGACCAACATACCAATGATTTAAATCAAGGGGGAGGCCAACAGCGCAAAGTTATCGAATTCGTGGAGGAAGCTGCATTACGAATTGAACATGGGGGAAAACAAATAACCGCATCTCAACTCTTAGAAAAATTCCTCTTTCCACCTAGTCAGCAACATAGTCCTCTACTTAAACTTTCAGGAGGAGAAAAAAGAAGACTTGCTCTCTGTAAAATGCTCATACAAGCTCCCAATGTATTGTTACTTGATGAGCCTACGAATGATTTAGATATACAAACACTAAGCGTGTTAGAGGATTTTCTAGAGGACTTCAAAGGTTGCGTCGTAGTCGTATCGCATGATAGATATTTTCTTGATCGAACTATTGATCGAATTTTTCATTTTGAAAATGGTCACTTACGAAGATATGAAGGTAATTACTCTCGATTTTTGGAACAAAAAATATTAGAGGAGCGAAATAAAGAAGCCAAAGAACGAGATCAGATAGTTAATAATTCACATAACAAGGTTGGATCAGAAAATAAATCAAACCCTCAACAAACTGTCAGAAAATTGAGTTTTAAAGAAGCTAGAGAATTAAAAGAACTAGATCTTAAACTTCCTATGTTAGAAAAACAGAAAATATTTTTAGAAAAAAAAATAACTGATAGTGATGAAGACATTAGTGAAATTAGTCATCAGTTAGCAGAGCTTATTGAAGCTATACAAGAGCATGAGGATAGATGGATTGAGCTAAGTGAGTTGTCTGAGCTAACCTAATAACAACGTAATTGTTCTTATGGAGACGAAAAACAGATTTAGACCAAATTGTCACCATTGATCTTCTTGATTTTTTGATACTGGGAAAGCGATGTGGCTTTTGCTCCTCAATCGTCCGATTTGCCTATTTAGACCTTAGTTCGACTCAAGCCACAGGATGGGGATGGGAGTCTATAACCTGGTTAATATGTATTTCAATGGAAAATTTATGTTTAGTTTAATTCTGATTCAAAGTTTCAGAGAAAGCTCACTTGTATGTGCATTGATGATTTAAAATCAATTCATGCACCTAATAATTTAAGGTATATTAATATATCAATATTGTTAGAATGAGATTATATTATTTATATGCCAATTAACGCTCGCTGAATTAGTTAAATCCCTAGAGTGATATTTTTATAAGTTTTTAAATGACTCATTTTAGTAGCTATTAATTCAATAAAATTATTATGTTTGACTTAAGTTCGTTAGTCCAAGAACTGTTGAATAGAAAAACATCTCGCATGAATAATAGATGCTATTGTCCTAAAGAAGTTGCTATTTGCTGCTTTTAACTATAATAATTCTATGTATACAGATGAATAGTGAAGTTGATTAAATGGCATAAATCATTTGTTGAACGTGCTCAAAAAGAAATGGGGATATCTAATTACGCCCTTTATTGGTTTGGCTTTCTTGAGGGCGCTTTAGTTATGTGGTTACTTATGAAAGTTACTTCTGCCTTATGGATAAAATCTGAGTTTCCTTTTTAATAAATATGTTTTAATAGATGAATGATGGAGTTACTAAAAAAAATCCCTGCCAATACTTATCTAATTTTTTCTTTAATTTTCATAACAACAGCTATTGCAGTCCTTTTTTTAGGGAAATTTACTTTTGCCATCTTGTCTTTGCTAATGGGACTTGTTTCATTAATAGTATGGACTTTTTTGGGATTATTTGAAGAAACTAAAAAAACATAGATGCTTCATTAAACTTAGATATGGAGGTATGGTTAGCAAAAAATTCTCATGATTACAGTATCCATTGGGGGCTTGTTTTCCTTTTGAATGAATTTATTCTGATTAAAGCTTGATTTGTTTCAGTTGAAATGACTATTGATCCAGAAGTAATTCCTCCTGCAAGTAATAAAGAGAGTAGAGCAGGTAGATATGTTCCTAAATGGGCAATTTATAGCTCTGCAGGAATAGGAGTTTTGGTTCTAGTTGGCTTAATTAAAACCCTTCTTCCTTTAATTGGAATGGCTTTTTTATTGACTTTTATCTGGTCGCAATCAACAGATAACAGAAGATACTGAGAATTCTGCTCTCCAACAACTAAGTCGTTTCCCAGGAAAATTATGAGTTATCTCCCAATAATAAAATGGTGAACAGAGGGAACCGTTCTATAGAGAATGTAAATAATAAGAACTAGTAAATTCCCTCCAACAACGGCTGCTCCTGCAGCAAAATTTCCTTCTTTGGTGGTGTAATCCCACTTTGGCTCGTTATCTGTCATGGTTGAATTATTAATCACTTCATTATTGCCATTTATCCAAAGCGTTCAACAAATATAACTAATAAAAGAATAAAGAAACTCCTAATTTTTTTGAGATTCAAAATAGAATTGACTTTTCTACGATGGAAAATAGATCCAAATAAAGGGGTTGAGAGTTTTCTTCTCTTCAGATCTCCCACTATGACTACATTGTTGGAATCTAAACTTATGCTTCCTCTTTAGAAACCACTTCGGCATCAACCACTTCTTGTGAATAAACAGATTCGTTTCTTTTCCTATCTATCCAACTATTAATTCCAAATACGAGAGGCTTTGATCCTCGATAAATAAAAATTGCGGTGGGAAGAACACTTATTATCCCAACTGTGGGATTTTTGAATATTAGTCTTCCTGCTTTGACATTAAAAAGAATAATTAATAAAGAAGGAATTAAAACACTGAGAATGGTCTTAAGAGCTTCAGTCCATCCAACCTTATAAACCCACCAAATTGAGGCTATTCCAGCAAAATATAAAATAAAATATGTCATAAAATATTAATTACCGAGTAAGTAAATTCTAATTATTTAAATATTCTAAGAACTTCTTTTACGCTTTGACTTGCTCGTCTCAAGGACGTAAATACTAAAAGCAATCAATAAGGTTACCAAAATTGATGCAGCCACCCAACTTAATTGACTTGAAGTCATACCTAAGTAAGGGCCATCAATAGGTTGCTCAGACCAAGTTCCTGGCAAGTGCCACACCTGTGGATTCGATAGAAAAACCATGCAATACCTTTAATTGCTTTATTTGCAAAGTTTATATTTAAAATGAACAAATGCTCTGAATAATTACTTATCGTTACTTGTTTTGATAACCAAATTGAATCTTGATTTGATCTTAAATTATTAACGTATTATTCTTAAATCCTTTAAAAATAATAATTACTCATGGCAAGGCTGTGAAATATAAGCCATCTTTAATTTGAATCCATTTCGAGATAACAATGTCAAGAGCTATGAATTGGGTCTTGCTTCAATTGGCTATGATTTATTACGGAGACTCATTAAAAGAGTTTCAAGTAGAAAATAAATAGTTAGTTCTGTGTAAGTTTTGAATATTTTTTGAATTTCACATGATTCTCATGAAATGCTAACTCAGTTCAGTATCCCAAATCCAGGCAAGGCTGATCTGGCTAAAACGAATAGGAATTTACAAACAAATAAAAAAGCAACTAAGCAATAATTTGCATTATTTTTACAGGCGTTGATTATCTTTCTTTAATATGTTTCTCACGGATCACTGCCTTTTTAATCTGACTTTGATAGGGGGCCATGTACCAATCAGTATTTGAAGTGCTCCCATCTCTCTACTGAAAAAACATGGTGTAGCTCATCTAATTTAGGGTTGATAAGAGTGAATTTTCGACTACCTTCAATCACTAAATGGTGTTCAATTTGATGATGAATGTAATACTGCTCAAAATCACCGTCCTCAGGGGAGATATGGCATTTTGGTGATGGATGAAAACATCGGCCCCTTTGATACATTTACGCCTGCATCTAAAAAGGATAGGTGAGGTGTTTTACGAAAAACATGAATAGGGACAAATCACTAAGCATTTGTAAACCTCTTGTCCTTGCCATTTATTAATAATCGAAAATAGTTAATTTATAAATCCCGGGTTTAATCTAGTTAGATATTTTTATGAAAATCATTATTGCTGCAGAGATTTAGTTTGCTTAAATTACTTTGTACAAAGACTTTTTAACTCCGAAAAAGAAAATACTTGTCTATTTATTGCTGAACCTTTTGAAGATTCTTGATGTATAGCTCTGGAAGATAAAACCCAAGGTCCTCCTTTGAATAAAGGTATGAAAGTATCTTTGTAAAAGCTTTTTCCCTTTAAATCTTTTTTTGAAATTGGATCAAGATATTGGCTGGAATAACTCTTGCTTAAGTAGCCATTGCCAGTATGAAGGACATCCTCAGTGAGAATAATTATTAGATTCCCATGTATATGCCTATAAACCATTGTAACTATATCGTTTTTGACCCTATATTTGTCACCTTTGTTTTTCCCTCCAACTATAACTTCTAAGCCGATTTCATTTTTATCCCCAAAAGTAAAAGTATTTTTACCATGGGTTTGTTCAAATGATCTTCTCACTCGATGAATGGCAACTTCCCAAAGTTGTGAAGAAATGGCTTTGTTTATTTCTTCGTCATCTATATCTTGAACAGTAGCTTTTAAATCTTGTCCCAAGCAAAAGTACCCTTCTAATTTTCTTTTGCCATCTGTCCATGAACATCTTCCTTCATAACCAGAAAAATCTGATTCCCATGTGTATCTATTTTCATAGGCAGACTTAAATAGACGAGTACAATCTTCACCTGTCATTTCGTTGTTTAGCGCAAAACTTTATTTGTCAATTATTTTAGTCAATTAAAAATATTAATAAACTAAAAAATATATTTACGAAACACAAATTATTTATAATTATCTATAACTATTGTAATAAGCAATAAAAACAGATAAATGATTTTCCAAGATCTAATTTTTAATTCCATTTTTTTAAGGGTAAAAATTTTTTTGATAGTAGAGAGCATTCAAGATGGCAATCAAAAAAAAGATCGTCTGAATTGAAAACTATTTTTTTATATTATTAATAGATCTTTTATTAATTTGAAGATTATATGATACAAATCAACTCACATCATTTGACACAAAAAGGGCCTAAAGATTACTCGTTGTTTTTTGCTAAGGATTTTCTATTTTCTAGCTATGAAGTTCATCATTTTTATCGGGTTTTTCATCCCAGCCCCAGCTTCTTTTAATTTGTTTTAGTGATCGACCAGTTTTTCTTTGTTGAGCACTTAAGGGGATCCAACTCCAATCAATTAAAAGAGTAGCAGCGACTCCAAAAAGGACATGACCTATTAATACGCCTACAACATCAATGAGGGTGAGTGAATCTTGTCCAATCGAAGGGTCGTACAAATTTCTTATTGATTTAACTCTCAAATATCATAGTCATCTTTGATTGTGTCAAAGACAAAACAAGCACTCAGATTTTGTTTTTATATAGATTTTTCTAATGCACTTGATAATTTTTACTATTATGTTCGGTTGCCCACCATCAACAACATATGATGGTTCGTTACATTCCTTTACATATTCAATCCTTTCCAAATGACTCCTGAAGCAGAAAAGTTTAATGGTTGGGCAGCAATGCTTGGCTTCGTTGCAGCCTTTGGCGCATATGCAACAACCGGACAAATAATTCCTGGTATTTTCTAAATCTTAATCATGCAACCATCTAACAAGACAATCTTGGAAAGAAGCATCGGCAGACCAGCGATGATGGCTTTCGTACTTCTAACAGGTATCTACCTAACTACTGGCCAACTTATTCCTGGAGTTGTGTAATGACTGCGAAAGAAAACATCACAAGAAACATTGACCCTGAAAAGCTAACCGCAGAAAGGTTTAACGGGTATGCAGCGTTATTCGGTTGTATTGCTTTGATCGGTGCATATGCAACAACAGGCCAAATTATTCCTGGTTTTGTTTAACCGTCCAAAAGGTATCTAAATCGAGAACACATTATTGATGTTCTCAGATTTTAATCAGCAGTCATTGAAAATCGATCCATTGGCTGGTTGATCCAAAACAATTTATAAATTTTCTAAACAAAAAGCTCCTATTCATGGGAGCTTTTTGTTTAGAAGTAATATCTAGCATCGATGAACTTAAGGTTCATAGAAATATCCCCATTGATTGAATAAAACTGTGAAAAGCTGGATTATGAAGATATTCAATATAAAGTGCGATTAAGAATGCACCACCTAAGCAACTACTTGCAATTATTGATCCAAAAATAAAAACTTGTTTTTTATTTACATTTTGCTTCGTATCTACAAATACAAATCTCTTTGATCTTGATACAGTCATTTAAGTTTTATCAGTTACTTAATACCTAGCCATTACATGTCTTGATTATTTCCTGCTTAAGAATTTCTTTACGAAATCAGGTCCTCTGGGTAAACAGCTTGACAAGAAAATTCTTGAATATCTCCATTAGGTAAAAGTTGAGCAAATCTGGGTTCATCCATTCTTAATCCATTTTTTTCATCCTTATAACTCCATAACCATTTCTTGTCGGTGAAAGATATTTCACCGACCTTAAAAGATACTGGGAGCATAAGGTTGATATCGCGCCAATTAAGAACTATAAATGCTCCTTCATCAATATTGGAAATATCATCTGTTATTGAAAAATCTCCATTTAAGTTGTTTCTGATGACGGCAGTTAATCTGTTCCCATCGCAATCGAAACTTGGTGAAGGATTAAGAGTAATAAGTAAACTAAGGAACAATGAAATAAAAATCATTTACTTAAGAATGAGAGAATATTTCTGTGAAACCATATTATTTTTTATTTCCATCATAGTTGTTTTGTCTATGAAAAAGGAACTTATTTCATACTTGATTAGCGAATAAATTTGGTAAAGTAAATTAATGATCAGGCCTTTAAATCAAAAACTAAACAGATACTTATACCTACTCTACAAAAATTAGTTGAAGAATATATTGGGGAATTGCGCACTGAAGCAAAGCATTGCTTTTCAGGGTGTGTGATTCATACTAATGAACCCAAAGACCATGATGGCTAAGGAAAAGATTTTACCCCAACTGATTTGTTAGCATCTCCTTTGGGAACTTGTGTGATAACGATTATGGGTATTGAGGCAAAACATATAGGATCGGAACTTGGAAATATTCCTATTGATGTTTATAAAATAATGTCAAAAGATTGTCTGAGAAAAATAAATAACCTTACTTTAGAATTATATATATTCATCTGATATGGACTCTGAAAAGTATAAAATCCTTAAAAGAACTGCTCAAGATTGTTCCATAAAGCGTAAACTAGAGAACTCTATTTAGATTAAGTTGAATTGGCATCAAACAAAAATTGAAAAATAAGTAGATATATTATTGTTTTTTGATTTTCTGATTATTAAAAATCTCTTTAAGTGAGTTCCTTTTAAAGTTATTTAACCCGAGTAACAAACCTCCAATCAGGCCAGCATTCATTAGAACAGCTTTTGCTTGGAAAGGAGAAAAATGAAATACAAAGGTTGTTGGTACGATGAAGATTATTAGAAGATATGCGCCTAATTTTTGCTTGAATCCCGAGATGAAAAGGATCGAACCAAAAACCAAGCAAATGATTGCTAAAAGCAATAAATATGGGGCTAAAGTAAGAGGTATATTTTTATTTGATATAACCTCAACTGTCCTTTCGAAATTTAATATCTTACCAGGAATTGCATAAATAAATATAGCTGAGATTAATATTCTACCAATTAAATTTCTTGTTTGTTCAAAGTTCATTTGCTCAATATTAAGAGAAAAAATTAATGTTTAAGTTTTAATATACTATTATGTAATATTTATTTTGTTTTTGTGGATATTTCTCGATTTTTTAAATTTTGATTTTCAATTGTATTACTTGTTTGCTTGAGCAATCAAAATGCAAATCTATTGCTATGTTATTTTTAGATTGTTTTACTTTTAATAATGACAAGGGATTGTGACTCAGGTCCATCAATTTATAAGAAAGGTTCCTTCCACAATAAAATAGGAATGACATTACTTTGGATTTTTATATGCTTGGTCTTAATTCAAATTTTTATATTGATTATTAGTTGAATTACATTTCCATAATTCTTTAATATTAGATGAAGTATTAATTTATATAATATTTATTTATTAATAAATTGAATTGAATTTCAATTTTCTAAGTTTTGCTTTAATTATGATTCTTCTCAAAATTACTAATGCATCAGATGTAGTTGCCTCTAAAGCAGGTAAATTATTTGAGAAAATGACTCCAGAAATGATTGATCAGAAATTAGTAGAAAGCCAGGTTATTCAGCAGATGATTGATCAACTTCAACTAGAGGGCTTGAAAGGGGAGATCTCTAGTGTAAAAGGACTTGATATTAGTGAAGATAATTTGATAACTAAGAGTAGTTTTAAAATCAGGACTACAAAAACCTTTTAGATGAATAAATCAGTACTTACAAAATTTATATAAAAGCAAAATGGTCAAAAGCTAGATTTTGTAGATTAACTAGCAAGTCTCTTCTTGTCTTAAGTTTGGATTTTGCTTAAAGTTTTTAAGGTTTTCTTATGAAAACTTAATTATTTATTATTGAGAAGAGATTCGTTTTTATTACTGAGGATTACTTATTCTTAAAAGATATAGTTAGGGAAATGTTTTGGGTTTTGGTGCCCCAAAGATAAGCAAAGAAGAAGAGCGATTAAAAGCTCTTGCTGAATATCGAATATTAGGGACTGAACCTGAGCAATGTTATGACGACATAACGAAAATTGCTTCTTTGACTTGTGGAACTCCTATTTCTTTAATGAGTTTGGTTGATACAGATAAGCAATGGTTTAAATCAATGTGTGGGTTTGAGACGAAAGAAACATCAAGGGACGTTTCTTTTTGTGCTCATGCTATTGCTAGCCCTGAGCCGTTGATTGTTGAGGATGCTTTGTTGGATGAGCGATTTAAATCAAATCCTTTGGTGGTTGAAGAACCAAAAATTCGTTTGTATGCTGGTTTTCCATTGCAAACCCCCAATGATCAGCGAATAGGAACTCTATGCGTGATTGATAGAAAGCCTGGACATTTGTCTGGTCAACAGCATCAAATTATGGAGGCATTGTCTAGACAGGTTGTGACTTTATTAGAACTTCGTAAAAGATCTATTCGTCTTCTTGATGCTCTTACCCATATGCATAACACTGAGGGTATTTTAACAACATGTTCATATTGTAAAGAGGTTAGGGATTCTGATGGCGAGTGGCAGCACTTAGAAAAATACCTTTCAAAAATTGCAGATATTCGTTTTAGTCATGGTATTTGCGATTTATGCATGGAGAAGCATTTCCCTGATGTATTAGAAGTTTGGAGTGATGGCAAACTTAATTTAAATAGTAAGAAAAACAAGCCAGAATGCAAAAAAAGTAATTAGTTAACTAGAAAACCAGCTTATTTTAGTTAGTAGCTACTTAAACTATTGATGAACTGAACATTTAATTCTTTTAAAATTTATTTATAAAAAAAGATAAATATGATTGGTTTTATCGCGGCTATATCTGCAGTATTATCTTGGACTTTTGCGTGTTCTGTTTGGCGTAGAGAATCTAAAAACTTGCTACCTAGGCAAATCAATATTTATAAAAATGTTCTTGCTTCAATTTTCTTTTTGCCAGTTGCCCTAACAATAAATTGGTTTTCTGATTTAACTTCTATATTTGTTTTGATGATAAGTGGAATAGTTGGTATTTCTATAGGGGATACCTTGTATATAAATTCATTGAAAATAATAGGGACTAGAAAAACTCTCTCATTTGAAGCGCTAACACCAATAATTGCGACTATTTTAGGAACATTGAGTATTAATGAGATATATCCTCAAAGAGTATGGATAGGATCTCTAATTGTATCTTTTTCTTTATTGATGATTGTACGTCAAAACACATTTCAAAAAGAGGAAGCTAGCGAAACAAATATTCTTGGTATTCTGTGCGCATTGGGGTCGGTATTTTGTGCGGTTTTTGCAGCCTTATTATCAAGGATAATTTTGATCAGCTCTAAATTAACTCCATTACAAACAACTGAAATAAGACTTTTATCAGCATCGATATTTTTATTTTTTATTTTCAAAAAGGATTTTATTGAGCTTCTAAATAATAGATCAATAACTAAAAATAAGAATTCAAATTTAATTTTATCAACCTTACTTGGTACTAATTTTGGAATACTATTTCAACAAATAGTTTTTAAATTTTTGCCTATAGGTATTGGTTGGACTTTGTTAAGTCTTTCTCCTATTTTTGCGCTTTTTATTTCTAAGATAGAGGGAGATCAAATAAATAAATTAACAATTTTTTATTCTTTTTTATCTTTTTCTGGAGTTGCTATAGCTTTAATTTAGACCTCAAAGTAATCATTCTCTTGCCAATACTCATCTGGATCATCTTCGAAGTCGGGTGGATCTTCTAGTTCTCCTGGTTTCTCACCTAGTAGTATAAGTAATCCTTCTAAATATCTCATTTCTGAAGGATTATCTGATTTATCAAGGCGATCTTTTACTTTTTCTCCAACTTCAGGATCCCCTCTCTCAACTGCTTTTGTTAATAAATAAAGAGGATCTTTTTTGGGGTCTATTTCTTTCATTTTAATTAGAAACTATATATGAAAGTGACATACATTCTTTCATATATTCAAGATAAACTTCTATCAGTTGTACCTGGATAGAAAAGAGTATTTTGATCGAGATTAATTTCTGAGAACCTTGTAGGTTCCCAAAATAAATCTCTTGTAATTAAAAAACGAATATCTTTTTCTTTTAAAAATTTTTCATTAACAAGTTCTTGCAGTGCTTTTATCGGTATTTCTCCCCATTTGCTGGAATTAGTTAACCAATTATCCATTTCCCAAGCAGGTTCAGAATTTATTATTTGAAATCCAAAGGCTTTTTCTCTATCTTCTGATATCTCTGAAAGGAACCAGTCACCTACAATTCCATATAGGTGACAATAAATTAAATCATCAACCGAACCAATGCTTTCGCCTGATATGGACTTCATCAATTTAGCTGTTGACTCTGGAACGAGAACAAGTGGATTTTGGTTTTGTTCGGACAAAATAAGATATCCCTGTAATCCCTTTTTTAAAGGATTTTATACTTAATTATATTTTTTAAAAAGTACATTTAGTTCTTTTAATTTCTTATGTAATAACTTCCTAATATTTAACCTTCTTGGTCAGATTCTGTCGCTTTGAGAGCTTGCAAGGCCATATTTATATGGGCTCCCATAGCCCCAAAGGCTATCAGAGATTTAGGACTTCTGTTTTCAGTTAAAACTTTTTGTTCCTTGCTAATCATTAGTAGCAACTTTTTACTTGATTCTGTCCAGGCTTCAAGTAAATCAATCAATTCTTGACTTTCCTTCGATTTATTTTTGTCAGGGGTATCAAATGAAGATATATCTTTTCTGGCTCTGATTAAAAAGTCACTTAATTCCTTATGACTAATAGCATTTTGTGAGAACTGGTTGTTGTTCAAAGTGCAAATTCTAAGGAATACATTTAAATTATCATGGGGAAAATCTCCCCCAAGGGTGGATCTCCGACCAAATCTATTTGTTTTGGAAAAAATAGATCATTGAGTATCTCTATATTTTTTGACTAGTTCTTTAAAATGGTCACCTCTTTCTTCGTAGTTTTGATATTGATCAAAACTTGCGCAGGCTGGAGATAATAATATGCTTTTGGAAGCTTTTTCCCTGGCTAAATTAATAGAGGCTAGTGTCGCCTCTTCTAGATTGTGTTTGACAATGACTTCTCCTTTATAAGAAGAATCTAATAATGCTTTCTGTAAGTTTTTGGCACTAAGTCCAAATAAAACCACTCCGTTAGTAGATTGTTTTATTTGTTTTAACCACGGTAGATGATCTCCTTTCTTTTGTATGCCGCCAGCTAATAAAATTATCGGGGAGGGAATCGATTTTAAACCAGTTATTGAAGAGTCGAAATTAGTAGCTTTGCTGTCATTATAAAAACTTAAATTTTTTGTGATTCCTAAATATTCCAATCTATGGGGTACCGCTCTAAATGAATTTATGGCTGTAGCTATTGATGAATGATCAAGACCTATTTCTCTTGCTGCTGCTGTTACGAGTAAAAGGTTTTGCAAGTTATGTTTGCCGGGTAACTTAAGTATCGAGTTATGAAATAGTTGTTTGTGTTCTTCATAAATATAACCTTTTCGATCGATCCAGAATCTTGGATGATGATTATAGGATGATCTTTCCTCTATCCCAACCCATATTCCTTGAGGTAATTCTTTTCTTTTCCTAGATAAAGATTTGTCATCGGAATTATAAATCCGAATGGATGATTTTTCTAATAAACTTCGCTTGATTTTGAAATAAGTTTCTATATCACCATGTCTTTCTAAATGGTCAGGCGTAAATGTTGTCCATATGCCGATTGTCGGTTCTACTTTTGGAGAACCTTCAATTTGATAACTACTTAATTCTAAAACTAGCCAGTTCAAATGTTGGTGATTATTGTTTATACTTTCTAAGGCGATTTTAGATAATGCCTTTCCAATATTGCCTCCCATATCAGTATTTAAACCATTTGATTTTAGAACATGATTAAGCATATTTGTTACGGTGGTTTTGCCATTGGTGCCAGTAATAGCAATTGAAGGAACATGATTCAATCTTTCCCAAGCCACTTCTACTTCACCCTGAATATTGATGTTTTTGCTTCTTAATTCTTTTAGGACTTTATGTTCCCATTCTATTCCTGGACTTACAATTATAGTATCAATTTTACCTATCCAGGGCGTGAAATTATTAATATTAAGTTGTTCGTCTAGTAAGATAACATTGATTCCTTCTGTTTCTAGTTTATTAGATATACTTATTAATTTTTCATTTGTATTATTTTCTAACACTAAGACTTCCTTGCCTTCTGATTTAAGCAGCTTTGCTGCACTTATACCAGATTTGCCCAGTCCGAGGACAATATGGATTTGATTTGATTGTGTTTGTTTTGACAACTTAATTTAGATTTGAATGTAAATAGGTTTTTCTATTGGTAACTAGCTTAAGACGAATCTGCTTGCATAAAAATTTGACTACTATCTAATATAAAATATTTTTTTGCTTGCATTATTTTCATCCTTAAACAAAGATATTTACGCATTTTTACTACAGTGCTTACTGCCCTAAAGGTAAAAAATTAATAATAAATCTTGCAACTTGATTCTTGTAAGATTAAAGAATCATTAATACTTCTGGCTTTATTCTTTAAAAGTTGTTTTGATGCAAAGGAATTTGCTTCTGTTTAATGCCTGCAAACATTGATGGCGTGGAAATGTTAGAACTAAAAGAAAAGCAAGAATCAACTAATGGTGAGTATTCTTTAATTGGTGGAGGTGAGCAGAGTGAGAGTGAGATTACATGGATTAAGCTTCATCAAATGTTTGATAAGTAAAAATTTAAAATCTTTTCTATTACTTTTATTTATTCAAATATCTAAGCGAACAAAATTTGATTGATGGGCGATACTGGAATCGAACCAGTGACTCCTACCGTGTCAAGGTAGTGCTCTACCTCTGAGCTAATCGCCCTTGCGAATCGATTTAGGCCTCAATTGCTAAGTTCCTCAATGAAGTTAGCAGGCAATAGGACCTAATAATCATTGCCTTAGTAATTTGATTCTCCAGCGTTCCTTTTTTGTTTTATCTATATTTAGAATTTTAAGTGAACCTTTGTGCTCCAAGTGGATTAGGTCTCCAATTTTCAACGATTTACTGGGCTGATTATTCAGCTTCCAGTTAAGTCGCAAGCAGCCTTTCTTTATTTGAGTCGTTATTTTTGATCTCGATAAACCAAATCCTGCAGAGGCTATTGCGTCTATTCGTGTAGAGGCCTCAACTGTATTAATTATTTTTTCTGGTCTCTTAAAAGGGATCTCCATATCATTGAGATCTAACGCTTCGATTACTATTTCGACTTCTCGTAATTTGCCAATTTTTTGATGAATTAAATCTGCACATTTTTGCGAGCAAATGGCTTGGGCACCTCTATCTCTAATTAACCAAATGTCTCCAATTGCGCCTTCGTCTACTCCAAGCTCATGCAAGGTATCTCTAAAATCATTTTGTTTTGCTCTATCGAATAGGAAATTTCCTTTTAGATAAATACCTTTTATGGGAATATTTGAAGACGGAAAGTTGATTTCTTGTTCAGATCTTATGAAACATATTCTTTTACGTTCTGAACCAGGGAATCCCCCCTCAAAAAAGAGGGTTATATCACTTAAATTATTGAATTTTTTTTTAACTTCCTCCATTAATTGTGCTGAAACGAAAGGTGTCCATATATGTTTTCTCTCATTTAGAGCCTTTTCTGCGTAATCAAGTAAAACTTCTAGCTCTTCGCAAAAATTGCTATTTAATAGAATCTTTTGTTTAGGAAGATACATGAAAAGAGAATAAATTTCTCGTTTTATATTTTAATATTCTAAACCTTTCTTTTGAATTAATGCTTGATTTTGATAAATATAATATTAAATCTAGGGTTTAAACTGGTAACATTATTTTCCCTTGTTTAAATATTATTTAAGTTAGAATTACTCTTTGCCTATAGTTATAACTTCTAAGCTATCTATTTCTTTTAGAATTCCCCAAGGTGGTTCTATCTCTAGTGGTAATTCTAGAATTAACAGCCAACAACCTCCTTCGCTTTTTTTTCTAATAGCTCTTAAATCATCATTTGTTTCTTGGCTAATTCCCCCAGCCGAAAAAAAACTCCCTATGGCTCCTGAAATCATTCCTACTATGCCTCCTAAGAGCTTTTCTAATTGATTTGGGAACCCCATGTCTGCGAATGTTTTAAGATCTGTCATTTGAGAAAAGCTTAGACCTGCAATAAAACCAAAGGGAATCAACCATGATGCCAAAGTTTTTTGGCGATCCTTTCGAGCAAGAGTTGGATTCAGAAACTTGATATTATTAAAATTTGATTTATTGGCAAAAACTTCTTCAGATGTGTCTAGATTTGACTCCTCATCTTTAGATTGTTTATCCAATGGTTCTACAAGATCGCAATTAAGGATAGGTGTTTGAGCCTCTCTTAATTTGAGAAGTAACTCTTTTACTGGTTCCTTTTCTTTCGAGATGATTACGAATGTGGACACTAATTAGCTCCTTGAAATGTTTGGATATTCAATCCTGCTCAACATAATTCTGGCCAGCAGCAAATAGATCACTAAAGTTCAGATCGGCACGTTTATCGCCTTTAATGACGAAAGTTCTTGTTTCTGATCCAATTGATCAAGCAGGTATAGATATTCTTACTCAGGTTGCTCAGGTTGACCAAAAAGTAGGTCTTTCGATAGATGAGTTAAAGAATATTATTAGTGATTATGATGGTTTAATGATCCGTTCAGGAACTCAAGTTACCTCAGATGTGATTGCTGAGGCTAAGAAATTAAGAATCATTGGTAGAGCTGGAGTTGGGGTTGATAATGTTGATGTTCCAAGTGCTACTAAAAAGGGTGTATTAGTTGTAAATTCTCCTGGTGGAAACACGATTGCAGCAGCAGAACATGCTTTGGCAATGATTCTTTCATTATCTAGAAATATTCCTCAAGCACATGCAAGTATGTTTTCTGGAGGTTGGGATCGCAAAAAATATGTAGGGAATGAGCTCTATAAGAAAACTTTAGGAGTAGTTGGACTTGGCAAGATTGGATCTCATGTAGCAAAGGTCGCGAATGCAATGGGTATGGAAGTTATAGGATTTGATCCTTTCGTTTCAACTGAAAGAGCTCAGCAAATGCAGGTTCGATTAAGTGATATTGAAGAGTTGTTCAAGCAATCTGATTATGTAACCCTTCATCTTCCAAGGACACCTGATACAGAGAATTTAGTTGATATGGACCTTTTGAAAAAAATGAAACCAACTGCAAGATTGGTGAATTGTGCAAGGGGCGGAATTATTAATGAAAATGATTTAGCTAATGCATTAGTAGAAAATGTCATACAAGGTGCTGCAATCGATGTGTATGCAAAAGAACCTTTAGCTGAGAACTCCCCTCTACGCGCTGTAAAAAAAGGCTTGGTACTTACTCCTCATCTAGGTGCTTCAACTGTTGAGGCACAACAAAATGTAGCTATTGATGTTGCAGAACAAATTAGAGATGTTCTTTTGGGTTTGCCTGCACGCAGCGCGGTAAATATTCCTGGTCTAAGCGCAGAGATAATGGATAGTCTTAAACCACATTTAAAACTTGCGGAGACATTAGGATTATTAGTTAGTCAAATTTCAGGGGGACAGATTCAAAAATTAGAAGTTCGTTTGCAGGGAGAATTCGCTCAACATCCATCTCAGCCGCTAGTTATTGCTACTTTGAAGGGATTACTTACTAGTGCATTAGGAGATAAAATTAATTATGTAAACGCTTCATTGGAAGCAAAAGCACGCGGTATTGATGTCGTCGAAATTAAGGATGAATTGAGCCCAGAGTTTGCTCGAGGCTCTTTACAGTTGGATAGTTTTAGCGACAAAGGTGGACATAGCGTTTCTGGTACTGTTTTTGGTGATGGTGATCTCGGTATCACAAGTATTGATGAGTACCCGATAAATTTTGTGCCAAGTAGACATATGCTTTTTACGAGGCATAGGGACATGCCTGGAATTATTGGTCAGATAGGATCACTTCTTGGAAAATACAATGTTAATATTGCCTCAATGCAAGTAGGAAGAAGGATCGTTCGAGGTGAGGCAGTTATGGTTTTAAGTATCGATGACCCTATCCCATCTGAGTTGCTTGGCTCAATTCTTTCAATGCAAGGAATAAACGAAGCTCATTCTGTGACTTTATAATTTGTTAGTTGAGCAGAATACAGAGTTGAATAATTCTCAGATTATTTGGTTGAGATTGGAGCAAGAAATTGCAGTTGAGCTAGAAGATTCTTTTTATTGGCTGTTGAGCAAGCTAGATATTCATAGATTCTCTTTAGAGCATGATCCATCAAACAATTCCACTGAAAAACTGTTTGTATGGCTTCCTTTGAATGAATGGTTGGTTAAGGATCAAGAGATCTTAGTCCAATCATTTATTTCGTTAGCAAAACCTTTTGACTTGACTTTGCCTGCATGCAAATGGATAAAAGTGAAAGATGAAGATTGGAGCTTGAGTTGGAAAAAAAACTGGAAACCTGATCCCGTAGGACAATCAATCTTAATTTTGCCTGCATGGTTAGATGTCCCTGATCAATTTCTAGAACGAAAAATTATTCGTTTAGACCCAGGTAGTGCTTTTGGAACTGGTAGTCATCCTTCTACGCGTTTATGTATTGAATTCTTAGACAACGACCCTCCAGTAGGTCAAACTATCGCTGATTTGGGCTGTGGTAGTGGAATATTATCTTTAGCGGCATTGAAATTAGGTGCGGAGACCACCTTCTCTGTTGACACCGATTCTCTGGCAATATCCGCCACTAAAATTAATTCTGATTTAAACCATGTCCCTGAAGACCTCTTGAATGTTTACCTTGGTTCTATTGGTGAAGTCGAGACGAATATGCCCGAAAAAAAAATTGATTTAATTCTCTGCAATATCCTTGCACCTGTAATAAAATCTCTCGGTCCGAGTTTCGAAAAAATTATTAGTAATAAAGGTAAACTCATTCTATCTGGTTTATTAGTTGAACAAATTAAAGAACTTCAAGAATTCTTTTTTTCACTTGGTTGGCAAGTTCTTGAAATTAAGACAAAGGAACCATGGGCCTTACTCGTATTGACTCAAAACTTACCTTAAATTAAATAAATTCAAAATTGCCAAATTAACAACTTTCATGACGTCTTTTAAGATCACTTTTATTAATAAGTTAAGTGGTCTCAGAGAAATCATTGAGATCCCTGATGACAAATATATTCTTGATGCTGCCTGTGAACAAAAGATTCAGCTTCCTTATTCCTGTCGATCCGGAGCATGTTCAACTTGTGTCGCTAAATTAGAAAAAGGAGAGGTTGATCAACAGGATCAAAGTTTTTTAGACGATGATCAGATAAAAAAAGGTTATGTTTTGATTTGCGTTGCTTATCCCACTTCAGATTGCACAATTAGAACCCATGCTGAAGACGAAATATATTGATATTAATTTTTTCGCCAGATTTTTATCGATTAGCTTGCCAATTACCTTTTTTCTCGCCATTCTCTTGTTTATGTGCTCATGAGCGCAAATAAAATTATTTAGGGATTAATTGATTTCAGAAGTTTTGCCAACAGATAAAGCTCAAGGTCTTTTAGACCATGGTTCTATTCACTCAAGCATTGGAGGTCAATTTAGTTTTAGGGTTTTAGGCCCATGCTGTCGACTCTATGACCGTGAGGAATTACCTTGGCCCTGTTGCAGACTCTCATGGCGAAGTAAGGAACCCAGTTGGAGAAGAATTGGAAAAAGATTTGTCGCTGATATAGCTGCACAAAAATGCCCATCATATTCTGTTGAAATTATCCAACCAGGCGTTAAACCAACAAAAACAATCTTGACTTTATTTTCTCGTCGTTTAGATACCAATATTCAGGAATGGTGGTATAGCAAACATCCGCGCTCCAGAGATAGCTCAAATATTGCACCTCAACATCAAGAATTTAGAAAAATTGAAAACTCTTTTTCGATTTAAAGTGATGAAGATATGAAGCATTTCGCGCATAAGTACATACCATTTTTCAAATTTGAAGGATAATTGTAGGTAATTAAATTTCAACACAGGGATGAACTTCGACTATCACGCTGTTGCTTCTGCTGCTACCGCTGCTATTCCATTGGCTGCTGGAGCTGCTGGGGTTGGCTATTTTATATTGCGCCAAAAAGGTTTTGGCTTTGGCACCTCGCATTTGCTTGTGGGCCTGCCAATGTTTGCGGTTGGAGGAGCTGCAGCGGCTTTCTTCCTAATAACAAAGTGAAAAAGTTAGTTTTTAACCAATAAAAAAGGGGCCACTGGCCCCTTTTTTATTGGTTGTTAAATTTTGAATAAATTTAAGTACCTGGGTTGAAACCTTTCCCTTTGGTCGCAGGAACATATCCAGCAGCAGTAGTGCTACAACCAAGACTTTCGGCAGTGCTACCAGTAGCTACTTCACAAAGTTTTTTCTGTTGACTTCTATCTAATACAGCATCAGTAAAGTCAGCACCATCAATGGTTGCACCATCAAAAACACTCTTAAGCAACTCTGCACCAGTAAGCTTTACGTTTGTCAGGTTCGCATTATCAAACCTTGTAGCATAAGCAATAACATTGGTCATGTTTGCGCCTGTTAGATCAGAGTTCTTCAAAGTTGAGACACTGAAATAAGCCCCAGTGAAATTCGCCCCACCAAGATCTTTTCCTGATAAGTCGTATTTTACATACTCTGTATTTTGTAAGTCCTTACCAGCCAAGCTTGGATCTAAGCTATCCACTGAAGAAGGATCGCTGGGATACAGGGCACTTACAGAAAGAGGACTAATAATGAGACTTGCAAGCACAGGTATCAAGACAAATAGTCTTGAAAGGGACCGTTTAAGGGAAGAAATAAGAGAATCCATTAATAACGCCAGCGATTAAAGAAGCACCAAACTCGACTATTGTTTCATGTAGAGGCATTTCATAGGCAAGGGATCAAGAACTGTTGCAGCGTTTCTTTATATCAATTTGCAAAAAGTCTTTCGCCAACTGAGTATTTGGAAAAATTGCTTTTGCTTCATTAAGCAAATCATTAGGACTTGTTTCATTCCCAGGGGTATATCTCGGGCTCAAATGAGTCAAAATCAATTGATTTACGTTCGCTTTTGCAGCAACTTGAGCTGCCATGGTGGCAGTTGAATGTCCACGTTCATAAGCCATGTCAGTTTCTTTATGAGAATAAGTTGATTCATGGATTAGGAGGTCGGCTTCTCTAGAAATCTCAATTGCTGATTCTGTGTAAACAGTATCTGTGCAATAAACGATGCTTACCCCAGGCCTAGCAGGACCGCAGAATTCTTTTCCATAAAAAATGCGACCATCCTCCAATCTCACTTCTTCACCACGCTGAAGGGCGGCGTATACGGGGCCAGGAGGTATCTTTTTTGATGTTGCTTTATCTATATTGAATCTACCTGGTCTGGCTTTCTGGTTCACCCTGTAAGCAAAAGAGGGGATTCGATGCTTAAGAGGAGCAACTTTTACTTCTAAATTGGAATCTTCAAATAAAATTTCTTTTTGAAAAGCAGAATTTTCTACTCTATGGAATTTTAATGAGTAAGCCAATCTGCTTGAACTGTTATACAAGCAAGCATCAATAAAATTTTTAAGAGGTGCTGGTCCATAAAGCTCAATTCCAGAGCTGCTTCCAGCCAACCCAATACTTGATAAAAGTCCTGGTAGGCCATACACATGATCACCATGCATATGAGTTATGAATATTTTTTTTATTTGAGATAATTTAAGGTTGCTTCTTATGAATTGATGTTGAGTACCTTCACCACAATCAAACAACCACAAATCTGATCTTTGTGGAGGCTTTAGTACCATCGCTGATACGTTTCTAGTTAGAGTTGGAACTCCTGAGCTTGTTCCTAGAAAAGTGACTTGCAAGTTTCTCCTCTTTAGTACATGGTGCCATTCAAAGCTTTGACCACTGGTAGATCTTCTATCTTATAGGCAGAATTAGTACCTAAATTCAATTTTTATTGTGAGCACGTCACCTAAAAGTAGTAAGGGATGGGCCATGATTTTTTTAGCTATATTTTTCATTTCCCCATTAAAGTCAATTGCTGCTAAAGATCCAGTAATTAGAGTCTTAATTGGTCAAGAAAAAAAGGTAAGATTTAGAGCAGATGGTGCCAAATCTTTTTTTGTTAAAGGGATTTCTTCTAAACAAAGATCTATTAAATCTATAAATATAATTTACGATAATGGCAATGTTAACTATTCTATAAACAACAATAAAAATTCTTGGTTTGAATTACCAAAGAACTTTAATTTAATAATCAAAAATAATGATGATAGAGGGATTTGGTATAAAAATAGAAGATATGCGGGAGACTTAAGAATTTCTTTGAATGATCAGAATTTGCAAATAATAAATTCTTTAAACTTAGAGAAATATTTAAAAAGTGTTGTCGGTAGTGAAATGCCTAGAGAATTTCCACTTGCAGCACTTCAAGCTCAAGCAATAGCAGCTAGGACTTATGCTTTAAAACTTTTAGACGAGAATCAATCCTTTGATATTCATTCAACTCAAGAAAGTCAAGTTTATTTAGGACTTGAAGCTGAAACAGCAAAAATAAATAGAGCAGTCAAAAGTACAAGGTCACTTGCTTTGTTTTATAAAAATAAACTTATAGAGGCAGTTTTTCATAGTAGTTCTGGTGGGAGGACTGAGAATAGTGGAACAGTTTGGAAGTATCAATTACCTTATTTAAAAAGTGTTATTGACTATGATCAAGACGGTGAAAAGTATAGATGGAGTAATAAATTTACTTCAGGTGAGTTAGACAAGATCTTTCCTGACTTGGGTGGAGTAAACAGTATACAAATTATTAACAAAAGTAGTACCGATAGAGTCTTGAAAATTAAACTTTACGGATTGAATGGGAGCAAGTATATCTCTGGGAAAAACTTAAGAAAAAGATTACAATTGCTTAGTACTAAATTTGATGTTTATTTAAAATATAAACAAAGCAATTTAGATAATAAATTGAATCTTTATAATAAAGTTTTCAATGATATAGCACCTCAACCTCTTCCGGAGATTCCAAAAGATTATTTCTTATTAGTCAGAGGTTATGGCGCTGGGCATGGGGTAGGAATGAGCCAATGGGGTGCTAGGGCTATGGCTGAAAGAGGATCAAGTTTTCGTGAAATCCTTAAACATTATTATACGGGAGTACAAATAAAAACTTATTAGGTAAATATTAATAGTTATAGATTAATATTATAAGTTTTATATTTTATGAGTTTAACCAATTGCATTAAAAACAACCTTAGGCTTAATTGTATAACTTTCATCTAAAACTGCTATCCCAAGTATTTTATTTTCAATATCTAATACTAAAATATTATTAATATTACTATTTTCAATTTCTTTGTTCTTAGATAACTTTAAACGTTTTATATTATTTTGAAAACTTATCTTTCTTCCTGAGCGCCAACTAAGAATCTCTTCTTCAGAAATTAATTTAAAAGAAGAAAGATGTTCAAAAAAAATATTAGGGTTAAGAACTTTAGGTTTATTTTTTTCTGGATAAAATTCTGATTTCTCAGGAAGTAGTACTGATTGATTCTCGTTAAAATTATAAGCTTTGGTGCGTCTCAACTTTTTCAAATGACCACCGCATCCAATTTTATCTCCTATATCTCTAGCCAAGGATCTAATGTATGTTCCTGCTGAGCAGTCAACGTCAACTAATAACTCACCATTACTTGGTGACCAGCTTATTAAATTTAATTTGTTTATGGTTATTTTTTTAGGTTTTAAATCAAATTTTTCTCCTTTTCTTGCTTTCTTATAAGCTCTCTCTCCTTTTACATGAACACTAGAGAAAATAGGGGGCTTTTGTAATATCTCGCCTCTGAAATTATCTAGTATACGATCTATATCATTTTTGCTAATTAATGGCAAAATTTTTGATTCTATGATTTCTCCTTGCATATCATCAGTATTCGTAGTAATCCCCAACTGAATGATTCCTGTATAGGCTTTAGAGCCTTGTAAATAAGGGATTAATCTTGTCGCATCACCTATTGCTATTGGTAGCACACCAGTAACTGAGGGATCTAGGGTTCCACTATGTCCAATTTTTTTGATATCAAATACTTTTCGAAGTCTATTCACGCAATCATGAGAAGTAAGCCCAGCAGGCTTATCAATGACAACAAATCCAAAAGGCTTTTCCAAAATTAATATTGTAGGTTGAGGCTCACGTAAAAAGATTGTTCAAGTAACCCTGAACATTTAAAGTTATAACTCAGTGTGTTCAGTGAGCCAAATAATATGACCAATTTAGATCTAAGTATTTCCTGCTTCCTTAAAGATGGCTTTAATTTAAAAAAACACCTTATTGATTTCCTTCATATAAATAATGATCAACTAGATCAAAGGTTAATTAACGGTGTTCATGATTTAGCGGCTCTGCATCCAGGAGCGTTTACTGAGAAAAATGCAGGTGATTTTTATGAGGCAGAAGTTGGAGATGCTCATTTGATAGACCTTGCATCTTGGCATTTAAATAGTTCTAATTACATAGCTGATACTCTTCGTTTACAACAAAATTTTGCCTCTGGAAAAGTTTTGGATTTTGGCGGGGGTATTGGTACGCATGCTCTGGCTGCATCATTTTTGCCAGATGTTGAACATGTTTGGTTTGTGGATCTTAATCCTCAAAACCGTAGTTTTGTAGAACATAGATCTAAGGAATTGGGTATAGAAAATAAGATTTCAGTTTTTAGAGATTTAGAAAGCACCTCTGATGTGATTTTTGATTCTCTTATTTGTTTGGATGTTTTAGAACATCTTCCAGATCCAGCAAAACAATTGAGAATATTTTTGGAAAAACTTTCTCCAGAAGGGATAGCTCTACTGAATTGGTATTTTTATAAAGGTAAAAACGGAGAATATCCATTCCATTTTGATGATCCTACTCTTATTGAGAATTTCTTTTCAACCTTACAATTAAACTTCTTAGAAGTGTTTCATCCTTTTTTAATTACTACTCGAGCTTACAAACCTTTAAAAAAATAAACTAAACAGCTTTAGCAGTGGATATATTGATTCTTTTTCTATTCCTTAACCCTCTTCGGATACTTTCAAAATGAACTGAACCATCAGCTAGGGCGAAAAGAGTATCATCTTTTCCTCTTCCTACATTAATCCCTGGAAGTATGGATGTCCCTCTTTGGCGAATGAGAATAGACCCCGCAGTTACTTTTTCACCACCATAAGCTTTTACACCAAGTCTTTTGGAGTTTGAGTCTCTCCCATTCCTTGTTGATCCAGTCCCTTTCTTATGAGCCATGATTTATGAAATCTTTTAATTTAATTTCTAAGATTCTACTTTAGCAGTAGTAGTTTTGGTGTCTTTTGTCTCTTTAGATTTTTTGGTTTTTGATCCTACTGATATTGATTGAACTAAAACTCTTGTTAGCTCTTGACGATGTCCATTTTTTCTTCTTGTCTTTTTCTTTGGTCTCATTTTATAAACTATTATTTTTGGACCTCTTCTATGCTCTAAGACTTTAATTTCTACTTTCGCATCTTTTACATAAGGTTTCCCAAGCTTTAAATCTTTCCCATCGTTAAGCAGAAGCACTTTCTCAAGAGTCAATACATCATTAACTTCTGCATGGCATCTGTCTAAATCGTAATAACGGTTGGGTTGAAGCCAAAATTGTTTTCCTGAGGCTTCAACTATCGCGTAAGTTTTATCTTGTGGAGTGTTCTTTGTGGGAGTTGATTTTTTATCAGCCATGATTATTGGTGACACGTTAAGGCTCGAAATAAAATAAAAAGGGTTTCCTTCTTTTAATCGATTAAGCCTTAATCGTAATCGAAAAACAAACTAACATTCTGGCTTTTTGTTGGTTACTTAGTCAAGATCTAAGTAGGGCAAATGTTCTATTGATTTTTAAGAGGTTTTTAAATGAGTGCAAGAAAGACATATATCCTTAAGCTCTACGTGGCTGGGAATACTCCCAACTCTATGAGGGCTTTGAACACTTTGAGAGAAATCCTAGAAAGTGAATTTAAAGGTGTCTATGCTCTTAAAGTTATTGATGTTTTAAAAAGTCCTCAATTAGCCGAGGAAGATAAAATCCTTGCAACGCCAACTTTATCTAAGATATTACCCCCACCTGTCCGAAGAATCATTGGCGACCTTTCAGATAGAGAAAAGGTGCTAATTGGATTGGACCTTTTGTATGATGAACTTTCAGATCAGGAAATGTTTTACTCTTCTGATAAATAATTTAGCTAATTAAACAAGAAGTAAATGAATTCTTAAGCCCAACCGATAACTAAGCAATTTTTAGAATTTGTTGATTATGTTTTAAACATAACAGCTTTAAGCGTTCTTCAATAGAAAAATTCGATCAAACATGCATGTTCAAAAACTCCCCACTGGGATCGAGGGCTTTGATGATATTTGTCATGGTGGGTTGCCTAATGCACGCAGCACGTTAGTTAGCGGAACATCAGGGACTGGTAAAACAGTTTTTTCTCTGCAATATCTTCATCATGGAATATGTAATTTTGATGAACCTGGGATTTTTGTTACTTTTGAAGAATCACCTCTAGACATTGTTCGAAATGCCGCAAGTTTTGGTTGGGATTTACAAGAATTAATTGACCAAAATAAACTTTTTATTTTAGATGCATCTCCAGACCCAGAAGGACAAGATGTGGCTGGAAGTTTTGATTTGTCTGGGTTAATTGAAAGGATTAGTTATGCCATTAGAAAGTTCAAAGCTAAGAGAGTGGCTATAGATTCAATGACAGCAGTTTTTCAACAATATGATGCTATTTATGTTGTTAGAAGAGAGATTTTTCGGCTAATCGCAAGACTAAAAGAAATAGGAGTTACTACTGTTATGACCACTGAAAGAATAGATGAATATGGTCCAATTGCTAGATATGGAGTTGAAGAATTTGTTTCTGACAATGTTGTGATTTTAAGAAATGTTTTAGAAGCAGAGAAGAGGAGAAGAACTGTAGAAATTTTGAAATTAAGAGGAACTACTCATATGAAGGGAGAATTCCCTTTCACAATGGGTCCCCAAGGAATAGTTGCATTTCCTTTAGGTGCAATGAGATTGACTCAAAGGTCATCAAATATTCGCATAAGTTCTGGTGTCCCTGATTTGGATGAAATGTGTGGAGGAGGATATTTTCAAGATTCAATTATTCTTGCAACTGGTGCAACTGGTACTGGGAAAACCATGTTGGTTTCTAAGTTTGTTGAAGATGCGTATAAACATAAAGAACGAACAATCCTTTTTGCATATGAAGAATCAAGAGCTCAACTACTGAGGAATGCAACTAGTTGGGGGATTGATTTTGAAAAAATGGAAGCTGATGGATTACTGAAGATTATTTGTGCTTATCCAGAGTCAACTGGGTTGGAAGATCATCTGCAAATTATTAAATCCGAGATTAGTGACTATAAACCTTCCAGGATGGCAATCGATTCATTATCTGCATTGGCAAGAGGTGTAAGCTTAAATGCATTTAGACAGTTCGTTATTGGAGTAACTGGTTATGCAAAACAAGAAGAAATAGCAGGATTCTTTACTAATACTGCAGAAGAATTTATGGGAAGCCACTCGATTACTGATTCCCATATTTCGACGATAACTGATACTATTTTGCTTTTACAGTATGTAGAAATAAGAGGGGAAATGGCAAGAGCAATAAATGTTTTTAAGATGCGGGGATCATGGCATGACAAAAGAATACGTGAATATATTATTACTAATGAAGGCCCTGAGATTAAAGATTCATTCTCTAATTTTGAACAAATTTTTAGTGGAGCCCCTCATCGAATTAATCCTGAAGAGCAAATTCCTGGTGTTTTTAAAACCATTGAAATGAAAGAAGAGTGATTTCTATTTTATTAAAGACTTGTCATTTTCAATTTCCCAATTTTTCCTTGCAGATTTAAGTAATAACTGATCAGAATCCGAATCTTCAAGAGGGAGCTCAAACCAGAAAGTCGTTCCTGTATTTGGTTCACTAGCCATTCTTATTTCACTCCCATGTTTGTCGACGATACCTTTGACAATTGAAAGCCCCAATCCAGTCCCTATTTCCGTATGAACTGAATCCTCAACTCTGTAAAAACGTTCAAATATTCTTTGTTGATCTATCTCAGAAATACCACATCCAGTATCAGACACTTCAACTCGTATTTTTGGCATTGGAGATAATATCTCACAATGTGGGGCCTTGTTATCTTGATTAACTGGGGAAGCAACGCATATGTCGGGCCATGTATATGCCTTTAAATTTATCGTTCCTCCTTCTTTGCTAAATTTGAGAGCATTGCCAACAAGGTTGTCTAAAACTTGAAGAATCATATCCCAATTCCCTAAAACAAAAGCTAAATTATTTTCAACATTTAGTAAGAGTTTAACATTTTTATCTTCAGCATTAAGTTTATAGTTCCTGAGGGTTTGTTCCATAGCTTCTTTTATACTTAGTGATTCTAATTGGATTGTTCTTCCAGACTCCAGTTTCGATAAGTCAAGAACATCATTGACCAAACGAGTAAGTCTATCTGTTTCTGAATTTGCAACGCCCAGAAACTCTTTTTGCTCATCTTTTGTAAGTTGTTCACCTAAGTCATATAAAGTCTCTACATAGCTTTTTATATTAAATAATGGCGTTCTTAATTCGTGCGAAACGTTACTGATGAATCTTTTTTGTGCTGCGTTTAATTGAACTTCCCTAGTGAGATCTTGAACGGTAACAGCGATACCTTTGATATTTTCTCCTGTTGTGTCTCTAACGGACTTTAAAACTATACGAAGTGTTCTTGGGGGTTCGTCAAGGTTGCAGCGCAAATCATCGCTGTCTCCAAAATTATTTAAAAGAGAAGTTATGGGAGTTTCGAGCTCTTTCGCGAGGGAATCAGGAAGTTGATTTAACAATTTTTGACCTTCAAGATTTCTACCTTCCCATCGAAATAGTCTTCTAGCAGTTGGATTTACTAAAACGATATTTCCTTGTTCATCAATCAGAAGTGCTCCATCTGCCATGGTGGCTATTAAAGACTGCTGCTTAACTTGAGCAGCTTTTAATTCTTCAATATTTGCCGCATCATAGTCTTCTAATCTTGACGCCATTGCATTAAACCCATTTAAGAGTTCTCCAAGTTCTCCACTCATAGGTAGATCTACTCTTGATTTAAAATTACCTTTAGCAATCTCTCTAACTCCAATAACTAATTCTTTGATGGGACGAGTGATTGTTAGGGCATTAAATACTGCGCCAATTATTACTAAAACCCAAATAGAAATAAATACAGCAACGGTAATCTCTCTTGTTAATGCTGCTGTGGCAAGAGCTTTTTTATTTGGTGTTACTCCAAGAGCTAGTGTGCCAAGGTATTCACCTTTCCAAAGCATTGGAACAAAAACATCAGTTACTTGACCTTGAGGAGTTGAATGTTGCCTGACTAGTGGGAATTGAGGTTGTTTTTTTAATTCACTTGGGAGTTTAAGTTTTCTGGTGAGTTGTAAGGCGCCTTCCTCTTCAGATTCCGTGGTCGTTGCGCTGACCGGAATGCCCAGTTTCACTAAGCCATCGGGGTCAGTGAAGAAAATGTACCTTAAATTTCTGCTTGAACGCCAAAACTTCTCTGCTACGTTGAAAAGCTCTCTTGTTTGATTTTTTGCTACTAATTCTGTGACGTTACCAGATAATAATAATCCTAAATCTCTGGCATATCTTGTATCGTTCATGCCCGCATCTTTTTGTATACTACTCAGGGCAAAGAACGTAATAAGTGTCATTATAAAACTAACTACTAGTGTTCCAAATGCTAGTAACTTTGATCTTAGATTAAATCTTGACCACCATAAATATATTTTTTCTAATATGCTTAATTCATTTTGAAATCCACCGTCTTTTGACGAAGAAAAGGAATTACTTTGTTTTAAATTTGAATTATTCATTTGATCTCAATTAAATTAAATATTCCTAACTTGATAACCTATATCTTTGCGATAGTGCATATCAGCAAACTTGATTTTTTTCAGGTTAGAGTAAGCTAAGTCGAAAGCCTCGTCAAAGGTTTCTCCTTGAGCAACTACTGAAAGAACTCTTCCTCCTGATGTAATTATATTGCCAGATTTGTCCACCTCGGTTCCTGCGTGAAAAACTTGTAGAGAAGAATTTGAATCAATATCCATATTAATCTCGTCACCTTTTCGAGGACTTTCTGGATATCCATTAGATGCGGCAACAATACAGGCACTTCGTTTTGCGTTGAATGTAAGTTTTGGAGCTTTTCTTAATTCTCCTTTGGCACAAGCAAAAATTACTGATGAAAATTCTTTTCCCATTAATGGCATTAAGGCTTGACATTCTGGGTCGCCAAAACGACAGTTAAATTCAATAACTTTTGGCCCAGATTTTGTGAGCATTAATCCTGCATAAATAACTCCGATGTATTTGATTTTCTTTTTTTTCAGACCTTTTAAAGTAGGAATAAGAACAAGCTCCGTCAAGTCATCAAGTTCTCTTTGATTGAGTAAAAGTGCAGGAGCGTAAGCTCCCATTCCACCAGTGTTTGGCCCATTATCTCCCTCGAGTAATCTTTTGTGATCCTGGGCTGGAGGAAGAATAACTAAGTTGTCTCCATCACAAAGAGCAAAAATAGAAACTTCTGGCCCTTCAATTGTTTCTTCGAGAATAATTTTATTTCCTGCAGAGCCAAACTTTCCAGAAAATACTTCATTAATTGCTTCCCTAGATTTCTCAATTGTTTGACAAACGGTTACGCCTTTACCTGCAGCAAGACCGTCTGCTTTGACAACCAGTGGTTTATTGAATCTTTGAAGAATTTTCAAGGCTTCTTCTTTAGAGCCTGCAGTCCAGTACTTTGCTGTAGGGATATTATTCTCTATCATCAGACCCTTAGCCCAGTTTTTGCTTGCTTCTAGTTGAGCACCTTCTTTACCGGGACCAAAGACAATTAAATCTGCTTCACGCATTTTGTCTGCCAAGCCTTCAGCTAAAGGGACTTCAGGACCGATGATGACCAAATCAATTTGAAGTCTTTTGCACTCATTAATAATTGCTTTTTCATCTTTGGATTTTGGTCTCAGACGGATACATTTTTCAAAATTAGTTGTACCACCATTCCCAGGGCAAACATATATTTTTTCTATGGATTGATTTTTTGACAGAGCCCAAGCAATAGAATTTTCTCTTCCTCCATTCCCAACTATTAATACCCTTCTTAATTCAGCTAATTCTTCTGGCTTTTGATTCTTTGTCATAGTTGTTCTCTTGCTGCAGTGAAAAATAGTTTTAGTGGAGCTTTAAGTACCTTTTGATTGTTAGTTAATATATTTCTTGAAGAAAAGTTATTAAGTTGTTTGAAAGTTAGTTTTTAAAAAAAATTGTTTTGATTGAGGTGATTTTTTTAGCATTGTCTATTTATACTAATTAGATAACAGAGGTATTAATGAATCATATCGAAAGGTCACTAATTTATGAAGGAAAGGCAAAACGAATTTTTGCGACTGAAAATCCAGATAGGGTTTTAATAGAGTTCAAGAATGATGCTACTGCTTTTAACGCAAAAAAACGATCACAGATCGAAGGCAAAGGTCGATTGAATTGCAAAATCTCTGCTGCTCTTTTTAAATTACTTGAATCTAATGGAATTCCAACCCATTTTTTAGAACTCCATTCGGAAACCTTTATGATTGCGGATAAAATTAATGTAATCCCTTTGGAGGTCGTTATTCGCAATATCGCAACAGGTTCATTATGTAGAGAAACACCAATACATCAAGGAACAATATTAAATCCTCCTCTACTAGATTTATATTATAAAGATGATGAATTAGGAGACCCTATACTTACAGAAAGAAGATTGAAGTTGCTTAATATAATATCCTCTTCTCAGATGGAAGAGGTAGAGAAAATTACTAGAAGTGTAAACAAAATTTTAAAAGAATATTTTGATTCACTTGATTTACTATTGGTCGACTTTAAATTAGAATTCGGCCTTAACTCATTAGGAAAACTTGTGTTAGCGGATGAAATAAGTCCAGATAATTGTAGGTTTTGGGATAAAAAAAATTCTGACCCTAAGGAACGTATCCTTGACAAAGACCGCTTTCGGCAAGATCTTGGAGGTGTTATTGATGCATATGAGGAGATTCTGAAACGGATAGAAAAAGAGTCTTCTAATGCTTTTTAATTAAATCATTCTTGGCTAAGAATCACTTTATTTTACTTAATTATTTTGAAATCTATGTTCAAAAGACACATCCTATCTAAGAAGAAATTAAAAAACAAAAGCGTATATGCTATAGCTTTAGTATTTCCTTTTATTAGCCTTTTTGGAGAAACTAAAGCTTCTAAAATAATCTTAGGTGATGATCAATTATTTGTTGAAAAAGTTTTTACTGATAGTGTTCAATATACGGGTCAAATCAATAATAATAAATTTAATTTAAAGCTTAATGATTTGTTGATAGCTGATGAAACGAATCAAAAAGACGAAAACAACATAGATGAAGAAAAAAGAGTTTTAATTTCTGAAATAATTATTGAGGGACTTGAAGATCATCCTGACAAAGAGAATCTGGAAGTTATTGCTTATGATGCAATGTCAATTAGGCCTGGTAGTAAGGTTATAAAGGAAGAAGTAAAGAAGGATTTGGATAGAATTTATTCAACAGGTTGGTTCTCAGGTGCAAAAATTGAATCTTTAGAGAGTTCTTTAGGAGTTCAACTTTTGATTAAAGTTGAGCCTAATCCGATATTCAATGAGATAAATATTCTTCCTTTGGAAAGAAAACTTTCAAATAAGAAATTAAATGAGATTTTTGATAATGATTACGGAAAAACTTTAAATTTAAATACCCTTCAGATAAGAATCAAAGAAATTAAAGATTGGTATAATGCAAATGGATACTCATTGGCAAGGATATCTGGACCAAGTCGTGTAACCAAAGCTGGAATAGTAGAACTTAATATCCAAGAAGGATATATTTCAGGTATTGAGATTAGCTTTATAGATGAAGATGGCAATACAGAAGATGAAAAAGGGAGAAAAATAAAAGGGAAAACGAAAAAATGGGTAATTGAAAGAGAATTATTAACTAAAGTTGGAGATGTTTTTAATAGAAATAAATTAGAATCAGATATAAAAAGACTATATGCAACATCACTTTTTAATGATGTAAAAGTCACTCTTAAACCAGTTAACTCTAAGCCTGGAAATATTATAATTTCATTAGGTATAACAGAACAAAGAACGGGGTCTTTGACAGGAGGTCTTGGTTATAGCGGAGCGCAAGGAGTCTTTGGTCAAATTGGTTTGCAAGAGTCCAATTTGATTGGAAGATCATGGTCATCAAATATGAATTTGACCTATGGTGAATATGGAGCACTTTTGAATATTTCCTTATATGACCCCTGGATTAAAAATGATAAACACAGAACATCTTTTAGAACTTCATTATATTTAAGTAGAGAAGTTCCTCAAGAACTTAGAAGTCAAGATGGGGGAAGTATAAGAGGAGTTATAGATAGATATGAGGCATCTAATTCGTCGATAAGTTATGATATTAATCAATCCCAAAAATTAGATATAAATAATAATAATGTTCTAATAGAAACTGGACCATTTACAAATCTTTCTTCGGCTAAATCTTCAGCACCTCAGTTTAGCTGGTTTGATTATGAGGGTGACTCTATTGTTTTGGAGCGAACCGGAGGTGGCTTCTCTTTCGCAAGGCCATTAAATGGTGGTCAGCCTCTAAAAAAGGTTCCTTGGAGTGTGCTTATTGGTGCAAATTTCCAGAAAGTTAAACCAATAGATTACGCAGGCGATAAAAGACCTTATGGAGTGGCATCTACAAATTTTAAAGAAGGTAGCGTCCCAAAAGATGAAGTTATTTGTGTAGCATTTAATTGTTCTTCAGAAAATACACTTATTAGTTTTAAAAGTGCCGTTACTTACAATAATTTAAATAATTCAAGAAATCCTACCTCTGGAGATTATTTCACTCTTGGTTCAGAACAATTTATTAGTTTAGGGGATAATTCTCCCGCTTTTAATAGATCTAGGGTAAGTTATTCACGTTTTTTCCCTGTAAATTGGCTGAAGTTTCATAAGGGTTGTCGTCCTAAGTCTGGTGAAAAATTAAATTGCTCTCAGTCGTTGGGTTTTCAGGCAAAGATTGGAACAATTATTGGTGAGCTACCTCCTTATGAAGCATTTTGCTTGGGTGGAACTAACTCTGTTCGAGGTTGGAACTCTTGTGATCTAGGTGTTGCGAGAAATTATGGAGAGGCAACAGCAGAATATAGATTTCCTATTTGGCGTTTAGTCTCTGGAGTTCTATTTGTTGACGCAGGATCTGATTTTGATTCTCAATCGAATGTCCCTGGAAAGCCTGGAAAAATTCTTGAAAAACCAGGATCTGGTTTTTCAGTTGGACCTGGAGCAGTTATAAATACACCTGTTGGCCCAATTCGGATAGAGGCAGCGAGTCAAGATTTTAGTGGTAATTGGCGATATAACATCGGTATAGGCTGGAAATTCTAGTGTTCTCATTCCCCAATGATTATGAACAAGGTTGGACGCTTAAAAACGAAATTATAAAAGATGGCGTTGGATTGCATACAGGTCTTAAATGTAAAGTCATTATCAAGCCAACAGAATTAATCGGGTTTTACATCTCTTTTTCTGATGAACCTAACAACGTGTTTCCTATTGATATTTCGCAAGTACGAAATACTCCTTTATGCACAACCCTTGACCTGAATGGGAAAAAAGTATCTACTGTTGAACACTTGTTGGCTTCATTAATTGGTGCAGGCTTGACTCATGTACATATAGAAATATTTGGTAGTGAGATACCTTTACTTGATGGTTCTGCGATTGGTTGGATCGAGGAAATTGAAAAGGTGGGAATGACCAGCTCGACCTCAGCTCCTAGACCAAGGCCAGAAATAAAATCTCCAATATTTGTAAGCCAAGGAGAGAGTGTAATTTTTGCTAAACCATCAAAAAATTTGAAATTGATAGGTTTGATTGATTTCCCGTACAAGGCAATTGGTCAGCAAATTTTCTCTATTGAGATGTCTCCAAATAATTTTGTTAAAGAAATTGCACCTGCTCGAACTTTTGGCTTTCTTGATCAGTTAGAAGAATTAAAGAAAGCCGGCCTAATTAAAGGAGGATCTCTTGAAAATGCATTGGTTTGTAATGGTGATTCTTGGGTTAATCCACCCTTAAGATTCCCAAATGAACCAGTGCGTCATAAATTGCTTGACTTCATTGGAGATCTAGCTTTTGTTGGATTGCCGAGAGCGGTGATTTTTGTTTATAAAGGGTCTCACTCTCTTCATGCTGAATTTGCAGCTTCTCTTCAAAAGGTATTAACTTAATTAAATCTGATTTTGACTGACATCTCTTCTTCTCAACCTCTTGTTTTAAATAGCGAGGAAATAATGGGGCTTTTACCTCATAGATATCCTTTTGCGCTTGTTGACAGAGTGATTGAACATGACCCAGGGAAAAAAGCGGTGGCAATAAAGAATGTCACTCTCAATGAGCCTCAATTTCAAGGCCATTTCCCTGAAAAGCCTTTAATGCCAGGGGTTTTAATAGTAGAAGCAATGGCTCAGGTAGGTGGCTTGATCGTTTCTCAAATGCCTGATCTTCCAAAAGGACTTTTTGTTTTCGCTGGAATTGATTCGGTTCGGTTTAAGCGTCCAGTGGTCCCTGGGGATCAATTGTTAATCTCTTGTGAATTGATAAGCATCAAAAGGAAGAGATTTGGAAAAATTAGGGGTGAGGCCAAAGTTGATAATAAATTGGTTTGTTCTGGAGATTTGATGTTTTCTCTTTTGGATTGATCTAATGAGTGAACTTGATTCTTCTGAAAGTTTAATAGGAGATGAAAAAGTTAATATTCATAATTTTGCTGATGTCTCTCCAAAGGCTCACCTAGGCAAAGGTGTTCGTGTGGGTCCGGGAGCTGTAATTGGTCCAGATGTGATTGTTGGTCCCAATACTTGGATAGGACCAAATGTAATTATCGAGGGGAAAGTAAAAATAGGATCAAATAATAAGATTTTCCCAGGAGCGTGTATTGGTTTAGAACCCCAAGATTTGAAGTATAATGGAGATTCTACTTATGTTTCAATTGGAGATAATAATACTTTTAGGGAATGTGTAACTATAAATAGAGCGACTTTTGAGGGAGAGAAAACAATAGTTGGGAATCAAAATTTGTTAATGGCTTATTCACACTTAGGACATAATTGTGAAATTGGGAACAATGTAGTAATAGCGAATAGTGTGCAGATCGCAGGTCATGTTGTTGTTGAAGATAGAGCTGTTATTGGAGGTTGTTTGGGAATACATCAATTTGTGCATATTGGTTATTTAGCTATGGTGGGAGGCATGACAAGAGTTGATAGAGATGTTCCTCCTTATTGCCTAGCAGAAGGTCATCCGGGAAGAATGAGGGGATTAAATAAAGTTGGAATTAAAAGGAAAAGTATAGATAAAGAGAATAAAGAAGAATATTTACAATTGAAAAGAATTTGGAACTTGTTATTTAAGTCTAATTATGTAATTTCTGATGGTTTGAAAATAGCAAAACAAGAGAATTTATTTCAATCTTCCCAAAGGTTATGTGGATTTATAGAACTCTCAATTGGGAAAGGTAGAAGAGGTCCAATGCCTTCTTTAATGCCAACAAAATAAATCATGAAGTTATTAATTAGTACTGGTGAAGTTTCAGGAGACTTGCAGGGAAGTTTACTGATCAAGTCTTTGATGACTAATGCAGAAAGAAGAAAAATTAAATTAGAGATAATTGCTTTAGGTGGTGAAAGGATGAGAAAAGCTGGTGCTAAATTAATATCTAATACCTCTTCAATAGGTGCAATTGGTTTTTTAGAAGCCCTTCCTTACGTTCTGCCAACTTTAAATGCACAATCAAAAATTGATCATTACTTAAAATCTTCCTCTCTTGATGCAGTTATTTTAATTGACTATATGGGGCCAAATATTCGACTGGGATTAAAAGTAAAAAAAAAGTTTCCTAATGTGCCAATAATTTATTATATTGCGCCTCAGGAATGGGCATGGAGGTTAGGTGATTCAGGTACAACTGACTTGATTACTTTTACAGATAGAATATTATCTATCTTCGAAGAAGAAGCTGAATTTTATTCAAATAAGGGAGGAAATGTAAAATTCGTAGGCCACCCCATGTTGGATTTTTATAGAAATATTCCTACCAGAGAAGAATCATTAAAAAAAATAGGACTAAGTTCTGATAAAAAACTTCTTCTTATCATTCCGGCTTCGCGTAAACAAGAACTTAAATATATTTTACCGACACTTTTAAAAGCGGCTAAGCTTCTTCAAGAAAATGACCCCTCTATCACTGTTATTATTCCATCAAGTTTAAAAGAATTTAATGAAGTATTAAATATTTCATTAAAAGAATATGGTGTATCTGGAAGGGTTATTTTATCAAATGAAGTTGATGAGATTAAGCCATTTTTATTTTCGGCTGCTCATCTGGCTTTAGCGAAGTCTGGGACGATAAATATGGAATTGGCTTTAAGCTCAGTTCCACAAATAGTTGGATATAAAGTAAGTAGAGTTACTGCTTTTTTCGCAAGATACTTATTGCGATTCAATGTTAAATATATTTCTCCAGTTAATCTTCTTTTAAATGAAATGTTAGTTTCAGAGTTTGTACAAGAGGATTTTAAAGCAGAAAAAATTTTTAATGAAGCATTAAGAATACTTGAAGATAATTCAAAAAAACAAGACATGATGCTTGGTTATAAAAGATTGAAAGATAAATTAGGAAAACCTGGAGTTACAGATAGAGTATCAGAAGATATTCTGGACTTATTAGCTCAATGATTCCTATGAATAAAATCTTCAGAACATTAATAGTATTTTGTATGTTAGTGCAACTATTAATAGTTTCCCCAATCAAAGTATTTGCTCAATCAGAAGAAGCTATCTTTGCTGGTGGTTGTTTTTGGTGCCTAGAGCATGATCTAGAGAAGATTGATGGAGTCTTGTCGGCAGAAAGTGGATATTCCGGAGGAGACTTAACTAATCCCACTTATGAAAATCATAGTGGCCATCAAGAGGTTGTTAAAGTAAGTTATGATAGTGATGTTATTAGTTATAAAGATTTACTTAAGCGATATTGGATTAATATAGATCCTTTTGATGATCAAGGACAATTTTGTGATAGAGGTAATTCATATAAGCCTGTTATTTTTACATCTAATCAAAAACAAAAGAGTGATGCTATAGAGACTCAAAAAACGATCTCTGATGCATTAAATGTACCTTTGGAGCAATTAAAGGTTGGTATTATTGACTCAAAAACCTTTTGGATAGCAGAAAATTATCATCAAGATTTTGCAGTTAAAAATCCCCTTAAATATAATTTTTATAGAACCAGTTGTGGTAGAGATAATAGATTAAAAAAAGTCTGGGGCGATTATAAATAAAAAAGATTGTAAATTTAAAATTTATGTAATTAAAGTATTAATTTGAGTTTCTACTCAATTCTTTTATCCAATTAACTAACATTCGAACTCCATAGCCAGTTGCACCCTTTGGAGTGATATCTCTATCTTTTTCCGTCCAGCATGTACCTGCTATATCAATATGAGCCCAGGGAATATTTGAGTTAACAAATTCTTTTAGAAACAAGGCAGCAGTAATTGAGCCCCCAGGCCTAGGTCCTGTGTTTTGCAAATCAGCAATAGATGAGTTAATTCCAGCTTTGTATGAATCTTGCATAGGCATTCTCCAAATACCTTCTCCTGCTTTGCTTGCGGCTTGAGTTAATTGGTTCGATAGCTTGTCGTCGTCAGTCCATAACCCAGCTATTTCATCGCCTAGTGCAATGACGCATGCCCCAGTAAGAGTAGCAAGATCAACGATAGCGTCAGGTTTAAGCTTGCAAGCGTAAACCAATGCATCAGCTAAAGTTAATCTTCCCTCTGCATCGGTATTGTTTACTTCAATAGTTTTTCCATTGGAGGCTTTGATGATATCTCCAGGATGCAATGCAGAACCATTAATCATGTTTTCGCAAGAAGCGACAATGAAGTGAACCTCGATGTTATTTGGTTTTAATTCTGCTATGGCTCTTGCTGCTCCAAGAACAGAGGCACTTCCTCCCATGTCGTATTTCATTTTTTCAATTTGAGAGGCACCAACTTTTAAGTTGTATCCACCAGAGTCAAAAGTTAAACCTTTACCAATTAATACGATTTTATTTTTAGTGGTTTTTGTAGAATATTTTAAATGTATAAATTTAGGATCTAGATCTGATCCTTTAGCAACTGCTAAGTAAGCTCCCATACCTTGATCTTCACAATCTTTTTTGTCAAGAATTTTTAAATCTAGATCAAAGTCTTTTGCTAATTTCTCGGCCTCCATGGCCATTTGATATGGAGTTAGGAAATTGGGAGGAGCTGCGACCAGTTCTCTCGCAAATTTAACTCCTTCGCAAATAGGCATTATTTCAGCAATTGCTGATTCGGTCGCTTTCACGTCCAGCCCTATCAACTCAACTTCCTCGATTGAAGTCGATTCTTTTGGTTCGGATTTAAATCTAAGATCTTTAATAGAGGACAACCGAACTGCTTCACCAACGGCCGATGCAGCTGAAGATGGATCAAATGCATCCCAAGGGAAAGAAATTCCTAATTTTTTTTCATAACCCAAAACTTTACGAGTTGCTGTTGAAGCTGCTTTTCTTAGATCATCAATTCGAAGGTTTTCAGCTTTACCTAATCCAACAAATATAATTTTTTTTATGTTGCCTTCTGCAAGCTCTATTGATAATTTCTGACTTTTTTGGCCTTCGAACTTTGCGTCATTAAACCTTTGTTTCAAATAAGTATCATTTATTATTGTCTTAAATGAATTTATCTGACATTCGATTGATTCTTCTAAAATTCCAGCAATAAGTACTGATCCTGACCATTCGTTAATTTCTTTGGCGACTACTGAAATGCGCATTTAATTTTATTATTTGTGCTAATGATAACAATTTTTTCTAAATGACTTAAGAAGTAAATGGTGTTGCCCATATTCCTCTTGTTTCTTTATTGAAAGGTGGAAGCCAGGTTTGAATAAGTTTTTGTTCTAATTTTCTTCTTTCCTTAGTTTTAATTGGAACATCAAGCCAGAAACGTATGTTTAATTTGGGCATCATATTTGCTTTTTGTAAACTATCCGAATAATTTGAAAGGTAATTTTTACAGTCATGCTCCCCTTTCCACCTCTTGTCTGCGGAAATTGTTTCTCCAATATATAAAATAATATTTTCTTCAGAATCAAAAATTTTATCCATTACAAAATAAACTGCGGGTCCTTTGTGCAATGTTTTTGGCCACCTCCAAAAACTTAATGGTAAAGGAGTAAGTTCAATAGGATTAAAAGTTTCGTTTAACTCATCTGAAATAGATTCAAATAGTGAAGACTGAGTCATATCTTTACGGTTAGATTTAAAAATGGGAGATTGATGATTAATTATTTTTTCTTGCCATTCTATAATTATTTTTTTTTCAATAAATATATCTTCAAGAAGATTATGTGCTGAAAAATCTAAATCATTATTGTTAAATAAATCATATTGTCGTTCCAATTTTTTCATTTTAAAAAGGTTAGAATCATAAGATGACTTTCGATCAATATTTCAGCATAATAAGATCAAGTTTTTATATTTTTTGTTTTACAACAGTTTGAGTTTAGCTTGTTAAGATCAAATAAAAAGTCTTTTTCTTCTATTTGTAGGTTTTTATATGATTTGAGTAATAATAATATTTTCTGGGGTGTGGCTATTTACACTCTCTAAGCAATTGTTGTCTGGTAATGATCGATTAGACTAAACAGATATATAAATGATACAATCTATGCCAGAGGTTCAACTCAAAATTAAGCAATTGATCTATCAGCAGAGGTTAGAGATATGAGCTTTTTTGAATCTGAAATTGTTCAGGAAGAGGCAAAAAAACTTTTCACTGATTATCAGAATCTTATGCAATTAGGCTCTGATTATGGGAAATTTGATAGAGAAGGAAAAGTGATGTTTATCAATACCATGGAAAACTTGATGGAGAGGTATAAAGTCTTTATGAAAAGATTTGAGCTCTCAGAAGATTTTCAGGCAAAAATGACAGTTGAACAGTTGAAGACTCAGTTGGGTCAATTTGGTATCACCCCCGATCAGATGTTTGATCAAATGAATAAAACGTTGGTTAGAATGAAATCAGAATTGGATAAATGACTATTTACCATTTTAGATTTAAATATGTTAAATAATTTTAATGATTTACCTGATTGGATTTCTAGGGGGTTGGATGATCTTTTCCCTCATAAAAGATCTGAAGATTCTGATCAAAGTTTTATAAAAAGATTAGAACTTTCATATATAGAAAAAAAACCTTTACGAGTAAAGCTTGGGATTGATCCAACAGGAACAGATATTCATTTAGGTCATAGTATTCTTTTTAGAAAATTAAGGGCTTTTCAAGACGCAGGACATACTGCAGTTCTTATAATTGGAGATTTTACTGCAAGAATTGGAGACCCAACTGGTAAAAGTAAAACAAGAATTCAACTTTCAAAAGACGAGGTTGAATTAAATGCATTAAATTATCTTGAGCAATTAGGACTTGACAAAGATCCCCAAAATTCGTTGCTCGATTTTTCTACTCCTGGTCGTCTAGAAATCAGAAGAAATAGTGAATGGTTAGAAAATCTTGATTTGTCTAAAACTATAGAACTTTTGTCAAATTCAACAGTTGGCCAGATGCTGGCAAAGGAAGATTTTAATAATCGATATAAATCTGGCACTCCTATATCTCTGCATGAATTTCTCTATCCACTTCTTCAAGGATATGATTCTGTCTCAATTAATTCTGATTTAGAACTTGGTGGTACAGATCAAAAATTTAATATTGCAATGGGCAGAGATTTACAAAGAGCTTTTGGTCAAAGGCCTCAGTTTGGGATGTTATTGCCTATTTTGGTAGGCTTAGATGGTACTCAAAAAATGAGTAAAAGTTTAAACAATATTGTAGGAATTAATGAAGATTCATTATCGATGTATTCAAAATTAGAAAAGGTACCAGATAATCTAGTTTTTAGTTATTTAAATTTGCTAACTGATGAAAATTTAAATGATTTGAGTTCAAATCCAAGAGAAGTTCAGAAATTCATGGCTTTAAAAATAACATCTAATTTTAAAGGAGTTCAAGCAGCAAAAAAAGCTCAGTCTAATTCTGAAAAATTAGTTTTAGGAACACAAAATTCTCTTAATGAAATACCAGAATCTTCAATTTCAAATGTGAATTTTCCAGCTAAAGCATTTTATTTATTTAGTAAAATGAAAATGTGTTCAAGTAGCAGTGAAGCTAGAAGACAAATTCTTGGAGGTGGCGTACGAATTGATGGAGAAAAAATTTTAGACCCTAATTTAGAGTTTGATGGTCCAGAAGATCTCATAGGAAAAATTTTGCAAGTTGGCAAGAAAAAATTTCTTCGGGTTTCAAGTTGATTGATTTTATGAAAGATATAGATCATCCAAGTGAAAAAATAATTATTGCCTTAGATGGTATGGATAAGAATAATGTTTTCAATTTATTTGAAGAAATACCTGAAATTATCTGGGTTAAAGTTGGTCTGGAGTTATTTGTTAGTGAAGGGCCAGACATATTGTCAACCTTGAGAGATAGAGGAAAAAAAATATTTTTAGATCTTAAATTTCACGATATTCCTACAACAGTTGCTAGAGCATGTTTTGCTGCATCACAAATAGGTGCTGAATATATTTCCTTGCATACTTGCGCAGGTATCAAAGCTCTAAAGATGGCAAATGAAGCTTCTCAGGAAGGAGCCGCTAAAGTTAATTTAATGCCGCCAAAGCTTTTGGGAATAACAATCTTAACTAGTTGGACTCAAGAAAGTTTTGCTAACGATCTATTAATTGATCAATCAATAGATCAACGTGTTAAGCACCTAGCAGAGATTGCATCAAATGCTGGATTGGGGGGATGTGTCTGCAGCCCTAGGGAGGTTCAGTTCCTTCGAGAAATTTATCCTGAGAGTTTTGATTTGATAACGCCTGGAATCCGGTCAATTGGTTCAGATAATAATGATCAATCTAGAGTTTCTGAGGCATCCGAAGCTCTTAAAATGGGGGCTTCAAAGTTAGTTATTGGAAGAGCAATTACCCAATCAGATAATCGTGCTTTTATGTTTAAAAGTTTTTGCGATAAAGTTATGAATTAATTTTCTAGGACTGCCCAATTCTCGGCTCTTTCCCTTTCATTAGCCTAAGTATATTCTCTCTGTGTCTCCAAATAACTAAAGTCATAGCTAATAGTGAAATAATTAAAAGTGGGAATGAAATACTGGAGGTATTGAAGCTTAGAAACATTATTAAAGGTAGAGCTAATGCTGCACTAACACTTGCAAGTGATACTATTCTAAATAATGTAATCATAAGAATGAAGATTCCTAAAGTTGCAAGCCCAACTTGCCATGAAAGACCAAGAAATATTCCTAATCCTGTCGCTACCGCTTTGCCGCCTCTCCAATTCAGCCAGACAGGCCATATGTGACCAATTAAAGTTGATAGACCTACGGCTACTTGCCAAGAATCATTCAGAAGGAAGTATTTTGCTAATAAAATAGAAATAACTCCTTTGAAAACATCTAGTAGGAATACTGTAATTGCTGCGCGTTTACCAATATGTCTTAATACATTTGTTGCTCCTGTAGACCCTGAACCTAATGATCGAATGTCAATTCCTTTAGCAATCTTTCCCGTTAAATAACCACTAGGAAAAGAACCAAATAAATATCCTAAAAAAAGAAATAATAGATTCAAAACAATTGCCATCGGAATTTTTATATTAATTCATCCTCTTCATAAATTTCATTGGGGCTTCCTGCAAAAGCCAGCCAAATAGGAAACTGAAGAATAGGAATCTCTACGTTTATCTCAGCGGCATCAATAATTATCAAAGGTAACTCACCTCTTTCTTCGAGTCGATCTGCTCTTTCTATTAAGCCATCGGATCTTTCGAAAAGGACTATCCCGCTATTAGGTCCGAAATCCTCACGGTTGAGTCCCAATGCATCTTGGAGACATCTTCTCCATTCTCCAAGTCGCTCTGGTTGACTGGCTAAAACCAATGTTTGAAATTGTTCGCCGTACAATTCGCCTAAAATTGCAATAATTCCTGCTGCAACCAAAGCATTCTTTGATCTACTCCCTCGACTTGGTTGGGCACCTCTTCCGCCCATGCTAAAGAACCAATCTTCGAGCATTTGAATATCATTATCTTCAAGACTTCTTCTTAATTTCCATGGCTCTGCATAGAAATCGGGTTGTTCTACAAATTGACCAAAGCATCTCCTGATTAAACTCTCGTCAGGCTTGAAAGTATCAGCAACAGCAGGCACAACTTCTTGTTCATGAGAAAGTTCAATTTTTTTATTTTCATCCAGTGGAGATGGTTTAACTATTACTGGAGGTACAACAAGCTCTAATTGCTCGGCTGATTGAGCTAAGTCTTGTAAAGCTCCAGTTAAATATTCCTGAAAACCTTTAACTTTCCTAGCGATTGCATCAGATTGACCTGAAAATGAGCTTTTAAGTTCATTTTCGATTTGTACTTTCTTTTTTGAAAGTTCTTCTAATTCTTTTTCTAATTTCTCGCGGGAAAGCTGAAGATCCTTAAGGGCAATATTAAAGAGTGTCTGTTTCTGTGTCTTCTCAGTATAGATTTCTTGATTATTTTTAGGATCAGTGGTTGTTCCTAATTCAGGTTGTTTTTCGATAGATTCTTTGGGTTTTTCTTCCAATGGTGAAGAATTTTCTACAGAAATATTCTGTTCTAAATTTTGTGTTTCTCTAGTTAGATTTTCTTCGGATTCCATATTTCAAAAACTTTAGTTAAGTTTTAGATTTTGATGAGTCTACTTCTTTTTCTATTTCTAAATCCTTGACTCTTAACCTTAGCTGTTCTTTTAATGCGTTAACCTCAAAAAGGATTGGCAAAAGATGAGGGCTTGCCTCTTCTCTAAAGTAAAGAAAACCTGGCAAATTGGGTAATATGATTCTCCAGGCTATCCAATTTTTAAAGGGAAATCTTCTTAATTCATTACCAAGTTGCATAACAACTAAATCGTCTTTAGTGAATTTCAGTTTCAAGGTAAATGATTGAAGTAATAGGAAAAAACCAAAACTGCTAATCACAATTGTTGGCCAAGGATTAAGTGGTGTGATTAAAAATAATAAGCCCGCAAAGATTATGAAGATGGGTAAACGATATGAAGGAGATAAAATTACACTATCTTTATCGAGTGAATTTTTAGAAGTCATAGTTTCTAGCCAAAAAGAACTTGGGTGAGTAAAACATCTACCAAAGAAACGGTTATTAAAGTCATTACGACTGCTCCAGTAGTGCTTGAGCCTACTTCTTTGGGGCCGCCTCTCGTGGTTAACCCCCACCCACAAGCAATGACTGCGATTAAGAAACCAAATACAAATGCTTTCACTAGCATAAATGGTAGATCAGATGTTATCAGCCATTCTCTTACCGAATTCCAAAAAATGCTTGGTGGAATTTGATAAAGAACGGTGCTGCTAAATTGACCGCTAAATAGACCTATAGAAAAGAACAGTAAGCACTGAATTGGTGCCATTACGGCCATGGCCAATAGCCTTGGGACAACAAGATATTCAACTGGATCTGTTTGTAACATCGTAATAGCGTCAATCTGTTCAGTAACTTTCATTGTCCCTATTTGAGCCGCATAAGCAGTTGCTACTTTCCCCGTAAGTAGAGTTGCGGTAAGCAAAGGAGCTATCTCTCTAGCCATGCCAATTGCTAGAAGACCGCCAACAGCAGAACCTAAACCTTGCTTACTTAATTCTGCGGCGACCTGAATATTAAAAACTGTTCCAGCCGCAACGCCTGTTATAAGAACAATAAGAAAGCTACCTGGTCCTGCTTCCATTAATTGATCTATTAAATCGGATTTATTGACCTTCCTTTTGGCTATTGATGCAATTGCTTGCCCTCCAATTAACATGCTGCTGCAGAATCTTCTTAGCCAACGAGGTGTGTTGTTCATGGCCCTACGCTTTCAGATTTGAAGTCTAAATTTCGCCAAGGTTTCATAGTTATTAATCCAGCTAATACAAGAAAAGATGGTATTAATCCCATGCATAATCTAATGGTAATTATTGCTGTTAGAGGTTGATCTAAATCTTGAAAACTTGATAAGCAATTGGTTGATGATTTATATCCTGATAAAGATAAGAGAACTCCTAAAAATTGAACACTTAAACCTATACCAATTTTCTGAATAAAAACCATCCATGCAGTATATATTCCTGAAGGTTTTTCGGGGTCTTTATCAATAGCATCGGGAAGTAGAGACCATGGAATGAGGTAAGCAGTTGATGCTCCAAATCCTACTAAAATAATTATTAGTAATAGGATTAGCATTTTTATTCCTTCAATATTATCAAAAAACAATAAATTATTGATACTTATTCCCTTAGTTAGAGGAGGCATAATCATAACAAAAAGGCAAGCTAATATCCATATTGAGCCTCCTTTGAATAGTGCTGTTATTCTCCCATATTTATTGGAGTAAAAGCTCCAAAATTGCAGACCTAATAGAGTGCTAATTTGAAATGGAATTGGAATCCATTTTGAAATTTCTATTGGGACAAGCATTACTTGTTCAAGATATATTAACGAAACGGTTTGCATTAATTGTAGTCCGCACCAAAGCAGCAAATAAAGAGCAATAATTCTTGTGAAAAGTTTGTTATTTAAAACCCTTTTTAGTTGCTGGTTAAAAGGTTCAGATTGAGAAGCCGGTTTCCTTGCTTTTTTAGCAAATGGGGCAAGTCCCCAGCAAGCAATTAAAGTTGTAAAAGTAGCAATTATCCCTGTAACTCTTCCCATTGAAGTATATCCGTCTACTCCTTTAGATAAGAAGCCTGCCGCTACTATTAATCCAGAAGTTCCTGCCAGAATAGAGCCAGTAAATCTTGCTGCATTTAGTCTTGTCCTAATCCCCATATTTTCAGTCAGCTCTGTAGATAATGCTGCAAAAGGGAGATTCACTGCTGTATAGGCTGTCATCAAGAAAATTGCGGTGAATACGTAATAGGTAGTTTTTGTCTCTATGCTTCCTGGAGGGACCCACCACATTGCTGCAAGAAATAAACCAAGGGGAACAGCACCTCCAACCATCCATGGGAGCCTTGGCCCCCATTTCGAGTGTGTGTGATCACTCATCCATCCAATTAGTGGATCATTTATTGCATCCCAAAGTTTAGAAACCATAAGCAGTGAGCCTGCAATAAATGCAGGTATTCCTGCAGCACAAGTGAAAAATAGGAATAGATAAGTACCTAACTGTATTGCGGCTAATCCCGTTCCAGCATCTCCCATTGCATAAGAGATCATTAGTCTTGTGCGATTACTCCCTTCGTAAAGCGATGTGGACTTCATCAATCTTTTTTGGATAATGGGACTCGCAAGGTAATAATGGAGGAACAGGAATTAATGTTTACTCCGATCGGATGTAAATCTTCAGTTCCAGTGCGGGCGTAGTTTAGTGGTAAAACCTCAGCCTTCCAAGCTGATGATGCGGGTTCGATTCCCGCCGCCCGCTTAATATTGGGTCTCATAGCTTAATTTTTTTTGAATAATTGTTAGCGACCATTAGAACTAGGCTGTTACTTTCAATACGGACGTTCGATTGATTTGTTAAGGGTTTTTTTGAGATATTTTTATTTTTTAAAAATGAAGTATCAATATATTTTTTCCATGGAGAAATTGGTGTTGGCAATTCAAAAAGCATTGGGTCTTTGTAAGCATTAAATCCAAGCCAGATTGCTGAGCCTTCATTATTTTTATTAATGCTAAAACCAAGAGTATGTGACCAGTCACTCCAGTCAGGTTTGTTAACTTTAATGCCATGCCACTGAATCCAAAAATCGGACGTTTTGACCTTGGTATTATCTTTTTCACTGTTATGAATACAATCTGGACTAAAAAATTCTGGTAGTTGTTTTCTTAAAGATATGAGTTTTGTTACAAATTCTTTTAAGTCATGATCCCAATTCTCATGGTCCCAATCCATCCATCCAAGTGGATTATCTTGACACCAAGTGTTGTTATTTCCTCCTTGGCTTCTTCCTACTTCGTCGCCCATTAAAAGCATTGGGACACCAGGAGATAATAGGAGTGTTGAAAGAAGATTTCTTTGTTGTTTTTGCCTTAAATTATTTATTTCTTTATTAGTAGTTGGCCCTTCAACGCCATGATTATAACTATTATTATTATTCTCTCCATCACGATTGTTTTCGCCATTGGCTAAGTTATGTTTTTTGTTAAAACTTACAAGATCTTTTAAAGTAAATCCATCATGAGAAGTTATGAAATTTATACTGAAAGTATTCGCTAGATTATTATCATTATAAAGGGATTTATTACCTATTAACCTATCTTTAAGTGGCCATATTGTACTTTTCTCGCCTTTCCAAAATTTTCTAATATCATCTCTAAAATGTCCATTCCATGTTCTGAACTTTTTCGCTGGGAAATCTCCTAGCTTATAAAGCCCTCCACAATCCCAGGGCTCACTGATTAATTTCACATCACTAAGTTGAGGATCTGTTTCGATTTCTTCAAACAAGGGAGGTTTTTCTAAAGGAATTAAATTTTCGCCTCTGCTTAAAGCAATACCTAAGTCAAATCGAAAGCCGTCAACACCTAATTCAATTGCCCAACATCGCAATGACTCTAAGATTAATTTTCTAACTAAAGGTCGATTGGCAGCGATACTATTTCCGCACCCACTTACATCTTGATAATTTCCATTCTCATCTTGATGGTAGTAAGCTTTAGGACCAAAATTTTTCCAACTTATTTGTGGACCATTTTGATTACCTTCAGTTGTGTGATTATAAACAACATCGATTAACACTTCGAGACCATGATCATGGCAAACCTCTACTAACTTCCTGAATTGTTTTCTTGCTTCTAATGGATTCAACCCATCTACAAAACTTTGATGCGGCGTAAACCAATTTATAGGGCTATAACCCCAATAGTTAACTAGTCCGCTAGGGGCATCACTAGCATCAAAAGCGCAAACAGGAAGCAGCTCAATCGATGTAATACCAATATTTTTAAGATAAGGTATCTTTTCGATTAATCCGATAAAAGTTCCTTTTTTTGTTTCGCTAATGCTTGAATCTGTTTTTTTAGTGAAACCTCCAACATGTAATTCATAAATAATTGTTTTATTCCATGCATGCTTAGGTCTTGGATGGGATTTTAAATCAAAATAATCCCTTTCTGTTACTACTCCTTTTAGAGAATGACTATAGTCATTAATTCTTTTCCCTTCTTGAGGTCTTATGTAATTTCGCCATCCTGTAATAGCTCTGGCACATGGATCTAAAACAAGATTTTCCTCAGTGGCTTTGTTCTTTTTAGTTGATACTCTATATCCATATAAAGTGCCTTCAGTTAGTCCCTCTACTTCAATATGCCAATAATCACCTGACCTGTTTTGATGATCTAGGGATATTATTTCTTTAGGAAAGTCGTCATTTTCATTTTGGAAGATTAGCAATTCTAGATTTGTTGCATGTGGTGCTGCTATGGAGAAATTAACCCCATCAGGAGTGACTGAGCTACCCAAAGGCCATGCTGAACCAACTTTTACTTTGCTCAATTGTGTTTGTCCTTCAAATTAAGTAATCAAGTAACTTTCCCTCCAAGTTAGGCGGTTGGTTTGTTTTAACAAGTTCTATAAAACGAAATTCAATTTTAAAAAAACTTTTATTGAGCACGGACCTCTTTTTTTAATGAATACTTAATAGTTTTTTCAATAGTACTTCTTTGTTGTTTTGACTTGGACAGTAACTTCAGTTGAAACACATTCTTATTTAGTTGAAATTCAAATCTTTTGAAATTTTTTTAAAAAACAGTCAACAAAAATTTTTTTGGTTTTTTTAGGGGATTACGGCTTCCATACAGATCTCCTAAAGCTAGAAAAAATCTAATTTTTCATTTATCTGTCTTTTTTTTAGTGTGGGTATTATTTTGTAATACCAATAAATGTGCTTTTCTGTAGACCTTTGTTAATTCATGAGAATTAAATTAAATGTCTGATTTTCTTTAGAAAAAAGAATTAATTTCAAACTTTAGAGCCATTCTTGATGGTGAATTTGAAAACCCATCTTTTTAGAAGTCTTGCCCTGACAAGCTTCTTGGCGAAAATTGAAAACTTACATCTTTCTTTCCGGTATTTGATTCAAATCTTTGAAAGCTTGTTGAATCATGACAAAAAGCACTTATGTTTTTTAGAAAGCTTACTGTCACAAGCTCTTTGGGTTGCAGGCAAGTGATTTGGTCCATACGATTAGCAAGATTGAGTTTTATGGAAACTAATTACCTTTTGGTTTCCCTCTTCTTACTCCCTGCTACATACAATCTTTCCAATGAACAAAGCAGATTTAGTCAACCTGGTTGCAGCTCGTACTGAGCTAACGAAAACAGATGTCTCTCTGGTAGTAGATGCCGCCATAGATACAATTATTGATTCTGTAGTGGAGGGTAAGAAAGTCTCCATTCTAGGGTTTGGCTCTTTTGAGCCACGCGATCGTTCTGCACGACAGGGCTTAAACCCTAAGACTGGGGAAAAGATTGCAATACCTGCCAAGCGAGTTCCTGCTTTTACCGCTGGGAAGTTGTTTAAGGATCGTGTTCAGGGTTGAGTTTTCTTAAAGCTGTTTTGCTTGCTTACCTTTTCTTTCGTGAGGGACTCTTTAAAAATGAGTCCTTTTTTTTTGGTGAAAACTTAGAATTTGTATTATTAAGAAAATAATGTTGTTTTTATTGACTCAAAAACTGTTACACATATTCAAATAATTTTTAACTCACTTTAACGGAGATTACGTTTTGATTGGTTCTCTATATAAAAAAAATAAATTTCAATTCCTTCTTTTTATATGTTTGGTTATTCCATTAATCCCTTTGATGGCAATAGAAAATAGAGATTTTCTGCTAATTAATACGCTAGTAAAGAGTTGTTATAGAGATATAAAATCTTGCAATCAAGCATTACTTAAAATAAATAATTATCAAATTAATGCAGCAAAAAATAAAAAATTTTCTTGTCAAACTAGATTACTTGGCTTAGAGGCGAATTTAATAATGGCTATGAATTCTGATTTCAAAAGAAAGGAAGCTAAAAATATTCTTGATGCCATCAAGAAATATTGTTAAATATGATAAATATATTGATCACTTGATTCTTGATTTATGACTTAGTTAACAAACTAATGTGAAAAACTAGAACAAAATAGTTTTTTATCTGATTTATCTAAGTAAGCTTAGAACCATAAAGATAAAGAAGTTACTCTAATTAAGAAAATGGGCTCCAAAGCTTCGAATTCCAAAAAAACTAACTATAAGGCAGCAAAGACCAATAAGGTCAAAGAAAATAAATTTAAGAAATCAAGTTCTAATGATCCAGATGTATTAGTTAACCTGCCAGCCGGAATGAAATATAAAGTCCCAGGTAAGCGTCAGAGAGTAATCATAGGTTCAATAGTAATTGGTTTGAACGTTTTATTAGTTATTAGTGTGCTTGTTTATTTTTATAATCCTTCATTTCAGGATTTTGTTTATAATTTTGGTAGAGGCTAGTGTTTATATAACTTTTACTGCGAAATGATTAGGAAAGATTTAGTTAGACTCCTGAAAATAGGAAAATATTACTACTGAGGAAAAATAAAAGTAAAGTTTGACTAAGAATTTTTTTTTGAGTTTTGATATAGAAGCTTTATATTTTAATGTTTTACAAAAGTTTGTTTATTAGTAATGGTACAAAAAAGAAGGCAGGAAAACATATCTAAAAAGATTCCTCAACAGAGAAAGACAACTCTTAAATGGGGAGCTAATGGGGAATTGTCTGCAGTTGATATGGTTCGCATATTAGATCGTTTAAATGATCAAGATTTAACTGAATGTGAAATACCTTTGGAAGCAGAAAAAGAAACAAAATTATAAATACTTTTTTTATCTACGGTAATAGCTAATATATAAATAATAATCTATTATTTATTATGAAAATACCTATCGTGATTATATCTTTAATAGTAATAATTTTTGGGTATTTACATTTTTTCACTGGCTATAAATCAGCGTTTGAAGCTGATCAGCAATGCCATTATGAATTGCGATTGAAATCTATTGAACTAGAAGGCTTGGGTTGTGACCATGATCTTGAAACTAATCAATGGATCCTCTATCAGAAGGGAATCAATGATATGCCTTCTAAAGTAGTTGAACGTTATCGTTATTAACTTATAAACTTTTTATTTATTATTGGGAACATGTATGTTGCGGCAATAGAAGAGATAATAGCTGTAATTATAAATGTTAAATATTGACCAAATGAGCCTGGAATATATGTATTTTGCAGGAAATAAAAATCAACAAATGAACCAATTGTTCCCCAAATAATGATCCAAGCAGATACATATGAAACACCAACTAATGTTTTTTTATTCATAGCTTTGGAGAGGATCAATAAAGTTGTTGGAATAAATATAATACAAAGCTTTGTTCACTAGCTAATTCCAAAAATTTTAAGTGTTGCTGGCTCTCCAGCGAAAGCTAATTCAGTGAGTATGAGCATTAAAAACCCTATCATGGCTACTCTTGCATTCACAAGTTCAGCATTTTCATTAAAGCCAAAGACTTGCTTTACCTCTTCGCCTTTATTATTTATCCATTTAGGATATGAACTAAGACTTTGGCTTTGATCAGCAATGTCTGGATTTGTCTCTGGTTCAATTGTCTTTGTGTCACCTAGATCTGAATTTATACTTTGCTTATTGTTCTCGGCATCAATTTCAGACATTTGAATTTTAAACCTAATTCTATAAGGATTATAAGCTATTTTTGTTAAGATTTTGTTTTTACGAGACTTGGTTTTTTGTTTAGACTACTTGAAGCGTGTAACTATCAAGTTATTTAGAATAGAATGAATTAAAAATAAGAATCAAAACTGATAATTATATATAGTATATAATTATCAGTTTTGATAAGTGATATACTAAAATAGAGATGAGTTTTATAAAATTCAAAAAGGTTTTTCCCCTTATTAAGTTTTGTTTGACTATTAATTTAGAGCTTGTTTTCAGCTCATTTTCTTGCTAAAAAAATATAAAATGTTTTTACAAAATGAATAGTGCTAATCTGTTTAGTATTACGTTGTTTTCAGAGCGCTTTTTTGTTTTTGTTCTTCGAGAGCAATTAAAAGAACTTATTCTTGCATGTAAAATTGAGCTTGTCTAATAACTATGCTATTAAATCTTACTTGGCTGATTCCTGGGCTACCAATAATTGCATCTATTTTTATAGCTTTGCTCTTATTGAGTTTTAGTAAAACAATGAATAGGCTAACTAAGCCGGTATCCTATTTTATCATTCTCAGCCTTATCTTTTCGGAAATAATCAACTTTATTTTATTTAAAAAAGATATATCAGGAATTGAGCTACTAAATGGAATCAACTTCCAATTAGTAGTTGATAGACCAGCTTTGCTGGTTTCTGAATCAATAGGTTTAGTTTTTTTATTAATTATGCTTTTTTCAGTTACCAAACTAAAAAGAAGAAGTGGCTATGTTAGGTACTTTATTCTTCTAGGATTATTAAGTGGCTTTGCTTATTTATTTTCTTTTAGTGGTAGCTTATTTCATAATTTTTATGATCCTTTAATAACATCTTTAGATAAAATAGATATTTCTTTTTAAAGAGATTATTTCATTACCTATGGATCTTAATGAAAAATAATTTAAGTTTGCCTAATTGATGGTTTAGTTATCTGTTGTCATAATATCTTGGTTGTAATAAGCTAAGACTAATTTTATGATTTAAGGTTTTAACTTTGAGTGCAAATTCATCTTTAGATCTTCCAAGCAATATTGCATTAGTACATGAATGGTTCACTCCAAGATCAGCAGGTGGTGCCGAGAATGTTGTTCGGGTAATTGATGATTTGCTTAGTGAAATTTCATCGCAACCAGACCTTTTCTCTTTAGTTAATGGAGAGAATATACTGAAAAATAGTTGGTTGTTTAAAAGAAAAGTAAAAACTAGCTTCATTCAAAAATTACCATTTGGCATCTCACATGTTCAACAATATTTACCTCTTTTACCTTTCGCAATCGAACAGATCGACTTAGAAGGGTATCCCTTAGTTATAAGTAGTAGTCACCTTGTAGCAAAGGGTGTTTTGACTTCGCCTGATCAACTTCACATTAGTTATGTTCATACACCAGTTAGGTACGCTTGGGATCAAATGAATATATATTTGAAACGATCTTTTTTAAGAAGAATAGGTTTAGGACCATTAATTAGATGGCAATTGCATACTTTGAGGCAATGGGATCAATTAAGTAGCTCAAGAGTAGATTACTTACTAGCAAATTCTAATTTTACGGCAAAGAGAATTTGGAAGTATTGGAGAAGGCGTTCAGAGGTTTTACATCCACCTGTTAATGTCAATCGTTTTGAGTGGAATAAGCCCAGAGAAGATTTCTATTTAAGCGTCTGTAGATTGGTACCTAATAAAAGGGTTGATTTGGTCGTGAGGGCTTTTAATAAGCTTAAATTACCTTTAGTTGTTGTTGGTGATGGAGTTGAAAAAGCACATTTAAAAAATCTTGCAGGTCCAACAGTTCAAATTCTTGGTTTTCAGAGCCAAGAGAATATTCAAAAACTTATGAGCAAATGTAGAGCATTTGTATATGCCGGCATTGAGGATTTTGGTATTGCTCCTGTGGAAGCAATGGCTTCGGGAGCCCCTGTGATTGCTTTTGGTAAGGGAGGTATCTTAGATACAGTGAAATGTTTTAATTCAAATTCAGATAAAGGTGCAACTGGACTTTTGTTTCATGATCAGACAGTGAAATCCTTGGTTGAAGCAATTGAATTTTTTAAGGAAAAACAACTTTGGAGAGATTTAAAATCTGAGTTAATTAGGGATTGGAGTAATTATTTTTCTCAAGATTCATTTAAAAAAAGGTTTGAGAAAATCATAAATAGAGCTTGGATAGAGCATATGAATTCTTGTGACATTGCTACTAGTGACCTTAGTTCTACATCAAGAAAATCTTAATTAAGTATGGTGTGAATTTATTGCAGTCTTGAGCTAACTAACTCAATAATTTGTGCAAACTAATCCTAAAAAATCTTTATTACGATGGTCTGAGTTCCGTAAAGGTTCTCCAATAATTCCTTTTGAAGTAATCTCACAAGAACCTTCCTCTTTGCCTGCGGTAGAAATAATAAAAAATCAAAGTCGATATGGACGAACATTGAAAAGGATAGGGGATATTGTTTTTTCTTTGCTTGTGTTAACTATAGGCTCACCAGTTTTTATCCTAATTGGAATATTAGTAAAGTTTAGTTCTCCAGGAGCTGTTTTTTATGTTCAAAAAAGAGTAGGAAGAAATTACAAAGAATTTGGATGCATAAAGTTTCGCACTATGTATAAAGATGCTGATGAGTTACTCCCAAATTTATTAGATAAATATCCTCTTATGAGAAAGGAATTTGAAAAAGATTTTAAATTACGTAAAGATCCTAGAATAACAAAATTAGGAAGATTTCTGCGAAGGTCTAGTTTAGATGAATTACCCCAATTTTTTAATGTTTTAAAAGGGGAAATGAGTGTGGTTGGGCCAAGACCAATTGTTAGTAATGAGATTAATAAATACAGTCTTTTTATGGAAGAAGTTATTTCAGTGAGACCCGGACTAACTGGCTTATGGCAGGTTAGTGGAAGAAACAACCTTAGTTATAAAAAAAGGGTTGAATTAGATTTGGTTTATGCAAGAAATAGAAATTTTCTACTTGATTTAGAAATTATTATTCTTACATTAGGAGTCTTGCTCTTCCCTATGGATAGAGGTGCTTTTTGATTTTATGAATTTATAAATATTATTATCAAGCAAAAGATAAGAATCCAAATAAGTTGAAGCCTAAGACTGATATTTAGTATCTTTTTCACTGAATTTTTACTTGCAATAGGATAAGATCTTGCAATCATTGGTTTTATTCTTTTTTGCCCTTTGTAATAGTTTATTCCCCCCATTCTTACTCCAGCACAATAAGCAAATATTGCCTCAGAAATTCCTGAGTTAGGTGAAGAATCTAAAATGCCATCCTTCCAGGAATCTTTTATCGTTTTGAAAAATGATTTCTTTGTTTTGCAGCAAAGAGGAAGTGTAATTAATACAATTCTTGAAGGGATCCAGACCATTAGATCATCAAGTTTTGCACCAGCAAATCCTAACCACTTTAATTTCCCCTCTTTATATCCAAGCATTGAATCAATAGTACTAGATGCTTTAAAGATCCATGCCATAGCTAATGGTCCTGGTATTGATTGATCAAACTCCCAGAAAATAGTTCCTAAAAATATCCAAAATAACGGAGCAAAGATACCATCAACAGAATTTTCGCTTGCTGTTTCAGCTGCCGCTCTGAGAATTTCATTGGTATTTAAATTCTCAACATCTCTACCAACTATAAGACTTAGTTTTCGTCTTAAATTACTAAGATTTTCTTTGCCTATCGAATTTATAATTTCTAAAATACTTTTATTTAGACTTCTTGAGGCAAGTGAACTACTTAAAATTAAAGAAAAAAATAATGTACTTAAAATAGGATTTTTCAGTTGAAAAAATAAAAAGAATCTTTCTATAAGCCATCCAGTTATGCCACTTAATGATACGACTATAATTGTAATTATTGCACCTAAAACATATAACTTTGTTTTATTTTCTTTTGCAAAATCTTCAGCTAATCTTCTCAAAAAACTAATAACCACACCCATAAATTGGACTGGGTGTGGCAAACTCCTTGGATCGCCTATTAAAAGGTCAAGAAGAAAGGCGATTAAGATTAAGTGAATGATATTTCTAGTCTGATTTAAGCCAACTAAACATAGAGCGAAGTGTTTTGCCTACTTTTTCTATTGGGAGTTCTGAGTCTTTTTGGCGAATTCTCTTCATTTCAGGCTTTCCTTCATCGCATTCTTTTACAAAGTTTTTAGCAAAAGTACCATCTTGAATATCTGCAAGAATATTTTTCATTTCTTCTTTTGTCTCTTTGGTAATTAACCTTGGACCGCTTACGTAATCTCCATATTCAGCTGTATTTGAAATCGAATCCCTCATTGCAGTTAGACCTCCTTTAACCATGAGGTCAACTATTAATTTGACTTCATGCAAGCATTCAAAGTAGGCCAATTCAGGCTGATATCCTGCTTCTACAAGAGTTTCAAAACCAGCCTTTACTAATTCTGAGAGGCCACCACATAAAACTGCTTGCTCTCCAAAAAGATCAGTTTCTGTTTCCTCTTTGAAATTAGTTTCTAAGATCCCAGCGCGTGTTCCACCAATCCCTTTCGCATATGCCATCGCAAGTGATCTAGCGTTGCCTGAGGCATCTTGCTCAATAGCAAATAAAGCAGGAACTCCTTGACCATTTTGATATTCCCACCGAACTGTGTGTCCTGGCCCTTTTGGAGCAATCATTACCACGTCGACAAATTCAGGAGGTTTTATTAATTCAAAACGAATATTGAAACCATGAGCAAAACTTAGTATTTTCCCTGGTTTTAAATGAGGTGCTATTTCTTTGGTATAAACATCTTTTTGAAATTCATCAGGCAAAAGAATCATGATCCAATCTGCCCTCTCTGAAGCCTCTGAGACACTTAAAACTTCCAATCCATCAGAAGTTGCTTTGCTCGCTGACCTACTCCCTTTATAAAGGCCAACGACAACTTTTATTCCACTATCTTTTAAGTTCAATGCATGTGCGTGGCCTTGAGATCCATATCCAATAATTGCGACGGTTTTATCTTGGAGGAGACCTAGGTCTGCATCGGAGTCGTAAAAAAGTTTTGCCATGAGTGGGTATTTCAGAACTGTATTTAGGCTGAGCTTACGAAATAGAGTGCTATGGAGACTACTTTTGTTGAGATGTTTTTTTGACTATCAAGACAATTTAATTAATAAAAAAAACAAAATTATCAAATTAACTTTCACTTGGATGATTTATCACTCGGTCGATTAAACCATAATTTTTTGCTTCCTCTGCGCTCAAAAAGTAATCACGATCAGTATCTTTTTCTATCTTTTCATATGTTTGACCCGTCATTTCTGCCATGGACTTATTGAGCATTTCTTTTATTCTAAGAATTTCACGTGCTTCTATTTCTATATCACTCGCTTGTCTTTGAGCAGTTCCTCCCAGAGGCTGATGAATCATTATTCTGCTGTGAGGTAACGCAAGTCTTTTCCCTTTCGTTCCTGCAGATAATAAAAAAGCACCCATTGAGGCCGCTAACCCCACACAAATGGTTACGAGGTCACTTTTTACATATTTCATCGTGTCATATATGGCTAAACCCGCGGTGACTGAGCCCCCAGGACTATTGATGTACAAATAGATTGGTTTACTGCTGTCCTCAGAATCAAGATAAAGCATTTGTGCTACGAGGCTATTTGCGATGCCGTCGTTTACCTCTTGGCCCAGAAATAGAATTCTCTCCGCACCAAGTCTTGTATAAATATCGACCCATCTTTCAAATTGACTTCCTGGAAGACGGTATGGAACGCTTGGAGTACCTATTGGCATGGCTAATTAATGTTTGGTAATTGAGGTAATGATCTTTAAAAATATTTTGGGGAAAATTATTTAGTTATGTGGGCAAAACTTTTTCTCCTGGTAAATCTTTTCTACTAGTAAGAACGCGATCTATTATCCCATAATCAACTGCTTCATGAGGGTTGAGGTAACTCATTCGATCTGAGTCTTTGGACAATTGATCTACTGATCTTCCGGTGTTATGGCTAAGAATTTCTAGCATAGCTCTCTTGTTGTGAATAACTTCCTTAGCTCTAATTTGAATATCAGTTGCTTGGCCTTGTGCGCCACTTCTAGGCTGATGAAGAACAATTGAAGCATGGGGTAATGCTGCTCGTTGTCCTTTTGTCCCTGCCGATAGAATTACTGCTGCAGTTCCCATTGCTTGACCTATACAAATTGTGTGTACGGGAGGCTTCACATATCTAAGCGTGTCGCAAATTGCAAAGGCTTCAGTTTCAAATCCAATTGCATCTCCTGTATACCAACTTGTTCCGGTTGAGTTAATGTAAAAATAAATAGGTTTTTCTGAATTATCAAATTCTAGATATAGAAGTTGGGCAATAATTAATTCTGTTACGTCCATTCCTAGTTGCCTTTTTGCATCATCATCGGAAAAAAGCGGCAAGCCTAAATAAACTATCCTCTCTTTCAAAAGAAGGGATGGTAAATCAGGGGGTGGAGTTCTCATTACGGCAGAATCGCCATAATACGGTTGTGATGCAGTCATATGAAGTTTAAGTACCCTTTGACACGAGCCTAGCTAGATCTAGCCTTGATATGCTTTTGTTTTTTTAAAATTTGTTCGTGGGCTGATCATTGGAAGCTTTACTAAAAACCATTCGCCCTGTCGGTGTTTGTAATGCTCCAGTCACAACTACTTCTATCCTTTTACCTATCCATTGGAAGCCCTCTTCAATAACAACCATTGTGCCATCTTCAAGATAGGCAATACCTTGTGAATTTTCCTTCCCTTCTCTAACTACTTTTAAATTTAATTTTTCACCAGGTTGAACTTCTGGTCTAACTGCCAGCACTAGATCGCTTAAATTTAAAACTTTTATTTCTTGTACTTGTGCTACCTGAGATAAGTTGTAATCAACAGTTATTAACATTCCTGAAATGTCTGACGTTAATTTTAAAAGAATTTCATCAGTTCCTTCTCCTTGATATTTGGTACTGTTTATAACTAATCTTCTCCCATAACTTTCTCTCAATTGGTTTAACAATTTAAGACCTCTTCTGCCTTTCCCACGTTTCTCATTGTTACTTGAGTCCGCGAGTTTCTGTAGCTCATCCATAACTGATTGAGCGACAATTATTTGCCCTTCTATAAGCCCAAATCTAAGCAGAGACTGAATTCGACCATCAATTATTACACTTGTATCTAAAACTTTTGCACTCGCTGGGGTTAAAATTCCATCTGCCATTAGTAAAGATTCAGTGCTGTTCGGATTGAAAAGACGTAAAACTGTTCGACCATGAACATCAGCAAGGTTGTATCCAAGTACTCCAAAAAATATGTTGCTTAGTACAGCAAAAATTGGCTTTACAAAAAATAATTCAGCGGGTAAAGGTAAAAGTAATACAGGTACCAATAAAAGTGTTGCTATGAGAAGTCCAAGAACAATGCCAACAGATCTACTGACAAGTAGATCTGTTGGCATTGTTCTTATCCTTTTTGTTAATTTATTTCTAAATTGCTGAAAAAGAAAGGCAATTAAAAGACCTACAAAAGCGGTTAAACCTGATAGAGCAATTTTAAAATTCTTTAGATTAGTAATATGATCTAAAGTCTTTTCAGGCAACCAATTCACCCCAATCCATCCGGTGATTGCACCTGATATAAGAAATAAAACCAGAATCACTATGTCTGCCATATATTCAGGTTATGCTTGCTTCTCGTTTTTTACTAAAGCTTTATTTATTTTCAAAGATTTGGGCTGCAAAAGTGACCATTTATTTGGGTTTGTATATCTAGAGCTCAAATGGTAGCTCCACCCAGAAGTGCATATTTGCATATACCCTTTTGCCATAAAAGATGTTTTTACTGTGATTTTTCCATTATCCCTTTAGGTGATAGCGCTCAAGTTACTGGTAGTCCAGGGATAACTTCTATTACCGCATATTTGGATTTGCTTCATAGAGAAATTTCAATTAACCCTCCAGGTCCTGCTTTATCAACAATCTATATAGGGGGTGGAACTCCTTCTTTATTGAAAAAAGATGAGTTGGGTGAATTGTTGAAAAATCTTCAAAGAAAATTTGGATTTCAAGATGGTGCTGAGATAACTATGGAGATTGATCCAGCAACATTTGTTGAAAATGATCTGAACGGATACATAGAAATTGGAATCAATAGATTTAGCTTGGGAGGTCAGTCATTTGATGACAATACTTTGGCTTCAATTGGAAGAAAACATAATGGCTCTCAATTAATAGAGGCTTGTAATTGGGTAAATGATTTATTTAAAAAAGGGATGTTAAGAAGCTGGAGTCTTGATTTGATTCAAAATCTTCCAGGATTAAATTTGTCTATGTGGCTAGAAGAGTTGGAACAAGCATTGAAAATTGAAGCCCCTCATTTGTCAATTTATGATTTAACTATTGAACCGGATACTGTTTTTGGAAGAAGACATAAAAAAGGTGAGTTGAAAATCCCAATTGAGACTGAAGCTCAAAAAATAGATTTGTTAACTAATAAATTATTGAAAAGTAAGGGTTTTTCTAGATACGAAATCTCAAGTTACGCACTGCCTGGTCATGCCTCTAGACATAATCGTATGTATTGGAGTGGCTCTGGTTGGTGGGGGTTTGGCATGGGAGCAACAAGTGCTCCTTGGGGTGAGAGATTTTCTAGACCCAGAACAATTGCCAGTTATGAAAAATGGCTTGATCAGCAAGGGAGTCAATTATTAGAGCAAACTTTGTCTAAAGATAATTCAAAACCAATGCCATTGGATGAACTACTGATGATTGGTCTCAGAAGGCGGGAGGGCGTTCATTTGGAGGAACTTGCTAAGAATGTTGGATGGACTCAAAAAGAATGCGATAAGAATTTAAAATTATTGCAAAAATTCTGGCTAAATTCTCTAAATGAAGGATCTTTAGTAAGAAAAAATGGAAGGTATTTTTTAAGCGATCCTGAAGGAATGCAAATTAGCAATCAGGTTTTAATTCAAATGTTTTTGTGGTGGGATTCACTTGATTTAGATTAGTAGAATTAATCCATTCTTTTAAGGCATCGATGCAAAGTTCGCGTCCTGCAATTAAAGGTTTCGCAAACGGGGGCTGTGCAATCGAAAGGCCAAGAATATCAGCAGTAACTCTTACCTGCCCATCACAATCACTCCCTGCACCAATGCCAATTATTGGAATGTCTAAATGTTTCTTTAATCGGCTGGCAATTTCTCCTGGTATGTGTTCCAGAACTATTGCAAAACACCCTGATTCTTGAAGCATTTTTGAATCGTTGAAAATTTTTTCTTGACTATGTTTATCTCTAGCTTGTGTTTTATATCCAAGTTGATGAACTGATTGTGGAGTTAGGCCAAGATGGCCCATTACTGGGATTCCCATCCTAATAAGTCTTTTAATAACCAATAAAGTCTCAGGCTCCGCTCCTTCAAGTTTCACTGCTGAAGCAGTGGAGTTTTTCAGGAGAGTTCCGGCAGCTTCAACAGCCTTGTCTTCTCCACATTGATAACTTAAAAAAGGTAGATCGCATACTACTAAAGGTTGCTGGGAAAGGGGTTTAGAAAAACCTCTGCAAACTGCCTGTGTATGGTGAAGCATTTGATCAAGTGTTACCGGAAGTGTCGTTGCATGACCTAAGACAACCATTCCAAGTGAATCCCCAACTAGAACAACATGAGCTCCTGCTGCCTCAACTATTGAAGATGAGATAGCATCCCAAGCTGTTAATACAGTTATCTGTTTGCCCACCTTTTTAAAGTTAACTAATTCTGTTGTTTGCATGTAATTCTTAATAACGAGTTTAGCTGTTGCTAGAATATTATCGACTCGGCCCCATGCGGCTGTGACGCCTAAACCTGGTCAGGACCGGAAGGTAGCAGCCATAATGGATGCTCAAAGCAGGCGTGGATTCCGGGTCACCTTAATTCAAGCAAACTGATAATTCTCAACGATTTTGTCTTAGACGTAAAAATTCCGGTATTGAGGCCCCTGATTCTCTGACTTCTGACTGTTCGTAAAGTGATTGAGGAGAGAGTCTTGCTCTAGTTCTCTCATTTGAATAAATCTGATTACTGTCGAATCCAGTTGCAATAACGGTTACTTGGATTTCCCCTTCAAGTTTTTCATCAACAACTGTACCTACAATTATGTTGGCTTCTGGATCTACTACATCAGATATAACTTCAGAAGCAGAAGTCATGTCTTCTAGAGTCATATCTTTTCCACCAGTGATGTTTATCACACATCCTTTTGCTCCATCTATTCGAGCTGCTTCTAAAAGTGGGCTGTTGATTGCTGCTTGAGCTGCTTCTAGAGCTCTTGATCTTCCAGAGCCTAAACCAATACCTAAAAGGGCAGTACCAGCTTCTGTCATTACAGAACGCACATCCGCAAAATCTACGTTAACCAACCCAGGACAAGTGATTATGTCGCTTATCCCTTGAACTCCTTTCATCAAAACATCATCAGCACTTCTAAAGGCTTCTTGCAAAGGTGCTCCGGAAATTACGTCTTTTAATCTGTCGTTTGGAATAACAATTAATGTGTCAACATTCTCTGCAAGCCTCGCGATACCCTCATCTGCTTGTCTTAAACGACGTTTACCTTCAAAGCTGAATGGTTTAGTAACTATTCCTACTGTCAAAGCGCCACTTTCTTTGGCAACTTGAGCGACAACAGGGGCAGCACCTGTTCCAGTGCCTCCGCCCATGCCAGCGGCAATAAAAACTAGGTCTACACCTTCTAAGGCTTGTTGGAGGTCAGCTCGTGATTCTTCTGCGGCCTTTTGACCAATGCTTGGATTGCCGCCTGCACCAAGGCCTCTAGTTAAGCTTTGACCAAGCTGAACTCTATGAGTTGCAGATGATTGAATAAGAGCTTGAGCGTCTGTATTGAGAACACGATATGTGACTCCATCAAGATCACTATTAATCATCCTGTTGACGGCATTACTCCCGCCACCTCCAACGCCAATAACCTCAATACGTGCAGATTGACTGGGTAGGATTCCTTCATCCATGTTGAAACTAGATTTGTTTCCCATTCCCATCACCATATTCAGGATTAGAACTCGTTTTGGGCATTATGAACATCATCCATGAATTCTGTTGGCTTATAGGTTCAAATTGATTAACAAATTAATTTCCCAGATTGGCCGTGAATTATTACAAATTTGCTTGGGATTTCTGAAAAGTTGTGTTGTGGTAAGGCTTTTACTTTCTGTTCCCTAATGTTTTTTCTATTTTTAATTCTGGTTTACTCGGATCTTTTAGATCCACGATTTTTACTTTTGTGTTGATTAAAAGATTTGGTAATGATTTTTGTAGCTGGTTAAGTTTAGCAATTTGCTCGATTAAGCGATCCGTTCCCGAGCCTAGAAGGACTGAATCGAAGTGCTCAGTTTTTAGGCTTATTTCTCCAAGAGGATTAATTTCGATTTTTTGAAGAGGGCTTTTAAAGTTGAATCTATTTTTTATTATCAGAATGATTTCGTTTTTTTTATTTGGATTCCAATTTTCGATAGATAATTTTATTTTATTTTTTTTTGACTGATTTACAAATTGAAGTGGTATCCAAGATCCTTCAATATCAATCATTCCTTTTTCTGTAGTATTTGATAAAACTCTACTCGCAAAAGCAATTGGTTCTCTTTCTAAGAAAATTAAATGAATCTCGGGAGGGAAAATTTGTCGGCTTACGGAAACACCTTTAATAGGTAGCTTTCTTGTTAAATAAGATTCAATTTCTTTTGGATTTAATTCCAACAAATTTTTTGGATAAAAAATACTGGTGGTTTTTTTAATGTCGTTTTTTGTTATTCCAGATAGGCCTGTGATTATAGTTTGATCAAAACCAATTGGTTCCCAAGCCTGGTTTAAAAATGTAATGATCAGAAAAATTGAAGTGCTTGAGAAAAAAAGTAATTGCCAAAGTTCAATGAGAAAATTCTTTTTTTGAAAAATAAACGAAACTTTTCTAGTTGATAATCGATTATTTTTTAATGAGTTTCTGTTTTTTATTTTGTTAGATTTCAAAGGTCGCATCTTGCTCTGGACATAAGTTTGTCCATCCATTGACGAGCACGTTCAGCATCTGAAAAAGGCACATCTATTTCTTTACCTGAACCAATAAGCCTAAGTCGGCAGCGTCCTTCAGATTCTTTTGTTAGAGGAGCTTCCCCTGAACTCAAAGCCATTAGCTCAACCATTTCTAATTTCTTGACTTCAAAAGTTGCTTCCTCCTTGAAGCTACCAGCCTCAAAGCTGCTCCAGCATAAAATCCCAGCTTTTAATCGAGCAGCTCCTGTTCCATCAAGTTTGGCCAGCTCTGAACCTTTAGCCCAAATCAAGTAGAGATTCTGTCGCCTTCTCTCGATCCAACCAAGGGAAGCAATGAGAATAAAAGCCATTAATAATGGCAACCAAAGAAGACCGTGAATCATTTTTTGAAATAGAGATCTAAAAATGTCATGGTTAATTCATTCTCTAGCTGTTTCTATGAGATTAGCAACAAGTTTTTCTAGTTTTATTCCTGAAGCTTCCCACAACATTGGATACATGCTTGTTCTAGTAAAGCCTGGCAAGGTATTAACTTCATTTATATAAATCTGTTGCGTACTTTCTTGATAAAAGAAATCGACTCTAGCCAAGCCACAAGCATTGATAGCTTTACATGCCTCGATAGCTAGCTTTTGTATTTTATTAGATATATTTACGTTCAAGTCAGCTGGGATGATTGTATTGCTCAAGTCCTGATTATATTTTGATTCATATGTATACCAATCAGTTTCAAATTTAACTTCGCCTATAACTGAAGATTTCATTTTGGACTTGCCTAATACGCCACATTCAAGTTCTCTCCCTTCGATATTTTTTTCTACGATTACCCTCTCATCGTATTTTGCTGCAATTTCTATCCCAGAAATAAGTTCTTGCTTTGACTTTGCTTTGGTTATTCCAATAGAAGAACCTAAATTAGCTGGCTTTACAAAACATGGATAATGTATTTTTTTTTCTATTTCATCAAAAATAGATTTCATTAATAATTTATTTAATAAATCTTCTTTATGAAAAAAAACATACGGAGTTTGAGGAAGGTTGAATGATTTAAAAATTGATTTCATTGCTATTTTATCCATTCCTAATGATGAACCAAGAGTTCCTGATCCAACAAAAGATTTTCCTGTTAATTTAAATAGTCCTTGAATAACGCCATCTTCCCCATTGGGACCATGTAGTGCAGGGAACCATACATCAATATTTTTACTTAATATTGGAAAGTTACTGAGATTACTAATGGAAACTTTATTGTTTTTTGTTGTGATGATTGGTTTTTTTTCTTCCAATAAAATTGACTTTGAGTATTCTGGATTCTCCCAAACCCCATTCTTGTTTATATAAATTGGATTTACAATAAAGTTTTTACTATTGTAAGGATGAGATAAAGCATTATAAATTGTCTTAGCTGATTTGATGGAAACTTCGTGTTCGCTTGATTCTCCACCGAAAACCAGTCCTATAATTAGCTTTGTATTTGACATATTTATTTAGCTCTCAATATTCTTTAAGCGTGGGTTATTGAATTAATCAACATTTATAACAAATTTCCAGTTAATGAGAATGGACGTATCTCATTGATTTTTATATTCACTATTTCTCCAGGTTGAGGTGATTCTCTATCAATTGGAGACTTTGGGAAAAATGTTAATCGATTTGTTCTAGTCCTTCCTAGTAATTGGGAGCTATCTTTAGAATTTATGCTCTCAACGAGTATTTCCTGTAAAGAGTTTTTATACCTTAAATTTCTTTTCTGTGCAGTCTTTTCTACTAAGTTATTAATTTCTCTTAGTCGATCGATTTTTATTGTTTCAGATAATTGATTAGGCCATAAGGCAGCTGGGGTATTTGGTCTGGGCGAATAGGCTGCAGTATTAACCAAGTCAAATTGAACATCCTCAATAAGTGATAGCGTCTCTTCGAATTCATCTCTCGTCTCTCCAGGAAAAGCTACAATTGCATCAGAAGTAATTGAGGACTCAGGCATTATTTGTTTTATATAATTTACAATTTCTTTATAGGATTGAACAGTATATCCTCGACCCATGTTTTTCAGTATTTTATTACTTCCACTTTGGACAGGTATATGAAAGTGTTCACAAACTTTAGGAAGTTTTGCACATACATCTATTAATTCTTTCGTGAAATACCTAGGGTGACTTGTGGCAAATCTTATACGCTCTATTCCCTCAATATCATGAATATATTCTAGTAAATATGAAAGTGTTAATTGCCCAGACTTATTGAATTTATATGCTTTAAAGTCTCTACCATAAGCATCAATATTTTGCCCTAAAAGGGTTATTTCTTTATATCCAATTCTCGCTAATTCTTCTATTTCATGTTTAATAGCTTGGGGTGTTCGTGATTGTTCTTTGCCTCTAACCGAGGGGACTACGCAATAAGTGCACCTCTCATTGCATCCATAAATAATATTAACCCAGCCACATATAGCGCTCTCTCTTCTTGCCGTCGCGATGTCTTCGTAAATGTGCTGTTCATCAGTCGCTAATACCTGATGACCGTTATCAACTTGATTAAGAAGAGTCTCCAGTCGATTTGCATGCTGAGGTCCCATAACAAGATCTACTTCAGGAACTCTTCTTAAAAGTGTTTCCCCTTCTTGTTGAGCTAAGCATCCTGCAATAATAATTTTTAAATTAGGATCTGATTTTTTCCTTCTAGCTTGCCTACCTAGATAGCTGTAAACTTTTTGCTCAGCATTATCACGAATAGTACATGTGTTGTAGAGAACTAAATCTGCCTTAAGTTCCTCCTCTGCAAGCTCATATCCCATTGTTTGTAAAATGCCTGACATTCTCTCTGAATCAGCTTTATTCATTTGACAACCGAAAGTGGTAATCCAGTAGCTCCCTCTATGGCTTCTAAAAGACTTGCTTTGATTAGTAGGAGCTATGGATGTTGTCATCACAGATTAATTTTTTTCCTTGGGGAAAAAGATTTTTAAGATGATCCTAAAAAAATTTTTAAGGGCGAGCGAGGGGATTCGAACCCCCGTATAGCGGCGCCACAAGCCGCTGCCTTAACCACTTGGCGACGCCCGCCTTGTGCTTTTAATCTACCAATGATTTGTCATTTTGAAATTTCAAAATGATTTTGGTAAAAAAATTTAGCTTGTGAGTATTGTAGATAGTACGGATTAAAAATATCACTTTTTATATCTTGATCAAAACGCAATTGACAGATATAGAAGTTACTGTGTAAGCAGAACACATAATAATAAAGCCCGGGATTGAAATCTATTCAAAAGTGAATTTCGCAAAAGATGTTGAATTTATTGCAAGTCCTCCAAAGTCTGGGCGGGTTGATGTTCTTGTTCCAAGATGTTTAATTGGTAATGGACATGATGTTTTGGGAACTTCAATTGACAAAGAAGGATTGTTGTCTGCTCGGCTTGAGTGGCGAGATGGAACAATTACATCAATTAGGGGCTTAGATGAAACTTCAAAAGTTTCGGAGGAAGTCCTTTTGCCAAGATTTGCAGAACCGCATGCACATATAGATAAAGCATTTTCATGGTCACGTTCACCTAACTTGAGGGGTAGTTATCAAGAAGCATTAGCAGCAAACCTCCGTGAATATGAATTGAGGTCCGAAGAAGAATTAATTTTCAGAGTTGAAAAGTGTCTCAACCTAGCCCTTTTTAATGGGATTAGGGCAATTAGATCTCATATAGATAGTTTTGGAAAAACAGCAATGAGAGATTGGGATCAGATAGAAAGTATTAGAACAAAATGGCAAGAGAAAATTTTTTTACAGTTTGTGGCTTTGGTTCCATTAGATTTTTGGCAAAGTGATGAAGGCGAGCTTTTAGCTCAAAGAGTTGCTCTAAATGGAGATCTCTTAGGTGGGGTGATAGCGCCACCTTTCAATAAAAGGAAAACTTTTAAGTCCTTACTTCACCTAGTGGAACTAGCAAATAGACTTAAGTGTGATGTTGATCTTCATATTGATGAGTCTCAACTTTGCCCGGCTGGGGGATTAAAATTACTTCTAGAAGTATTAGGCCAAGTCAAAAATGAGATATCAATAACTTGTAGTCATCTAAGCAGTATGGGATTGTTAAGAGAAAAGGAGATTTCATTATTAGCGAACGAAATGGCTAAGAACAGATTAAAAGTAGTTTCTTTACCATTAACTAACTCTTGGCTTCTAGGAAGAAAAGATCGATCCACCTTAACTAAAAGACCATTAGCACCTATTTTTCAACTTCAAAAAGCGGGAGTCGATGTATCTGTAGGAGGAGATAACGTAAATGATTCATGGTTCCCTTTATCTAATTTTGATCCAATAAATTTAATGTCATTCTCCATGACAATTGCTCATCTATCTCCCTGGGACAGATTGGGCCTTTCTCCATTTACTTGGTCTCCAGCAGATTTGCTTGACCTTAAATGGGATGGCATTTTTCAAAAGGGAAGTCCTGCGGATTTTATTTTGTTAGATTCAACTAGTTGGGTGAAAGCTTTGTCTGAAAGACCCAAAAGAAGAGTAGTAGTTAATGGTGATTTCTTGAATAAATTGCCTATAAACAAAAAACAACATTCACAAACCATGAGTCATGATTAGTAAAGAGAAAATAGAGTTGCTATTAAGTGAACTAAAACAAGTATCTCATTTAGAGATCTATCAAAAAACTAGTGATTTAAAAAGGTTCTCTAAAGATTTCTTTGATTATTCACCAATATTGATTAATGAATTGAAAGACTGCTTGGCTGAAATAGTTGTTCGACCACTTTCGGTAGATGCCATTATTGATGTTGCTCGAATTTGTAATAAGTACTCAACTCCGTTGACGCTTAGAGGGTCAGGAACAGGGAACTACGGGCAAAGTGTTCCACTTGATGGTGGAGTAGTCATGGTTATGTCTGGTCTTAAGAAAATTAGAAATTTCGATTCAAAATCAGGTGAAATTACAGTTGAATCTGGTTGTTTGCTTAGAGATATCAATGATGAGTTGATTAAACATGGTCGACAATTACGGTTGCTTCCAAGTACATGGAGAAGCGCCTCTATTGGCGGCTTCATCGCTGGTGGTTCAGGTGGAATAGGATCCGTTCGTTGGGGCTTCCTGCGAGATCCTGGCCATTTGCAATCCTTAGAAATAATAACGACTGAGGATTCCCCAAGAAAACTAGAATTGAACGCAAACAAGTCTGAGGCATTGAACCATGCTTATGGAACCAACGGAATTATTACTGCGTTGACATTAACTACTGCTCCATCTGTTGAATGGCAACAAATAGTTGTCGATTGTTTTGATTGGAATCAAGCTGTTGACTTGTTAATCAAATTTAATTGTGCTGCACTAGAGCTTTATTTGGGAACCTTGTTAGAGAGTGAAATTCTTAACTGTCTTCCGCATTGGTCTGGTAAACCATCAAAGAAACATAGGATATTATTGTTGGTCGCGCCTGATGGTGTTAGTACAGTTGAGCGACTTGCAAAGTCGGCTGGCGCAGACTTTGATGACTTGGGCACGGAGAACCTGAAGGCTGGAACAGGCCTTCGAGAGCTTTCTTGGAACCACACGACTTTACATATGCGTGGTATTGATCCTAATTGGACATATTTGCAAATGCTTCTTCCTCAGCCTGAGTTAGAAATGATGAAAACATTGAAATCCGAGTGGGGAGATAATCTTCTATGGCATTTGGAATGTGTTCGTCAAAATGGAGTGCAAAGATTAGCTTCACTTCCTCTTGTTAAGTGGCAAGGTGAAGAAGCTATGAATGAATTAATCAGTCAATGCAGAGAGCTTGGTGCAGTGATTTTTAACCCGCATACAATCACTGTTGAAGATGGAGGTCTAGGTGTGATTGATTCTGATCAAGTGGAAGCTAAGAGTAACTTTGATCCAAAAGGGATTCTCAATCCAGGTAAACTCAAAGGATGGAATCTAAAAGTCAATTGATTTAATTTCTATATTTTTAAACAATTTAACTTATCAATATTTTCCTTTGAAAAAGATCACCTATTAAATAGAGTGATCCTGTAATTACAGGTGGTGGAGATGGCCATCTATGTTGATTCTTAAGTGCTGATAAAACATCTTCCACGCTAAGCGCTTCTTTGATTTGGTCTTTAAATTCAGGGGAAAAACTTAAAATTTGATCTTTTGACCAGCTTTGTTGGCCAGGGACAGGAACTATCCAAGCTAAATCTTTCTCTCTAACTAGTTTATACAAAATGCCTATCATGTCTTTTCTTTCTTGAATTCCTAGTATCCAAATAATTCCACTTTTTTGATTAGGCCATGTGTCCCTTTCAATTGATAATTGATTAGCAGCATTAGGATTATGTGCACCATCAACAACTATGGGCTTCCCTTCCCATTTTGTTGCTTGAAGTCTTCCAGGCCATTTAGCAAGAGATAAGCCTTCTCGAAGTTGTTCTTTAGAAATATTCCAGCCAATATTTTTTAAGGATTCAATAACCCCTTTGGCTACAGCTGCATTTTCTTTCTGTATTACTCCTGATAGACCGAGTTGCCAGTCTGATGGAATTGGATCTACCCAATGAATAACTGCTTGTTTCCTCTTGGCAGTCTCTTCTAAAACTCTTTTTACAATATTGTCTTGAGTGGCTGTAATGACAGTGCTCTTTGTAGTTATTACAGCTGCTTTTTCAGTAGCTATTTTTTCTAGATTATCACCCAGGTATTCACAATGATCAAGACCAATAGCTCCAAATGCAATAATAGGTCTATATTTATGTGCGGTTGTTGCATCAAGTCTACCTCCGAGTCCTACTTCAAGGATAAGAAGTTCAACTTCTTTTAAACTAAAATATTTAAGTGCTATTGCAATAACAAATTCAAAAGGAGTTAATCTATATTTTTCTGCAATTGGAGTAAGAGCGAGACTTAATGATTGAAATTCTTCTTTAGGTATATGAGTTTTGTTTATACATATTCTCTCAACCCAATCAACTAAATGGGGCGAAGTGGTAACTCCAGTTTTGATATTGACTAAGCTAAGAACACTATTAATAAAAGCTGCAATAGAGCCTTTCCCATTTGTTCCGGCAATATGAATGGCAGGTGTTTTTTTGCAGGGCTCTCCCATGGCATTAATAGCCAATGACATACGATCTATGCCCAGATTCATATCTTTATATTCTGTGCTCTTGGTTTCAAAAATGAAGTTCGATTTTGTTATGAAAGTTTCATCAGACATTTGTCTATTCTCGCTAGAAGCTCTTTGACTTCTTTTTTTGTAATAGTTAAAGGTGGGACTATCCTTACTACCTTTGTACCTGCTGATACCAGAAGAAGTTTCTCCTCTAAGGCGGATTTGACAATATCAAGAGATGTTATTTTGATATCGTCTTTTATGACGAGACCTTGAATAAGACCAACGCCTCTTGTGGAGATAAATATATCTGAATATTTTTCAGATAGTTTAATTAATCCTTCTTTTAGCTGATCACCTCTTTCGTTGACTTTATTTAGTAGGTCTCTTTTTTGAATTTCTTTCCCAACGGTTAGAGCTGCTCTACAAGCGAAAGGATTACCTCCAAAAGTGCTGGCATGATCACCGGGCTGAAAGACATCAGCCAATTGATTAACCAATAACGCTCCAATGGCATGACCTCCACCAAGTCCTTTGGCTAGTGTGAAAACATCAGGTTCAATACCTAGTTGTTCATATCCCCAAAGAGTACCTGTCCTCCCCATTCCAGTTTGTACTTCGTCAAATATCAATAAAACATTGTTGTGAGTACATTTTTTTCTTAAGAGTTCAAAAAATGATTTTTTTCCAATATTTATTCCTCCCTCACCTTGTATAGGTTCAATAAATACAGCTGCAATTTGTGGCCCTGTTTTTTCTAAAGAATCAAATAGATTTTCAAAAGATTCACTGTCATTATACGAAAAAAACTGAAATCCCTGAACCATTGGTTCGAAACCTTTGTGGTATTTCGTTTGGCCTGTCGCACTTACAGCGGCGAGTGTTCTTCCGTGAAAGCTTTCCTTTGAGCAAAGAATGACTGGGTTGTCGATATTACGTTCAATATGCCCATATTTTCTTGCCAATTTAATTGCAGCTTCATTTGCTTCAGCACCGCTATTGCAAAAAAATACACTCTTGGCAAAACTTTGTGAAGTTAACCATTGAGCTAATTCTTCTTGCTCTGGTATTCCGTAAAGGTTAGATACGTGTTGAAGTCTTTTTAATTGTTTTGATAAGGATTTGATTAATGCTTTATCACTGTGGCCTAGTGAACATGTTGCAATTCCAGCCACAGCATCAAGATATTTTTGGCCTTTTTTATCCCACACCCATGAGCCTTTACCCCTAATGAGATCTAAGGGAAAACGATTGTAAGTTTTCATCAATGAAGTGGGAGCGGTCGGACTTGAACCGACAAACCCGAAGGTGCCGCATTTTGAGTGCGGTGCGTCTACCAATTCCACCACGCTCCCATGTGTTTATTTTATGTCAAAACTAGCAAATATATGAAACTAAGCTGCATTTTTTTGAGTATCAATATTGTCTTCTCTAATTATTTTGTTAGAGAAAGAACTTTGAGATGTTATTTGATTAAATTTTCTAGAAATAATAGAACCTGCATGCGTTAATTTTTCTTCTAATTTTTCATAGCCTCTATCTAAGTGTTCGAGGCCCGTGAAAATACTAGTTCCTTTGGCAGAGAGACATGCAAGAATAATGGCAGCAGAAGAACGTAAATCTCCTCCCTCTACATTTGAACCTACAAGTTTTTTCACTCCTTTTATGTAAGCTGTATTGTTTTCTAGATGAATACAGGCGCCCATTTTATTTAGCTCCAAAACGTGTTGCATTCTCTTCTCAAAAACTCTTTCTTCGATTTTGCTTGAACCTTTAGCGGTGGCCATTAGTGACATAAATGGAGCCTGAAGATCAGTTGGGAAACCGGGAAATGGACTTGTTGTTATATCAACTCCTGAAATCTCTCTTGGAATGATTTTTAAATGATGATTCCCATGTTGAGATATTGAACAACCACATTCTTTTAATTTTGAAATAACAGCGCTCAAATGATTTGGGATTACTGGACCAATAATGAGAGGCGATCGTGTTATTGCTGCAGCAATAAGAAAAGTTCCTGCTTCTATCCTGTCTGGAATAACACAATGAGAAGTCCCGCTTAAAGATTCAACTCCAAGGATTGTGATTCTTTTCGTTCCTGCTCCAAAAACTTTTGCTCCCATTGAATTAAGCATTTTTGCGAGATCCTGGATCTCTGGTTCTCTAGCTGGATTCGATATTGTTGTTTTGCCTAAAGCTAAGCAAGAAGCCATCAAGATGGTTTCCGTGGCTCCAACGCTGGGATATTTAAGAGTAATATTCGCTCCAAGTAATCTTTTTTCTTTTGTTGAGACTTTAGCTTTTACAACATCATTTATAACTTCAACTTCCGCTCCTAAAGCTTTTAGACCATTAATATGCTCATCGACAGGTCTTGATCCAATATTGCAACCACCAGGCAAAGGAATTTTTGCTTCTCCAAGTCTTGTAAGTAAGGGGCCAACACAGAAAAAGCTTGCTCTCAAGCTATGAACTAATTCATACGGCAATTCAACATTATTAATGGACTCTGAATTAATTTCGAGAGAATTATTTGTTTTAGTTAACTTTGCACCCAGATTACGGAGTATCTCTGACATGACTTCAATGTCCGTCAGTTGTGGGACATTTTGAATGAGGAGTTTTTCTTTCGTAAGAAGCGCCGCAGCCATTAAAGCTAGCGAAGAATTTTTTGCCCCACTAACTTTTAAGATCCCACTAAGCGGACGCCCTCCTTTTACCTCCAGATGTGGCGGAATAATATCCCTTTTAATTGTCGCTACACTACTCATATTGGAGCGAACTGCTTACCCAGCCATAATGCCAAGTGGATTTCAAATAGTCCAGTCAACCTTATTGAAAATTGATGGGTTCAAATTAAATATTGATAATGTTGAGAGTTTGAATAAAATTTTTATATAGTTTTTATTGAATTTAATAAGAAAATAAGTGGTTTTTAATGCAAGAAACTTTTCTGCTTTTCTAAAATTAAATAATTTGAGGTTAGAAAATTAATAATTCATATTCGCCATTGATTACAAGTAAAAGAAACCCTTTGGTTCGAAAATTGAGGGGTCTTTTGAAAAAAACTGGACGTGAAGAGCATTCTTCTCTTTTGCTTGAGGGGTCTCATTTGTTAGAAGAGGCTTTGAAAACAAATTTTTTGCCAACAGAAGTTATTGCAACTCCTGAATGGTGTGATCAGCATGCGGAAATTTTAAAAAAAATAGCTTCAAGAACTTTATTAACCCTCGTAACCAAAAACGTTTTAGAAACATCTTTGTCAACAGTCACACCTGATGGTGTCGCAGCGATATTCCCAATGAAAGGGTTACCAAAATCGGGGAAAGCCCCTAAACATATTTTGGCTTTGGATAGGATTCAAGATCCAGGTAATTTGGGAAATTTATTTCGATCAGCTCTTGCTGGTGAATATGAAGTTATGTGGTTAGCTTCTGGAGCCGATCCACTTAATCAAAAGGTTTTAAGATCCTCCGCTGGCTCAGTTCTTCATATGCCTTTTGAACGGATTGGAGATTTATCTTCTTCAAGTATTGAAATGCTTGTTTCAAAACTCAATATTGCAATTGATGATAATTACCAAGTGGTAGGAACAATTTCACCGAATAAAATTACTGATAAGAAAGTGAAACCTTATTGGGAATTAGACTGGGATCTCCCTACAGTATTGGTTCTTGGTAATGAGGGTTCAGGTGTTCATGCTTCAATTGAAGCATGTTGTACAGACTTTGTTACGTTGCCTCATAGCTCATTAGTTGATTCACTAAATGTGGCATCTGCTGCAGTTCCTCTCTTGTTGGAGCGACAAAGGGTAAAAATGGTTAAAGGTTTCCAAAAAAAATCGTGAGTGAAATTTCTTTTGACTTTGACTTGATTGTTGTCGGAGCTGGATATGGAGGTTTTGATGCGGCTAAACACGCTGCAGAGGCTGGCTTGAAAGTGGCGATTGTCGAATCAAGAGATATGGGTGGGACCTGTGTTAACAGAGGCTGTGTCCCCTCTAAAGCATTACTAGCTGCTAGTGGTAAAGTTCGTGAGCTTGCAGATGTCCCTCATCTTGCTGAATTTGGGATACATTCGGCTCCGGTTAGATTTGAACGTAAAAAAATAGCCGAACATGCAAAAAATTTAGTCGAGACAATTCGAAAAAATCTAACTAAAACATTGGAAAGATCTGGAGTTGAGATACTTAGAGGAGAAGGACGTTTAGAAGGCAATCAAAAGGTCGGTTTAAGAGAAACTAGTGGAGTTGATAGGATTTTTTCTGCTAGAGATATTATCTTAGCTACAGGTTCAGACCCTTTTGTACCGCCTGGAATTGAAATTGATGGACGAACTGTTTTTACAAGTGATGAGGCTATTAATTTAGAATGGTTGCCAAGATGGATTGCAATAATTGGTAGTGGCTATATAGGTTTGGAATTCGCTGATATTTATACAGCTTTAGGTTGTGAGGTGACCATGATTGAAGCTCTTGATAAAGTAATGCCTACTTTTGACCCAGATATCACGAAAATTGCTTCAAGAAACCTAATTGATAAAAGAGATATTGAAACTCGAGCTGGTGTGTTCGCTACTAAAGTTAAGCCAGGTTGTCCCGTCGAGGTCGAGCTTACAGATGCAAAGAGTCGAGAAGTAATTGAGGAGTTGAAAGTTGACGCTGTTCTGGTCGCAACAGGTCGAGTACCGTCGACTAAAAATCTAAATCTACAATCTGTTGGAGTTGAAACAACGAGAGGTTTTATTCCAATTGATGATCAGATGAGAGTATTGGTCAATGAAAAACCGGTTTCTAATCTATGGGCAGTCGGAGATGTTACGGGTAAGTTGATGTTGGCCCATACCGCTGCAGCGCAAGGGAGTATTGCTGTAGAAAATATTTTAGGAAAAGCAATAGAAATTGATTACAGAAGTATTCCTGCAGCGACTTTTACTCACCCTGAGATAAGTTCCGTTGGACTCTCGGAAGAAGAAGCAAAAGATCTAGCGAAAAACGAAGGCTTTGAACTTGGAATTGTTAGAAGTTATTTCAAAGCGAACTCTAAGGCCTTGGCTGAATTAGAAAGTGATGGAATTATGAAGTTGATTTTCAATAAAGATACGGGAGAAGTCCTTGGGGCTCATATTTATGGATTACATGCCGCTGATCTCATACAAGAAGTTTCTAATGCAATTTCTAGAAGACAACGAGTTAATGACTTAGCAAAAGAAGTTCATACTCATCCAACATTAAGCGAAGTTGTAGAGGTTGCTTATAAGCAAGCTTCTTTACAAATAAAGAAGTAGTAAATCAAATTTTATCTTTATAGATCATTAATTATTTAAATTATGGAAATCAGAAGAAGACCTCCTAACCCAAGTATAAAAGTAGCTAATTTAGAGTATGCAATTCCTCACCCAGATTCAAAACCTAAAAATATTTTGGAGGAAATTGTTTGGGAAAAACATCTAGAAGTTGAGATTGCAAGAAAAAAAGTTTCGCTTGAAGATTTAAAGAAAAAGATCAAGGGTTTACCAAAAACAAAAAATTTCATAGATGCATTAAGAAATAGTAATTCGAAACCAGCACTAATCTCAGAAATAAAAAAGGCTAGTCCAAGTAGAGGGATAATTAGAGAAGAATTTGACGCGAAAATGATAGGTAAAATGTATCAAAAGGGAGGTGCTAATTGCATATCGGTCTTAACAGATAAAAAATTTTTTCAAGGTGGTTTTGATGTCTTAGTTGAAGTTAGAAAGGAAGTCATAATACCAATCCTATGTAAGGACTTTATCCTTTACCCCTATCAGCTTTACCAAGCAAGAGCTGCTGGTGCTGATGCTGCACTTTTGATTGCGGCAATTCTGACTGATTCTGATTTAAAGTACTTATCTAAGGTCGCTGAACATTTGGGACTTGCAATATTAGTAGAGGTTCATGACTCAGAAGAACTTGAACGAGTACTAAATATTAATGTATTTAATTTAATAGGTATTAATAATAGAAATTTAAAGAGTTTTAAAACTGATCTTGAGGTTACAAAGAAATTGGCTAAGAATTATGCTAACCAAATCAAGGAAAATTCTATTACTTTGGTAAGCGAGTCAGGTTTATTTAAGCGTGAGGATTTGGATTTAGTGAAGAGTTATGGGGCTGATGCTGTTTTAGTTGGTGAATCTCTTATGTCACAGGAAGATATATTAGGTGGAGTTAAAAAGTTAATTGGTAACTTATAAATTAGGGAAAATATCTTAGCCAATCTCATAAGCCTAGTTAGAGAAGATTTTGTCTACTTTCCCAATGATTAAATCTAATTCAAATAACCCCAATTCTCGACTATCAGTGCTTGACAATGAGTTGTCTCCCCTTAAATCAAATTTATTTTGATAAATCCTATGAATTCTTTTTATTATTAACTTATTTTTTGTTTTTGGATGCGAGGCAACGACGATATCGCCAATCTCTAAGTCAATATTTTTGGGGTTTAACTTTTTATATGTTACTAAATCGCCCTCTTTAAGAGTTCTTTCCATAGAAGTACCGACAACACGTAAATGTTGTCGGTAACCGATTATTAAAGTAAATAAAGTAATTAAGTCTGGCTTGTGGAAAAGACTTTTATCAGCTTGCGGTAACCCAGCTATCACTTCTACCTTTTGATGACCAAAACATCGAGTGAATCTTTTGTACAGCTGCTAATAATTCTTCTGCCTTGGTTTGATCAATATTTACCTTGCATGCACTACAAAGCTTTGCTGCTTTCCAAAAAGTGTCATGAAGATCTGGATATGTAGCTAAGTGCTCAGGCTTGAAGTAATCAGTCCAGAGGATTAGAAGTTCTTTTTTGGCCTTTTGTGATTCTTCTTCTTTAATCGCAACGAAGCGAGAAAAAGTGTTGTTATAAGCTGAAATGGAAGCTTGATCGTTACCAGCTGGAGCTAGAGCAATAAGTTTTTTTGTCATAGACAAAACTGCTTCTGCGGCAACTCTTGCTGAAGCAGGGTCGTATACACCGCAAGGTCCGTCACAGTGAGCGTGAACAGATTTTGCTGGAAGCTTGTTAAAGATTGATGTAAGTGTTTCGCTCAACATCTGAGAATAATTTGTGAACATTTTTTTTTACATTAATGGCGTTTGTCAACAAACGCCATAACTTTATCTAGAGCTTTCTGAATAATTTAAGAAACTCACTTAACACCTAATAATTCCACTTCAAACGTTAAAACTGAATTAGGAGGGATTGGACCTATTCCTCTGCTGCCATACCCCAATTCTGGTGGAATGACTAATTTTCTTTTACCTCCAACTTTCATTCCTGCGACTCCCTCATCCCAACCCTTTATCACCATCCCTGCACCTAACGAAAATTCAAAAGGACCTCTCCCATAACTGCTGTCAAATTCTTTCCCATCATCAAGAGTACCCTTGTAATTTACTGAGACACTTGTTCCTGGGGTAGCTTCTTGACCATCACCTAAAACTAATTCAGTAATTTTTAGCCCACTTGAAGTTACTTGAGATGTTCCTATCTCAGCTCCTCCGAGAGGAGCGTTGCTTGCACTGGTTTTATCTGAAGCCATAGTAAAAAGTGATGGATTTGGGTCTTCTGGGTCTAATTCAAATGGATTAGTTACAGACTCGCTGGTTTTTGTGGATTGCCTTACATCCGCTTGTATTGGTTGGTCAATTTGTAAGGCATCCGATGGGCTCGGTGAGATGATTTGGCTAATCACTGCAATTATCAAGCAGCTAAGGCAAACAGAAAAGCTAATGAAGATTTCTCTCAAAACAATATTATGTACTTGGAAATATTCTTGCAGATTAATACCCAAATTACATCTATTTAAAAGATAACTAACCAGAGAGTATGAATTAGGTCGGAGTATATTTTACTAAATTGGATTTATGAATAATATCTATTCTCTTTTTATTAAAGCACTCGCTGGTGGGGCTCTAGCAGGAATCTCCCTAAGTGAAGGCAATTATATTTTCATGCTTTTGGGAATATCTTTACTTTGGCCTGCTAGTAAAAATCCATGGGGAGGCTTTTGTTGGGGGGCGATGGCTATTTTATTGAGTCATAAGTGGTTGCTATCTTTGCATCCAATTAGTTGGGTAGGGATAAGCTCAAATTTAAGTTTACCAATAACCATTTTTATATGGCTTTTTTGTGGAGCCTTTGGAGGGGGGCTGGTTTTTATTTGGTCAGCTTTGAGAGGCTTTTTGGCTCCTGGAAGACTTCAGTTTTCTAAATTAGAAAATAAGTTTATTTATGCTGTCTTATTGTCAACAATATGGGGGCTTTCTGAAGAACTACTTTCTAGAGGCCCTTTGTTTTGGATTGGCGTGGGGCCAAGTTTATTACCACAAGATAGATATTTGGCTGGATTAGCAAGATGGATAGGTGCTGGAGGCTTGGCCTCTATCCATCTTTTAGCTGGATGGTGGATTTGGCAACTTTCAATTGCATTTCAAGCTAGAAAAAAACTCAAAAAATTGATTATTATTGGCCTTTCTTATTTTTCGTTAGCTCATTTAATTGGATTTATCTTGTTGGTGGATTCTCCAACTGATTCGGCTGAAAAGGTTGCCTTGTGGCAAACAAATATTCCAATAAGACAAAAATTTAGTCATGAAGAAATAAATGCTTTGCCCTCAAAAGTAAATAGAGCATTAACTGATGCAATTGAAATGAATGCATCTTTTTTAATTGCTCCAGAGGGAACTTTGCCTCTTGATAGATCAAAGATCCGAGATTTTCCTGTTAAATTCTTCTCTGGAGGATTTAGAAAAATAAATGGTTCTCTACGAAGCTCACTATTGGTTTTTAAGCCAGGTGAAGAATCTTTTTCGAATGTATTGGACAAGTCTAGATTAGTCCCGCTGGGCGAATGGATTCCTGCATTGCCTGACTTTTTGAAAAATGGCCTCTCTGCAGTAGGTGGAATTGAAAGTGGGAATTCATCAAGATTTCTTGATTGGGAGGGTCCCTCTTTCGCAGGTGCTATTTGTTATGAGTTGAGTAATGGGAAAGCTATAGCTAAAGCAGTAAATCAAGGGGCTAAATGGATTTTAGTGATTGCAAATTTAGATCCCTACCCTATTTCTTTGCAGAGACAATTTTTATCTATTGCTCAATTAAGAAGCATTGAAACATCAAAAAATTTAATATCTGTCTCTAATACCGGACCAACATCTTTGATTAAAAGTAATGGAAGAATTGATATCCTTCTCAAGCCAAATAAAGAACTTGTTCAACTAGTTGATCTGGAATTAAATGGAAAGAAAACACTGTATACATTGATTTCTGATTTGCCCATGATTGCAGTCATTCTGATAAGTTTAATAGGTGTTTTTAGGTTACGTAAGTATGTTTGATATTAATAATCTTTGGAAATAAGTCCCCCTCCTAATACATAATCACCTTTGTAAAATACTGCTGCTTGTCCAGGAGTAATTGAAAATTGATCTTCTTCAAACTGAATATTACATTTATAACAATAATCTTCTTTTGTATGATCAATAATTGGGATTAACTTTGCTTTAACTGCCTTACTCCTATATCTGATTTGGACCTCAACTTCTATTGGCTTTTGAGGCGATTCAATTGATACCCAATTTATATCTTTCACAATACATTCTGATTCACCAGAATCTTCTTTTGGGGCAACAATTACTCTATTTAAAGAGGCATCAATTTCAACAACATGTAAAGGCACTTTCCAAGCAATACCTAATCCCTTACGTTGTCCTATCGTGAAATGTTGAATTCCATTATGTGAACCTATTACTTTCCCGTTTTTAAGGACAATCTCTCCTTCCTTTTTTGGGAGATACTTGTCAATAAAAGCATTCATTGATCCGTAATGTTCAGCTAGGCATAGGTCTTGACTTTCTGGTTTTTCGGCAGTTTTTAATGAATGCTTAAAAGCTTCGATTCGCGTTATCTCTTTGGTTAATTCTCCAAGAGGAAAAATTGTTTTTCCTAGGATTTCTTGTGGGAGATCGTATAAAAAATAGCTTTGATCTTTGTTTAGATCTTTACCTCTTAAAAGCTTATGCCTTTTAATTCCATCACTTGGGAGATCATTTTCGTCGAAAGATTCATTTGAATATCTAATCCTTGCATAATGTCCTGTGGCGATCTTTTCGACATTTTTATTTTCTTTAACCCATTTCAGCATTTCTGAGAATTTGACTGATTTATTGCAGCGAGAGCAGGGTAAAGGAGTAATTCCTTCTTCATATCCTTTTACGACATTATTGATTATTTCTTTTTCGAAAATTTCTTTTGAATCGACTATGTGATGCTTAATTCCAAGTTGTTCGCATATGCCTGCTGCATCAATTAATCCATCTGAGCAACAAGACCCTTTCCCTTTCATTAGCCACAAAGTTAAACCCACAACATCCCAACCAGCTTTACAGAGGAGAGCAGCCGTTAGGGAGCTATCAACGCCTCCAGAAAGCCCAACTACAACCGAATGATTCCCAGAAAATGCTTGCAGTCTTTTTAATGTTTTCGCGACTGTTTCTTCTGAAGTCAAATGATTTAAAATTTTTTTTGTTTCTCTTGTTTCCACATTCATGGGCATTGATAGTAGCTTCTATTCATAGTGGTTTGGTTGTTTTTGATTTTGAATTGGCCTCAATCTGATTCGGGACATGTGATGGTTACTTCAGAGCAGATGCAAGCCATAGAAAAAGAAATGTTTTCTATGGGTATGCCTGTTGAAGCTCTGATGGAAAAAGTAGGGATTGGTATCTCTTCATGGATATTAGACAGACAAGGATTGATTGAAAATGGTGCAATCGTTTTAGTAGGGCCAGGGCACAATGGAGGCGATGGACTTGTTGTAGCAAGAGAACTTTATATAGCAGGCGTTGATATCTCTATTTGGTGTCCATTCCCATTGAAAAAAGAATTAACACAAAAACATTTCGACTATGCACTTCGAATAGGTATTAAAAACTTGGATCATAAACCTGATTCGAATTCTGATTCATTATGGATTGAGGCATTATTTGGATTAGGTCAATCAAGAATTATTTCTGATGAAATAGTTCACTTGTTGAATAGGAAGAAGAAATCTAGTCCTGATAAACTTATTAGTATTGATGTTCCCGCTGGACTAGACTCAGATAATGGGAATACATTATCAAATACATCATTTAAAGCTTCTTCTACACTATCTTTAGGTCTCTTTAAGACTGGGTTAATTCAAGATTCAGCTATTGATTTTGTCGGCGATTTAGAGAGAGTAGATATCGGGATCCCAGATAAGATTTTGGCTGATCTTCCTGAAAAACAGCCTTTGAGGATTTCTTTCCCCGATTTATCTACTTTCGTTTGGCCTAAGCAAAGTAAAAGTAAAAGTAAATATCAGAGAGGAAGAGTTCTGGTGATTGCAGGAAGTGAGAAATACAGAGGAGCAGCATCCCTCGCTTTGAGTGGGGCTTTAGCAAGTGGAACAGGTAGTGTGAGCGCTTTTTTGCCTAATTCAGTTTCATCTGCCCTTTGGAGTGCTCATCCTGAAGTCTTATTGCTTGGAGTTCTTAATGCTTTTCAGGACGGTTCTTCAGATTTTTCCAAAGTTTTAAATGAAGTTGACTTGAATAGGTTTGACTCGATTTTACTTGGACCTGGATTAGGTATTGCAGAAGAAAAAGATTGTTTTGGCTCTGACCTGCAGGATTTCAAAGGCCTACTTGTACTTGATGCTGATGCAATAAATAGGCTGTCGATAACTTCGAAAGGTTGGGAATGGCTTAATGATAGGCAAGGACCTACCTGGCTTACACCACATCTGGAAGAATTTAAAAGGCTATTTCCTTTAATTGATTGCTCGAATCCATTGAAGGCTGGAATTGAAGCTGCAAAAATTTGCAGTTCTTCTGTCTTATTGAAATCAGCTCATAGTGTTATTTCTGATCCAGAAGGGAAAACCTGGCAAATAGGACAAGTGAATTCAAGTGTTGCAAGAACTGGCCTTGGCGATGTTTTGGCTGGGTTTGTTTCAGGGATGGGTGCTTCTGGGCTCGCAAGTGGAAAAAAATTGGATACAAGTTTGCTAGCTGCATCAGCTTTGATGCATGCATATGCAGGGGCTTTTTGTGTAAAAGGGAGCACGGCAAGCACCATTTGCACTTTTCTTGGCGAATTAATAAAAAAGGAAAGCACTTGAAATGTTTTGAAACAACCATTTACAGGGCATTAAATGGTGGATTTGGTGGCATTTGTTAACTAATCGTCAACAGAATCTGAAGCCTTCATGAAAGCCAGGCATCTTTTACCATTTCTGTAGGAAAGTCTTATCACTTTGAAAAACGGGTCTAGAAACAATGGTTTCATCTGCACCCAAGCCTGCTGAATCCCAAAAACGACGCAGCAGTGATCCAATTAGTTGGTACCTTTCTTCTATTGGAAGAGTTCCTCTCTTAACGCCAGCCGAAGAAATTGAACTTGGTAATCAGGTTCAAACAATGATGAGCCTTACCGAGGATGGTCAGATTAAGGAGGAGAGCAAAGAATTTAATTCACATCAAAGAAGACTTATTCGAATTGGAAGGAGGGCAAAGGAAAGAATGATGAAAGCCAATCTTCGGCTTGTAGTAAGCGTTGCAAAGAAATATCAAGGAAAGGGTCTTGAACTATTAGATTTAGTCCAAGAAGGTTCTCTTGGATTAGAAAGAGCAGTAGAAAAATTTGATCCAACTCGTGGTTATAAGTTTTCTACTTATGCTTTTTGGTGGATAAGGCAAAGCATGACAAGAGCGATTGCTTGTCAGTCAAGAACAATTCGATTACCTGTTCATTTAAGCGAGAGATTAGCGACCATTAGAAAAGTCAGCTTAGACTTGGCTCATAAGCTCGGAGCAATGCCTAGTCGTATTGAAATAGCTGAGGCGATGGAAATTGAGTTAGAAGAACTTGATTCGATATTGAGACAAGCTCTTACTACTAGCAGTCTTGATGCACCCGTTAATGGTGATGAAGGTCGTAGTTTTTTAGGTGATCTAATAGCTGATGGCTCTGGAGAAGAACCGCTAGATAAAGTTGAACAAAAAATTCATCAAGAGCAACTTGGAAGATGGCTAAGTCATCTAAGCGAACAAGAACAGCATGTTATTAGGCTTAGATTTGGATTAGAGGGTAATGAAAGACATACTCTTGCAGAAATAGGAAGATTGTTACAGGTTTCTCGTGAGAGGGTTAGGCAAGTTGAGTTAAAAGCTTTAAGAAAATTGAGAAATCTTACTAGAAAGCTTCCAAGTGGAATTTGAATTTTATCTACTTTAGTTTTAGTTCTCTGCCCAGATATATTTTGTTAACTCACTTGGATCAGGTTCTGGAGCGTTTAGAGCAAATTCAACAGCATCATTAACTTCCAGATCAATTTCTTTCTCAATATTATTTAACTCTTCATCAGAGAAGAATCCAGAACTAGTTAAATCATTTTTTAGCTTTTTAATTGGATCTCTTTTTGCCCAGAATTCCTTCTCTTTCTCAGACCTAAGTTCGTCTGGATCAGCTAGTGAATGGCCTCTAAATCTATAAGTAAGGCACTCTATTAAAGTAGGCCCTTCCCCAGCTCTTGCACGCTCTATAGCTCTTTGAGCAGCCCCTCTTACAGCCAGCACATCCATACCATCAACCTCTTCTCCTGACATTCCAAATGCAGCAGCTTTTCTCCATATCTCTGTTTCGCTAGTTGCTCTGTCATGGGCCATTCCAATTGCCCATTTATTATTTTCGACTACAAATATGATCGGCAATTTCCATAATTGGGCCATGTTTAAACATTCGTAAAACTGACCAATATTGCATGTCCCATCCCCGAAAAAAGCTGCAGTTACAGAATCACTATTTTCTTTGAGAGCTTCCCTTCTGTATTTGCTGGCGAAAGCAGCTCCAAGAGCGACTGGAATACCTTCGCCAATAAATGCATAACCCCCAAGAAGATGATGTTCTTTTGAAAATAGGTGCATAGAACCCCCTCTCCCCTTGCTGCAGCCTGTCTCCTTGCCAAATAGCTCGCTCATCACCTCTTTTGCAGGAACTCCAGCACTCAAAGCATGAACATGATCTCTGTATGTGCTGCAAAACCAGTCGTGTTTGCGTTTCATTGCACCAATAACACCTGTGCTTATTGCTTCCTGCCCGTTGTAAAGATGAACAAACCCAAACATCTTTCCTCTGTAATACATTTCTGCACATTTATCTTCAAATCGTCTTCCCAAAGTCATATCTTTGAAAAGATTTAAACCAATTTCTTTGTTGATTTCAGCGGGTTTGGTGTTAGCTAAATGGCTTAGCCTATCGGCGTGTTCCCTGTGCTGAATAGGGTCTTGGCTGCTTTTGTCCTTGTTGTGAGACATGACTTTGTGCATATTCACGTATCAATCCTTTTTAGACTTTAAGCGTCAATGGATGCAAAATGGATAAAACCCCTTACGATGCCTAGAGCTTTTTCCCTAATTACCAAGTAGCGATTGGAATTACCTATTGATCATTTTCGCTTATTGGGGGTTAGCCCTTCTGCAAATGCTGAAGAGGTCCTAAGGGCTTTTCAGCTAAGGCTAGATCGGCCTCCCAAGCAAGGCTTTACTTATGAAGTTTTAGCTCAAAGAGCTGAGCTTCTAAGACTTTCTGCCGATCTTTTATCCAATCCTACAGAACGACAATCTTACGAACTTGCTCTTATTGAGGGTTCTTCAGGACTTGAATTGTCTTCAAATCGTGAAGTAGCAGGTTTGCTTCTTTTGTGGGAATCAAATTCTTCTTTGCAAGCTTTTAAGCTTTCAAAAAAAGCACTGCAGCCGCCACAAGCCCCTGCCTTGGGTAGTGGAAGAGAGTCTGACTTGACATTAATAGCAGCTTTGTCTTGTAGAGACGCTTCTATTAATGAGCAGGCATGCAGAAGATACGCTTCAGGCGCTGACTTGCTCCAAGAAGGGATTCAGTTGCTTCAAAGGATGGGGAAGCTTGTTGAGGAAAGAAAAACCCTTGAGTCTGATCTAGAGACTTTGCTTCCATACAGAATTCTTGATTTGTTAAGTAGAGAGAGCCAAGGTGAAAGATCTCATCAGGAAGGTCTGATGTTGTTGGAAGAATTTGTTAGCAAAAGGGGCGGACTTGAAGGGAAAAGAAATTCAGAAAAAATAGCAGGATTAAATCAAAATGATTTTGAGCTATTTTTCCTCCAAATCAGAAGATTTTTAACAGCAAAAGAGCAGTCAAAACTTTACTTGAATTGGTACCGAAGGGGGTCCGAAGATGCTGGCTTTCTTGCTGCTTTTGCCTTAATTGCTTCCGGCTTTTCTTATCGAAAACCTGAACTTTTGCAAGAGGCACGTAAATACCTTCGAAATATAAACATTAATGGTTTTGACGCCATGCCATTAATTGGATGTCTTGATCTTTTATTAGGTGATGTAAAGCAAGCAGAGTCTCGTTTTAGAAGTAGTTCAGATGTGAAATTAAAAGATTGGCTAGATAATTATCCAGGTGAAACCTTGGCTGCACTTTGTGACTATTGCAGAAATTGGTTAAACAAAGACGTGTTGGTAGGTTTTAGTGATATTCAAATACAATCAGTAAATCTCGATGATTGGTTCTCTAATCAAGAAGTACAGCTATATGTAGAACAGTTAGAAACAAAAGGTGCATTAGCAATAGCAAAAGCAGGGTTTTCTTTTCTCTCTTCTTTGACCCCTGAACAAGAAATTGAGAATAAGTCATCATTAAACTTGGGTGAAGAAGAAGCTGATTTGCCAATGCCAGGTGGGTCTTTTGATGATGTTTTAAAAGAAAAGTCTTTTAAGTCACGATTGCAAAGCAAAGAAGCTTTCTTTGGAACCGATATATTTAAAAATATATTTTCAAAATATTATTCAACTGTTGAATTTATCAAAAAATCAGATTTCAAATCCTTCTTAATAAAACGACCAATTTATACAAGTGCTTTTACATTTATTGGTCTATTTATTATAGGAACAAGCTTTGGGATACTTACGCAGAGAAAACAATCAGGAACTATTGATTTTAAAGATATTTCGACCATTGAAGTTGCCAAACCGGGAGATGTTAAAAATATAGATAGTGGATCAAATAAAAAAGTTAATGATAAAGAAAACCTTTATATAAGCAAATCAATTCCCCTTACCTCTCCCTCGCCTACAGATCAAGAAATTAAATTTCTTATTGAATCATGGTTAAAGGGAAAAGCAGATATTTTGAGTGGTTTAGAAAGTCAAATTCTTTCTTCTGTTGCATCTGCAAATCTATATGATATAGAAATACAAAGAAGGAATAAATATAAAACTTTAGGCCAAAAAATTATTATTGATGCAAAAATAACGTCAATTGATATTGTTAAAAAAACAAATAAAAGAATAGAAGCAAATGTTGAAATGAAATATGAAGATAAAAAGATTAATTCTTCTGGTGATATTATTGAGTCAAGTGTTTATCCTTCTTTAAAAGTAAAGTATATAATAGGTAAGAATAAAAATAACTGGCAATTAGTTGATTATATTAGTGGTAATTAAAAAATAACTCTTAAAAATTAATTCTGAAACTCTAAGAAAATGTTTGAGGAACTATCCAACCAATTTGAAGATGCCGTAAAGGCATTTAAGGGTGAGGCTAAGATTTCGGAGGAAAATGTTGATGAAGCCCTTAAGCAAGTAAGGCGAGCTCTCTTAGAAGCAGACGTCAGTTTATCTGTTGTAAAGGAATTTATCGAAGAAGTTAGAGAAAAGGCAGTTGGTACGGAAGTTGTAAGAGGTATAAATCCTGGCCAGAAATTTATTCAAGTTGTTCATGAACAACTTGTAAATGTCATGGGGGGAGAGAATGATCCCTTGGCTAATTCAGATGAAAAACCAACCGTGATCTTAATGGCTGGCCTTCAGGGGGCTGGAAAAACTACAGCCACAGCAAAACTTGGATTGCTCCTTAAAGAAAAAAATCTAAAGCCATTACTTGTAGCTGCTGATACATATAGGCCAGCAGCTATTGATCAATTAGTAACTCTGGGAAATCAAATTGATGTAGAGGTTTTTAATTTAAGTTCCAATCTCAAGCCAGAAGAGATTGCAAGAAAAGGTTTGGAGAAAGCCAGAGAAGAGGGATTTGACACTGTGCTTGTAGATACTGCCGGCCGGCTTCAAATTGATACAGAAATGATGGGTGAGATGGTTCGAATTAAAGAGGCCGTTCAACCAGATGAAGTTTTTTTGGTAGTTGATTCAATGATTGGCCAAGAGGCTGCAGATATTACTAGAAGCTTTCATGAAAAAGTTGGAATAACAGGAGCTGTTCTTACAAAACTAGATGGAGATTCGAGAGGCGGTGCTGCTCTCTCTATTAGAAAAATCAGTGGAAAACCTATCAAATTTATCGGTACTGGAGAAAAGGTTGAGGCATTGCAACCTTTTTATCCCGAGAGGATGGCTAGCAGAATCTTAGGAATGGGTGATGTTTTAACTCTTGTTGAAAAAGCACAGAAAGAAGTTGAAATTGCTGATGCAGAAATCATGCAAAAGAAGCTTCAAGAAGCAACTTTTGATTTCTCAGATTTCGTAAAGCAGATGAGGATGATCAAGCGAATGGGCTCATTAGGTGGCTTGCTGAAAATGATTCCTGGGATGAATAAAATTGATGATGGAATGATTAAAAGTGGAGAAGATCAACTTAAAAAAATAGAGGCAATGATTGGTTCAATGTCAGAAGAGGAAAGAAATAAACCTGAATTGTTAGCAGCACAACCCTCAAGGCGTCGAAGAGTTGCCAGTGGTAGTGGTCATCAAACAGCAGACGTTGACAAGGTCCTCGCTGATTTTCAGAGAATGAGAGGTTTGATGAAGCAGATGTCTACTGGAGGAGGACTACCCGGAATGGAAGGTGGCCTTCCTGGAATGGGAGGAATTCCTGGTATGCCTTCACCAGGCGGTAATCCATATCAATCAAAGAAAGGAAGAGGAGGCTCTGGCTCGGCGCCCCGAAGACAAAGACCAGTTAAGAAAAAGAAAGGCTTTGGTGATCTTTAGCGATTACAAAAGGCTAAATTAATCATCCGTGGAGTATTATTAACTTGAAGAACTTTTGAGTTCAATCCACTTACAAATAAATAAAAGATGATCAAGCTCCGCCTTAAGCGGTTTGGTAAAAAGCGTGAATCTAGTTTTCGTCTAGTTGCATGTAATAGCACATCAAGGCGAGATGGTCGCCCACTGCAAGAACTAGGCTTTTACAATCCAAGAACCAAAGAAACCAGATTAGATACTGAGGCTTTAAGAACGCGACTAGGACAAGGTGCACAGCCTACTGATGCCGTAAGAACATTATTAGAAAAAGGAGGTCTTCTTGAGAAGAAAGTTCGACCAGCAGAGGTTCTAGGTAAGCAAAAACAAGAAAAAGAGAGATTAGCAAAGAAAAAAGATGCAGCAGCATCAGAAACTTCTGAATAAGAAGTTTGGATGAGTATTAATAACTTCAAGAAAATTTATGTCTGAAGCAACCACTGAAGGTCGCTTTTGTATAGATCTTCCTGATTCCGAAGCTGCTACCGCTTTATCAGGAACTGGTCAGTCAACACTTCACAGATTGGAAAATCTAACTGGTGCAACCTTTTCTTTAAGGGGATTACAACTTGAAATAAAAGGAAATTCTTGTCAATTAGAGAGAGCAGCAGCAATTGTTGAATTGGTGAGACCAATATGGCAAGAAGGACAAATTGTCTCGACCGTTGATATACATGCAGCAGCAGGGGCCTTGGATATTGGAAAAAGCAATGATCACGCCAAATCAACAAATAAAGTTTTAGCAAGAAGTCAAAGAGGAAATCTTTTAAGGCCAAGAACAATTAGACAGAAAATTTATGTAGAAGCTATGGAAAAAAGTGATCTCACTTTTGCTTTAGGTCCTGCAGGAACAGGAAAAACATTCTTAGCAACTTTACTTGCTGTGAGAATGCTTACAGAGAGAAAAATTGAGAAAATTATTTTGACAAGACCTGCAGTTGAAGCTGGAGAAAGATTGGGTTTTTTGCCAGGTGACCTGCAGCAAAAAGTAGATCCTTATCTAAGACCTTTATATGATTCATTACATTCGTTACTCGGACAAGAAAAAACTAATTTGCTTTTAGAAAAAAACGTTATTGAAGTTGCTCCACTGGCCTATATGCGAGGGAGGACTTTAGAAGAATCTTTTGTAATACTTGATGAAGCCCAGAATACTACTCCAGCACAAATGAGAATGGTGCTTACAAGGCTTGGTGAAAGATCAAGAATGGTCGTAACAGGAGATATAACCCAATTGGACTTACCATTCGGACAGATGAGTGGACTAACAGAAGCAGCAGATTTGCTAGAAAATGTTGATGGGATTTCAGTTTGCAGGCTTACCTCAGCAGATGTAGTAAGACATCCTCTTGTTCAAAGTGTTGTTGATGCTTATGCAGAACTTGATAAAAAAAGACAATAGGGTGATCCGCATTCACATTTGTGAAGACTTATTTTTTTTGTGCCAAAATAGGTATTAATAATTATCTGGTGCATCATGCCAGCAAACAGCAATTTTCAACAAGCTATTCGTGAAGCACAATCAAGTTCACTTATTGGCCCGAATGTAGTTAATAAAGCCTTGCCTTATGTAGGTGGAGGAATGGCATTAACCGGATTAGGTGTTTTAGGAGGACTATCTTTACAAGCCACTAACAATCCGCTATTTGGGCCTTTATTTATTGTCGCATTTATTGCAGAAATAGTTCTGTTTTTTATGGCCAGCAGCGCTGCTAACAACGCAAATAACTCTAAAGCACTTCCATTATTGACCGGATTCAGTTTGTTAACTGGTTTTACTCTAAGCGGAATAGTTGGCTTGGCAATTCAAGTAGCAGGAATGGGCTCAATAGGAACAGCTGTATTTGCTACTGGAATTACTTTCGTTATTGCATCTTCTGTAGGCAGGAAAATGAGTGACAATGTCGGTCAAGCTTTACAAGGCGCCGTTGGTCTTGGATTGCTAGGTCTAATTATTGCAATGGTTTTCCAGTTTATTGGTGGCTTGTTTGCTCCAGGGATGTTTGGAGGCAGTGGATTTGAATTAATGATTGCTGGCTTTGGAACTGTACTTTTTGTTGCGATGTCTTTTGTGGATTTCTACACAATGCCAAGAAGATACAATGATGAACAGTATTTAGCTGGAGCATTAGGAATGTACCTAACTTATATTAATTTATTTGTTTTTGTTCTTCGTCTGATTATTGCTCTACAGGGTGGTGGAAGAAGAGATTAAGGTTTGATAAATTAAACATAAAAAAAGAGCCTTTCGGCTCTTTTTTTATGTTGCAACTTGATAAATACTTTCTGATATGGCATTGATTTGTTCATCGTTATAACCCCATTTATTTAGAAACTTCAAGTCCGCTCCATTCCCTTTTGTTGCTTCAAGTAATACATCCAAACGTTTTTTTACTTGAGTTGAATCTAAGAGTTTAAGTAATTCAATACACCGAATTTTTATTCTCTTTGATTGAATTTCCTGCGGATCTTTATTTTTTCGATGTGTAATTATCATAGCTGAACTCATAGCAAGATTCTTCACGGTTAAGTCAACAACAATTTCTCCAGAACTTCTTAATTGAAAAATTAATGCATCAGGACATCTATCCATTAAAGGGCAATCTATTGAGAGACTTACAACAAAAAATCCTCTTGCGCCCTCAACCGTTTTAATAAGCTCGCCAATTCGATCAGAAATCACTTCGTCACTTATTTCATCATTTTCCCAGCTTTTGCACCAAAGCATTGATGCTTGCATTGCCTCTTTAAAAGTTGGTTTCTTTTCATTCATGGTTTTATTTCTCTTTTAGAGTAAGGCTATAGATAATCGTAGAGAGAAAAATGTCTTTAGGAGATTTAAATCAAGACGATTTTAAGTCAGGATTTATTGCATTAATAGGTCGACCCAATGTTGGGAAATCAACTTTCATAAACAAATTTATTGGTGAAAAAATAGCAATTACATCACCTATTGCTCAAACCACCAGAAATCGATTAAAAGCAATACTTACCAATAAAAAGTCGCAGATTATTTTTGTAGATACTCCTGGTATTCATAAACCCCATCATTTATTAGGTGAAAGACTTGTTCAGAGTGCCAGGAGGTCTTTTGGAGAGGTGGATGCAGTTTTAGTTATTTTTGAAGCCAATCATCCTCCAGGTAAGGGGGATGCATTTATTTTAAATTTGATTAGAAATTTACAAATCCCAGTGATTGTTGCCTTGAATAAATGTGATCTTGTTCAGTTGAGTCAATTTAAAGAACGAAAGAATGAATATTTAGACTTTTTTGAGGGTACAAATTGGCCAGTTTATTGTTGTAGTGCTCTTACAGGAAAGGGATGCAGTGATTTAATTAGTGAAATAGAAGAGAAACTGCCTTTGGGACCTCAGCTATATCCAAGTGATATGACTTGCGACCATCCTGAAAATTTTTTGATGGCCGAATTTATCAGAGAACAAGTTTTAATCAATACACGCGAAGAAGTACCACATAGTGTTGCAGTCTCTATTGATAAAATTGTAGATATACCATCGAAAAAAAAATCTGAACAGAAATCAAGAACAGGAATTCTTGCAACTATTTGTGTTGAAAAAAAAAGTCAGAAAAGCATCTTAATTGGTAAAGGGGGGGGCATGTTGAAGAAAATTGGTCGGGAATCAAGAATGCAAATTCAAACTTTAATTAATGGAAATGTTTACTTAGAATTGTTTGTTAAAGTTGTTCCTGACTGGAGAAGTAAATCTTCTCGGCTTGATGAGTTTGGTTATGAAGGGAGCTAATTCATATGAGTAAATTGAGGTTCGATGTAGTAAGTCTTTTCCCAGAAGCATTTAAAAATTTTTTTAATCATGGACTTATAAAAAAGGCATTTGAAGAGAATATCGCATCAATTCACATACACAATCCACGTGACCATGCAATAGATAATTATCGAAAAGTTGATGATGAACCCTACGGCGGAGGCGCTGGAATGGTCTTGAAGCCCGAACCTTATTTTTCGGTACTAGATCAGATCCCAAAACTTAATAAAAAAAGGATACTTTTAATGACTCCACAAGGGAAAAAAATATCTCAGTCTGATTTTTCTAGATGGACAAAAGAAGATCAACTCATATTGATATGTGGTAGCTATGAGGGATTTGATGAAAGGATTCGATCTCTTGCTGATGAAGAAATTTCAATTGGAGACTTTGTTCTTACCGGTGGAGAAATTCCTGCAGTAACTGTTATTAATGGAGTAGTACGTCTTTTGCCTGGAACTTTAGGCAGTGCCGAATCGTTAGAAGAAGAAAGTCATAATGATTTTCTTTTAGAACATCCGCAATACACTCGACCCTCAGAATTCAAAGGTATTAAAGTTCCTGAGGTCCTTCTAAGTGGTAACCATAAATTAATTAAAGAATGGAGGCAGAAGCAAAGAGAAATCAGGACACAGTCCCGTAGACCCGATTTGTTCAAACTTTGGAAGCACGACCAATTATCATTCAATACTAGGAGTTCATTATTGAGACCTGAAGTGAGCTTACGAATAGGCAACGGTTATGACATGCACCGATTGGTACCTGGTCGACCTTTAATACTTGGCGGTGTTAAGTTAAATCATCCTGAAGGCTTAGGCCTTGATGGACATAGTGATGCGGATGTTCTTACTCATGCAATTATGGATGCCATACTAGGGGCATTATCTTTGGGTGATATTGGAAAGTATTTCCCTCCAGAAGACCCTAAATGGAAAAATGCAGATAGTTTGATTCTTCTTGAACAAGTAATGGAATTAATTGAGAAGAAAGGTTGGCAAATTCAAAATATTGACTCAGTCATTGTCGCTGAAAGGCCAAAATTAAAACCTTATATTGACTTAATGAAAGAGAAAATTTCTAAGAAAATAGGAGTTAACATTGATGATGTAGGAGTTAAAGCAACTACAAATGAGAAATTAGGTGCTGAGGGAAGAGAGGAAGGTATATGTTGCCATGCAGTTGTTTTGATGCAAAGAAATGAAGAAAAATAGAAAGAAAAATTTTATTGAAAAAATATTTAGGTTCCTTTTTCTGTGTTTGATTTTTCTATCTACTATTTTTGGAAACGTGAAAGATATTCAAGCTGAGTCTTTATTGAAAGTGAATTTCCCAAAGGAATCTATTGTCGAGCACCTCAAGCTTGATGTTCCAAAAAAATATAAATATGCTTGGCTAAAAGCTGAAGAAGGAAGTTGGGAGCCATGGTTGTTGAAACAAAATGGTTTTTTAGGACGCCAGCTTTTTTGGGATCCTAAGGTTGAAGAAGCAACTTTATTGATTGGTTGGGAATCAAGAGAAGTTTGGAAAAATATCTCTCAGACAGAGATAAATCTTGTCCAGCAGGATTTCGAAAAGATTGCCAGAGAGGAAACAGGTGTAAGCAGTGGAAATCCTTTCCCATTGATTTTTGAAGGGGAATTAAATCCTGAGTAAATATGAGTGAATCAATTATTGATTTTCAGAGGCAAAGTCGACTGGGTGTAATTGAGGCCATATGGGGGGAGCACAAAACAATTGAACAAATTTCTAAAATATTGAATAAATATCAACTTGAGTCTGAAACTGCTTTAGTCACAAGACTTTCCAAAGAGAAAGCAGAAAAACTTTTAGTTGAATTTCCTTCTGCTGAATTTCATGAAAGATCGGGTTGTTTGACTATGGGGAAGTTTAAGAAATCTAGTTCCTCAAAAGAAGAAGTAATTATTTTGACCGGAGGAACAAGTGATGCTGGAGTGGCGTCAGAGGCTGAAATAGCTTTGAATGTGCATGGAATAAAAACAAAATTATTGATTGATGTTGGTGTAGCAGGACTTCACAGGCTGCTAAATAGACTTGAAGAAATAAAGTTAGCAAAAGTAGTGATTGCTTGTGCAGGCATGGAGGGGGCTTTGCCTACGGTGCTCGCAGGATTAATACCTCAGCCAATTATCGGACTTCCTGTCTCAGTTGGATATGGCATTAGTGGTGGTGGTAAAACCGCTATGGAGGGGATGCTTGCAAGTTGTGCTCCAGGATTATTGGTGGTAAATATTGATAATGGTTATGGCGCTGCGATGGCTGCAATTAGAATCTTGCAAGCCTAATCTTTATGTGAGTCTATTTCTAGGACTTGTTCTAACCATAATTTCATTGAATTTGGAAGTAAACCTTTCTCATATCGGAAGATCGCTTCAGTAATAACAGGGGTGTTTATCCATTGAATAGTTTTTCTTCTCATTAAAAGTTTTTTCTTTCTCCTAAGTTGTGCTAACAACTCACGGAGCGCAAGAGCAAATTAATGGTCTTAAGAATCTTCGTCATATTTGCTACCAAGTCTTGTCAACTCATCACTATTGTTGCTGGATTCAACATCGAGAAGACGAGTAACTAATTCTGATAAATCTCTTTGAGCAAGCTCCCCAGAGCTTTCCCATTTCATTGAGCGGGGTTCAGGTTGCGAAGAAGCCGACACGTCTATTTCTATGAATAACTGTCACGGAATGCTAACTGTTATTTGTATGTTTTTTGACGCTTGTTTACGTAAATAAGATGAAAAAAATATAAAGAAATCAAGGTTTTGGTTGCTTTGCGTACTGACTTTATAAATGTTTAAGATTTGGGTATTGAGTAATTAGCTCTTCTTCTCTCAAGGTCTCTCCTTCTCCGTCGGGTTGCCAGATAACTTCTAAAGCGATTAGTTCGTTTGATGGTATTGACCCAATTACTCTCAAAGCGTCTGTAATTTGTTCGTTGTTAGGTGAGTTGTTTAGTTTTAAGTTCTTTTTGGTCGCTACAAGGATAGTAATTGCGATGTATTCATTTGTTAGATCAGAATCACCAGGATTGGATTCATTGTTTGTTGATTTACTTATTTGACCTGAGAAGTTTGACGTGAGTTCTGCTTTTAACTTACTTCTTTCAGTTATTGATATCCGATTAAATGTTGATTCTGCTGAGGCAAATGGAACGGTGCCTGTCTCTATATTTGAATAGACCCACAGCTCAGGCTTCCTCAGTAGGGAGAGAGTTGTGTCCTGAAGAATTCTTTGAAGACCAGATGAAGTTGAGGTGTTAGCTTGGGACGCTAGCTCTCTAAGCTTTATTTGAATCTCCTTTGCACTTGCTAATAAACCAATCTGAAACTGTATCAAAGATACTTTGGATGGATTTGCTGATTGAGAAACAATTGAATTATTGCTTGGGTTGGAAAAACTTGAAGTGTTTTTAACTGAATTAACAATCACACCAACGATTGACATAAGTATTAAAAACCCAAAAATTCCACCACCACCAAAGCCAAATATCGGCAGTAAGAAAGGGAAGCCAATACCACCGCCTCTATAGCCACTTCCATAACCTCTAAAGTTATTGCCTCCATAACCTCCGTAATTTTGCCTCTGTGGCGAAGAAGGTGTCTGAAAACTTCCTCCGCCTATTCGTCCTCCACTCGCTGCTGCTGCAGTGTTGGGATAGGTAAAGAAAGAAGAGAAGATTATTGTCGAAACAATCAGAAGAGAAAAAATCTGTTTTCTTTTGATCCAGTTAAAGCGAATAGTTTTGAACACTTATTTATTCAGGATTAATTAACTGTAGGAACCTCCACCAACAATTGTTACAACCTCTAAGCAATCGCCATTTTTTATTTTTGTACTTATCCAATCTTTTGGATTAATAATTGCACCATTTAACTCAACCACAACCAATTGAGGTTTGAAGCCATAGCGTTCAAGTAATTCTTCCAGCAGAATTTCTTCGTTAGATTCTTCAATGGTTTTTATTTCGCCGTTGATTTTTAAGTTCATGTTAGGAATTTGAGAAGTTCTTCAGTTTTTAAGAATGGGTCATTAGAGTTAATGATTGCATCTGAAACGGCGATGCGTAGATTATTTATATGGTTTATTTTGTTAATGTTTGAGCTATTGATTCCACCAATAGCAAATGCAGGTAGGAGAGTTTTGCTTAATCCCTTTGATAGGTAGTCAATTCCAATAGGGTTTAGTTGTTTTTTTGTTTTAGAAGGGAAAATAGGGCCTATACCAATATAGTCACAGCCCTCATCTTCGGCATCTTTTATGTCTTCAATGCAGTGTGTGCTTCGGCCAATGATCTTTTCAGATCCTATGAGGTCTCTCGCGATTTTTGTTGGTATGTCTTCTTGCCCTAAATGAATTCCATCTGCGTCAACAGCAAGTGCTATATCGATACGGTCATTGACTACAAATAATGAATTGTATTCTTTGCAAAGAGATGCTAAGCATTTAGCTTGAGAAATTTTTTCATTGTCGTGTAAAAATTTCTCTCTGTATTGAACTATTTTTACGCCTGCTTTTAGGGCTTGAAGAACAACCTCTTCGAGATCTCTCCTGTTTGTGGTAATTAAATATAAGGAACAATTTTTTAAGGTTTGTCTTTTGTCTATACCTTCTGTCATATTAAGCACTTTTATCTCGATCTCATAAGTTTCATATCTAATTTTTGTGGCTATTTCACAAAGATTCGGATCTGTTATTCGAGTGAATTCCTCTATTACTCTCAAGGCTTCTTGAACCCGGGATGAGTTTGCAATAAATACAGCCTCTGGGGTTGTTCTCCCTTTTTGTAACGGATGTGAAACCCCCATTGCGGGGTCATTGGATGTAAGTCTTGCTTTTCGATAAATATTGTGGTGATGGACTCCTAATTGTTGCCTCCAATCTTTGATTTGAATAGAAAAATCACTTCTCTTTAGCCCAAACCTGCACCAATCTTCCATAACTCGAAGCCCCTCTCTAGCTCGATCGAGGTTCGCGTCAATCAATTGAGCAATACGATTATTAGATGGAGGGGTGACAGGCATTGATTTCATGTCATCCTTTATTAGATGATATGTATTTAAATTTTATTGTGGAAAATGATTCTGAGAACAATATGACAGTGCTTGTTTGGGGTGTTTTTTTGTTAGGGGGCATCGGTTTATTTGTTGTGTGGGGATTATCTAATGCTTATCCCGTAATTAACTAAATTTAGGTGTCGCTCGCCAAAATTTCTTTTGCTAATGATGCATCTAAACTTATTTGTCTGCTAAGTGCTTCAATGCTCTCAAACTTTCTTTGAGGTCTAATTCTTTGGACAGGCTCAATAATTAATTTTTTCCCTAATAGGTTGATTTCTTTATCTAGAAAATGAACTTCTACGACTGATAATGAGTTTGGATCAATAGTAGGTTGAGGTCCCATATTCATAACAGCTGTGAATCGTTCTTTTTTGTTCTCTATGGAAGCCCAGGCTGCATAAACCCCCAATGATGGAAGAAATTTTCGCCCATCTATTTTTAAATTTGCAGTTGGCCATCCAATTTTTTTACCTAACCCTCTACCTTTCTCTACCGTCCCGGTGAAGCTATACGGACGGTTTAATAAGTATTTGGCATGTTTTAAATCACCTTCTTTCAGTGCTTTGCGTATCCTGCTACTACTTAGTCTTCCATCATTATCTTCAAGAATTGGAATGATGGAAACTTTGATTCCCAGAGATGCTCCAATTCTCTTCAGAGTAGAAACATCACCTTCTCTATTACGACCAAACCTAAAATTTTCCCCAACTGATATGTGTTTAGCTTGAAGAGTCTTCACAAGAATTTCATTTATAAATGTCTCAGCACTTTTAGAAGCAAGAGTTTTATTGAATGGAACTAAAACTAATTGCTCTATTCCAAGTGGCTCGAGTAAAGATGTTTTCTCATTTGGTAAATCTAATCTTAATCTTGATTCTCCAAAAAGAATTTCGCGTGGGTGAGGCCAGAAGCTCACAACCGTTGGTATCCCAATAGGTTCTTTTAAGACAGCTTTTATTACTTTTTTATGACCTAAATGTAGGCCATCGAAACTACCCAAAGCCAGTGCAGTGGGTAGTTTCGCGTTTTCAGGAGCATAGAGAGGGATCAAGATAAGCGTGCAATTTTTGTGCTTAGATGGCAAATTTGGACTATCGCCTTATTCATCGTGATGGCAGATCAACGTGACTTTCAATTGCTTTCTTTGGGAATGAGAAGAATTGGTTGGATTCGTTTTTGGATTCAAACAATTTTGGGTGTCGTAGTAGTGGGCGTTTTGTTGTTCAACAATGTTGGAAGTAGTTTAGCTAGAAACTCAGAGCGAGCATTGGGACTAGGTCCAGGTTTGTCTCTCACGACATTGGCTTTTATCTTATTACTGTTTAGCCTTTGGCAGGGATGGTTAATTGTAAAGACTGGAAGAGCTCTAGATAGTGAGGCAAGACCAGGCAGAGGAGAAACAAGCCGATTACTGAAGAGAGGTTTAATTGTCGATTTGGTGGGATTAGTTTTTTCGTCGGTTGGATATCAATCCTTGGCAGGTGCTTTATTTGTTCAAGCCTCAATGCAAGCTCCTGGAATATCCATAGGTGCAGGGATGAGGGCAATGGAAAATTATCCAATTACCTCTTTAGAAATGCTCTCTGTTTTAAGTAATACACAAGTTTTATTTGCTCACTTAATAGGTTTGATTTTTTCTTTGTGGTTGTTACAGAGGATTTTTAGGAAAAACTGAGTTTATATGAGTTTTGGTAAATCATCTAAATCACCTCTCCAAAAAAGATCAGGTTGAATAGGGGTTAAAGAAGGAGAGAGTAACGCTATTTGAGATACGTCGCTTGGCCAGTCTTGAGGTCCTTCTCCAGCTGATTGAAGATCTTTTACAGCCTCGCCAGCCATCCAAAAATAGGTGTTCCCTCTTGGATCTGCTCGACGAATGAATTGCTCTTCGTATTGTCTTATTGAAAGTCTTGTCCAAACCAGATTCCGCATTTCTTTTTCTTCACAAGGAGGAATGTTTAAATTTAGAAGTAAGTTTTTTGGCCAACTTTGTTCAAGTGCTTTCTCCGCGATATCTAAGGCTAGTTTTCCAGCAAAACTAAAATTTTTCCATTGAAAACTTGCGATGCTCACTGCAATTGAGGGTATTCCATCTAAAGTCCCCTCAAGTGCCGCTGCAACAGTCCCTGAGCAAAAAATATCCGTACCAAGATTTGGCCCATGATTTATTCCAGAAAGGATTAAATCTGGCTTTTGATCAAGGATTTCATTAAGTGCGAGTTTTACGCAATCAGCGGGAGTGCCGCTACAGCCCCAAGCCTTAATACCTTCTCCAAACAATTCGTCCGCTTTTTCAGCTCGTATTGGCGAATGTAAGGTTAATCCATGTCCAGTTGCTGATCTTTCTTGATCTGGACAAACAACAGTAACTTTATGCCCTCTGCTCGCTGCAGATAAGGCAAGTGTTCTTATCCCTTCTGCAAAAACTCCATCATCATTACTAATTAAAATTCTCAATGGTTTCATTGTTTAGTTATTGGTTTTTTTAGAACTTGGACTGGTTGCCGATTAAACTAATACCCGAGATTGGAATTAATTGAGTTCAACATCATCCCTAAAACAGCTCACTAATGAGCTTGATACTTTAGAAAACGAGGCTGCAAAAGAGATTGCTGCAGCTGAAAGTTCTGAATCAATAGAGAGATTGAGGTTGGGTTTTCTAGGAAAAAAAGGGAAACTTTCACTTCTATTGGGAGGAATGAAAAATCTTTCAAATGAGGAAAGACCTTTAATTGGTCAAAGAGCGAACGTGTTAAAAACACAATTGCAAGAATTAATAAAGGAAAAACTTGAAATCTTAAAAGCTCAAGCTCTAAATCAGATATTAATAAAAGAAACTATAGATGTTACAGCCCCTCCAAGTGGTATTTCTCAAGGACATCGGCACCCTTTAATAACAACTACTGAGCAAATAATTGATCTTTTTTTGGGTCTTGGATATCAAGTTTCCGAAGGTCCTGAGATAGAAAATGATTACTACAATTTTGAAGCACTAAATATACCGCCCGACCATCCTGCTAGAGATATGCAAGATACTTTTTATTTAGGAGGTGAATATCTTTTAAGAACTCATACTTCCCCTGTTCAGATTCGTTGTCTTGAAAGTAATAAGCCCCCTGTAAGGATCGTTTCACCTGGTCGGGTGTATCGAAGAGATGCTGTTGATGCGACTCATTCTCCTGTCTTTCATCAAATAGAGGTATTAGCAATTGACGAAGATATAAATTTTAGCCATTTGAGGGGAACAGTAATGGCATTCTTAAAAGCGTTTTTTGGAGATTTACCTATTCGTTTCAGAGCTAGTTATTTTCCATTTACAGAACCATCCGCGGAGGTTGATGTTCAATGGAGAGGAAAATGGTTAGAAGTTATGGGTTGTGGAATGGTTGATCCAGCTGTTTTAGAAGGATTAGGAATTGATTCAGAAAAATATAGTGGTTTTGCTGCTGGACTTGGAGTTGAGAGATTTTGTATGGTCAGGCATGGTGTAAACGATATACGAAAGTTATATACAAGTGATCTGAGATTTTTAGAACAATTTTAAATTTAAGTTTTTTTAGAATTAAATTTTTATTGTATTAAATAAATATTATTCACAATTTAATTGCTAGTATCGACAAATTGTTTGTAAGTATGATCGGTGCCCCGAGTAGGACTGATCGTTAATGACGGGAAAGATCTTGCTGTCAAGACAGCAAAAACTTTTCAGAAAAGATTGGAGGATTGTGGCTTTGAAGTTATCAGAGTTAGCAGCTCAGGTGGTTTATTAGGTTTTGCGAACCCTGATCAATATATGAGTTCACAAGGATATAACTCTTGTATCCCTGATGGTTTTGATTCTTCAATTTTGCTTGCAGTTGTATTAGGTGGTGATGGCACTGTTTTATCTGCAGCAAGACAAACTGCACCTATGGGAATTCCTATCCTCACCATTAATACAGGACATTTAGGCTTTTTAGCTGAAGCCTACCTTTCTGATATAGATAAAATTTTCAAACATCTAACTTCAAGACAATGGAATATTGAGGAAAGAACCAGTCTAGTTGTAAGTGTTATGAGAGGAGATCAATGTCGATGGGAAGCCCTTTGTCTAAATGAAATGGCATTGCACAGAGAACCTATGACAAGCATGTGTCATTTTGAGATTTCTGTTGGCCGACATGCTCCTGTAGATATTTCTGCAGATGGTGTAATTCTCTCTACTCCTACAGGCTCAACTGCTTACTCACTTAGTGCGGGGGGACCAGTAATTACTCCTGATTGTCCGGTTTTGCAACTTACCCCGATATCTCCACACTCGCTTGCATCAAGAGCTCTTGTATTCAGTGATGAAGAGCCAGTAACAGTATTCCCTGCTACTCCAGAACGATTGATGATGGTTGTTGATGGGAGTGCAGGTTGTTATGTGTGGCCAGAGGACCGAGTTTTGATTAGGAAAAGTGATCATCCAGTTAAATTTATTAGACTTTCAGATCATGAATTCTTTGAAGTTCTTAGAAATAAATTAGGATGGGGTCTACCACACGTTGCAAAGCCTGATAAGAGATAAGAATTATTGGATTTCACCTTTCAAAATGAAAACAGGGTTTAAAGGAGATAATCTTAAATCCTCTCCGATATTTACACCTCTATATGATTGATGTTGACTGATAGATAACTTGTGAACTTTAGGCCTTAATATCGACTCTAATTTTGATATAGATTTTAATGAAATTATTGGTATTACTAATATACAAGCATTTTTTACTAGCTTTAATACTTCTTCAACAATTAAACCTGAGCTTGATCCACCACCACCTATTATAACTCTATCTGGATGTAAAAGATTAGGTAAAATTTTCTTTTTGTTGAATACATTTAATATTTCATCTTCGATTATTAAAGATGGATTTACCCCTGTTCTTTTTGCGTTCTCTTGAATAATATTCTTGCTTCCAATCCTTTTATCAATTGATACTAATTTTAGATTTGGAGATATTCTTAATGCCTCTAAACCAATGCTTCCTACTCCACTACCTATGTCCCAAATTACTCCTTGGTTTGGGAGATTAAGATCAGCAAGAATTTGAACTCTAACTTCTCTTTTTGTCATCAACCCAGGACAGTCAGGATTTTGTAGAAAAACTGAATCTTCAATTCCAAATAAAGGCAAATCTTTTGGACTTATTTCTTGCTCTTCTTTTTCAAAAAGAATAACAAGATGCAACGGATCTATATCCTTTGGAAAGTCCTTAATTGAATCTATTTTTGTGATTCTTTCATTTTTATAGCCAAGCCTCTCAAAAGTCCAAAATTCATATTTCCCTTCAAGTTCTAATGACTGAAGTAATCTATAAACTTCCTTGCCCCCCTCTCTACTTGAGTCAGTTAAAACCACAAGTGAAGAAGGAAGCTTTTTAATTGCTCTCTCAAATGGTAGAGGGTCTCTGCCATGAAGACTGATCCATTTTGTATTTTGCCAAGGTTTACCAAGGCGTGAAAAGGCTAATTGGAAACTTGTAGCAGCTGGCTCAAAATTGAGTTTTGATAAAGGAAAGTTTTGTATTAATAATCTACCAATACCAAACCAAAGAGGATCACCACCAGAAAAAACAATTGTTTTTCTCTCTTCCTTTTTTAATATTGCTATGAAGTTATTTAGTTTGTCAGTTTCAATGAATTCAAACTTATGATTATTTATATTTTTATCCTTTAACCAATTTTTGAATGAATCTAAAATTCTTTTTGGACCAGTGATTCTCTCAGAGTTAAAAATTATTTTTTTTTTGGTTTCAAAGACATTTTCAACATTTGAAGTATCAATTCCTATTACGTTTATCTGAATTGACTCGTTAGCCATGGTTTAAAAAAATGGACGTGAAATTTCTTTTTTTTATAGCTTTACTATTTTTGGGATGAAAATCAACTAAAACTTTAGTAGTGAGTTTAAAAAGTTTTGTGAATCTTAAAAAAAATCAAGCTGAGGAGCACTTAAACCGAAGATCCCGACTGCATGAAATTTTGATAGCATTGATTAAGCAGCAAAAAGATTTAGAATTAATGGATGATGATGTTCAAGTATTTGAAAATTCTATTAAGCAATCAAAAAAATATGATCCCTCCAAAATAGTTGAACGTAATCAACGTATCATTAGGAAATATCAGTCACTCGTTCGCTCAGCAATAGCATTAGATGCATTACTTGAATCAGAAGATTGCAACATTAGTGATGCAAGGATTTCGTGATTTATTTCGTTTGATAATTTCTTGCCTTTTAATTTGTTGTTTTTTATTTACTAGCCCATCTAAAAGTTGTGCAGATTCAAAAGTTTCTTTTAATAATCAGAAAAAAGAGATTAAAAGAAGCTTAGAGAGCCTCAAAGACTTGGATTACCAAACTTGGCAACTTATTGTCTATCCAAACTTAAATGATTCCACCAAATTGATACTAAGAATTGTTGGCTATCCAGGCTCATTAAGGATCGATCATCCAACTGATTTGATAATTAATTCAGGTAGGAAGTCTTGGAATTTAAAAGACACAACAAAAAATAATAAAACCAACGTTGAAATTTTGAATGATTCTGCCGCAGAATTCGATATAAGTCCTTTGATTTCAGACTTGGACAAAAATAGACCTTTGAGACTCAAATTGCCTGGGTTGATAAATGAATTACCAATACCGCCATACTTGGTAAGTGAATGGAGATCACTAACAAAATAAAAATGATTAATTTGCCAGAGAATCTAAAAATATGGGTGCCATGGATGAGACGTGCAATTCAATTGGCTTTGTTAGCAGAGGGTAGAACAAGCCCAAACCCTCTTGTAGGAGCAGTTCTGTTGGACTCGTGCGGAAGACTTGTTGGAGAGGGATTTCATACAGGCGCAGGCAACCCTCATGCTGAGATTGAAGCACTTACTCAAGCTGGAGAGAAATCGGTAAATGGAACGATTATTGTAACTTTAGAACCTTGTTGTCATCATGGTTTAACACCCCCTTGCACAGAAGCAATAATAAATGCGGGGTTGAAAAAAGTTGTTATTGGGATGGTTGATCCAGATCCAAGAGTCTCAGGTGAGGGGATTTCAAGATTGAGAGACTGCGGGCTTGAAGTGATTCAGGGCGTTTTAAATCAAGAATGTGAATTCATTAACCGCGATTTTAGTTTTCGAGTGCGTAATGGCCGCCCTTGGGGAATTCTCAAATGGGCCATGAGCTTGGATGGAAGAATTGGATTACCAAATGGGAGAAGCAAGTGGATTACGAGCTGTCATTCTAGGAATTCTGTTCATCAAATCAGATCAAAATGTGATGCAGTAATTGTTGGAGGAGGAACAGTTCGAAGTGATAATCCTCTTTTGACTTCAAGGGGAAAATCAAATCTTGAACCTTTGAGGGTTGTTTTTTCTAGAACTCTGGAATTGCCTCATTCTGCAAAACTTTGGGATACAAAAATCGCTAAGACCATTATTGCCTATGGGCCAGAGGGGGATGAAGCTTTTTTTTCTGATTTGCCAGATGGTCCAGAAAAATTAAGACTCAATTCGGATGATCCATCCGAATTGATGACTGCACTTTCGCAAAAAGGTTGTAATAAAATCCTCTGGGAATGTGGTCCTCTATTGGCTACAAGTGCTATAGAGGCTAATTGTGTTCAGGAACTAATAGTTTTTGTGGCACCAAAACTCATAGGAGGTAAGTCTGCAATGAGTCCTCTCAATAGTTTTGGATTTCAATCAATAGATTCCACCTACAAATTGCAACATTCTCATTTAGAACAAAAAGGAGAAGACCTTTGTTGGAGACTGTTTTTTTAGGGCCTTAATTTTTTTTAAATAGATATTCGTTCGGATCTCCCTCCAGTAAAAAATTTCGATTTGGTATGAAAGTTGTTTAACTTGGTGTAAGTAAAGTTTTTGCTAATGCCAATACGACAGGATGAGAATCAACCCAATAGACGTTTTGGAATAATTAATTTAGTTCTCATAGGTTTCGGGGCACTTCTTCTTTTCAGCAGCTTTTTCCCAAGCTCCAACACACAAGTTCCCAGAGTTCCATACTCCTTATTTATCAATCAAGTTGATGATGGGGAGGTTAAACGCGCTTACATAACCCAAGATCAGATTAGATACGAACTTTCTACAGCAGAGGAAGGAGCTCCGTCAGTTCTTGCTACAACTCCAATTTTCGATATGGATCTTCCTCAGAGATTAGAAAAAAAAGGTGTCGAGTTTGCAGCTGCGCCTCCCAAAAAACCAAATATTTTTACAACTATTTTAAGTTGGGTAGTTCCACCTTTGATTTTCATCCTTGTTTTACAATTTTTTGCTCGAAGAAGCATGGGAGGTGGAGGAGCTCAGGGTGCACTCAGTTTTACTAAAAGTAAGGCCAAAGTATATGTTCCTGATGATGAATCAAAAGTTACTTTTGACGATGTGGCTGGTGTAGATGAAGCTAAAGACGAATTAACAGAAATAGTTGATTTTCTCAAAAAGCCTCAAAGATATACTGATATTGGTGCAAGAATTCCCAAAGGTGTATTATTAGTCGGTCCTCCTGGTACTGGAAAAACCCTTTTATCAAAAGCAGTAGCAGGTGAAGCCGAAGTCCCGTTCTTTATCATATCTGGTTCCGAATTTGTAGAATTATTTGTTGGTGCGGGTGCAGCAAGAGTTAGAGATCTATTCGAGCAAGCCAAGAAAAAAGCTCCTTGTATAATCTTTATCGACGAGCTTGATGCTATCGGTAAGAGTAGATCCGGCTCAATGGGAGTAGTCGGCGGAAATGATGAGAGAGAGCAAACTCTCAACCAACTTTTAACTGAGATGGATGGATTTGCCTCAACTGATAAACCGGTAATTGTTTTAGCCGCTACTAACCAACCTGAAGTCTTAGACGCAGCCTTGCTCCGTCCGGGAAGATTTGACAGACAAGTTCTTGTGGATAGACCAGATTTATCAGGAAGAAAAACAATTTTAGAAATTTATACAAAGAAAGTAAAACTTTCTAATGAGATCGATTTAGATCGTATCGCTCAGGCAACCAGTGGCTTTGCTGGCGCTGATCTAGCAAATATGGTCAATGAGGCAGCTCTCCTTGCTGCGAGAGGAAAGAGACAATCTGTCGAGCAACAAGACCTAAATGAAGCAATCGAAAGAGTAGTCGCTGGTTTAGAGAAAAAAAGTCGTGTTCTTCAAGATGATGAGAAAAAAATCGTTGCATATCATGAGGTTGGTCATGCAATAGTGGGACATTTAATGCCTGGTGGTAGCAAAGTTGCAAAAATATCAATTGTTCCAAGAGGTATGAGTGCATTGGGCTATACACTTCAACTACCTACTGAAGAAAGGTTTCTAAATTCCAAAGAAGATTTGCAAGGTCAAATAGCCACTCTTCTGGGTGGTAGATCAGCTGAAGAGATTATTTTTGGAAAAATTACAACTGGGGCGTCAAATGATCTCCAAAGAGCTACTGACCTGGCTGAACAAATGGTAGGAACTTATGGTATGAGTGAGATTCTTGGACCTTTGGCATATGACAAGCAAGGAGGGGGACAATTCCTCGGTGGTAATAACAACCCTAGAAGGGAGTTGAGTGATGCTACCGCTCAGGCAATTGATAAAGAAGTTAGAAGTTTGGTAGATGATGCACATGAGAGCGCATTAAATATTCTTAAAAATAATCTTTCCTTATTGGAAAATATTTCTCAAAAAATCCTTGAGAAAGAAGTAATAGAGGGGGATGAGTTAAAAGAAATGCTTTCTAACAGTGTTATGCCTGAAAAACTTTTAAATCAAAAGACTTGACTTTTATATCCTTTATCCCCGATAAAGGATATTTGAGGCTTATGCATGGCTTCAGCATCTTTAGGATTAGCTGCCAAATTATCTGCTTTAAGTAAAACTAATTTTCTCTCATCTGCTGACTTGAATGGTATTCAAGTCTTATCTCTATTTGAGTTGGCAAAACAACTAAAAGCAGGTACTAGAAGAATAGATCTTGGTAATAGAGTCCTAGGTCTAATATTTAAAAAAGCTTCTACAAGGACAAGAGTTAGTTTTCAAGTAGCTATGGCAAGACTTGGGGGGCAGATAGTTGATTTGAACCCTCAAGTCTCTCAACTTGGAAGAGGCGAACCCATCAAAGATACAGCGCGGGTTTTAAGCAGATATTGTGATGCACTTGCAATTAGGACTTTTTCTCAGCAAGAATTAGAAGAATATGCAAAGTGGTCTTCTATTCCAGTTATTAATGCTTTGACTGACCTTGAACATCCTTGTCAAGCTCTTGCTGACTACTTAACAATTCAAGAGAAATTTGGCGTGCTTGAAGGAATCAATCTTACTTATATCGGAGATGGTAATAATGTCGCAAATTCACTAATGCTATGCGGATCAATGTTGGGAGTAAATGTGAAAATTTGTTCTCCAAAAGGCTTCGAAGCAGAATCTAAAATTTTAGAAAAGGCAAAATCCCTTTCTGAACTTGGCTCGAAAATATCAATCTGCAATGACCCTTCAAGAGCTGTCCAAGGTGCACAGGTGATTTATACAGATGTTTGGGCGTCTATGGGCCAAGAGAAAGAGCAAGTAAAAAGAAAAGAAATTTTTGAAAAGTATAAAGTTGATAAGAAATTAATAGATTCGGCCTCTGAGGAAGCAATTTTATTGCATTGTTTGCCTGCTCATAGAGGAGAGGAAATTACAGAAGAGGCTTTGGAAAGTAGCAAAAGCTATGTTTTTGATCAAGCTGAGAACCGTCTTCATATACAGCAAGCTTTACTAGCTGTCCAGCTTGGAGGTCTTTAGACTTGCATTATAGAAAAAAATTAGGTACATATGTATTGGAGCACATATGTACTTGATCTGTTTAAATGCCAGGCGAATCTCTAACTACTGCTCAGCAAGAACTCTATGACTGGCTTGTAGGTTTTATTAGCGACAATCACCATAGCCCTTCCATAAGGCAGATGATGCAAGCGATGGGCCTTAGATCTCCAGCACCAATTCAAAGCCGATTAAGACATTTGCAAGAAAAAGGTTGGATAAAATGGCAAGAGGGTCAGGCAAGAACTCTTCAATTGATCGAGGAAAGTATATCTGGTGTCCCTGTTATGGGATCAATAGCTGCAGGAGGATTAGTTGAAACTTTTGATGATATTCAGGAAACGCTTGATTTAAATTCAGTTCTTCAATTACAAGGACTTTTTGCCTTGACTGTAAATGGAGATTCAATGATTGATTCTTATATTGCAGATGGAGATATAGTGTTGATGGAACCAGTTAATGATCCTTCTCGGTTAAGAAACGGAACTGTGGTTAGTGCAATGGTGCCTGGATTGGGAACTACATTAAAACATTTTTTTCGTGATGGAAGCTTAGTTCGCCTAGAAGCTGCAAACACAGCATATGAACCTATAGAAATTGATGCTGAGCAAGTTCATGTTCAAGGAAAATTAGCTGCTGTTTGGAGAAAAACCTAATACTCTTAAAAAATTAATAATATTTTTCTAAGAGTATTAGGTTTTTCTATGTTAACTTCGCTATTAATAAATTTTAGATTATATTTTAATAACTCAATAAATCCTATTTTATTGTAATTAATGGAGAAAATATTATGAGTAAATTAATATGCTCTAAAGAAGCCTCAATTTTGATAAAGATTAGCAAGAAAAAATTAATTATTTATATATCTTCTTAAATAATATAAAAACTTTCTTTAACTTTTCAAGATAATGAAACTATTTATAATTTTATATGAATTTATTACCTTGAAAAGGAATTATAGTTATTTGGATAGGAACTAAATAGCAAAATATAGAAAGAGTAGATAGAATAGCTAGATAAGAATAATTTATGTGGCTGTTTTTATTTAAGTTTTTAAGCATGATTTTTGATTAAATGGTTTAATTTCAATATTAAAAAAAATGTAGCATTCCAATCCTTAAACATTAGGTTTTTCCACTTTTCCACAAAATTTATAGTCCCCCAATAAACTCAACTGGAACGATGCCAATTGAATAAGTGGATTAATTACAAAAAACTTTGTTTTACTTCAAAACATAGTTGCTGCAATAGTTTCCAGGCACTTGGTATCTCTTGATACAAATCAAAGTTCTTGTCAAAATTCGCATACAAAACTTTTTGTAATATGAGGAAAAGAGGAAAATGTGGAAAAGTATCAACATATACCTCAGCTCTCATAAGAGAGGTATTTACTCTCTTAACATGAAGTTTCACTCTGTTTTTAGAGAGGTTCGCCCTTGTCTTTTTATGTGAATTTTTGTGATAGAACATCTATCTTTTGACAATGATTTCACAATCGATAAGGCTTTCACCTAGAAAAACTATAAGAATTTACAGCAAGTCAATCTAAGATCAAGAAAAGAAAGCCATTTTTTTTAATTAATTGGAAAACATCTGAAATATTTTTACAAGCCGCCTTAGCTAGTTTTTGGAATGAAATCGAGAAGGACAAAAAATCTTTTAATTTAATATTGTTTTCAAGATGGAGTTTTAAAAATATTGCTTATTCCTAAAAGTTTCTCTTTTAGTAATAATTATTTTTAATGTATCAATTAAGAAGTAATTGTTATTAAAGTTTAACTTTCTTTATAGTATTAAAAAATATCATTAGTTCAATTCATATTTTGCGATGACACTGGTCCTAGACTTTACCCCTTTATCTAGAGAAAGTTGTAAAGAGCAATAGATAAATGATTTATCTAAAAGATCTTTAATTAAAAATTAGAATGATTTCCTTGGATTACAAATTTTGTCGTTCAAAGTAAGGCTAGATATGCTTAATTTATATCAAGAATCTATTCTTGATAAACAACCAAACAAAGCTTTTGATTTTAAAAAGATCTATTTTACATATATTTATTAAATAGTTCAAGGAGTTATTATATGTCGTCAAAAGAATGCTTTTGTTAATGATGAATAAAATTTCTTAAACTGGATCACTCTTCATCTTTGGCTCCTTGCAGAGTTAATATAGTAAAACAAGATCATGCGATTAACTTGAATTTAATCACATTTTAGAGAATTATCTTGTTATGAAAGCTATAAGGAAGAAGCAACTAATACTATATAGAGATGGTAAGGCACTTTTCACAAATGCTGATTTACTACAAAGTTTGGTAGAATATACCTTTTTGACATACAATGAATTTAATACCTTTAAATCAGCAAAATTTTATATTAATTACTATAAAAATTAGATGAAGATTTTAGTTACTGGAGGAGCTGGTTTTATAGGCAGTCATACTTGCTTGGCACTTCTTGAAAAAGGTTATGAAGTTGTTGTGGTTGATTCTTTTGTAAATAGTAATAGGAAATCTCTTGATAGAGTAATTGAAATATTAAAATTTAATAAGAAGATTCAAAATTTACCCCTTGAAATTATCAAAGCAGATATTCGAGATGAAGAATTACTAGATAAATTGTTTTTAGATTATAAAAAATCAGGTAAATCTATTAATGCTGTTATACATTTCGCGGGTCTTAAATCTGTTAAAGAATCAATCCTAAATCCTTTAAATTATTGGGATGTAAATGTAAATGGTTCGATCACTCTATTAAGAGTAATGAATAGATATGAATGTAAAAAAATAGTATTTAGTAGTAGTGCAACTATCTATGGTTATTCAAATAATAAATCTTTCAAGGAAAATTCAAAGATTAAGCCTATAAATGCATATGGGCAGACAAAAGTAGCGATAGAGCAATTTCTAACTGACCTTTATTTAAGCAATCAAAATCAATGGGGGATAGCTAATTTGCGTTACTTTAATCCCATAGGCGCTCATCCTTCAGGTCTTATTGGTGAGGCTCCTTTAGGGGTCCCAAATAATATATTTCCATACCTAACACAAGTTGCTGCTGGTAAGATTGAGAAATTAAATATTTTTGGTAATGATTGGCCTACCAAGGATGGTACAGCCATTCGTGACTATATCCATGTAATGGATCTTGCAGAAGGTCATATCTCTGCGTTGAAATATTTGAGCGAAAATAAAATAATAACTGTGAATCTAGGAACAGGCTTGGGGACAAGTGTTTTAGAACTTGTTAATATTTTCGAGCGCGTTAATAAGATAAAGATACCTATAGAATTCACTGCAAGAAGGCAAGGAGATTGTTGTAGAGTAGTTGCAGATAATACCTTGGCTATTTCAAGTTTACGTTGGTCTCCAAAAAGATCCCTAGAAGAAATGTGTTTGGATGGTTGGAGATGGCAATCATTAAATCCTAAAGGTTATTAATAAATTTAAATTTTTGCAATTCTAATCTTGTTGAGTAGAAAGAGTATTTTTATCAAAAGTTTAATTTCATATTCCTGCAATCCCTACTAGTAAATTTCTATGAAAAAATAGTAGCTGTTTATTTTTTCTTGATTAGGGCTATAAATATAGTAAAATTTAATTTAATGATAGAATAATTAGACTAGGGAATGAATACTAATCAGCAGCGTTTTTTACAAGAAGAAAAAGAAGAGGCAGGTCCAGAAGAGGAAATTGATGTAAAACAATTATTTAGTGCTTTATTGAGAAATAAAAAATTAATAGGGGTATTTGGTTTGTTTGGGATATTTGTTAGTGGTTTGATTGCTTTTAACACTAAAAGAGTTTGGCAGGGTGAATTCCAAATTGTTCTCGAAAATAGCTCGCCTATTTCATCTTCTGTTAATCAACAACTTGCAAGATTTGTAGGCATATCACCCAAAAATAATTCTCTACAAACTGAGATAGGTATTTTAAAAAGCCCATCTGTTTTGATGAATGTTTTTGAATTTGTAAAAACTCAAAAAAGTAAGTCTTCCATGCAAAGGTTAAGATTCACAGATTGGCGAAGTGATTCCTTAGATATAACTCTTGAAAGAGGCACTTCAATATTAAACCTCTCTTATAAAGATACAGATAAAGATCTTATCCTACCCGTCTTAAATAAGATTTCTTCAGCTTATCAAGGATTCGCGGAGAAGAAAAGACTGAGAAGTTTGGAATTAGGCTTAAACTATTATAAGAAACAAATAAATATATACAAAATAAAAAGTATTGAATCCCTTAGGAAAGCACAGAAATTTGCTATTGACGAAGATTTAGTTATTAGGCAGGACGAATCAACAATTGATTCCAGCCAACGAAATCAAACTAATATTGAAACTATTAAGGTTGAGGCTGCAAATCAGATAAGAATTATAGATCAACAGCTTGATCAAATTGCTAATCTAAAAGATAGATCGGATGATCAAATAATATATTATGCTTCAACGATTCCTGAGATGTTAGGTTTATCTAATGACTTGAAAAATATTGATACGAAACTAACAAGGTTACGTGTTATTTATAAAGAGAATGATAGAACAATTCAAGACTTGATTGAAGAAAGAACATTTCTTATTGAATTGCTTAAGAAACAAGTTACTGGATTCTTGAATGCAAGAAGGGCAGATGCGCAAGCACGAATGAAGGCAGCAGAACGCCCAGATGGAATATTAATAAAATATAAAATGCTTTTAAGTAATGCTTTAAAAGATCAATCTACTCTTGATAATTTAGAGAATGAAAATAGGATTCTCTTATTAGAAAAGGCTCGAAGTAAGGAACCTTGGGAACTAATTACTAATCCCACATTACTTCCTTATCCAATAGCACCCAATCGAAAAAAGATTGTAGCTATGGGACTTCTTTTAGGAAGTTTTTTTGGAGCTGGAGTAGCTGTGATATCTGAAAAAAGAAAAAATATTATCTATTCAATATCTGAATTGGAGACATTGGGTAATTGGCCTTTCTTAGTTGAATTACCTGGAAATAATCAGAAATCTTGGTCTCAATCACTTAATTTATTAGTCTCTAATCAACTTTTGCAAGTCAATGGAAGTATGGCTTTAATTGCAATTGGTAAAATTAATGATTCATTACTTGAACAGCTCAATAAATCATTCAAAGGATTTTTAGGGAATCGTGATTTTATCGTTACGAAAGACTTGCTCGAATCAAATAAATTCACTAATTTAATTGTAATAATAGCTCTTGGAACAACAAGACGGGATGAATTATTAGATACCAATACAAAGCTTTTATTTCAAAAGAAATCAGTATTGGGATTGTTAGCTTTAAATAATATAAATTTAGAAACCTAATATTATGGATAAATACAATTGATTTTCTCTTTATCTACTCCTAACTCTAAATCTTTAATAGTACAATGATTAACTTTTCAAGTTATAAAATCTTAGCTCTAAAGTTCTTAATATTAAACTATTTAATATTAGGCGTTTCATATAAACCAAGGCAAGTTTATGCTCAACAAAATATTAACAAGCCATCTAAAGATTATATAAGACAGCTCCCAGATTCTTCTTCATATATTCTAGGAGCCGGAGACACATTAGAAGTAAAGATTTTAGAAGATACAGAAGCTTTAAACAAAACCGTCACTGTTGATAGTGAAGGGGTTGTTAGACTTGAAAGATTGAATAGAATATATGTTTCTGGTTTGACCATAGCTGAATTGACAGAAATTTTGAATAATGAATATAAAAAATATGTTAATGAACCAAATGTAGAATTATTAATAGTTAAATACAGACCCGTAAAATTTTATATAAATGGAGAAGTTGAGGAGCCTGGTTTGCATGTTTTAGCAGGCTCAGGTAGTCCATTAGAAGTTTCATCTTTTGTGCAAAATGTGATTAACAATGAAGCAAAAAATCTTAAAGCAAATCTAGAAGGTTCATCTATGAAACTTTCTCAGCAAAATAATATTTTTTTCCCTTCTCTTATGGATGCAATTCGAAAAAGTAAAGGTGTAACACAGTATGCAGATATGAAAAATATTAGGATAACTAGAGTTAATAGTATTTCTAATGGTAGTGGCCGTATAGGCACAAAATTAAATCTTATTGATACACTTGATTTAAAAGACAACTCTCAAAATGTGCGCATTTTTGATGGCGATATGATATTTATTCCTAAAAATGATAGACCTGTTTTATCTGAGATATCTAAGGCTATAAGGTCAAATTTAAATCCAAAATTTGTTGATATTTATATTGGTGGTAGAGTTGAAAACCCCGGTCCGCTAACAGTTAGTAAAAGTTCAGTCTTATTAGAGGCACTTCAATTAGGAGGTGGTACAAAATTTTTGAAAGGAAAAGTAAACTTTTTAAGATACAACTATGATGGATCAATTGATCAAAGAAAATTTGTATTAGCCAAATCGGCTCCAAGAGGCTCGTATAAAAACCCTTTCTTGAAAAATGGAGATTTAATTTATGTTGGTAAGAGTCCTTTGAATATAAGTACTGAGGTCCTATCTGATTTGACTTCACCAATTCAAAGTATATTTACTACATATGGTTTTTATAAAGTTTTAACTGAATAAAGTATCATAAATCTTATAAATGTCTAAGTAAAATAGGTTTAAGTAATTTTAAATTAAAAAATTGTTGTTCAACTTGATACTCAGGATAATCCAATTCCTCTTGCCATTAAAGTTGCTAAAAATGGAATAGATACGAAACCCACAAGCTCAATATTTAATATTAGCCTTAATCGGGAAACTAATTTTGCACTTACATTTGGTAATCTCCCTTTACTTAAGGGAATGGCCCACAAAATATATGTGATTGTGGGATAAAGTGATAATGAGCCAACCAAACCGAAAGTTACGATTTTTGTCCAAAATATAGGATTTTGCGTGTAGAACTCAGAACCTTGACCAAATTTGATAACCCTATAAATCCCGCTTACTAAAAGGGCTACTCCTGCAATCCCATAAATTATATCTGCAATGATCATTGATATAGATTCTCTACGATCAGGCGCAACTTTTAAAGAAATTCGTTCATATATCAAAGCACCAAAACAAATCATGAAGCTTAGATAATGGATATACGCGAAAAAAGCATTTTTAATTACCTCTGATGGAAATGAAAAAGCCATCAAAATCCTTTTAAAGTGTCTTTTTATACCCTAGTAGCAATTTTAATATACCGCTTGTCAAGACTAGGATAGGTTTTGCTTTTTTAGTTGGGTAAAAACTATTCCTGAATCTTCAAAGGAAACAATACTTTAAGGAATATTGGTTTAGAGGAGGAATAATCTAAGATAGGATCAGCTTTCTTCGTCGTAAAAATAAATTTACTACTATTGGAGCCCTTTAATGATCAGACAGAAACTAAATAAATTCTTTTTAGGCTTTCTTCTTTTTATTTTTGTGTTTAATATAAACCTATTTTTTAGACACCCAGAAAAAGTTTTCGCTCTAGACTCCAAAGATTCTAGATTAATAGAAAAAATATCTAAAGATTTTACTAAGAAATTTTGCAATTCAGTTGGCTTTGGTCTTTCCAAGGAAAGTGCGATGAAGTTCTCATTTAAAGAGAATAAAGAGATTTTCAAGAATAGGAAAGACTTTAAAAATATAAATAAAGAATTACTTTCTCAAAAAATAGCGTATTCAGTTGTTAATGGTTGTGGCTATCAGATAGATTTATACGAAGATAAAGATATTCAAGATTTTGCCGAATCTTACTTATCTTTTTATAAAGAAAGTTAATTAGAAAAAATTAACTTTCTTTATCTTCATGGATAAATGGTTAATGTATTATTTTTTCCATGAAAACAATAAAAATTAATATTCATTTATCTTTATTTATCATATTATTGTTCATTGTTTCTTTTGGGATTCCAGGATCTGATTTATATTTGAAAATCCTACCTGAATATTATGAGAGGTCATTGTTTGAGTTCATTCAGGTTTTCTTTATTGTTTCAGCATTATTTGTTACGTTAAGGAATAAAAAATTATTTATTTGTTTTTCCAGTAAAATTTCATATTACTTAAGACTATTTAGTTTATTCTTCATAATTTATGAAGAAAGTAGTTATATAACTAAAGGCATTAGTCCTTTTTTTAATAAATATAATACAAAAAATGAAATTAATTTTCATAACTTAGATATATTAAATAACCTAGCATTTAAAAGAATACTTATTCCAGGAACTGACTTCTATTTCAATCTTACTATTTCGGCAATTATATTTTTATTGATTTTGTTCATTCTTGGTTTTGGTTCTTACTTGCCACGAGCTAATAAATTTAATTTCTTTTTCTTAGATCGTAAATTCTCTTTTTATTCTTTGTTTTGCGTATTAGAGCTAAGTATTACTTTTTTAATAAGAAACTTTTTTAATCTTGAGGTGGACCTGCTTACCTGGGAGGAAACAGAACTTTTCTTTTATATTCTTTTATGGTTTGACACTCTCTATAAATTAAAAAAATTAAAACATAACAGGACTCATAACCACTAAAAATCCATTCTTGAGTACAAATACCAAAAAGCTTGAACAATAAAATAACCAATCAGGTTTTTTTCTGCCTATGCAAGAAAAATAATTTCAAAATGGTAGTTTAGCTTTTCGCTTTCAATAGAGCTAAAGAGCTTTAAGGAAGCTTGATTTTGAAGTTTCCACTAGGAATTATGCAATAATTCTTGTATGAGGTAAAGAAGGCCTTGCCTATTTAATCTTATTTTTTATCTTTACCGAAATTTGCGCTAATTAGGACTAATAAGAAGAAAACTTTTAGACAGGTTATTCAAGTAATTTATTTTTGAAATTAACCTCTCTACTTGCACCATTTACAAGTTTTTGCAGAGGTTTAGTTAACTTTTTCAATGGTGACTTAGAAAATATCAGTTTTTTTGAGGTTAGATCCATTTGTATTAAACAATTAAACTCATAAGAGGAATCTGTTACAGGGAAATCGCTTCTTTGATGAGCTCCTCGGCTTTCGTTCCTTTCTAATGCTGAAAGGATTGTCGCCTCCGCACTTATCAATGAAGATTGCAAATCGAAAATCAGAGCCAAGTCTTCGCAACTGTGCTCATCTATTCTTATATCTATATCTTTTAATTTTGTTTGGATAGTTCTAATCTTCTCAAGACCATTTTTAAGTAATTCTTTGCTTTTTATAACTCCACAATTTTCCCACATTATTTGGCGCAACTCATATTGCAACGGTCTTACTAATTCGTTCCCACTTTTTATAAATTTGTTTATATTTTCATGTGCTAAATCTATAACTTTATTTGACCTTTCTTGTTGATTTAATTTTCTTGAATATTCTACACTAGCTATTCCTGCTCGTTTTCCAAAGATAAGTATTTCAGCAAGTGAATTTCCCCCTAAGCGATTTGCACCATGAAGTCCTCCCGCAACTTCTCCTGCTGCAAATAAACCTTTTACTGATGTAGATAAATTTTTTGGATTAACTAAAATACCACCCATAGAATAGTGAGCAGTTGGAGCTACTTCCATTGGGGATTTTGAAATATCAAGCATTTGTGCCTCAAGAAATTGTCTGTATATACTTGGTAATTTTTCGATTATAAATTCTTTGCTTTTGTGACTAATATCTAAGAAGACACCTCCTTTCAATGTTCCTCTTCCCTCTATTATCTCTTTATAATTAGCTATGGCAACTTTGTCTCTAGTAGAAAGTTCCATTCTCTCACTATCATAATTAATCATAAACCTTTCTCCCTTGTTGTTAAATAGTTTTCCTCCCTCTCCTCTCACCGCTTCTGTAACTAAAGTACCTGCAATCTCTTCAGGAAATAGCATACCAGAAGGATGAAATTGCACCATTTCCATATCTACTAACTTACAGCCTGCATTAAGTGCCAAATAATATCCATCTCCTGTATTTTCATTTTTTCTTGATGAACTTTTTTTCCATATCCTTGTATGTCCACCTGTACAAATAATAACTGAATCAGCTAAATGTATTGTTCGTTCAGCTGATAATGTATTGAATGACATAGCCCCAAAACAAATATCTTTTTTTATCAAAAGTTCAGTAACATACTCAGAATCATAAATAGGGATTTTTAGATTATCAGCCTTTTTAAGTAGTGTTTTTAGTATTGAGAAACCTGTGAAATCTCCTGAGTAGCATGTTCTGCGATATTTATGAGCACCAAAATATCTTTGATCAAAGTTACCGTTTTCCAGTTTGGCGAAGTTAGCTCCCCATTTATCTATTTCTCTAACCAAAGAAGGTGCTTCTTTTGCCATTATCTCAATCTTTGAAGGATCACCAATTCCATATCCTTCCAAATATGTATCAACAAAATGTTGTTCCCATGAATCTTTAATGTCTAAATTTCCAAAAGCTGCATTAATCCCACCGGCCGCCAATACGGTGTGGGAATCGGTTCTAGGTCTTTTCCCAAGGATACAAACATCAAGACCAGCTTTTTTTACTTCTATGGCTGATCTTAGACCTGCACCACCACAACCTATTACTAAAACATTTGATATTTGAGTTAAATGCGAATTAAAAGTCAATTGAGCTTTGTCCTTACTATTTATATATTTATTATATTATTTTTTTATGCAAATTAATTAATTTGCATAAAAAGACTAAAAGAGAACAGCGTAATAGTATTAATCTAAAAGAGATTTACCCTCTTTTTTAATTTAGAAGCGGATATCTCCCTGCAAAGGGAGGTTGTTAGTCCAGACCTTTTGCAAATAATGGATTTGGTAATTATCCCAACTCTTTAAGAGATCTTGAATCTATCAATTCTAATACATTCACCTCTACTAATTTCTTGAATTTCTCTATTTCATATTTCAAGGTTTCTTGATCAATGTATTGTCAATTGGTCTTTTCTGCGTCACTTTTGTATTCCCAATTGATGAGGTGAGTTAGCTCAGCTTTTCCTTATTTCTGAGTAACTGCACTAAAAATGTGACCTTTTTTTTACGATTTTGCCGCATATTTCCCTTAAAGATACTCCAATTTGGGTGTTTTTAGCTGGTAAAGTATAATAATCAAGTCGTTTGAGACTGATTGCAATCACTGTCATTTCAATGATATGGGGCCATAGCTCAGTTGGTAGAGCACCTGCATGGCATGCAGGGGGTCAGCGGTTCGAGTCCGCTTGGCTCCATTCAAGAAGATTATTTTTTTAACTGACTTTAGTTCTTATCTCAAAGGTGTTGAGGATAATTTAAAGTAAATAATTGAAAATATAGTAGATTTGGATTAATGATTAATTGTTTTTAGACTATTAATTCTTATTCCTCTTAAAAACGTACTTCCTAAGCAAGCTATTACCACTCTTTATTCTCCCTCTGGGATTTAGTTTGTTTTGTTTAATTGTAAATCTCAAGAAACCAGCCAAGAAAAATATCTTATGTGTGATTTTATTTCTTGGGATTTTTAGTATAGGCTTTGTGGCAGATCTCCTATGGAAATTAGTTGAACATCCTTGGCAAAGAATAGATGAAAATGATGCCCCAACTGCTGATGCAATTATCGTATTAAGTGGTGGAGGTAGGCCTCAAGCTCCTGGAATAGCCAATATTTTTGAATGGGGAGACCCAGATAGATATTTTGCTGGAATTAGGCTTTATCAAAAGAAAAAAGCTCCAAAACTATTTTTTACAGGCGGAACAACTCCCTATGCTAAAGAATTAAAGGATGAAGGAACTTTATATAAAGAACATGCGCTAAGTCTTGGATTGCCTTTAGAGGCTATTTCGACTACTAAAAAAGTAGTTAATACGGCACAAGAAGCTATAGAAATAAGAAGAAACCTAAATCACATGAATTCTTCATCGAAGATTCTTCTCGTTACCAGTGCTTTTCATATGAAAAGAGCAAAAAAATTATTTGAGCGGCAGGGCTTGATTGTTTACCCTTTCCCTGTAGACTTCAAAACTTCCAAAATTTCACCATGGCATAGCCCAAATCAATGGATACCTAATGCTGGTAGCTTAAACAGAAGTTCGAAGGCCTTAAGAGAACTAATTGGAAGAATTATTTATAGATCTTGGTAAATAAAAAAAAAATTTTTAAACCTCTTTCAAAGTTAATTATCTCAGGTTTTATCAAGCTATTTCTATCATTTGCCTTGCCAATCTATTGCGGAAGCAAGCAAGATGTTCTATCTTCTTGGTTTTATAAATATTTTATTATAGAAAAGATAATTATTTTAAAAATTTATGTGAAATAAATAATTATAGAAGATATTTTAGTTTTGTTTTACTAAAAAGAGAGTCGAAAGTACTAATAGGAACAAAAAATACCTGTATTATACAAGTCTGTTGTAATTCTTGTTTATGAAAAATATAATCTCTCACTCAGTTATGTTTCATCACTTTCATAATAAAGTTCATGAACCAGTCCAAGGTAGTTTGAGTGAATCTGATTTTAGGAAAATGTTGGTTTGGTTGAGTGATAATTATTCTCTATTAGGAGCTTATGAATATTCAAAAAAATTTAAAAATAAAACTTTAAAAAGTAATGATATTTGCCTATCTTTTGATGATGCTTTGAAATGTCAATATGATATAGCTGTGCCTATATTGAAGGAATTTGGAATAGATGCATTTTTCTTTGTTTATACAAGTATATTAACTAATGATTATGATGAGCTTGAAATTTATAGATATTTTAGAAATTCTGCGTATTCTGACATGGATGATTTTTATGAGGAGTTTTTTGAGAAAACTAAAGAATACTCACCTAAAGAATTTATGAAAAAAAGATCCGATTTTTTTCGTATTAATTATTTATCAGAGTATCCTTGTTATTCCCAAAATGATAAGTGGTTTAGATTTATTAGAGATCAGTATTTGTCTGAAGAAAAATATAAACAAATCATGACTAAATTGATTCAAGAGAGGAAATTTGATGTTTCTGGGGCTAAGACCAAATTATGGATGACTGAAAAAGATCTAATTGATTTAAATAAAAGTGGATATGCTATTGGGTTACATTCTCATACTCATCCTACACAAATGAAGCAACTTTCAAAAGAACAACAGAAATCTGAATATAAAAAAAATTATGAGTATTTATATAAAATAACTGGTAAGGATATTAACTCAATGTCACATCCCTGTGGAAGCTATAATGATGATACAATTTCGATTTTAAAAGAATTAGGCGTTGAAATAGGCTTTAGAGCTAATATGAGTATCAAAAAAAGTAAATCTTCATACGAAATTCCACGTAGAGATCATACATATGTATACAAGGAAATGCTCAAATGAAAGTAACTATATTTAGCAGTAACCAGCCAAGACATTTAAACTTGGTAAAATTATTTTCTGAAATTGCAGATCAAGTTTTTTTTATAAGTGAGGCTAATACTGTTTTTCCTGGACAAATAAATGATATTTATCGTAAAAGCGAAGTGATGAAAGAGTATATGAGTAACGTGATAAATTCTGAAAAAAAAATTTTTGGTGAGATTAGTTTCTTACCCTCTAATGTTAAATCTCTTATAATAAAAAGTGGTGATTTAACTAAACTTCATAGAGCTCAATTGCAAAAAGCTATTGACTCAGATTTTTACATTGTGTTTGGGGCTAGCTATATTAAAGGTTGGTTGATAGATTTTTTGATAAGCAAGAAAGCTCTCAATATACATATGGGTCTATCTCCTTATTACAGGGGATCATCTTGCAATTTTTGGGCATTGTATGATAACAAACCTGAATATGTGGGAGCAACAATTCATTTGCTTAGCAAGGGGCTAGATAGTGGAAATATTCTTTTTCATTGTGTTCCAAAACTAAAAAAGGATGATAATACCTTCGACTTTTCAATGCGGTCTGTGCTCATAGCTCAAGAAGGCCTCCTAAAGGTTATTAGTAATGGAACTATTTCAAATTTAAAAAGCTTAAAACAGGATCAATCAAAAGAAGTTAGATATAGCAAGAATAATGACTTTACAGATAAAGTTGCATCTGAATTCTTAAATAGAAATATGAAATTAGATTCAAAATTATTTACCTATCCTAGTTTGTTAAATCCGTTATTTGGTTAAATATTTTTATTGCAATCATTAAATTAAAAATATTCTGATTTTAACCAAATCATATAATTTAAACATCTAAATAATTACTTGCTTTTTAAGAAGGTTTTAACAATCTAACTATAAGGTCGAAATCCATGCATTTCTAGATGTTTAATTGCTCGAATCAGAAAGGGTTAATTAATTTAACCCTTAGAATATGTATATAAAGTTTTATCTAAATCTTGCATTCTAAATTATTAAATAGGTTATCTATCTGAATGGTGTTAAGTTCTTGGAGAAAATTATCCTGTCTTTTAGAAATATACTTGCTTTTATATTTATTTTTAATGTACGATGATTTTTCAATGAATCTTTGAATTAAGCTAATATCTTTTTTGTCTGGTAAATTATTTATATAAGTATATAAGCATAACTTAAAATAATTATCGATGGTTTTGGGAGAATGATCGCAATAATTTGAGAGTAAATTACTAAGATCAAAAATGAGTTTTGATATGTTATCTAAACCCTTTCTATTACATATATAATTTTGTATTGTTATGACAGATTTTTCTCTTGGCACTTTAGATTTTTTTCCTCTTATCCAGTATGGATTATTTATTACTTTAGAGCTACCCATTAATGTCATAGAGATCTCATAGAAAATCTCTATCCAAGCAAAAATCTCCAAAGATCTATGCTTATAAAACACTTCAAATATTTTTCTAACTATTTCTGCTCGACAAATAGCATATATATTCCTTGGGTTGTATTCAGAAAAATATGTAATTGCTCTTATATTAGGTTCAATTATTTCATCTAGAATTGTTGATATTTGCGTATAATTTCTTTTTAACTTTATTTTATTCCCTTCAACTATATATTGATACGGTAACCCCATACAAGAACTGTAAGAAGAATTATCTTTTAGTTTATTAATACAAAGATTAAGACTATTCCTATTAAATAAATCATCATCTGAGCTTAAAAGAACATATTCGGTTGCGACTTGATCATAACCAAACTTTAATCTTCTTAAGTATGAGCCCTGAGGACATTCTTTGTCTTCATCAGAAGGTTCGAAATAAAAGTATTCGATATTGCTTGTTATTTCATTTCCATATTTAGGCCATTTAGAAGAAGATCCATCAAGAATTAATATTTTAAATTCAGTACCTTTCCAGTATTTTATTAAATTAGATAAAAGTTCTTGTCTTTCATAAGTTGGTATAATTATAGTTAGATTCATTAGAATATTTTGATATTAGCTTATTCGTATATCACTATTTTTGTTGGATAAACTTAGCCATTTTGAATTGTAAGAATCTATTAACTTATAGTGATTTGTGTAAACCTCATCGAGAGTTGGTAGAAGTATATTCCCTTTTAGAAGTTCACTCATAAAGTAATGACAAAGATTACTCCAATTATAAAGCTTGCAAGTGCCAATGACTTTATTCGATTTAGTTATTATACCATTTATTTCATCTAGTTCAAAAGATGAAACTTTTTCATTAGGTATTATTTCCTCAAAGAAAATAAAATTATTTTCTGGTTTTTTTGTGGTTACAATATTGTGTTTAATATTATTTTTGTATATTATAGATATCTTACCCTCAGCTTCAGAGTATCCTTCCCTAACTTTACTCTTTCTCCAGTTATTTAGTTCATTAGTCACTACCTTGGAAATAGATGTATTAAAACACCAACTAATAATATCTGCAAAATGAAACGAATTACTTAGTAATTCCCACTTACCGATATGTTGATTTATTTCTGTGATTTGATGAGTATTATTAATTTCTAATTTAGCTATTTGCCAAAGTGGTTGCATTCTTCTGGAATGACTTACTAAAACTTTTTCATTTTTTAAAAGTTCATTTATTCCCTTAAGCAAATCAGGTGAGCATGCAATAATTTTTTCAAGTATCCAATAACATGGGTTTATTAACAGAGATAAATCATAGATCAATTTAGGTCTTTCTGATGAATTACAGGCTACGATACATATATCAACTTGTTCTTGAATATCTTCCAGTCTATTAATATAGCTTACTGTTGACATTATTGAGAGGCTTTTATTTAGTTCAGAAAATCTTTCCTTGATAAGCTTCAAGTTGTTTTTATATGGATCAAAAACTGTAATGATTACTTTTTCACCTAATAGTGAACAACTAGAAGCCCACCAAGATCCAAAGTTGCCGCCTCCGGCAATAAGTATATGTTTCTTCATGTTTCCTTATTCTCTAAACGAAAATGTACTCTTTTGGGATGCGTGCATAATTTTTTTATTATTTTATTTAGCATGACTTTAGTTTATAATTTTTCCTTTTTTTAAGTATGCATTAGGCCAATACGTCACTCTTTCTTTAACAGATCCTTCATTAAAAGGCCATTCAGGCTCAGACAAGTTAAAACTTTTATCATATTCCAAGAACTCCTCTATAGCTGTAAGTGGATTATTCCATTCCCAATCTTCTTTAGATCTAGGAGCTCCAACTACTTGTTTCATGATTCCATCGCAAGCTACTATATAACTTCCTTCGCTAATAAAATTACTATATAATTTGAGCTCTTTAAGTACATGTTCTTTACTATGATTACTATCAAGAATTACTAAAACTTTTTTATTTTTAGATAAAGCAGATTCAATTTCATCTATTACTTCCCTTGAAGTTGAATCTCCTTCGACTAGCTTTATTAGATTTTTTAATTCATGTTTTTCTATGGCTTCTCTGTTGTGTTTTCTAATATCTACATCTATCCCAATTACTTTACCTTTGCCTAATGCTTTTAATAAACTTGCATAAAATATCAATGAACCTCCATGTGCAACGCCGGTTTCTATAATATAATCAGGCCTTAACTCATAAACTAACTCTTGTATTCTAATAATATCTTCTGGTAATTGTATTATTGGTCTTCCAAACCAACTAAACCCGTAGACATATTTAGTGTCCCAACCTACTCTTAGCCAAGCGTCAGATATGATTTTAAAAGCTTCTGGCGTATTCAATGAAATTGTTGTGCCGTCAGAGAGAGTTATTTGTGAATTCTCTTCATCAAAAGTAAATTTTCTCATTATTTGGTTGCTCAGGAAAGTAATTATTTCTAGTATTATATTATAAATATATATAATTTCTAGCTCATTTAATTTTTTTATTTAATTATCTTAAAAACATAAACCACTGTTCTGATTATTTTAAATCTGTGAGGAAACTTTTTTAATTGGTTTTTCTGAAAATAATAAATTTAATTTATTCAATAGTACAAATTAGAATTAATAATTTTAAATAAACATAAATATTATCTTTTTAGTTTATAAATGGATTACCAGGCTTTCGATATTCTTTTAATAGTCTAGATATATTGATCGGTTCGTTTTTGAATACTTCATTATTCAATGATTCAAATGTTATTTTATAGCCTTTAGAATTTAGCCAATTTGCAACTTCCATATGCGTAGTATTATAACCAGATGCAATATTATATATTCGATTATTGCTATTCAAAGCTATTTTCCTTATATAGTAAATAACATCTTTCATAGATATATAATCCTTTTCTGAATTTGGAGATTGTAGTATTTTTGACTCCCCTTTTGTTCTGAATTCATTTATTAATTGACCTATAAATGTTTCATTTGGTTGATCAGCTCCTACGACATTGCTTATTCTAACTACTTTATAATTATCATTTTTATTTGATAAGACAATAGACTCCCCCATTAACTTTGAGATATTATACAAGTCAGAGGGCTCATTTGATATACATTTAATAGGTTCATTTTCTAATGTTGATTGATTTCTCATGTAGACTCTAGAGGATGATAAATATAGAAATTTTTTTATATTATCTTGCTGAGTACTTAAAATTTTATTTAATAACCCTGCATTTGACTGATAGGTTTCATATGGTCTGCTTCTGAAATCACCAGTAATTCCAATGGTATAAATTACTAAATCTTTTGAGTTTTTATTAAGCAACCAATCCATCATATTTTCCCTATGTATGCTATGAACATCATGACCTAAATTAGATAAATATCTTACTAATTGACTGCCAATCCAGCCTTTCGATCCTAAGACATGTATTGACATTAATATGGTCTATAATTGTGTATATTACATGTAATTTGACATGCAAAAGATTAATTCATTGAAATTCTTAATCATTCAATCTTTCTTTTCTATTAATTTTTTATTCAAATCTTATAGACATAAAAGAAATTTTTTAAAACGAAGCAAGATTTAAAAAGTATATGTTCAAATCAATTTTTCATCTTCTAATGCAAAATATACAGAAGATTTATGTTTTTTAAGCTTTTCAAGTAATTGTTTGAATTTTTCACTATCTTCATTAAAAGACTGTTTGGTTGCAAATATTATCTGATGATTTGGATGTTCTTCTAAAAGGGCATTTATCTGTGGATAATGATTTACTTGCCACTCCGCAACTTCTCTTTCTATTACAATTGAATTTGCTGAGGCGAACTCTTGAACCATTGCTCTTTGAACTTGGTGAGTATAAATTTTAGCCTTATGCTTGGAATACAAAACTGATACGCCAAGTGTTTTCGAATAGTTATTTTCTTTTCGTTTTAAGCTTTCTAGGGTAACATAATCTAATCCAAATCTCTTTTTACCCATATTATTTATTTCACTTTTAGGTAGTAATCTAAAATCTACTGAGTATCTTACTTTTTCTTCTTTGCTTGGTATTGTTCCATGCAGATTTTTATTATTAAAAGTTAGTATGTCTCCATATTTCATTATTTGCGGCTTCCCTACTTTTATACATTCTTGATTTAATTTTTCTAGACTCCATTGATTGGTTCTGAAATCAGATATGAGTTTTTTTGAGTTTTCTTCATCGACTATCCATAAGCCATTAGATGTATATGTTTTGCTTAGGGGTATCCAGACATTCAACATTTTTGGAGGATGACCAGATAGGATTTCATCTGTATGAAAATCTACAGATTTTTTACTTTGTCTTTGAAGTCTAAATGTTGGCCTTTTTTGACAAACTAATTCTTGGCCAATTATTTCTTGGACTGTTTCAATTAAATTTATGTAAATTTTGACAAATTGCTCACTTTTTAAAATCTTATGGCCCTTTTCTACAATATTTGAAACATTAGAATTTTTGAATTCTTTATCCCATTCATAAGAGGAACAATTAAAACCTTTTTCGAATTCCTCTAATAACTTAATTTTATTTGTATTAAATTTAAAAATACTCATTTTAGAAAAATATTTTTATTATAAATTTTAAATCAATATAATTAAAAATGATTTAAAACATTGGGTATTGCTGTAATCAATTTATAATTTGTTAAATCGTCTTTTATTTCATGAAGAATATTCCAAGGTAGAACCAAAATATAATCAGGTTTAATTTTTTCTAATTGATTAGGCTTAATTATTGGTATGTGACTACCTGGCATAAACTTTCCTTGTTTGCTTTCTGCATTATCTATTACCGCAGACAGCAAATCACTTGATACCCCCATATAGTTAAGTAAAGTGTTACCTTTTGCTGCCGCTCCGTACCCAATTATTTTTTTATTGTTTGATTTTAATTTAATTAGTAATTGTAATAACTCTAATTTAACTGTTTCCGCTTTTCTTTGAAAGTCTTTAAATATTTTTTCAGAGTTCAAACCTGCATTTATTTCTGAGGTGATGATTTTGGATACTTTCTCTTTTTCTTTTAATAATTCGTTGAAATCGTGACTTAGCCAAACTCGCAAACTACCTCCGTGTGTACTTAGTTCTTCTACATCAACTATTTTTAGATTTGCCTTTTTTATGATTTTATTAAATGTATATAAACTAAAATAACTATAATGCTCATGATAAATTGTATCAAATTGATTCCCTTGTATAAGTTTTAAAAGATGTGGAAATTCTACTGATACCTGTCCATTATCTTTTAGGACTTTTGATATACCAATCATAAAATCATTAATATCTGGAACATGAGCTACAACATTATTAGCTATTATTAAATCAGCGCCATCCTTATTAGGAGTATATTTATTTCGTATCTCTTCGGCTAATAATGAACCAAAAAAATCTTTAATAGTAGTGATACCTTTTCTTTCACTTGCTTTGGCTGTTGCTTCTGTTGGTTCTACCCCTACACATGGTATTTCTTTCTCTTTTACATACTTTAATAAGTAACCATCATTACTTGCGATCTCTAAAACAAAGCTTTCTTTTGTTAGTTGTAGTTTTTTAATTGACTCTTCTACATAAACTTTTGCATGATTACACCAGCTTGAGGAGGTACTTGAAAAGTAAGCATAATCTTTAGTAAATAGCTCTTTCGAACTGGCATGTTCAGGTAATTGAACTAGCCAACATTTATTACAAACATATACTTTTAATGGATAAGTTATTTCAGCTTTATTAAGATCTTCATTCTTTAAATAAGCATTACTGGGAGGTTGATGCCCTAAATCAATAACTACATTCTCCAAAGCAGATTTGCAATGTCTGCATGAGTAAGTCATTTCATTTTTAGAAAGGGAAGTTCTTGATCTCTTTTGCTGATTTCCTCTATTGGTAAGGGCCATTTTATATTTATCGTTGGATCATTCCATCTTATTCCAGTCTCAGAAATTGGTTCCCAATTCCCCGAATGAATATAAATAAGTTCACTATTTTCTTGAAGAACCTGAAAGCCATGAGCACATCCTTCAGGGATTAAAATTGCTTTGTTATTTGTATTACTAAGATTTATTGATATCCAATGACCGTATGTTAATGATTCTTTTCGGAGATCTACAACAACATCAAATACTAATCCTTTAATACAACGAATAATTTTACATTCCGAATGTGGTGATGCCTGATAATGTAAACCTCTTATAGTTCCCTTTTTAGTTGTTTTACTTATATTTATTTGAGAAATAGTTCTGTCTTCCCATCCGGATTTAAATATTTGGTTGTTTTTTCTAAAAATATTTAGAAATGAACCACGACTGTCTTCATGAGGATAAATAGTTATTTCATATACACCCTTAATTGTTTTTTCTTCAATATTTTTGTTAACCATTGGTAATCCCTTCGAAATAGGCAATGTCTTTTAGGCAACATTCGATAGCATTATCTTTCTCTAAATATATTTTATACCAATTAATTGTAATGGCTAAGGCTTGCTGTAAATTTAGCATTGATTTCCATCCTAATAGATGTCTAGCTTTTTCACTAGAAAGGTATAAGAAGTTTGATTCATGTTCTTCTTGATTTGCATTTAACAAGTATGAATTTATCTGTATATGTTTTTTTATATTCTCAACCAATACTTCAACGCTAATATTTGAATTTATTGATGGTCCGAAATTAAAGGAAGATGCTATTTCTTCTTTAGAAATATCATTATGCTTGTATAGTTTCTCTGCCAAAATTAGGTATCCATTAAGCGGATCAAGCACATGTTGCCAAGGTCGTGTTGACTTTGGATTTCTAATGTGGATATTTTTGTTATTCATATAACCTCTAATTATGTCAGGTATGATTCTATCTGTAGCCCAATCTCCCCCACCAATAACATTCCCAGCTCTTGCAGTTGCTATTGATAAGAACATATTCTGATGAGCTTTGTTTCCGCAAAAACTTTTTTTCCAGCTTTCAACTGCTATTTCCATAGCAGCCTTACTAGCACTATATGGATCATGACCACCCAGAGTATCAATTTCCCTATATCCATATTTCCATTCTTTGTTCTCATAAACCTTATCTGTGCTTATGATTAGAAGCGCACATTTTTTTTCAGAGATAGATAAGGAATTAAGTAAATTTAAAGTTCCTATTACATTGGTTTCCCAAGTATATATTGGAGCTTTATAACTCTCTCTTACAAGAGGTTGAGCTGCTAAATGAAAAACTAAATCTGGTTTAATAGTTTCAATTGTTTTCTGCAATAGACTTCTATCTCTTATATCACCTCGGAAATCATTAAATGTAAGATTTTCATTACGAGCATATTCTTTAAGATTTAGTGAATCAAAAAGTGATTTTTCATCAGTAGGACTTAGTGAATATCCGTATACACAAGCCCCTTTACTAAGCAGCCATAGCGATAGCCAGCTCCCTTTGAAGCCGGTATGTCCTGTAACTAGTACTTTTTTCCCTGACCAAAAGCTTGTTAACATTTTTTGAAAAAAAATTAAGCTTCACCAAAGCTTCCAAGGAGCTTGTTTATTATTCCACAATTTTTCCAGATAATGTTTATCTCTTAAGGTATCCATTGGTTGCCAGAAACCTTTGTGGCGAAAACAATTCAATTGAGATTGCTCTGCTAATTTAGGCAGAATATCTATTTCCCAACTAGATTGATCACCTTTTATCATTTCTAAAACATCTGGATTTAGCACAAAAAAACCTCCGTTTATCCAAGCATTATCTCCTACAGGCTTCTCTTGGAATTTCTTTACAACGTTTCTATCTATATTTAGAGCTCCAAATCTACCTGGTGGTTGAACAGCAGTTAATGTTGCATTTAGGCCCATAGTTTTATGATTATTTATAAGATCTTGTATGTTTATGTCAGATAATCCATCGCCATAAGTAAAACAAAAACTTTCATCTTTGATATATTTGCTAACTCTTTTTAGCCTACCAGCTGTTTGACATTTCTCTCCAGTGTCCACAATTGTTACTTTCCATGGTTCAATATCATTCTCATGAAAATCAATATGATTGTTTTTCATATTTATTGTTATATCGCATGTATGAAGAAAATAATTTGTGAAAAACTCTTTGATTATATAACCTTTATATCCACAACATATAATGAATTCATTAATTCCATAGAAACTATATATTTTCATTATGTGCCATAAAATTGGTTTGCCGCTTATCTCAACCATAGGCTTTGGACGCAGGTGAGTTTCTTCACTTAATCTTGTCCCAAGACCTCCCGCAAGTATGACAGCCTTCATTTGTTATTATTTATTTAGATTTATTATCTTATAATATTATATAATGAATTTTCAATTATTCATTTAATTGTCTTTTGATTGTATCGGAAATATTCCATTCTGGTATTAAAAATGAAATTAATTTTATAGCTCCTTTTAGATCAGAATTGTCAATCATTAACTTTAATTCATTTATTTTTGGCCATAGCAATGAAGCTTGGATAAATTTTTCTTTTGCTCTAAATATTAACTTATTTTTTGTAGGAAGAGATTCTTCACCAATTAAAAGCTCTTCATAAAGTTTTTCTCCAGGTCGTAAACCTATCTCTCTGATTTCTATATCGCCATAAGGATTATTAGAATCTTTAACGGTCAAACCACTTTGAGTTATCATTTTTTCTGCTAGGTTTTTAATTTTTATTGGCTTAGACATATCTAGGATGAAAACATCACCACCGTTCGCTAATTCAGTCGCTTCAATTACAAGTGATGCTGCTTCTTTTATTGTCATGAAAAACCTTGTGATATCCCTGTGAGTAATAGTAATTGGACCTCCTTTCATAATTTGATCTCTAAACAAAGGTATAACTGAACCAGATGAATTTAGAACATTCCCAAAACGAACCATTGCATAATTAGTGTTTGCTTGCCCTCTATCTTTTTTTATTTCCTCTTCCTCTGCAAATGCCTGTACTATTAATTCTGATAATCGCTTCGAAGCCCCCATAACATTTGTTGGCCTCACGGCTTTGTCAGTAGAAATTAATATTAATTTGTCAACGTTATTATTTCTTGCTGCAGAGCAAATAGTGTAGGTCGAAAACACATTATTATAGATACTTATTAAGATATTTTTTTCTACTAATGGAACATGCTTATATGCAGCTGCATGAAAAATTGTATTTATATTGTTTTCTTTAATAGTGTTATTTATTAGATTATAATTTGCAGAATCTCCTAATATAGCAATAATTTCTGAGTCTTCTTCTAGAATCTCCTTGAGCTCCATTTCTAGTTTATAAAGATTAAATTCACTTTGATCTAAAACCACAATTTTTCTTGGCTTTGCTTCAATTACTTGTCTACATATTTCACTGCCTATAGAGCCTCCAGCACCAGTTATTAACACAGAAGATTCAGTTACTTTAGAGACAATATTTTTATGGAAAAAAGCTGAATGGCGAGAAAGTAATTCAGAAATCTTTATTGGCTTAAGTTCATCAACACGAGATTTACCTGAGAGAATATCTTCAATAGATGGAATTTTCATTACCATTATATTATTTTTTTTCAAATTGTTGATAAATTTAATCGTCTGTTTTTTACTTATATCTTCTGTTGAGAGCAATACTTTATCAAATTTTTCTTTCATAGATATTAAATCATCAGAGCTTACTATTCTTATCCCTTTAATTGTAAGACCAATTAAATTTTTCGTATCATCGATAAATGTGATTATTTCATATTGTCCATTAAAAATTAATGCTTCTGCAATTTCAGAACTTCTTTTGTTAGCCCCATAAATTGCAATTCTAGTTTTTTTAGCTACTTTATCTAACCTAGAGATTCTATTAAAAATATCTCTAAAAATAAATCGTAGAGACCCAGTTGTATATGTTAATATTAACCATGAAATCAAAAAATAATATATATTAGCAGCCTTTAATTTAAATAAATTACATAAGCAGAAAACAATTGTTATTAATAAAAAATTTCTTCCTGATAATTTATATAGAGATGAACTACCTACATATCGTGTAACGCCCGTATAATGGTTAGTTAATATGTAAATTGGGATTCCTATAATTATTCCTAAAGTAATAATTAAGCTTGATTCTTTTGACTCTGTTATATTACTATTTTCTATTAAAAAACATGAGAACCAAAATGAAAAACCAATTAAAAATGAATCAATAAATATTAGGATTGATCTTCTAGTCTTATTATTAAGAGTAAGAGCAGTATTTAATATGTTTTTGATAAAATCCTTTGTCCCAATCTTTCTCATAAAACTAACGACTAAATGGTATTGCAATATTTCTATCTAAATAAAACCCAATAGCTATAACTGGAATAATCATTAAGATAGCCCATTCAATGCCAATTATAATATGAACAAGAGCAATTAATGAGCTTGTTGTAATATATAAAGTTGCCACTTTTTTATGACTCCAACCTGATTGATGCAAGCGTTGATATAAATGTAAACGATGAGCCTTAAATATTGGCTGCTTAGAAATTAATCTTCTAAGCAAAATAATTAAAGAATCAAGTAATAAAGGCATTGATATAAGTAATATTCCAGTAGCATTTTTTACCATATTGGCATTAAATATTTCACTGACTAATATAGCTCCTAGGAATGTACTTCCAGCATCACCCATAAATACTTTTGCAGGAGACCAATTCCAATATAAGAAACCAATAAGTCCACCTATTAACGGCCAGAGAAGATTATTAGATAAATAGGCTGAAGTGCCCAATATTACAATCATTGAACCTGCGATTATCCCATCTATACCATCCATGAAATTAGTAAAGTTTATAATCGCACATCCAATAATTATTATAATCAAACATATTAATATAGATATTATATTAATATCCTCACCTAAAGTAGCTTTATATAAATTACTTGTTTTTAGTAAGATAGAAACAGTAGTAACTTGGACAATAAATCTAGGCAATGCTGGGATTTTGGATTTATCATCAAGCAATCCTATAAAGGCTAATGGAAAACATAATAAAGGTATAAAATAGTTATTTATTATTCCATAAATAATACTTAAAATCACAAAAATAATGCCTGCACCACTGGGAGTTGGCTTTTTATGTGAGTCTCTATTATTTGGGTTATTAATTATTTTCATCCTTAATATCGGAATGCTCAATTTGGTAATAAAAAATGAAAGAACTATGCTAGATAAAAACTGAATTTGCATACTAACTAATGATATTATCATAGATTTTAATTTGTCTTTGTATATTATCACTTAGTAAATATAGTTTTTGTGCTCTTGCTTTAGAATTTAATCCATAAGTATACCTTTTTTTCTTATTTACTATAAGTATTTCTAAGCAATTAATTAATTCTTTTGTTTTTTGAGGTTCAAATAATAGTCCATTATATTTGTTTATTACTGACTCTCTACAACCTCTTATGTTGGATGCAACTATTGGTAATCCACTCATCATTGCTTCTAGAATTGTCATAGGTAAACCTTCTCTCCATGATGGCAGAACAAATATATCTATAGATTGATAGAATATTGACATTTCTGAGGATGGCAGTTCACCTAGAATATCAATCTTTCCACCAAAAATCTTTTTAAGATTATAAATTAAGCTACTAACATCAGAATTGTACTCGCTTTCTAATCTTGAACCACAAATTACAAGCTTTATTTCGGGATATTTAGGCGAAAGTACAAAAAAAGCTTGGAGTAATTCTTTATACCCTTTTTCCTCTACAAACCTTGCTGCGATTCCAATTGATATCGATTCTTTGTCTGATTTAATGCCCTGCTCTAATTGTTTTTTATTGGCGGTATTATTTCTCATGAATTTTTCTTTATCTACTCCATTAGATATAAAATGAAGTGATTCAGATTTTTTGTAATTATATTTTAATGCATATTTATAGTCTTCATAAGATACAAAAAACATCTCATCTGTAATTTTTGCAAGAACATATTCCAAAGAAGAATATAAAAAATACTTATGGAATACCATTTTATCATGAAAGTAAAATCCATGTACTGTGCAAATTATTTTACATTTAAATAAAAATAATCCTGCTAATCTTGCAACAACTGATGCTACAGGAGTGTGACAATGTATAATATCAATTTCTAATTGATAGCATTTTCTAATAAGGCTTATTGTAGAAATAATAATATTTAAAATTGACTTTGATCTTTTTATTGGGCTATTTATAAATCGAAACCCTTTTTGATTAGCAAGTGTATTATTCTTTTTCTCTGCATTGTATGAAACATATACTACATTCCCTTTACTTCTCAATTCTAATGCTAATGGGAGTATAAATTTATCAAAAGTAAACTCAACACTTGAGAATTGAATAATTTTCATAATTTTATTTTAAATTAATTTTCATAGATTTCACCTCTGATTTTATTCCTGAAATAAATGAAGTAGGATTATAAAGTCCTAATGAAACTGATTCTTTGTTTGAGAAACACTTGTTTTCAAGTAATCTATTTATTCTTTCTACTGTAAGGATTGCCTTCTCTTTAAAAATAAACTCTGAAACAATAGCCAACAAAAAAGTAATATTTCTTGGAAATTTTATGAACCTAGGCTTTAATCCCATTGCTGAGAAAATGATTTGATACATCTCTTTGTATGTCATGCAATATTTGCCAGTTATATTATAAGAACCTCTAAGTTCTGTGTTTTTAATAGAGTTTATAATTGCTTTTACTAGGTCTAGATAATAAACAGGTTGAATTCTTCCGTTACCATAAGGAAGTAATGGAATGAATTTAAAGTATTTTATGAAATTAATTACTTTATGGATATTCTTATCACTAGAAGTGCCAAATATAAGTGAAGGTCTAAGTAAGACAAAATCACTAAAATTAGATCTATTTAGCAGTAGCTCTATTTCTTTATAAACTGATGAATACTTTGGATCTGGTGAAAAAATACCTGTAGTACCAATTATTATTAACCTTATCCCTTTCGCATCTATATTTGTTCTTGATAAGGCTTTATTTAATTGATGAAAATGTCTACAATTAGAGACAAGAATAATCGTGTTTGGATTAAATTTATTAAGTATATATTCCCAATCTGATTCTTTTGAGGCATCTAAATGAATATGTATGTGCTTACATTTTAATGTGTTATTAATTGAGTACGATTTAATTCCGCTTCTATTAGCTGTTATTAGTGTATTAGTTTTATCGAGATTATCTAGCAAAGTCTCCTTTACTTTTCCCCCAACTAATCCAGTAGAACCAACTAGTAACAGTTTCTTCTTAATTATATTCACCTTTGACTTTATGCAGCTCTTTTATAGAGATCATTATAAGTGTTTAAATTATAATAAAATTTATTAAGAAAATCAATATAAGCTTTTGACAGATCTTTTCTATATATTTCTTTTGATTTGAAGATTGCCTTGGAAAGGATATGTTTATCTTGATCTATGTTTTTAGATAACTTGTAGCTAAAATCACCTAGTAATTTCCAAGAGTCACCTGCATCGGTACATACCGGAATACACCCAGATGTTGTAGCAGTTATTAATGAGTTTGGATATCCTTCCCAAAGCGAGGTGCTGATATAAATATCATGGTTTAATAAAATATCTGATATTTTACTTGACTTCTCATGAAAGTTGATAACTAGATTTTTAGGTAAAATAGAAGCATACTTTATCTTTAGGTGATTTCTGGACATCCCATCACCATATACATTAAGAATTAAGTTTTTATTTGATTCTTTTAAATCTTTTGCAGTCTCTTTGATTAACAAAATCATATAATTAAGGTTCTTTGATATATCATCTCTTGCAAGACTTAGAATTTTTATTGTTTCTTTTTTAATTAAATCTTTTGAAGAGACTTTTTCGTTTATCTGTTTGAAAGGAATTATATAAGGCTGATTTGGAATGTATATAGACTTTCTCTTACAATATAGTAATTTTTTGTTATGGTCATTAAGGCCTGAAAGACTGTTAAATGTAATAAATTTTGCCTGATATCTTGACAGTAGTGAGTCTAAAAATGCAATTATTATTGTTCTTAACCTTAGGGATTTATATTTTGGTAAAGCTTGTCTTATTGATGTAATTAATGGTTTTTTCTTTATTATACCAATTATGTTCCCTAATATATTGCTGTGGTACATCCATGAATGAATTATGTCAAATTTTCCTTCTTTAAAAAATTTAAATAGTTTATAGAGACTCTTAATTGAAAAACTTTTAGATAAGATAAAACATGGAATATTATTATTTCGGACTTCTTTTTCAAGGCTACCTCCAAGAATAGAAATTACAGTGAATTCAGTTTTATATTTCTTTTTAGAATTTAATATATGTCTTAGACAGCTATACTCTGCACCATGAGGATAAAGACAAGTTATTATTATTAGAACTTTCATTATATTTTTACTATCTCATAGTCTAATCTATTTAGATTAGTTAGAGTTTTTAGTGACATTTTATAGTATTCTTTTGCTAATATAAAATTATCAGTCATATTATGTGGATGAAACCAAATACCTATATCTTGATTGTTTTTGACTTGATTATGTACATACCTTTTAAAAGACTCATGATATCTTTTAATTAGAAATTTATGTGTTGGAAATTCTAGAAAATAACCTGAATCAATTGATTTTAAACTTGAAATATTATTCTTTTCCTTTGGTGTTCGATCAATATATTTGCTTAAAGGAAGATTAAATCTGTCATACTTTCTTAACAGTTTATATTTTAATGTATTAAAAGTATTCATCTCGTGATTCTCAGAATATAGTGGAATCTTTGATGATGATCTAATTTTAGTAATCCCCATTGATATTAAAATCTTATAAAGTTTTTGATTAATTTGATTTCTAGGTGAAACATAGCTATCTATTGGATTTTCTTTTAAAGAAAATTGTTTGATAATATTTATAGATTTTTCTAGCTCAAATTTAATAATTTCTGTTGATACATTATCTTCGAGGATATGAAGATGGCTAAGACTATGGCATGCTAATTTTATATATTTCGATTGTTTTAGTTTATTTTTTTCAATTAACTTACCTTTAAGAAATAACTTGTCATTATCTAGAAATAATGAAAAAAAGTTTTTATCAAATTTTAATTTATTAATTAAACTATTTTCTGGGTATTCTAATTCAATACTGTTAAGTAGAATTGCTAAATCTAGCGGCGTCTTTAACCCTGTTATTCCAAGTATCGCTATTGATATAGGTATTTTGTTAAAGGAATGATAATCAATTAGGAAATTTATGGCATTATCTAGGAATTTGTACTTTTCAAGATCTTTCTTTGTTTTTATGAAAGGGTGCATCCCGAAAGGCCCTTCAAGATCAGTTGAAATTACAATTTTCTTCCTCATAATCATATAATTAGAATAAAATGTTGGTTTACAGCTCTTATTTCTTTAGACTCTTCTTTATGATTTTTTATTCTCATTCCATATTTATAAAATAAATCTATATAATCATTTTTTTCTAATCTATTAGTCCAAAACGGCAATCTTTTAATTAAGTCATTATTCCATATTAACTTTGGTACTGAGTGATGATCGAACTTTTGATTTTTACCACTGATGTGATCGGTAAATCTTACTTGATGTGAATGAATCGTTTCTTCCTTTGTACATCTGAGAGATAATTTAATTAAGTTTTCTAATTGCTGCTCTGTTAAATGCTGTAGAACAGCATTTGAAAAGATTACATCAAATTTTCCTTTGATATTAATATCATCTTTTGAAAAATTATTTTCGATAAGTTTTAATTTAATTGATTTATTTTTATGATTACTATCTTTCAAGATATATTGTTTGAAATGTTGATTATTTTCTTTAGTTGTATTATATTTTTCGACTAATATACCTAGATTAATTAATTTATCCATAGAGTTATTTATTGATGATAAATCTTTGTCTATTAATACAATTTCATCTATTTCTAGTTCTAATGCTCTTATAGCCGAAAAGCATGAGTCTCCAGGGCCTATTTCTAAAACTCTTTTCGGACTATTTGTATTTTTAATATCTATCAAACTAGATACATGCTTATCAAATATCTTTCTACAATATTCAATATTATCCATTGCCCCATGTCTTCCAAAATACTTTTTTCTTTGACTATATTTTATTGGAATAGAGTAGATAAAAATCTTTACAAAGAAAATAATATAAAATAGTATTTTGTTAATTATTTTGTCCACTTAATTTATATCCCTTTCATGATCTATATCTAATCCAAAGTCTTCTTGTATCCATGGCATTATTTTAGTTCCTATTGCTTGCCCTTTTTTTATACATTCTGTTGAGACAATGTCAAAACATCCATTCTGCCAATATATTACTGGAAGTTCTTGCCTAGGGGTATTAAAGTATTCATCCTTAAAATCACCAACAAAGGGTTTCAGTAACCCAGTTGAGTTTTCCTTTACCCAGGATTTGTAAGGAATATGCTTTGAGATTGTGACTGATCTTATCGAATCAATTTTATTTATATTTTTCTTAAAAGTTTCAATTGCAATTTCTATCTCTTTCGTGTTTCTTATTGGTGATGTTGGCCTTAATAAGACAATTCCTAGTGGCATTTCTAGTTCTCTTTTTTCTATTTGTCTTATATGGTGCTGTAAAAACTTAATGTCTCTTGATCTATTAGTAGATATATTATTAGGTCTTAGGCCTAACGATTTCGCACCATATTTGATTGCAATACTTTCATAATCACTAGAATTCGTAGTTATAAATACGTCATCTATATTGTTACATTCAAGACCATGCATTATCGACCATGCTAATAGAGGCTTGCATCTATAGATTCTAATATTCTTATCTTTTATACCCTTACTACCAGAACGAGCAGGAATTAAAGCATGTATTTTCATCTTGTTATTTTTGATAAAACTCTACCATGATATTTTGCAGATAGGTTTAGTTTGGCAAGCTTATTAGATGGTTCTTTTGATAAAAAGTCGATTAACATATTTTTAAATAATTTTTCTCTATTTTTTAAAGCTAAATCCTTTTTTCCTTTTTCAAATATTTTTTTATTTAAATTTGAGAAAGCTAGTAATGGAGAACTATTTACAACCTCTATCGTATCTAAAAGAAGATTTATTTTAACTGAAAGATCAAAACCTATCAATTCAATCTTAAATATTGCCTTTTTGCTAAAGTAATTACTATTTGATATAACTGTAAATGTTTGACTCTTATTCTTTCTATATTGCATCATTGTTGATTGCCAGTCATCACAATCAATCGTCTCCGATGAGGAACTTCCCTGCATTCTTATCATATTCTCCTCATCACCAAAAAGATAGTTAGCTATATCTAAGCAATGATTTAATGTATTTGTACATCCACCTCCTAAACTTTTGTTAGTACTATAACTATTTAAATGATTTTCCCATGGGTGCCAATTTCTTACATCATCAGAATGATAAATACTGCAATAAATTCCATTTGAGCTGGCTATAATTTGTGGTAGTATTTCTTTAAGAATTCTTATTGAAGATGCATACCTATATTGAAAGCTCACATATGTTCTTTTATCTTTTAATTTAGAGAGCAAATCACATTCTTCATAATTTGAACCAATTGGTTTTTCTATAAGAATCTTTGAGTTTATATTCATATTTCTAAAATGCATATAATCATCAAAATGATATCTGCTTGGACTGCTAATTATTATATGATCATCATCATTTAATCTTCTTATATCCTTAAGTGATGAATATTTTGTATTTTTTGGTAATTTGTTTAAGTAATTTGAATTCGCTAGAGGGTTTCTTTTTTCAGATCTTATTCCCACTATTTCAAAATTGGGATTAATTTCATTTAGTAAGTATATATATCTCTGACCTGCAGAGCCACATCCTTTTATATATATCTTCAATCTATTTGCTCCAATATTAATTCAAGACTTCTTTTGAAACCATAGAAATCTTTCGAGTGCCCTTGCCAAATCTCAGGTATGAATGTTATTTCATGTTTCTTTAAATCATTTATGATACTTTTGAAATCCATTTCACCCTCACCAGGCATAAGTCCTTCTTCGGTATACCCTTTTGCATCGGAAATATGTATGTGACTGATAAGATTATCCTCTATTAACTTATTTATAAATGCCTCGTAATCAAATTGATATTTATTTGAGGCCATGTATGTGTGTGAGGTGTCAAGACAACATTTTAGGTTTGATGCTTTTAGTATATTTATGATTGAATATGGTTTAACTAGCAAGTTATGAAATGCTGTTCCACCCTGGAGCCATGGCATTGGTGGCATGGTTTGAGGAATGATTTCTATATCCTTTATGCTTTGAGATATTTCTATTAAGTTTTCAATTAATATATCACTTTTCTCCAATACTTTACTTTCTTCTATTGGTTTATTGTAGCTGAATCCTCCACAATTTAATATTATTCTTGGTTTTTGACTAAAATTAAAATAAGAAGTTAATTTTTCTACATGTTTTATTAAAAGTTTAATTCTTTGTTGACTTTCATTAATTATATCTAATTTATCAGATGCAAGGTCAATAATAAAACCATCATGATATTGTTCAACGGCATGAATAACTAATTCAGCATTATAAATTCCTTCTAGATAATCTCTTGGATCAATTTCCAGATCTTTACTTGACATATGAAACTCATATAAAGGCGCATTAAATATTGATCTTATTTTCTTAAAATCTCTATATCTTACTGGTAAACCCCATTTTGATGGAAATTGTTTATCTAATGATTCTTTCCTCGCAAACTTTTCATTATTAGATTTATCTATCTCGAAGTGACTATTCCTAGTTATCTGACCTTTTTTTACATCTTCAAGAATTTTTTTCCCAATAATCTTAAACCTATCTTTCCATTTTATACCTGATGCTGGACTAGCTAAAAATAAATCTTTTTCTGAAATTATTATACCAGTCTTTATTTCTTTTGAATAATGAATACTTTTCCCTAGCGATTCATAATTAAGAAGTTCAGCAGCTGATGGACATCTAGGCTCATCTTTTCCTATGGAGTGAATTAGTGTCTTTGCGTTAAGAAGAAAGCCTTTTATTTCTTTGGGTGATAATGATGCTCTGTGATCAGTGCCTTCAAATGATTTATCTAGTGTTATGTGAGCCTCTATTATTTTAGCCCCGCATCCAAGAGCTACATATAAAGGTTCAATGGATCCATCATGAGATGAATAACCACAAACTTTTCTTGTCATATCTGATAACCTATTTATATAAGAGAGATTAAGATCCTCTCTAGGACAGGGATATGTAGAGTTTGTATGCAGAAATGCTACATTTGAATTTATACGTTTAATTATTTCACAAGTACTTATTATTTCATTCTCATAAGACATTCCAGTAGAAATTATTAATGGCTTATTTTTACTTGCAGCACTTAAAATTAGAGGCTCGTTAGTTAAATCACAAGATGCTATTTTTATACAATCAATATCAAGTTTTATAGCTCTTTGTAGAGACTTTATATCAAAAGGTGTCACGACAACAATTAAGCTAAGGCTTTGTGCGTATTTAATTAGTCTTTCTTCATCGGAGTTACTTAATTTGCATTTCTGAAGTTGAGTAGTTATGTATTCAGTTGATAGGTCCCTTCCTGATACATCTATTTGCCCATAGGTTTCATCACTCCTAAATTGAAACTTTACTCCATGTGCGCCTGCTTTAAATGATTCATCTATTAGTTTCTTAGCAAGATCATATGAACCATTGTGATTTACTCCAATTTCTGAAATAAATAAAAAGTTGTTATTATCTTTTGAAAGAATATGATTTTTAATTTGAAACTTAGGGGTACCTTTATAGGCAATAATTTTAATTACCCCTAAATGATCTACTAGTGGGATCATCTGAATATTTCCTGAAAGCATCTCAGATATAGTTCTATCACTATCACTATCAAGAGCAAAACGAGGGTTTTTATTACAAGCCTCTGAAACTTTTGCTTTAAGACTTGGTTTTTCTTTTTGTAGATACTTTCTAAGGTCACCCTGACTAAATGTCCCCAAAAGAGTATTGTCTTTCCTAACAACAGCAAGAGGTAATCCCTTGGTTTTGTCAAATGCAATTACAGCTTCTTCTATAGAGGCATTATTTTGTATTATCCAATCACATTTTTGTGAAACAATGAAGTTATTCATATAGCAGACCAACCACCATCCATGATAATTGTAGAACCATTTAGATATGAGAATGGCCTTTGTGAATGATATATTAAAAGGTCGGTTAAATCTGCTAATTCACAAAAAGTTTTCGATGGTGAAAATTCTTTAAAGTTTTCTGAAAATTCTTTATTAGCATTGTTAATTATTGCGTGAGGTGCAATATTTATCGCATTTATATTTTTACTTGCATATCTTGAGGCAATAAGCTTAGCAAACATAGAAAATGTTGATTTAGAAATTGAATATGAAAAAGGTTTATTCATAAAGAATGAACCGTCTTTATTTTTGTATAGATTAGGATTTGAAGCGATTTCTCCATATATAGAACCTAATAAAAGTATAGTACCGCCTTTTACTGATAACATTTTTTTTATTACAGGATAAATAACGTTGTAAGTCATAGATATATTTTTCGAGATTATGTCTTTAAAAGTTTCAGGGTCTTCTGGCATAATCTGAAATGGATCTATTTCGTTGTTTGAATTTTTTGGACACTTAAAATCTATACCTGCTGAATGAATCAGTGTAAACGGTTTTTCAATTCCTTTTATATAGCTTGAGATTTGAACTGATGTATCTTCTGAATCACTGAGGTCTATAGATAAGTATCTTTGTTTATTATTATTATTATTATTTTTACTAAGATCAATTGGATATATTGGTATGGACATATCAACTAATTCTCTGCAAAGAGCAGTGCCGATTAATCCCTCACTGCCTGTGATAACAACAGATTTCATTATTATTTAGTAATTTATAAATATTTTAACCATAGATTTAAATTATTTCTTTAGAAAAAGAAATAATACTTAAAGTAATTTTCTGATTGTTTACCTAGAATGATTTTTTCCTTCAGTTCTTTTTTGTCAAGTAAATTATTTTCTCTATTACTTTTGTATCCAATTTTACCTGGGATAATTTTCCCCCTAAAAAATGATGAGAACTCTAATTCGATTACATTCCTTACTTCATCTTTGGAGTAGACACCTCTATGAACCATATTTGTATCAAATATAAATACATCACCTAACTTTATTTTGCATTTTACTTTATTATACGAACTCTCTTCTTCTGTAAGTACTAATCTGGTAAGATTATAATCAAAATATGAATTAAAATTCGTTGATTCTACTATTTCAGTATATACATTTTCTTTTAAAAACTTATCTAAACCAATATAAATCTTTAATCGGTGTCCAACTGAATCATGATGCCATTCACTTTGCGAAGTGTATCGAACCATAGGAGATTGCAATATTCTTATCTGGTCTAACCTTGGAAAAGAAATATAATCGGCTATTGTTTTTTGTATATCATAGTCATTTAATACTGCTGAAACCAGTTGTGAAACCAAATCGTAATCAATAGATTCATATTTAGAGATATTTAGTTTATTTTTGTAGATTACATAACCTCTCTTTTTTAACAAACCATTTAAAGGCTCTATTTTATTGAAGAATCTAATTGTAAGATTTTTGATTAAGCCAGATATTAAATTTGATTTTCTCATTTTATAAGAATAAAAACCAAAATGATTTTTTGATATATCCCTCAATAATAGCAATACTAATAGAATTCTTATTATGTTTATAGGCTTCTAGCCTTCTTGATTCAAGTATGTTATTAGTGAATAGACCTAAAATTGCAGTTATTAATATCCTTGAGAAAGTCAAAATATTGTTTTGATATTCTACTTGATCGCTTAGACTAATTAATGCATTTGATATTTTCTCTGTTGAATTGTAGGGCGATGAAAATAATTGTTTAATTCTAGCTTGCTCTTTTTTTTGCTTTTTGCTATGGATTAAGATATCTTTATCATATTTATTAATGTAGTTAATTATATCATTTAAACTAGTAAACCTAAAAGTTCCTGCTCTTGTAAAAACATTTCTTGAATCATTAGATAGTAAAGAAAAAACTATTTTATTTCTTAATATAGATTCTATTGAAGCAGTGCATCTACTTGTTATTATTATCGAAGCATTTTCTAATTGTGGTTGTATCGAATTGCTATGATCTACTTCGACATTAAATTTTTTACAAGTAGATACCAAATCAATTTTCTCTGCAGGATGTGGTCTATAAATTAATCTGAATTTCTTAGATAAGTCTGATTTATTCCAATATTTTATAAATGATGTTATGATTTCGTAGGCCTTTTTATCATGATCAATAAATTCATTTTCTTTTTTAAAATTATAATAATTACCTATTAATAATATGGTCTTAATGTTTCTAGTTTTTTTCTGATTGATTTCATTTTCTTTCAAAGAGCCTAAATTAGATATTCTAGGATTACCTGTTATGAAATTATATGGTATCTCTATATTCATATCTTTATATATTTTTTTTGTTAGTAATTTCTGAAATAAATTATTGAATAATATCAGTTTCACTCTTCTTGGGTCTCCCATTCTAGCTTTTACCTCTCTTGGAAATGTGTGAATACCTTCTTCATCTAAAATGCAAAAGATACTCCCTTTTTTTGAGATTATTTTACCTTTATTTAAGTTTGTAATTTGCGCACATTTATCTAATATTATTCCCGGGGGAAGGATTCCTAACCATAGTCCATCTAGTATAGTGTTTTTATGCCCTAAAACTACGATATAACCTTTTTTTTCTAGTTCATTTTTTATTCTTGCTCTTGAAAGGAACTCTCTTTTATATACTTCGACAAGAATATAAATTATCTTTGATTTTTGGTTTAAAATACTTAATCCCTTTAACCCCATGAAATTAGTATTAAATTAATTAATATTATACTAGTTTTTAGTTTAGTATTAGAGGCTTTTTTTCTTAGGTTTATTCTTGTTTACTATGTTGCCAGACCAAGCGCAGGTTGTTTTATTCTAATCAACCAGCCAAGTATAAAGATTATTGAGATTAAAACTCTAATAAACCAAAAAATATTTTTGTTTATTTTTGATTGACTTGTAAGTAACTCTGCTACTAAAAATGGTAGCAGTGAAGTTAGAAGTCGACCGCCTAAAGGCGATGTAAATGAGATTCCTAAAAAATAACTACTTGAGTAAAGTATTGCATCTGAATCATATGAAGTTGTTTTGATGATGCATAAACATACTATGAAAACTAATATAGCAAGTTTATATAATCCAGTCCCTTCACCTTGTGAATTTATTTCTACTGCTTTTGATAAATATTCAAATTGTCTTATTCCAATTATCTCCATTAGTCCAAGTATGATATATCCTGTTGAACAGCCTAAAATAAGATAAATGAAATTTACTAATGCTTTTAAATTTTTTTTAAAATTCCTTTTAATTAATTGAATTCCTGATAAATATATTGGTATTGTTATTAAGAAACTATTGTGGATTGATAGAATTATTAGATATAAGAAGCTTCTAAATTTAGAATATTCCATACTTATAGTATATGCAAATATTGATAGTGCAAGACCATGCCTAAGCTTTACAATGTAAAAATCAAAGACACTTGGTAAAAATATTAAAAAAATTGGTATTATCAGCGAATTGGTTCTTTTGTTAAAAGCAATTAGAAATAGATAACTAGATATAAAAGTAATTATTCTAAGTACAAAATTATCATTTTCTGTGGACGTTATTAACTTTATAATGTTTAATAAATAATTCCATCCAACTTCTAAATTAAAAATGGAAAATATTGAGTTGAAATTTGTTGTGAATCCAAGACTTACGTGTTCTAAATAGTTTACTCTGTCTCCCAGAATCAAATAATCAAAATTAAAAATTATATCTAAATCGCATATTATAAAAGCTATAAAAAAGTAGAGAAAGGATTTATTAAGGTTGATTTTTTTATTCATTTAAATACTCTTTGAACTCCTCCAAGTAATCTTTAAGAAGAGAATTTCCTATAAATCTAATTGGAATAATATAACTGTCTATACTTTTCATTATTTGCGGTATTGTTGGTATCCCATGAGATTGATCACTTCCTCTTTGTATCTTTCTAGTTAACTCTGGCCTTTTAGCTAAAACATCATTTGATAGATATTTATTATAAAAATAACCACCATATCCATCTACCCCAGCTAAGACTACTTCTTTTGCTCCCAGTTCTTTTGCTAAAAAAACTGAAAACACAACATTTGATCTTGATGATGGAATAGATTTTATACCTAATTTGTTTAGACATTTATAAATTGTTGAGCAAAAAAAATCAAATGTTTTTACTGAACCTGATGGCGCTTTAAACCAACTTGGGAAGATAAATGAATTTCTTAAAGGTCCTAAATCTACTTTTCTTGCAACACTTTCTTCAATCTGCCTATTTAAAACTTTGACTACAAAAATATTTTCTGCATATGCAATTTTCTTTTCTTTGATTCGACTCATCCATTCCTCGTAATTACTTGTATCCTCGCTATCTAATTCTACGGAAGTAATATCAGGAACAAAATCATGATATATCCAGTTCCCAATACCAATTGTCGTAAAATTATTTATTGCGAATTCCCAAAACTCATCATTTAGATTGTTTATGCTTTCACCACTTCCTAAAATTAAAAACCTATTTTTTATGCGATTATTTTCTTTTAGTTTTCTATGTAAATCATTTTTCCAATTACTCTTTATTTTAGGAGCTAAAAATAATTGTATGATAGTTGATAAGCATGAGTGAACTTTTGGAAAATTATTGCTCAGCTTGTAACTAATACCCATATTAAAATTTTTATTTTTAATTATACATCGTTGTTATATTTACTTAAGTCTATGTCATGAAATTTCTTTTTTAATACATCAAAGCTTTTTGTTTCAAGAATTTCTATTATTTTTTCACATGCTCCACCTTCTCCATATGGATTAAGTGTTTTAGACAATTTTTTTTTAAAATCTTTTTCATATAATTTCAAAATAGCTCTTTTTATACTTTCACATTCTGGATCACAATCTATGACGCTAATTGCTTTTATTCTACCCTTTTGCCTGTCTCCAATATTGATTGTGCCTTTCCTAAAACTAGGAACTTCTGCTATTCCGCTAGAAGAGTTGCCAACCACCCCATCTACATAATTTAAGCATGAAATATATTTAATATGACCTAGTGATTTATAACAATTTGCATTCTTATTGATTTTGCAGAATTGTTGAATCTCGTTATAAATTACTCTGCTATCATGGTCTGGGTTTGGCATAGTAAAAATATATGTTATATCTTTGAAACTATCTAGAGCTTTAAGAAGTTCCTTTATCTGTTTTTGACTTGTAAATTTTTCTAGAGTTACAGGATGGAATGTAATTATAATACTTTTCTTACCAAAACTTAATCCTAAAATCTTCTCTAATTCCTTTTTTTCTATTAATCTAATCCTTTTTATGTTATCAACACCTAATCCCCCAAAATTATAAACATTTTCAGGACTCTCTCCCAGTTGAATTACTCTATCTTTGTATTCTTCAGCACCAACAAAATGAAAATGAGACATCTTAGTAATACTATGCCTTATTGACTCATCAATTGCTCCTTCTGTCTTTTCCCCACCTGAAATATGTGCTATTGGTATTCTTAAAACCATAGCAGATATGCACGCTGCTAATATCTCAAATCTATCACCTAGAACCACTATTATATCGGGCTTTAGATCCTCTAAAGCATCACTAAAACCTATTATTGCTAAGCCTATAGATTTCCCAATAGCTGAAGTTGCCCTAGAGCTTATTAGCATGTCAACTTTCTTATCTATGTGATTTCCATCAGTTTTTATTTCATCAATAGTATGACCGAATTCAGGGGAAAGATGGCTACCAGTTGCTACTAATTGAAGATCTAATTTATTTGAATGCTTTATTTGGCTAATTAAAACTTTTAAAAGTCCATACTCGGCTCTTGAACCAGTAATTACACAAACCTTTTTATTATTATTCATTGCCACTTTATTTTATCATCTATTCTGTAGTTGTATTTTGACTTTGTATTAATAAATTCATCCCAAAATTTCGGAGGAATACCATCTGCGGGCCTTTTGACGCCGATATTTTCATTTGTTAATTGTTCACCAACTTTTATTTCTTTAATAGCAACAATAGATCTTCTAACATTTTTTATTATTTTCAATTCATTTGTCGTAGGTCGTTTTACTCCGTCTCCTAAGGCGTCTTCGAGGTTTCTAATCGATGAAACCATATATTGAAATTCTTTAGGTTCAAGACTAGCCCTATGATCTGGACCAATCTGCTCCTTATCTAGTGTTAGATGTTTTTCGATTACCCTAGCTCCAATAGCAACTGCTGCTATCGACATCTCTGTTCCTTCTGTATGATCAGAGTATCCAACATTCACATTAAATGTACTTCTCATTGTTTTTATTGCATTAAGATTTATAGTTTTTTTATTAGCAGGATAATCTGTTGTGCAATGAAGAATAGTTATAGATTCTTTGTTTATTCCTTTATCTGTCATTATCCTTAATGCATATTCAATCTCTCCTAATGTTGCCATTCCAGTTGAGAGAATAATTGGTTTTTTGAAACCACATATTTCTCTAATGTAAGGTACGTTAGTAATTTCACCTGAAGGGATTTTCCAAAATGGCATATCTATTTTTGCTAAGCATTTAGTAGCTGATGGACCAAAGCTTGTTGAGCAGAAATCTATTCCTATTTTTTTTGCGTATTTAGCTAGTTGTGCATATTTATCTAGACTTAAATGTATATTTTTTGTCATTTCAAGTTGAGTCATTTTGCCTCCCAAATTGTTTATTTGATACTCAGCCATTTCACCATTAGATGTTACTACTTCATTGGGGAGTGCGGCTTGAAACTTAACTACATCTGCACCAATTTGTTTTGCAGAGTCAATAAGTTTGTAAGCAGTTTCTAAATCATTATTGTGGTTCACTCCCGCTTCAGCAATTATAGTTGTTTTCATAATATTTCTTTGGTAACTGATTCCCAATTTTTGAATCTTATCGCTCTATCATCTATCCAGAAATCTCCTTGGGGCTTACCCAAAATCAATTGATCAAAAGGTACCTTGTTGTTTTTTAACCAGTCAATTGTTAATTCATATTCGGCCCAAGTCCTAGCTGAATAAATAATGATTATATATCCTTTTTCTTTTAATTTCTCAATTGATTCTTTGGCTAAAGGTTGTAACTTTGCCATGGCTCGACTGAATTGTTTCTCTTCGGTACAGATGGTACCGTCTAGATCAATAACTACCTTCACTAAAGACCTCGCAAAAATAACGTCTCATGGTTATTGTACGTCCTTGGGTTATTTTGGTTGCTTGATATCCTAATGATTCTTTTATCATCATTTCGCAGATATTAAAACCTGCTTCTATCGAAGCAAGAACACCTCCTGCTAGTCTTGGATTAACTTCCATTAACCATAATCGATTGGTCTTCATATCTCGAATAAACTGAATTGATAAAGGACCTTTAAGATTAAGAATCTTTATTACTTTTTCTGAGAAATTCTTAATATCTTGATCTTGGATTGTTTTAGTAACAATAACTTCACCTCCAGCAGTTTTTATTCTTTCCCTTGGAGAAATAGCACAAATAATATTCTTTTGATCAACATAAGCATCAACTGTATACTCGATTCCATGAATGTATTGTTGCAGTATAAAGTCTTCTTCATTGTCCTTTACAATACTTTTTAAATGTTCTTTTGAATATATTTTTTCTGCCCCATTTGAGCTGGAACCGTTGATTGGTTTTATAAACATAGGAAATATTTTTCTATCCCATTCTGGAATAATATTTAAATTATTTTTGATACATAAATCTTGAAATTTGTTTTTAAAATGACAATTTTCTACAATTTTTTTCTCAGTTACATAGCGACAAGATGTATGTAATTCAGAAATTTCACTATGTAAAAGAAGCGCTGGATCAACATTTGAGATTAATAAATTAATATTTAATTTATTAATATAATAAATTAAGTCTTTTTTTATATTTTGATCATCCCATTTTAAACCTTTTATGATTTTAGCTTCAATTTTTATTGGTTCATTTTCAGTTATTTCATAAGAATATATATTTGGCATTAGTTTATAAGTTCTTGCAGCATCTTTAAAACATCTTGCTAATCCAACTCTTTTCCCTCCACCCAGAAGTAAAATATTGAAATTTTGTTTTTTCATTACCTTATTAATTGGGGACTACTTGGTAAACTTATTATTCGAAATTCCTCATTTTCTGCATTATTTAGAGAGCCTCTAGGACATTCTTTGTAAATTGTTTGTTTACTCAAAAGTCTCCATAATGGTCTTAGTAGGATTTTGTTATTATGAGATAGTCTAAGTAAATTGTTTCTTTGATTAAATAGTTTTTCTTTATCTTCAAATTTTAATCTGATACTATTCAACCAATAATTACTTTCACAATTATCTGGTGACTTAATTATTTCTACAAAGTTTTTACCTTTAAAAATATTACTATATTTGATTGCTAATTTGTTTTTTTTCTTAAGTCTTTTTGTTAATACTTCCATTTGAGAAACTCCTAGAGCTGCATTTATGCTTGGAAGCCGGTCATTCCATCCAACAAAATCATGTTCTATCTCCCATTCATGCTTTCTTCTTGCTGTAGTTGATAAATGCCTAGCTAAATTAGCCAACTTTTCATTATTTGTAATTAGTGCTCCTCCTCCTCCAGTCGTAATTAGTTTATTACCATTAAAACTTAATGTACCAATATCGCCAAAAAGTCCACAGTGAATCTTCTTGCTTTTTGTAGTTCTCCAGCTGCCTAGCGCCTCTGCTGTATCTTCAATTAATGGGATATTCCATTTGTCAGCAATGTTTTTCAGCAATGGACAATTGGCTGGATGTCCAAATACATGTACAGGAACTATCGCGGCAATTCTTCTATTAGTGAATTTATTAATTAACTGATCATTTTTATATTCAGCACACTCCTCGAGCCTTTGAGTGAGAGCTAAGGGACATAAGCCAAGAGTTTCTTTTTCTATATCTACAAAATGAGGGATACCACCTAAGTGTGAGACTGCATTTGCTGTAGCTATAAAACTTATGGGTGGAATTATAACTTCTTCGTTATTCTTTAAGCCAATTAAACGTAAGGCTAATCTTAGGGCAACTGTTCCATTGCTTAAGGCAATTGCATATTTGGCACCAGTGTAATTACAAATTTGTTCTTCAAATTCTTGAATCCATCTTCCCGATGTACTTACCCAACCACTATCTATACAATCTTTGACATATTTCAATGCATTTGTCTCGCTAAAATAAGGTTCATGTAGTGTAATTTCTTTATTATTAAGATCTGAATTGACCACATCTCTTATACATTTTATTATTTCATTAGAAATGGAAGAGTAGCTCAAATTGTGTACTCCTCAGGTCTATAAAATTTAAGATTTTGTGGGTTCTCAAACCATGTGATGGTTTTTTTAAGACCCTTTTTAAATCCATCTTTCCCAGAATATTCAGGAGTCCACCTGGTTAATTTTTTTAAAAGACTATTATCTCCAAAAAGCCTATTAACTTCTGAATCTTTTGGACGCATTCTTTTCTCTTCAGATTGTATAGTTACTTTATGGCCCATAATCTCTGAAATTAATAATGCAGTTCTACCAATAGAAATCTCAAAATTACTGGCACAATTTATAACTTTCCCTACAGTTGATATTTCTTCTGAGACTTTGATAAAAGCAGAAGCTGTATCTTCTACAAAGTTGAAGTCTCTTGTAGGAGATAGTGCTCCAAGATTAATCACTTTTTTCCCTGAGGCTATTTGTGTGATAATTGTGGGAATAACTGCTCTATTGCTTTGCCTTGGTCCATATGTATTGAAGGGCCTAAGAATTGATATAGGTGTTTGAAAGCTTTTCCAGTAGCTCATAGCAAGTTGGTCAGCTCCAATTTTTGTGGCTGCGTATGGTGATTGTGCATTTAGAGGATGATCTTCATTGATTGGTACAAATTGAGCTGTTCCATATGTCTCGGATGTAGAAGTATGAATAACTCTATCTAGATTGAGATCTCTTGCTGCCTGAATAACATTTAATGTTCCATTAATATTGGTTTCAATATAACTAGTTGGAGCAATATAGCTATATGGAATGGCTATTAATGCTGCAAGATGAAAAACTTGATTACAATTAAGTAAAGCTTCGCGAACACATAAAGGATCTCTTATGTCTCCTAGGATAATTTCAACTTCATTTCTAATATTTTTTGGAATAGTATCTAGCCAGCCATAATGACCATATGAATTGTAAAGACAAAAAGCCTTTACAGAATAGTTTTCTTTAACAAGTTTTTCTACAAGATGTGAACCTATGAATCCATCAGCCCCCGTAACTAGAACTTTATTATTCACTTTAAGTCATCTCAAAAAAATTGAAGTTCATTTATTAATTCCTTTAAATGAAAATTTCTTTTATTTTAGCAAAAATTCAAATGTAAGTCTTACAATATTCGAAATGATAAGTTTGTGTTAACAAACTATTGAAAAATAAATGATTTTTATTTCCAGTCATTATTAGCTTTTCTAAGACTTTCTGGTAAACCTATATCAATCCAATACTCGTGAATTGGATAAACAATAACATTTGAATCTAATTTGTTTTTCGCTGATATTAATAGAGAAGGCATATCCATATAAGTATCCGGAGGAATAAGATCTATTAATTTAGGATTAATTACATACAAACCTGTATTAATGAGTTCATTGTATGAAGGCTTCTCTGCAAATGATTCTAATTTTATGCCATCAACCTTAACAACTCCATAAGGGAAATTGAATTCATATTCTTGTACACATAAGGTTGCATCTGCATTTAAGTCTTGATGAAACTGAGCTAATTTTTTTATGTTTGCCTTCGTTAGAACATCTCCATTTATAACAATAAGAGGATTTTTAAGTTTATCTGGGATAAGACTAAGTGAACCAGCTGTTCCTAAGGGCGATTTTTCTTCTAAATATTGAATTTTTATACCTAACTTTGATCCATCACCAAAGTAATTTATAATACTATCTTTTAAATAATTAACTGAAATATAGAAGTTATTTATTCCACTTTTTATACATTCTTCTATAATAATTTCTAGCATAGGTTTGTCTCCAATTTTTATCATTGGTTTTGGACAATTTTCTGTTCTTGGACGTAATCTTTTCCCTTCTCCTCCAGCCATTATAACTATTGAATTAGGTAGGATTTCTTTTTTTAGTAATTCTTGTAGAAGGAGAATTCTTATTGCTTTACCTTGATTATCTAATACTGGTATCTGCCTTAAGGTACAACTTCTCATCTTTTCAATAGCTTCTTTTTCATCATCTTGAATCGTAATATACTTAAAATCTTTATTCATTAAACTTTCTACTGGTTCTGATAATCCTTTTCCTTTTAATAAACCTCTTCTTATATCACCATCAGTAATTGTTCCTATTAGTCGTTTCTTTTTATCAACCACTAAAGCAATTTGTGCGGAACCTTCATCAATTACTCTAATTGCATCAATTGCTGAAATTGATTGGGATATAAATAATTTTTCTATATCTTTCATTTTTTATATCCTGCTATTGAATAGTAATAATTGAATGCTTTGGCTTGAGAATTTATTGAGCATAAATCTTTTGTATTTCCTTCTAAAAACGCCTGACATTGCTTAAAAAGTCCTGCTTTATAGTCTATATCTTTACTGTTATCTAAATCTATTGAATTGACTTTAAATGAACCATGTCGAATGACTTGCAACATTTCCATTGGTTTGAGTATATATCGATTTTTTAGAGTCATTGCTTCAATACACCATCTTCCAGGGGACTCCCAATCTGCATGATATGAAAAAGGAATGTTCTTATGGCTTATTCCCGCCCCAGCAAATCTTGAGGAAGAGTTATGCCATTTTAGTTTCCCTTGATGGAAATAGTTCCATTCTTTTTCTTTTGGAAAACCAATCAAATGAAAAGCTAAATCAATAACATGTGTTGAATTAGCAAGGAACCATTTACTTAGTTCTTGATTAGATTTTTGTATTAAATCAATTGTTTCTGTTAATTCAGTAAATTCAAAGAATAAACTTTTTATGCCACCCTCCTCTTTAGCTAATTTTTTTAGTTTTATAACAGAGGTATAATGTCTTCTATTGTAGGCAATCCAGGCTTTTGATTTCGCTTTCTCTGCTGCATTCTTCAGATGATTAATATCCAGTAAACTTAAGGCACCTGGTTTCTCTATTAAAATATTTTTAACTCCTGAACGAATTAAGCTAAGACTAACTTTTGTAAGATTAACAGTGTTGACTGCAACAATCGCAAATTCAATTTCTATATTTTTTTTCAGATACTTATCTAAATCATTGAAATTAACTTTGACTTTTGTTTTGCTTTCAAATTCTTTTGCTGATTTCTTTCCCCTCCCAATTACTTCAAAATCTTTAGATTGCCCTTTAAGTACTTTGGCATATTCCTGAGCCATAGGTCCTGTTCCTATTAACAGTATTTTATTGGTTTCCATTTTTAAGTAACAGGTAAATAATTATTTTTAGTTCCCATGTGCTTATTCCAACTAAGCAATAACGAGCTTACTAAATTTATATGCATTAAGGATGATTCAAATAGATTTGGTAGATCACATTGATTACTAATTAAAATCTCTTCAACAAGAAAAGACGTGATCTCACTTTGGTAAAGGATTCTTCCTTTTATATCTTTACCATTAGGTCCTTTTGCAGATCCCATTGACTCATAAATATCCCAGATTCCATAATTAGTTGAGACTTTTATCGTGAAAGGTTCATCGTTTTCATTACATGAGATATTTAATTTTGTTCCTTTATTATATTGAACCTTTATAGATCCATATGCTTCCATAAAGCCTTCCCTTTTGCTTTGATTCCAATATTTAATATTGCTTGAATCTATATAAGAAATATCTAATCCAGTCCACCAGCTCACTAAATCTATCATATGAATTGAATTGCATGCCATGCCCCAATTTCCACCATTTATGTTTACCTCTAATCCATTTTCATTTGTTAAATCGATTGATAAAGCATTTTTAATATCTTTATGCCATTTCATAATTCTTCTTGGTGTATTTACCCAGCTATTTGCTGGGTTATTAATTAATTTATTGATTAATAAAATATTATTTTTTGATTGTTCAATTAGCTTTTCTACAATCCAATTCTTAACTCTGAACTTATCTACGATTGTTTTAATTACTTTGCATCTTGAATTTGCTGTTGTTGAGACTATACATAAATCCATCTCAATATGTGTTAGTTCTTCTAATGATTTGTAATAATTTAGATTATGAATTTTGTTTGAAAACATACTTCCTGTTTTTTTAGCTAAATTCAAAGAATCTGTACAAGTATCTATAATATTAATATTTAAAGGTAATCTAACTTTATCTAAACCCTCAAGATATCTTCTTCCAAGATTTCCTGATCCAATAAGTAAAATATTAAAATTCATTTTTCTTCAGTATCTTGATTCTAAATAAACTTTCATATTCAAACTACAAAATCTCAAATATTCTTATAGATAATATTACCATTTGTGACCTCTATTATTCGATCGCAAACACTTAGAGTAGTCAATCTGTGAGCTACAATGATTAATGTTAGATCATCAATTTGTTTGCTTAATGATTCCATGAGCTTTGTTTCAGTCAGATTATCTAAAGCACTAGTGGCTTCGTCTAAAATTAATATCTTAGTATCTTTATAAAAGGCCCTAGCTATAGCTATTCTTTGTCTCTGGCCACCACTGAGTCGAACACCCCTTTCTCCTACTGTAGTTTGATACTTTCTTGGAAGACTTTCGATGAATTCATTTATAAGAGCTTTTTTTGCCGATAATTTCACTTTTTCAGTGTCTATATCCTCTTTAGGTATCCCAAATGCAATATTTTCTTCTAATGTGCTATCTGAAAGATATATACATTGTGGTACATGTGATATACTTGAACGCCAATTAAATAGCATATTTGAATTTTCTTTTTTATAAATATCAACATCATCTATCAGTATTTTTCCGGATGATGGTTTTAAAAGGCCTATTATTATATCAATTAATGTACTCTTTCCGCTACCAGTTCTCCCTATAATTCCTAATTTTTCTCCTTTGGAAATTGTAAGATGTAAATTATTTAAAATTATTTTTGATTTTGAATTGTATTTGTAAGATAAATCTTTGACTTCAATAATTTTATTCAGATTAAAGTTATTAATAGGATTACTTATTTTAACATATTCTGGATGCATTGATAGCATATTTATTACTTCCTTTATACCTGTTGAACAGCCATTTATTCCAACCCATGCAGAATACATTTGCTGAAGAGCAGGCAATAATCTTTGAGAACCGAGCGCAATAGTACCTAATATAGGAAGAATATATGAAATATTTCCATTTTTCCAGTATAGAAATGTGGTGATAGTTGAAATTAATGTTATTCCAATAGCTTCAAGTGAAAAACGTGGGACAATTGATAAAAAACTTGTGTTAGCTTCTGTTTCTCTTAATGGTACATCAGATTTGCGATAAATTTTCATATAAGTATCTTGAGAACAATCCAACATAACTTCTCTTATCGCTCCCAAACCTTCCTGCAACGCTTTTAATTGATACTTGCTTCTTTCTGCAACTTGGAAGCTATTTTTAGCAAGCTTTGCTTTTATTTTTAATGCAATGATAAAATAACTACCCCCAAAAACCAAAGCCGCTATAAAAGCTATTCTCCCATCGATCCAGATTATAGTTGAAAATATACTTATTGAGATAATTGCTGAAGTGATAAATTCTAATGAAAGTTTTATCGCAGTTACAGTATCATTTATATGTCTAATATTTACGTTTATTATAGAACTACTATTATTTTTTAGGTGGAATTCATATGGTTGATGAAGTATATTACTATATACTTTGCAACTTAGATCACTGCCTATTGCAGCAGCTAAACGACAATAAAACCATATATTAATTAGCCTTAGAGAGGCAGATAGTATTGCTAAAAAAACAAATAAAAATGTTATCGGAAAAATTAATTCTTTAGCAGATGATATACCAATATAAGTTCCTATTTCGCTAATAAAACCTTTCTCATAAAATCCTTCTGGATTGCTAATAACAGCTAAAAATGGTATAACACAAGACAATGAGACTACTTCTGAAAGAGCACTCGCAAACATTAATAAAAATAATAGATAAATTTGTGTATGCCTTTTTTTTGATAAACTTTTCCATACCTGAAACATTAATAGCTGACTTATTTGTTTTTTATTTCTCATGGTTTTCTTTATAGTTAAATTCTAATTGGATTCATAGATCTAGGCACTATTCCTTTTATATCTAATATTAATGTATCATTATTTGTATATTTTTCCCAATCATTTATGCTTAATTCAAAAAACTCTTTATGGCCTACTGCGATTATGATCGCTGAATACTTTTGGTTAGGTATATCTTTATATAGTTTTATATTATATTCTTTAAGAACTTTTTTCTGATCAGCACATGGATCTACAATTATAGGATTTAAATTAAAACTTGAAAGAGAATTTATTAAACTAATTACTTTTGTATTTCTTATATCAGGACAATTTTCTTTGAATGTTATTCCTAGAACTAATACATCTTTTCCTTTTATTTCTAGGCCTTTTTTAGTCATTTCAAGTATCAATTGCTCAGCGACCCATCTAGCCATATTATCGTTTATTTTTCTACCAGCTAAAACCATTTCAGGAGAATAACCCAGAGACTCAGCTTTATATGTTAAGTAATAAGGATCTACACCAATACAATGTCCACCAACTAAGCCTGGCTCGTATGTATGAAAGTTCCATTTTGTTGATGCGGCCTTTAAAACATCAAGGGTGTCTATATTCATCATTTTAAATATAATTGCTAACTCATTAATTAGAGCAATATTTATATCTCTTTGAGTATTTTCTATTATTTTAGCAGCCTCAGCAACTTTAATATTCGGGGCTAAATGTGTTCCTGCTTTTATAAAAGAAGAATAAAAATTATTTATCCAAATTGCTGCTTCCTTATTACTTCCACTGGTTACTTTTTTTATATTAATTAAACAGTGCTTTTTGTCTCCAGGGTTTATTCTTTCTGGACTATATCCACAAAAAAAACCTTTACTTGATTTTGTCGAATTAAGAGTTAAATTAGATTCCCTTTCAATTATGGGAATACATACCTCTTCTGTTGCACCAGGGAAGAATGTGCTTTCATAAATGACTATTGCAGAATTTTTAATGTTATCTCTCTGTTTTATTGCACGGCCTACTAGTTTTGAGGCATTCTCTACATATGATAAATCTGGTTTATTTAGGGAATCTACAGGGGTTGGAACAGTAATAATGAATATGTCTGATTGTATGATAAGTTTTTCATCTGAAGTGAATAAAATATTTTCTTGCTTTCTAAGATCATTATTCAGAATTTCGTTAGTTTTGTCATAACCTTTGTTTAACTCGTCTATTCGATCTTTATTAATATCATAACCAATTACTATTCTTTTTGTCTTTTTTTTTGTTATTAAGCAATGTGTATTATTAGCAATTGCAATTGCTAGTGGTAAGCCTACATAGCCTAATCCAATGATTGAAACTTTACAATGATGATTATTTGGTAAGATCATTGGATTTATTTATCTAGATATTATTTTTATAATATGTTTTATACCATTCAACAAACTTTTTAACTCCATAACTTATAGGCGTACCGGGTTTAAATCCTGTATATTTTTCTATTGCTTTTGTGTCAGCCGAGGTTGTACTAACATCTCCTGCTTGCATTGGTAGAAGATTCTTTTTTGCTTCCATTCCTAATTCTTTTTCAAGAGCTTGTATGAAGACATTTAATTTGGTTGGATTGGAGTTTCCAATATTGAATAATTGATAAGGTGCCCAACTCTTTGAAGGGTCTGGTGAGATTTTATTAAAGCTTGGATTCGCCTTTGGAGGCTTGTCAATTAGTCTTATTATGCTATCAATTACATCATCAATATATGTGAAATCTCTTGTCATATCACCATTATTATATACATCTATTGGTTTACCTTTAAGTATCAAACTTGTAAATTTAAATAGTGCCATATCTGGCCTTCCCCATGGCCCATAAACAGTGAAGAATCTAAGCCCAGTTGATGGTATTCCATAAAGATGACTATAACTATGAGCTAATATTTCATTACATTTCTTGCTTGCTGCATAAAGACTAACAGGATGATCTACCCCTACCGATTCAGAAAATGGAAGAGATTTATTTCCTCCATAAACTGAACTACTACTTGCAAAAATAAGATGATTTATTTTGCAATCTCGACAGCATTCAAGGATATTGGAGAACCCAACAATATTTGAATTTATATAAGCCGAAGGATTCTCAATCGAGTACCTAACTCCTGCCTGAGCAGCTAAATTAATAACAACGCTAGGTTTATATTTTATAAAAATTTTGCTAAGTTGATTTTTTTCTGAAATATCTTGCTTAATGAAATAATAATCTGATGAGGATTCTTTAGCTAGTTTCTCTAAATAATCCAATCTAGCTTTTTTAAGTGCCGGATCATAATAAGTGTTTAGGTTATCAATGCAAACAATATTATTTCCTTGAGCTAACAAAGCTTTTGAGAGGTGAAAACCTATGAAACCTGCAGCACCAGTAATTAATAAAGTCATAATTTATTTTAATTAAAGTAGATTTGATAGCAGGTGATATTTAAAAAATTGAAGGATATTGACAAAATATATGCAAATAAGTTTGGTTGATAAAAGATTATATAATAAGACTTATCATTTTTTGTATTATGAATAATAAATTTGTAGCAATCATACCTGCACGGGGAGGCTCAAAAGGCTTGCCTAGGAAAAATATTCTACATTTTTATAATAAGCCACTTATAAATTGGTCCATTGAATTTGCACAGAAAGCAAAAATATTTTCTAGATGCATTGTATCTACTGATGATCTTGATATAATTAATATTGCTAAAAAATGTGGCGCTGAGATTCCTTACATAAGAGATAAATCCCTTTCAACAGACGAGGCATCTTCAAGCTCTGTAATCATAGATGCTTTAGATCGCTGTGAAATAGAGGATGATACTTTTATTATTCTTTTAGAACCAACCTCTCCCTATAGAAGACTTAAATATATAAAAACTATATCATCTTTAATAAATGAAAAAAATGCAGAAATGATCGTTTCTGTCTATTCTGCTAGCTCTTCTTCATATTCTTATCAATATGAATTAGATTCAGAGAGTAAGTTATTACCTTTGGAATTTAATGATTATTCAAAAAAAGCAACAAGAAGACAAGATCTTAAATCTACATATTTTTCAGATGGTTCTTTTTACGTAGCAAGAGCATCGTCTTTTCGAAAACATAATTCATTTTTCTCAGATAATACATTCACATTTATCTCTGATTTATTTTCTTCTTTAGAAATCGATAATAAAGAGGATTTTCAACTAATTGAGGCATTATTTAAAACATATGGAACCCCTTTTTAGTTTTTTGTTAGTTAAAAAATAAAATAAATTTACAAGTATTCTGAAATTTCATTAGATACTTTATCGTAAATTTCTTCACTAATTCTAAGAGATACAGGAATAGCTATATAATTAAGTAATTTTTCCAAGCAATCTTTTGAATTATTGCTATCTAAATCAGTAATTAGATGTTGCCAATAGTATGAACAATGCCATCTAAGTGCATCTGGGACATTCTTTGTTCCAATCCCATTTTTATTTAAAATATTAATAATATCTTTTCTTTGAGAATTTTCATTTGTTGCAAACATAAAAGTGTCATAAGAACCTGTGGAATATTCTTGTGGTTTTCTTATATAATATTTTTTCGATAGAGATTTATTTATTATTTCATATCTTATTTTGTTTTTATCTATTATTTTATTCAACTTTTTGAGTTGTACTTTACCTACTGCCGCCTGCAATTCTGTCATTCTATAGTTAAAACCTGGCATGACTCCCTTGTCATCCCCTCTAGGGACGCCATTCTCTAATTTATGCCCATGATCTGAATATCTTCTGACAAAAGTATTTATTTCATCAGAATCAGTAATTATTGCCCCACCTTCTCCGCAAGCTATCATTTTTCCATGATCAAAGCTAAGTACTCCTACGTCGTAGAAATTTCCCGCGAATTTATCTTTATATTTTGCTCCTACTGATTCACAATTATCTTCTATAAAGGGAATATTGCAAGTCTTTCTAAGCTTAACTAAATCATCTATATTGCCTAACATTCCAAGCATATTTACTGGAATTATTGCTTTCGTTTTATGATTTATAAGTTGAGAAATACTTTCACAATCAATATGAAGATCTTTGTTGATTCTACATATTCTAGGAATAGCTCCACAATCAATTATTGCTTCTATTGTCCCTACAAAATTAAACGGCTGTGTAATTACTTCATCACCAGCTTTTACACCTACAGCTTTTAGTGCACATTTTAATGCGGCTGTTCCCGAGCTTACTACAGTAGAGTAATTTGATTTAAAATGATTTTTTAGATCCTTTTCAAACTCTCTAACATGATATCTTTTCCTTAAATTATCAAATCCATGTGCAAATAATATCGAGCCTTCTTCAAAAACTTTAATAACAGCTTCTTTTTCTTCATGATCAAAAACTTCGAATCCGGTCATGATTATTTATTTAATTGATTGATACTTACTTATAATAAGTTATTGGTTATTAAATGCTCTATTCATAGCTACCATTGATCTATACCATTCTTCATGATTAGTTTTTTTTGTTTCATCGGAAGCGAAGAATGAATATCTTACAACCCAACATCTTTGAGAGGAGACAGGGACTTCCTCAGCATAATGAATGCTTTTAGAATGATGTATAGATGCGTCTCCAGCTGAATATTCATATTGAATTATCTTATGTTCATCAAAACATTTATCTGCTTCACTGATTTGTAAAGAAAAGCCCGATGAATTAGAGGGTTTATGGCTATAAATTTCTTTTTTATTGTCTATTGAAAGATATGTTAACCCACCCATTTTGGAGGATTGCTTGTTAAGAGCTACATAAAAAGTTAAGGCTTTCCCATCACTTAGTCCATAGTATCCATTGTCTTGATGAAGCGGAATTAATTCAGAACCTGGAAATCTTGAATGAATCTCTAAACTTTTAAAATTAACTTCAGTGCCTAAGAGTGAGGATGCCAGTCTAAAAACACTGCTGTTCATAAAAGGCGTGAATACATCAGGCTCTGCAAATAATGGGTACTCAAAATATTTTATACACTCTTTACCTTTATATGACTCACAGACCAAACCTCGCTCATACTCTTTAAATTTCTTAATTATATCTTGCTCATTTGATTCAAGCCAGCTAAGAGTATTTGCGCATTGCTTCTTATTTATTAAAGACTTTATTAATATGACACTTTCTTTTTCAAATTTACATTTCATCTCATTATTAAACAATTCAGTCATTTAACAAATTCCAAGATATTTAAATGGATTTTAACATGTTTTCTTAATACTGCTTTACTAAATATTGTTTTGATGTTAGTTTGTACTCCAATAAATACTTTTAAATATAGATTTCAATTAATTCTATAAAGATTCTGAGGCTTTATCTCTTTATAAAAATTATAAATGTTGAGAGTAAATTTTCTTTAGATTGAATCAGTCATTTAATCTTATAAATCGATGATGTCTCTATATACTTTGGGTTATCAACTTCAACTTTATTTAGTAATTCAAAAGGACAAAAATTGATAAATTCATTTAAGTTTGAAAAATAATTTAGCCCATATCTTTGTTCACCTTTATAAAAATTCAGATTATTTATAAAATACTTACCTTTAAGATGAGTTGACATTTTTTTGAAAATACCATCTATCATATTATTTTCCAATAGCATCCAAGCAATCTCACTAAAGAAAAAGCATTCATAGTTTGAATAATCAGTTATGTTTTCTACAGTATCAACAATGAAATTCATTTTTGGGAATAGTATTTTTGCTTTTTTTATACAAGTTTCTGAGATATCTACTCCAATTATATTTATGTTTGTAAGTGAGTTTATAAAATCCATTGTTTTACCCAAGCCGCAGCCAAATTCAACATTGCTTTTTATTTTATAGGTCTTTAGAAAATGAGCGACACTGTATCTGGATATATTATTGAAACTTCCCTCCTTTAATTGGTCCCATGGGTCATCAAAAGTTTTATACATTTCTTCAAATTCTCCAATATATTTTCCATCTTTAATAAATAAATCTCCATAATTTTTCATAGAATGAATCTAACTTTTTTTCAGAATAACATGACCTTCTCAAAATTAGGAGAATGATATCATTTCTATATTTTTAATGAATTTTTTGAAAATAATTTCTCGACTTTAAACCCAATTATTAGATTTTCAATAGAGAATAGATTTCATCATTTAACATTAGATTAATCTATGATTGCTAACAGTACCGTTGCCTACTATATTTGTCTGAACGCTAATTTTTTGTTAGCTTTGCAGTTAAAGATTATTCATGAAAGTATTAACTAAAGCTTTTTTTGCTATCACATTGACTCTATCTGGTCTTGCTTCCTTAAATTATCTTGCGCAAAGCCTTAGAGAGCAACCAAAAGATCATTTATCTATCTTGGAGTTAATTAAACAAAACTATTTTGGATATAAACCAGAAATTAGCAAAGAGAATGATAAAAAATGGGCAAATAAGATTTTAAAAGGTGGTTATATTCTATTATTTAGGCACGCGGAAAGAGAAAAATGGATTGATGTGGAGATGTATGATTCAATTGAGTCTGATCTGCATGATAATGGTAAAAATGGAACTAGATTTGCAGAAAAAGATTACTTTGAAAAGGCTGTTTGCTTAAATTCAAGGGGTAAAGTTCAAGCCAAAGCAATGGGAGAGATAATTAAATTTAGTGGATTGCCTATTGGTAAAGTAATCTCCAGTCCAAGTTGCCGTTCTAGGCAAACAGCAGATATAGCTTTTGGTGGTTATGATGAACTTGAAAGAAACTTAGTCCACAAAGGTCCTTATTATGAGAATATGAATCTAAGAAATAATTGGCTAAGAGAATATATTTTGTCTACATCAATAAAGCCTGGTACTAATACTATAATATCAGCCCATAACTCAGTTGCTCATTGCTCTCTATTCTCAAATCTTTGGCCTTGTGAACTAAGGCTAGAGGAAGGTGGTTTTTATGTTATAAAAAAAGAAGGAGATCAATTAAAACTTGTTTATGAATTCAATAATTTTTTAAATTACAGTAAGGTATTTTTTGCTAGAGAATATAATTAAACCGGATGGATAAATATTATCATAAGTTTGTATTTTTTAGATAGTCAATATTTTAAAATTTATAGAAAATAGTTTTATTATTATTTAATATATCAATATTTTTATCATCCTTTCCATTCGTTAAGTGAAACAGTTATGTAATTTTTCATAAGTTATTACTTATATTCGAATTCTCTAATTCTTATTGTACTTATAGAAAAAAATTTTTAAAAAATTAGTCAATTAATAAAATGTTAATTTATTTTTTACTTCTTAAATTAACCATTCCAGATTGCACAGATCTTTTGGCTTTAATTTTGTATTTAGATGCTTTGAATAGAAGAGTTTTATCTTCGTGTTTTTGGTTATTAGGTCTTTAATTTTTTCCTTTATTAAATGTTCCCTTTTTTGTTTAAGAGGTAATTTGTTTGGATTGTAAAAGCTTATTGGAATTTTGGATCAGGATCCTTTTGAGAGTCTGCTCTAGACTTTTGTTTTGCTATCTGGTAAGTAACTAGCTATAAAATTCTACATATTCAATCTTGATATTTTGTTGGTGATTTGCTATTAAGGCATTTATCAGAACATATGAAGTCTATTGATATTACTAACTTTTTTTAACGCTCCCTGCTGGATTCGAACCAGCGGCCCACTGCTTAGAAGGCAGTTGCTCTATCCAGCTGAGCTAAGGGAGCAGAGCGATTTTTAGATTGTTGCTCTGAGAACGTTTCCTAGAGAAAATCTAATATTAAAAAATCAACTATCTAACATTACATAGTCATGTGGCGAACCACAAGCAGAATTAAGCAGACCAACAAGACTTATCATCATAATCAATAAATTGTTTAGACGTCATGAAAATTTATCTAATTGAAGCTTGTACTCGAATAGTTTTCCTTCTAAAACTTTAACTTTTTTCTTGAGCTGAATATTTTCAACAAAAAGTTTGTTAAATCTTTCAATCTTTTCTTCTGCAGTCATCTCCTGAGCAGATAGTTGCACTTGTTTGATTAGTTTTTCAATGGGTTTGTTGTTTGAAGTTTTTCTAATAAATAAAGATAGTTCACTTTCTGTTAGTTTTCTCCTTTTTTAATGTGGCCTTCAATTTCATTTCTTATGGATAGTTCAACTTTTCCAATCTTTGCCAATGTTCTTGCTGAAACTTGAGTTAAGGCTCCTTCTGGAATGGAACTTTTTCCCAACCAGCTTTCATAGGCCGATGCTAAATCTCTGGCTACCCTTCCAGGCAAGGCTATATAGTCTTTTTCAGTAAAATCAACCCAATTTTTATTCTTAATTAAATTCTTTATTTGTGATAACAATTTGGCTATTTGAAGAATAGATTTACCTGCTTTCTCAATTTCAGCGTTTGTTTCATTTATTTTCGCTTTAATTTCTATTTCTTCGACCTGCTTTCGTTTAAGTTGCTTTTTAATTTGCTTTTATCGCTTAATTCCATAATTGTCTGGGAGCTAAATAAATTTAATTTTGTTAGCATCATCAAACATCAAACTTGAACAAAATCATCTTACCTAGAAGATATAGATCAACTACTTAATGTTGTGGTATTTTGATTTTGGACGATTCGTCCAGGATTATTCTTAATTCCTTCTATAAACCTCAGAGCGAAAGATATTTAAAAGGCAAAATGGCAGTGGATTAAACTGAAATTCAAAAAAATGTATTAAAAATTTTTTGTGAATTCCGCTACTGACTTTTGCTTGTCAAGGCTGTTTATGTCTAGATAGCCTTCTGCTACCAATTTCTTAGTACAGCTTGGAAAGCATTTCCCTATCCCACTAGCCTAAGGGACTAATAAATTGTTAGTTATCTGGTAATATTTTTTACTAATTCTGATCATTTGGTCTTATCTTGGATATAAAAAGGTAATCAATATTATGTCGAGAAGGCTAACAAAGATTCAAAAAGATGAAATTGTCCAAGCCTATAGAGGTGGAGTCAACACTAATATTCTTGCTGAAGAATATAATTGTAGTCCAAATACTATTAATAGAACGGTTAAAACTCTACTATCCAATTCTGAATATAAATTGCTAAAGGAAAAAAGAATAAAAAGTAGCAATAAGAAATTTGAACCAGTTAATGGTAAAAATATAGATAGTAATCAAGAAGATCTTAAAAATCAAAGATCTTTTAACGATGGCAATTCAATTGTCAATGCAGATGAGCAAGTACCTGTAAAAAATGATAATAAAATTTGTAATCAAGGTTTCAATGAAATAGCATTTTTCCCTATTGGAGATCTTTCTCTTTCTGAAAGTTTAAATAATGAGAACTCTGATACTGAAAATATAAATCAAGATCCTGAGAATAAATGGGAGGAAATAGAACCTTTGGTTTCTAGTCTTGATTTTGAGAAGAAAGAAGTAAATTTCGAACTACATAATCAAGAAATTCTTCCTGAAAGTTTATATATGATAGTTGAAAAAAAAGTTGAGCTTGAAATTATATCGATTTCTGATTTATCTGAGTGGAGCTTTTTGCCTGAGAAAGAATTAAATAGAAAAGCAATTCTGTTGTTTTCGAACCAGAGGACTGCTAAAAGAATTTGTTCAAGAAACCAAAGAGTTATTAAGATACCTAATAAAGAAGTTTTGCAGATTTCTAAAACTTATTTGATTAATAAGGGTGTTACTAGATTAATATTTGAGGATTCGATAATAGCTTTGGATGCTTAGTATTTTCTATGTTAATAATTTTACTCTTCAACTTTATTATTTATCGTTAATACTGAAGTTAACCCTCCAGAGATCAATCCAAAAGTAAAGAAGTTTCCAACTATAAATCCAATTGGTAAAGGAACGCTTTTATTTATTATAAAATTTAAAGTATGTTTTTTACTTAGATTTTGAGATCCAAGGCAAAGAAAGAATAATAACAATGTAGCAAAGGTCAAATTTAGAATTAAAAGTTGTAATTTAAAAAACATTTAAACAAGACTTATGTGAAATAGAGCTTTAATTAGCTTTTAGCCAAAAAGTTTATTTGTCAAGTCTCTTATGTAATTTGGAATAAAGCCATTTTTTTTTATAGCCTGTTTCTTCCGATACTCTTCGTGCCGCAAAATTAGATTTTTCCCCTTCCTTTATCAATCTAGTAAGTCTATTTAAAGCTTCTTCTTCACTTGTTTTTTTTTCTTGCACATTATTGAATCCTCCTAGAACTATTGTGAATTCTCCCTTTGGGGTATTGGACACAAAATATTCTAGTGCCTCATTTATGGTATTACCAATTGACTCTTCATATCTTTTGGTAAGTTCTCTAGCAATTTGAATAGGACGATCTTTTCCGCATAAAATAGACAAATCTTTTAATAGTTTTATTAATCGATGTGGTGACTCATAGATTACAGTTGTTCGACTCTCTTGAGAGATATCCTCTAAACGTTTTTTCCTAAGACTTTTCTTATTAGGAAGAAACCCCTCAAAGCAAAATCTTTCTGACGGTAATCCACTTATTACTAATGCTGCTGTTGCGGCACACGGACCAGGGATGCAAATCACTTTGTAATTATTTTTTTTTGCAGAATGAACAAGCTCTTCTCCTGGATCATTTATACCTGGTAATCCAGCATCACTAATTAAGGCAATACTTTGATTCTCTTTCAATATTTTTAATAATTGGGATTGCCGACTTTTGATATTGTGTTTGTGATAACTAAGCATTGGTACATTAGATTCTATTGCTTTCAATAGTTGTCCACTCCTTCGGGTATCTTCACAGGCTATTATTGATACTCGCTTTAGGATGAATTTTGCTCTTGGGGATAAATCGCCTAAGTTCCCTATGGGTGTACCAACAATGTAAAGAGTCCCTGGGTAGGGTTCTGAGCTTTCTTTTTTAGGCTGGTAATCATTGATTAAATCCATTATGCCAATAGATCTTGTTGTGCCAGAAGAGGTGGATTTAGAAACTTTATTAGATGAACTTAGAAAGCTTAGCTGGGCGGCGGCTGATGTCTTGATTGCATATGCTCGAGGACAAGAACCTCCATATGGGTTCCCAAAATGTTTAACTGTAGAAGAGGGTGGCGATGGACCTGTATCTGCTGCTGATATGGCGGTTAATGAATTATTAATAGCTGGTTTGAATAATAACTTCACTTTTAAGGAATGGGATGTTTTAAGTGAAGAAGGATCCAAAGAAAAAACTTTTCAAGAATTTAATTACAAAAAAGATTGGTGTTGGATTATCGATCCACTTGATGGGACAAAAGATTTTCTTCAAGGATCTGAAAACTATGCAGTTCATATAGCTTTGGCCTATAAAAAAAAACCAAAACTCGGGATAGTTTTGATCCCGGAAATGAATGAGCTTTGGTTTGGAATTATTGGAAGTGGCGCATGGTATGAAAATCGTGCCGGTCAGAAAAATCTTGTCTCTTTTAGCGAGAGAAGCAAAATATCAGATTTGATTCTTGTTTCAAGCAAAAACCATCAACAAACAAAACTTCTGAATCTTTGTTCTAGTTTATGCTTTGCTAAGACAAAAAAGATAGGGAGTGTTGGCTGCAAAGTCGCATCGATTTTACGAGGAGAATCAGATGTTTACATATCTTTATCAGGAAAAACCTCGCCAAAGGATTGGGATATGGCTGCTCCTCATGCACTTATTGAGGCGGCCGGTGGAAAAATTTCTCATGCAGACGGATCAAATTTGATTTACCAAACATCTGATCTTTCTCAATCAGGCTGTTTAATAGCAAGCCATGGAAAATCCCACCTACAGATTTGTCAAAAAGCTATGGATTTTTTCTATCAAGAAGAGCCAGAATATACTATCTAAAAATTAAGTAAGAGGTGCTACTGGGGTTGGAGTTGGCTCAGGATAATTCATCCCGCCATGTTGAGGTACTCCTCTCAAAGTCAGATTGATACGTCCACGATTATCTATTTCTCTTACCCTTACAGTCACTTGATCACCTACCTTTACAACATCTTCAACTTTTTCTACTCTTGCTTCCGATAGTTGTGAAATGTGAATCATTCCTTCTTTCCCGGGAAGAATTTCCACAAAGGCTCCAATGGGAATAATCCTAGTAATGGAACCAGAGAAGATTTCTCCTTCATGAACTTTTCTTGTTAAACCTTCAATAATTCTCTGAGCTTCTTCTGCGGCAGCTCCATCATGGGAGGCGATAGTGACAATTCCACCATCTTCGATATCAATTTTTGTATTAGTTCTTTCTGTAATACCTTTTATAGTTCTACCGCCTGGACCTATTACTGTTCCAATTAGTTCAGGGTCAATTCTGAAACTTAAAAGTCTTGGAGCGTGGGGAGAAAGATTTTCTTTTGGAGTCTCAATTGCCTCAAGCATTTTTCCTAATATATGAGTCCTTGCAGGAAGCGCTTGGTTGATTGCTTCTCCAATCGTTTCTATTGGAAGACCAGTTATTTTCATATCCATTTGTAAAGCTGTAATCCCTTTCTCTGTGCCTGCAACTTTGAAATCCATATCTCCGAGAAAGTCTTCAATTCCTTGTATGTCAGTTAATATTCGTACTTCTTTCCCTTCTTTTATTAGTCCCATCGCTGCTCCACCTACTGGAGCTTTAAGAGGAACTCCTGCATCCATAAGAGCTAAGGTGCTTCCGCATACTGAAGCCATTGAAGTAGAGCCATTTGAACTCAAGACTTCGCTTACTACTCTTAATACATATGGGAAAGTATCTTTTGCTGGAAGTACAGGAATTAAGGCTCTTTCTGCTAGAGCCCCATGACCAATTTCTCTTCTGCCTGGAGTTCTCATTGGTCGAGTTTCTCCAACTGAGTAAGGTGGAAAATTGTAATGGTGTATGTAGGTCTTATCAGTATTAGGGTTTAGATCGTCCATCTCTTGAGCATCGCTTGGTGTACCCAATGTTGCTGTAGAGAGAACTTGTGTTAAACCTCTTTGAAACAGGGCTGATCCATGGACTCTATTGGGTAATACTGCGGCGTCTGCTTCTATTGATCTTACTTCATTTAATTCTCTACCATCGACCCTTTTCCCTTCCTTAATTATCTGTTCTCTCATTAACCTTTTGGTTAAAGCTTTATAACTATTATCTAAGAGTTTGTTATTTGATGAAAGAGATTTTTTAACAGCATTATCATCTTTTAGTCCTTCTATTTTTGATGAAACATTGATCTTTATTTCTTCAATCTTATTGTCTCTCTCCTCTTTTGTTTGATCAAAGTCTTTCAGAACTTCACTAATTGATTTTGTACAATTTTTTTCTAAATAGTTTGAAATTGTGTCATCAACTTCAGGGGGTTCAGGAATCTCTTGCTTGATTCCTGTTTCTTTCAAAACTTCCTTTTGCGCATTGATTAATTCAGTTATGGCTTCATAGCCAAAATCAATTGCTTCAATAACATCTTGTTCTGATAGTTGATTTGCTCCTGCTTCCACCATTACTACACCATCTGGAGTCCCGGCAACTACTAGATCGAGATCACCTCTTTCAATTTCTCTATAACTTGGATTGAGAACAAAGTCATCTCCTAAGAGGCCAACGCGAACAGCAGCCATAGGTCCCTGGAAAGGAATACCTGCCATTAATGTTGCCATTGAAGCACCAGTTACAGCTAACACATCTGCTGGAACTCTTTCATCTAAGGAAAGACATGTTGCAACGATTTGTATGTCATCTCTCATCCAATCAGGGAAAAGAGGTCTCATTGGACGATCAATAAGTCTTGAAATTAAAGTTGCTCTTTCAGGGGGACGTCCTTCACGACGCATAAAACTTCCTGGAATCCTCCCCGCTGCGTATAACCTTTCTTCGTACTCACACATTAAAGGTAGGAAATCAACTCCCTCTCGCCCTGTTGATTTTGTTGCTGTTACTAGAACGGAGGTGTCACCACACTCAATCATTACTGAACCACCAGCCTGTGGAGCAAATCTCCCTGTAGTGAGCTTTATCTCTCTACCATCGAAGGAAACGGATTTTGTCTGACCTTGCACGTGCGTTTATAGCTTTTTGTCTTATGACATTCTTACACTTAATGGGACTAATTGAGTAAAAAACTCGATAGATTTGTTTCCTAGAGGAAACATTTACCACAATTACTGAAACTATAAAACTAAAAAAGAAGCGGGAGATATAATCTTTCCCACTTCTTGCTGTAAATCAATTTACTTTTCGTTTTTACCAACTTGATTTTACTACTCCTGGTAATTCCCCGTTGTGAGCTCTTGATCTAAGTTGATTTCTGCATAGTCCAAAATCTCTATAAACTCCTCTTGGCTTACCCGTCGCCCAACAACGATTTCTAATTCTATTAGGTGCACAATTTCTTGGCAAAGCTTGAATCTTTCTATGGATTTCTAGTCTTTCCATGGGATCTTTTGCTGATTTGAAAGCATCAATTAGAGTTTTACGCTTTGCTGCGTATCTTTCTACAAGTTTTTTGCGCTTTACGTCACGCGCTATCATTGACTTTTTTGCCATTAATGGGCTTATTCAGCTTATTTAGAAATCATTTTAACTCCTTGCCTGATTGTTTTTAGTAATTGGAGTAAAATTATTCTCAAAATACTTTTTCAAATTAATAATTATCTAAAATTTAATTTTCTTACCTGTGCACAAACTGCTGAACTAAAGATAGCTGTGTCGTATCTCGGATTATCAAAACAACACTTAAGCCTACAAGTAAGACAAATCCAGATTGCATAAAAGCCAATTGAATTTTTTCAGGAACTGGTTTTCCGCGAATACTCTCTAGAATTAGAAGAACTAATTGTCCTCCGTCTAGAAGAGGTAAAGGTAATGAGTTCAGAACTGCAAGATTTATTGAAACCAAAGCAGAAAAAAGTACAAGACCTGAGCCACCTTGTTCAGAAAGCTGGGCACCAATTTCAACAATTTTGACTGGTCCACTTAGCTGCTGAGCAGTTGAAGAGAAATTAGTAATCAAACTTTTGTAGCCAATAACAGTTCGACTAAGTAATTCATAAAATTGTGAATTAGAGCTATTAAATATTTCACCAATATTATTTGCTTTGGATACTTTATTTGGAAGATTTGGCTGCAATTGGGCTCCTATCCTTCCATTCCCTTCATTTTCAGCTGGAATTATAGAAATTGTCTCGCTTTCTCCATCATTGACTCTCTCAAAAAGTAATTCTTCGCCAGATGATGTCTGAATGATATTGACTAAATCCATAATTCCATCTTTGCCGCTGCCTAATGCTCGACCGTTTACGCTCATTATTTGATCTCCAGCTACTAATCCTGAATTGAATGCAGGCTCATCTGGCTGAATTCCCATGATTATTACCCCTGGTTCAGGTTGATTAGGAATACCTATTACGCTTGCTTGACCAATTAGTACTATCCAAGCGAGTAATAAATTTGCCACTACACCCGCTGAAATAACTATTGCTCTTTGGTAAATTGGTCTGTTCTTTAATAAATCGGGGTCATTGGATTGAACTAATGAATCTGTTTCTTCATCAGGAAATGATACGAATCCCCCTAAAGGAAGTGATCTAAGTGAATAGGTGATTCCATTTATTTCCTTTTTCAAAAGAGCTGGTCCAAAACCAATTGAAAAACCACTTACTTTGATTTTTTGAAGCACTGCTGCTAAAAAATGACCAGACTCGTGAAAAAAAATCAGAAGGCCTAATACAGCTATAGATAAAAGAACGTTCATTAATTAGATTTTGATTGAGTTATTCTGGCTGTAATTTGTTCGAACCGAAGTAAGGTATTAAGGCTTTTGGTAAATTGATACTTCCATCAGGTTGTTGACCATTCTCCAAAATCGCAGCCATAGTGCGCCCTATGGCCAATCCACTTCCATTCAAAGTATGCAAAAGTATATTTTTTTTATTGTTATCTTTTGTTCGTATTGAGGAACGTCTAGCTTGAAAATCTCCACAGTTGCTGCAACTAGATATTTCTCTAAACGTATTAGCACCAGGAAGCCAAACCTCCAAATCATAAGTTTTTTTTGCTGAGAAACCTAAGTCTCCTGTACAAAGTTGAATTACTCGATAAGGCAGTTCAAGTTGCTGCAATATAAATTCTGCATCAGATGTGATTTGTTCTAAAGCTTCTTTAGATTTTTCTGGTGAAGAAAACCAATATAATTCAACTTTATTGAATTGGTGAAGTCTGATTAGACCTCTGGTATCTCTACCATAACTTCCAGCTTCTCTTCTAAAACAGGGGCTATATGCTACGTATTTTAATGGAAGCATATCTTGAGGAATGATCTCACCACGATGGAGAGACGTTATCGGCACTTCAGCTGTGGGAGTTAGCCATAAATCATCATCAGCACAACGAAAACTTTCTTCTGCAAATTTTGGTAATTGCCCAGATCCAGTAAGACTAGCAGTGTTTACAAGAGCTGGTGGAAGTACTTCTAAATATCCTTTCTTAACATGTAAATCAAGCATGAAATTTATAAGTGATCTTTCAAGTTTTGCAGCTTGGTTGAAAAGGGTGACAAATCTACTTTTTGCTATTACTGAGGATCTCTCGCTATCCCAAAGGTTTAATTGACTAGCAATTTCCCAATGTTCTTTGAAATTATTTCCTGAAATAGGCTCACCCCATCTTCTGATTTCCTTGTTATCTTTTTCGTCTTTCCCTATGAGAGAATCCTTTTCTGGAAGGTTAGGTAAGCAAAGAATTCGTTCATTTAATTGAGTTGAAATCGATTTTTCTTCCTCTTCAATAATTCCAACTTGTTGTTTGATTTTATTGCCCTTGATGCGAAGACTTGAAATCTCTTCAGAATCTTGAGAAAGGCCTTGTTTTATTTTTTGTCCAACCTCTTTCCCAATTAAATTTCCCTCTGCTTGCAGTGAATTTCTTTTTTCTTCAAGTTCTTTAAGATCTTTGCATGATTTTTGAAGTTCCCCTAGATCAATATCCATTCCTCTTGATTTAAGTCCCTCTGCAATTAAATTTGGATTTTCTCTTAGTAGTCTATTGTCTATCACTATATAAATATTGAAGTTCTTTTAGCCTAATCGTTAATTGTTCCTAAAATAATCACGAGTATTAATTTCTTCTAAATTTAAGAACTTTTTTTGATTAATTAAGACAATAAAAAGAAAAATCTAAAAAAGTTTTGGAGATGATGCTCTCGCTCTTCCGCTAGAGGCCCACTCTCTAAGAGACTCAAGTTGCTCTCTTGCTGTTCTAGAGAGAGGAACTAGTTGACTTGAGGCGAGAATTAAATCACCTTCTACAAGTTCTCTTTTCTCTGCAAATGCAAAATACATTGCCTCAATAACGGCTTGTTCTAATTCTGCACCAGAGAATCCTTCTGTTCTATCGACAGTAGCATTTAAATCAACTTTTAAATTAGGTCTTCTTTTCTGAAGATGAAGTTCAAGAATGCTATGTCTTTCATTTCTAGAGGGTAACTCAAGCATGAAAATTTCATCAAATCTTCCTTTCCTCAAGAGCTCAGCAGGTAGCTTATCTATTCCATTTGCAGTGGCTACAAGAAAAACAGAAGAAGTTTTCTCTGACATCCAAGTGAGAATATTTGCAAGTACTCTTTGACTTGTTCCTCCATCACTTCTTCCATCACCGCCAAAAGCTTTATCAATTTCGTCAATCCATAAAATGCAAGGTGCCATAGCTTCAGCTCGCTGAATGGTCTCTCTTGTCCTTGCTTCACTCGCTCCAACTAAGCCAGCAAACAACCTACCCACATCAAGTCTTAATAAAGGCATAGACCAGCTATTTGCTATTGCTTTAGCTACTAGCGTTTTGCCTGTCCCTTGAGGACCAACTAGCAAAACCCCTTTAGGTAAGGGCAATCCAAAATCTTTTGCCTCTTCTGAGAAGGCTTGCTTCCTTTGTCTTAACCAATCTTTCAATATTTGTAAGCCACCAACATCGTTTGGCGATTTATTTGTTTTGCAATATTCCAGAACTTCGCTACGAGCAATAGATTGGCGTTTCTCTTCCAATACTTCTAGCAAATCTTCTTTGCCAATTTGACCTCTTTGCGCAAGTGCTCTAGCAGCCACTTTACGGATCCTTGATTCACTCAGTCCCCCACATGCATTTGTTAGTTCTTTAAGGACATTTTCGTCTAATTGAGAATTACTAGCTTCAGCAATATTTGATAAAAGTGTTTTAATTTCATTTTCTTTGGGTAAGGGTAGATCAAGAATAGTTAGGTCTTCTTCTAGATCATTTGAGGGGCTCCATAATCCAGAACTGATAATTATTGAATGGGGCTTTGAGCGAAGATCAATAGTTAAATTTTTTAGCATTCTAAGAATTCCTGGATCTTCACAGAAATGGTGAAAATCTTTTAACAAAAGTATGGTTGGAGAACTTCCATCCAATTTTTTAAGCCATTCAAGTACTGCCATTGGCTGCCTAGAACCAAGATTATTAGAATTAAGAACATTGCTAATTCCATCTATATAATCCCAAGTTGCAAGTCTTCGAGGAGAAAGTCTTTTAGTAGAATTTTTGATAAGAGTTTCAACCCTTTCTTCTTCATTACTCCTTATCCAAATAATGGGAGTTCTCGCTCGAATTAGGAGATCAAGTTGTTCGTCCCAATTAGACATCAGTTATGGATGTGGTTCTATATGAGGCTTGATTTTTATAATAAGTTGTACTTAATGCTATTTATTACTTTTTGGCTCAAAAGGTAATCTACCTGAATCAGATATAACTTCAGAAGTTACAGAGACTGCCGGTTTATCTTGTTGCTTAAGTTGATCATCTAGTATTTTTTGTAAATTGTCTGGTAAGGATTCCCTGCTTAGCAGAAATGTTTGTAAGCCTTGAAAAATATTTGCAATAACCATATAAAGCAATACACCAGCGGGCAAAGGGAAGAATAAAAACATTCCGGTAATCATTACCGGTGTGATTTTATTTGCAGTTGATTGTTGTTTGTTTACAGGCATTCCTCTCCCAGAAAGTACCTGAGAGATAACGAGAGTTAATCCAAACCCTGCTACTAGAATTGCAATATCCCAGTGAATAGCACCATCTACATAAAAGCCAACATTTCCTAGAGCTTTTATAAATAAGAAACCGCTTTTAGCAGCTAAACCAGGGATTTTTGCTTCAACAGTTGCATCGCCGGGATTGAGTGCATTTACAGTCCCATCTGAAGAAACTTTTACAATGTCTTCTCCTTTTGTGACTTTCCAAGAAGGAGAAAATTTTGAACCAGTTTCATATTTCTTTAATTCGTTAACGTATGAATCTCCATTCAAAGTTTGTAAATTAATTTTAACTGAATCACCTGAACCGATTTTCGTTCCACCCGGAAGAGAAGCTACTACAGGAAAATGGTTCTTTTCAGTTATGAATATTGAGTGCTTCGCTGTCTTGAAAGGCTTTGGTTCCACTGCAGCAATTTGGTCCGATGGCAGAACTTTGATGTTTACCAAATAAGGAACATCAGCAAAAGGTGAGCCTCTTAAAGTTGCGAATAAGGCAAATAATATTGGCATTTGAACTAAGAGTGGCAGGCAACCTGCTAACGGACTTCCGAATTCACCCATTAATTTTCCTAATTCTTCCTGTTGCTTTTGAGGATTGCTTGCATAGCGGCTTTTGATTTCAGCCTGTCTTTTTTGCATAACAGGTTGAGCTATCTTCATCCTTCTCGCGCTTCTGATTGAGCCTGCGCTAAGAGGGAAAAGTGCTAAGCGAATAACTATGGTTAATGCGACAATCGCTAGTCCGTAACTTGGAACTAATCCGTAGAAAAAATCTAGGATCGGGATAAGTAGATTGTCTGAGATGTACCCGATCACGGTTTTTAAGGAAGAAAGGTTGAAGTTGTTAGGCCAGTTTGCCTTAGAGGATGTGTTCTTGTCTCACAATTTTGTAAGGACTCATTAGTTTGAAAAGCCTTGAACATCTTTGACGGATTTATTTATAGGTGATTTTTCTATTTTTTCAAGTATGTAAGATTCTGTCTCTCGAAAGTTTGGGAGTGATCTCATCTCAAGTCGGGCTCCATCTTTTAGGACTAAAACCATATCACCGTAAGATCCTAAACCTCTTGGAATTGCTCTGATCTCAGCAATTTGACTATATACAACTTGAGTTTTATCCCTACCAAGCCAACCACCAGTGACAGATATTCTACGAGTAGTTATCTTGTATCTCACCCATAAAGCTCTTACTAAAGCTCCAAAAGTGAAAGGTAGACCGATCAGCGTAATTCCAGCCATTAAATTTATTATGAGGTCCCCGCTGGCAGGTCCTCCCTCGTAAAAAATGTCTTCGTTTGGACTGATTGTCATTTTGTTATCCCAGCCTTGATGAGCAGTTTGTCACATTCTTTCAGAAGATTGCTATCAGAATTTTTCATGCAGGAAGGTTTTAGAGAAATAAAAGCCCAAACTTCTTTTTCAGATTTCATATTAGAAAGTCTTTGAGCTAAATGTTGGTGGAATAACCGTCGAAGCTTATTTCTTGTAACTGATTTTTTGCTTACTTTGTTGCTTATGGATATTGCACATTTGATAAGGGGCTTGAATTTGGAGGTGTTCTTTTTGAAATATAGTTTTGTGTTTGCATTTGTAACTCTTAGAACCATTGAAGAGCTGTAGAACCTAGTTCCCTTCTTGTAAATAAAGTCAAAACATTTATGACCTTTGAGTCTCATGTGTTTTGGCAAAACCATAAGAAGAAACTTTTATTACAAGTATCCTTGTTAGGTGAAGATAAATTTAGACAGTTAAACGAGCTCTTCCACGTTTTCTACGAGTTCTTAAAACTCTCCTTCCAGTGTGAGATCTCATCCTCACTCTGAATCCAGAGACTCTTTTCCTTTTTCTACTAGTTCCACCAAAGGTCCTTTTTGTCATTTTTATTTATGCTCGTATTGGATTAGATATATGTGATTAATTTATCAGTTCACTGTACGTCTATGTTCCAAGTTCCTAAATATGTTGAGATGTCGATTTCTCCAACCTTTTGAGAAAAAGCCTGGAATTGAAACATACCTCTTTTTCTGGGATTGAAAATTTTCATTACCACTGCGTAAGAATCTTTGTTTAACGGAATTGGTTTTTCTGGGGATATAACAATTTTAGTTTGGTTCTCATTGATTTTTATATCGGATGGAACATTCTCTAAGCAACGGGTTCTTGATGTATAAGAACCAATGTTTACTTTGCATAAACTTAGTTTTTCAGGCTTAATTTTTGCTTCAAAATAATCAGGTACTCTGAGAGTCAATTTGCTGATATCTGATTTTCTTTCTTTACCCCTAAGAAAAAAGTAATAAGTTGCTCTTTCAAGTCTTTCAGAGGAAGATTGAAGGTATCGAAGTTTTTTATAACCTTCCTCTGGGTACCATTGGTACTCAAAAAAACCCGGAGATGCAGATGATTTCGGGGCTAAGTTAAAAGCTCCTGCACTTAACAAAAATGCAGAGAATCCAATAAAAAAAATTTTTTTTACGATTGGTAGAGAATGATTTTTGAACATGACTTATTTTGGTTGATAGATATGGCACTTAAATATTTTTCAAGTGCATTAAAGTAAACCCAACTGAATATAGGCTGTTGTTGGGAAAAAAACTGGCTTTAACGGTCTGGCCTTAAATTTTTTGCTTTACCTAGGTAAATGTTTTGAGGTGTTTGCTCATTTGGTAAAGAAACGTAAGCAAGTAGACGAATACATTTAGCCAAGTCGTTTTTAACAAACATTTGTTGACAGTCTAAAAGGGCAATTTTCCCCCAACCTTCTCTTCTTCTAGCAATAGAAGCGGGGAAACAAGCATCTAAATCTTTGGTTACAGAGAAAGTAACAGAAATAATTTGATCGGGGATCAAATTATTTCTGGATACTAATTCAACTAGTAATTCATCCACTGCAGACGCAATTGATTCCACAGAGTTGTGTTCAGAAGTTGTGGCACCCCTTAATGCACATAGATTAAGTTTATTTTGAAAATTCATAGCTTATGGCTTGTATAGCCAAAGAATTTGCCCATGCCCCTCCAACTCTAGATTTAACGCATTGAAGACGTTATGAATTAATTTTCCCCCCGGCAGAAACCCTAATAATTTCTTTTTGGTTTTACCAAAGGTAATTGGCTTTGTTTTTTCATCTAGGTTTGCGATTTTTATTGCAAGCAATTTTGCATCATTTTCATCGCCAATTTCATCCACAAGTCCAAATTTTTTGGCTTGCTCTCCAGTGAAAACTCTTCCATCTGCAAAACTCTTAACAACTTCCGTTGTTAAGTTTCTTCCTTTTGAAACTGCCAAGACAAATTGTTCATAACTACTATCAATCAGAGATTGAAGCAATTGTCTCTCTTCAGGTGATAAAGGGCGATCAGGAGAAAGGATGTCTTTGTAAAGCCCACTTTTTACAGTTTCAAATTTAATACCAACCTTTTCTAATAACTTAGAGAGGTTGTTCCCTCTTAAAATCACTCCAATGGAGCCTGTTATTGTTCCTGGATTGGCAACGATTTTTTCAGCACCAACTCCTATATAAACCCCTCCAGAGGCCGAGATATTGCCAAAACTAGCCACAACATGACAACCTTTTTCTCTTAGTCTCAAGAGAGCACTATGAATTTCTTGGCTGTCACCAACTGTTCCTCCTGGGCTATCAATGCGAAGTAATAGGGCTGGGAACTCTCTATCTTCAATTTGCTTTAATGCTTTTAGGACATTTTTTCGAGTTTCTGCATTGATAGGACCTTCAATACAGATTCGTGCCATCTTTTTTTTGGATTTGCGTCTCAAGGGCCAAATCATTCAAATTATGCATAACTTTATTGATCTTAAAAAGGAGATTGCTTTCTGACCTTATGTTTGTCATTTGGAATTGGTTTTTGATGATTTTGCCGTTCGCTCTTTGGGGGACCTCAATGGCGGCTATGGCACCATTAGTAAAAGCTGCAGGGCCTGAGATTGTTGCCTCACTAAGGCTTTTGCCAGCTGGTCTAGTGGTTTTAGCTTCCGTACCTTTTTTGAAGAGGAGTTGGAATATTTCAAAAGATGATTTGGTGTGGTTTTTAGTATTTACTTTGATTGACGCCACACTTTTTCAGATTTTTTTGGCGAAAGGTTTAATGGAAACAGGCGCGGGATTGGGTTCCGTACTTATCGATTCCCAACCTTTGATGGTTGCTCTATTAGCAAGAATTTTGTTTGGAGATGCAATAAATCCAATTGGATGGATTGGGTTGGTTCTTGGATTGGTTGGAATAATTTGTCTTGGAGTCCCTACTGAGCTGCTAGGAAATTGGTTTTTACTTGGCAAATTTGAATCAGGAAGTAATTTCTTAAGCCATGGAGAAGTTTGGATGATATGCGCAGCAACATCTATGGCTTTAGGAACAGTTCTTATTAGATACGCTTGCAAAAACAGTGATCCTGTTGCCGTAACAGGATGGCACATGGTTCTTGGGAGTATACCTCTTCTCGTTTGGCATGTTTTTGATAAAAATTGGCCATTATTTCCAGATTGGTCTTCTTTTGAATGGACTTTAATGTCTTATTCAAGTTTGTTTGGCAGCGCACTGGCCTATGGCTTATTTTTTTGGTTTGCAAGCCGTAAAGAATTAACAAGCTTTAGTACCCTTGCATTTTTAACACCAGTTTTTGCTTTGATTACTGGTGGGATTTGGTTGGGAGAAAGACTCTTCATCCTTCAGTGGATTGGAGTAGTTTTGGTTTTAATATCAGTATTATTTGTAAGTCAAAGGAGAAGATTCTGGGGGGATAAAACTAATAAACAATTACTAGAAGAGGGTTAAAGTAAATGAAAAATAAACAATTAAAACTTATTCTAGTAAGCACACCTATAGGTTATCTAGGCAGTGGGAAAGGAGGAGGGGTTGAACTTACTATTATTTCTCTGATAAAAGGATTAATTTCATTAGGTCATAAAATTATTTTAATTGCACCAAAAGGTTCAAAAATACCTTTTGAAAGTGAATTGCTTGAATTAAGATTAATCGATGGCATTGATCAACCTAGTTGGCAACATCAGAAGGAAACAGACCCTGTATTAATTCCATTAAATAGTGTTTTACCGAAGTTATGGGAAACGGCTATTGATTTAGCAAATCATTCCGATGCAGTTATTAATTTTGCCTATGATTGGCTTCCTTTATGGTTAACAAAAACTCAAGGAATTAAAATCTTTCATTTAATTAGTATGGGTGCTGAATCACTTGTAATGAAAGAAATTATTAGTGAAATAAGTCAACTATTTCCATATCAATTAGCTTTTCATACCAAAAGACAATCAGAAGATTATTGTTTGAAAACAGATCCAATTATTGTTGGTAATGGTTTTGATATGGAAAATTATTCATTTAATGAAAAAGATAAGGGTCCATTAGGTTGGGCTGGAAGAATTGCACCAGAAAAAGGTTTAGAAGATGCAGTAAAAGTTGCAAAAGATCTAGGTGAAAAATTATTGGTTTGGGGACTTATTGAAGACAAAGAATATGCTTCAAAGATTGAAAATACTTTTACAAAAGAAAGTATTGAATGGAAAGGGTTCCTTCCAACGAATGAATTTCAAGACCAATTGGGCCAATGTAGAGCTTTGATAAATACTCCTAAGTGGAATGAAGCCTACGGCAACGTAATTGTTGAAGCTATGGCTTGCGGTGTCCCAGTGATTGCATATGATCTTGGAGGACCTGGGGAATTAATTGAAGATGGTTTTAATGGTTTTTTGGTGAAACCAGATGATATTGAGGGATTGATAAATGCAGTAAAATCAATTTCAGAGATTAAAAGAAAAAATTGTAGGGATTGGTTTGAAAAAAAAGCAACTAACAAAGTCTTTGCAGAACGTGTTCAAAATTGGCTTTATAAAGGTTTAAATAAAAAATATCTCTGAAGACTTTTAAGATTAATTTAAAAGTTTAAAGAAATCATTTCAGTAATTTTATATTTGATTAAATTAAAAGTTATAAGAAATCTGCTCGAAAATAAGAGCCATATTATTAAATCAAAGCTTTTTATCTCTGATTAAAAGTACTAAAAGGTAAAGATTAAAAAACGATCAATTTCTATTGAAGTGAATTTATTAAATCTTGCTTGCTGCATTTCTCAGGAATTATAACAATGCCTAAATCGTCTTGTAGCCTCTGCAAATCTATTACCGAGTCTTCAGTTATTGAACTTATTACATCCTCAAGACTTGCTCCCATATCATTTGACATCTCAATCAACATACGCAAAGTCTCATCTTTTAAAGAGAGATTTACGTTTACATAAACGTTTTGATCTGAGCTATGATCTGAGTTCATAAAGAAAATATTAAGATATCTTGGGGTTGTTTGGGGTGATTTATTAAATAGCTTCAGAAAATGACTTTTTTGGAATTTTTTTTAGTTTAATTCTTTTTGAATTTTTCATTTCACTTAAAAATGGACAAAAAAAATCTTCCTAAGTAATGACTTAGGAAGATTTACCAATTTTGTTTAAGCCTTAAAACATCTCACCTTTTAGTTTCTCAGCCCACCCTGAAAGCCTTTCATCAGTCATGTCTGACTCACTATCTTCATCGAGAGGTAATCCACAAAATTCTTCTCCAACTACACTTTTTGATTCGTCAAACGTGTAATCAGATTTGGCAGTGTAACCAACCATTGAAGCCCCTGCTTGTTGGAAGTACCTATGAAGCTCTTCCATTGCATCACAGTAGTTTTCTGTGTAAGTAGAAGAATCACCTAAGCCGAAAATTGCAACCTTCTTGCCACTAAGGTCTAGTTCTCCGATGTCTTCAAGGATTGAATCCCAAGCAGTTCCTGATCTTTCAGAGTCAGCACCGGTATTCCATGTAGGGATTCCACAAATAACCCCATCATGTCCAGCTAATTCACTAAGGTCATCGACATCTGAAATATCCTTTGGACCTTCAGCAGAGTCAAGTAAGCCGTGCAGCCGTTCAGCTATATCTTCGGTTTTACCTGTTGTTGTAGCGAAGTAGATTCCTACAGTCATGGAGCAATTTAAAATCAAAGATATTTTAAAGCAGCTTTGCACATTTAGAGTGAATTTGGCTTTTTTTAAATTTTCTTGTCTATTAAATATTGATTTTTGATACATAAAAAAGTCAATATTTACTCCTTTGCTTTTTAGGTAACTAATTTCTAATATTGGGTTTCGTTGGAATTACTATTCTTAAATCTAGTTTTAAGAGGGGTTCTCAGAGAAAAAACTTCAAAAAAAGATGGAAGAAAAAAATTGATTACTATCTATTTGAGATTAACTTGCAAAAAAATTGGAAAATCATTAAACAAGATATTTTTAAAGATCTTTATCTGAAAACATTTGTATTGGCTAGTTGAAAGCCTTTGTTCTAAAACGAAACGCTGTCTTAATTTTGTGTTTGTAAAGCCTTTCAGTTATTTGGAGATTTAATTTTGAGTAATGGATATACCCTTTTCGTTTAAATTTTGTCGATTTATAAGCTTGGTCCCATCATGCCAAAACCACTTTGAAGACCAAAGGAGATTATGACAAAAGTACTGATAGCTAAGCCAATTAAAACAGATGTGTAGAGCCTATTGACTCCATAACCAGCTTCAACAGGATTGAAATCAGCAACTACAAAAGATTTTTTGCTGTATTTCCCTCTGTCAGCAAGCCCTATTGCGCCTAGAGCTGTTTGAGGTGTAAGTGAATCACCCTCGTCATCGAGGAACCAGGGCTTTTTGGTGCTGTTGCTTTCAGTAACTGATTGAGCGACGGAAGTTGCGGGAGAAGAACTATTAATTCGACTGGAATCTTCTTTGAAAAATCTGGGGAACATATATGTATGCCAGAGGCCGATTACACCAGCCCAAGCAACCATGCTTACTCCAGCTAATCCGAAAAGAATTTCTTTAAAACCGAATTCCATAAATCAAACCAATTAATTTACGCCTTTCTAGAGGCAATGATTACACCATATCAGAAGTAATGCGAGTCAACTTAGAGAGTTATTAAAGCTTCTAAATTCGGCCCAATTTGTTACAGAATCCTTAGGGTCTTCTTCTTGATCTGCCTTTTTGGCTCTCATATGCCAGGATTTAGCACATAAATATCCTAGATGGATGAACACACTTAAATTATTGCTGGTCCTATCACCAGTTATTTTTACTCTTGCATTTGCCGATTATTGGTTGCGTAGGTGGGGAGTATTTGTCTGGGATAATGGCCCAACCATTAAAAATGAGCAAGTTTGGGAAGATACTGCAATTGTTGCTGATAAAGGAAGACCTGCAGGGGGCTACCCAGTTTTCACTGTTAGAACTTTGGCGGTGAATGCATTGGGTATTCCAACAGTATTTTTCCTTGGTGCGATTTTCGCAATGCAATTTATTCGCCGTGGTGTGATAAACGCATAATTAAAAAAATAAAAATAAAAATAATAAGAGGCTTATCAAGGGGTAAGCCTTTTTTTGACTAAAAATAAATAATTAAAATTTCTATAGAATATTTTTAAATTATTTTTTTCTTTAATAAAAAACAACTTAGACCGCTTATAATGCTGATAGAAAAAATTTTGTTATGGAAAGTCAAGAATCAAATCTTATTGAAAATAATAGCCCTACAGCTGTTCTAGAAAATACTGAAACCGAAATTGTCTCTTCAGTTAATCAATCAAACATCAGTAATAAAAAAGAGGTATTTCCAACAGATCAAAATCTTATTTCAGAGATTATAGAGGATGCTTTCCCAAAAGATAAAGCAAATCAGCAATTAGGAATTCCTCAATCAGATACTTTTGCGTTTGCTAGTCGTATATTTTTCTTATGGGTTTGGCCAATAGTTCTGCATAACAAAGTCAGAAATTTAATTAATAATATGAATTTTGCCCAGCCTTACTCTAGTCCTGGAGAAAATTCATACTCAGTAAGTGATACCGAAACCGTCTATACAATGACTAAAGACGCTTTTGCAGGAAAAGGCGGAATGAAATTTATGGGGATTAGATTTATGTCTATTTGGGTTTTCCCAGTTGCGATAACAGGAGCAGTTATGGAATTTCTATTCGTAGGACCACTTATGGGAACTAACCCTTTTGGGTGATAGCTAAATAAATAAATTACTTTTTAGGGAAAGTAGTCAATAATTAATTTTATTTTTATACGTTCCTAAAAGGGAAAAAAGGTGTAACTTTTTTTGTTGGGTTGCTGCTTGCAATAGATTTTCCTCTGATGTACATGAATAACCCAAGTGTGATTATCATTACAGGAGGATGCAGAGCCAATGATCTTCCAATTAGTTGTAGTTCTTCCCCTGACATTTGATAAATTTAATTCTCTATCTAGACTATAGCTTCTAAAGGAGCTGAAGAAAAATAATTTAATATATATAAAAGAATTTTTCTATTGATTATTATTTCTATAACTAAGCTTTAAAACTAAAATTGAAAAATTAAAAATAAAGGTAATTATATTTGCAACTAAAATCGGAATCGAATGGATGTTTAAACCGTAAATAATCCAACAAATTAGACCTGTTATAAATAAAATCAACATAATTAATGATACATCCTCTGCTGATTTCGTTTTCCATGTTTTATATAATTGGGGTATAAAAGCAATTGTAGTGAGCAATGCTGCTGAAAAACCAAATAAATCTATATAATTAAATTCGCTCATTATTTTTTAGGGATAAATACGCGTCAAAACTATATAGCAATGCAAAAATAAGTATTTAGTTTTAACATGGATTCATATTTTATTATATAGATCTTATGGGTGATCAGTCTGATTTTAATAATAAAGTTTTAGGTGAGAAATTGGAAACTTTATTAGATGTAGATAATGAGACTAAAAGATGGAATGAAGGCCTATTAATAAAATCACTGATTCTTTTGCCAATAGTAATTTTTTTAATAGGCTTAGTTATTTTTAATAGACCAGAAAATTTAATAGATCTTTTATTTTTATTCCTTTACCCGATAGCCCTAATATTGATAGGTTTGACAATTCTATTTGTTATGAGAAGCAAATTAAATTAGAAGATAATAATAGAATCTTTTTACTTTAAATCTTGTTTTGATGTAGCCAATAAGGTTGTCCCAATGTAAGCTATTGGTAATTAAACATTAATATCCAATGGCAGGCGGACCATTATTACAACTTTGGGAAAACCTATTACCATTTGCTAAGGATCTGAGAATTCGCTTTGCAATAGCAATGCTAGGAAATGTTTTAGCAATACTCTTTATTTTCTCCTTATGTAAATTGTTTATTCCAGGATTGGAAGAACAACTATTTAATTGATTTTCTAGCCCAGAATTGATACATTTCTCTAAAAGAATTAGGATTTAATGTTTCAAATTTATCCCATAATTCTAAATCTTTTAAAGATTCTATATCTCTATTGTCTATCTGATATTTATCTTTTATATCTTTTGAAAGAGTAAAACCTAGGAATTCTAGATTAGATACTTTTAGCATCTTTTTAATTTCAATTAACGAGTAACAGTTTTCGTGACTATGAAAGCAGAGATCTCTACACATTGAGGTTGAGTAAAAATCTGACCAATTAGTTATTTCATTTAACTTCTTTATTTCACCATTAAGAATCTCATTTCGGAAGCTTCTTATTTCATTAATGCTTGGTTTAAGATCTTTTTCTTTGATTAGTTCTCTTGCTTTTAGTATTTCTTTTCTTGCATATTTGCTGTAGAAACCTAACTTTAAAAAACCTTTTGCTTCTAATACATCATATAGATTTGATAATCCCTTAGTAGGATCATTCATATGGTGAAGAACACCTGAACATTCTATTAAATCAAATCTTTTATTTATTGATTTTAATTCAAGTAAATCCATTTCTATAAAATCGACATTTTTCAATCCATATTCATCGACCTTTCTCTTTGCATATGAGATGCTTGAATTGCTTAAATCGATTGCTGTTATTTCACAATTACTATATCGGGATGCTTCAAGTATTTGAATCCCTGTTCCACAACCAGCTATGAGTATATTTATTTTTTTATTTTTTAATTGATCTGAATTAGATTTAACTGTATTTGGATAAATTTCAGAATTAATAACCGATAAGAAATTTAATTTTTTATCTTTAACATATGAATTATACCTCCATCTAGGATATGGGTTTAATTCGTACTGATTTTTAACTTCCTTAGATATAAAATCTTTTATATCTCCCACCTTTTTAATTCCTTTTGAAATCTTTTTTTCATCATTTAATTCCTTGATTTGTAAATCAATGAGATTATTGAATTCTTTATTGTTTGATACATAATCATTCAAATTAATGATCACATTGTTTATTGAAGATAGAGATTGGTAGCAGGAGATTATTGCTAGTTTATAATTTTGATTTATATTATTATTGATGGTTTTCTTAAGTTCTTTTAGTTTATCCTCTTCTTCTATGGAGATGTAATATACATACTCATTTAAGAAACATTGTGATCCCAGACCTATAGTGAAATTTAAAATATTATTACTTATTTTATCTTTATCTGAATAGCACATCAGAATATTCTTGCGTACGTTTCTTAAAACTTTTTCCCACAATGGAGAGCAAAATATGAGTAATGAAAGTGCTTTTACTAATTCTTTGTCTTTAATAAGAATATTAAATTCATTATTCTCATATAATTCCGATTCTAAAATCGATAATTTTTCTAATACTTCTTTGGAGATCAGGCTGTTTATATTGCCAAATAGTTCTCTATGAGAAATATCTTTCCTATTTAATATATTATTAAGTAATTCTCTATTATCTTTCTTTGATGTATTTAATAATTCTCCTTTTCTGATTAATTCACTTATTAGTTGAAAACTTAAATCACTATTTTTATTCAATAAGATTTCTTTTTTTGTAAGTGAGAGTGACTTTTTATAATCACCCATTTGGTTATATATCGTAGCTAGGTTTAAATAACAATTTTTTAGTTTTTTATCTATCTCTATTGCCTTCTCTGTATGTAATATTGCCTTTTCTAGTTCTTGTTTTTCTTTGTAGCATGCGCCTAGGTTTAAATGAGCTATAGCAGATTTATTATTTATTTCCAACGCTTTTAAATAATATTTTTCTGCCTCATCATATTTATTAGAATCTTTATTTAGTAATCCTAAATTTATGTAAGCATCAAAATAATTATTATCTAGTTTGATTGCTTTTTCAAGTGATAATTCAGCCTCATTATATTTATTTAGACTTTTCAGAATTAATCCTTTAATACAATAGCTATTTGGAAGACTCGGCTTTAATTTAATGGCATCTTCAATTATTATTTCTGCTTTTTCTAAATTATTTATCTTATAATATAAAAAAGATAAATTTAATTTTGAGAAAATATGATTTGGATAGCTATTGATACATCTTTCATATAGTTTAATAGCTTTATCATTTTGATTTTTGTCTTCACATATAAGTGCATAATTTGAAATTATGTCTGCATCAGAGTACCCATTTTTTAAAAAAGTTATGTATCCTTTTTCTGCTTCATCTAAATTACCTTTAAGATGATGACCGATTGATTGTGCTTTCAGATCCTTTTCTGAAAGGTTTCTGAGTTTTCTAGAAGAGCCTTTTTTCTCTTTTTTCTTTTTCCCGAAACCACTCAATGATTTTTATTTAATTAACACCAATATACTAAAATTCAAAATCCTATTTTTGTTAACTTAATAAATTTAGAATTTACAAACTATATTTACTAGGTGTTGATCTATAAATTTAGAGTTAATACTATTTTCTCAACTCTTCCTCCTCCGATATGACTTAATTTTTTATATAATGAATATACAAATTTTAGGATTCAAATGCCTTTAAAGTTAGGCGATCAAATACCTGATTTCTCACTCTCTGATCAGCTAGGAGTTGCTAGGACGAATAAGCAAGCTAAAGGTAGGCCACTAGTTCTATTTTTTTATCCGAAAGATGATACCCCTGGTTGTACAGCTGAAAATTGCGGCTTTAGAGATAAATATGATCTTTTTAAACTATTCGGTGCTGAAGTGTGGGGAGTGAGTGGTGATGATGAAGCAAGCCATAGGTCTTTTGCTGACAAAAATAAACTTCCTTTCCCATTATTGTGTGATACGGACAATTCTTTGAGAAAAGCTTTTGGTGTTCCAAAAGTTCTTGGTTTATTAGATGGTCGTGTGACATATATCATTGACTCGAAAGGTGTTATAAGACATATTTTCAACGACCTTTTAAATGGTCCTGCTCATGTTAATGAAGCATTAAGAGTATTAGGTGAGATAAGAAATTAATTATTTGTGGTTAAAAATTTGATTCCTTTGTTTTCTAAAGTAAGTCCCAATAAATAATCAAGATATTAATTTTCTAGAAATTTCTTTTGATTGTAGTTTTTCTACAACTGTTTCAGAAGAAATTTTTGCAACATCGTTCAAACCGTTTGCATCAAACCATGGGGCTGTTGCCCAATCGAATCCTTTACCAAAAGTGTTGTCTGGAGAAACTATGTACCAATGGCAAGCAGTATCGGGTACATCCACGGCACATTTTGACCAATTATTACTCCACTGAGGTACTTGAACCCAAAGTAAAGTTGAGAAAAACAGAGAAAATAAAGAAGTGAACATATCTTTAGATTTACTTTATCTTATTGGTTTTTGTCCTTGAACGAGGATTTCAAAATTCTTTTTCTGCAAGATAATTAAATAGTAATCATAAGTTAATCTAATTAATCTTCCTATCATCTTTTAAATATCTCAGGCATAAAATTTCTTGACTCTCTTCATTTTCTCCAGAGTTTACTATCCATTCTTTAAATTCTTGATAAAGAACGGATCTGTCTATTCTATTTATTTCAGTCATCCTAATTAAGGTAAGGCTAAGTGTGACTGAAATTATTTCTTCAATAGAAGGGTTATTCTTCAATTTGGTTTAGATCTTAGTTGAATAATCTAATTAAAAATTCTCTCTGACGAGTCTTTTGGGGCATAATTTTATATTCAATTTATCAATCGAATATAATTGCTTATAAATCTTAGATATTTTTATAAATAGTATTTAAAAATAGTTAATATTAGTTTATAGTACTTTTCTAAATCTATTTCTTAATGAAAAGAGAAAGTAAAAACAAATCTTTTTTTATTTGGGTCGAAGACATTTGGGAAGAAATAGAGGTTCAAATTTATGGAATAATAGGTGCAATATTCTTTTTTTGTGTGATTTATTTTATTTTTCAACCTCATTGGATGAGTCCAATATTTGATCTTTTTTCGAAAATTAAATTATCTGTAGGATAAATATTCAATTACTAGAGAATTAATTTCCTTATTATTAGTGATCTAAACTTTTCTCTTTGGCTACTAATTCTATAAATTTCCATACAAGGGCATGTTTATAATCGTCCTTATTTGGACAAGCCGATACTACTTCCTGCCATGAGAAATTATCTTGATCTTTATTGTCTTTTAGTGGTGATCCAAAATCTCTTGCAAGATTAGAAAGAAAAGAGTATCCGAGTCTTTCTGAGGTGTATTGGATGATCTCATCTGAGTAACTCATATAGAGTAAGAGAGTATCAGCTTGATAGTTATGTCTTGTGCATGCACCATCAGAACAACCACTACTCGCAATCTCTAAACATGCTTTATGGTCGTAGGTTTCCTTGATTAATTCAACTAATTTTCCCATTTGATTCCTCCAGCACTAATATAGTTATAGCTAAAAAATTTTAATTACGTATTGAACCAAATAAACAAATAAAATTTAGAAAATAAGTAAATATTATTTTTCGCTTGGTTTGCGATTAAGCAAGTTTACTAGTTCTTTTTTTTTTATTATAAATAATTTAGTCAACAAATCTTGCGTATAACCATCTAAAAAATGCTCCTATAATTGGAATATTACCAAATGTTCCTGAACAAAAATCAAAATAATCTCTATGTTCTTTTACCTTCCCTACTTCATCAAATATTAATCGTGATGCCCCATCGTATACAAATTCGATACCTTTTATTTTTAAACCCATTGTCCATTCAACAAAAGCAATATTCTTATTGATTGCAATTGAATGTGATTTTAAATAAATATCATCACATCTTTTGATTAATCCATCTTGAGCTTTGATATATGCATCAATTCCATTTTTTTCTTGAGTAGGATCAATGAATTTAACTTGTTGATTGTACAAAGATTCCCATTCTTCCCTAGATGGAGCTTTCTCTCCATAAGATAGATTAAAGAATTTTTTTAATTCTTTCTCTTTGATGAGCATTGAATTTTGCGTTGATAATTACAATTTAGATTATTTAAATAAACATCGCGTTTAAGCTATGTCATCAAGATAACTCAGAAATAGCCTAGATTTAGTGTCTATTCATTTAGCTCATATGAACAGGAAGAACATTCTTATTTCTATTGCTGTACTTGGAATAGGAATAATTCTCTATAAATTACTTTTAGGACTTGTCCTCCCAATAGCTTTGTTTGTCTCTCTTGGATATGTTCTGAAATTTTTACTTAAGGGCTCAGCGTCTGATTCTGTTGAGGAGGTTTCTAAGATTTTTACTAACAGTGAGACCTCTTCTTCAATTGACAATATAGTTGAAATTAGGCCTATCGAAGAAGAAAAGCCTGTTGAGGAGGATCAGCCTATCGAAGAAGAAAAGCCTGTTGAGGAGGATCAGCCTATCGAAGAAGAAAAGCCTATCGAAGAAGAAAAGCCTGTCGAAGAAGAAAAGCCTGTTGAGGAAGAAAAGCCTGTTGAGGAGGATCAGCCTATCGAAGAGGAAAAGCCTGTTGAGGAGGATCAGCCTATCGAAGAGGAAAAGCCTGTTGAGGAGGATCAGCCTATCGAAGAAGAAAAGCCTATCGAAGAAGAAAAGCCTGTCGAAGAAGAAAAGCCTGAGTAAATGGTTAAGCTTGGAAAGCTATAATCATTTCTCAAATTTCTTTAATGGATACAAATTCAAAAAAAAGTTTTTGGGATTCAAAGCCTTACTGGTGTCAACCTTGGTCAATTATTAGCTTTGGAGTTTTAGTTTTAATTATTAGTTGGAAACTATTTAACAACATTTTATTTACTTCAATTGTAGGCATTTTTGTTTTTGTCTGGTGGGTATTATTTTTAATACTTGCTCCGAATTCATATCAAGTAATAAATGATAAAGAACAACGATAATTAATTATTGTATTTCAAAAGACTTAAAAATTAATTCTCTGTTTAGACCAGACAAACAAAAATAAGAAATTTTAAGTTAAGTCTTTATTTACCCTGATCCCTACTTGTCTTGGATGGGAAGCCTATGTAGCCACCTGAAAACCGCTTTCGATTTGTCCAATAAAATTCAACTAACTCTCTTGTGGAGCTTGTTATGAGAGTTTCTCTGCCTATTCCTAGTCCGCTTGAAAGCTTTAGACTCTTTGTTGATTTCCAGCTTGAAGTGCTTGAAGATTCCATTAGATACTCCAGTTGATTGGTTGAAAAAATACGCGAAAACTTCCCTGCTCTGTTGACTATTTCATTGACCGTGCTTTGCAAATTAAATGAATTTTTTTAGAGTGGGTACAAAAAATTGAGAGTCTTCAATACGATCGCAACGCCTCTCCATAGTACATCAGTATTACCAAGTGTCAATTATTTTATTTCCTGGATATTTAGTAAAGATATTTATTCTATTAAAGTAATTTAATAATATAGAAAAATTGTTATTAATTAAAACCTATAAATTCTCTTATTTCTATAATATAATGCATAAATTAATTTTTAATAAATCAAGAAATCAATAGAAAGAAAATAAATTAGAAATAATATTATCTAATAATGTATGTATTATTAATTAAATGTAAACTTATCTATAACTAGTATCTCCTGCTTTGAAAAATCGCTAGCCGATATACAATTTATCCACTCTTTATACTCTTGGGCAATAGCTAATTGATCTCCTGGGCAGACCTCTACTGTTCTTTTTAAAATATGCGATAGACCCTTTATTAATATATCTTCTATCGTTTTTTGTTCCTCTTGCATTTACTTATTTTATCTATTTTATACTACCTTTTATTGATACACTTGTCCAGAGACAAATAGCTTTGCTTGAAGTAAGATTTAGTAAAGTTATTTATATATTAAAAATGAACTATGCAACATTAGTTTCATCATTATTGTCTAATGATGGAATAAATCCTAGCTCTTCGATGGTTTCAACTAATGTAAGATTGGTATCCTCCTTGGTTGATTTTTTATCAATAGGTTTAGTTTCTATTTTCGTATCTTTTGCATTTAACTCTATATATTCTTCGCTATTCACTATTGTTTTATAAATAGATTTAATAATTCTATTTATAAAATTAATATTCATCAAATACAATGAAAAGGTAATCCCAATCAGAACTAAAAAAATATTATGAATAAAAAAATATGAGAGAACTAATGCCGAAGAAAGATATTCTATGGCATGATTGAGTTTAATTTTTTTCATGACTAGGCAACATCCTGACTATTTCTTTTGTTTTGTGTTTCTAACAAGGTCAGATCATAAGATGATTGGATTTGATTGTTATAGTCTAATTCATCAACAAATCTTGATAACTTTTCTTTTCTAGTTATCCAATTACGCCTTAACTTTTTAGGTAGGCTAGGGAGATCGACGTCTTTGTTATCGAGAGATCTTGTATATCGTTTTCTTTGCCCACTATCCATTATCGAGTTATAGCTCTCATTGTTTTGAGAGAGATCATTTTGGATCTCCCTTGACTCTGTGATAGCCATTAATTCTGAAAGACTTCTAATGAATGGAATCATGCTGCATACCTCCCTTTATCGTTTTTATTTAGTTCGTTTTTTAATCTTTTATCTTTTTTATAAGCATTTATATAGTGTACGTCATAGGACCCCAATCCCTCTTCCTTCGGGTTGTATAAATGGAATAATCTATTTCTAGATTTTGAAACCTTATTCATGATCTTAAGCCACTCTCTTTTTATTGCTTTTGTCGCTAATACTCTCCACATTAGAACGATGCTTTGGCTTATATTTCTCTAGTAATCTCCTCGTGATCCCCTGCTCTCTGATACTGGCATCCTTAGGTTCCAATTTTAATTGCCTAGAACTTCTAGCGTTTAAGTTGGTGATGTTCATTTTAAGTAATAATAGTGAGAAACATTTTAGGATTAAGGTTTAAACAAGCGAATCAATTTTTTCTCGATTTGACAGTAATTTGCTAAGTTTCTTGTTTTCATCTTGAAGATTGCTTATTATTTTTTTATAAGTCTCAATTTTCTCTTTAAGAGATTTAATTTTCTGGCTTTCAGTCTTCTGAGCGGTTTTATTTGCCTTTTTCTTATTCCCTTTCACTAAGCCCCTTACAGTCGCCTCTGTCATCCTTTCGCCATTCTCCACCGCCTCAAACACTTTTTGTCTCTCCTTGTCGGTTACCCCTTTACTTCCCATTAGGGCTAGTGACCTAGGGGTTAGCGAAGCAAGCAAGTTGTCATCTATATCTGAACCGCCTAGCCAGTTAGTGTACGCGCTTACAAGGTCAACAGCAAATCTTTCCGAGCAATTAATTGCTCCAGACTTGAGAAAGGCTCTCCAGTTCCCAGGCTTGATGTTGCTCTTTATGTCGGAAAGGTTCGCCGCGACAGCCCTTAGCGACTGGCCGACGCAGTTCAACTCATCGTTGATTTCAACGACCGATTCTTTAACGTACTCCACCTGGGCTGGCACGAGCCCCTTAGTAACCTCGCTATTGAGCGGGATACTGGCTAAGTCGACCACCTCTGTAGGCGATAATTCCATAGTTCCAGCTAAGTACATGCTTAATATAAGCCTTGTGACGAATCGGAACAATGGATACTGATGTACTAGGATTTGACTTTTTTGTTAACAGTCATTTTGAGTTTTTGAAATAGTATTTTTATTTTTTGTATATATTTAGAGCAATAAAGCTATTTTAAGAGCTAAGTTAACTAAAAAAAAATGCTAATTGAGGTCAGTTCAATGTCATTAAAACAATCAGATGATATAAAATTATTTATTTAGACAAAAAAATAATTTAAAAAAAGTAAAAATAGGCATAAATACTTCCTTTTATTCTAAAAAGCATGTTTATGGTAAGTGTTGCAATGGGAGCACTAGGTGTAAATACTTGCATGTTTTACTCTTTGTCCTCATCTAAATACTCAGCTTTAAATGATCTTAAGTTGACTTAGAATTTAATTAATTATCTCGGTATGGCTATTTGAAAAATAGAGGTATTGGAAGTACTTCTTGATTTTAGACCCACCAGGTTAAGTCAATCACCATTAATTCTTGTCATATCAAACTAATGTATTTTCAGGACATAATTTCCAGTCTTAATAACTTTTGGAGTCAGCAAGGTTGCTTGCTACTTCAGCCTTACGACTTGGAGAAAGGTGCAGGAACAATGAGTCCTCATTCTTTCCTCAGAGCTATAGGTCCCGAACCTTGGGCTGTAGCTTATCCAGAGCCCTGCCGCAGGCCAACTGATGGAAGATATGGAGACAACCCAAATAGAGCTCAACATTATTTTCAGTACCAAGTTTTAATAAAGCCCTCTTTAGATGGTATTCAAGAAATTTATTTGTCTTCTCTTGATTGCCTGGGTATTTCAGCCAAAGATCATGATATTAGATTTGTTGAAGACAACTGGGAATCTCCAACTTTGGGCGCTTGGGGAGTGGGATGGGAGGTCTGGCTTGATGGGATGGAAGTTACCCAATTTACTTATTTTCAGCAATGCGGTGGTCTTGATTGTAAGCCTGTCTCGATTGAGATCACTTATGGATTGGAGAGATTAGCAATGTATTTGCAAGATGTTGAGAGCATCTGGGATCTTTCGTGGAACAAAAGTAATAAATATGGTGATATCTGGCTTCCTTTTGAAAAAGGGCAATGCAAGTACAATTTTGAAGAATCTAACTCTGATAATTTAAGAAAACTTTTTGAAATTTATGAAGAAGAGGCTCATCAATTAATAGTTAAAAAGCTTCCTGCACCTTGTCTTGACTATGTTCTCAAATGTAGTCATACATTTAATTTATTGGAGGCCAGAGGAGTTGTATCTGTTACAGAGAGAACGAAGATTATTGCAAGAATTCGATCTTTGGCTCGTAAGGTCGCAGAAGCTTGGCTACAGGAAAGAGAGACTCTTGGGTTTCCTCTTCGCTTGGATTCGTGATGATTCCTAATGCTCCTATTAGTATTTTTTGACAAAAAATATATCTAATATTCCAAGTTAGTGTATAAAAAGATACTTTCAGCCGTAAGCGCTCTGGAATGTCTCAATGAATACATTATTATGTGCGGGTCATATTTGTGTGAGGACACAATGAAGCTTTTTCAGCGTTTGCTGGTAGCTCCTGCTGCTTTGGGCCTAATGGCACCAATGGCTGCAAATGCAGATATCACTTCTGTATCAAACGAATCTGAAGTTATTGAAGCTCGTGTTGATGGTGTAGAAGCTCAGCTAGAAGAAATCCAAGCTGGTGCTTTCTCTTCAACCACAACAATGAGTGGTAAGGCAGCGTTCGTAACTGGTTATGTTGATGATGATACAGAGACTGACTCTGACAAAATCACCTTCAACTACATGTACCAGTTGAACATGAACTCTAGTTTTACTGGTGAAGATCTTCTTTATACAAGAATTAAGACTGGTAACTTTGACAAAGGTGGTCGTTTCGCAGATAAAGGGAATGGTACTTACCTTTCTGCTACTAAAGATGGTTCGGCTAACGCACTCAAAGTTGACAAGATTTGGTATCAGTTCCCTGTTGGTGACAGCCTTCAAGTTTGGGTTGGACCAGCGATTGAGAACTACTACATGCTAGCTAGTGCTCCATCAATTTATAAGCCAGTTACCAAGCAGTTTGCTCTTGGTGGTAACGCTTCTACTTATGGTTCAAGCACAAGCCCAGGTTTTGGTGCTGCTTATACTCAGCAGGTTGATGATCCATCTGCAGGTAGGTTTGCAGTTAGTGTTAACTACACCGGAAAGGGTGCAGATGATGCAAAATCTGGAATCCTTGATGACGATGCCAAGGAAATGTTCTTGACTAAGGTTGAGTACGGCACACCTCAGTGGCAAGTATCAGCAGCATTCACCAGTAAAACAAATGGTGAAGCTTATGATGGTTACTACCACACTAAAGCTGGTGAAACTTACAGCAAAGACCTAACTTCTATTGGTCTAAGAGCTTATTGGAAGCCTGAAACTTCAGGTTCTATTCCTCAAGTTCAAGTTGGTTACGACGTAGCTTCTGTTGATGATGCTGCTGTTGGTGATCCAGATGAGATGTCTGCTTGGATGGTAGGTCTAGGTTGGACTGATCTATTTATTGATGGCAACAGAGCTGGAGTAGCATTCGGTTCAAGACAAGCTGCAACTTCTTACAATGGAGCTGGTTCTGATCCTGCAGAAGACAACACTGTTTGGGAAGCTTATTACTCATTCAAGGTTAATGATGGTGTAACCGTCACTCCTGCAATATTTGGTGGATCTGATGTTGAAGCTGATGGCAAAGACGTCAACGGTGCAGTTGTTTTAACAGAGTTTAAATTCTAAATTCCTTTTTAAAACAAAAAAAATCGCCCCTCAGGGGGCGTTTTTTTTTTGCATAAAAAAAGCCCCTATAGAAGGGGCTTTCACCTAATTAAAACTTACCAGCAATTTTCTCCTTCGCCGATAGGAATACAAACATCAGCTTTTTTTGCTTTATCGGCAGCTTTTTGAGCAGCTTCGTCAAGCTTTCCATCTTCGTCTACATCTTGATCAGTGGTCCATTCCTTTGTACCACCTATGCCACCATGTTTTTCTCCAGCGATTGAATGATCTGGAATAATTGCGGTTGTAGCTAATGCCGCTGTTGCTGCTAGGAAAATTCCTATAGGACTTTTTTTAGGCATATGTAATTAAGTTTAATAATATTTTGATATCTTTAGTCTATCAATGAAAGTTCATTTTTTACTTTGTTTAGTATAAAGAAAATCTCTTAATCTCCTAGGCTTCTCAGAAGATTGCTATATGCCTGAAAAATTAAATCTAATTCATCAGATCTTCCATGTTTTGATAGTAATCCTTTTGCTCCAGCATCAAGACCAAATAAGAAATTCCGATGTTCGTTACTTTGTACATAGCTTTGAATCCAGCCTACGCATACATACCTTTCACCATCTTTAACTTCAGCAACAGAATGTAGTTGAGTGCTGGGATAAATTATCATTTCTCCAGCAGATAATTTTATTTCTTCAGTTTTATTGATCGTCTGTATACATAATTCACCTCCTTTATATTCTTCTGGCTGATTTAAAAATAAAGTGAAAGATAGATCGCTTCTTCCTGAGGGCATATAAGGATTATCAATATGTGTGCCATAACCATTTCCAGCTAGGGATCGAGTAAACATGACTCCATGGATAAGACTAGGTAATGTATAACTTTTTAAAAGAGGGTTTGAGATGATCTTATTAACAATAATATCTTTAAGTTCAATTGATAAGTTTGAATTTTTATCTAATTGAAAATTTGATTTTATTTTTGCAGCATGACTTCCTGCAGTCTTTTTGCCATCTTGCCATGAAGATTTTTCGGCTTTTAGCTTTTGAATTATTTGAAGAGCTTCTGATTGATCGATTAGAGAATGAGTTAAGTATTCCATGCTAAATATCTAGATTTAATTACTATCCTAAAGTATAAATAAGATATCAATTTATACTTTAATACGTATCAATGTTGCGAATATATTTTTAGCTATATCTTCTTGTCTAGTCTATACGAAGAAATTAATCCCTTCCCTAGATTGATTGATGAATTTAATTAAGCGTCTTTTTTCTTCTGCAATAGCAGGTTCACTATTACTCTCTTCAGGCTTTAGTCAAGTAAAGGCCTCTGATAGAGAAGTAAGGATTTATTCAGGTAGGCATTACAACACTGATAAGCAGATATATAAGAAATTTGCCGAAGAGACCGGTATAAAAATCCGATTAATTGAGGCTACAGGTATATCTCTAGTTGAAAGATTGAAAAGGGAAGGAGCAAATTCTAAAGCAGATGTGATTCTTCTTGTTGATGCTGCTCGAATTAGTAATGCAGCAAAAAGTGGACTTCTTCAGTCATATAGATCTGATGAATTAGATAAAAATGTTCCATTGGAATATAGAGATCCTCAAGCAAGATGGTATGGCCTTACTAGAAGGGTGAGAGTTATGGTCGCAAATCCTAAAAAAGTTGATGTGAATTCAATTAAAGATTATTCAGATCTTGCTAATCCTGCTTTGGATGGCCTTGTTTGTGTTAGAAAAAGGAGTAGCCCATATAATCAATCTTTAGTAGCCAATCAAATTGTAAATAAAGGAGAAGCTAAAACTAAAGAATGGTTAAAAGGTATGATCTCAAATATTTCTCAGCCTTTTTTCCCTGGTGATATAGGAGTTATAAGAGCTGTAGCTCAGGGTAAGTGTGGAGTAGGCATCGTAAATCACTACTATGTTTCAAGAATGCTTGCAGGTGTCAATGGTAGTAAAGACAAAAGGTTGGCTAAAAAAGTAAAGGTTCTTACTCCTAACCCTGCTCATGTGAATGTAAGTGCAGGTGGAATTGCTAAATATGCTGAAAATAAAGAAGAAGCCATTCAACTCCTTGAGTATCTTGCTTCTCCTACGGGTAGTAAAGGGTTGGCTGGCCCAACATTTGAACATCCATTAATCGGTTTTAATAAAACGGACGAGGTTACTCAATTTGGAGGATTTACTCCTGATGATGTGACTATTGATCAATTAGGAGACAATAATAAAAAAGCAATCAAGCTTATGAGGCAGGCAGGTTGGGATTAAATAATTAATAAATTTTTAATTCTGTTTGTTTTTCAGTAGAAACATAAGATTGGTTTAAACTTATTTCAAAGGAGAGGTGGCTGAGTGGTCGAAAGCGAACGACTCGAAATCGTTTGATAGCTAAAACTATCCGTGGGTTCGAATCCCACCCTCTCCGCATTGATAAAAGTTGCTTTCCGCTTATATGAGTTCTTAAAACTTTTAAACTGATTGTCTTCAATGTGTTTAAAATAAATAAGATAAAAAAATGATTTGAAAAAAATCGATAAGTCGTCATCTTTTTACGATGAAGCAATTAAATTTGTTGATTTAGATGATTATGAGAGTGCTATTAAATCTATTAGAAACGGTATTAATTGTCTTGAGAACCAAGATGATATTGCTTTAGCGTATTTAATTTGTGGCTTTTTGAATGATAAATTGGGAGATAATCTTTCTGCTATAGATGACTTTTCAAAGTCAATTTATTTTGAAGCCAAATTAAATATTATCAATCAAAGGTCTAAAGACATTTCATATAGTGGGAGAAGTAACTCTAGATATAAACATGGAGATTATAAAGGCGCAATAGAGGATAAAATAAAAGCAATAAATATAAAAAAATTAGAAACTGATAAATCCCAGGAATACAATAATATCAAAATTGACTATAGAAATATTTTACTAGGCACTTTTGTAAAAAAAGATTTAGAACCTAAATATTTTGCATTGATTCAAGTTTCAAAAATACGAAAAAGTAAATATGATTTAATTGCAGATTATAAAAAAGTAATAAGTAAGAAAAGAAAAGAGGAAATTATAAAGAAATTGGAGTTAATAAGTGAATCAAAGTATAAAAGCGGAGACTATAAAGGCTCTATCAAAGCCATTCGAAGAGCAGAGAAATATTATTAATTATCAAATAACTTTATTATTTATTATCACCAATAAGGATCACTAAAGAATTCAACAGTAAGTTCTTTTTTTTCCGGTACTGAGTTGATGCAAGCACGAATGACTTCTCCATCTACTTCTATTTCGCAAGCACCGCAGCTGCCTCCAAGACACCCAGTAGGGATCTCGATATTTGCGTCATATGCAGCTTTTAACCATTCAGCGCCTGGAGTGCAATTGCTTGATTTCTTATTAGGCCAATTTATTTTTACAGTTTTCATTATTTAAATTATTTAATTAGAATATTCATATTTATATTTTCTTCGAATGCGTCAGTTAGTAAATCTAATAACTTCTCTCTTTTATCATGATTCTTTTCTTCGTGAGCATTTACTTTCTTTAATCCTTTGCTCTGTCTGATTTTATTTATCCATTGCCTGCGCCATTCATCATTTTCAAAAATTCCATGTAAATAAGTTCCTCCAATAAAGCTTTTATCTTCTTTTTCAATTACCCATCCTAAATTACTGTTTTTAAATAGAGAAATAATATATGGATCTTTATTATTGATCAACTTACTTTCCCCGTAATGCATCTCAAATCCTTTTATGTAATGTGAATCTGGCCATGAAACTCTTTCTTTTCTTTGCGAGGTGTGCTTTATTTCTCCAAAAGTTGTTTTTATAGGAAGAATGTTCATTCCAGTATTTAAAAATGCACTTAGTTCATTAATACTTTCCTGCTGATGTGGGTCTTCTAATGATTTTCCTAGCATTTGTAATCCTCCACATATGCCAAAAACATTTCCCCCATTTTTGGCATACTCTTTTATTTGATTGCTCAATCCACTTTTATTTAAAATCTTTAAATCTTTAATAGTTTGTTTGCTTCCAGGAATGATTAACATATCTGGTTCCCCAAGCTCTTGACCAGGTTCTACCCATCTCATTTGAATACTTGAATCACTAAAGAAAGGGTCTAGATCAGAAAAATTGCTAATTCTGGGTAATTTTATGATTGCTATCTCTATTTCTGCACTTTTATTTATTTGTTTCCTTTCAAGTAGGTCAAGAGAATCTTCAGGTGGAAATATTTCTTTTAGCCAAGGCAATATTCCTAAAACTGGTATCCCTGTTTCTTTCTCTATCCATGTAACTCCTGATTCAAATAAGGTTTTATCGCCTCTGAACCTATTAATAATTATTCCTTTAATTAATCTTTTTTCATCTGGTTTCATCAATGCAATTGTTCCAATAATTTGAGCAAAAACTCCCCCTCTTTCAATATCTGCAACTAAAATGCAATTTGCATTTAAAAATTTTGCTAATTTCAAATTTGTAAGATCTTTATGTTGCAAATTCACCTCTACAGGACTTCCAGCTCCCTCAAGAATTAGCCTTCCGTCTTTTTTTAATAATATTGCTAGCCCTTTTTTGATAGCTTCCCACCCTTGATCGAACCAGTCTTTGTAATAATTTATGGCTTTACTAGTGCCGACGCTTTTGCCTAGATGAATTACTTCACTTGTACAATCCCCCTTTGGTTTTAGAAGTACAGGGTTCATTTCAGCACATGGCTCTAATCCTGCAGACCAAGATTGAAGGGCTTGAGAATATGCCATTTCTCTTCCCTTCGTATCTACCCAAGCGTTATTACTCATATTTTGCCCCTTAAAAGGTATTGGCTGTTCCCCTTTCCTTTTTAAATATCGACAAATAGCAGTAACTATGAGTGATTTACCCGCACCGCTTGATGTTCCTAAAACCATTAAAGGAGTTCGTTTTATTTCTTTAGTCATCTTGGTGATAATTGGTATTTTAAGCATGTAATTAATTTTTTTATAAGTGATATTTTTTTAGTAAATAAATCAGAATCGACCTCTAGGACTTTTCTGCCTATCGGCGTAATACGAACTTTTGATGTAAGACCTTGGCCATCAACTTCTCTTCTCAAAACCCCTATTTTAATTAATTTAAGAAATTCATTCTCTATGAATAAAGAACTATTGATAAACATAAATTCTTGGTTCAAATATTTTGATTTATTCTCAAAAACATTTTGGGCACTCAGGCTCTCTTTTTGAAGACATTGAAAAAGAAAAAAGTTAAAGGGACAGTTTTTTATCCCTTTCTTTGCTCTTCTAAAGATTTTTTTGTCAATCAGCAACATTTAATTAAATGGATTTATTTTTAATAGAAGATCAATAATGATACTAATAATGATTAAAAAATTTAGTTTTCTATGTTTGTGCTTGCCTCTGCATCCAAAGCACGTCAAAAATTACTTGATCAAATAGCCTTGAAACACAAAGTTATTGTAAGTGATTTTGATGAGACACAGCTTCAAGAGTCAGATCCAATCTTAAAGGTCAAATTATTAGCTAAAGGTAAGGCTGAAAGTGCATTGAAAAAGTTGATCAAGGAAAATAAAGCCTTAAATACTTTTCAAGCTTTATTAGGTTGTGATTCTTTGTTTGAGTTTGAGGGGGAAATTTTCGAAAAGCCAATTAATAAAGAGCAATTGATATCTAGATGGCAAAGGATGTCTGGTAAATCTGGATTTTTGCATACAGGGCATTATTTGATTTCACTAGATAATTTCAAATCAGATATGAAAAGTGTTTCAGCAAATAATTGTTCTGAGGGAATTGTGAGCACCAAAATTGAATTTATGTGTTTATCAAATATTGAGATCTTGAAATATTCTTCAACTTCTGAACCATATAATTGCGCAGGGGGTTTTGCGATCGAGGGTTATGGAGGAATATTTATAAAGAAAATAGATGGATGTTTTAGCAATGTTATTGGACTTAGCTTGCCGTGGTTAAAAAATAATCTAGAAAAATTAGGCTTATCTGATTTGCTTATATAGGTATAAAAATTCAGTTAGATATTTTAAGCATAAAAAAAGTCCTCTGTTAGGAGGACTTTTTTTATTTATTTTGGGATCTAATCTAGATCAGGCATTGAAAGAGCAGGCTCTTGTGAACGACTGATACCTTTTTCAAATCCTGCAGCAGCAGCTCTCGCACGGCCAGCATGCCAAAGGTGACCTACAAAAGTAAACCAACCAAGGAAGAACTGAGCACCTGCAAGCCACTGACGCAAATTAACAAAGTTAACCGCATTTGGCTCGGTAATGATTCCACCAACAGAGTTGATTGAAGCGTTAGGAGCATGAGTCATGTATTCAGCAGCACGACGAACTTGCCAGGGCTGAATGTCATTTTGAATTTTGTCTAAACTTAATCCGTTTGGACCTCTTAGTGGTTCAAGCCATGGACCTCTGAAATCCCAGAAACGCATGGTTTCTCCACCAAAGATGATTTCACCAGTAGGTGATCTCATTAAGTATTTACCTAAACCAGTTGGGCCCATTGTTGATCCTACATTCGCTCCAATGCGTTGGTCGCGAACAAGGAATGTAAAACTCTGTGCCTGAGAGGCTTCGGCGTTTGTTGGACCGTAAAACTCAGATGGATATGCAGTGTTGTTAAACCAGATGAAACAGGAAGCAACAAAACTTGCAACACAGATTCCACCTAATGCATAACTTAAAAGTCCTTCACCGTTCCAGATGAAAGCTCTTCTTGCCCATCCGTATGGTTGGGTGAAGATGTGGAAAAGACCACCAATTATTTCAATTACACCCAGGTAAACATGTCCTCCGACAATATCTTCCATTGAGTTAACTCCAACCATCCAACCACCGCCACCCCAAGGTGTTGATAGCAGATATCCAAAAATAATTCTTGGATCAAGTGTTGGATTAATTAGATGAACTTCTCCTCCACCAGGAGCCCAGGTGTCATACGCACCCCCTATGTACATCCAATTGATGGACCATAGAAGCGAACCAACTCCAAGAACAACCAAATGAAAACCAAGAATATTGGTCATTTGGTTTTTATCTCTCCAGTCAGTTGAGAAGAATGGGAAATCTTCCTCTAATTTTTCTGGACCAGCAAGAGAGTGGAAAACACCCCCAAAGCCAAGTATTCCAGATGCAACAAGGTGAATAACCCCTGCAATGAAGAAAGGCCAAACATCTGTAACTTCTCCACCAGGACCAATACCGTATCCAAACATGGCTACGTGAGGCATACAAATTAAGCCTTGCTCCCACATGGGTTTATCCATGGTGAAGTGACTTACTTCGAAAAGCATCATCGCGCCGGCCCAGAAAACAATTAGTCCAGCGTGTGCAATGTGAGCACCTAATAATCTTCCAGAAAGATTGATTAGCCTTGCATTTCCTACATACCAGGCGTAACCAGTCTCTTCAAGACTTTGATTAGGAGCTTTGAGTAAACTATTAAAGGGCGTTTCCACGTGGGAGTACCTCCTCAGGGAATACAAAGTTTTCGTGTGGTTGGTCTACAGAAGACATCCATGCACGCATACCTTCATTAAGAAGGATGTTTTTAGTGTAGAAAGTTTCAAATTCAGGATCTTCAGCAGCTCTGATTTCTTGGCTAACGAAGTCGTAAGCACGAAGGTTTAGAGCTAGTCCAACGATTCCAATAGATGCGGCCCACATACCTGTTACTGGTACAAAGAGCATTAAGAAATGAAGGAAACGCTTATTTGAGAAAGCAATACCGAAAATCTGACTCCAGAAACGGTTTGCAGTAATAAATGAGTAAGTTTCTTCTTCTTGTACTGGATCGAAACCTCTGAAAGTAGAACTTTGAGTTTTACCGTCAGAATACTGACTTGAATCTTCGTAAAGGGTGTTCTGAACTGTTGCACCGTGAATAGCACAAAGTAATGCACCACCAAGAATTCCTGCTACTCCCATCATGTGGAATGGATTAAGAGTAATGTTGTGGAAACCTTGAATGAAGAGAATGAAACGGAATATTGCTGCAACTCCAAAGGAAGGAGCGAAGAACCAACTGTGCTGTCCTAGAGGATAAATTAGGAAGCAAGCAGTAAATACTGCAATAACTGCTGAGAAAGCAAGTGCGTTATATGGACGGATACCAACTAGTCTTGCAATTTCGAATTGACGAAGCATGAAGCCGATAAGACTAAACGCGCCGTGAAGAGCAACGAAATTCCAAAGGCCACCAAGCTGGAACCAGCGTGTTAAATCGCCCTGAGCTTCTGGTCCCCAAAGGAATAGAAGACTATGACCCATGGCATCGCCAGGAGTACTAACAGCGGCTGTGAGGAAGTTACATCCCTCAAGGTAAGAACTGGCTACACCATGGGTGTACCAGGAAGAAACGAAGGTTGTACCTGTAAACCATCCACCAATAGCCAAGAAAGCTGTAGGGAAGAGAAGTAGTCCAGACCAACCAACAAATACGAATCGGTCGCGCTTTAACCAGTCATCGAGGGCGTCAAACCAACCTCGTTCTGTTGCGCTTCCAACAGCGATCGTCATGGGAGGAGCGTTGCTGAGCTTTTGTATACGTCGAGGACTTTAACAACGATGGCGGGGTTTGTGGGTAAATCTTTAACTTGATGAAATCCCTTGTATTGAATTGAGATAAAAGCAAAGTTTTTTATTTCTTCTTATTAAAAGTCAAAAACTTAGTCTCTATAATGTTTTGAAAGGGATGTGCTTCCCAATCTAATGAGCTTATGTCATCTGAATCAAAGCTAAGCAAATCAGATAAAGAGTTATCTGATTTGGTTCTAGAACAGAAAATTAAAGGTTCTCGTAAGGTTTCGAATTACCTAGTTGCTTCGATGCTTAGCATTGGAGGTGTTGGTTTTTTGTTGGCTTCATTCTCTAGTTATTTTGGAAGAGACTTTTTGCCACTTGGAAACCCTTCAACGCTAATTTTTGTTCCTCAAGGCTTGGTGATGGGTCTATATGGAGTAGCGGCTTTTTTACTAGCTCTTTATTTTTGGAGACTAATAAGCATCGATTATGGGTCTGGAGTTAATAGATTTGATAAAAACAAAGGAGTTTTATCTTTATCTAGGAGAGGTTTGTTGAAAAATATAGAAATAGAAATTCCAATTGATGAGATTAAGGCTGTGAAATTAGAGGTAAGAGAAGGTTTTAATCCACTTAGAAGAGTATCTTTGAGAATTAAAGGTAGAAAGGATTTGCCAATATCTAGAGTTGGATCTCCAAAACCACTATTGGATTTAGAGAATGAAGGTGCTGAAATTGCAAGGTTTTTAGAGGTTAATCTTGAAGGAATTTAAAAAGGATAATAAAAGCACAAATATTTTAAATAATAAAACTTTCACTTATAAATTTCTTCAACCAGTTTTTGTCTTTTTAATTCTTAATTCTATTTTAATATCTGGATGTTCAAATTTAAAGAAAAAAGAAGAAATAAATATATGTTCTACTACAACACTTCCCTGCCAGAATTCAAATGTATATGTTTTGTTGATTACAAATAGAGGAAAGATAAAAATAGAGCTTTATGGCCAATCAGCTCCAATAACTGTAGGAAACTTTCTTGATTTTGTAGAAAAAGGTGCGTACAATAAAACTGTCTTTAATAGGGTTATTAAAAAGCCCTACCCTTTTATAATTAGAGGGGGAGAAAATATTTTAAAAGAAAATAAAAATAAGTTTATAGATGTTAAAACAGGGAAAAAAAGATATATTCCTTTAGAGATAAAACTAAGAACAAGAAATTTACCAATATACGGGAGAGAAATATACGATTCTAGTCAAATAAATAATATTGAACTTAAGCACAAGAGATCATATTTATCCATGGCGAGATCTAAAAATCTTAATTCAGCAAGTTCTCAGTTTTATATATTATTAAAATCTTTACCAGAACTAGATGGAAGATATTCTGTCTTTGGGAAAGTGATTAGAGGTATGAATATAATTGATTTAATAGAGGAAGAAGATTTTATAATTGAAGCAAAAAGAGTCGATTCCTGAATAAAAATATTATTTTTTAGCTTTTAACATTTCTGTGTTTACTCCTGATGCCCTTTTAAGAGCAACTTTTCCCGTCCTGGCAATTTCTAAAATTCCATATTGTTTCAATAGGTTCTCTAGAGCTACAAGTTTGCCTGGATCTCCAACGACTTCAAGTGTCATCGCATTATCAGAAACATCTACAACTTTTGCTCTAAAAACTTGAACAAGGTCTAAAATTTTTCCTCTGTTTTCTGATGATGCTGAAACCTTCAAGAGCATTAACTCTCTTTCTACTGCTGGCAATGTTGTTAAATCAAGAACTTCTAAAACATTTATTAATTTGTTTAGCTGTTTTGTCATTTGTTGAAGTGTTGATTCGTCCCCTTGAACGACCATTGTTAATCTTGATATTCCTTTTGCCTCTGCAGGGCCGACAGCCAAGCTATCAATGTTAAATCCTCTTCTTGCAAAAAGGCCTGCAATCCTGCTTAATGCTCCAGACTCATCTTCAACTAAAACTGAAAGTGTGTGCTTCATATTTTTTACTTAGAAGTTTTTAAGTTCCTCAGCCATTTCAGAACAATCTGATTGAAATGTTTAGGTAATTCATCGTGTAGACAATGGCCAGCTTCATTAATCACAGTTAATTTAAGCCAAGGATGGAGCTTTATAAGTTTTTTTGCTAAAAATATAGGTATCAATTTATCTTGCTTACCCCAAATCAATAAAATTGGAGGTCGAGTTGGAAGGGTTTCAATTTGTTCAATGATAGATGGACCTTTCGCAGAGATTGGTCTATTGCTCATTCCAATGCACATGGCTCTAAGAGCATCTGAAGCATTTGCCCTCCTTGCAGGGACTGTAACTATTCTTCTTAATGGAATGTCATTTGAAATTGAGCGAAAATATGCACTTTGAAGCGCAAAAGTAATTAATTTTTTTCTAGATATTAAATTTACTAAAATTCTAAGAGGAAATAAATTAAAAAAAAGTTTTATAAGAAAACTTCTGAGTTTTTCCAACCAACTCGGAAATGAAAATTTAATTGGATTTATAAAAATTGGCTCTGGTAGTGGCGCTGCGATTACTGTTTTTATCTGCGCTGGCCTTTCAGAGAGAGTTGTGAGTGCAGTTAAAGCTCCTAATGAATTTCCAATCAAAATAACCTCTCTATTCTTTTGAATATCAACAATTTCATCAAGAAAAGAAGCTAATTGTGCTGCCCAAATTTGATTGTCTAGATATTTTATTTTGCTTTTAAGTTTTTGCTCTGATTTCCCAAAACCTAACAAATCTATACCGAATACCCTATAACCTTCTGATGCAAATATTTCTGCATTGTTTCTCCAGTGATCACTGCTGGCTCCAAACCCATGAATTAGAATAATTGGGGGATTTGATTCCTCTCCAGTAACCCTGAAGTGAACCCTATTATTTTTATAGTTCCAATACTTAGACTCACCCCAATCAGGGGATCCTATGAAAGGCTTTCTTTTAAAAATTTTTTGCTGCATTTAGTTGAAAACCTAATTTGAATTTGAGTTTTATAATTTTTATTTGATTTTAAGTTTATTTTAAAAATTTGCTTATGCTTTTCTATTGCTGTCTGAATGTCAGGGCTTTAGGTTTTAATAGAAGATGAGTTAAATTATCTGAATGGCATCAGAAATTTTTGGAATCGCTGCAGTCTTTTGGGTTTTAATTCCCGTTGGGCTTTTAGGAGGAGTTCTTCTTTTGAAACTTCAAGGTGATTGATTTCCACAATCCATAGTTTGTCCATTTAAGCTCCATTCTTGTAATGAATTCAACTATGCAAGTTCTGGTGATTGGTGGCACAGGAACTCTTGGTCGCCAAATAGCCAAAAATGCCATAGATGCAGGGCATAAAGTGCGTTGCATGGTTAGGAAACCAAAAGCAGCTTCATTTCTTCAAGAGTGGGGCTGTGAGTTAACCCGTGGTAATTTAATAAATAAAGAAGATATTGAGTATGCCCTTGATGGTGTAGACGCTGTTATTGATGCAGCCACTAGCCGACCAGATGATCCACGCAGCGTTTATGAAATAGATTGGGATGGAAAATTAAATCTATATAACGCTTGTGAAGAAAAAAATGTAAAAAGAGTAGTATTCCTATCTTTATTAGGAGCAGAAAAATACAGGCAAATCCCATTAATGGACATCAAATATTGTACTGAAGAATTATTAGTTAGTTCATCTTTGGATTACACAATCTTGCAAGGTGTAGCTTTCATGCAAGGGGTAATAGGTCAATTTGCTATTCCAATATTGAATAATGAACCAGTTTGGATAAGTGGAAATCCAACTGAAATTGCTTACATGAATACGCAGGACATAGCTCGATTTGCTGTTGCGGCGTTAGATAGGCCTCAAACCATAAAAGGAAGATTTCCCATAGTTGGTCCTAAAGCATGGAGTGCAAAAGAATTGGTTGGTTTATGTGAAAAGTTCAGTGAAAAAAAAGCGAGAGTATTAAAAGTTTCTCCAACCATAATATCTATTGCTCAATCAGTTGTATCGTTTTTTGAATCGACCTTAAATGTTGCTGAAAGGTTATCTTTCTCTGAATTGAGTGGCAATGGAGGGAAATTAGATGCTCCTATGGATGATACTTACACTGCTTTTGGTCTTGATCAAGCCGATTCAACAACAATGGAGGGGTACATAAAAGAGTATTACGGAGTTATTTTGAAAAGACTTAAAGATATTGGGGTTGACCTTGATATTGAAGAGAAAAAGAAATTCCCCATTTAAGCTGTTGCAAAAATATAGTTAATATGTACTATTGGGAAAACTTTTATTTGTAATGTCCATTAGTCAAATCAAAAACCTTAATAGAAGATTGGAAAATCTATCTAAAGAAGCCTCTTCAGAGTTAGATAAATTATGTGGTAATGAGTTATGGAAAAGTATTGGTTTTGAGGCTTTTGATGGTTTAGATGATGCAGGTATAAGAGCTTCTGCAAATTATTATTATGGACAATTCCAAACTGCTAGAGAGTTGCAAGAGATTTTTAGTTAAATATACATTTATTGGGTAATCAAAGACTTTTTAGAATACAATTATTTAGTTAATTAGTGATGCAAAAAAAAACACATGATTGAAACATCCGGCGTTATTGAAAAAGAGCAAGGTAATGGTTTCTATCTTGTAACTCTTGAGCAGCCCGCTGGACATCAATGCTTGTGTAGGGCCGCAGGAAAACTAACAAAATTTAGAATAAAATTGCTTGCAGGAGACAAAGTCCTTGTTGAAATCAGTCCTTATGATCTGACACGTGGTCGAATCACATACAGGGAGCGAAATGTAGGCCCCGGTGGCGGAAGACAAGGGGGGAATAGGCCAGGTGGGCCAAGAAAAAGATAAGGCTTTAATAGCTAATCAACTAGTGACTCTAATGCAGATTTATATTCACTTCTTGCTTTGACACCTTTCCATTGTTTTTTTAATTCTTTATTTTTGAAAAGATGAACCGTGGGTGTTCCACTCACATCAGCTTGCTTTGCAATTTCTTGATCGCTTTCTATATCAATTTCAACCCCTATAGCTTTTCCTTGTGATTCTTTAAGGACTCTTTGTAGTTGTGGCTTGAGTATGTGACAAGGGCCACAGCTGGTGGATGTATAAATAACGAAAAGAGGTTTCACTGTCTCATGGTACAACTTTCTCAATGCATAACTTCCCTTTTGCCATGTCTTGTCAGGGTCAAAATTTTCCTTGTTACTAACTTCTAAAGTTTTTGTCGTCTCAGCCATTGAGGGCTCTAAATCATCTCGTTGAATAAGAGTTGCCAGATTATTTTTTGATAGCCATCTTTCAGCGGCTAGAGCTGCTTTGCAACCACTTCCAGCAGCAGTAACGCCTTGACGCCATTCCGAATCAGCGACATCTCCTGCTGCATAAACACCTTCCAAAGAAGTTTCGGGCCTTCCAGGTTCTGTTAATAAATACCCTTTTGCATCTGTATCTAATTGATTGGTGAATAAAGAGGTGTTTGGAGTATGCCCTATTGCATAAAAAAGACCCTTGGCAAAAATCTCATCTTGCTGGTTTGTATTTGTCCGTTTGACTTTTAATTTCTCCAGCCATTCGTTACCTGAAACATCTAAAAGCTCAGTCTCCCAATGAATAGTAACGTTAGAGTTTGCGGTTACTCGATCGGCCATTGCTGCAGAGGCCTTTAACTTGTTTGATCTAACTAACAAATGTACATGGCTTCCGTATTTAGTTAGATATTCAGCTTCTTCGCAAGCTGAGTCTCCCCCTCCAACTACTGCAAGCTCTTCATTCCTGAATTGAGGAGTTGCACCGTCACAGATTGCACAGGCGCTTATACCTTTACTCCAAAAAGATTTTTCGTTCTTAAGACCCAGACGATTGGCACTTGCTCCTGTTGAAATAATTAAAGAGTGTGATTTGATTTTCTGAGTATTCGTTAGAATAGTAAAGGGTCTTTTACTTAAATCAATTGATATTGCATCTTCTTCGATTAACTTTGTTCCCCATCTAACAGCTTGAGCTTTTATTAAATCCATCAATTCTGGTCCCTGAACCCCATTAGGAAAACCGGGGAAATTCTCTACAAATGTGGTGGTCATTAATTGTCCTCCGGGGATTCCACCTTGTTCAAAACCAGTAATCAGCAATGGTTGCAGATTCGCTCTTGCAGCGTAAATTGCTGCAGTGTATCCAGCTGGTCCTGAACCTACGATTACTAAATTTTCATTTTTTAATTCTTTACTTTCAGCTGCCATACCATACCAATTTAGACTGACTTATACGATATAAGAAAAAATCTTGAAAGTGTATCTAAAGCCTAAAAAAGTGGATTACTTTTAAACCATTAATGATTAAAAATCAAAGTTCAAGAAGTTCGTCGGCGTCAAAATTTTCTTTTTGAAAGTGAGGCACTTTTAAGGTTGAAGCTTTTAATCCCTCTGGATAAGTATTTATACAAGTAATCCATTCGCAAAATTCCTGGCTGATAGCGTAGCTATCTTCATATCTTTCCACGCTATCAAGTAAAGCTATTCTGCTTGCGGCCCAACAGCTTGCGATACTTATTCTCTTGTTGAAAGAAGCATTCATAATTAATCCCCAACAAACGTACCTTGACATGCCAATGGGAGATTAACTTGTGTTTTTTGGTACAAATTTGCGTTTTGTCGGGAAAACGAAATTATCACTTAAGATTTTAGATTTTCTTTATATTTGCAATGATAAGAATATTTCTATTGTTCCTTTATTTTATTGATTATTGATTCAAGCTTTTATTTTGTAATTAATCCTAGTCATACTATACGGCTTCTGTATGGTTGATTAATAATTTTTCAACATCTTTTATACCTTCAACTGCTGCATTTTTGGCTAACTCATAATCACCGTTGGCTTCCTCTTCCAATGCCTTTGCAATCTTATTAGTTAACTCTTCTTTTCTTCCTTCAATCATTACTATTATTTCATTTTCTATTACTTTTCTAACAGCTTTAGATGGCAATCTGTCATCTTTTGCTTCAGCAAATGTTCCTTGCACAAGTTCTTGTATAAATAACCGGTGAACTTCACTACTTCTTAAAAAACTTTCGGTTGCATTGATGATGCCTTCAACCAAGGCTTCATCTGGTTCAGATTCTTTATTTGCAAGTTTGAATTCCCAATCAAGATGTTTTCTTTGCCATCCGGAAGCATGAAGACTAGGCATTACTGTCTGAGAAAAAGTGTCTACAGACATTTCATAAATTCGTTCTGCTAGTCGCTCACACCACTCTTTGCCGTGACTTTGAAGATTTTTTTGCATGGCTGTTCTTGGAACAGCATGCCCACCGTGATGGCTATGACATACACCATCAGGACATTCGATCGCGGTGAGGCTCATTTTTTTTTGATCGATAACATTTTCTCATTTCCTTCATAGCCAAGAAAAACTATTAGGAAAACCTTTCTTAACTAAAAATGGTGGTATTCAAACGTTTCCTCTCCTAATCTTAAGGAGGATCAATTTTTTTACTTTTGGTTAGTCTCTTAATTCCTTTCGAATCAGCTTTTGAGGAAACTCGCGTTTCAGCTACTCCAGAGACTGTTAAAAAGTTTTTGGACCTGGGTTGTAAAGTATTTTTTCAAAAAGGTGCAGGACAGGCTGCCGGTTTTTTAGATAATTCTTATGTGGATGCTGGCGCTGAATTAATTGAAAAGGAAAATAATGAGGTAATAAAGATTGTTGATATAGTTCTCTGCGTTCAGCCTCCGGATGAAAAATTTCTTTCACAATTAAAACCGGGCTGTTTTCTTGTGGGATTATTGAATCCTTACGGGAACAAATTATTAGCCGAAATATTAAAATCTCAAAAAATTTCTGCAATATCTTTGGAGTTGCTTCCGAGAATTAGCCGAGCACAATCATCAGATGCGTTATCTTCTCAAGCAAATATAGCTGGATATAAATCCGTACTTTTAGCAGCTAGTGCTCTTGATAGATATTTCCCGATGTTAATGACTGCTGCTGGAACAATTCAGCCTTCAAAAGTTGTTGTTTTAGGCGCTGGAGTCGCAGGATTGCAAGCTATTGCAACAGCAAAAAGACTTGGTGCTGTTGTCTATGTGAGTGATATACGAGAGGCTGTGAAAGAGCAAGTTGAATCACTAGGCGCAAGATTTATTGAGCTTCCAAAGATTGACGAAACCCCTTCAGAATCTGGAGGATATGCAAAACAAGTTTCGGATGAATTTCTCATTGCACAAAGAAAAGAATTGGCAACTCAATTATCTGAAGCTGACGTAGCGATTTGTACTGCGCAGGTTCCTGGTAAAAGAGCTCCAAAACTTATTGATGAAAATATGTTGGATGATATGCGTCCTGGTTCGGTAGTGATTGATCTTGCTGTTCTTAGTGGTGGTAATTGTGCATGCTCAAAACCAGGAGAAACTATTATTAGAAAAGGTGTCAAGATTGTTGGTGCATCTGATCTGCCTTGTTCAATTCCAAATCACGCAAGTTTTTTATATTCCAGAAATTTATTGTCTCTTCTAAAACCGATGTTTAAAGAGGGTAAGTTTTTAATTGATAACGATGATGAGCTTATTAGTGGTTCTTTGATTAGTAAGGATGGAGTAATCCTTAAATCAGAAATCATTGAGAATGGAGGAATTAAGTAATGAGTTTTTTTAGTGAAGCTCTTTGGGTGCTTCTTCTTGGAAGTCTTTTGGGACTAGAGCTTATAGGCAAGGTTCCGCCAACCTTGCACACTCCATTAATGAGTGGAGCTAATGCAATCTCAGGCATCACCATGCTTGCAGCTTTAACATTGATAATCAAATCAGGAGACAATTTACCTTTACTAATAATTGGCTCAATATCTCTTGGTTTCGCCTTATTCAATGTAATTGGTGGCTTTCTTGTTACAGACAGAATGCTTGCAATGTTTAGCCGTAAAAAAACTCGTAAATAGGATTATTTCTTATGACTTTTATTGGTCCAATTAAGTTTGCTATTGATCTACTAGCGGTTTTATTACTTGCTTTGGGCATTAAAGGCCTGTCAAAAGTTAGATCAGCAAGGGAAGCAAACAGGCTTGCCGCTATTGCAATGTTATTGGCTGCTTTTGGGGTTTTGATGAACTCTCAAGGCACTATTGGGATTTCTACTGACTCTTTGGTTTGGATAATTAGTGGAACCTTGATTGGTGGGCTTTTAGGAGCCATTACAGCTAAAAAAGTTCCAATGACTGCAATGCCAGAAATAGTGGCTTTGTTTAATGGTTGTGGAGGAATGTCATCACTTTTGGTTGCACTTGGTGTTGCATTATTCCCATCTTCAGAGGGCTCTGATGGAGTGGCAAGTCAGCTTGTCAGGAATTTTTCAATAGTAGTTTCACTCTTTGTGGGAGCGATTACTTTCTCTGGATCAATAGTTGCAATGGCAAAGCTTCAGGGTTGGCTGTCTACACCTTCGTGGACCCAAAGTAAAGCTAGGCATTTCTTTAATATATTGTGTGCTGCTCTTACTTTGATTGGCGGGATCTATCTTTTAATAGATGGGAAAAATGGTCTTTTCCTTATTGTATTTGCTTCATCTTTGCTTGGTATTGGAGTTACTCTTCCTATTGGCGGAGCAGATATGCCAGTAGTTATATCATTGCTAAATAGCTACTCAGGAGTTGCAGCAGCAGCGGCAGGTTTTGTTGTTGGTAGTCAACTTTTGATTGTCGCCGGTGCAATGGTTGGAGCTGCTGGACTGATCCTTACACAAGTCATGTGCGATGGCATGAACAGATCTTTAGTTTCTGTTTTGTTTGGAGGTGCACTTGGTGCTAGCTCAGTCGCCTCAGTAGGAGGAGGAGAGTATACAAATATAACTAGTTGCAGTCCGGAAGAATGTGCACTCACGCTCGAAGCTGCAGAGAGAGTTGTGATTGTTCCAGGTTATGGTCTTGCCGTGGCCCAGGCTCAGCACACCCTAAGAGAGGTCACCAGAGTATTAGAGAGTGCCGACATTGAAGTCACGTATGCCATACATCCTGTTGCAGGAAGAATGCCTGGTCATATGAACGTTCTTTTGGCAGAAGCAGATGTTCCATATGAGCAATTAAAAGAAATGGATGTAATTAATCCTGAATTTCCTGCTACGGATGTTGTATTAGTTCTAGGAGCGAATGATGTGGTTAATCCTCAGGCCAAGAATGATCAGACTTCACCACTTTATGGTATGCCAGTTTTAGATGTTCAAGAAGCTAGAACAGTATTTGTTGTTAAGAGAGGAATGAGTGCTGGATATTCAGGTATAAAAAATGATCTTTTTGATTTGCAAAATACTTCTATGGTCTTTGGAGATGCAAAAAAAGTTCTTGGAGATCTTTTGTTGGAATTAAAGGAGCTTGGAGTTGGCAGTAAAGGATAATTTTAAAAGACAAGGTTTACTCTCAGATTTAGGAATAAGCCCTTTTAAAGAGCGTATCCCCTGGATTGGTCCTGACCTTCAGACCCTAAGAGATACATTCGCTTCCGATGAATTACCTGATGTCAACTCATCAGAGATTCGTATCAATGTTCCACCACTAAAAAGTAGAAAAAAAGGAGGAGGTTCATTAGTTGCGTACTTGGATAAACCATCAAGTTCCTTGCGCATCAATGGTTTAGTTCTACTTCTGCATGGACTTGGTGGTTCTACTCGTAGAAGAGGGTTGACTAGAATGGCTAGTGCTTTGGTGCAATCAAACTTCGCCGTTTTGAAACTCAATCTGAGAGGTTCAGATCCTTGTAGAAATTATGTTGATGGTACCTATGCCGCTGAGTGCAATAGTGATTTGGTTCCTGTATTAAAGCGTGCTAGAGAGATTTCATACCAATTAACTAATGACTATAACTGTTCAAAAAACATTCCTCTTTTTGGCGCTGGGATTTCTTTGGGTGGAACTATTCTTTTAAATGCTTGTATGAGTGATGAGTTTTTATTAGATGGATTGGTATGTATTAGTAGTCCTTTGGATTTGAGTGAGTGTAGTTCATCTATTGAAAGACCCAGAAATTTTATTTATCAGAAATGGTTGTTAAATCGTTTAATTAGGCAAACTTTAGAAGATCCTTTTGGGATAGAAGAAACTGAAAAGGATGCGTTAGTAATAAATAAAAAAGATAAAAAAAGAAAAATAAATGATATTAGATCCTTTGATAATTTTATAACTGCTCCGAGGTGGGGATATGAAAATGTCGATGAATATTATGCGAAAGCATCTCCATTTTTCTCTCTTATTAATAATGAAAAACCTATTCCTAAAACATTATTTATTCAATCTAAAGATGATCCTTGGGTTCCTTATTTAGCTGCTGAAAGACTAATGGAAAAAATGAAATTTTCTAAAGATCAAAATTTTAATAAATTTATTTTTACTGAAAAAGGAGGACACAATGGATTTCATGGGGTTCAAGGTTGTTGGGGGGATCAAGTCGTTTCTAAATGGTTTTTATCTTTGAAAACTATTTAATCTAAAACTGCATTTTTGTAATATTTTTTTCTGAATAATTTAAGACTTCTTCTCTGGCCCAGCTGTCAACTTCAAGAATTTCATTGAGGCTTGGATTTAGATTTAGGTCGCATTTATGTTTCTCGCAAATCGCCTCAATTACTTTTGGAATATCGATAAATTTAAACCTTTCTTCTAGAAATAGCCCTACTGCTTTTTCATTAGCGGCATTAAGCACTGCTGGCATTGTGCCTCCTATTTTTCCTGCGCCGTAAGCAAGTTCCATGCATGGATATTTTTTAGTATCTGGTTCTTTAAAAGTTAAATTGCCTATTTCAGTAAGGTTTAATCTGGGCCAAGGTGTTTTAAGTCGACTAGGCCAACTTAAACAATACAAAATAGGGAGCTTCATATCTGGCCATCCCAATTGAGCTAAAACTGATGAATCATCCAATTCAACCATCGAGTGAATGATGCTTTGTGGATGGATAATGATTTCGATTTGATCATATGAAAGGCCGAAAAGATAATGCGCTTCAATGACTTCGAGTCCCTTATTCATAAGGGTTGCAGAATCTACAGTTATTTTCTTTCCCATGCTCCAATTAGGATGGCTAGTCGCATCCTCGACAGTTGCTTTAGCTAAATCTTCAGCTTCCCAATCTCTAAATGCTCCTCCTGATGCAGTTAATTGTATGGATTTAAATCCTGGAGTAGGCACCCCAGTTGAGAGTCTTGCATTGTCAGCCCATGGCGTTCCTTGGAGACATTGAAATATCGCTGAGTGTTCAGAATCTGCAGGCAAGAGCCTACTTCCACTTTTTTTTAAAGCAGGAATGACAACTGGTCCTGCTGCAATCAAAGTTTCTTTATTTGCTAGAGCTAGGTCCTTCCCTGCTTCAATAGCTGCAAGTGTTGGCAGGAGGCCAGCACAGCCAACTATTCCAGTTACAACAAGATCTGCACTTCCCCAAGCTGCTGCAGTATTAAGTCCTTCGGCTCCAGCCATCAATAAGGGTTTCTTGTATATTCTTGAATCTTCAGTAAGATTATTTATTCGCCTAGACAGTTCTGGCAAAAGAGACTCATCGGCTAGTGAAACGACTTCAGGTTGATGAGTTTCAATTTGTTTGATTACTAAATCAAGATTCTTTCCTGCTGTTAGCGCAACAATTTTGAATTGATCAGGAAACTCTTCTGCAATTTGAAGGGTTTGAGTCCCAATAGATCCAGTTGAGCCTAAAACGCTTATGGCTTTCACATTGTGAAGTCAAGTATTACCAGTCTCCCATTTAAAGGTATAACCCAGTTATATATTTACCAGTTTCTTCTGGATTTTAATAGAGATTTATTATGCAAGAAAGGGAACAATGGAGATCAGGACTGGGATTCGCACTTGCCGCGGCCGGTAGTGCTGTAGGCCTTGGAAATCTTTGGGGTTTTGCTTATAGGTCATCTCAAGGCGGTGGACTTGCTTTTCTTATCCTTTATGTATTGGTTGTTTTAGTTGTTTGCCTACCTGTCTTAGTTGCAGAGATGGTCTTGGGGAGGAGCACTGCAAGTAGTCCTTTCCTTGCTCCCATTAAAGTTGCTGGAGAGAATTGGAAGCCTCTAGGTTGGTTGTTTGCAATAGCTTCTTGTGGAATTCTTTCTTATTACGCAGTGATAATGGGATGGACCATTGATACTTTTTTCCATGCCTTGTTCGTCGGCCTACCCTCAGATATGACGGAGGCGGGAGAATTTTTTGGTAAAATTAGCAGTGGTAATAGTGTATTTGTAGGTCAAATAATCAGCTTATTATTAACTGCTTTTGTTGTTGTTGCTGGCGTTCGTGGAGGCATAGAAAAACTAACAAAATGGGCAATGCCATTTTTATTTGGACTCCTTTTGTTGTTAGCTATATGGGCTGCAACTTTATCTGGGGCATGGGAAGGATATACATCATTTTTACTTAAATGGGATTCATCTCAACTTTTTGATAAAAACACCATAAGTAATGCATTTAAACAAGCTTTCTTTTCTTTAAGTTTGGGTATTGGAATTATGGTTGCCTATTCTTCATATCTAAACCGTAAAAATCATCTTCCTAAAGAAGCTTTGAGAGTTGCAACTTTGGATACTGCTGTTGGTTTACTTGCCGGTTTGATTACATTCCCTGTCGTTATGAGTTTTGGTTTGAAAGATGTTATCAGTGAATCAACTGTTGGGACTTTATTTATTGCTCTCCCAACTGGATTTGCGAATCTTGGATTTCTTGGGAGATTGATTGCTGCCGTTTTCTTTGGATTGGCATTTATAGCTGCTATTACTTCTTCTATTTCATTAATGGAAGTACCAGTATCTTCTTTAATGGACAGATTGAATTGGAGTAGGAAAAAGGCCGTTTGGACTTCAACATTATTGATTTTCTTGATTGGAATACCGTCTGCTACTTCTATAGACTTTTTAGGCAAGTCCGATGCTATCTGTAATACACTCTTGATATTAGGCGGTCTTCTAATTTCAATTCTTTTGGGTTGGATAGTTCCAAATCGTTATGATGAAGATCTTGCAAATTCTAATGCTAATTTGAGAGTTAGAAGGTATTTAAAGTTTATGCTGCGCTGGGTGTCTCCACCAGTTATTGCTATAGGACTTTATTTAACAGTCTTATCTACAATAGAAACGTTTGCTTAATCTGAAATTTGTTTCCATTCAGTAACCCCTTTTGGTTTATCAATTAAATCAATTCCAATATTTTTCAAATCAGCTCTTATTTTGTCAGCGAGTAAAAAGTCTTTATTAGCTTTTGCTAGGGCTCTATTCTTGATAAGTTCTTCAATTTTATTAGTGTCAAGTTCAGTATCGTTTATTGTTTCTTCTTGATTTAAATTTACTTTTAGGCCCAGAACTCCTGCTAGCTCGCAGAGTAGTTCCCATTTATTAAAAACTTGATTTAAAATATCTTCGTCAACTTCATTGATATCTTTTTCTTTTAATAAATTTAGGCACTTTCTAATAGGTTGAGACAATTCAAAAAGTATAGATAAAGCTCCAGATGTATTTAGGTCGTCATCCATATATTTTTCAAAGTCTGATAATAATTTAAATGAGTCTTTATCAAGTTTACTGTTGGCAGATCTTTTTATCGGTTTATCTAGGTTGATTTCGTTTTTGGCTTGATCTTTAATCTTATAAATATAACCAAAAGACAGGCAATTATTTAATCTTTCCCAACCTTTTGAAGCTGCTTTTAGCGCTTCTTCAGTAAAATCTAGAGGCTTTCGATAATTAGTTTGTAATACAAAAAATCTCAAAGTCATAGGTGAAATTCCTTCATCTAATAAAGATCTAATGGTTGTAAAATTCCCTAGTGATTTACTCATCTTTTCACCTCCCACATTAACCATTCCATTGTGAAGCCAGTATTTTGCTAACTCTTTCCCATTACAGGCTTCAGATTGAGCTATTTCATTCTCATGATGAGGAAATATAAGGTCTGATCCACCAAGGTGAATATCAATACTTTCCCCTAATTCTTGTTTAACCATTGCTGAACACTCAATATGCCAACCTGGTCTGCCGTTTCCCCAAGGCGAAGAGTAACTAACCTCACCTGATTTGGACTTTTTCCAGAGAGCAAAATCAAGCGAGTTCTTTTTACTTTCTTTTTGATTTGTTTTTAATCTACCTGCTGCATTATTTATCTGATTCTCAATTTCTCTTCCACTAAGTTTCCCATAATTTTTATGTTTATCTACTGAAAAATAAACATCACCATTTGATGAGTAAGCTACTTTTTTTTGCTCTAATTCTTCTATGAAATTAATAATTTGATGGAGGCATTTTGTTGCTCTTGGCATGCTACTTGGTCTAAGTATGGAAAGAGTATCCATATCTTTATGAAAATCATCAATATTTCTTTCACTTAATTCATCAGTAGAACATCCTTCTTTATTTGCTCGATTAATAATTTTGTCATCAATATCAGTGAAGTTTTGTACAAATTTAACTTCAAATCCTTTCCAAATTAAAAACCGTCTTAATACATCCCAATTAAGATAACTTCTTGCATGACCAAGATGACAAAGATCATAAACAGTTACACCACAACAATATATTTTAACTTGATTAGGATTTATAGAAATAAAATCCTCTTTCTTATTGGATAAGGTGTTTGTGAATTTTAGGGACAATTTCTTAGATAAAAATGTGAGAAATTATTGAATTTATCAGCAACTATTTTGCCTCCATCCAATTTACTCCAACGCCAGTTTCAACTATAAGAGGGACGCTAAGTTTTACAGCATTTTCCATAGTGTTTCGAACAAGGAGTGTTGTTTCCTCCAAATCTTTGGGATCAACTTCTAGCACGAGTTCATCATGCACTTGAAGTAGAATTTTTGCTGCCAATCCAGTGTTTCTTAAAGCTGAATGCAATTGAATCATTGCTAGCTTAATTATGTCTGCACTTGAGCCTTGAATCGGTGCGTTTGCTGCTGCTCTTAATTGTTGTGCTTCCATACCAGCTCTTCTGGCCGTAGTTAAATCAATTTCATTTGGTGGAGTTCCCAGAAGTCTTCCAAGCCCATTTTTATTGAAATGAAAATAACGTCTTCTCCCTAGTAATGTTTCAACAAACCCTTGGCTTAGGGCAAGTCTTTCTTGATATTCTAAAAATTTAAAAACGGCTGGATAACGTTCTTTGAATTTACTTAAAAAATATTTTGCTTCTATTAATGAAACGCCCGTTGATCTTGCAAACCTTTGAGCCCCCATACCATAAATAACCCCAAAATTTATAGTTTTTCCTATTCTTCTTTCATCGGCTTCGATAGCCTCTTTTTCAAATAAAATTTTTGCTGTTAAAGAGTGGACATCCTCATTTTTTAAATAAGCATTTTTTAGTACTTCTTCACCTGAAAGATGTGTAAGTATACGAAGTTCAATTTGTGAATAGTCTGCGCTTAGAAGTTTCCAATCTTTTTGCGGAAGAAAAGCTTTTCTTATTCGTCTGCTAAATTCAGTTCTAACAGGGATATTTTGGAGATTTGGATTGCTGCTACTTAACCTTCCAGTAGCGGTTACGGCTTGATTGAAATCAGTATGTACTCTTCCCGTTTCTTTTTCAATAAGCTGAGGCAAAGCATCTACATAAGTATTAAGCAACTTACTTATAGTGCGATGTTCAATAATCATTTTTATTATTGAATGGTCTGATTCCAGCTTTTCCAACACACCTGCATCTGTACTCCATCCTGTTTTTGTTTTTCTTGATTTTTTCCTATCTAAATCAAGCTTCTCAAAAAGCAGTTCACCTAATTGTTTAGGTGATGAAAGGTTAAACTCATTTCCTGCAATCTTATAAACTTCCTCCTCAATACTTCTTAATGTGTTTGTTAGCTCTAAGGATAAATCTTTTAGATAAGGTGTATCAATAATAATACCTGTAGATTCAATTTCCGCTAAAACCTGCTCAAGTGGTTGTTCAACTTCTTTGAGTAACTTTATTAATTTCTTACTTGTACTTTTTAACCTTTCAATATAGATGATTGCTAATTTTCTTGTTAAATAAACATCCATTCCGCAGTATATACTTGCAGACTTAATGTCCACAGAAGAAAAGTCTTCTCCTTTTTTGACAACATCAGAAAAACTTTTGGGCTTAAAGCCAAATTCTCTATAGGCAATTTCATCTAAACTATGCTTAAGAGTTGCATCACATATATAGTCAGCAAGTAAAGTATCAATTACAACGCCATTTAATATAACTCCATGTCTTAGTAATATCAGTCTATCGTATTTTGCATTCTGTAGGGTTTTAGGATTTTCCTTGCTAGAGAACCAATCCTGAAGTGCATAGATAACTTCTTCAATCTTTAATTGATTGATATGATTCTTTTCTATTAAATCTTCTTCTTTATTGCGATGTCCTATTGGTATATAAACTATATCTTTCAATGATTCACCATAACAAAAGCCTAGGCCAACAAGTTCAGCTTTAAAAGGGTTCAAACTCGTTGTTTCTGTATCAATTGCTATTGGTTTCTTCTCATCTGTATGCTTCATTATTTGTGAAACAAAATTATTAAGTTCTTCCAAGTTGTCTATAATTTTAGGTTCTATCTGAGGAATCTTTTCTATTTCATTATTCTCACTCTTATTATTAACTGGTTTACTTTCTTTAGATGAGAGATTAGTGTCTTGTTCTGATAATCCTTCATTAGAAAATAGAGCTTTAAAAGTTGAAACTTGTTTTAATAAACTATGTAACTCAAGTTTTTCAAGGTTTTCAGCTAACTTTGATTCATTAATACCCTCTAAGTTATGATCTATGTTTCGATTTATAGGGATTTTAATTAAAATTTCTGCAAGTTTTTTTGAGAGATACGCATTATCTTTATCTGCTTTTAGTTTTAATCTAACTGCTCCTTTTATGGCTCCACGTTTCGCTTTATCGCCTTCTTTCTCGAGCTCTTGGAGTGTTTTATAGACTCCATCAAGATCATTATTTTCGTTTAAAAGATTTATTGCTGTTTTTGGACCAACTCCTTTGACTCCTGGAATATTATCTGAGCTATCACCAGTTAGGGCTTTCAAATCTATTACTTTATTTGGATTCACTCCTAGTTTCTCCCTGACTCCTTCTTCGTTAATCAGATTAGGATTTCCGCTTTTTGCGTAAGGACCACCTCCCATGTACAAGACAGCTATATCTCTTGCATCATCTACTAATTGGAATAAGTCTCTATCTCCAGAGAGTATTCTGACACTCCAACCTTTTTCAGCAGCATCATTGGCAAGTGTTCCTAAGACATCATCTGCTTCATATCCAGGAGCTTTGCATATTGAAAGATTGAGACTTTCTTTGAGAATTTTTTCAAGCTTGTTTAAATCTTGAAAAAATATGTCTGGTGCTACATCTCGATTGGCTTTGTAGTTTGGATCTTCCTTATGGCGAAATGTTGGCTCAGCAGTATCAAAAGCAATTGTGATTCCTTTGGGCTTAATAGTTTTGCAATTGTCTAAAAGACTTTTTAAAAAACCATAAGTAACACTTGTAGGAAATCCGTCCTTTGTGGCAAGTCCTCCTTCCCCCCCCTTGCTAAAAGCATAAAAACTTCTGAAAGCTAAAGAATGGCCATCAACTAATAATAAGGTTGGCTTTTTTATTTCTTCCATGAAACATTAATAATGAGATTAATTAATAAATTTATTAATTTTCTCTTTTTTTGGCCCAAGGAGGAAGATTAATAAAAACTTTCTCTCCTGGTTCTAATCCAGATATTATTGCAGTTTTACTACCACTACTTGTACCTAACTCAACTTTTTTAAATGTTGGTTGATTGTTATTTCCAACTACAAGCACTCCTGCTTTTCCTTCTTCCGTGACAATTGCAACAGTTGGAATAAGTGTACTAATCTTTGTTGCGCCGGTTTGAAAATTGATGTCAGATGTCATTCCTAGACGTAGATCTTCAGGCCTATTGCTTAACAACAACGTAACTTCAAATGATGTTACGTTGTTGTTTTTGATTGCACTTGGAGAGATTTTGGAAACAACTGCTTTAAAACGCTTATCAGGAAAAGCATCTACTCTAATCGTCGCTTCTTGAGCGGTTTTTATTCTTCCAATATCGCTCTCAGGAACTTTCGCAACTATTTCAAGACCTTGTGAGAGTTTGACTATTGATGAGCTTGTAGATCCTCCTTCTCTTGATGAAGAAGCAGAGGTCGTAGGAGTTACGAATGCTCCAGGGACTGCGTATCTGCTTGTTATTACACCTTTAAAGGGTGCTCTTATGCTTGTCTCATTCTCTTCAACCTCTATTTGCTTAAATTTAGATTCGCTTCTTAAAAATCTATTTTTATATTCTTCATACTCTTCGGCACTTATGGCACCTTCGTTGAAAAGCATCTTCCTTCTTGTGTAACTCGCTTTTTGAGTCTCATAATTAGCTTTTATTTCGTCAATTCTAAATTCCAAGTCTCCAAAATCCATTTTTGCAATCAGATCACCTTTCTTAACTTGGTCCCCTTCCTCCACGTAAATTTCAGAAAGTATCCCCTGTCTTTTTGGGCTAACATTTACGCTTTTATTTGCTTTTAGTTCACCACTTGCTGTTATCAAACCAGGTAAGCTCCCGCTTTCAGCTGCAATTGTAAATTCGCTTATGTCTTTGTTCGATCCATCTCCTTGTTTAAGTTTAAAACTAATTCCACCAGCACTTAATATTGAAAGCGCGATTAAGGCTAAAAATTTTTTCTTTTTGAAGGTTTTCCAATTCATTTTGTAATAACCAAGTTCTCAAGACTTGTAGAAGCTGAGTGATGAAAGAAAAGCTTAAAAACTTTCCTTTGGAGATTTATAACTATATTTTCGCTGTTAAGGGGCACTATTGGGTTTAATTTAGGCAAATTAATCAGCTGGCGTCTTTTCAAAGACCCATTTCAATGCTCAAGGCCGGAATTGTAGGACTCCCAAATGTTGGAAAGTCCACTTTGTTTAATGCTCTTGTTGCTAATGCAAAAGCTCAAGCAGCAAACTTCCCTTTTTGCACGATTGAACCCAATGTTGGTTCTGTTTCAGTACCGGATGAACGTTTGAATTTGCTTGGCGAACTGAGTAACAGTAAGCAAATTATTCCAACTAGGATGGAGTTTGTTGATATTGCTGGTCTTGTTAAGGGAGCAAGTAAAGGGGAGGGACTGGGTAATAAATTTTTAGCAAATATAAGGGAGGTTGATGCAATAGTTCATGTGATTAGGTGTTTTAGCGATGATGATGTTGTTCATGTTTCTGGATCAGTAGACCCATCTAGAGATATTGAGATAATAAATTTAGAATTAGCATTATCTGATCTAAATCAGATCGAAAAACGTAGAACTAGATTAAAAAAACAAGTAAGTACTAATAAGGAAGCAAAGTTAGAGGATGAGGTATTAGAAAAATTAAGCGAAGCCCTGGAAAATGAGAAAGCAGTTAGAAGTGTTTCGTTAACTGATGAAGAAAAAATATTAATTAAACCATTAGGCTTGCTAACGGAAAAACCAATTATTTATGCAACGAATCTTGGAGAAGATGAACTTGCGAATGGTAATTCCTTTTCAGATGAAGTTGATACAATGTCAACGAAAGAAGGTTCTGAATGTGTGAAGATTTCAGCGCAGGTTGAAGCCGAGTTAATTGAATTAGGTGCGGAGGAAAGAGATGATTACTTGAATGGATTAGGTGTAAAGGAAGGAGGTTTAATTAGCCTTATTAAGGCTACATATCGATTGCTTGGTTTAAGCACTTATTTTACTACGGGTGAAAAAGAAACAAAGGCTTGGACTATTTCTGATGGAATGACAGCCCCTCAGGCTGCTGGGGTAATTCACACGGATTTTGAGAAGGGTTTTATTCGAGCTCAAACGATTTCATATGAAAAATTGTTAGAAGCAGGATCTTTAGCGGAAGCTAGAAACAAAGGTTGGTTAAGAAGTGAAGGTAAAGAATATGTTGTGAATGAAGGAGACGTTATGGAGTTTTTATTTAACGTATAAGCGTCGAGTCATAGCAGGGGGTCTTAGTATTCTCAAAAAAGCCTTGCCTAACTTTTTAGATGCCGAATTTTTCTAATGCTTTCTCAAATTTAATACTTGTATTTTTATCTATAAAAATAATTTTTGAGGTCGAAACTTTTGATTTTTCATCTTTGTATGTCAAATGATAGATATAGGCTTTTGAACGAAATGCTCCTCGATATTTTTTCTCTTTATAAATTTCTAGGATTTGGTCTTTAGAAATTGGAATCCCATCGTTAACTTGAAAAGATGCCTCTGTTGAAGAGGTTTTGGGCAGAAATCGTATAATGCAATCTTCATCTTCTTCATCCCACCAAGCATGAAAAATAGTCTTGTTACTTATTGCGCTATGATGAGTTGAATGAGCGAGAACAATACCTGATGGAACTGATGTAAGAAAAACTAGAGAGGTGATTAATAAGAAATACATAATTAAGAATAAATTTTTTTAGTTAATCAAGAAATTTATCTACGTCAATTCCAGTGGTTCCAGTATTTTCTCTGCCTACATCTTTTGGAGATTTTAGAATGCTAGAAATAACAACACTATTACTATCTTCATCATATTTCCAGTCTCTCATTTTTTTATTTTCCCTTGCAATCTTTCCTTCTCTTTTTAGATTATTAAATAACTTTTTATTTTTAAGTTCTAATTTAATTGCCTTCACTCTTCTTTCCCAACTTGGGTGAGTACTTAACATTTCCATAACAGCTTCAGGTACCTTTTCTGTCTTTCTTTTTTTTGTACTTTTAAATTCGTCACAGTCGTCGTAAATAGGGTCACAGTATCTTGCTCTCCTATCTTTCTTTAAACAATCAAATTTCTCTTTTCCTTTTAAACCTATTTTGTCACACTTATCTTTTGAGATATCTTTTTCTTCCTTATTTATGAAAATAGGGACATCCTCTTTCCCTGGATCATTAGTGCCTTCAGGAAGTAAACGAGCAATGATTTTATCTTGATCATGAGGCATAGTCTCTGATGCTACTTTTATACATTCTTCTGGGTTGAATCCCGCTCTAGCGACATATTTAAGTCCTAATAAGTCAGCCTCGTATTCTTGACCTCGACTAAATGCTAATAACTTTAAGCTGCTATCTCTTAGGTAGCTATCAATGCTTTTAAAAGCTTTCTTTAAGTATTCAGGTGCTAATCCCTTCGTTTCATTGATAGATTTACCTATAACTGGCGAATAATTAAGTGCTATTTTACCAATTTCTGGTGCAGCCATTTGAGCTGCTAATCTATCAAATTGTATTTGAGTTGAGACTTGATTTATTGAACTATTGTCGCCAGAGTAAGCAGATGCCATTCCTCCAAATATAGCTGCCATTACATAAGCACCAGTTTGGTTATCATGTAATTGTTTTACCCTACTGGATATTTGTTTAGACGCTTCTAAATCATATTTTAACTGTTCTTTTTGTTCTTCCTCAGAATGATTTTGTGTTATGTGAGCTAATTCATGAGAGATCACACAAGCTAATTGAGTTGGCTTCCCCATAAAATCTTTCATTAGGGGAATATTTAAAAACAGTGTTCCGCTATTGCTGTAAGCAAATGCATTTGGACTCCCAGCCATTGTGTTGACAACTTGTCTTGCCCATATATCAAAATTAGTTGACTTATCTATGTCTGGAAGTAATTGTAAAGCCTGACAAGCTTGATCATTCATATCACAAAAAGCCCCTTTCCTAACAGCTACTCTTATGGGTCTTTTTATTTCATTTGACTCTAGTATTCTGTCAGTCAATCTATAAGTTAGATATAAATCTGGATCAAGTTTTTTCTTTGCTCTTTTATATGCTGTAGATTTTTCTGGATTAATACGCTCTTTATATAAATTGTTTAGTACACCTATTGATAATAAGGCAATTAAGCCAATTAAAATATTCTTTTTCGAAAGGTATTCTTTCAATTTCATTGAATAATCTTTAAATTTCATTTTTTATTCTTGCCCACTTTACTAGTCAACCTAGCTCATGTAGATAGTGTTTACCTTTTGAAGTCTTGTTGCATCGATTAATTTAAAGGAGGTAAAAGGTTAGAAACCCATATTTTTGATTTTCGTAGGTTAAATCAATTCTTTAAACAATGGATTCTAATTCAAGGCTTGCATGGTTTCCAGATTCAGTCTGGCTCTGCTCTAACTTCGTTCTACTCTTCTGACTTACGTCTAACCCTGTTTTTCAGCTGTGATCAGTTTATATGACTGGACGTTATGGAGTTTTTATTCAATGTATAAGCGTATAGTCGTAGCATGGGTTCTCAGCAATTTTTATTGCTAGTATAATTTTTTTTATTTTTTTGATTGTAGACGTTTTACATTAATTGACAAAGGTTATTAGTCTTATCGATAGAATCTTTCCTACATTTTTTAGGTGTTTTTATAAAAGATGGCTCGTCTTGTTGCCAATCTTTTTATTGCACTTTTTTCCTTTTAGAAGAGATTTTGATAGTTATTTACACTGCGATTAAACCAAAGTTACGCCATGGTGAATATTTAATTACTTGCTAGAGCAAAATTTGCTGTGAAGAAATTATGGAAAAAAGCTATTTATAAATTACTTCGACTTCTTAGAAAATCAAATGAGCGGTTTTAATGATTTTCAAACAATGATTAATAATTTGAATGAAGAAAATCTTTCAGAGCTATGTGAGAAGTTTCTTACTGATCACGAAGAAGCAATGAATATATTGTCTAACTATTGTAGATCGTTTGGATTAAACTTAGATGATACACAAATCAAAGATCACATGTCTATTATGCATAGCAATGGTTGCTTTGATAATGTTGTTTGTTTTGGGATTGAATTATCAGAAAATCAGTTGTACAAAAAGTTTCATCCTGATTAGAGCGTTATCTTCTTCCGAGTCTCTTTGACTTTTGATTAAATCGTTAATTTTAATCTAGTCTAGCTTTTTAGCGTTTTGGTCTAAGCCTATTTTTTGTTGCAAACATAAAAAAGCTGCAAATTATTTGCAGCTTTGAGTACTAGTTTTGATTAATGTTAATGACTCTGGAATTAAATGGTTTTTATTTTTAACCAAATAAAGCTGAGGCTACGCCAGCTACGGCTATTACTATTCCTCCCCATTTGATTACAGGCTGACCCTTGTCATAGGTATTTGAAACAAGAATTGCAGCGAGAAGGATCTCTACAAGGTTTTCGTTGATCATGGGTCGAAGCCATAATAGTAGTTGTTGATACTTTTTCTAGCTGATCTTTGTCTTATGGGCAACAAATATTAAGCATTTCATAGACTAATTTGTAATTTCTCCTATGGTTAAAAACTTTAATTTAGATATTATCTCCATTATTAGGTCTTAGTCGGATTCCAAGATTTTTCTCTGATGAACAAACTTTATTTTATCTAATTTTGATTTTCGGTTGTAGATGATATGAATTGATACTAAGTAGTTGTCTTCAAAATATAGTAGGTGGGCTATGCTAAAGATTTTCAGAAACTGAATTGGAATTTAGTCAGATTTCATCTAGCTACGCATGTCAAAAAGTTTTCACCTAGATATAAAGTTTTGATTGGAATTATATCTTTCATTAATGTTTTATTTTGATATTTATTAAAGCAAATCATTATTTCTCAATTTTTTGATCTTAAGCTACTGAAAAACTACGCGGACAAATAACTATTGTTTCTATTATTACTAGGGGCACTTGCCCGCCCTAGGGCTAATAGCTTAGCGTTAAAATTACTATATTATCTAGTATTTATAGATTAAAAATAGAGTATTTTTTTTTTAGGTCTTAAATTTTTTGTATAATGATGCTTGTAGACAGATAAGAAATGACTATAATTGGCCAATAAAGTTGAGATTAAATGGACAAAAGTCAGTTTAATATAAAGATCTCAAAAGACTTGTTAAGCAGAATCAAGAAACAGGCAATGATGTCTGGAAAAAGCTTAACCGAACATATTACTGATTTAGTAACTAAATCGTTATCAGAAAATGATTTTCCAAAATCAGAAGATTTTTACAATAAAAGGATTAAAGCTTTAGAACAAAGGTTGTTGAGCATTGAATCAATAGTTAGTAATCGTGAATACTTAAGTCAAAAACTCAAGCCATTTACCAACCCAGAGGCAGCTAACTGTACAAAGTTCATGAAAGGTCTATTTGATAAAGAAGTTAAAAAAAGAAACTTTGTTGATAAAAATCAAGCCTTTGATGACTTTTTCAATCATCTAGTAAATTATGTTCAAGTAGATTATTTCCCGACTGAACGATTGAGGGAAGTGATGCTTAATGAACAACCTGATCCTTGGACAGGTAAAGAACTTAATGATTTAGCTAGTGACAACAAATGTAATTGTCCAATTAGAAAAGGTTTAATTGATTGGACTGGAAAATTTAATTGTCCTTCGCAGCAGGAAATATGTGAAAAAGGAGAAAAACTACTTGCATCCATCTAATAGTAGTTAAGTATCGTTAATTAGATCTTTACTGACATCCCATAATCTTTTTCTTGAAAGATGATTTAGAGCTTTTGGGGCATTTCTACATACCTTTGGGGCACCTCTGAAGTTAAATCTTGGACCATACTGTTGGCCTCCCCTCACCCCAGGCAAGGTCGCTGCCGCTATTTGAGGAAGTGCGCCCATTTTGGCGCTTTGAAATATTGGATCCATTAATTTATACGCAGTTTTTTCTTGCCATGATTGATTCGCTTCAATAGATTTTAGCTGTAAGTTTGTACGAGCTATTCCAGGATGAGCCAATAAAGAAAGAACTTTTGAGTCGCTCATCTCAAGTTTTAAATTAAGTTCCAGACCAAACATTACGTTGGCAAGTTTACTTTGTGCATATGAAGACCAACGATCATATTTAAGTTTTCCTTGCAAGTCATCCCAATAAATATCTCCCAAATATTGAACCCCTGAGGTGACGGTTACAACTCTGGCATCCCTGGCATGTTTCAGTAAAGGTAATAATTCAAGTGTTAATGACATGTGAGCAAGGTGATTAACGGCGAATTGTATTTCTAATCCTTGCTTGCTAAGAGTAAAAGGCGGAGCCATTATACCGGCATTATTTATAATTACATCTATGTGATTAAATTTATTTTTAATCTTATTTGATGCATTTTTTACATTAATTAGATCAGATAAATCTAATTTAACAAGTTCAATGTCACCAGTGTAATTATACTTTGAAAGTTCTTGCTTAGCTTTTTCACCTTTGATTAAGTCTCTACAACACATGATTATAGTCGCACCCTTCTCCAGGAGGAATTTAGATGTCTCATAGCCAAGTCCACTATTGGCTCCAGTTATTAAGAATATTTTTTTCTTTTGCGATGTTATTTTGCTTAATTTAACTTTCATTGATCTAAAGTTTTTAACAATCATAGTTAAAAATTCTATGAATGTGAGTTTTAGATTTTTTGTTTTTGCTTAACTAAAAATCAAAGTTTTAATAATTATTGGTATTAATAAATGATTTTTTAAATTTATAAAAACCAGATTTTGCAAATTTCCAATTGAGCAGATCTTTATCTCTATATATGTAATTGATATTGATTCCATTTATTTTTGAGTAATGATTTATTAAATCTAGATTATTTCCTACCCCAGGATAGACAATATCGATAGATTTTAAATCTTTCAGGATTAAAGCAACATCATTTGAATTTGATATCTCTGAGTTTGGGATTAGTTTGTTAACTTTTTCAAGTAGGGTTTGTTTAAAGTAGCATACTTTATTACTTTGTCGTGAATTATCTTCTATCAAATCATTTTGCAATATGTAAACTTTTGAATATGAGTTAAATAAGCTAGATCTGTTATTAATATTTAAATCGTTATCAAACATAACTAGATGATTATTATTGGATATTTTCCTAATTGGTAGTTTATTTGATAGGTGCACACCTTCATTGATTGGACTTACTCTGTTAGCGAGTTTAATATAAATATTATTAAACCTATTATTGGTGAATTTGTTTATATTTTCTTTCGATGCTAAATAGGGTTTTTTATTTGTATGTAGTCCCGCCACCCATCTCCAACTAAGAGTATTTGATGCGGCATCACCATCTAGAAGATGTTTCATGAAAAACCTAGAACCTAATTCCCATGGTAGTTTTAATGTGAATGTCCATATACTTGCAAACCACATTCTTGAGTGATTATGCAAATAGTTGTTGTCTCTAAGTTCTTCTACCCAGCTATCAAAAAAATCTATACCTGTATTTCCATTTTGTGCGATCTTAAGAAGATTTGAGTCGTATGATACCCCGTTCAAATTTTTGTACTTTATCCAAATTGAGTGGTGATTTTCTAGGTAACCTTTCCAATACAATCTCCATAAAAGTTCATCAGTAAATTTTCTTTTCTTGTCAACTGTTTTTAATTTTTCAAGGATATCATATTCGTAAAGAATCCTATGAGATATATATTTAGAAATTTGTGATACTTTAGAGTGGTTGCCAATTCCGTAATCATAATTCCTTAACTCATGGTATCTATTAAGGTTATTTTTAATGAAGTATTCTAGACAATTATTAGCTTCTTCAAAAATATTCATTTTAAATATTATTTTTTACACTTGAAGTTCTTTCAATGCACGAATTGCCTCTTTTATATGGGCTGGCCCATTTAAAAGGTCTTCGTATATGTGAGTAATTATTCTTTCTGAATTTATTATGTAAGTTACCCTTCCATGAATAAACCCAAGTGCTTTTGGAACACCAAATTTTTTCCTAAGATTGTTATTTATATCGCAGAGTAATGGGTATTGAAGATTATTTTTATTAGCAAAAATAAGATGACTTGTGCTGTTGCCATTGCTTATCCCCCAAACTTCGGCTCCGAGAATTTTGAAGAGGTCGTATTTGTCTCGAAATCCACAAGCTTCAATTGTGCAACCAGGAGTGTCGTCTTTAGGATAGAAAAATAAAACTAACGGTTTTTGTATTTGCGCTGGAGACCTTATATTGCCATATTGATCTTTCAGAGAGAATGATGGAATTTTATCACCAACTTTCAAATTCACTTTAATAGGTAAAATTCAATTATAGGTATTTTTGTGTTTTCCGAGAGTTTCAGAATGGAGTAAGCACAAGACCTTATTTTAAATAAGATTTGATATGAAATTTTGTGCTATCTCTCGATGAAAGTTTTTTTTATTAATATCCATTCTTTCAAGATTTTTTACAATCATTGAAAACCTAAATTGACTTTTAAACACGTCTTCATAATCATTTATGAATGTCCAAAAAAGACCATCCCAGATTTCAGACCATTTACCTGGTTTATAATTAGACATTTTTCTTATGTAATTGGATCCGGATATATATGGTTTAGTAGTAAATAATCCCCCATTTGAAAATTGACTCATTCCATATACATTTGGGACCATAACCCAATCATAAGCATCAACAAATAGCTCCATAAACCATTTATAAACCTGATTTGGATGAAATCTACATAAAAGCATAAAATTTCCAATGATCATTAACCTTTCAATGTGGTGAGCATAACCTGTTTCTAAAATGTTATTTATTGAATCATCAATTGGCTTAATACCTGTTTGTCCGGTGTAGAAACATGATGGTATTGATTTATCCTCAAAGCCCCAGAAGTTTCCATTTCTGAGTTCTAAACTGTTACGCTTGTAGATTATTAACATAAACTCTCTCCATCCAATAATTTGTCTGATGAAACCTTCGTATGAATTGAGTGCTATTTCATTTGATCTAAAATAATTATTGGCTTTATCAATTATTTGTTTAGGAGTAAGTAATCCAGTATTTAACAATGGAGAGAGGACACTATGCCAAAGAACTCTGTGCTCTGAACTAATTGCATCTTCATAGTCTCCAAATAGATTGAATCTTTCAACCAGAAATACATCTAGCCATTCTTCTGCATCTTTATGCGTAACTGGGTAATTAAAGTTTTTAGTATTACCAAAATAGTCTTCATAATTCTTAGAAACATCACTTTTTGCTTGCTCTATAAATTTATTTGTTGTTAAAGCAGGTATATTTGGTATGTTAATTATTTTTGGAATTTTTTTCCTATTAAGTTTGTCAAAACTCCAATCTCCCCCTGTTGGAGAACCATCTTTTTCAATTAAAAGTTTCAGGCTTGCTCTTTGCTTTTTATAGAATGTTTGCATGCCGTAAATTTTTTTTTGTTTTATTAATTCATCTACCAAGCTCTCTTTAGTTAAAAACATACTATCTTTTTTAATTTCTATTATGATTTTATTCTTTTTACAGAAATCTTTTATTCTTTTGTTTAGTGACCAATCAAATACTTCATACGTGATGAAATGATTAAAGCCTTTTCTAACTATATAGTTAAGGATATCTTCTGTTCTAATATTTCTTTTGTGATCTATTTTTAATACACTAAAACCTTTATCTTCAAGATTTTCTTGATAAGCTTGAATTGCGGCTTTGTGAAATATAATTTTTTGTTTATGAAACTTTTGATTCCACTCCGAATCGCAACCAAAAAATAAAGAATCTTCTATGAGAGCAATATTTCTTATCTCAGAAAATTGATTTTCTATTTTGAATAATTGATTTGGAAAAATTAAAAATATTTTTTTCATTTTTGTAATAGTTATAAAAAAACATTAACTATATTCTTTATTAAACGTGAATTTATAAGTATCCCCTACTTGATTTTTTCTTCGTCTGCATCTTTCAGAACAATAGACAACGTTCTCCCAGTCTTTGGACCATTTTTTTCTCCATTCGAAATCCTTTTTACACTTTGGACAATTTTTCGTCAATTTTATTTTCACTTTTGATTAGGCGATTTGAATTTTGTCTTGAACTCAGGGAATCCGTGTTTTAATTTCCTTCCTGAGACTCTCTTCCTCCAGTTGTTGAATGAAGATCTTTTTAAATTGGATCTCATTAGTTGAATTACATCCTTTTCTTTTAAATTAAATTGAAAATTGATCGCCTCGAAAGGTGTTCTATCTTCCCAAGCCATTTCAATAATTCGTTCAAGATCAATTTGATCGATATGTTTGTCTATGGCGCTTTAAGATAATTCATAACATACTAATAAAATTCGCTTATCCCTGTAAGGGGTTATTTGTTCTGGCTTTTTAAAAGTGCTGTCTTTTCATTTTGTTTTGGATGTAAAAAATGATTTGTAAGTTACCCACGCTCTTAGATGTTTTTTGTTATGACTTCTATGTTGTAGGGAATTGAAGTCGAAGTTCTTTCTCTATCAGCACAGGAAGAGTGCTTGCACTCTTCCTGTTAAATATAAGAAAAAATTAACAGTTAAGAAAAGTTTATCTAACTGTTAACGTAGAACATTTCTTTTAATATTTTTCTTGCTCTGTAATAACAAGTACTTTTCTTTCATTGTTAAGATTATCTTATTGATTTGTATAAAATGATGTTTGATTATTAATCAATGGCTATTTATCTTCGTTTTTAATAGTTAAAAAGACTGGCAACTTGTAGTGTGGAAAATATATTTTCCCCCCTGAACTGATATGCAGACCTATGGAAACCCAGATGTCACCTACGGGTGGTGGGCTGGCAATTCAAGGGTTACTAACCGTGCTGGAAAGTTTATTGCAGCCCATGCTGGACATACTGGCTTGATTTCTTTTGCTGCTGGAGCCAGCACTCTTTGGGAATTAGCTAGGTTTGATCCCTCTATCGCCATGGGGCATCAAAGTTCAATCTTTCTTGCTCATCTTGCTTCAATTGGAATTGGATTTGATGATGCTGGTGTTTGGACTGGTGTAAATGTTGCTTCAGTAGCGATAGTCCACATTATTGCTTCGCTTGTTTATGCAGGAGGGGCTCTGTCCCACTCTCTTCTTTTTGATGGTGATTTAGCCGATGGACCAGGACCTACTACTCAGAAATTTAAGCTTGAATGGGACAATCCTGACAATTTGACATTCATACTTGGTCACCATCTCATTTTCTTTGGTGTTGCTTGTATTGCTTTCGTGGAATGGGCCAGGATTCACGGGATATATGATCCTGCTATTGGTGCTGTTAGGCAAGTCGAGTACAACCTTAATTTGACTAATATTTGGAATCATCAGTTTGATTTCTTAGCCATTGATAATCTTGAAGATGTCCTTGGGGGTCATGCATTCTTAGCATTCGTTGAGATTACAGGTGGAGCATTTCATATCGCTACTAAGCAAGTAGGTGAGTACACCGAATTCAAAGGGAAGAACATTCTTTCTGCTGAAGCTGTACTTTCTTTCTCTTTGGCTGGTATTGGTTGGATGGCGGTTGTTGCAGCTTTCTGGTGCGCAACAAATACAACTGTTTATCCAGAAGCTTGGTATGGAGAGCCATTGGCTTTGAAATTTGGTATTTCTCCCTATTGGATTGATACGGTTGATGTAAGTGATAGCACTGCGTTTGCAGGTCATACCACACGAGCTGCATTATCTAATGTCCATTATTATTTTGGGTTCTTCTTTCTACAAGGTCATTTATGGCATGCAATCCGTGCATTAGGTTTTGATTTTAGGAGAGTTACAAATGCTGTTGCTAGTTTAGATACTGCAAAAGTTACTCTCAATGGCTAACTGATTCAATTTTTGGATACTTCACAAAAAGCCTCGTAATTTATTGCGGGGCTTTTTTCTTGTTTAAAAAATTGACTGTTATCTAGCAAGGATTCCCAAATCCGACCTGAGACTGGTTTCGTAAGGAGAATCAATCATGAATCCAAGCTCTTATTTTTTATTAAATTTGTTTATTAAATAAAGACCTTTTACGATTTCAAGCAAATTTATTGCACTAAATGTAAGGTAGGTCGAATTTCGACTTCAATTTCCTCAATTATGCAGTCCTACGGAAATCCAGACGTCACTTACGGGTGGTGGGTTGGTAATTCTGTCGTAACAAATAAGTCAAGCCGATTTATTGGCTCGCATGTTGCTCATACAGGATTGATTTGTTTCGCAGCTGGTGCTAACACCCTTTGGGAGCTCGCTAGATACAACCCCGATATTCCAATGGGACACCAAGGAATGGTGAGTATCCCACATCTTGCTTCTATTGGTATTGGATTTGATCCAACTGGAACAGTATTTGACGGCACCTCAATTGCCTTTATAGGTGTATTCCATTTGATTTGCTCAATGGTTTATGCAGGGGCTGGGCTTTTGCATTCTCTTCTTTTTAGTGAAGACACTCAAAATAGTTCAGGTTTGTGGGCAGATGATCGTCCTGAGCATCGTCAGGCTTCTAGATACAAGCTTGAATGGGATAACCCAGATAATCAGACCTTTATCCTTGGACATCATTTGATTTTCTTTGGTGTTGCTTGTATATGGTTTGTAGAGTGGGCTCGAATTCATGGGATTTATGATCCTGCTATTGGAGCTGTTAGACAAGTTGAGTACAACTTAAACTTAACTAACATTTGGAACCATCAGTTTGATTTCTTGGCAATCGATAGTCTTGAAGATGTTATGGGTGGTCATGCATTCTTAGCATTTGTTGAGATCACAGGTGGAGCTTTCCATATCGCTACGAAGCAAGTAGGTGAATACACAGAGTTCAAAGGAAAGAACATTCTTTCTGCTGAAGCGGTACTTTCATGGTCTCTTGCTGGTATTGGTTGGATGGCAATTATTGCAGCTTTCTGGTGCGCAACAAATACAACTGTTTATCCAGAGGCTTGGTATGGAGAAACATTAGCTCTTAAATTTGGTATATCTCCTTATTGGATTGATACTGCTGATATGACTGGAGTTGTTAGTGGCCATACTTCAAGAGCTTGGCTTACAAATGTTCATTACTACCTAGGCTTTTTCTTTATTCAAGGTCACCTTTGGCATGCAATACGTGCTTTAGGCTTTGATTTCAAGAAGGTTACTGATTCAATTAGTAATCTTGATAACGCTAGGATTACCCTTTCTGATTAATTATTGGTTTTTAAGAGATTCCAATTAAAAAAGAGCCTCGTCGTAAGACGAGGCTCTTTTTATTGTGAAAAAAAGTTTTTAATTTTCTCTAGTTTTTATAGTTTTCAGGCTTTGCCCAAGGGTCGATTCTTTTGGAGTCATCAGAATAATAAAAGAATTGAGAGGCTCCAAAAACTGCTCCTAATCCACATAGAGCAGCTACCACATTAAAACCACCTGATGGTTTGATTAAACCAATATCTGATGGGTGTGGAAGCTGAGTGGCGAAATCAAGAAGGTGAGAAAAATCAATCATTGAGTAAAAAAATTGTTTTTATTGATAACCCAGGTGGCCACTATGCCAAACCCGTGTTTGAGAATATTACATTAATTTGAGAACTAAGAGAGATAAACAAAATTTTCTTAGTCATTTAAAATCCTTTGGGTCGTGTTTTCTTATCAGGAGGGAGATCATCATGAATTTTTTCTTTGGACCTGTAATTTTTCTGAAACAGATAAAAAAACACTGCTAAAAGACAAATAGCAAGTAAAATAAACCAAATTATTGTTGCTATATAAGGCAGTCCATGAAGGTCTTGTAATTCAAGTTGTAAAGCAGATTTCATTTTTGATATTTAAATTTTTTTTTTAGTATTTCCATGAAAACCTAGTTTAGTAGGGGTTTAAGCCAATTTGAAGAAAAAAAACTTTACTACTTCTTTATACGCCTTATAACTATTAGTAGTTTTTGAATTCAGAGGCCTGTAAGGTGTGTTAACCGTATTACGTCAAAAATCTTAAATTATGCAGACCTACGGAAACCCTGATGTCACCTATGGTTGGTGGGCTGGAAATGCTGGGGTTACAAACAAATCAGGTAAATTCATTGCTGCTCACATTGCTCATACTGGGCTAATTGCCTTTGCAGCAGGTGGAAGCACCCTTTGGGAACTAGCAAGATACAATCCTGAGATCCCCATGGGTCATCAGAGTTCTATCTTTCTTGCTCATTTAGCTTCTATTGGTATCGGCTTTGATGAGGCTGGTGCTTGGACAGGTGCAGGAGTGGCCTCTATTGCCATAGTTCATTTGGTTCTTTCCATGGTTTATGGAGCCGGTGGATTATTGCACTCAGTGTTATTCGTTGGTGATATGCAAGATTCAGAGGTCCCTCAAGCTAGAAAGTTCAAACTAGAGTGGGATAACCCTGATAATCAGACTTTTATACTTGGACACCATTTGCTTTTCTTCGGTGTTGCATGTATTTGGTTCGTTGAATGGGCCAGAATTCACGGAATTTATGATCCTGCAATAGGAGCTGTTCGACAAGTCGAATACAACCTAAATATCACTAATATTTGGAATCATCAGTTCGATTTCTTGGCTATCGATAGTCTTGAAGATGTTTTGGGAGGCCATGCTTTCTTGGCTTTCTTAGAAATAACTGGAGGCGCTTTCCATATCGCCACTAAGCAAGTCGGTGAATACACTAAGTTTAAAGGAGCTGGTCTACTTTCTGCTGAAGCAATTCTTTCTTTCTCATGCGCAGGACTTGGTTGGATGGCTGTTGTTGCAGCTTTCTGGTGTGCTCAGAACACAACTGTTTACCCAGAAGCTTGGTACGGTGAAGCATTGAACTTGAAGTTTGGTATTGCTCCTTATTGGGTCGATAGTGTTGATCTATCAGGAGGTCCAGCTTTCTTTGGTCATACCACTAGAGCAGCTCTGGCAAATGTTCATTATTACTTTGGGTTCTTCTTCCTGCAAGGGCATTTATGGCATGCTTTGAGAGCTATGGGATTTGACTTTAAGAGAATTCTTAAAGAGCCTCTTCCTGCTCAGCTCTATGAATAAAAATTAAAAATGTGATTTTATAAAGAGAGGATTTAATCCTCTCTTTTTTTTGTTTTTTGCTCTTCTAAATTCATTATTTTTATTGATTCTTTAAATGAATAACTATCTATACATTGCTTTAATTAATTTAATTAAGACTTGAATTCTCATTTATATATCTCGAAAAAAGAATTTCAAACATAACGACCTTTAACTATTCTGCACATATCAATTCAACAGAGTGTAATCTGCAACCATATTTCCCTGATTCGCTTAGAAATTATGCAGAGCTATGGAAATCCAGACGTTACTTACGAGTGGTGGGCTGGTAATTCTGTGGTCACCAGTCGTTCCGGTCGATTCATTGCCTCCCATATTGGGCATACAGGCTTGATCGCATTTGCGGCTGGAGGAAGTACCCTTTGGGAACTTGCTCGCTACAATCCAGAGATCCCTATGGGGCATCAAAGCTCCTTGTTTTTGGGGCATCTTGCCGCCTTTGGCGTAGGTTTTGATGAAGCTGGTGCTTGGACTGGTGTTGGTGTAGCAGCCATTGCCATTGTTCACTTGGTTTTGTCAATGGTTTACGGAGGAGGTGCTTTATTGCATGCAGTTTATTTTGAAGCTGATGTTGCAGATAGCGAAGTGCCAAGAGCTAGAAAGTTTAAATTGGAATGGAATAATCCAGATAATCAGACGTTTATCTTGGGCCATCATTTATTCTTCTTTGGAATGGCTTGCATAGCCTTTGTTGAATGGGCAAGAATCCATGGAATCTATGATCCAGCTATTGGTTCAGTAAGACAGGTTAATTACAATCTTGACTTAACGATGATATGGAATCGACAATTTGATTTCATTGAAATTGATAGTCTTGAAGATGTAATGGGTGGTCATGCTTTCCTCGCTTTTGCAGAATTGACTGGTGCAACTATTCATATGGTTGCAGGGTCAACTCAATGGGAAGACAAGAGACTTGGTGAATGGAGTAAGTACAAAGGAGCTGAATTGCTTTCTGCAGAAGCAGTACTTTCATGGTCTCTTGCAGGTATTGGTTGGATGGCAATTGTTGCAGCATTCTGGGCTGCTACTAATACAACGGTTTATCCCGTTGAGTGGTTTGGAGAGCCTTTGCAATTACAGTTCTCAGTTGCACCATATTGGATAGATACAGCTGATAGCACTGATATAACTGCTTTCTATGGCCATACAACAAGAGCAGCTCTAGTTAATGTTCATTATTACTTTGGATTTTTCTTCTTACAAGGACATTTTTGGCATGCTTTGCGTGCTTTAGGATTCGACTTCAAAAAAGTTTCCGAGGCAATAGGTAACACTCAAGGAGCAACTGTTAGAGTTGATGGTGCAGGTTTTAACGGAAGAGCACCAAGATAAATTCATTTTCAAATATAAAAAATACCTCCCTTTGGGGGGTATTTTTTTTGTTTTTTTTCAGTAAAAAGTGTTTTTTTTGTAAAAAAAGACAGATACCTATAAAGACCTCTAACTATTCTGGTAAAAACAATTCCAATAAGTGTAAGGTAGCCAAAATTTCGACTTTAATTCCTTAATTATGCAGACCTACGGAAATCCAGACGTCACCTACGGGTGGTGGGTTGGTAATTCTGTGGTGACCAATCGCGCAGGTCGATTCATAGGGTCACATATAGGCCATACAGGTCTTATTTGCTTTGCAGCAGGTGGAAGCACTCTTTGGGAGCTTGCTCGCTACAACCCAGAAATACCAATGGGACATCAAAGTTCCATATTTCTTGCTCATTTAGCTTCTCTTGGGATTGGCTTTGATGAAGCTGGGGTATGGACAGGAGCTGGTGTAGCAACAATTGCTATTTTCCATTTGATTTTTTCAGCTGTGTATGGAACAGCTGGATTAGCTCATTCACTCTTATTTGATCCGGACTTGAAAGATGGTCCTATACCTACCACTAAGAAATTCAAATTAGAATGGGACAACCCAGATAATTTGACATTTATTCTTGGCCACCATTTGATTTTCTTTGGTGTTGCAAATATTTGGTTCGTTGAGTGGGCAAGATGGCATGGAATCTACGATCCAGCTATAGGCGAAATCAGAACAATCTTCCCTGGATATGGAGATTTTGGAATGGTTTACGGACATCAGTTCGACTTCCTAACTATTGACAGCCTTGAAGAAGTAATGAGTGGACATGCATTCTTGGCATTTGTTCAAATAAGCGGAGGTGCATGGCACATAGCTACAAAACAGCTAGGTGAATACACTGAATTCAAAGGTAAAGGATTGCTCTCAGCCGAAGCAGTTCTTTCATGGTCTCTTGCAGGTATTGGTTGGATGGCAATTGTTGCTGCATTCTGGTGTGCACAAAATACAACTGTTTATCCAATTGACTGGTATGGAGAGCCTTTAGCTTTGAAATTTGGAATTTCTCCTTATTGGGTAGATACAGGAGATGTATCAGATAGCACAGCGTTTTTAGGCCATACAACTAGAGCAGCTTTGTCAAATGTTCACTATTACTTTGGATTTTTCTTTATCCAAGGTCATATCTGGCATGCTCTTAGAGCTATGGGCTTTGATTTCCGTCGTGTTGTGGGATCAGTAGCTTCTTTAGCAACAACTGAGAGCTAGTAGATTCAAACTCACATTTATAATAAAAAGCCTCATCAAAGCTGATGAGGCTTTTTATTGGGAAGAATAATAATTAAAAATCGCTCGCTTTTTTATCACCTTCGTCGTCATTAATAGAATCTTCAGAGGAGATTTTTGATTCGCTAGTTGGGTTGATTTCCTGTTCAGCGGTCACCTCTGGCTCAGTGCTCACCTCTGGCTCAGTGCTCACCTCTGGCTCAGTGCTCACCTCTGGCTCAGTGCTCACCTCTGGCTCAGTGCTCACCTCTGGCTCAGTGCTCACCTCTGGCTCAGTGCTCACCTCTGGCTCAGTGCTCACCTCTGGCTTAGTGCTCACCTCTGGCTCAGTGCTCACCTCTGGCTCAGTGCTCACCTCTGGCTCAGTGCTCACCTCTGGCTCAGTGCTCACCTCTGGCTTAGTGCTCACCTCTGGCTTAGTGCTCACCTCTGGCTTAGTGCTCACCTCTGGCTTAGTGCTCACCTCTGGGTCTGCGTTCAGCTCGGTTTGGGACTTGTTTACTTCTTCTTTCAGTTGAGTTGGTTCTTGATCTAATCTTTCCATAATTAGCTCTTTAATTATCAAAAAAAGCTTTTTCAAATTTGAAAAGAGTTCTTTGAAATTTTCATATATGTCTTTAAGAATGCTTTTAATCTCTTGAGATTTCTGTCCTTTATTGAAAAAAAGTAAGGCTGAAACTATTAATACTGAGATTAATATGAAAATAAATAGGGTAAGCATTTTTTTTATCAGTTAGATATCATTAAGATCCCTCTTTCTTCGTATGCTATCAAGTGTTTATTTACATTGAACAACGAAGATACTCTTTTCTTGCTTAAATTCAATCACTTGTGAGTAATTAAATTTTATGAATACAGTCAAACTTACTATTTTTTTTGATGGTGGGTGCCCCTTATGTAAAAGAGAGGTAGATTTCATGCAATCAAGAAATAAAAAAGGATTTTTAGAATTTATTGATATTAATAGTTCGGATTTTTCGTCTCGTTTTAATAATAGAATTACTTACAAACAAGCTATGGAGAGAATCCATGCCTTTAAAAGTGATGGTTCAATTATTAAAAATATAAAGGTTTTCCAAGAGGCTTATGATTTGATTGGATTGGGTTGGATTTATGCCCCAACAAAAATCCCTTTTTTTGACAAATTTTTTGAGTTTATTTACGGATTATGGGCTAAACACAGATTGAAAATCACTTTCAGACCTTCTATCGAAAAGCTTTGTGAAGAAAGAGGTTGTGATATGTATTGATTATTTATAGAACTAATTTTCTTGATACTACATAGATACATATTATGAACTTAAGATAATAGACTTATTATCCAAAAGTTGTACCATTAAATCCCCAATTTGAGGCTTTTACGTCTGTAAATTCAATGTAAATTCTGCTAGTGCTTATATTTGTTTTAGATGTAATTAACTCGCACAAAGACTTGCTCATTGAGGAGGGACTTAGAGAGCCAATTGATTTAACTTTAATAAAACAGCAGGGTTCATCGGATCCAGCAAACGTCATCTTGATATCTCTTTGAATCATTGTCATTACGTAATTTTCAGGTTTTCCAGTAAGTTCAGCAACCATTTTTGAAATATCATTTTGGAGCAAAGCAACATCTTCTAAAACACTTTTGGAGGAGGTGTTGACTTGAATGAATGGCATGCGTTAAGAAGTCTTTGAAAGATATTAATACTGAAACCGGAGATTGATTTTTTTTAACTCAGAAAAACCCTTAAATTCTTCATTAAAATTCTGAGTAAAAAGATTTTTGAAATCTTAAAAAATTAGAAAGATCTTGTTAATTCTCCTGTTTGAGCCTCAATAATTTTGTTTTTCTAGTAACTTGGTTTGGTCTTTTAAGGAAAAATGATTCAGAATTTTCAGGCAATAGTGCAAGAAACTACCAAAAATATCTCCTCGAATGACCAGAATTTTTTGCTCGGTGGTGCTCTGATACTTTTTAATTTGCTTGTAATGTTATTCGTAGGGTTTTATTGGATGAACCCCGAAATGCATGAATTCATTTCTGGAAGCCCTCTTTTATAATTTGATAGATTTAATATCTCCTATTACATTAATTTGTCTTATCAATGTGCATAAATTTCTTTGATAAGGGAGATAATTGCATTATTCAGGCTGATCATCATTTTTTACTCATGAGTTTTGATCTCTTTTTTACAAAAATAACCAAATATCTACTCAGTTTTTTAATCATATTCTTTGCTGTGAATCCAGTTTTTGCCGGGGCTAATGTTGCGGTTAAGGGCGAAGGAGATGAAGTTCCAAGCTATGTTAGATCTGATATAACTGGTTTTGATTTTCACGGAGAAGACTTGCATCTCTCTTCAATAGCTGGAGCTATGGCAAGAGATGCTGATTTCAGTGATGTTGATCTTCATGGAACAACATTAACTTTGTCTGATCTTAAAGGTTCAAACCTTAACGGCATTGACCTTACTGATACTCTTTCCGACAGGGTTAATTTTCAGAAAACAGATCTTAGAAATGCAATTTTGATAAATATGATTGCTTCTGGCAGTAGCTTTGCTGGTGCACAAATTGAAGGAGCAGATTTCACTTTCGCAATTCTTGATAGCGAGGATCAAAGAAACCTTTGTAAAATAGCTGATGGTGTAAATCCAACTACTGGGGTATCCACTAGGGACAGTCTTGAATGTGTAGGAGATAAAGATTCATATAAACCTGCTATGCCATCTGCTTAAAATCTAAGTTTAAACTATAAAAGATTTGTTATAAAAAAAAAGAATTAGTTGCAATTTTATTTTTTTTGGGTTTCTTGATAAAAGAGTCTAATTTTATCGTGAAGAATTTCTGGCCTCATCGATCTAATCCAAAAGGGTTCTCAATTCAAAATTTTGCTCGTAAATATCGTTCGAAGTTTTCAAGTATCTCCTCTAATAAAACTTCAAATCAATTTCAGGATGATAAGAATTTGATATCTATGAAACAAGAAATTAAAAAGATTTCAATCTATGATCTATCTATACAAAAAATGCATTGGGCAAATAGAGATTTTTCAGAATATAAAAAGGTGGCTTAAAATTTACTTTTTAGATGATATATTTTTTGCATCTTGTATGTTTTTAGTAAGAGGAATTGTTGATAAAATAAAAGAGATGACAAATAATAAAGTAATACCAACAAGGCTCCAAAAAGTTAGGTTAGATAGTTCTAACTCCCCAAATGATACTGTTAAGTATAAGTTCAATTTGAATTTACTTATAAATTATGAATATTTTAGCAATAATTAGATTTTTTTATAATGATTATTTTTTGTCTTTTAAGATTTACACATATTTTTTCTTTCCATCAGCACTTACTTTGTAAATACCTCCTTTAGGTCCAACAAATAGCATTTCACCATTAATTTTTGATTTTCCAAATTTACTTAGTCTTGATCTATGAATATCTGCTTTTTCTCTTAGCTCTTCCTCTGAATACCATGTTCCTATAGGGATATTCTTAGAAGGGTCAAGTAAAAGAGAATTTGTAAATTCCTCCGATATCCTTTTTCGACGAATATTTATATTCTTGAATCTTTTCTTGAATCTTTCCATTAAGGTCTTTCGGTTAGAAAACTTTTTTCTCTTACTTGAAATTAAGAATATATATATAAAGAATATTATTGAAAATATCAGAATTAATTTCACTATGTGCAAATATAATCTAATCCTATTAAAGCAATTTCTTGGAATAAAGCCAGTTGATTGAAAACTATAATATTGATTTGTCTTGACTTGCCCTCTTTATTTTCTCTTAATAATTAAATCGAAGCCAAGATTAGTTTTTTTTGAAAGTATTTCTCTTTTTAAAATTCCTTTTTTGGATAAACTGAAAATTATTATTATTGATTCAAAAAAAAGAGATATAACTGAAAATATTAGGATTATAAAATTATGAGTAATCGAATTATTTTTTTTTGAGTTTGTGTTTTTGGTGTCTTGATTTTTCATTTTAGTAAGGTCCGTAATGCGTTGAGCATTCGGCTCCACAATAGGCTCCAATATTAATTGCCTGATTTAAATTTAGTTTTGCAGAAAGTGCAGTAGTAACTCCCCCTGCAAAGCAATCTCCGCATCCGTAGGTATCTATCTCTTTTGAGCTAGGTGTAATTGATTTGTAATGTTGATTGTTAGGGAAAATGGTTCCACCTGATTTCCCTTTTGTTGCTATGTATAAATCTGTTTGAGGTAAAAGTTCTTGATGATTTATTTTTTCGCCAGGATCAAGAGCACTGCCAATTAATGCGTTAATTCTTACTTTTGATTTCCTTAAGGCGTTTTCACCTACTCGCGGAGTCGCAGAGAGGAATTTGGCTTCTCTGGCCATCCTTAGTCCCTCCTTGTCAGTAGCGGTTACAAAAATACCATCGTAATTTTTCATGTCACTCCATGGGAGATTGTCAGAAGCGATTGGTTGTAATCTCTCTCCAATAACTGTAATAGCCCTTTCTCCATCTTTGGTGATAAGGCTAATACCTTTTCTAGTTGGTTTTTTACGCCAAGCTACTTTTAAATTTAAACCGAGTTTGGTAAGTCTTTCATGGCATCTTTCACCATAACTGTCTTTCCCTAGTGATGTGATTAAATCAACAGGCTCATTTATTAATCTTGCCATCTGGACAGCTGCAACTGCCGCACCTCCTGCTGCTTCCTCAAAGCATTCGTTCGCATGTGAAATTTCTCCTGCTAATGGAAGCTGATCGACTTTTAAGAATGTTATCCATTCAACATGGCCAATAACCGCTAATTTAAGTTTAGGCAGGTTAAATATTTCTTTGGGCGCATTATTAATTTCCATTCTTAACTATAAAAGTTGTCTCTAATATAGTTATTTTAGTTCATAGATAAAACTATTATATTTTTTTTATAAAATAGAAAAGGTTTCTAATGTTTCTGGTATGTTATTTTGTGTCAAATAAAAAAACCTTATGATTAGTCAGATTAAATGGTTGAAATGGGTTTATTTGTTATTAGCTATATTAGGAGCTGTTTTACCTACACTTGCAAATATTGAATTCGCAAAAAGTTTTGGCCCTTCTTTTGATATTCAATTATTTATAGAGTTGGCTAATAATAATCCAGCCTCTCAGTCCTTGTCTAGAGATCTGTTAATTGGATCAACTGCTATCTTTATTTGGATAATCTCCGAATCAAAGAGACTAGAGATGAAAAACTTATGGATTGTAATATTAACTACATTTACAATCGCATTTGCCTTCTCTGCCCCTCTCTTTTTATATCTAAGGGAATTAAGAATAGAAGAAATGAATAGGAATTAAATTAATTTAAAGGTCTAGATATTTTTATTTAATATTCTTAGAAATAGGTAGTAATAATATACAAATAAGACTAATAATTAACCACAATTGAAATGCTGTTCCGTAGTTATCGATTAATTTGCCAGCCATCCATGGTACGGTTAGAGAACTAAAGCCAAAACACTGAGAATATAAAGCTATAGCTGAACCTTGATATTTAATTGGAGAAGTTTTTATTATTGCATCTGAAGCAGTTGGTAGGAATATACATAGGGAAATTGTTAGAGGTACGAAAGCTATAAGTATTAATAAATATCCATGAAATAAGAAATTCGATAGCGATAAGAAAATAGAACCTATAAGCAGTGATATTAAGCATATTCTAAATTTAAAAGATGATGTTTTATCTCTTAAAATATAACCAACTGGCCATTGAAAAATAGCAACTAAAACAAGTTTAATTGTTACTAATGTGGCAACTCTTTCCTCCGCTAATGGTGCTCTTATGATTCCTCCATTTGCTAAATCTAGTGGTAGAATACTTTGCAATAAACTCATTACTCCTGTTACAAATAAAGTTATTAATAATAAAGGAACTAACCTTCTTAACCATTTTGTATTTGATATTTTATCTTTCCCTTTGTATTTGGCTTTTAAATCATCTTTGGATTGGAATTGATTATGTTTATTTTGTGATTCTAACTTATTAATTAGCATGTTAAATATATATAACATGCAAGCAATGTCTATAAAATATATCATTCTTGCCAATTCAAAGTATGTTCCAAGGGTGCCTAAAAAAACCCCAACAGTTACACCAATTGCATCAGCACTTCTTGCAAGTGAATACCCTTCGCTTGACTTGATGTCATTATTGCAATTCAAAGGGACTCCTAATTCTGCTGAAGGCCAATAAATTCCAGCCGCTGCCCCTAAAAAAAACTGACCACAAAGATAAGCTGTATAGTTCTGCGAATAAAAAAGAATAAAGTCAGAAAATATTGCTACTAAGCATGCAGCTTTAATTGCTTTTGCATAGCTTAATTTTTTGTCAAGTAAATACCCTGTCCCTAATCTTGTCGTTATTCCCGCAAATGCAGCAATAGTGATACCACTCCCGATTTGTCCGGCTGTAAAGCCTAAAGTATTAAAAATTATTGGACTTAAATACAATACTCCGCCTGCTCCTATCGCTGTCCAAAACCGAGCTTTTATGATTAATCTTAGGGATACTGGGAATCTTTCCCAATAATTGCTAACACTAGAAGTTGAGAACAAATTCATTCATTAAAAAATTAGTTGTTCTTGGAACAGTTGGAAGCTTACTAGCTCCTTATTGTATTTATCCAAAACTTCATGCAGCGGAGAGATTTGAAATCCACTTTGATGGAATGTCTATTCCAATTTCTATTAAAGAATTGATTGATTGGAGTAATGGTTTAGAAGAAACAAATTCAGAATTGGCAAGCTGGCTCAATTTACTTGGCTTTGAAGAAAGGAAAGGGTTGGCAAAGTTTTTAAATACACCCTTGGTAAGAGATAAAAGTATGGCAAGACAAATTTTACTAAGTTGGTCTGGCCGCAAATTACTTGATGAAGTAAGTGATCTAATACTTATGGATGAGGATAGCTCTGGTGAGAGTGTTCTAGATACTTTGGAAAACCTTCTAGCGAAAAAGGATGAGGTGACAACTTTTGATCTTCTAAATGCACTTTCTGTTAAAGCAATTCATATAGATTTAGATGGGTGGATTGAAGTTGCTAAAAATTGGAGAAGTGAATTAAATAAACAGCAAAAACTCATTTCAGATTTGGGAGCAATTAATGAAATATCTTCTAAAAGGGAGGAACGCAATGTTGTATTACCTTTCGAGATTAAAGAAACTGAATATAAATTGGTTTCCTTAATTGTGCCTCATCGAGATGAGCCTTTAAATTTAGAGGTTTGGAACCCATCCTTTAGAGAGGAAACAAGAAAAAACTGGGTTTTGTTAATGCCAGGATTGGGAGGTGATCGTAATCATTTTAATTGGCTGGCAAGAAGTCTTAGTCATAATGGTTGGCCTGTTGTAGTTCTTGATCATCCAGGAAGTGACTCGTTAGCATTAGAAGCCTTGGTCAAAGGAAGACTTCCCCTCCCTGGCGCTGAAGTTATCCCTGATCGATTGAATGATTTAGATAGTGTTCTTAAGGCAAAAGAATTAGGCAAGATTGATATTTTAATTGAGAACGTTGTTTTGATGGGTCATTCATTAGGTGCTCTCACTGCTATGTTGGCTTCAGGAGTTGAAATAGATGATCGTCTTGAGAATAGATGTCAGAAGGTTCTTGATAATCTTTCTCTAACTAATTTATCTTCACTATTGCAATGTCAGCTAGTTGATATCAGTTTGCCAGAAAGAAAAAGTATGGAAAATCTTTCATCAATCATTGGTATGAATAGTTTTGGGAGTTTCTTGTGGCAAAAGAATTTAGCTAAACAGATAAATGTTCCTCTTTTTCTGACTGGAGGAACTTTTGATTTGGTCACACCATCTATTAGTGAACAACTTGGATTATTGCTTTCTGTGAGTTCTAGCCCATTTAGCAGAGTCCTTTTAATAGAAGGGGCTAGTCATTTTTCACCTATTAGAGTGGAGGGGCAGATGTATCAGTCCGAAGGTAAGGATTTATTTAATCTAGGAGAATCAATTGTTGGTTATCACCCACTTTCTGTGCAGAGTTTATTATCTTTTGAGATAATAAACTTCCTAGAAAAATTAGAAGAGAAAGAATCAATTCCTTCTAATACAAATCTAACTAAAGATGAGCTAACATTTCATATTTTGGACAGAAATACAATTGAAAAGCTTATCGATATTCAATAGCTTACTCTTGGGTCAATAAATGCAATAACAATATCTATTACAATACTAATAAATACAACAAGACTTGATATTACAACAACTATTCCTTGTACGACTGCATAGTCTCTCTGGTTAATTGCCTCTTGGAGTCCAAGAGCAATACCAGGCCAGGAAAATGTGATTTCAATTAAAAGGGCACCACCAATTAAAGAAGAAACTGTTAATCCAGTAATTGTCAATATTGGAAGCAGTGTATTTGGTAAAGCATGTTTAAAAAGCACTCTCATATCACTTATGCCACGACTTCTTGCAGCCTCGATATAATCTTTTTTTAAAATCTCCTCCAAGTTCAATCTTAATGAACGACTAAATATTCCGCTTAATAATATCCCTAGAGTGAGAGAAGGTAATAATAAATGTTTAAAAGAACTAAAAAATACTTCAATGTTTTTATTTAAAAGACTATCTAAAAGTAAAAAACCAGTAAGGGGAGGAGGCGAACTCAGCCCAGGGGGTAATCTTCCACCAATGGGTAGCCAACCAAGCAATACGGCAAAAATTATTTGAATTAGCATCGCTGCCCAAAAAGGGGGTAGAGCGTAGGTTCCAATACCAAAGAGCCTTCCAAAAAAATCTATTTTCCCTTCTGGTTTGACTGCACCTAAAAAACCAATTAAATATCCAACTAATGATGCTATTAATAATGCAAATATAGCTAATTCCATACTTGCTGGAAGAGCTCTAGAAATAATTACTTTTACAGGTTCTTGTGTGTTTAAAGAGATTCCTAAATTTCCATGCAGTAAGTGATTTATATATTCAAGGTATTGATTAATTAAAGGTTTATCTAATCCAAGTTTGATTCGAAGACTTTCTCGTGCAAATTCATTAGCACGAGTACCTAGAATTGCATCTACGGGGTCGCCTGGTGCGATTCTAAGTAATATAAAAACTAAGCTTGAAATGATCCAAAGCATAATTGGCAATAGAGCTAATCTCGAGAGGATATATTTGAAAAGTTCCTTTTTAAGTGTCAAAACTAATCTCTTTTTAAGTTTTTTAGAATAATCAAACCATCCCTTGAGAATTCTGGTTGACTTATATCTTTTAAAGTCCAAGCTTTAGGATTAACTAGCCAAACGGGGATGTAGGCACCTCCTTTTGCTGCAAGTTGTTCCACTTTTATTAAATTCTTTAATCTTAATTCCCCCTCTAGTTCTTCACTTTTTTGCAGTAATTCTTTCACTTCATTATTGCCCCAGAAACTACCACTGAAAACAGCTTCACCCTTAAGGCAAATATTATTTTCTATTTCATTACAACTTAATAAAGGATTTAAATATGCTTCCGGGTCTGGATATGCTCCAGTCCAATCTAGTATCACTGCTTCAAAAGCTCCTTCAGAAAGTTGTTTGTAAACGGTGGTTGATTCAATTCCATTTAAAGTTATTTTGATACAATCAGATAAATCCCTTTTGATTTGATCTTTCCATGTAAGGGCAAGTAATTTATCAGTAGGTACATTCGATCTAAATGTTAGTGGAATAGTAAGAATATCCGTTTCACAATAACCTTCTTTCTTTAGTAAGAATCTTGCAAAATCAGGATCATATTTAGGCCATGGAGAAAGTTCTTTTTTATATAATTGAGGAGGCACTATTGATCTGAGTGGTTTTCTAAGCCCAAAACTTACTTGCTGACTAATTAGTTCTCTATCAAGCGTATAAGAAATTGCCTCCCTAATTGTTTTATTTTTTAAAGGAAATTTGTTGCTTCTCAAAGTTATAAACCCTATCTCAAGCGGTTCACCTTGACCTGAGTTAAGCTTTTCATTCTTGACCATATTATTTAATGCTAAACGTTGCATATCATCTATTGAATTTGAGATAAGTACATCAACTTCTTTCGCTTTAATAGCTCCAAAAAGAGTACTAGAACTACTATAATTAATAAAATCAATACCTTTGTTTAATGGCTTTTGACCCCAATAGTTTTTGTATGGTTTGATTATTTGTTGATTTGAGCTGAAATCTTCTAATAAGTAAGGACCAGTCCCTATAAAAGTTTTATTGTTAAACTTATTTTTGTATTTCGAATATGAACTTGGAGATATAGGTGTTAAATTTACTGATGTTAATAGGCTTTTTAAAGAACTCGAGGGCTTCTTTAACTTTATTCTTAGGAGAAATTCATCTTTGACTTGAATAGCCTCTACCTTGTCATTTAATAGATAATTTAAAGTACCTATCTTCATGAAGCGATCAAGACTAAACTTCATCGCTTTTGCATTGAAAATAGTTCCATCGTGAAAAGTAACATTTTCCCTGAGAGGTACATCTATTCGCATTCCATCCTTGCTCACTTTTGGTAAATCATTAGCCAAACTTGGGTAAAGATTCCCTTCCTTATTTATTTTGTACAAAGTATCACCTAGAGCACTTAATATTTGTATTGTTCTAAGAGTATTTGCCTGAGCAGGATCAAGAGATTCTATTTTACCTGCACTTGCTACAATAATATTTTCTCTTCTATTACTTTGAACGCATGAAAACTGTAGAAGGATTAAGAGAATGCTTGATAGGTATAAAATATTATTAATATAATTTTTTTTGAACATTTAGTGTAATTTTCTAAAAAGATTTTTAAGATCACTTCTTAATGATTTGGAGATACTTGTTTGATTGATATCTCAAAGACAGGAGATCCATTAGAATTAAGCGGCCATTCCCGAACCCAGCATTTTTTATAAGCATTATCTATTCCTAATACTTGAAAAAGTTTTTCTTGATTCTTTAGGTAAACACAATCTCCTTGATTAATATTCTTTTCTACTTCTTTTCTGGTTTTTTCAATTACGTTTTTGGATGATGTCATGGTTTAGTTTCGAAAAGAAACTTAAACGAAAATTTCTTTTGTTCTATTTATATAATTAGCAACTTAATTTTGATTTGACTAGTTTTCGTTAGCTAAAGGCAACCCATTGTTGCAGCAATTCTTTTAACTTGTGATAAATTTTTTATATCTAAAAGAGCCTCTTCAAGTTGACCTTGTTTAATCTTGTGAGTAATAACTACTATCTCTGCTTCTTCCTCGGTTACATCAAACTGGACAATTGACTCAATAGATATTTTCTTTTGTCCAAAAATAGTACCTATTTCTCCAATAACTCCAGGACTATCTTTGGCAATTAGCCGTATGTAATTTTTTTTCGTGATTTGTTTCTTTTCTGCTACGTGACAAGTTCTCCAACTCTTTGCAGAAAGAAGTGGGTCTAAACGAAATATATTGTTATCACTCATAGACTGAATACCTGCAATATTAAGGATATCTGCAACGACAGCTGAGGCGGTTGGACCTGATCCTGCACCTGGTCCGAAAAACATTACTTGCCCTATAGGATTTCCTTCAACAAGAATTGCATTATTCACTCCATTTACCCCTGCTAATGGATTGTCTTCTGGTACCAATGTGGGCTCAACCCATATTGATAGGGGTTGACTCCCGTTGATCTGGGATGGAGAGTTATCCTTTTCAGAAATAGCCAAAAGTTTAATTCCATATCCTAATTTTCTGGCGTAATTAACATCTACCGCTTCTAGGCGGTTTATTCCAGTTGTTGGAATGCTAGATCTGTTAATTGCTCCCCCAAATGCAAGTCCACTAAGGATTGCAATTTTGTCGGCTGCGTCTGATCCCTCTACATCAGCTGCAGGGTCACTTTCTGCATATCCAAGCACTTGGGCGTCTTTTAAAACATCAGCATAATTAACTCCTTCTTTATCCATTCTGGAAAGTATGTAATTAGTTGTTCCATTTATTATTCCGCTTACTTTTGTTATTTGATTCCCCCCTAAAGATTGCTTTAGAGGCTCGATTATTGGGATTCCTCCTCCTACAGCCGCTTCGATGAGGACATAAACCCCGGAGGCTTTCGCTTCATTTGAAATTTCTTCACCATGCCTTGCAATTACTGCTTTATTTGCCGTGACAACAGACTTGCCTGCTCTTATGGCTTGGATGATTAGTGATTTTGCAGGCTCGATACCACCCATAACTTCAACAACTATTTGAATTTGGGGATTGTTTACTATTTCTATTGGATTTGTCGTAAGGATTGAATCTGGTATGTTGATTTGTCTTTTCTTTTGGAGATCTCTTATAGCAATTCCAACAAGTTCAAGTTCACCAACCAATGGGTGTCTATTATTTGGGTTGTTAATGATATTTGCGACACCCTGCCCAACAGTGCCTAGGCCGAGTAAACCGATACCAATTTTTTTCATGTTTTATAAGGCGATAATTTTGTTCAAATACTATTTATTTGTTATTTGAGCTTGGTAATGAGAGGTTTTTAGCTTGAGATCTCATTTTCAGGAATATGTTGAGAAAACCATTTGCTCTTGATGGAGTCAAGCTTTTGCTTAATCCTGTCATCTCAATGAATTTTTCATCTATCGAGAGTACTTCAAAAGGGGTAAGTTCATTCAAAGCTTTTATTAGAAAAGCTAGCAATCCTTTTGTTATGAGTGCATCTGAATAGCCTTTCCATTGAATTTTTCCATTCATAAGAATTCCAAGAACATATACTTCTGAAATGCATCCTTTTACTTTAGTAGTATCAATACGAAGATCCTCATTTAGTAATGGCAAGCTTTTAGCTAGCCATAAGATATATTCATAGCGCCTTTTGGGATCTGAGGTTGATTGTAGACGCTCTATGAGATTATCCAATGAGTCACTTCCATAAGATTTTTCTTTGATTTCAGTCACCTCTATAGATCAAGAATTGATTTATCTTAAACCCTAACTAATTATTTAGTTGCTTTAATTTGATGTAGACCTTTTTCGCTAATCCAACCACTAAATGGCAGGTCCCATTTATCTCTAGGAAGTGGTTTTTTAGATATGCAATTATTACTGATCACTACAAATGATGGTATTGAAAACCACAAATCTTTTTGTCGAAGACGATCAAAGTACCCTCCTCCATAACCCAATCTGTAGCCATCTTGATCTATAGCTATTGCAGGAACAAGCAGAATAGAAATATCAATAGGGTTGATAGCATTTTCTTGCTTTGGTGCTGGAATTTTGTTTGAATCCAGTACTAATTGATTATTTGACCAATGATGATAACTAATTGTTTTAGTTTTACCACTTGATGGTAAAGCAAATTTTTCATCGCTATTGTCTTTGATAAATCGTATATCTACTTCTCCTTTTAATGGCCAATAAATACCTATATATTTCCCTTTAACATGATATTTAGGTAAAAGTATTTTTAATGCTAATCCTACATTAATTTTTATTCTATCATGTAGTAAGGATGAGTTCGATTTGCGTATTAAATTATATTCTTTTCTTTTAATCTCTTTAATTAATTTAATATCTTTATGCTTATTTTTCATGAACTATTCTAGTTAAATTTGATTCGAATTATTTAAGATAGATTCCAGTAAGAGCAATTGCTAGTGCATCTGCAGCATCATCAGGCTTTGGCGGTGAAGTGATATTAAGCTCGTCCATCACAGAGCTCAAAACCTCATCTTTATCTGAATGACCATAGCCAGTAACTGCAAGTTTGATTTGCATTGGTGGGAATTCTTGAATTGGAAGATTGTGTTTTCCTAAAGTCATCATTATGACTCCGCGAGCCTGGACAACGCTAATTGTCGTGCTTGAGCGATAGAAAAAAAATTTTTCTACTGCTGCACAACTTGGATTCCATTTTCTTATTATTGAGCTTAAATCATTTGAAATTTCTAAGAGTCTATTTTCTTCTTTTTGTGTTGATTTTGTTTCTATGATCCCGCAATCAATCATTATTTTCTTTCCTTCTATTTCATCAATAATTCCATAACCTACCCTTGCTAGTCCTGGATCTATTCCAATTATTCGCACTTAATTTTTTGTAGCTAATTCAAATTCAGAAACATCATCACTTTCATTTCTCTCAAATACTTTGCAAAAAGCCTTTATAACTCTATCTCCTGAATCGACTGTTTCTAGAGGGTCTTTTCGAAGTCTGTGCCTTAAAGCCGTTGAGACAACACGAGCAATATCTTCTTCGGTTACCTCTTTTCTTCCTTCAAAGGCTGCGAGAGCTCTAGCTGCTCTATTGGTAACAATATCTCCTCTAAGACCATCAACATCAAGTTCACCACAAACTGCAGAAATCCTTAGCCTGAGATCTTCATCGATAGAAACCTCTTTAAGTAAGTTTTGAGCATCAACCACTTTTTTCTGAAGAATGTCTTGTTTTGCCTGAACCGAATCGCTAAAAGCATCAGGATTATTGTCAAAGGCTGTGCGTTGGTCAACAACTTGAACGCGAAGTTGTGCTTCCCTTACAGTTCTTACTTCTACGCTCATTCCAAATCTATCAAGTAATTGCGGCCTTAATTCTCCTTCCTCAGGGTTGCCTGAACCAATAAGTACAAACCTTGCCGGATGTCGAACCGATATACCTTCTCGTTCAACTGTATTCCAGCCTGAGGCGGCAGAGTCAAGAAGTACGTCAACAAGGTGATCGTCTAATAAGTTGACCTCGTCAACATACAACAACCCTCTATTCGCTTTCGCTAGAAGTCCTGGCTCAAAGGCTCTAACTCCCTCACTAAGAGCCTTTTCAATATCAATAGTTCCACAAAGCCTGTCTTCAGTAGCACCTAATGGAAGATCAATCATCGGTACTTGTTTCTCCACTTTTTGAATGTCCCCCCCACCGTCTATTTTCTCTCTGACATCATTGCTTTGAAGGTCTGGATCATCAAGAGAACTGTTGTAGGGGTCTCCTTCAACGACTTCAATAGCAGGTAAAAGATCCGCAAGGGCTCTTATTGTAGTTGATTTTCCAGTGCCTCTATCACCCATTATCATCACTCCGCCAATCCTCGGGTCAATAACATTTAAAAGAAGCGCTAGCTTCATTTCTTCCTGTCCAATCACTGAGGTGAACGGAAAAACTCTGCGTTTTCTAGTTGAACTCACTTTCTTAGTACTATTAACAAGATTGTTTCATAAGCAGGCCACTTTAGATTGATTAAGTTCAAAAAAAAACGATAATAAATAGCAAAAGTTTATTTAAGCCGGTAAAAAATTTAATTTTGATTACTTGATTTTTGATCTGGCACTAAAAATGGTACTAATTCTGCGGATAGATTTCTTATCAACTCTGCAGACCTCGGATCGTTAAAGGGGCCTTTAACTATAAAACTTGCGAATGCTCTTGAGTTATAAGGAGTTTGAATTAGAGCGGTATCTGAATAAGCGATTCCAATATCACCAGTTTTGTTGTGAACTAAATAACCTTTCAATGAAAGATGATAGTCAGTTTCTTGAGACTCTTTCCCCAGACCTCTTAAAATGCCAGATGGTATTAGTGTATTTGTTTTTGATTTTTGCATTATTTCTCTAAAAATATCTCTAGAACTAACATTAAGTAGATAACCATTGTCTACAAGAGCCATTGCTAATGATAGATCCTTTGTAGATGTAAGATTTGTTCCATCTAGGTCAGGAAGATAGTTATTTAGCTGTGTATTTTTCAACCCAATTTCTTTGAATTTTTCATTAACTATGTTTATTCCTCCTATTCGTTTTACTAGTAAGTTAGTAGCTGTATTATCACTAACTCTGATCATTTCCGAAGCTACTTCAAAAACAGGGAATCCTTCTCCAATTTTTTGATATGCCATCCATCCTGAACCACCACCAATTGTATCTTCTGTCAGTATCAATTTTTCATTCCAAAATATTTCTTCTTTCTCTAGCATCCTAAGTAAAATAATTAATATAGGAACTTTAATGCTACTAGCTGCAGACAAACTGGTTTCAGACTCTATTTCAGCATAGATTTTATTGTGTAATGATAAGAAAAAAGCACTAACATTTAAATCTGGATTTTTAACTATAAGGGTTTCCCATTTATTGATTAATTCTTTTTGCCTTTCAAATCCTTCTAATTTATTATTGTAAAATAATGACAAGTTGGATCTTCTGGTTAGCAATTCTTTGCCCAAAGACCTTGATGATTTTGTTCCTATATTGATTTTTTTGTTTATTTTATGGCTTTGATTAATAGGACCAAAAATGCTTAGTAAGGTCCCAAGCAAAACTGATATTCCTATACTCGTTAAGAATATGTTTATTATTAATTTGAGATAACTTTTCACTTTGAAGTAAATGTATATAAATCTTTCCTATTTATTGTAGCTTGTTATTTTAATTAATCATTCTTTATTTTTAATCTTCCATCTTGCTTGACTAATTATTCCTCTAATTAGAGCAACTTCATCATCTTTTATCTCACCTCTTACAAGTAATTTTTTAATTTTCGCCATTTTGGCTTTATAAGTATGTTTCATTAAAAAACCAATATCAAGTAAAAGGCTACCTGCATCATCAATACAATCTTCTAATTTAATTAAATTAGCAGGATCGCTTATTGTTTTATGGTGTTTTGATAAACCAATCTCATTAAATTGACTTAATTCATGAAGAATGATTGCTACTGCATGAGAAAGATTTAATGATGGATAATCTCCACTTGTATTAAGACTGATTACTTTATTTGCTTTAAGAAGTTCTTCGTTAGACAAACCTCGATCTTCTCTTCCGAAAACCAAAGCTATTTTTTCTTCTAGTTTTGATTTGAGAGCCCAGCAGAGTGCATCTTTATTTGAATTAAGCGGGATATCTCCATGTTCTGTTCTCCCGCAAGTAGCGATAATCCTAGAGCAGTCTGAGAGGGCTGAATTTAGATCCTCATATATGATAGCTTTTTTTAGAATGTTTACTCCTCTAACAGCCATCCTTTTTGCTTCTTGATTTAAATAATCACATTTAGGAGAAACTAGCCTTAATTCATGAATACTAAAGTTTTTACATAGTCTTGCGACGCTACCAATATTGATTGGTCCTGATGGCTCAACCAGCACTACAATCAGAGTCTTTTTATTAACCACTAGTTATTAAGAGAGTGCATATAGGCCAATAGATCTGCCATTGATTGAGGGTCAATTTCAAAACTTGGCATTGGCGGAGTCAATCCTCGAATAACTTGATTGATAATCTTTTTATCATTCATTTCTTCGGTAGCTTCATGGAGGTCGGGGCCTACAAAACCTTGAGCGGAAATCCCATGGCAACCGACACAATTGATTTTGAATAATTTGCTGCCAGATAAAGCTTCACCTTGAATAGACAAAGTTTCAGTTATGAAAGGGTCTTGTTTAAAGCTTCCCACGCTCCAAAGAAAGATAATGAAGATAAAAGTTGCAGAGGATAACAAGAATATTCTCCAAGGACTAATCTTTTGATCCTTATTAATTAATGCTTTTGATGACGGAGTATTCACTAAAACCTCTTTGACATGAAAGAATTGTTTTTAGTAATCATTAGAAATCTTAGCCAATGATTGAGCCACTCCTGTGTGGGATTGTTCTTGGACTTGTTCCAATAACTTTATTAGGTCTTTTTGTCAGTGCATGGAATCAGTATCGTCGAAGTAGTTCAATGCCTGATTGGGAATAAGAAAAAGAAGAGAGGTGTTTCCATAAAATTTCTCTTTGTTTAGTTCCCAACCATTATGTATTCTTGGCATTGATTTTGACGAGCATTCGCATATCAAAGTAGATGATTCTTTAATCCATTGCTTAGACAATAAAAGTTCTTGAGAAAGTTCATATAAACCAGATTCATATGGAGGATCAAGAAAAACAAAATCAAATTTTTTCTCAGAACTTTGAGAGTCTTTTGTAAATTCAATTTTTTTGTTTTTTGGTCCTTTTTTTAGAAAGGAGATCAGTTCATTGCATATGACTTCAACATGTATTGAATTATCCATACTTTTAGATACTTCGATAAGGTTTTTCTTGCATGTTTTTGCTGTTTCCCTCTGCTTCTCAATTGCAAGAATCCTTTTTACTCCTTTTTGAAGTGCCTCGCATGCCATTGCGCCGGTTCCGCTACAAAGATCTAACCAACTTGCTCCTTCCAGGTCTTCCCCAAGAATATTAATTATTGCCTCTCTTACTTTGGAAGAAGTAGGCCTTGTTTTTTTGTTTAAAGGACTTTCTATCCTTTTCCCCGAAATAAGTTTAAGTTTTCCTTTCAAGTTAAAATGTTGTTTTTTTCAACCAATTAATCCAATTGAAAATAAGTTTTTGTCCTGCGATTCCGGATTTTTCGGGATGAAATTGACAGGCACCAGTATTTTTATGCCAGACTATGGATGTAAAATCAGTCTTACCGTATTTAGTAGTGGCAACGGTGTTTTTTTGTTCTAAAGGACATGCCGAGTAAGAATGGACGAAATACATCCAATTAGAATCAGGATAATTTTCTAAAATAGGACATTCATTTATTTTATTTATTGGAGACCAACCAATGTGAGGAATCCTCTCATTTTTTTCTTGAGGTAATTTACGAATATGTCCTTTTATAACTCCTAAACCTTTTGAGTTTCCCTCATCACTAGTCTCGAAAAGAAGTTGTAATCCTAAACAAATTCCAATAAGAGGTTTTCCGTTATTTATCCAGTTAGTTATTGAAGGAATTAAATCAGTTTTTTTTAAATTACTCATAGCAGGATCAAAAGCACCTACTCCAGGAAGAATTAACGCATCACAAGAATTGAGTTTTTTTACATCGCTAATAACATCCAAAGGTTGATTAACCCTTTTAAAAGCTTGACGTACGGAAAAAAGATTACCCATTCCATAATCTATTAATCCAATTTTTGCCAATAGATCTAACCTGAAATCATTTGATAGGAGCTCGAAAAGCGAAATCTACAATTTGCCATTTAAAGATGCTTGGATATTGTCCCAGAGAGGGTTGCTTTGGGAACTGCACCAACAACAGTATCTACTTTCTGCCCTCCTTTAAAGATCATTAAAGTTGGAATGCTTCTGATCCCATATTGACTCGCAACATTGGGGTTCTCATCAGTGTTTAATTTGAAAACTTTTATTTTTCCTTCGAAATCTTTTGAGATCTCCTCAACAATTGGTGCAACCATTCTGCATGGCCCACACCATGGTGCCCAAAAATCAACCAAAACAGGCACATCACTCTGGAGGACTTCTTGTTCGAATGATGAATCAGTTACTGCAGAAGCTGTGGACATACCTTGGAAGTCTTAAGAACTTGATCATAACAATTGTATTTTGCCTAAAAAAAGCTTTGCTGCCATTTTTAAACGAAGTTTGAATATTGATTTACGTGCATTTAATAATAAAAACCCGAACGTGTCGGGCATTTTTGTGTGTGAGGAGTGTGAAAGCTGAGGCTCTCACTACTTAATTTTAGCGATTGTCTTTAATTATGAAATCTTTCGGTAACTTTATTTTCCCATTCCAAGTTGTTGTGCTTTTTGGTAAACCTTTCCTTCTGTTAACAAAGATGGTGCCACAACTACCTCAACTTTTTGCATTTCTTTGATATTGGTAGCACCTAAAGTTCCCATAGAGGTTTTGATTGCTCCCAATAAATTGTGCGTTCCATCATCAAGAACTGCAGGGCCACATAGGATACTTTTTAAACTTCCTGTTGTACCCACTTTGATCCTCGTTCCTCTTGGTAGGACAGGGCTTGGAGTTGCCATGCCCCAATGAAAACCTTTCCCAGGAGCTTCCTGAGATCTTGCAATTGGGGAGCCAATCATAACTGAGTCGGCACCACAAGCTAAGCACTTGCAAATATCCCCACCAGTAATAATTCCACCGTCAGCAATGATAGGAACATATTTTCCGCTTTCTTTTTGATAATCATCTCTTGCGGCAGCGCAGTCAGAAATAGCTGTTGCTTGTGGAATACCAACACCTAATACCCCTCTTGAGGTACATGCTGCTCCAGGGCCGATACCTACCATTACCGCGGCTGCTCCGGCTCTCATTAGCTTTAAAGAGACTTCGTAGGTAACACAATTTCCAACGGCAACTGGCAATCCAATATTTTGGCAAAGATCATAAAGGTCGAGGTTTTGACTACCTTCTTTCCCCAGGTGTTCTGTTGAAACAACAGTTGCCTGTAAAAAGAACAGGTCAGCTTCTGATTCTTTGACTAACTCCCTATACTTAATCGCGGCTAATGGGGTTCCGCTTACTGCAGCAATTCCCCCACCTTTTTTAATTTCTTGAATTCTTTTTGAAATTAATTCTTCTTTTATCGGTTGCTTATAAATTTCTTGCATTAAAGTAACAAATCCTTCCTTCCCAATAGATTGGATTTTGGTTAGTACTTCTTCAGGATCGTCATATCTAGTTTGAATTCCTTCTAGATTTAAAACACCTAGTGCTCCTAAGCTCGAGAGGGCTAATGCCATCTTTACATCCACAACGCCATCCATTGCACTGGCGATTATGGGAATATCTCTTTTAATGCCACCGATTTCCCAATTGGTTTTTGTGATTTCAGGGTCAACTGTTCTTCCTCCAGGAACTAATGCAATTTCATCAATTCCGTAGGCTCTTCGAACGGTTTTGGTGCGTCCTAGTTGAATATTCACACCTAAATTTTGTAAGTTCTCGTCAAACTACCAACTCAAGTGCCAAATTGAGCAAATGTTGGGAATAGATAATCAAGATTTTGGTGTTTCTTTCATTATTGGAAGATGATTTTGGAATGCTTTGAGCCAATTTATATCATGTTTTTGTAATAGTTGATTTTGTTTAGGGTGATTTACTTTCAGATGTATGGTTATTCACTTTAAAAGGTTTATTAATTCACAGATGTTCTTATAATTGGTAAAACCCTTATATATGGCTGATCCATTGGGGCCTAATAGTACTGGTCCTGGGGAATCCGACGATCGGATCATACAGACTGATTTAAGAAACGAAATGTCGCGTTCCTACTTGGAATACGCGATGAGTGTGATAGTTGGCAGAGCTTTGCCTGATTCGAGAGATGGACTTAAGCCTGTTCATAGAAGGATTTTGTATGCCATGTATGAGCTTGGGCTAACTAGTGATAGGCCATACAGGAAATGTGCACGTGTGGTTGGAGAAGTTTTAGGTAAATTCCATCCCCATGGTGACACAGCCGTTTATGACGCCCTGGTTAGGATGGCGCAAGATTTTTCAATGCAAATGCCCCTCATTGATGGGCATGGGAATTTTGGATCTGTTGATAATGATCCACCGGCTGCAATGAGGTACACGGAATCAAGATTGCAATCTTTGACCACTGATAGCTTGCTTGAAGATATTGAATCTGAAACAGTTGATTTCGCAGATAATTTTGATGGATCTGTTCAAGAGCCAACAGTATTGCCTGCAAGAATACCTCAATTGTTATTAAACGGCTCTTCTGGAATAGCTGTAGGTATGGCAACAAACATACCTCCCCATAATCTTGGGGAATTGATTGATGGATTGATGGCTTTAATTTCTAATCCTGAGTTAGAAGAAATAGAGTTGATGAATATTATCAAAGGCCCAGATTTTCCAACTGGGGGACAGATACTTGGCAGAAGTGGAATTAAAGAAACATACATTACTGGCAGAGGATCAATAACAATGCGTGGAGTTGCTGAAATAGAAACAATTGAAAATACAGGTAGACCAGATAGGGATGCAGTGATAATAACTGCACTTCCTTATCAAACAAATAAAGCAGCATTAATAGAGCGAATCGCTGATATGGTTAATGACAAAAAACTTGAAGGGATTGCAGATATAAGAGATGAAAGTGATAGAGATGGAATGAGAATTGTCGTTGAGTTAAGAAGAGATTCTTACCCTCAAGTTGTTTTAAATAATTTATTTAAGCTCACTCCTTTGCAGACTAATTTTAGTGCAAATATGCTTGCATTAGTCAATGGTGAACCAGTTACATTGTCACTTAGAAAGATGTTGCAAGTATTTCTAGATTTTAGAGTAGAAACTATTAAAAAAAGAACTAAATATCTCCTGAAAAAGGCAGAGAGTAGAGATCACATATTACTAGGATTATTATTAGCTTTAGATCAATTAGATGAAATAATTAGTCTCATTAGATCAGCTTCTGATTCAGCTACAGCTAAAACTAAATTACAAGAACTTCATGGCTTAACAGATATTCAGTCTGATGCTATTTTGCAGATGCAGCTAAGAAGGCTGACTGCATTAGAAGCAGATAAAATAAGACTAGAACATGAAGATTTAGTTGAAAAAATAATAGATTTAAAAGATATTTTAAATAAGAAAGAAAGGGTTTTTGAAATAACAAAAATAGAATTAAATGAAATAAAAGAAAAATATAATTCTACCAGAAGAACAGAAATCCTAGATCTAGGAGGAGGTCTTGAGGATATTGATTTGATTGCAAATGAAAGATCAGTTGTTTTGCTGACCGAAACAGGATACTTAAAGAGGATGCCTGTGAATGAATTTGAAGCAACGAGTCGAGGTACTAGAGGTAAAGCAGGAACCCGAAGCCAAGGAGAGGAGGAAGTAAAAAAATTTATTAGCTGTAATGATCATGATAGCCTCCTCCTTTTTAGTGATAGAGGAGTTGCTTATGCATTTCCCGCTTACAGAGTGCCTCAATGTAGCAGAACTGCAAAAGGCACGCCTATTGTTCAATTGCTTCCAATTCCAAGGGAAGAGGCTATTACCTCATTACTTTCTGTGAGTTCTTTTGATGATGAAAACTATTTGTTAATGCTTACGAGGGGAGGCTTTATCAAAAGAACACCTCTTTCATCTTTTAGCAAGATTAGAGCAAATGGATTAATTGCAATAGGTCTAGAGGATGGAGATGCTTTGACTTGGGTTCGATTGGCTGAATCTGGCGACAGTGTTTTGATTGGTTCTAAAAATGGAATGACTATCCATTTTAGATTAAATGATTCCGAATTACGTCCTTTAGGTAGGGCAGCAAGAGGGGTTAGGGCAATGAATCTAAAGTCTGGAGACTCACTTGTAAGTATGGATGTTTTATCTACTGAGTTAGCTGACCATGTTGATAAAAGTGAGGTGAAAGAAGAACTAGAGGATGAATCATCAGTCTCTGAAGGCCCTTGGGTTCTTGTTGCGTCTGGAAATGGACTTGGTAAAAGAGTTCCTGTTACACAATTTCGCTTGCAAAAGAGGGCTGGAATGGGACTAAGAGCAATAAAATTCAGAAAAGATGGTGATGAGCTTGTAGGCCTAAGGGTTCTAGGAAAAGGAGAAGAATTATTATTGGTTAGTGAAAGGGGAGTAATTGTTAGAACTAGTGCCGATAAAATCTCTCAACAATCAAGAGCTGCAACTGGGGTAATAATTCAGAAACTTGATAATGGTGATAAGTTGTCGGAGGTTGTTTTAGTCCCTCGAGAACAAACAAATGATGAGGAAGGGAGAGAATCATCCACAATTGATGAACCAATAAATACAGATCCAATGTCTAACAATTGAAATTGATTGATTCTGCTGACGTATTAGTTTTGGGAGCAGGACCAGCTGCTCTTTGTATTACTGCTGAGTTGGTTCAACAAGGAATTAAAGTTCAGGCAATAGCTTCTAAGTCTCCTCTAGAACCCTGGCCAAATACTTATGGGATCTGGGCCTCTGAGCTTGAGTCTTTAAATATGCAGGAGTTACTTAAATATAGATGGAAAGATACTGTTAGTTTCTTTGGAGATGGTTTGAATGAAGAAGGCAATATTTGTACAAACCATTCTCTTGATTACGGTCTGTTTAATTCAATTAATTTTCAAGAAGCTCTTCTAGAGCGATGCAATGGACTTACTTGGCAAGTTGAGACAGTAAAAAAAATAGATTTTGGTAAAAAAGAAACAACTGTGATTTGCACTTCTGGAAACAAATATTTCGCCAGGCTAGTAATTGATGCAAGCGGTCACAAAACCCCTTTTATTAGAAGACCTGATCATGATGAAATTGCTAAGCAGGCGGCATATGGTGTAGTTGGGAAGTTTAGTTCTGCTCCAGTAGAGAAGAATCGATTTGTCTTAATGGATTTTAGACCTGACCATTTAAGTTCAAAGCAACTAAGTGAGCCCCCTTCTTTCCTTTATGCAATGGACTTGGGAGATGGAAGTTATTTTGTTGAGGAAACTTCCTTGGCATGTGCACCTCCTCTTTCTTTTGAAATTTTAAAAGCAAGATTAATTGCAAGATTATCAAGCAAAGGAATTCAAATTGAAGAGATAATTCATGAAGAGCATTGTCTTTTTCCTATGAATTTGCCATTGCCATATAGAGATCAACCTCTTTTGGCTTTTGGAGGCTCGGCCAGCATGGTTCATCCTGCATCTGGTTACCTTGTCGGATCACTTTTAAGAAGAGCACCTTCATTAGCAAAGGAAATAGCAAAAACAATCAAAAAAGATCCTTCTCTGCCTACATCTCAGATAGCGAGAAGAGGATGGAATACTCTTTGGACTACTGAATTAGTTCAAAGACATCGGCTTTATCAGTTTGGACTTCAACGTCTAATGAGTTTTGACGAATCCCTCTTAAGATCTTTTTTTGATACTTTTTTTAAATTACCCAAAAAAGATTGGTATGGATATTTAACTAATACGCTTCCTTTGCCAAGACTTTTTATTGTTATGCTCAAATTATTTTCTATTGCCCCATTTAAGGTGCGCTTAGGAATGATTAACTTTCTAATAAAAAAGAAAAGTTAGATTTTCTTTTTCCAATCTATAGGAGAAATTAGAGGAAAAATACAATCCTCTCTCTCTATTTCTTTTAATGTTTTTTGATTGATAATTTTACTATCTTTAATAGCATTAATTAACATCCAAAATCTTTTTAGATGCAAGTTGATTCTTTCTCTGGCAAGCTCTGTAGTTGTCCCTGCCTTGAGAATAAAACTCCAATCAGAGGATTGACACAATAAAAGTTCTCTCCCAGCCTGTCTAATTATTTTTATATTTGATTCATCTATTAAACCATCTGAGCAAATACTTACCATCTCTCTCCCAGCTTTACTCCATTCATGAACAATCCATGCATTTGATTTGTCTAACCAATAATCATGAAAGCCACCTTGTCCCCAACTAGATGGCGAAGGATTGCATAATTGGATTTTAGATGTTGATTGAAGAGCCTCTTTTAGCGTGATTAATTTAATACCTTCATTTTTTGATTTGATAAATACATTTGAGAGAAATTCTGGTCCTTCAAACCACCAATGTCCAAAAAGCTCTGCATCAAAAGGAGCAATTAACAATGGCTCTATTTGCATTGAATTAGATAGATTTATAAGTTGCTTCTTTCTTGCTTTTAAAAAATTTTCGGCGTCTTTTTTAATACTTTCTTTTGCAGATTGTGGATCATATTCTTCTTTGTTAGCTAAAGATGTATTTTGAGAAGTAATCTTAAATAATTTAATTCCTAATGGCCTTTTCTCGTTAATACCTATTTTTTTTAAACTCTCTATTGATAAATCCCATCCCAAGTCTCTATGGAATTCTCTGTAGTTTGGATTGCCAGGATAACCATCCCTTGCTGACCAAACTGGAAGAGTTGATTCACTATCCCTACCAAAAAAAGCTACTCCTTTTTTAGTGCAAATTGGAGCATATAAACCATATCTTGGTCTAGGTTCTGCATTCAATAATCCATGTCCATCAAGAACTGCATATCTAAGGCCAGCTTCAGCCATTAATTTATCTAAGCCTTCGTAATAGGCACATTCGGGTAACCAAATGCCCAACGGAGCGTCCACAAAAAGTCGTTGATGTTCTCTGACTGCAGTTCTTAATTGAGCTCTAACTGCTTCCGGGTTTTCTCTTAAAAGCGGAAGATATCCATGAGTGGCGGCACAAGTAAGAATATCAATTACTTCTGATGTTTGTAATTGCTTAAATCGTCCTATTAGATCACCTTTACACCCCTTCCAGCTTTCTAATTGTTTTTGAAAGTGATTTTTTAGATGTAGGACCGCCGCTGTACAGTTTGTTTCAAGTGTATTTAAGACTTCTAATCTAATAGCTACCCATGCTTCAAAGCGATTCTTTAATAGGTCATCTTCTAAAAGAGAAAGCAACGTTGGCGATAAACCTATTGTGATCTTAGGTGTTTGATCTTTTGCATTCGAGGCCTCTTCAAGGGTTTCTAAAAGTGGTAAATAACATTCCACCAGAGCTTGAAAGAACCAATCCTCCTCTAGTGAACCAGGTTCTTCTGATCTCACGTAAGGTAGATGGGCATGCAGGACTATGGCGAGATTGCCTTTAGCCATTAAAACTCCAAGATTTTCGGAATAGATCTTTGGATACTTATACTCTTTAGTCGCACTAGAATAGATAAACTTTAAGTTCTAAGCCAAATCTAGTTAAATTAGATACGTGATTTAGTAAGTTGGAAATAATTAATTTTGAACTATTACTTAGAATTTCTTCATGCAAATTTGAGGTTCAATCTTGAATTTTAAATTTTTAGAAATAAAAAAAATAAAAAGATCAATTGAATAGTTAGAAACTTAATGTTTTTTGTAAAAATTTGTTAGAAATATACTACAATTAAGTTAATTCATATAGACCTTAAAAAGTCTAGTTATTTTTATATTTTTCATGCTATGGCCAAAGATCCAGGCCGAGTTTTAATTTTTGATACCACATTAAGAGATGGAGAACAATCCCCTGGTGCGAGTCTGAATTTAGAAGAAAAGTTGGCTATTGCTCAACAATTAGCAAGACTAGGCGTAGATGTTATTGAGGCAGGATTCCCTTTCGCTAGCCCTGGCGATTTTGCTGCAGTTCAGAAAATAGCTGAGCAAGTAGGTGGAGATGAAGGGCCTATTATTTGCGGATTATCAAGAGCCTCAAAACCTGATATAAAAGCTTGTGCCGATGCTATAGCTCCAGCACCAAAAAAAAGGATACATACCTTTATCGCAACTAGTGATATTCATCTTGAACATAAATTAAGAAAATCCAGAAAAGAAGTTCTCGATATTGTTCCAGATATGGTTAACTACGCTAAAGGTTTTGTAGATGATGTTGAGTTTTCTTGTGAAGATGCAGCAAGAAGTGATTTGGATTTTTTGTATGAAGTAATTGAATTAGCCATATCTTCAGGTGCCAATACTATAAATATTCCAGATACCGTTGGATATACAACGCCTTCTGAGTTTGGAGATTTAATATTAAATATAGACAAAAATGTTCCAAATATAGATGAAGCAGTTCTTTCAGTTCATGGCCATAACGACTTAGGACTTGCTGTAGCAAATTTCCTTGAGGCGGTAAAGAATGGAGCTAGACAACTTGAATGCACGATTAATGGAATCGGAGAGAGAGCAGGTAATGCTGCTTTAGAGGAATTGATTATGGCTCTACATGTAAGAAGATCGTATTTTAATCCTTTTTTTGGGAGACCTCCTGAATCTCCAACCCCTTTAACAGCAGTTAGAACAGAGGAAATAACTAAGTCCTCACGATTGGTCTCTAATTTAACTGGTATGGTCGTTCAACCAAATAAAGCAATTGTTGGAGCAAATGCTTTTGCTCATGAATCTGGAATACATCAAGATGGAGTTTTGAAGAATAGGCTTACCTACGAAATTATCGATGCAAAAACAGTTGGCCTGTCAGACAATAAAATTTCTTTAGGTAAATTAAGTGGTAGGAGTGCAGTTCGGGCTAGATTAGAAGACCTTGGGTATGATTTGAATAGAGAAGATCTTAATGATGCTTTTGCTAGATTTAAAGACTTAGCTGATAGAAAAAGAGAGATAACAGATCGTGATTTAGAAGCCATTGTTAGTGAGCAAGTTCAACTTCCAGAAGCTTTGTTCCAATTGAAATTGGTCCAAGTAAGTTGTGGCACATCGCTAAGACCCACGGCAACCGTAACTGTCGTTGGAGAAGATGGAGAGGAAAAAACCGCTGTTTCCCTAGGTACAGGTCCTGTTGATGCAGTAGTGCGAGCTTTAGATTCTCTAACTGAAGAACCCAATGAATTAATTGAATTTTCTGTAAAGTCCGTTACGGAAGGAATAGATGCTTTAGGAGAAGTTACGATTCGAATAAGAAGAGATGGAAGCCTTTTCTCGGGTCATTCAGCTGATACTGATGTTGTTGTTGCAGCTGCGCAAGCATACATAAATGCGCTTAATAGATTAGTAGCCGCTGAGGGAAGAAAATCCATTCATCCGCAACATGATCTCGCCAAGGCAGAGAAAAAAGGGGTTTAACTTAGGTCCGTTATGATATCTGAAATAGGGTTGCGTAAATTTTTTTAAGAAAAACTTCTTTAAACATTATTCAAAGATTAATGTATCTTGTGACGATTTGATAAGCGCACATAAATGGCTTTAAAAAGAAATCTTTACCGACTGACTGGACTTGATGGGGCTCCTCATCATGTCCTAGATGCTCCTTATGAAAGTATTGATGCAGCACTTTTTGCTGCAAAGTCTTGGTGCAATGGACAAGGATTGAAGTGCACAATTAAAGATAGAGGGATAGGTGTACAAGTGCTTGCAGGAAATGGAACTTGGAGAACAGTTTGTTATCCATCTAATTGTTTGCAATTGTCTCTCGCTTAAAATAAATTGTGATTTAGGTCGTATGTTTTTATTGGAAGGAATAATTTTTTAAAGAAATGGGTTCAGGAATGCGCGGCTACTGGACACTTGCTTGGTTTGGCTTAGTCTCAAATACGCTTGCAATTCCATTTATTGCCTATGTAGTTGGATCAGGACCACCTCTGCAAACGGCAAATATAACAATTGCTATTAGCCTTGCCTGGCCATCTGCAGTAACTGGGATTGTCGCTTCTGCGGGTTTATTTGCTCAAAGAGGTTGGGGTGTGATTTTATCAATAGTTGCTTTGTCTATGACTCTTTCAGGAACTTTGCCCTATGGGATAATTAGGTTAATTAAAGTAAATGATCTTTTTGGTATTAGCGGCTTATCATTACTTATTGCTTTTCTGAATTTATTGGCCCTACTCTACTGGTGTAGAAGAGGTCACAGAAGAATTAGGCTTTAACTTATTAAATATTTCAATAGATGCGGTAATTTTCTACCTTGAATTTAAGCTGGGATATTTCAACCTTCTGTGGCGCATCCTCCTCCAGACAGAGACGAAAGCCCTAAGTATTATTTCTATTTCTGCTCTCGTTAAACTACTTTCTTTTAATTGGCCATCAATCTGACGAGACTGAATTATTTTCCTTACTGTTTTGCAAGCATCATTATCTGATGATGATGCGTCTAGAGCTCTTAATGCTGCTTCGCAACCATCTGCAAGCATTAGTATTCCCGTTTCTTTGGAATGAGGAATAGGGCCTTTATATCTGAAACGTTTTTCAGAGACAGAAGGATCTCTTTCTTTGGCTTTATGAAGAAAATAACCCATTTTTAAAGTACCTTGATGTTCTGGAATGAAGTCAGCAATGGGTGATGGAAGTCGATATCTCCTTGCAAGCTTTAATCCTTCATCTACATGTGCTTGAAGAATATCTGCGCTTTTATATGGATTTTTGATTTCTTCATGGGGGTTTATTCCATCTTTCTGATTTTCAATAAACCAATTAGGAGCGTGTAGCTTTCCAACATCATGGTATAGGGCTCCAGTCCTTATTAAGTCAACATCAGCTCCAATTACTCTTGCTCCTTCCTCTGCAAGACTTAAAATTGTTAAAGTATGCTCAAATGTACCTGGTGCTTCTCTAGATAAACGGCGAAGTAACGGACGTTCTTGATCAGCTAGCTCCATTAACCTTGCTCTTGTAAGTAATCCAAAAGTATTTTCCAATATAGGAATAATTAATATCGTTACCATCAGCATTGCACTTATAATAAGTGTTTCATTCAGTAGAGAATTAGGATCAAATGATAGATTATTAAATTCTAAATTTTTTGCTTCAATTAGTTGATTAAATATAAACCATTGTCCTAACAATGCACCAAAAGGTATAAAAACTGCTATTTGAAGAATTTGTGCACGGCTTCTCATTCTTCTACCTAAAAAGGCTATTAATGATCCAGCAATGCAAGCAATTATTAATCTAATTTCATTTGAGCTATCAAGAGATGATGGCCATATTAAACTAGCAGCAGCCATCCAAGCTAATGAGGTTGTTGTACCTATTCCTTGTGAAAGAAGTAGTGTAGGAGGTAATATTAATTGCATTGGGCTTGCAAGCGTACCAAGCCAGTCTTTTGTTAGTTGAACTACAAATAATAAAGTTAAAGAAAGTAACGCATGCTTAGTTTTAAGTCTGGGCTTCTCTCTTCTCATAATCATCAGAAGTAACCCACAACTTCCCATAGATTCTGTGAAGGTTATTAACCACTTTATTGGCCTAGGACTTCGACTTACCTTGTTAAAATGTTCTAGAATATCAAACTCTTGAGAACTTATTGGCTCTCCTTTTTTTGATATTAAACTACCTTCTTTAACTTTTATAATTTTTACTCCATCATTATTTATTAAATTTTCAAGTAATATATTTGTTTTCGAATAATCAATTTTTAAATTACTTTTCTGATAAAAACTACTCGATAATACTTTCGCTCCCAATGATCTGCTTGGATATTCTTTGACACCAAGATCTAGTAATTGTAGAGACGAAGCTTCATTAAGTTGATCAAATGCAAGTGTATTTATAATTCCTTGAGATAGCATTCTCTTTGATGCTTTTTTGACCTCTTCTTCCCAGCTTTTCCATTCACTATTGGAAACATTAATCAGCCATTTCTTTTCTGAATCGGTTGGGTTGATTTTATTTATATCTGCTTCGAAAGTAGAATCTTTAAAGGTGCGAAGTTTTTTGATTTTCTTTAAAACAATCTTTTCTAAATTATTGGTTTGATTTTCATCGATAACTTGGAGAAAATTGTCTTCTAAGTCTTTTTTCTTCTCTTTTAGTGCTTTTGTATCTATTACTAATGCATCCTTTGGCGCTATTTCGTTGATTTGAGCAATATCTCCAGGTTTGAGATCCGGAACAGCAAGTAACTTATAACTTGAAAATATTGCTACTAATAGGCAGACCAATAGTAGACCTAACTTGTCAGTTGCTGACCAGCGAAGTATCGGACGTCTGGGAGATTGGCTCCCTAACCATATTCTCCATATTTTTTTTGGACTCGGTAATTTAGCCACAGGCTTTTTTCACCTACGCCTAACGCTAGGTTTAATGCGTTGATTAATTGTAATTGTATTCATTTTATTTATGCCAAACATTTTAGATGGAAAAAAACTTGCTCAGGAGATTGAACTCATTCTTAAACAGACTATAGAATCTGGATCAAAACTTGCGAGGCGTCCCCCGGGTTTAGCTGTGCTAAGAGTTGGTAACGATCCTGCAAGTGGAGTTTATGTCAATTACAAGGAAAAAGCTTGCGATCGGATAGGTGTTAGAAGTTTTGCTAAACATTTAAAAGAAGATATTTCATTAGAAGAACTTAGAGAAATTATTAAAAGTTTGAATGAGGAGAAGAATGTTGATGGAATTTTATTGCAACTTCCTTTGCCTTCGCATCTGGATGAGGATTCCTTGCTTAGAAGTATTGATCCTGACAAGGATGCTGATGGATTACACCCTTTGAATCTTGGACGATTAATAAAGGGTGAAAAAGGCCCAAGATCATGTACCCCTGCAGGAGTTATGGCTCTGCTTAAGAGAAACCAAATAACAATAGAAGGCAAAAGAGCTGTGGTAGTTGGCAGGAGCATCCTAGTTGGCAAACCAATGGCTTTAATGCTTGAAGCCGCAAATGCCACTGTTACGGTTGCTCACTCAAGAACTAAAGATCTTGTCTCTATAACTAAAGAGGCTGATTTACTTGTTGTGGCTGCTGGAAAGCCTTACTTGATAGGAAAAAATCATATAAGTGATAATTGTGTCGTTATTGATGTAGGTATTCATAGACTAAAAATTGAAGAAGAAAATCTGAAAGACAGAAAAAAGATCAAACTGTGTGGAGATGTAAAGATGTTTGAAATTGAAGACAAAGTAGCTGCTTATTCTCCTGTGCCTGGAGGTGTGGGGCCTATGACAGTAACAATGCTTCTGGCAAATACGGTTGATAGGTGGCAGAAACATTGTGGATTACCTTTAACTATTAGTCATTTACTTCCATGAATCACAATGTCCTGACAGAATTGATACAAATTAATTTTTTGCATGCAGGAAGCAATCGCTTCTTTTGACTTCGCGGAGTATCTAGAAAAATCTAGAACTCGAGTTGAACATGCGCTGGATGCCTCTCTGGGCCCTGAAAAGCCTGAAAAACTGAGAGAATCTATGCGCTATTCCCTTTTGGCCGGAGGGAAAAGATTAAGGCCGATTCTTTGTCTAGCTGCTTGTGAACTTGCTGGAGGAGAAGTCGAAAAAGCTCTCCCTACTGCAGTGGCTCTGGAAATGATTCACACGATGTCTCTTATCCATGATGATCTACCTTCAATGGATAATGATGATTTACGTCGAGGACGGCCTACTAATCACAAAGTCTATGGAGATGCTGTAGCAATACTTGCTGGAGATGCTCTATTGACTAGGGCTTTTGAGATGGTATCAATACGGACCAAGGGGATACCATCAGAGAGACTCTTGAAAGTAGTAGGTGAGCTCTCATTAGTGGCAGGAGCTCCTGGATTAGTGGGAGGGCAAGTAGTTGATCTTGATTGTGAAGGTAAAGAGGTTGATTTGGAGACCTTGGAGTATATTCATCTTCACAAAACAGGAGCTTTGCTAAAGGCATGTGTTACTTGTGGAGCATTAATTGGTGGTGCTGATGAGAAGCTTCTGGAAGCATTAAGTGTCTATGCAAGAGGGATTGGATTGGCATTTCAAATAATTGATGACATTCTTGACGTAACAGCAAGTAGTGAAGTGTTGGGCAAAACAGCAGGAAAAGATTTAATTGCTGATAAAACTACTTATCCAAAATTACTTGGTCTTGAGGAATCTAGAAAGAGAGCGGATCTATTAGTAGCTAAAGCAAAAAATGCCCTTGATCCTTGGTCTGAAAAATCAAAACCTCTTCTTGCATTGGCTGATTACATCACAAGTAGAGATAGATGATTACCAATCCGGCTTTCGAATCTCAATTTATTTATATTCTTGATAATGCTGTATTGGCCTGGGGCCTTGCAGCATGTGGTATTGCTCAATTTTCTAAATTATTATTTGAATTAATTTTTAAGCAAAGATGGAGACCATCGGTACTTTTAGAAACAGGCGGTATGCCCTCAAGTCATTCGGCTTTGGTAACAGGAACTGCTGCAGGAATTGGGCTTCAGCTTGGGTTTAATGATCCTTTATTTGCTTTGGCTTCAACAATTGCTTTTATCGTTATGTATGATGCCTCAGGAATAAGAAGATCGGCAGGTTTAACGGCTGCAAAAGTTAATGAGATTTTAAGAGATAATTACAGTGAATTATCGACTGAAACTATTTTAAAAGAGTCTTTAGGACATACTAAAATTGAAGTATTGGTTGGCAGTTTTGTTGGACCTATTGTTGCTTTGCCAGGTATTTTCTTCCTTGGTTCTCCTTTGCATATTTTGCAAATGATAGGATTATTTTCTGTGTGAAAGAAGAAAAAATAAAAGAAGATTGTGTTGTCTTAACCAAGGACCAAGAAAAATCTTTTGAATTATTTTGTGAGTGGTTAAAGGCACCATATTCCTTTAAACCTTTTGTAATGAAAGGCTTTGCAGGTAGCGGAAAAACATATTTATCAATGAAACTATTAAAAAAGGTAGATGAATTAGGTTTGTGTTGGACTGTTGTTGCACCAACTCATAAAGCTGTAGGCGTATTAAGGGAGGGATTGAAAAATGAATCTATTCAGCCAACATGGTTCCCTTCTACAATTCACCGTTTGCTTCGTCTTAAGTTAAAAAGACAGGCGGATGCCGAAATATGCGAGAAAACAGATCAAACGGAGAAATCTTTAGAGAATTTAGGACTTGTTCTGATTGATGAGGCATCAATGATTGATTCCAAATTATTGGAGATAACTCTTGAATGTGCAAGATGTAACTCGACTCGGTTGGTCTTTGTTGGTGATCCTGCTCAACTCCCACCAGTAGGAGAAAGCTCTAGCTCAGTTTTTTTAATGAAAAGAGCAATAAATACTGAACTTAGAGAAGTTGTTCGTCATCAAGGACCTGTTCTTAAATTGGCAAAGATAATTAGAGACGGGCAAATCCCTTGTAATCAGCCATCTATACTTCCAATTTTTCATTCTAAGAAAGGTAATGTTGGAATATTAGATAGAAATAGTTGGCTTGAAAGAGCTAAAGGTGCATTGCGGTTATCTTCTTTAGAGGATGATCCAGATAGAGCAAGAATTCTTTGCTATACGAATAGAATTGTTGACAATCTAGTACCTCATGCAAGAAGAGCTATTCATGGTGAGATGGCAGATCAATATCAGGTTTTACCTGGTGAGGTTTTAATTAGCCGCAAGGCTGTAATGGTAAACGCTTCATTAAAAGAGGATGAGATTGGAGAAGAACCAGATATTTTGATTAATTCCAATAGAGAAATGCTGGTAGAAGATGTAATCCCAAATAGTTTTGACTTAGCCTCTTTAGGCATTCATCATAATTTTGAAAGTCTTTTACCTGTTATTCAAACTCAGATAGCTAAAGTTATCTGTGATCAAAAAGAATTCTCTCTAAGGTTAATGCCTCAAATAGGTTCTAAATCTCGAAGCGAGTTGGACCTCTCTTTGAATGAGTTGAGCAATTTAGCAAGAGAGAGAGGAAAAAAAAATAGCGCCTCGATTTGGAAACTTTTCTTTTTTATTAGAGATTCATTCGCTTCTTTAGGTCCTGCTTCTGTCCTTACAATTCACAGAAGTCAAGGAAGTACTTTTGGAGAAGTGTTTATAACTTCCGATGTTTTTTGGCCTAAAGATCTTGAATTTAGAAAACGACTTGTATACGTCGCAGTAAGCAGAGCAAGCGAGGGCGTTTGGATTGTTGGTGACAGTAAAAGTAATAGGGATAAAGCTCTTTTAGAGAAACTATTAATTGATTAATTTCTAAAAATTTTATTTTTGAAAATAAATTTACTTTAGGCATGATTCCTAACACTTCTTTTCCAGTTTTCTATTATTAGAGGCGAACTTGCCCAATGTAGATGTATCCAACTTGCATGAATTAAACGATTGCAAAAACCTTCACTCTTTATATTCATATTCCATCCTTTGATATCCCATATGTGATTCATTTGTGAATTATATTTTTCATTAATTAATTCCCATCGATGAAATTCATGCCCTATTAGTTTATTTCCAGGACTGGTAATAGGACTTTTATTTTTACTTCTTGCTTCTCTATAACCAATTTTTAAATCACCTTTTTTGACCTTAAAAGGTAATACCCCAGACATTAAATGTTCTCTTCCTTCAAGATCAAATATACTTTTACCTAAAAGCATCATTCCGCCACATTCAGCGTATATAGGAAACTGTTGAGAAAAAATTCTTAATGAATTAAGGCTATTTTTTGAATTACTTAATTGTTTTGCATGTTGCTCAGGAAAACCACCAGGTATTATTAATCCTCTAGCTTCTTTTGGAATTTGTTCATTTTCAAGAGGTTGCCAAGTAATAGTTGGCATGCCGTGATCTTCTAGCAATTCTTTTGTTTCTTGATACCTAAAATGGAAAGCTTTATCTTCAGCTATAGCGATTGGGTGAATAAATCTTGGATCTTTCCTTGGCAAAAAGTTATATGTTTTGTGGTTAGATTTTGGAGCTAATAAAAGTTTTTTAAAACTTTCAATGTCTAGATATTCTTTTGCTATTGATGCCCACTTTTTAACTTTAATTTCTAACTCAAGAATTTCATGTGCTGGTGCTAAACCTAAATGCCTTGTTGGAAGATATAAGTCTTTGCAGGGAGGTAGAGAACCCAATGACTTTATATTGATTTGATCAAGAACCTCCAATAGTATCTTTTCATGTCTAGGAGTTTGAACATTATTTAGGACAACTCCTGCAATTTTTAATTCCTTATCATGTTCTCTAAATCCTTTTATTAAGGCTGCTATTGAAGCAGCCTTCCCTCTGGCATCAACAATTAGAACTATTGGCAGATTTAAAACCTTAGCTAATTCAGCTGTACTCCCTTCGGAACTACTGCCAATTCCATCAAATAATCCCATCACACCTTCAACAAACGAATAATCAGTTAATCCTCCAAAGCGATTAAAGTTTTCTTTAACCCATCTTTCTCCAGAGAGAATTAAATCAAGATTTCGACAAGCTTTCTTTGATACCGCTGAGAGTTGTTGAGGGTCTAAATAATCAGGTCCAACTTTAAAAGTTTGTACTGTTTTATTGATACTTTTTAAATAAGAAATTAAAAGAAGACTTAAGAGAGTTTTACCGCTGTTACTTGATATAGCAGAGATTACGCATGCCATCTAATGACTATATTTATTTGGATTGATTAACTAAATCAAGGATCTCATTTGCTATTGGTGCCGCACTCGCAAGTAAAGGACTTGTGTTTCCTCTACTACTGGAAAGTAAACGAGCAACATCATTCTCTAAAGAGGTCTTTTGAATAGGAACTACTTGTTCAATAAGTTCCATTCTTGCCATGCCTCCAGCTTCTAATCTCATACATTCCCCAGATTCTGATGCGAGAATTACACAAAGATCGTTTTTTTGTTTGTTCTTGGCTTTTGAAATTAATCTTAAACCAACTATTTGGCCAGGATTAATGCTTGGCTTACCAATAGGTAGAGAGGTTATGCCGACTTCAACAAGAGTTTTGTCTTGACGAAGAAAATTAACTTTCAGCTGATCTTTTTTTGAGCAGATGAACTTTTCAAGTTTCCAGTTGAGACGATCGGCAATCCATGCAGCAAGTAAAAGCCCTTGAACTGTTTGAGAACCCTCAATATCGATGTCAATTTTTTGTAAATTTTCAAGAGCATTTCTTCTTTGAAGTGGATCAAACACCATCGCTAAAGTCTCTCTCCAGCTTCTAAGACGAAGCCAATTAAGGTCGTTAACAGCTTGGCCCGATTGAATCCTTTGAAGTAATAAATTTAAGCAAACGATTGGTTCTCCATGTGCAGTATCAATAATTAATCTTCGATTTGGCAGCGCTAGAGCATGAAGGAATTCAGGAGCCTCATCAACTCTTCCATTCCACCACAACCAAGAAGGAAGGTCATCAGGGACAAGAGTCTCAACAATTTCAAGCCCATCATTAATTACGGTTTTATTACCTCGTAAAACAATTACGTCGCCACAAGCTGTTTTGCCTCCGCCTTCTTCAGGAAGAGGACAATATGCGGCAACTAATGTCTCTAAATTATTTTCTTTCTCAATTGTTGGTGCAATAGTTATTAATCTTCTAGGTTGTAAATTACTAATTGAGGTGTCAATGTGTTGCCCTCTAAGGTCTTCTACATTTTTAATTAGCTTTTCACATTGTATTGAAGATTGAACTCTAAAATCTAATGGGGAAGTACTGTTAGGGAGATTACCTTTTAAAATAATTTCTCTTGCAGCCTCTATAAGATCATTTCTTTGACTACCTACTACTGGCCCAGATATTTTTCCAGTTTTGACTAGTTTTTGTTCGATCCAAGCAGGTTGCCAGACAATTAAACAAAAAGTGTTGGCTCCTTTATCTCCTCTTTCTTCATGAGACCATAGTTGCTCAAGGTAAGTAGGAATTTCAGCTGGAGGTAGCTGAAGAGGCGTTTGAAGTGTTAGTTGAGGAGACATTTAATTTGGTTCGAATAAAAGATTTAGATTCAATTTTTTCAAGGTCTTCTCCATAGAAGCTGATCTTTTCCAATTAGTAAGTCTGATTCAGTAGGCCCCCATGTCCTTGATTCATATGGATAAACAGGTAATTCCCAAGGTGAATCCTCAATTTTCTCTAAAAGAGGAGTATATAAACGCCAAGCAGCCTCTACTTCATCGCTTCGAGTAAACAATGTTGGATCTCCAAGCATTGCATCAGCTAGGAGCCTTACATAACCCTCATCTGATGGCTCTCCAAAGGATTCATCATAAGAAAACTCCATATTTACAGGTCTACTTCTCATCCCAGAACCTGGGGATTTCACCTCAAAACTAAATTCAGCTCCTTCGTTGGGTTGAATTCTGAGGATTAATTGGTTTGATGTTGGGCATCCCCCAGCTGCATCAAAAAGGTGAACAGGAGCTTCTCTAAATGTAAGAACAACCTCACTAAGTCTTTTAGCTAATCGTTTTCCTGTCCTCACGTAAAAAGGGACCCCTTGCCATCTCCAATTGTCTATGAAAAGCTTCATTGCTACATATGTTTCGGTTGTGCTGTTTGGATTAACACCAGGTTCTTCTCTATATCCAAGGAGTGGATCCGCATCGCTTCCTCCTTTTGAGTACTGTCCCCTTACGCAGCAATCCCAAGGCTTCTCTTCATTGGCAAGCTTTACTGCTTGTAGTACTTTGGCTTTTTCATTCCTTATGGCTTCTGGATCAAAATGCCCAGGTGGTTCCATTGCGGTTAGTGCAAGCATTTGAGTTAGATGGTTTTGAACCATATCTCTTAACGCTCCTGAAGATTCGTAATAGCCTGCTCGATCTTCAACTCCAACTGTTTCGGAACTGGTGATTTGAACACTCGATATGTAATTTCTGTTCCAAATAGGTTCAAAAATCGTGTTTGCAAATCTGAGAACAAGAATATTTTGAACTGTTTCTTTACCTAAATAATGATCTATTCGAAATATTTGACTTTCTTGAGCACAACTCTGAACCAGAGAATTGAGTATCTGAGCGCTATTGAAGTCTCTTCCAAAAGGTTTTTCAATAACAACTCTACTGCGCTTAGGATCTTTTAATAATCCTGCGGCTGCTAAAGCTCTACATCCACTCCCATAAAATTTGGGAGAAACTGAAAGGTAGAAAGTTCGATGGCCATGAGTTGCTCTTAACTTATCAATTACTTCTAGTCTTTCTCCAAGCTTTACAAGGTGCTCAGGTTGTTGAAGGTCTACAGGTTCATAGAAAAGATTTTGAGAAAATAATTCCCATTCTTTTGGACTTTCTTTTATTCGAGAAGAAAGAGCTTCCTCCATTTTTTCTTTAAATATTTCATCATTCCATGGCCTTCTTGCACAGCCTAAAACTGCAAACTCACTTGGTAATCTTCGTTGCTTAAAGAGCTCGAATAAAGCAGGAACAAGTTTCCGGTGAGTCAAATCCCCTGAAGCACCAAAAATAACCAGACATTGAGGAGGTACTACTCGCTCTTGGCGAAGACCAATTCTCAACGGGTTTGTTACTGGCATGCTCATTGATAAATTCCTTGCCAATTAGATTTGAAATATTATCCAAATTGCTTCTAATCATTCCGCCATTTTCTGGTCGGATGTCCAAAAACAAAATTGATATTGATTGATTAAATATAGAAAAAATATTTATAAAGTAATTAATAATTATCGCTTTCCAGACTTTCTTATTTTACTAGTAAGTCTCAGCATGCCATCTACCTGCTTTTCTTAGCTTAGGTCTTAGTTCAGACCAGTTCAAACCTTTCGCAGAAGCCGCTGTTGTCATTGCTTCATCTATTCCTGGCTCCATTCCTTTTAGTCCACATAAGTAAATGTGTGTTTTAGGATTCTCAATCATGGTAAATATTTCGTCAGCATGTTCTAGGACCCTATCTTGGATATACATTCTTCCACCTTTTGTGTTTTGCTGTTCTCTGCTGATTGCTTTTGTGTATCTAAGATTTTCTGGGAATTTTGATTTGTAGTGTTCAAAGTCAGCATCGTATAGAAGGTTTGCTGTTTTTGGTGCACCCATGAACAACCAAGCTTTTCCTTTAAAATTCCACTGATGTTTTTCAATTTCCGTCGGTTCAAACATCCTTCTTAAATAGGCTCTCATTGGAGCTATACCAGTTCCTGTGGCAAGCATTATTATGTTCGAATCTTCTTCCTCTGGAAGAAGCATCTCTTTGCCTACTGGACCACTGATTTTTACTTTATCTCCAGGGGATAGGTTACACAAATATGTAGAGCAAACACCATTTATTGTTTCACCATCTTTTTCGTATTGAAGTTGGCGTACACATAATGAGAGTGTGTTCCCTGCAAAGTTATCACCATACCTAGTGCTAGCAATTGAATAAAGTCTTGGCCTATGTGGCTTACCTTTTGCATCCTCGCCAGCAGCAAGTATTCCGCAACTTTGACCTTCAACATATTTAAAGTCTGGGTCACCTCCTGATATATCAAAAGTTATGTGTTGAACTTTCCCTATTGCTCCTTCTTTGAGAGCTGAATAATTCTCGGTTACTGTCCCAGTGAAAGGTGCTTTTGGTTTGTAAGTATTTACTGGCACATCTGCATGGGGTTTTTTTGTTGCCGGTGCTTTTGCAGGTGAAGAGGGGGTTGATTCGGACACAGGTTTTGCAGTCGCAGGGGTTTTAGCAGCAGTAGGCTTTGCAGTTGCAGGGGTTTTAGCAGCAGCAGATTTTGCAGGTGCAGAGGTTTTAGCAGCAGCAGGTTTGGCTTTAACTTTGTCGCTCAATGCATTTTTACCAGTTCGCAAAATTGCACCAAATGAATATTGTCTCTGAATTAGGTAGAAAAAACCAATTATGATAGGAATATGTGCAAGACCACCAAGAACTACCTTTGTCTCTGAGTAAGCCATAAAAACTTAAATTAGATCCTGAGATTACCAATAAGAGGTAACTTTTAGCTGTTTTATGATCATATTACTAATTTCTGGTTCACCTTTTTAGACCGTCACAAGCTGATTTCTTCCAAATATGCATCTTTTTAAATTCTTTTAGATATTGATTTTGATTGACCGAAAAATTTTTTCTAAATTTTTATGTTCATTGTTCTGCTGGTAAAGGATTAAAAAAAAACGGAAATACCATTTAAATTTTTCCAATCAAAATAGGGGGTTTTTCCCCTATAAAAAGTTTTAAATAAATTTTATTTATAGCCCCAAGGGGATTCGAACCCCTGTCGCCTCCGTGAAAGGGAGGTGTCCTAGGCCTCTAGACGATGGGGCCAGATGAAGTGACAAATCACTGAATAAGTAATTGTTGTCACAATTGAAAGTTACGGGCCCGCCTTGCCACTCGTCAAGGTTTCTTGATCCTTGTTTTGTCCTCGCCATACTGGAACGGTGAAGTAAAAACATGCACCTTCAGTTGGTTTGGAAACTACCCAGATCTTGCCACCATGGACTTCGACAATTCTTCTACAAACTGAAAGACCAATGCCAAAGCCGGTTGTCTCGTGAGAAGTTTGTGGAAGTCTCACTCGATCAACAAATATTCGATGTTGTTCTTCTGATGGGATTCCAGGTCCATTATCTCGAACAATTACTTCAACCCATTGATTTGTTCTGTGAAGCATTGTTATAAAAATTTCACCTTCATCATCGGAAAACTTCAAGGCATTTTCGATGAGGTTTAGTAAAACCTGCATCATTCTTCTTTGATCTGCGTAGACCGAGGGCAAATCAGAAGGAATATCAGTATTTATTTTAATTTTGCGATTGAGCCATAGCTTCTCAAGCTCGAGTATCGCTTCAGCAGATAAGTTCGCCAAATCAACTTTTTGAGGATTAAATAAAGTTTCCCACCGAGTACTTCCAACTTCTAATAAGTCCTTTGAAAGTAGTTCAATCTCCTCTAACCTTCTTTTTAAGACTTCTTGAAATTTTGACATGCTTATTTGTCCAAGCTTTTGACTTTGGAGAGCTAAACCTGCAGCTGTTAAAGGAGTCCTCAATTCATGAGCAACCATTCTTAAAAGACTTTCTTGCGAATGTATTTTTTTAGTGAGTGTTTCGTTTTCTTGTCGGAGAACTAGAAGATCATCCTCTAGAAGAAGTTCTTTTTGTGTTTGATTGGATTCAAGTGTCTTTGCTCTAAGACTGATGCCAACAGAGTTGATTAGCCCTTCATGTTTCCATCTTGGTACCCAAGTTTTAACTTGTGAACAAATTGAACTTCCAGCAAAAATTTGTTTGGGCGAAGGCTCTAATTTTATTAGAGCAGGAAGTGCCACCAATCTATATAGCTCTAGTAATTCTGGGTTTTCAGAAGGATCTGAAAATTCTAAGTTTACAATGAAACCACTATCCTCTTTTTCCAAATATTCAATTAACGATCGAATATCTCCCCTTGAGAGATGGTGGCGAGATGCCACAAGCAACAGTTTTAACTGTCGTCGGTCCTGAGCTTCGGCACTATCCACAGTGTCGAGCGATCTAAATAATTACGCATACCTTAAGGTAATGAGACTCATTTTAGGTATTGGCTAATAATTAAGTGAATACTTTTTAAATCTCTCAGTTCCAGAAAATGGCTATTTCACATTCATCTGGTATTGAAAAGACTAGAGACTCTTCTGTAGGTATTGATAGACTGCGAATCAACTTTGATAGTAATTTAAGGCGATGGTTTGGTCGAAATATTGGTTTGTGGCATTCTAAAAGACAATATTTTTTTGATAAAGAAAAGGCTATTAATTTGGAAATGTATATTAATGTAAGCAAGTTAAATCAACGAGATTCGGAATTTGAAAGCTATCGGTTTAAGTGGTGGTGCGAGGATGAAAAAGATTTTTTTATTAAACGACCAACTTATAAAAGTGAAGGAGAAATAATTGCTCGATTACAAGGGCATCAACTAATACGTGATTGTTCTTATTTAACCGATTCTTCAGGAATATCAAACATTAGGCAAGTTGATGAACACGAATTGATCTTTGATACTAATTACGATAATTGGCACGTATTGGAACATACACGCTTAATAGATCAAGATAAATTTAGATCCAGAACTATTTACAGTTGGTTTAACGATAAGTTGAAGATAGTTGAAAATCATCATGAAATAAGGATTAAGAATCCCAACTGAAGAGTTTGTTAAATCTATTTTGATAGAAATCAATGTATGTTATATATTTAATTTGCAAGTGAAGAATTTTCAATAGATTTTTTCCCTGCATCATATGTTTCTTACCGACTAAAATCTCTTGAGAAAAATTAAAAATTCACCAAGACACAAAATCTTGGCTTTATCAATTATGTTTGCTTCAATATTTTTATCAAGTTGCAGCAACTCCATAAAGTCGGAATCTAATACACCCAAAATTAGAACTGACAAAACGGAAATTAATATTATTCCTGCTAGTGATGAAGATATTTTTTTATATAGACAAATAGGAATAAACTATTTGTGTATGGCAAGACAAATTGAAGTTGAATTCCCTAAGGCTATTTCCTTGGCTGCGAAAAATTATGAATTGCTCATAACAAGTAGACATGGCGGATTAATTAAAGAATTAGGAAAAGAAAAATTACCAGAAAAAAATATCTATAATGGAGCAATTTTGCAAATTCTTGATGGTGCCATAAAGAATTGCCCGGAGATGGTGCCAGATGAAGATAAGAAAAAATTCTTAAAAACTGTTGAACAATTAAACCAAAAGAAATAAATTATATTCTAAATTAAAGAAATTTATTTAATATGTCCACTCAGGAATCTATTAAATTATCAGACTATGTTGAATATCCTTTCTTAATACCGAGAATAGATTTAAATTTTGATATTCGAACTGATTGTGTTTTTGTGCAATCAAGAATGATAATTAAACCAAAGCATAAAGAATCCACAAAGCTTATTCTTAATGGTAGTCAAATTGAATTATTATCAATATCAATAAACGCAAGAGAACTTAAGTCAGAAGAATATTTAGTTACCGATAAATGCTTGATTATAAAGAGTCCGCCAGGTGCAGAGTTTGAATTGAAAATAAGATCGCAAATTGATCCTTTTAGAAATACATCATTAGAGGGATTATATATAAGCTCAGGGATGTTAACTACACAATGCGAGGCTGAAGGATTTAGACGTATCTGTTATCATCCTGACAGGCCTGATGTCTTAAGTAAATATACAGTAAGATTAGAAGCTGACACTTCATTATATCCTGTCTTATTGTCAAATGGAAATAAGAAATATTCAGGAAAATTAAAAAATAATATTCATAGACATCAAGTGGTATGGGAGGACCCTTTCCCTAAACCAAGCTATTTATTCGCTTTAGTTGCTGGTAAGCTTAACTCAGTTTCTGATAAATATATCACAAACACAGGAAGATTGATTGATGTTCTAATATATGTTGAATCTGGAGATGAAAAATATACAAAACATGCTATAAATTCTCTAAAGAAAGCAATGAAATGGGATGAGGATACTTATGGTCTTGAATATGATTTAGATGAATATAAAATTGTTGCGGTTAGGCATTTTAATATGGGGGCAATGGAAAATAAGGGACTAAATATTTTTAATTCAAAATTGGTTTTAGCAGACTCAAAGACTGCAACTGATGATGAATTAGAGAGAATAGAAAGTGTTATAGCTCATGAATATTTTCACAATTGGACCGGTAATAGAATTACATGTCGAGATTGGTTTCAGCTTTCGTTGAAGGAGGGGTTGACAGTTTTTAGAGATCAATCTTTTACTTCAGATCTTCATAGCACTGGACTTAAACGAATAGAAGATGTTTCATTTCTTAGGAATTATCAATTTGCTGAAGATAAGGGACCTACTTCACATGCTGTGAAGCCTAAAGAGTATGTGGCTATCGATAACTTTTATACAACAACTATATATGAAAAGGGCGCTGAGTTGATAAGAATGCTTGAGCTATTGCTTGGCAGAGAAATGTTTTTTAGAGGTATTGATATCTATATTAAAACTTTTGATGGCACTGCCGCTACAACTGAGGATTTCATTGATTCATTAATCAAAGGCGCCTATATAGAAGAAAGCAATTGTCCTTTTGATGTATCAAAATTTCTTAATTGGTATTATAAATCAGGTACACCAAAAGTATATGTTAATCAATCTTGGGATTCGAAAAATTCAATTTTAAATGTCTCTTTTAAGCAGAAGATAGAGAGTGATCAGACTAGTGAAAATATTGAAATGATTATTCCAATTCTTTATTCTTGTTATAGCAGAGAAAAAGGAGCTATACCTATATTTGAGGAAAATTTATTTATCTTAGATAAAAATAATAAGAATCTAAAAATTAAACTCCCATTTGAGAAAGAAGCCCCAGTTCTATCAATTTTCAGACGTTTCTCTTCCCCTGTTGCTTGGGAATCTGATTTGTCTATAGATGATTATCTTTTTCTTTTCTTAAACGATAATGACTATTTCTCGAGGTGGGACTCTGGTCAGTTTTTAATGCGTGAAATGATTAAAAATAGGCTTTTTAACAAAGCAAATTCCTCATTGGAAGATAAGTTTATTTTTGCTATCAAGCAATCCATTAAATCTTTAGAAATAAAAGATCCTTTTTTCTTGGCAACTCTTTTAAAGACTCCTGGTTTAACGGAATTGGAATCTCTATTTGAAAAAGTGGATCCGATAAATATATATAGAAAGTCACTTGATTTCAAAGTTTTAATTGGTAAGGGAATTCTTCAAGAGTTAAGAACACTAGCTTATAAATTATTTGTCGATATTGACCATGAATGGCCTGAGGGCAAAGGTCAAAGAAAACTATTAGGAACTATTTGGTCTTATTTAACTCTTGCGGGCGATAATAATGTAAAAAAGAATTGTGTTGAATCAATCAATCATTCTTCAATGACTATTTCAAAGGCAGCACTAGGTGCATTGAAACCACTTGATTGCGTTGAGACAAATGAAGCTTCAAATTTGTTTTATAACCTCTGGAATGACAACGCAGTGGTTTTGGATTCATGGTTCGCATATGAGGCGTCAAGACCTAATAAGCAAGGAATTGATGTGATTGAGAAATTATTATCACACCCTAAATTTGATTGGAAGGCTCCAAATGCAATAAGAGCTGTTCTAGGAGGATTTAGTCAAAATATTGAGTTGTTTCATTCTCTTGATGGACAAGGCTATTTGTTTTTTGCTGATAAATTAATAGATTTAGATAAAATTAATCCAATAACTGCCTCAAGAATGGTGAAAATCTTTAGTAAATGGAAAACATACGTCGATGAAAATAAGGAGGGAATGTATAAATCAATTTTAAAAATTAATAGAGCAAATATTTCACCAAATACAAGAGAGGTAGTGGAACTAATTTTGAAGTGAATTTACAGAATTATCTGAACATTGAGCTAACAGAACTCTCTTCGTGAATTCTCCAAATAGCTTCTCCAAGCATATTTGCAACTGATAAGACCTTTAATTGAGAGAAATCTAAGTTAGTAGGTACTGGAATACTATTAGTGACAATAACTTGTTCAAAAAGGCCTTCTTTTGAAAGTCTCTCGTAAGCAGGTGGAGAGAAAACAGCATGAGATGCACATGCAATTACTTTTTTTGCGCCTTCTTTCCTAAGTAATTCAGCTCCTGCACAAATAGTTCCTCCAGTGTCAATCATGTCATCAATCAATATTGCAGTTTTGTCTGAGACTTCCCCAATTACCGTGAGACTTTCGGCAACATTATGCCCTGAGCGGCGCTTGTCAATAATGGCTAGAGGTGAGTCCTTCATTTGTTTGGCAAAGGCTCTTGCTCTGGCTACACCGCCTACATCAGGAGAGACGACCACGATTTCATCAAGTTTCATCGTTGATAGATAATCAACTAAAACCGGTGAACCATATATGTGATCGCAGGGAATATCAAAATAACCTTGTATTTGTGCCGAATGTAAATCCATAGCTAATACTCTATCTACTCCTGATTTGACAAGAATATTTGCGGTTAGTTTCGCGGTTATTGACTCTCTACCTGCTGTCTTTCTGTCTGCCCTGGCGTAACCGAAGTATGGAATTACAGCTGTAATTTGTCTTGCAGATGCTCTTTTGCAGGCGTCCACCATGATCATGAGCTCCATTAAGCTGTCATTAACAGGAGCACAGGTTGGTTGTATTAGAAAAACATCACATCCTCTTATTGATTGCTGGATTTGAACGTATAGCTCTCCATCCGCAAACCTTTTTGAAACTAGAGGGACATTGGTTATGCCCATATAAGTCGCAATCTCTGTTGCTAATGCTGTATTTGATGTCCCGCTAATCAATCTGAGTCTATTAGTGTCATGCTTGAGACTAGTAGGTTCAGGATGTGCTGCAGTTATAAAACTAGTCACCGTTCCACCGCAAGCAAGAAATAGTATTTACTAATCTACCTTTATGTTGATACATGATCATCTAAAAGCGTTGTTTAATTTTTTCTTAAAAGATCTCATCAGCTTTTGTGAAACCTGGAATCACTGCCCTGTCTTCTTTTTGGGTGATGGGGTAAAATAAATATCTTCTAAAGAATTTTCTTTTGAAAACATTAATAATTTGTTTTCTGGTAAAGGCTCAAAGATTTTTAAAGGTGCTTTTGCTGAAAACACAAAGATAAAGAGAGCTGAATTTTCGAAATAGGGTCATCTTGAGGAGCAGGCTCCTCGAATGAAAAATATAAAATCTCAAATTAAATAGTCGCCTTTGATAGTGGCTTATTAAAAGAAAAATATTTTGGCGGTATGCATAAATAATGCTATTGATGGAAAGAAATATAATAATAATTTTTGTTTTAATTCAAAAAAGATTTGGTTTTTCTAAAATAAATGTTTAATTATTATTAGATTTGTTAGTATAAAAATACTTAATATATTTTTTTGATACTTAAGAAAAAGATTTCCCATTTTACAATGGAATCCATTTTGAATTTAATAAAAAAATAGCATTATTAGTTTTTCTTCGTGTTTTTTAGAGATAAAAAAAGTGAAATTAGAAAGAAATTCAGGGATCCTTCTTCATCCAACCTCATTGCCTGATAGCCCTGTCTGCGGTACCTTTGGCAACCCTTCTCGAATTTGGCTGAATGAACTAGCTGCATCTGGGATAGGAGTTTGGCAATTTTTACCTTTAGCTCCTACGGATTCATTTGGATCTCCTTATAGTTCTCCATCAAGTTTTGCCTTTAATCCATGGTTCCTTGATCAGAATGATTTAGTGAGAGACGGTTTCTTAGCTAATAGTCTAGAAATAGACTCTCCTGAAAATATTTTTTGTGTTGATAGAGTCGATTTTCAATTAGCTAATTCAAAAGTTAAGGCCTTGCGGTCTTCTTTGGTTGATTATTGGGACAAACAAAATAGAACTATTAAAGAAGAATTTGAAATATGGTGCTCAAGACAATTTTGGTTGGATGATCATTCCATATTTATGGAACTAAAAATTCAAAACAACGATCTTCCATGGTGGAAATGGCCAGATAAATATGCAGCCAAGGATAAGAAAGAATTAGCAAAGTGGAAAATTAATAATCAAAGAGAATTGTTAGGTCATAATCTGCTCCAATGGCATTTAGACAGGCAGTGGAAATCAATCAGAAAACTTGCGAAAGATCTGGGGATTTATTTATTTGGAGATGTCCCTTTTTACGTGTCTAAAGATAGTGCTGATGTTTGGGGTAATCGATCATTGTTTTCTATTTTAACGAATTCAAATACATACCTTCAAAGTGGAGTTCCTCCTGATTATTTTTCTGAAACCGGCCAGCTTTGGGGGAACCCTGTGTATCGCTGGAGTAGGCATAAAGCCGGCAAATATAGATGGTGGAGAAAAAGAATTTCAAGACATCTAGAACAAGTTGATTTTTTACGACTTGATCATTTTCGTGCTTTTGAAGCTTTTTGGGCAATTCCTGGTAAAGATAAAACAGCTGAGAATGGTTTTTGGTTATCTTCCCCAGGGAGAGAGATCCTAGGTTTAATAAAAAAAGATTGCAGTGGTTTTCTTCCTTTAGTTGCAGAAGACCTCGGTCTTATCACATCAAATGTTGAAAAGTTGCGCGATGACTTTGAATTAGCAGGAATGAAGATACTTCAATTTGCTTTTGATGGGAATTTAGATAATCCCTATTTGCCAGAGAATATTAAAAATGAAAATTGGATTGTTTATACAGGAACGCACGATAATTCAACTTCTCAAGGCTGGTGGAGAGAAATGGATCAAGAAAGAAGAGAACAACTTAGAGAAAGAATTCTTGATTTTGATAATTTCACTTCTTGGGAGTTGATTCGAATGGGTATGGAAACAAAAGCCAAATTATTTGTAGCGCCTATGCAAGATTTATTAAATCTTGATAACAAGTCTCGTTATAACAAACCTGGGACAGTAGAAAATAATTGGTCATGGAGATTATCTAGAAATGATTTGAATATTCAAGAATCTTTAAAAAGATATGGTGACATAGCTAAAGCAAATAAGAGATAAAATTACTTGTCTTTTTTGTTGAATTTATTTTCATTTTTTACACTAGTATTTTCTAACATTATTGGTTCAGTCGTAACACTATTTATTTTTATAAGATATCTTTGTTGAATATTAAGTGCTAATATCGATGAAAGCATAAAGACAATATATAATAAGCTCCCAACCCAGCTATTAAGAAAGTCTATATTTATGAAATTAAATTTAAACCTAGATATTTTATCAATACTATCTTTTTGTGCGACTAAACCATTTAAACTACCTTTCTCTAAATTGAACTTAGTCTCAATACTTTTGATCATTGAAATCAAATAAGTTTTCTCTGGTAGATACTTTTTCCATCCATTTTCAATAGATATTAAGACATTTTTTGAAATCTTGGTCTCATTAGATAGTTGCTCTAAAGAAATCCCAGATTTCTTTCTTTCAGCTTTAAATAAATTAATTGCTTCTGAAAAATCATTATCAGAAACAGGTTTATCCTGCTCCGGAGAAAACTTGGATGAGGATTTTTTGAAGTAAAAATTTAGAGCCATAAAATGCAAATTTTTTTAATTGATTATTGAGCTCCATTCCTTCCTTTTCAGCTCTCGCCACTTACCTTCTTGTAGTCCATTTAAGTTTATATTTGAGATCGATATTCTTTGCAAATCTTGAACTGGATGTCCAATGAGATCTCCTATTCTTCGAATTTGGCGATTGCGACCCTCTTTCAAAATCACTTTAAGAAGAGTTTTGCGAGAGTCGTTATCCAAAAATTCTATTTTCGCTGGCAGTGTTTTTTTGCCATCAAGTAAAATCCCCCTTCTCCAATTATCTAGTATTGATTGACTTGGCTTGCCACTTACCCAAACAAGATATGTTTTTGTGTGGGAGTATTTTGGATGTGTAAGTCTAAGTGTTAACTCTCCATTATTGGTCAATAGAATTGCTCCTCTGCTATCAAAATCTAACCTTCCCACAGGGTGAATACCAAGACGTAAGTGAGATGGAATAAAACTTAAAATTGTTTTCCTTCCATGATTATCTTCGCAGCTAGATATGACTCCATAAGGTTTATTTAATAGAAAAACTTTATGATTTAGCTTTTTAGGTAAATCTCTCCCGTCAACCAAAATATGATCAGAGTTTGGATCTGCTTTCTCTCCGAGAACAGCTTGCCTTCCGTTTAATGTTACTCTGCCCTGTTTTATGACTAAGTCAGCTTTTCGTCTTGATAAAAGACCGGAGTCAGATATTATCTTTTGTAATCTATTCAGTGGCATTATTTATAAACTAAATACTATGTTGATTTCAAAATACAGTGTATAAAATCTATTTTCATTAAAAAAATTCATCTATTTCTTTAACTGTTCCCTCTTCTACTTGGATTAATAAATCTTTAATTGCTTTCCACATGCTTATGCCAAAAAGTATTGAGATGATTGAAGAAAATATTACTGACTTAATAATAGAAAAGTTTATGATACTTAATGCACTTATGAAAATAATTGTTAGGCCTGTAAAGAATGAAAACCAACTTGATATTGTTCTAGGATTTTGTAGCGGATTTGGTGAAATCTTCTTTGATGACCAATTATTTAGTTTTGATTTCATGATGTCTGCAAATACCAATCCAGACATCAGGCAAATAAATGCTCCACAAGATAGCCAAAAAATAGGATCTTCAATTGGCTTTATTTGTTGATAATTTGAGATGAATTCATTTATATCTGGAATATCTTCCGCTTCTAAGTTAGCTAAAATAAATGCGAAAATATTTTTAATATTGCTATTGATCATGCTTTTATGCTTATTTAAATTTTTTGTTATTGTATTTTATAAAAATATTCTACGCAACTTGTGTTTTGTTTTGTTTTGTTAGACTTGAAGCCATTCTTAAAGGATTGAATGTTTTTCGTACTAGCTTAATTAATTGTTTCATATCTTTTGTATCTATTCTTTCATCTTTAATAATGCTCATTAATAAGTTCTTTCTTATTAGCGAGCCTCTAGAGCTAGTTAAGAGCTTAATTCCTGCACCTGCTACGGGAATCAGTTCTTTTGCCGGTGTAGTTGAATCCTGTACTAGAACATTAAATAAATTTTCTATTCGTTCAACTCTAATGTGTCCATTTTGATCAAATATAACATCTAATAATATATTTATCATTTCATTTGTATCTGAAGTAAGTAATCTTTTAGCTACATAAGGATAAGCTAGATCTATAATTTTGAAATCAGGATCTAAGCGTAGAGCAAGTCCTTCTTGGCTAATAACAGCTCTTATAATTAGAGCAAATCTTGCGGGAACTCTGAAGGGATAATCAAACATTAATTCAGAAAATTTATTAGTAATTTCTTTAAAATTAAACGATGCAACATCTTTACCAATTGCGCTTCCAAGAACTTCTTTTAAAACAGGTATTAGAGGCTTAAGGTCTTGATCTTTATTTAAAAAGCCAAGATTTTGAAAATCTTTTGCTACGGCATAAAAATCATTATTTATCAAGTGAACAATTGCGCCAGTAAGAGTTAATCTGTCTTCCTCTGAAATTGAGTCCATCATTCCAAAATCAACGTAAGCGATATTGCCTAAATCATCATTATTACCTTCAAGAGCAAACATATTCCCCGGATGAGGATCTGCATGAAAGTATCCAAATTCTAATAACTGCTGTATTCCGCTGATAACTCCTGTTCTAATGATTTTTGATGGATTTAAATTATTTATAACTAATTCATTTCTGTCTTTTAATTTTGTACCGTTAATCCAGCTAGTCGTTAATACCTTTACAGTTGATAAATGTTTTTCTACTTTTGGTATAGTTACAGACTTGTTATTGTGGAAAAGTGTAGAAAATCTTTCAGCATTATTAGCTTCTTTTGTATAATCAACTTCATCAAATAAGCTTCTTCCAAACTCATCTATTATTTCACCTAATCCAAACCCAAGATTTAATGGAAGTATTGGTGCACTGAGAACACCAAGTATTTTTATAATTACGATATCTCTTCTTATATTGAAAATAAGAAGAGGCCTTTGAACTTTAACTGCTACCCAATAATTGCTAGTTAACTTTGCTTTATAAACTTGTCCAAGACTTGCTGAGGCTATTGGTATGGAGGGAAATTCTTCAAAAAGATCATTCGCTGGTCTTCCTAGCTCACTTTCAATAATCTGAAGTGCTTTTTCGTGAGGAAATGAGGGTAAGTTATCTTGAAGGTTTGTTAATTCTTCCAACCAATCTTTCCTTATTAGATCTGGCCTTGTTGAGAGGGCTTGACCTACTTTTATAAAACAGGGACCCAGGCTAATAAGTGTTTTAAGTAGAAATTTAGCTAGGTTTTTTTGAGTCTTCTCGTCATTGCTTGAACCTTGAAAAATAAGTCTTGCTAACAATAGTGATATCGCCCCAACTATTTGAATAAATCTAGGCACCAATATCCACGGCCTTGTAATTAGCCAGATTAAATCTCTTTTGAAATCGTATTTCATGAATTCATCATAAGTTCTTTTAGCTACCGCTATATGAAGTTCTTTTGATTTGCTTACTGATTAATTTAACTACATTGATTTTAGGTATTCCTTTTACTCAATGAGGCTTTTTAACTTGCTTTCTGCTGATAGAAGCGAAAACCTTTTTTTGCCGGCCCATGGGAGAGGAAATGCTCTCCCAAAAAAGATAAAAAAACTATTGAAACTAAAGCCAGGTATATGGGATTTGCCAGAGCTTTTCGAGATTGGTGGCCCGTTAATTAGTGAAGGAGCCATAGCTGAAAGTCAAAAGTCCTCTGCTTATCGAGTGGGTGTTGATAGATGCTGGTATGGAGTCAACGGGGCGACTGGTTTACTTCAAAGTTCATTACTAGCTCTCGCACGTCCTGGTCAAGCTGTTCTTATGCCCAGGAATATACATAAAAGCTGTATTCAAGCATGCTTGTTTGGAGGATTAATACCATTACTTTTCGATGTGCCTTACTTAACTGATCGAGGTCATGCTTCTGTCTTTGATAGTAAGTGGCTTAAAAGAGCTTTAAAAAAAGCAAAAAAACTTAAAGAGGACATAGCTGCGGTGGTTTTAGTTAACCCCACATATCAAGGATATTCTGCAGACATGGAATCACTGATTAAGGAGATTCATGCACATTCTTTGCCAGTATTAGTTGATGAGGCTCATGGCGCTTACTTCATAAGTGAAATAAGACCAGATTTACCTAAATCAGCCATATCTTATGGTGCAGACCTAGTTGTTCACTCTCTTCATAAATCTGCTCCTGGATTGGTTCAATCTGCAGTCTTATGGTCGCAAGGTGAGAAGGTTGATCCATTCAAAATCAATAGAAGTATAGAATTGCTTCAGACTTCAAGCCCAAGTTCTTTATTGTTAGCTTCTTGTGAAAGTTCAATAAAGGAACTTATCGAACCCCAAGGGCTAAAGAAGTTGAAATCCCGAATAGAAGAAGCTGAGTTATTTAAAGATTTTTTGATTAATAAAAAAGTTCCTCTTCTTGAAAACAGTGATCCATTAAGAATCATTCTTCATACCTCAAGATTCGGTTTGAGTGGTATTGAAGTTGATAAAAGGTTTATAAGTAAAGGAATAATTGGTGAATTAGCTGAGCCAGGAACACTAACTTTTTGCCTTGGGCTTTCATCTCACAACAAATTAGGAAAAAGATTTGTAGGAATTTGGAATGAAATCCTTACAACTTTTGGCCAACAGAAATCGTGTTTTTTTAAAAAACCGCCTTTCAGCATCGTTTCTAAGCCATGCAAGCCATGTTCATATTCTTGGGGATCGGATTTTGAGACTGTAAATCTGCAGAATGCTATTGGAAGAATTTCAGTTGAGATGGTTTGTCCTTATCCTCCAGGAATCCCATTATTGATTCCTGGTGAGATTTTGGACGAAGCTCGTGTTGATTGGTTGATAGAGCAAAAATGCTTTTGGCCAGATCAAATCTCTGATTTTATAAGAGTATTTCTTGATTAAACATATCTACTTATCAGCTATAATGAAATTTATTATTAATAAATCCTTTTAAGTATGTTTTGTAGAAGAAATCTATATTTTTTTCATCTAATTTAATGTTTTTAACTGTTTCGAAAAAGAGATTATTAAGTGGACTTTTAGTTGGGGCTTTTGGCTTTTTAATAGTCTATTTAGGTGATTGGTGGTTTTCTATTGCAATAAGTTTAACTGTTCATTTGGCTCTTCTAGAATTTTTTCGGATGGCAGAGTTTACGGGGATAAGGCCAGCTACGAAGACCACATTATTGGCCTGCCAAATATTACTTTTCTTCACTCAACTATCTTCTCTTGGATATATCTCAATTGAAATATCAGATGCTATTTTGCCATTGTCAGGTGCCGCTATTTGTGGTTGGTTGTTGCTACAACCAATAACTGGTTCCATTGCTGATGTGGCAGCATCAATTTTCGGTTTATTTTACTTAGGATTCTTACCAAGTCATTGGATTAAGTTACGAAATCTTTTAGAAAGTGATTTAACAAATAACTTTAACTTGATACCCATTGACTGGCCAACATCTATTACTTTTGGAATGCTAATAACTTTTTCTACTTGTTTTATGATCGTTGGATTTGATATAGGTTCCTATTTTGTAGGTAAGAAATTTGGTAATCACTTATTATCTCCAATCTCACCTTCTAAAACTATAGAAGGTGTCATAGGGGGACTTTCTTTTTCAATAATTATAGGAGCCTTTTTTGGTTATCTACTTAGATGGGAATTTGGAATATTGATTGGAATATTTATTGGTGTTTTAGTAGCATTGTTCTCTCTCGTAGGAGACCTTACAGAATCGATGTTGAAGAGAAACGCAGGATTAAAAGACTCAGGTAATTTTTTACCTGGTCATGGGGGGATTCTTGATAGAATAGACAGCTATTTATTTACTCCGGCAATTGTTTTTTATATAGTAATTTTATTATCACCATTAATTACTTCTTGAAATAATTATATACTAATAGGAGAATTTGCAATAATATTAATTAAATTATTTTCTATATATATATTTTCAATAAATATTTTATCTTCAATTGGTATCTGAATACTCTTTTTATTGCCTTTCTTTCGCAGGTAGATTTTCCCTTTTTCAGTTTTAATATTAATCTTTTCTTCTTTATTTTTAGTGATATTTTTTTCAGAGGCTTTAATTAATAATTCATCATTGATTATTTCTATATCTTCTAATTTCTCTTGATTTAAGACTTCGTTGCTAATCACTTCACTAATCCAATACCAGCTATCAGAAGATAAAATTCCTTTTAGTGATTTTTGAGATAAAGAAATTTTGAATTTTATTATAGGATTTTTCTTAAAGTATAATTCTTTATTGGTTAACTTAAAAATTATTTTAATATTATCAGCTTCCACTTCAAGTTTGTCGAATAAAAGATCTTTGTAATTAATATTTTCAGCAAAAATATCAATTTTTTGTATTTCTCCTTTTATTATTTTAGCAGAACTTGAGATAATATTTATTTTAAGATTGTTAATTCTTTTACACTCTTTTAGTATTAAGATCCTTACACATTGCTCTGATAATTTAGCAAGAATTCCTTTTCCTTGAATCCGCTTGACTATCATTTTGTTTTATAATTTTCCCCAAAAATCAGCAACTAACTTTGGTTCTTCCAAGTGTGGAAGATGTCCTGAATTTGATGCTATTTCTATTTCTTGTTTATAGTTCCTGTAGGTTTCCTCCTTTTCATTCTTGGGAATGATTCTGTCATATTTCCCCAAAATAATTTTGAGAGGTTGAGTTGGTTTTGGGAGTCCGCAGTCAGAAACTCCCCCATCGGCTGCAAAATCTGCTAGGGATGATTGCCATCCAGGAACTTTTAAATGAATGGATGCGATCTGTTCTTCTGCAGGACCAACACTATTTCTCGGATCTGCGAATGCCTGTCTACATAACCCCCTGCGAACAAAAGGCTGACCAAGGAAAAAGGCCCCAAAATGATTTAAGGGCCAAGGTATTTTTGGATTTTTTCCTGCCAATCCCGCTGGTGATAAAAGCAGTAACTTATTTACCTTCTTTGGGTTTTGTCTTGCGAGCTCTAGAGCTAAAGCCCCGCCCATTGAGGCACCTATTACTCCTATGGGTTGATTCTCTGAGAAATAGTTCAAAACATAATTCAAATGTTTCATTAAATATTTAAAGCCATATTTGTTACCATTAGATCTAGGACAAAATCCAAAGCCATATAGATCTGGAATTATTAATTTATTATTTTTCTTTAGAAATGGTGTGAGACGTCGATATTCAAGAAAACAGCTATCAAAGCCATGGATTAGAAGTATTTTTTCTCCTTTTCCTGTTAAGACTGTTGGAAATAGATCAGATGGATTCCGTGAAACATTCTCAAGTCTTAACCATTTAAGATCTTCAAAAAGTTTACTTGCTTGTTTGTCAATAATTTTGTTTCGAATTTTATTAATGTATGCCTTCGATGCATTTGTTTTATCTATATTTTTATTCACTTCTTGATTCAATGATATTAATTATTTTTTATTATTATTTTGGAGGTTTTAGGCAAGGGTTGATAACTTTGAATTGCTTCAAAAAGATCTTTTTCATTTATTTGGAAAGGTAATTGATGAATATCTGAGTTGTTTTTACAGGCAAATTCACAGGCTTTATGTAGTTCTTTCGAGGTAGTATCTCTAAGACAAATTGACTCAATTGAAATAGGAAGATTTAGTTCTGAGAAGAAATTTATAAGCTGTTTTTTAGCTTGTTTTGGTAATTGACTTGTTGAATTTTTCTCTTCTAGATCTAATTGCACTAGTAATCCAAATCCAACAAGTTCTCCATGAAGTGGTTTGCTTGTATATGCAAGTTGTGTTAAACCATTGTGAATGGGATGAGCTGCTGCAGTTCTGCATTTTGCACCACCAAGCCCTCCAATTATCCCAGCAGTCAGAGCGCATCCTTCTGCAACAGTTTTCCAAGAATTGCTTAGTGGATCTGTGAAAGCCTGGTGGCCATTTAATAATAATTGATCTCTTAAAACCCGAGCCATCTGAACTGCTTGTTGCACAAAACCGTCTTGGCTTTTACTGCTTGTTAAGGAAGATTCGTACCATTTTGCTACGGCATCTGCTATGCCACTAGCAAGAGTTCTTGGTGGGGCATCTCTGACAATTGTGTGATCGAAGATCAATAAGCTTGGGCAGGTTTTTAGAGTTACATCTTTTACAAATTTGCCATCGGGAGTATAAATATTAGATAAAGCAGTCCATCCAGCACATGTTGAAGCGCTTAATGGCACGGTTATGCAATTGATGCCGAGTAAATCAGCAATTAATTTCCCTGCATCAAGTACTTTCCCTCCTCCTGCTGCAATGATCCCATCACATTTGTTGTTTTTTGAGAGTAGACATGCATTTTGAATATCTAGTTCACAACAATCATGATCTAATTCGAAAGAGATTGGTTGAATACCTTTTAAAAGTAAATCTTTTTTGAAAGAAGCTCTTATTTTTTTTGTAGAGCTACTTCTACCTATTATTAAAGGCCTTTTGCAAAGTATGGTTATTAGATCAAGGGATTTAATCCATGCTCCCTCTCCCCTAACAACCTTTGAAGGTGAAATACTGTGATTATTTATAGACATTAAACTTTTCTATTGAAAGTTAAATAGCAGCACTGGCTAATTCTGGTGTAGAGCTATCTTTGCCAAGATGTTTGACTATTACTTTTTTACTTTCATCAATGTCAACTTCTGCCTTGTCTCCATCTTTTATCCTTCCAGATAAAACTTCTTCGGCAAGGCTATCTTCTAATAACCTCATTACTGCTCTTCTTAAAGGTCTAGCCCCGTAAGATGGATTGTAGCCTTCTTCAACTAATCTTTCTTTGAAATCATCTGAGACAGTTAATGATATTCCTTTTTCTTTTATCCTTAAGAATACTTCTTTTAACATTATTTCAGCGATGTCTTTCACTTCGTTTCTAGTTAGTTGTCTGAACACAATTATTTCATCTAATCTATTAAGAAATTCAGGTCGGAAATATTGTTTTAGTTCTTCATTTACTAATGATTTAATCCTGTTGTATTGAGTATCTTCTAAATTCTCCCCTGAGAATTCAAATCCCAATCCACCACCACCTTTCTCGATAACTTTAGACCCAATATTCGAAGTCATTATTATCAAGGTATTTTTGAAATCAACAGTTCTTCCTTTTGAGTCGGTTAATCTTCCTTCCTCAAGTAATTGAAGGAGCAGATTAAAGACATCTGGATGTGCTTTTTCTATTTCATCAAATAAAACAACTGTATAGGGTCTTCTTCTTACAGCTTCAGTAAGTTGTCCACCTTCATTAAAACCCACGTAGCCAGGAGGCGAACCTATCAATTTACTAACAGTATGTCTTTCCATGAATTCAGACATATCTAGGCGTATCATTGCTTCTTCACTTCCAAAGAAATAGGCCGCCAGAGCTTTAGTAAGTTCAGTTTTTCCGACTCCAGTTGGGCCAGAGAAAATAAAACTGGCAATTGGTCTGTTTGGATTTTTAAGACCAACTCTTGCTCTCCTAATTGCTTTTGAAACCGCTTTGACTGCTTCGTCTTGACCAATCAATCTTTGATGCAAGGTATCTTCCATATTTAAAAGTTTGACAGACTCGCTCTCTGTCAATTTCTGAACGGGAACGCCTGTCCAAGATGCGACAATATGAGCAATATCTTCCTCGTTAACTATTGGTTGAGATACTTTTGATTCATCTGACTGATTAGTTGATTGATCAGCACTTTCATCGGTTTTATTCTGATTATCAATAGGGCTAACCTCAGAATTTGGTGAGGTTTTTTGTCTAATATTTTGCAAAAGATTTCTAATTTTGTCTCTAAGTTCGACTTCTTTTTCCCTAAGTTCACCTGCCTGGGTGAAATTTTGATCTCTTACTGCTTCTTCTTTGCTCTTTTGTATTTCCCTTAATTCTTTATCAACTTCTTTTGCCTCAGGTGGTAATTTTGAATTGAGTAATCTAACTCTGCTCCCTGCTTCGTCTATTAGGTCTATAGCTTTATCAGGTAAAAAACGGTCTGATATGTACCTGTCCCCAAGATTGGCGGCTGCATCTAGTGCTTCGTCAGTAATTTTTAATCTGTGATGTTGCTCATATCTCTCTCTCAATCCTTTAAGGATTTCTATTGTGTCTTTTATTGAAGGTTCTCCAATCATTACTGGTTGGAATCTACGTTCCAAAGCAGCATCTCTTTCTATATGCTTGCGATATTCATCAAGCGTTGTAGCTCCAATACATTGAAGTTCGCCTCTCGCTAAAGCTGGTTTCAATATGTTTGCAGCGTCGATTGCCCCCTCAGCAGCACCTGCTCCTATTAAAGTATGAACTTCATCAATAACAAGAATTACATTTCCAGCAGATTTTATTTCTTCCATAATTTTTTTTAACCTTTCTTCAAATTCACCTCTGTATTTTGTCCCAGCGACAAGTAAACCAATGTCAAGTGTTAGAACCCTTTTTTCTTCGAGAATGTCTGGAATGTTGCCTTGTTGAATTCTCTGAGCTAAGCCTTCGGCGATAGCTGTCTTTCCTACTCCAGGCTCTCCAATTAGAACAGGATTATTTTTTGTCCTTCTTCCAAGTATTTGAATTACACGATCAATCTCAGAATGCCTCCCAACTACAGGATCAAGCTTTGATTCGCTAGCTAATTTGGTAAGGTTTGTTCCAAATTCATCAAGTGTTGCAGTTTTGGCTGATCCTTTTGATGACCCTCCACCAGTTGTAACTTCAGCGGTTTCACCGAGCATTCGAACAACTTGTGTCCTGACTTTAGTTAGATCAACACCTAGATTTTCAAGAACTCTTGCTGCAACTCCTTCTCCTTCTCTAATTAGGCCAAGTAATAAATGTTCGGTACCAATGTAATTATGACCTAGTTGTCGAGCTTCTTCTAATGAAAGCTCAAGTACTCTTTTTGCTCTTGGTGTAAAAGGTATTTCTACAGCAACGAATCCAGATCCTCTTCCTATTATTTTTTCAACTTCTACTCTTGAATCTTTAAGATTTACCCCCATTGATTTAAGAACTTTTGCGGCAACACCAGTTCCTTCTCCTATAAGACCTAAAAGGATTTGTTCTGTTCCAACAAAATTGTGCCCAAGGCGCCTTGCCTCTTCTTGAGCAAGCATGATGACTTTTATAGCTTTTTCTGTAAACCTCTCAAACATTTAGCTTTAGCCATTTACTGTTGTTTCTAATTTATCAGGGTTAAGTGTGAAATGTGTACGGTTAGGTTTTTTTTTATAAAGGGTAAATATTAAGTGTTCGTTGAAAAATAATTAAAAGTATTAATTGATGCAAAGAATGATCGATTTATTTGTGTTTTGTTTCGGTAAACCGTACTGAAGTATTGCTTTTTTTTGTTAATTATTGGTTTCTTTTGTAAGAAGTAGAGCACTAGTTCCATCTTCATAAAAGTTAGATCTACTAGCTATAGTTTTAAAGCCCATGGATTTGTATAAAGCTTTGGCAGGCTCGTTTGTCTCTTTAACTTCTAAATGTATTTGATTTGTTCGTAAAGACTTTGAACGTTTGATTAAATCTGACAAGAGAAATTTACCTAGTCCTTTCCTTTGATGTATTGGATGAACGGCAATTAAAGTTAAGTGTAATTCGTCTAATACTAACCATGAAGAACAAAGACCTAAAATTTTTTTCGTTTTTAGGTCCATTATTCCTAGACAAATCCTTTTAGAATCTTTTAATTCTCTTTCCCATTGAGATTTAGTCCAAAGACCTTTTAATGATTTTTGGTCTAGTTCCAAGCAATCATTTATATGCATCATCCCAAGTTCAATTATTTCGAAATTCATATGCAACTTTTAATTGATTGATCCTTCTTTCTTTAAAAAGAATACCAATTGGTTGATTGATCTCTAGATTGGCTAAATATTCAAGTGAAAATTTTTCCATGCAAGGCTCAAAAGCTTTTGAACCCAATAGGGATATTCATAGTCCAAATCTAAACATATCCCCAATTTCTTCGGAAATTAATGAAAGTGAAAAATTATTAGTTGGTGGATGTCAACTTAGTGAACTCGCAGAAAAATATGGAACACCTCTTTATGTCTTTGATGAGTTGTCACTTAGGACGGCATGCAAAACCTATGTCTCTTCTTTGAAAAAGCATTATCCAGGAGATACTCTTCCTCTTTATGCTTCAAAAGCAAATAGCTCATTAGCAATTTGTGCCGTAGTTGCCTCTGAGGGTTTTGGCCTTGATGCAGTATCGGAAGGTGAATTACTTACTGCCCTGAAAGGAGGAATAAAAGGGGAAAATATCGTCTTTCATGGAAACAACAAATCTTACGATGAGTTGAATTTTGCCTATAAAAATAACGTGACGATTGTTTTAGATAATCATCATGACATTACGTTGCTAAAAAATATTGCTAACGATAAAAAACCAGCAAAATTAATGTTGAGATTTACTCCTGGAATTGAATGCCATACTCATGAATATATTAGGACTGGACATTTAGATAGCAAATTTGGTTTTGATCCAGATGATATCAAGTCAGTTTTAGAAGAATTAAAAACATATAAATGGGCAAATTTAACTGGTTTACATGCTCATATAGGGTCTCAAATTTTTGAAATTCAACCTCACGTTGATCTTGCTGGTGTAATGGTCGACACGTTCAAGATTGCAAAGGAAATTGGTCATCCAATAGCTGATCTGAATGTAGGAGGTGGTCTAGGTATTAAATATGTCCAAGAAGACAATCCGCCATCTATTGAAAGATGGATTGAAGTTATTTCTAATGCTGTTGTCAGGGCTTGTAATGAAAGAAATATAGATTTGCCAAGATTAATGTGTGAACCTGGCAGATCTCTTGTGGCTAATTCTGGGCTTACTATTTATAAGATTGGAGCTAAAAAAGTTGTCCCTGGAGTTAGAACCTATTTATCTGTTGATGGAGGTATGAGTGATAATCCTCGTCCGATAACTTATCAATCTCTATACAGTGCGAGCTTGGTAGATAAACCATTGAATACAAATCTTGAAAAAGTTACTATTGCTGGGAAGCATTGTGAATCTGGGGATATTTTGTTAAAAGATTTTTTTCTTCCTTCTTGTGAAAGTGGAGATTTTCTGGCTGTTTTTGGAACTGGTGCTTATAACTACTCAATGAGTTCTAATTACAACAGAATTCCAAGACCAGCCACAATTATGGTTCGTGATGGTCTTGCCGAGTTAATTCAAAGGAGAGAACTTCCTGAAGATCTATTGCAATTAGATGTATTACCTGATCGCTTTATTCGCCGGAATTAGGTAAGTTGAAATAACGTTGGGGAGTAGGAGTGAATTTTAGGTGGCTTATAAACTTGAGTGTCCTACTTGATGTCTTGTTTGCGTCTTCTCTTGGCGTTCTTCTTTTTACAAGAGTTAAAGAGCAAAGAACATTATGGCTTTTGAGAGGTTATCTATTTCTGGTTTCATTAGCTTGGTTCGTTCAGAGATTTGCAAATTTACCAATTACTTCAAAACTTGTTGATGCCTTGGTTTTGGCCTGCTCATTATCTTTAGCAATTTTGTGGCAAGGGGAATTAAGGAGATTAATGGAATTATTAGGTACTGGAAGATTAGCTGTGATTCTTGGCAATACTCAAAAAGAATTTAGGGCAAGTTCTAATACTTTCGCTCAATTAACTGAAGCAGCTGGTCGTTTATCACAAAACAGAAAAGGAGCCCTAATTGTTGTTGATATGGGGAGTGATTTACGTCCTGAAGATTTCCTCTTCCCAGGAGTTCCAATAGATGCTCAATTATCATCTGAATTGCTATTAAACCTTTTTGCCGCAGACACCCCTCTTCATGATGGGGCTGTTTTGGTAAAGGGGAATAGAATTATTTCTGCAGGGGTAATTTTGCCTCTTTCAAGACAAGGTATTAGTAGGTATGGAACTAGGCATCTTGCTGCTCTGGGAATAACTGAACGATTTGATCGATGTATTTGTGTTGTAGTTTCAGAAGAATCAGGTACCTTATCTTTAGCTAGCCAAGGACGACTCGAAAGACCTATCACAAGCAGTAGATTACTTGACCTTTTGCAAGAATTGTTTGATCCTTCTAATCCATCTGCAACGAAATCCACCAGCCCTAATTCTTCATTGAAAACATCTTCCGCTAATAATGACCCTAAAAGTTCTCAGTCCAGAGTTAATCTTGGGATAATCAATGACGGCAAGGAGTCTTTAAATTGACTTACCCTTCTGTGATAAGTACTGATAATTCAGGAGAGGTATCTCCAATACCTAAAGATTTGGATAGTCTCCGGATGCCCAACCATATTGCGGTAATTATGGATGGGAATGGAAGGTGGGCAAAATTAAAGGGTTTACCTAGAACGGTTGGACATACTGCTGGTGTTGAGGCTTTGAAAAATACTTTGCATTTATGTAGTCACTGGGGAATAGGAGCTTTGACTGTATATGCGTTCTCAACTGAAAATTGGTCTAGACCTAGGGAAGAAGTGAATTTTCTAATGACACTTTTTGAAAGTGTTCTCAAGCGTGAATTGACTAATTTAAAACTAGAAGAAGTAAAGATTAATTTCTTGGGCGACCTTGACCCTTTACCCAACGCATTAAAGGACTTAATAAAAGAATCAGTTGAATCAACATCTCATAATAAAGGCATTCACTTTAATGTTTGCACTAACTATGGGGGACGTCGTGAATTGGTAAGAGCTGCACAGAAGTTGGCTGAACGTTCAGTTAAAGGTGAATTAGAGCCTTCTTTGATTGATGAAAATTTATTCGCCTCTGAATTATTTACAGCAAGCGAGGTCGATCCAGACTTGCTTATTAGAACTAGTGGTGAAAAAAGAATAAGTAATTTTCTATTGTGGCAATTAGCTTATGCTGAAATTCATGTTACAGATGTATTATGGCCAGACTTCAACGCTGATACTCTTACTAAGGCTCTGCTTGACTATCAATCTCGAAGAAGGCGATTTGGCGGCGTATGACCATAATAATTGAATATATTGCTTTATATGTTTTTTTATAGATTATTAGCTAAAACTAAATAGGAATTATATTTTTTTATATTTAAATTCTTTTATGACTCTTATTAATCCTAATATTCAGGAATCTGATAAATTCGATATTAAAGATGATTTATTTTTAGATTTTAATTCAATAAAAGGAGGAGATATTAGGCATGATTGGTCTTTAGAAGAGGTCAAAGAGATACATGAATTGCCATTAATGGACTTGTTGTGGAGAGCTCAAATAGTTCATAGATCTTATAATCCAGGTTATAAAGTCCAACTTGCTTCTCTTCTAAGTGTAAAGACAGGAGGATGCTCAGAAGATTGCTCATATTGTCCTCAATCCGTTCATAATGAAACAAGAGTTAAACCTTCCCCTTCACTTCAAGTTAAGTCAGTTCTTGACAAAGCAAGAGCTGCTAAAGATGCAGGAGCAGATAGATTTTGTATGGGTTGGGCCTGGCGTGAGATCAAAGATGGGAGCGCATTTGATTCAATGCTTGAAATGGTAAGAGGTGTTAGAGAACTTGGCCTCGAGGCCTGTGTTACTGCTGGAATGATTACTGATTCTCAAGCCTCTAGGTTGGCAGAAGCAGGTTTAACAGCTTACAACCATAATTTAGATACTAGTCCTGAACATTATTCAAATATCATTTCAACAAGAACATACCAAGATCGACTTGAAACATTGAAAAGAATACGAATGGCTGGAATTACAGTGTGCTGTGGTGGAATTATCGGTATGGGAGAATCTCTTTCCGATAGAGCATCTTTACTTAAAGTTTTGGCAACTTTAGATCCTCATCCTGAGAGTGTGCCTATAAATGCTTTGGTTGCCGTAGAGGGTACACCTATGGAGGATCTATCTTCTATTGATCCATTAGAGATGGTTAGGATGGTCGCGACGGCAAGGATCATTATGCCTAAAAGTCGAATTAGACTTAGTGCAGGAAGACAGCAATTAGGTAGGGAAGCTCAGATTTTATGTCTACAATCTGGAGCTGATTCTATTTTTTATGGTGATACGCTTCTTACTACTAGCAATCCGGAGGTAGAGGCAGACCGCAAGCTTCTGGCTGATGCTGGGATTACGGCTAACTTTTCTTGATAATAATTAGGTATGAAAAAAGAGAATAACCTCAAAAAATTAAAATATAAAGTGGCTGCGTTTTACAACTTTATATCGATTCTGGATCAAGAAATTTTATTAATCAAAGAAGAATTAACAAATTTAGCAACGAGTGAAGAAATAAAAGGAACAATTTTATTAGCTTCTGAGGGTGTTAACGGTACGGTTTGTGGAAATGAGGATGCTATTATTCAATTCGTTGAGACATTAAAGAAACTTTTAAATGTTTCGGATATCAATATTAAATATAGTTGGACTGGGAAACAGGCATTTAGACGCTTTAAGGCTCGCAAGAAAAAAGAAATCGTCACGATTGGGCTAAAACAAATCAATCCTACTAAATCTGTTGGTAAATATATAAAAGCTGATGAATGGAATGATTTTTTAGAAGATCCTGATAGTGTCGTTATTGATACTCGCAATGAGTATGAAATAAAAATTGGAAATTTTCAAGGTGCTCTGAATCCTCATACCAGTTCATTTCGTGAATTTCCAGCATGGGTGCAAAAATATTTAAAACCTTTAATTGAAGAGAATCCATCGATAAAAATAGGAATGTATTGTACGGGTGGAATAAGATGCGAAAAAGCCACCTCTTATTTGATAGATGAAGGCTTTCCTGACGTACATCATCTTGAGGGTGGAATACTAAAATATTTAGAAGATGTCTCTCCTGAAAAGAGTTTATGGAATGGTGAATGTTTTGTTTTTGATCAACGTGTTTCTCTAGATCATGAGCTATTACCAGGTTCACACCGGATGTGTCATGCTTGTGGATTGCCTATTTCTCCGGAGGACTTGAAAAAACCAACGTATATTAAAGGCTTACAATGTGATGCTTGTGTTGATAAATTTACAGATAGCGATCGAGCTAGATTTGCAGAAAGACAACGACAAATTGATGAGATAATGAAACGTCTACCTGAGAATTCTATATGGCCTTCTTCATGACTAAACCTAATTTAACTCTATTAGAAAAAGAAGCATCTGATAGAGGTTTATTGCTGCGAATACAAGTTAGAAGACCTCTCAGCCTTTGGTCTTTTAAGCTGGTCGTTGGCGAAATAACCAGTAATGAAAAAATTCAATTACTAGGTGAAATGAAAGGATGGGCATATCAAAATACTAAAGGACTTCAGCTGGACACTATGAAGGTTGGTAAGAATGTTAACTCTGATGTAGGTGATTTAATCTGGGCGGCAACTATGGCCTGGGCTTTAGAAGAGACCCCATGTCGAAGTGCGAGGTTATTGGCTATTTATGATGAAAACAATCAGCATGAAATCTTGCAACGTTATTTTCGTCGGCGTGGTTTTAATCTTGTGCGTAAAGTTGGATCTTCTCCTTTGGATTTACCTCTAAGACTTGTTTGGGGAGGTGCAGGCGCGTTTATGGTAGGTAATTGTGAGAAAGTTTTTGAGAGAAGTTATAGAAGTTGGTGGGAGTAGCTACAGATTATTATAGATTAATCCAAAGTGTTATTTGCATGGTAACTGCTTCTGACTAATGGACCGCTGTTTACTTTTTTAAAACCTAATTCTTTTGCTATTTCTGCAAAATCATTGAACTTTGTTGGTGACCAATAATGAGAGACTGGAATGTGAGCAAGTGAAGGTCGTAAATATTGACCGATAGTCAGATATTGACAGTCAACTTTTCTAAGGTCTTTAAGAGTTTGAATTATTTCATGAAATTTCTCTCCCAATCCAAGCATTATTCCCGACTTTGTCGGAATTTCTGGATCAATTTCTCTGGCAAATTTGAGAAGATTGAGCGAATGTTCGTAAGTAGCTCCTCGCCTGACTTCTCTTTGAAGTCTCTTGACAGTTTCAAGATTATGGTTGAAGCAAATAGGATTAGCTGAGAGAACTAGCTTAAGTCGCTCTTTTTGCTTTTGTATATTGTCCTTGTTGTTTCCACCCCAGAAATCGGGTGTTAGTACCTCTATTTTGACAGTAGGGTTCAATGATCTAATTGCATCCATTGTTGTCGTAAATAGACTTGCACCGTGATCAGGTAAATCATCTCTTGCGACTGCGGTTAGTACTACATATTTAAGATTTAATATCTGAACAGCATTTGCTACTTTTTCAGCTTCAAAAATATTTACTTTCTCTGGTGACTTCCCTTTCTCTACCTGGCAAAATGCACAGCTTCTTGTACAGATCGAGCCGCCTAATAAAAAAGTAGCCGTACCAGCGGCATAACATTCCCCTCTGTTCGGGCATCTACCTTCCTCGCAGATTGTATGTAATTTGTTTTCCTTAACGAGTTTTTGAACTTTTTCTAGTTGAGAGGCGTTACCTATTGATGGCTTGATCCAATCAGGTAAACGTTGTTCTGGGACGATATTGCTATATTTTGTTGTTTTTCTTGTAGTTGTGGTCATTTTTCTTTGATGGTTAATCTAGATTTCTACGTCCTTCTAAAGCACGCGAAAGTGTTACCTCGTCGGCATATTCCAACTCACTTCCAACAGGAAGTCCATAGGCAATACGAGTGACTTTTGTGAAGGGTTTTAATAATCTTCCAACATAAAGACTGGTAGTGTCCCCCTCAATACTTGGTGTTAAGGCAAGTATTACTTCTTTGATGTTTTCTTTATCTACTCTTTTTATAAGACTTGATATTTCAAGCATTTCTGGGCCAATACCATCCATCGGAGAAATCAGGCCACCAATTACATGATAAAGCCCTTTGTACTCGCGAGTTCGCTCAAGAGCAAGTAAATCTTTTGACTCGGCCACAACGCATATGAGATCTTGATTTCTTTGTTTATTTAAACAAATTTCACATTGTTCTCCTGCCGTTAAATGAAAACACGTCTGACATTGACCTACCTGACTCTTGGCATTAACCAAGGCTTCAGAAAACAGTCTAATTTTATCCTCTGGTTGACGCAAAATATGCAAAGCTAACCTTTGAGCAGTTCTGGGACCTATACCCGGCAATTGCTCAAATTGATCAATTAATTTTGATAATGGTTTTGTGAAGCCGCTCAGAGTTCAGAAGCAATTAACTTGAATTTAGTCGGAGTTTTATCTTGGTTGCACTAATTTAAAGAAGATTACCGTCAGTTAAATTGGAAATATAGCAAAATATTGAAGGTGAGCCCTCCAAAATGATCAAATTTTTTCGAACATCTTTTAAAGCCCTTTTTGCAATAGCTCTAGTTTTGATACTGGGAGCATGCTCTACAGGGGGAGCCTCTGGATTGGAACCATTCAAAAGTCAAAATGGACAGTATGGTTTTCTTTTCCCAACAGGTTGGACAAGAGTGGCTGTCGATAATGGCCCAGAGGTTGTTTACCATGATCTAATTAATTCAGATGAAACTCTTAGTCTTGTTATTTCTAAATTGGAAAATGAAGTTGACTTAGATGATTTGGGTGGGGCTGATGCAGTAGGTGAAAGACTCTTTGGTCAAAAAGATATGAACAATCCTATTAAGTTGATCGAAGCTTCAGAGAGAGAAGTAAATAATCATAAATTTTATGATCTTGAATACTTTATAGATCTTGAAGAAAAAAGTAGGCATGAAATTGCAACTGTAGTTGTAGATAGAGGCTATTTATACACACTTGCTGCTAGTACGAATGAACAACGCTGGCCAAAAATGAAAGATACTTTTAAAAGAGTAGTTACTTCTTTTACTCTTTTTATCTAATTTAAGTATTATTTTCACCAGCTTGGATTTTCCAAAGATAGTAATAAAAATCTTTATTTTTTAAAAGAGAAGAATGTGTTCCTTTCTCAATAATTTTACCTTTATCTAAGACGATAATTTCGTCAGCATCTATTACTGTGCTTAGACGATGTGCAATAACAATTGAAGTACAATTATTTGTTATCTTTTTTAAAGACCTTTGAATCGCAGCTTCAGTTTCATTGTCAACAGATGCTGTTGCCTCATCCAAAATAAGTATCGGTGCTTTTTTTAATATTGCCCTTGCTATTGCAATCCTTTGCCTTTGTCCACCAGATAATTTTTGTCCTCTTTCTCCTACTATTGTGTTTAGCCCCTGGGGTAGCTGATTAATAAATTCAGTTGCTTCTGCAATATCTGCAGCATTTTTGATTTCTGACTTATCGATAATTTGTGATCCATAAGTAATATTTTCTTCAATTGTGCCTTGGAATAAATATGTTTCCTGGCTTACTAATGCAACACATCGTCTTAGACTTTTTAAATCTAATGATTCAATTGAGTTTCCATCAATTTCTATTGAACCTTTACTGATTTCGTATAGCCTCAACAACAGTTTTACAAGAGTACTTTTACCAGATCCGGTTGCTCCTACAATACCTATTTTTTTGCCAGGTATAATGTCTAAATTAAATTTTTGGATAACTTTAGACCGGCCTTCATATTTAAAATCAACATCTTTAAATGTTATTGCACCTTGAACACTCTTGGGATCTAATTTTATTTTCCCAGTTTTAATTTTAATTGGAGTATCTATTAAATCTAAAACTCTATTTGTTGATGCCATTGATCTTTGATAATCATCCAAAATATGCCCTAATGTCGTTAAGGGCCATAACAATCTTTGAGTTATAAATACTAAAAAACTATAAGTTCCAACAGGCATTAGTCCTTTCCATGCTTGGAAGCCTCCAGCAATTAATATTGCAAGGAATGCAAATAAGATTGCAAATCTAATTAAGGGGATGAATGCGGCTGAAAACTTAATCGCTTTTCTATTGCTTTCTTGATATGAATTGCTATCGATTCTTAGCCTCTCAAGTTCCCAATCCTCAGTAGCAAAACTTTTAATTGTAAGCATTCCACTGAGATTATTATTAAGTCTTGAGGCAAGATCTCCAGCTTTCTCTCTGACTTCTCGGTAACGAGGGGCTAGACTTGTTTGAAAATTAATCGACCCCCACAGAATAAATGGAATAGGGATGAAGGCAAGCAATGCAATGCCAGGAGCCAATAAAATCATTGCCCCTCCAACAATAAAAACAGTAATTATTAATTGAATTATTTTATTAGCTCCCTCATCCAGGAATCTTTCAAGTTGATTGATGTCGTCATTAAGCACAGTCATAAGCCTTCCTGTATTATCTGATTCGAAAAATGTCATCTCTAGTTTTTGTAAATGGTCATATGCCTTTATTCTTAAATAGTGCTGTGTTCGCTGAGCCAAATTTCTCCACATTAATCCATATAAATATTCAAAGAATGATTCAGCCGTCCAGATCAAAAATGAAATTATTGCAAGTGCAATTAACTGCTCTGGGACAGTACTTAATCCAATTGAACCAAGCCAAGAACTTTCTTTTCTTACGACTACATCAACAGATATACCAATTAATACAGGTGGTGCAAGATCAAAAAATTTATTTAATGTTGAGCATATAATAGCTGAATAAATTAGATGCTTTTGACTCCTAAGATTACTTAAAAGTCTGGCTAATGGTTTTTTCTTTTTGTTTGTAATTGATGTATACATTTTATTTAGAGTGTTATTTTTTTAGAGATTATATTTCTCAGAAGCTTTATCTCTACAATAAATACGAGAACTTTTTAGCGAATATCCAGAATTATATTTTTCAAAAAAACATTGGCATGTAAAATTACTAATTTCTTTTAAATTTTTCTTATTCTTCATGTCAAGTTTTGATTTTAATGTTGCAATACAGATTTTATTGATAAGTCTATTTTTAGTACTAATTATTCTTTCCTGAGCATTTAAGGTGATACTCATCTCTAAAATAAAGAATATGATCATACTGCTGAATAATAATTTATTTAGCATTTTATTTATCGTATTTTCTATTAGTCAGCTCTATTAATTTGTAATTCTCGATTCATTACTTTGACTTTTTTTAATGCCTGAAAAATATTATCTGGCATTTGCTTTGGCAAATCTACAAGGCTGTAAGTCTCAAATATTCTTATTCTGCCTATCGACCTTCCCTTTAGACCTGCTTCGTTGGCAATTGCCCCAACTAAATTTCCAGGCTTAACTCTATCTCGGTGCCCAACTTCAACCCTGAATCTGTCCATTTCATCCTCAAGTCTGTTGTTATCAAAATCACCTCTTCGGCGTTGTTTGAATTTATTATCTCTTCGATCATTTCTTGTATTCCTTTGAGCTGATTGCTTGATCCAATCCTCATTTCCTTTCTCAAGGAGTGAATTAAAACCAACTGCTAAATTTAATGCAGCAAGTGTTAAGTCTTTTGGATCTATATCTAGCTCTTTTTCAACATTGCCTATTAACTTTTGTAAAATATTGATCTCTTCTGGGTTATCTCTCTCTGTTGATGCGGCTTTTACTAATTTTGCTTGAAGTTTTTTAATTCGGTTACTGTTAATAAGTTCATTGTCTGGAATATCCATTCTCTCAATTGGTTGACCTACAGCTCTTTCAAGATTACTTAAAAATGATCTTTCTCTTGGATTAACAAAAAGAATTGCCTCACCATTCCTTCCAGCACGACCAGTTCTACCAATTCTATGAACATATGCTTCTCGATCAAATGGCATATCATAATTAATCACTAAACCTATTCGATCGACATCCAGACCTCTGGCCGCCACATCTGTTGCAACTAAAATATTTATAGACCCTTGTCTTAATCTTTCAACAGTTCGTTCTCTTTGATTTTGAGGGATATCTCCATTTAAAATAGCTACGTTATATCCATATGATTCTAATTTTTCAGCTACGATAATAGTAATAGCCTTGGTCCTTGCGAATATTATTACACCTTCTTCAGATACAGCTTCAAGTACTCTCTGAAGTGCATTTACTTTATAAACATTTTGAACGGTTATATATCTTTGCCTGATAAGCCTTTCTTTCAATTCAGTTGCTTTTATTGTTATTTCCGCAGGACTATTTAAATATTTTTTTGATAATCTTCTTATCTCAGTTGGCATTGTCGCGGAGAATAAAACTAGTTGTCTCTCATCAGGCAATTGTTCTAAAATCCACTCAACATCATCAATGAAACCCATCCTTAGCATTTCATCGGCTTCGTCCAAAACTAAGCAACCCAGATGACTAGTATTTAGCGTCCCTTGCCGCATGTGATCCATGACTCGCCCAGGTGTCCCTACGACCACATCAACTCCTCTTTTAAGGGTGTTAATTTGATTTCGGAAATCTGAGCCTCCATATATTGCAAGTACTTTTAAATGAGGGTGACCAGCTGCGTAGGAGCGAAATGATTCGGCCACCTGCATCGCCAACTCACGAGTTGGAGCTAGAACTAAAACTTGTGGATGTTTAACGTTTTTTTTCAGTCTTTCTAGAATTGGCAAAGCAAAAGCAGCTGTTTTCCCTGTGCCGGTTTGAGCTTGTCCAACTAAATCTCTACCTAGAAGTAATTCAGGAATAGCAGCTTTTTGAATTGGAGTTGGCGATGAGTAGCCTTTTTCTGCAAGTGTTTGAACTAGTTCTTCACTAAAATTGAACGCAGAAAATCCATTTTCTTGATTTTGTTCGCTTTCATCCAATATCACCTCACTAGACTCTTCAAGAACATCTTGATCTACTGGACATGAGGAATCCTCATGTAGATTTTTAGTCGTCATCTAATAATGGTTGCCTTTTTGTCCTTCAAATTAGGCAGACAACTTCCGATCGGTATATAACCGTGCTTTGCTGACTCGCCTTGTTAAAGGGATTGTAATTTTAATTTTATCATCTTAAAAATCCTTTTAGGAATAAGTTGATCACATCTTTAAAAGTTTTCTTCTTTATTAGTTATTACAAGTAATTGTTTTTTTGCTCTAGTTATTGCTGTATAAAGCATTCGTTTTTCATAATCATCAGAATAAAAATTTTTGAGACTATTCTCTTTTGAAACTTTTGAGGTGTCTGGCCAAAGTAAAAGGACTTGATCAGCTTCACTCCCCTGTGCTTTATGAATTGTCATTGCATATGCTGCATCATAGCTATTTAACCTTGAAGGGTTTATTAATCGAGTTACGAGTCTTTCTTCCTCAGAAAAAACATTAAATAAAAAACGTCTTTTCATACCATTGCCAATAATTATCCCTACGTCTCCATTAGCTATACCTATTTCTGGTTGATTACTTTTTGCCATGATTGGTGTTCCCTCCTCCCACTTGTGTAAGTCCTTCTCAAATCTTTCCCCTAACAGGAACTTGTGGATTTTTTTTACACCCCAGGGCCCATATCTTTGCGGACAAAGTATGAGAAGATTATCTATAAATTTAAATAGTTTTAGTATCTCAACTGATTGTTCTACCTCAATCATGCTTGATTGCCATGCTTCTTTAGGAATATAATTAATACAATTAGCTGTTAGCTTTTTAAGTCTCTTTCTATAGTTGAAAAGAGTCCTTACTACGGGATCTGGAATACTTTTTAGGGATGAAAGATACTGACTTGTATTTGATGAATCTTCTGTCATTGAAAGCAGGTGCCAAAAGGCATCTACTCCTTCACCTTTTAGTGTATTTCTTAATAAAGCAATATCTCCTTTGTTTCGGTATGACTTTGTAAGTTTGATCGAGTTTGATTGAAAGTTTGTTTTCGTTTCTTTCTCTTGCAAGATTCTCCATATGCCACCACTTCCTATTGGTAATAATTGGTCAGGATCACCTACTAAAATTATTTGACAGGACTTTGTTAATGCATCGAGTATTCCATTAATGGTTGACAAGTCAACCATTGACATCTCGTCTATGACTATTAGATCTAAATTTAATAGACGTCGAGAATTTCTTCTGAACCCATTTGGTCCTGCCTCTAACCATTTATGCAATGTTTTAGAAGGAATATTTGAAAGCCTATCTTTTATAGGATCTTCAAAATCTTCAATACCCGCCTGAATAGTGTCTTTTAGTTTCTTTGCGGCTTTCCCTGTTGGAGCAGCCAATGCAATATCAAGAGTCGGATTTCTTGTTAGTGCTTGTAAAAGCATTTGAAGGATGGTACTAGTTTTACCTGTGCCTGGGCCTCCACTTAATAAGATGATTTGTTCACTTTGTACAAGGTTAACAGCTTCTATTTGTTGAATATTTAGATGCTCTAGATTCTTAGCATAAATTCTATCAGGTAATACCTTAGAAAGATTATTAATAGGTTGATTCCTTACGAGTATTTTATTAATGGTCTCAACTATCTCATTATGTGTTCTACGCCAACTTATTAAATCCCCCCTTAACACTATCGGAGAGTTTTCTCCTTTAGTCCAGCCACTCTCTAACAAAGCTTTCAAATGACAGCTGGGCCAGCCTGAGTATTTAAGTTCAAGACGTTTAGGGATTTCTTTCATGTTTATATAAACATCACCTCTTGAAAATCCATCCATTAATACATTTACGACATCAGTTAAAGCCTCATCAAACTCTACAGGTGGGAAATAGCGAATTAGAGTTGCTAATAATGCTTTATTTAAATCAGTTGAAAATTTATTTTTCAGGGATTCTTTCATTTATGTTCTCCTTTAAACAATAAATCTAATTTCTTAATTCTTTCAATAGGAGCCGCTTCGACGATTAAGCCTGGAGTACTTTTAGTGAAATTTCTTTCTTCTAAATCTCTATTATCTGGGAGTCCTCTCAAAAACACATAAATGTAACCTCCAAGATGTTTTTGAGGTGAATAATCGGGGAGCCTCCAATTTAAAAATCTATGTAAAGCAAGTAAATAAATATGGGCTTGTAGTGGATAGTGGTGATGGCACATTTCTTCATCCATTCTGGAAATTGAATAATTTGAGGGACCACAAGAAAAGCCATCCCCTTTTTGACGCGGAGTGCCTATCCAGTTACTTTTCCAATCTAAAACCCACCATTTAGCAGTTTCATGATTTGAGTTTTCTGCAAAAACTTGGTCTATGGATCCGGTTAGGAACCCGTTGCTATATATATTTAGATTCATCAATTTATTGATATAGTCTGAGCCATATTTATTTTGAACATCTTCTCTAAATATTGATGATAATGTGTGAGTATTAATGGGATTAGTTTCATGACAAATTGGAATATCAAATTTTAATTCTTTGAGAGAGCTTTTAGAATTTAAATTTTTCATTTTAAATTTACCTAAAGGACCTCCTAAAGGGATATTTGCAATTCTCTTTAATAAAATCTTAATTGGTTCAACAAATGAATTACTTATATTAACTATATTTAATTCTTCTTCTATTATGGTTGAAATTTGTAGTTGATTTTCAATATCATTAAAATCTACTCTTTCAAGTATTTTATGAAGACAAGTTCCTGCTATAGGTCCTCGAGGGAAATTACTAATAGGACTTTCTGACCATACCTTAGCTTCTAATCTTTTATTTCTTTGATCTTTATCTTTAAATACTTGATCAATTTCTTGTAGAGAGTCATCTTCAATTTCATCTTTAAATGTATGATCTTCATTTAATTCATCTGATAAGTCTTTTAGAATCAATTCGTCATTTTTTTGTGTTATCCATTTTGAGAAACTATACCTTCCCCAACTATTCTCAAACTGATGGTTAGGAATTTCTCCAAGTGATAATTTAACTTCACTTTTAGTTTGAGTCCATACTTTATTAGTTTCAACTGCTTTAATATCTTGAATATCAACTTTTAGTTCTCTTTCCTTGAATGACTGTTCCATCATTTCTCTTGTATGATCTTCTATATCTAGATTTATTGATTCAGATCCAAATAAAAATCCTGAAAGAGGGTTCCCTTCTTGACCAGCAGCCTTTGCCCAAAGGACTATTAATTGTTTTTTAGCTCTTGTAAAAGCAACGTAAGCTAACCGCTCTGCTTCATTTAATGATTCTTTTCTAATAAAATCTTGATGTGTAATATATTTTTTATGCCATTTATACTTTTTAGAAATTAATAGATTTTGATTGTCTTTCCATAAATGACTTTTTTTATCTGGAGGTTTTTGCCACAAATATGGACAGATTACTATTTTAAATTGAAGTCCTTTACTCTTGTGGATTGTAATTATATTTACTGCGCTATTACTAATGGCGCTATTAGGTTGATATTCTTCAGGTATTGACTCAAATGACTGGAACCGTTGACTACTAAGCCATTGTGATGCTCTTAAAGCATTAAATTTCTGACGATGAATCTGCTCGTCTACTAACTGAGAGCTTTGATAAAGATCACTCAATAAAGTTCCTCTTTGAGAAAGATCGGCTATAGATTTTCCTTCTAAAAAACTTGATAAACAGCCTAATAATCCAATCTTAGGAAATGATTTTGCAAGTTCGTCGAACTTCGAAGATAATGAATCAAAATCACCATTAATTTTTGATTCAATAAGTTTTTTCTTTTTCCATTGCATTAGCTCGGAACAAGCTAGAAGTGCAAGCTTTTCTTGATTATGTGGACTCACTATACAGTTAATAAAAAACTGTAGGATTTGAGCACCTTCTTTAGTAAATATATTTTCATTACTTAGGAGTTGTGCAGGAATCTTTATTTTTGATAAATACCTATGGATGTTTGTAGCTTGATCATGTCTATTGACTAGTATGCAAATATCTGAGGGGTTTAAATCTTTGGTATTATTGCTTAAAAGTTCTAACAAATAATATCCAATAACTTTCGGGATTTTATCCTCTATTTTGCTTTTTGATTCTAATTTTAATCTTTGTATATTTTCTATCTGATGATTATCTATTAGATTTATTATCTTTAATGGTTCTTTTATTCCATTCAACTTTAGTAGATCTTCTTGTGAACATGGATTAAGTTCTTGAGTTGATAGATTTGATCTTTTTAATCCATCAATAAATAATTTATTTAGTATTAGAATTAGAGGTTTTGTACTTCTATAATTAGCATTCATTAAATGAATTTGATCACAAGTTTCTCTGGCTTTCATATATGTATTTAAGCTTCCACCTCTGAAACTGTAGATTGCTTGTTTTGGGTCTCCAATCATTAGTAATAGATGTGATGATCTATTGCCAAAGGCTTCTTTTAGTATTCTTAACTGGACTGGATCAGTATCTTGGAACTCATCGATTAAGGCTACTTTGTATCTATGCTTTATGTTTTTATAGATATTATTAGTATTAACTACATCTTTAGTTTCATTGCTGTTTAAATTTTTAGGATCTAATAATTTAAGTAGATCTGAATAATTTATCAACCCTTTTTTTGATTTTCTTTTTTCAAGCTCTCTCTTAGTCCACAACAAAGCATGTTCCCAAACTAATTCGGCTGGACTATCATATAAATCTCCTATAATATCAAGAATAGATTTAATTTCTTTTGAACAAAAATCAATTTTATACTTTCTCTCTAATTGGTAAATATTTTTAGGATGAAAATATTTATTTATAAGGCTTTGACTTTGAATATCCTCATATGATGGCCGCTTTTTCTTTTTATATCCTTCAATCCAACTACTTAAAAGATCATAACGATTTTTTCTAGGCTTGAATGAGTATGGCTTTGTATCTGTAATACCTTGAGACTTTAAATTCTCAGCAATGTGTATGAATCTATCTTCAAGCTCCTTGCCCTTTTCTTTCCATAGAGTAGTAAATTCTATCCATAATGAATCAATATAGTTGTTTAACTGATTTGAAAGACTTTCTTCTATTCTTAAATCATTAAATGTTTTTTTGAAGGTATTATTTGGATCATTATCCAATGAATTAAGAACTTCTATTAAATTCTTACGATTGAAATTAGTTTTAAATATCCCTTTTAATTCAGAAATTTCTATTCTTAATATTTCTTTTTTCCAATATTCTTCAACAATTTCAATTATTAGTGATTTTGAATCTTTTTCAATGGTTGGGTTTAAACTATTTCCATTTTCAATAGCCTCTCTACGAAGTGACTTACTACAAAATCCATGAATTGTTGTTATGTCAGCACTGTCAATTCTCTCTAATGCCTCTAAAAGTAGTGAAGATATATATAAAGCTCGTTCTTTAGAAGTTATATTTAATTTCACCCATTCATTTAATACTTTGTCAATTTTATATGGTTTCAGATTTGTATTTATTGATTCCACTATCTTTAATGTTAAAATTAATCTTTCAATAATTCTTGCTTTTATTTCTGACGCTGTCGCTTCTGTAAAGCTAACAACTAGTATCTCATTTATTGAATATTCTCTTTCAGTCAATAACCTTAATACAAGATGAGATAGAGAAAATGTTTTACCTGTTCCAGCACTAGCTTCTATTAGCCGCATTCCATTAGCTAAAGGATATTTATTCGCTTCAAATAATTTAATATTAGCCATATTTATTTCATAGGGATTATAAAAAATAATATTTAAGTATTTTGGTATCTTTTATGCCTTGGTAACGTTTGATTAAATTTCTTATGATTAACATTTAGGACCTCCAATCTAAATAGTTTATATTTTTTATAATAGCCGGTACTTCTTTTATATATTCTTTGTATTCAGGAAATTTAACTTTCAGTTTTTCTTCTTCTTTTAATGCTTTTATTTTTAAAATGTAAGCTAATGATATGAGTAGAGTAAAATGTATTAGACTCAAAGACAAAATACATATTCCTAAAGAAGTAAATATTAATCCTTTATAAAGCGGATGACGAGCATTCTGGTATGAGTTGTTTTTTATCAGACTTGATTCATTCATTGGATAAGGAAGTGGTGTAAGGTTTTCTCCTAAATCTATAAATGCTTTAACGATAGTGAATAGACCTAAGATCAAAATTACTACTCCAAGAATTGTACAAAATGTATCTATTGAAAATGCTATATGCTTTATTTTTGGATAGGGAGGTATTAAATGTAGGAGGATTAAAAATATTTGTGAAAATAAATACCACTCTCCTTTTGAATTATTAAATAACCCCTTTTTACTGAATCCCCATTTTGATAAGAGAGTTTTAATATTTTTAAAGAGATTGCTTTTATTTGGCTTCATTTTAGGTGCTGTTTTTTAGGAGAGGTTCATAGAGACTCATTAATACATCTTTAAATGATAAAAATTCTAAAAAAGTAGAGGCTTTGCATTTTTTGCCAAAGCAAAGCTCCATTGATAGAGTTTCTCGCTCTCCTTTCATATATAAATCACCTTCCCATTTCTTTTGAAATAAATCTTGCTCATTCTTATTCTTGTCTTTGGTAGCTAGTGCATATGTCAGCCCACTTTCTGGTGGTATGGGCCAACATTCAGTTCTTCCTGCGGCTGCTAATTGATGCAATTGTCTTAGAGTGTCAGTTGCTTCTTTGGCATTGATTGGTAAAATCTCCTTGCTTATTTCGAAATTAATCTTTTTGGTATAATCTGTTTTTTTTGAAATAATTAGTGTTTTATAATTAAATGAACTATTGGCAGATAAATATAAATGATTTAGCCATCCATTCATAAGAGCTTTATATTTTAAACTTCCAACTTCAATCTGTATCAAATTCTTCCCTCCAAAGTAAAATTCACCCTCTAGCTCTTTCATCTCAATGTACTTTTTCGTGATTCGACCAGTAGCATAAATTGAGGATATTAAATTATTCCATCGCTCCTCAAGAAGAGCCTCTTCTATTAATCCTGAACCTTTTGGAGGGAAAATACCTTTGCCATAATAGGTCTCTCTCCAGTAGTTTAAATTATTTTTTGTATCGTCAATATTTCTGAGATCACTATTCTCTAGTCGATGTTTAAGAATTTTATATCGTTCTAATTCTGAAAGCTCGAGTAAATCATTGTCTTCAATAATATTGACAAATTCTTTTGATTGGATTTCATGCTCTTTTAACCATGTTATTTGTGGATTGAGTAACCATTCTTTTGTTTTCTCGAAGGAATAAGATTTTATTTCGTTTATGTTTATTTCTTTCCACTTTAACGGTAATGCTAGTGAAATATTTTTTGTTGGCATTTCTTTTTCAAGCCATTCTCTGGCCTCTAGATTCTTCCTATCACAACTCATGATTTGTGGACTTTCGGTTTTTATAAAGTTGAAATGATCAAGAGGGTTTGCTGGTGGCTCAATGAGAATCTCTTCAAAGGTGTTGGCTCCTAATTTGATTTTTAAGTAATTCATCCATTGTTGAATAGGACTTGGAGGTTCAAGATCTTCTCCTGTCTTTTCATCTTTGGAATTCCAGGAAACCAAAAGATTTTGACGAGTTGAGATTAAAGCTTCTAACAATGAATAGCGGTCTTTATCATATTGGTTTGGGTCTCCAAGCTCTCTCTTTCTGTCTAGAAAATTAAAACTCCTTCTATTATCTATTCTTGGGAAAGTTCTACTGTCTAATCCCATGATGATGATGATTTGATGAGGGATTGCTCTCATTGGTTCTAAGGCGCTGATCGTGATTTTCCCAGTCCTATGACCAAATTTGCCATTTGTAGAACTTATTGCTTTGTTGATAATATCTTTGACTACTAGACAATCAATTTCTAGGTCACAATTATCTGTTACGAGCCCCCAGTTATTAACAATAGTTAGTAGTTGTTGCTTTTCCCATGCCCACACCCCACCATCTCCAAATAAATCATTAACGAGCGATGTTATAAGTTTTATCCATTCTTTACATGAACGTTTACTGCGAACCGCATCGATATAATTGCAAAGTTTTGAAAGTATACCCCAAGCTTTTATAAACTCTGTACTTGAAATATTCTCAGAATAAGGGGAGATATTGCTTATTTCATTAATTGGATCATCTGGTAAAATAAGACCAAGTAGAAACCTTTCTAGACACCAACATAGGCTATGAGTTTCTTCCCCAAATCTTTCTGAGGAATCAAGTCCCCAAGTAAAGCCAGCAGATTGAAGGCTTTTAGTTATTTCACTCGCATCGTCAATAGTTATATTCTGTTGTGTTATTAATGCTGGATTAGTTAATAAGTTCTCAAAAATTGATGATGTTAGACGAGATGCAGAAATCTCTAATAGGTTTAACACAAAATGTGTTAAACCTACTTTATCTTCTTGACTCTTGTCGGTGATTACCCAGGGTAGCTGAGTAGTGTTGTGATCTATATTGTTGAAGACTGAGGTAATTATTGGCGTATAGCTATCAACTTGTGGTGTCATTATTAAAATGTCTCTAGGTTGAAGTTTCTTGTCATTACTGAAGAGCTGTAATATATGGTCTCGTATCAATTCAACTTGTCGATACTTCCCTGGAGATTTAAGGAAAAGGAGTGATTTGTCAGATTTTTCTTTAGTTAAGATACTCTCACTTTTTGTGGATAACAATTCTTGTTGTAGTTGCTCTAATAGATTTGGTTTGTTCCCTTTATTAGTGGCGATATCTGCTGTAAGAGAAAAAATATCTTCTTCATTTCTTTCTCCCAATTGATATTCACCACTTCCTTCTAGCAACTGTTGAAATTCCGCTCCCATACGTCCAAGGAAGGCTTCAAGTCTTGGAGATTCTAGTAACCATTGCCTGTCGGGAGGAGTATTCCATGTGTTTCTAAATTGTAGTCTTCTCGCTTCACATCTTTGCCAAAGATCATTGCAAGGAGAAATCAGATAAATTTTTATATTTATTACTTTTGATAATGCTTGAATTAAATCTATTTGCAGTGGTGCCAAACTACTTATTCCATAGACATATAGATTTTTTGGATAATCTATTTTAGGAATATCATCTTTCTTTAGACGTTTAATAGCTTTTTCGACTTGGATGCAGAACGGATCTTTGTTTATCTTCGTATATAGTAAATTAAATAATATTTCTTGCCAAAGGATATTTTTATTAACACTAATTCCTCTAGAATCTTTCTTCGTTTTTTTGCTTAGCCATTGCTTGATAATTTCAGGTCTATAAAGTATGTAATCATCAAATGTCTCTGCAATATTGTTTGCTAAATCCCATAAATTAAGATTGATTTGCTCATTATCTACATTGCTTATTTTTAGCCAGGATCGAATTACCTGTGCTTCGTCATCTTTCATTAATTCTGGTAATAATTCTAGAATATTCCATACAAGTTGATTTTTTTCCCATGGATCTTTTTCATTAGGATCAATACCAATAATTCTCTTAACTAAACTTTTTAAATATGTACCAGGAAAAGGGTATTTAACTAATGCGTTGATATTATTAATTATTGAATGTTTTTCACTTAGCCATCTGCTTGTTGGCCATGTACTTACAATAATATTAACTTCTTCTGTTATTTCAGGAGGGTTTAATCGGAGTTCCTGCCCCAGTATCTCTGCTAACCATTCAGCTTTATTACTTCGATAAATTGTTAGCAAGAGTCAAAATGCGATTTAAATATATTTTTTAAAGTAAGTAGTTGTCTTTTCTTGGATTGATAATTAGGCTTTTCATTTCTTTTACTGCCTTAGATAGACCTACTGAAAGTGCTCTAGAAATAATTGTATGGCCAATATTTAATTCTTCAATACCTTCAATAGCCGCAATCGGTTCAACATTTTGATAAGTCAATCCATGCCCTGCGTTTACTCTCAAACCATAGGATTTTGCTTGGGCTGTGCTTTCTTTAAGAATTGATAATTCAAAACTTCTTGCCTTGTTTTTTGTGATTGCATATTTACCCGTATGAAGTTCAATCCAGGCGGCCTTTACTTCAGCACAATTTTCTAATTGAGCTTGGACTGGATCAACAAAAAGACTAACTGGAATATCCTCATCTGAAAGATGTTGGATTATTTCCTTTAATTTGTTTTTGTGTTTAATGACATCAAGTCCTCCTTCTGTAGTGACCTCTTCCCTTTTTTCAGGAACCAATGTAACCATATCTGGCTTGAGATTAAGTGCAATTGAAGCCATTTCTTCAGTTGCTGCCATTTCCAGATTTAGTCGAGTATGTACAGTCTCTTTTAGAAGATTTAGATCTCTATCTTGGATATGCCTTCTATCCTCTCTTAGATGAACTGTTATACCGTCGGCACCACCTAATTCCGCTAAAAGAACCATTTTTACTGGGTCAGGTTCAAATGTCTTACGAGCTTCTCGGACATTTGCTATGTGATCAATGTTTACGCCAAGACTTGCCATAGGTATCTAAAATGTACTCTGATTGTATTCATTAAAAGCAAATAAGGTTTAGCCGCTGTAGTAACTGCCCAGTCTGACCATTAATAGTAAAGCTTTCGGAGTTAACTTCATAAGATAGTTTGTTAAAGAGGGTTTTTTTGCCCCTTCTTCATAGAGAAAAAAAAATATGCCTTGGGGTTGATCCCTTCTGGAGTCGATTAGCTATGTTCGTTACACAAGATTTTGCGTTGAACAATTTTTTTCGAAGAAGAATAGTTATTGGCGGAGAAAATTTACCTTTAAGTGGTTCTGTCGTACTTGCTCCAACTCATAGGTCTAGATGGGATGCTTTGATGTTGACTATGGCTGCCGGGAGAAGGATTACAAATAGAGATTGTAGATACATGGTCACCCGATCAGAAATGAGAGGGTTGCAAGGTTGGTTCTTAAACAGGTTGGGTTGTTTCCCAATTGATCAAGGAAGGCCTTCTTTAACCACTCTTAGATATGCAGTTGATTTGTTAATTTCAAGTCAGCAACTAGTTGTTTTCCCAGAAGGAAAGATAAATCGACTTGGCGAGCCTGTGAAATTGAAAAAAGGCTTGATTCGCATAGCTCAACTTGCGTCTAACAAAGGTTTGGAAATTAAAATTGTTCCAGTCGGTTTGGCCTATAGCGATGTTGTTCCGAAGTTTTATGGATCGGCATCAATTTGTTTCTCTAAACCAATAATTATTTCGAAGGATTTTAAGCAATCTACAAATGACTTTAATATTGAACTTTCCAAAAGTATGAGAAGTGCTGAACAATCCGCTTTGTTAGCTGTTGGTAGAAGATAATATGATTTTACTTAGTTGAATCTTTAGCACCCACATTGACTTTACCTTCTCCAAATTCACTTTAATTCCTTATTCGAAAATGATTACAGCCCAAGAAGTTATTATTTTAATTAAGCAAACACTTCCCGATGCTCAAATTGATGTGAAAGATATGGGCGGTGGTGATCATCTTGAAGTCAATGTTGTATCTGAACAATTCTCTGGGCTATCTCTTGTACAACAACATCAACTTGTTTATGGTGCATTAAAAAATGAATTGAAAACAGAAACAATTCATGCTTTGGCCTTGAAAACCTCAACACCTCAATAATTTTTCAGACATGGATTCTACAACTCGTTCAAAAATTGAACTCTTAATTAATTCAAAACCAATATTTGTTTTCATGAAAGGAAATAAGTTGATGCCACAATGTGGTTTTTCCAACAATGTTGTTCAAATTCTTAATTCCTTGGGAATGAGCTTTGATACTTTTGATGTGCTTTCCGATATGGAAATTCGAGAGGGAATAAAGGAATTTTCAAATTGGCCAACAATCCCTCAAGTTTATGTTAAGGGCGAATTTATTGGAGGCTCCGATATCTTGATAAGCATGTATAACTCTGGGGAATTGAAAGAAAAATTAGAAATCGCGCTTGCTTCATAACTTGTTACTTTTTTGATTCATCTCTAGGCTTCTTTTTGAAAAAACAGGTTGTTAATATCGCCATCAGGCCCAATAAAGCTTGAAGGATCCATTATCCATCTATCAATTAATGCTTCTAACTTCTCTTGATCCTTTGAGCCTAATCTCTTGCAATTCCTTAGGGAATGCAAATATCCGTCTGCATAGATCCGAAGCTCAGAAGGACTGTGGTATCGACTTGTTAGCTCTTGACAGGCATCACAAATTGATTGGAAGTGTTTTATTGCTTCTGGATTATCAAAAGATGTCATGGTTTGCTAAGACACAGACTATTCTTGTTAGTCAGCGAACAGTTTGCTTTAATATCTTCTCTAGTCTAAGGGTCTACATTTCCGACTTGTGACATTAATACCTGCAGATCAGCTCGGTACTGAGCAAATTCAAGGATCCTCATCAGGTTCTTCTCCTATTCAAGCAACCACACAATCACCTTCCAAGGTGCTTGTTGTCGAACCCCATCCAACTCTCAGAACTGTTTTGGTTCAGAGGCTTAGGCAAGATGGGCAGCTAGCCGCAGCAGTAGGTTCTGCTGAGGAGGCAGTTGATCTTTGTCGTGATCAATCACCAGATTTATTAGTTAGTGCAGAGATATTGGAAAAAAGTTCAGCCCTTCGACTTGCGCAACAATTGGGCTGTTCAGTGATTGTTTTAACTGCAAGAACAGGAGTTGAACCTGTTGTTGGTCTTTTAGATGAGGGGGCTGATGATGTTTTAAGGAAACCTTTTGGCCTAGAAGAATTAGCTGCTAGATGCAGGACTTTACTCAAAAGAGGAAGAATTGGTTTACAAGAACGCGTCGCGGTTGGTCCCCTTGAGGTCCATCTTCTTCTTAGACAGGTCACATTGAGAGAGAAACCTGTGGAACTCAGCCCAAGGGAATTCGCTTTGTTGTGTGCTTTGTTGATGCCACCAGGAATGGTAAGGAGCCGACATGAGTTGCTTCGAATGGCTTGGCCTCCATTTAGTGGAGGACCTCGCTCTGTTGATACTCAGGTTTTGACGCTTAGAAGAAAATTAGAGCAAGCTGGTCTTGGTGATGGTGGAGGAATTACAACTGTTCGTCAGCAGGGGTATAGGTTTAGTCTTGATAATTTGCCTTCATAACTTTGGTTAGTGTATGAAAATTATTCTGGAAGCTCCCATTTGTTAATTCCTAGTAGGGTGCCAATCTTATGAGCACAAGCGTACCCACTAAACGCCACCGCATTTAACCCTTGTCCGGGGAACGAAGAATCACCTACACAATAAAGTCCTTTTATCTTTGTAGTATTAAATGGCATAGGAAGTAGGCCAGGTAATCTCATTGAAGGAATTGGCCCATAACTACCTTTGGCTCTTGAAAGAAACCTTTTATGTGTTCTTGGACTACCTATCTCCTTGTGTAAAATATTTTGACTAAGATTTGGAAATAATTTTTCCAATTTAGATATAAGTTTATCTCCATCTCTCTTCTTTTTCTTAAGATATTCTGTATTGCTTAATCCCTCCCAGTAATCCATTGAAGAAGGAGTAAAGGCATGAACAATATGGCTATCTGAAGGTGCTAATGATGGATCTAGTAAAGTCGGGATTGATAGAAAAGTAACTCCTTGCTCATTTTCCATTTCTTCCCATGCGTCGAGAAGTAAGTGATGGCAATCTGTATTCGGAGGAATGGAGTCTTTACTTACGCCCAAATGTAAAGATAAAAATGAAGGAGAAGGGATGTACCTGTCGCTCCATTTTGTCTCGGCCTGAGGGGCTTTATCTAGTTCCACAAGTGGATCATTGATTCCTTGGCCACCAAATGTATCCCATCTTGTTGCATTGGAGACTATCGTTTTACCAAAAAATTCTTCACCATTATCTAATGAGACACCAATTGCCTTTCCGTTCTCAAAAATTATTTTTTTTACTTTAGATTTGTATTTAATTTCTCCTTTGAAATTTTTAATTCCTTGCACTAATTTTTCTGCAATAATTCCAACACCTCCTTTTGGATAGTTTATCCCTCCATAATGTCTATCAGAAAAGACCATCCCTGCGTTTATCATAGGCGTTAAGTCGGAGGGCATGACTGACCAGCAAAAACATTCAATATCTATAAATTTTAAAAGAGCGGGATCTTTGATATGTCGTCTCGCAACATCTCCGGCATTAACTGGTAACCATCTGGCCAATCCTAGGCATGATAAAGGTGATTTAAAGAAAACTTTCAGTAGATATCCGGGATCTTCTATTGAAAGTAAAGGCATCGAATTCAGACAATTAAATACTTCCCAACATGTTTCGTAGAAATGATTTATTCCTTTTTCTTCATGAGGAAATAAATCAATTAGCTTGGTAATGAATTTTTTATAGTCTCTATCAACTGTAATTTCCAAGTCATTAGGTAGATGATAGGCCAATTGTGTTGGGTCAGGAACTGTGTCACATTCTTGTCCAACATCTTTGAGAGCTCGCGTTAGTAAATTTGTATACCCTTTTTTACCAAATCCAAAGATCATGGATGCTCCAACATCAAAAGTGTATCCTTTCCTTTTAAATGAACCACCGCTCCCACCAGGGATTTTATACTGCTCAAGGACGAGAACTTTAGCACCCTTGCTTGCTAGTTGACTTGCAGTCACTAATCCACCAAGACCTGAACCAATAACTATCGAATCCCAGTGGGAAGAGGGTTTAGTTTTATTTGTTAATTGAGTCATGAGATACAAGAAATTTTAGATGGTCGTGTAAGAGGGGTTTTTGTCTAATAATTTTTCCCTTATTTTTTTTATTTGACTCAGAGCTCTATCTCTATATTTTTTGTATCTTTCACGTTTGTTGTGAACTCTATTATCTAGTTCAGGTAGTAATCCGAAATTAGCTGGCATGGGTTGAAAGTTTTTTTTATTTTGAACTCGTAAGCTTGCTTGACTATTGCTGACAAAGTTTGTTAAGGCTCCAATCATGGTTGACGATGGCAAAGTGATTGTATTTAATCCCTTCGCTAACAATGCTGCGTTAGTTCCTGCCAACCAACCTCCAGCTATAGCAGCAGCATACCCTTCTGTCCCAGTGAGTTGTCCAGCAGCAAATAAAGTTTTTCTATTAATGAACTGAAGTGTTGGCTCTAATAACTTTGGAGAATCGAGAAAAGTATTTCTATGCATTACTCCTAACCGAACAAATTCTGCCTTTGACAAGCCAGGAATCATCCTGAATATGCGTTTTTGTTCTCCCCACTTTAAATTTGTTTGAAAACCTACCAAATTCCATAATTGACCTGCCTTATCTTCTTGTCTTAATTGAATGACAGCATGAGCTCTTTTCAGCCTTCGCAGACTTTTGTCGTTTACATCCCCCCATCTTGGATCCCACAGCCCTATTGGCTTTAATGGGCCAAAACGCATTGTCTCAAGACCTCTTTTTGCAAGCTCCTCTATGGGAAGGCATCCTTCAAAAAAAAGAGCTGATTCTTTTTCAAAATCCTTTAATTCAGCTTGTTCAGCTTTAATTAACTCAGAGTGAAATTTCAAATATGACTCTTGATTCATTGGGCAGTTGATGTAATCAGCGTCGCCTTTGTCGTATCTACTTGCCCGAAATGCTGTTGAAAAATCAATGCTTTCACCAGTAATTATTGGGCTAGCAGCATCAAAAAAATGACATTCATTTTCTCCTGTAAATTGTTTAATGTCATTAGCTAACGATTCGCTTGTTAAAGGACCTGTGGCTAAAATTGTTATTTCTTTAGCATTTGGGAGGCAAGGACATTCATCTCTAATGATTTTTATTAGGGGGTGAGAAGAAAGTTTATTTGTGATTGATAGGCTGAATTGACTTCTATCCACTGCAAGTGCTCCTCCTGCTGGAACAGAGTGTTGATCAGCTTTTGCTATGACAATAGATTTTAAATTTCTTAACTCTTCTTGTAAAAGCCCTGCTGCTCTATCACTACTAATCGCTCCAAAGCTATTGCTGCAAACAAGTTCTGCAAATTCGGGTGAGTGGTGAGCTGGAGATTTCTTCTTTGGCCGCATTTCAAAGAGAGTTACTTTGACTCCTGCACTAGCTATTTGCCATGCTGCTTCTGAGCCTGCTAGACCAGCGCCTATTACGGTTACCGATGGAATTTCTGTCAAACTGTCGTTTTTTTCTCTATTAAAAGCTTAATTACATAGTATTCTCATATACCTCAACTTTTTATTAAGACTTCAAAAATATCTGAAAAATCAATGAGGATGGAAAAAAATGATTTTGAAATTGTTTTTTAGTCCTCAAAAAGGAACATTAAAGCGGTTAATGCTTCGACAACGTGATATTTTTCATATTGGACTATTACTATTGGTCTATTAGGGGTCGCTAGCTCAGTGGTAGAGCATCCGGCTTTTAACCGGCTGGTCCTGAGTTCGAATCTCAGGCGACCCATTTCATAAAACTGTTACTAAATAAACTGAAGTTATAACTACTTCTGAATTTTTGAAGAATTATTTTTTTCTGTCTCTTTTGATTTCAAGCTTTTTATGCGTACATGCTGGGGTGAATAGTTTTACTAATTTGATTTTTATTGAAGATTGGCTTATCGAGAGGAAAGTTGATTTAATTCTCAATGAGACAAAATGCAGAGCTTCAATACCTTCACATGCCAATTGGTTTGGAGCTCGGATAAGACTTGGACCCAATGATGAATTGATAAAACCTATTTGGATTCCTGTTAAAGCTGACCAATTGCTTGATTCAAAATTAGTTAAAATCAAAGAACTTCTTGATGATTGCAGATCAGGACTTCTTTTCCTTCCTGAAACTCCATAAAGCTCTAAAAAATACTTATGTGTTGATGAGGGTATAAATACTTTCTCAAAAGAGATTTTTTTGCTGAATTAAAAATGCGATGATTTACTTTGGTATGAAGAAACTTACAGTAGGAGCTGCCATTGCATTAAACATATCTTTGTATATTTGGGCTTTAATGGATCTACCCTTAAAATTTTAATCACTCCATAAATTATAATTTTTTTTATTTGGTGGTTGACTTATTAAATCGCTTGAAATTTTTTTGATACCTTAACTTGATCATCTGAAATACAAAAAATTTTTAGGTTTGTAGTAATTAATTTTTTTTTAGTATTTTTAAGAACTTTTTAAACTTTCATTTTTTTTTGCATTCTCAATCCTTTTTTTTTACCAGTACCGGTTAGGGTCTTTTGAGGCGAAAAACGCCTTTTTTACTTATGAAAATGGAAGTATGGTTAAGAAATCTTCTTCTATCACAAAATCGAATTCTAATTGGCTATGGAGGTGGGCAGAACCAGAAAGTGAACTCTCCGTAATTCCTAAATCAAAAACTAAACGTTTAGCCCAACAAGCAAAGTTAGCAAATGTAGATGCTGAAAGAGCAGTTTCTCGTGCTTATCAAATTGAATTATCCAGAACAAAGGCAATCGGAGAGGCGATGTTCAAGTCTGGCAAAGCTTTAAGGTTTACACTATCAAGCTCTGGAAGGCAAATAATTCTAAGAACACAGGCAGCACGAAGGCAATTTGAGCCTGGTTTTAGGAATAAAAAATAATTTTCAGATAGAATAAATTTTTTACTAAAAAAATGCAGCTTTATATAGTCACTTGGAAATTCGAATCATCTGAGGATCAAAATTATTCATCTGAAGCATTTGTAGATTATGTCGAAAGTGGAAAATCTGAGGATTTTATTGATGGTTATGAGAGAATTGAATGGGCTCATACTCCACAAGATGGAACTGGAGTGATCATTTGTAAAGCTTCAAGTGCATCAGTTTTATTTAAGGTTTTTGGTCCCTGGAGAGATAAATTTGGAATGACTTGGGAGTATAAACCTGCCTTAACTACTGAAGAGTTTGTTAGTTTAATAAAAGAAAAATAGTTATAAACTTTCGTATTCATTATTTTTGGTTTATCTAAAAAATAAACTTCTGTCTAAAAAACTTTAAAGATTGTTCTATTCAACTTATTCTTTTTAAAGTATTTGCTTGTTTAATGATAGCTCATTTTTTCTTTGCTTTGACTTCTAGTGAAATGGGTCTTAGTCCGACAATACTAACCTTAATTGTCGTATCATCTGTCGTTTTTATTGTCGGCTTTGCGAAAAGTTCAAGAGAGAATGAATATAAAAAATTGATGGATTCATTTATTGAAAGAAAAGAGGAATCCGATTGATTATTTATTCAGATTAGTAAGAAGATCTTCTTGTTAATCTGAATTCTTATGTCTAATGAGGCAGGATGGTAAAAGCGTTGTTTTGAAATTGAACAATTTTTTAGCCAAGGAGAGAATAGTCTCCCCTTCTCGCGATGTGCTTGCTGGACTAGTTGTTGCATTCGCGATGATCCCAGAGGCGATAGCTTTTTCTGGGATTGCAGGTGTTGATCCAAGAGTGGGGTTGTTTGGTGCCTTTTTGCTCTCTGTAACTCTGGCAATTTTTGGGGGCAGAATGGCCATGATTACCTCAGTAACTGGTTCAACTGCTCTTTTGATGACTGGGATTGTTCAACAAGGAGAAAACATTAGCCCTGGCCTTGGCCTGCAATATCTTTTGGCTGCTGGATTGCTCACGGGAATTCTTCAAATCGCTTGGGGGTATTTGAGACTTGCTCATCAGATGAGATTTGTACCTCAACCTGTTATGGATGGCTTTGTAAATGGTTTGGCTATATTAATCTTCCTTGCTCAATTGCCTCATTTGGGTATTGAGATGGCACATTCTGAAAAAGTAGTTACTGCAGTTCAACTACCTGCGGTTTGGGGTTTGACCATACTTACGTTGTTAATTATCTATTTGCTACCACGAGTTTCTAAGCTTTTGCCTTCAGCATTGGTAGCCATTTTTATTTGTACTGCAATTTCTATTGGATTTAAATTAAATGTTCCAACGGTATCGAATTTAGGAATCCTTCCAAATGGATTACCTGGCTTTGGTTTCCCAAAAGTTCCTCTTAATTTTGAAACGCTCGGTTTGATACTTCCAACAGCTTTAGCAATTTCCTTAGTAGGTCTAATGGAGACATTTCTTACTCAAGATATTCTTGATGATATGACTGATAAAACTACAAATAAAAATGTTGAGGCTCGAGGACAGGGTATAGGTAATATTGTTAGTTCTCTCTTCGGAGGTATGGCCGGATGCGCTTTGGTAGGACAATCGGTTATGAACGTTGGATATGGGGGAAGAACTCGCCTTTCAACATTGAGTTCCGGGGTTTGTTTAATAGCAATGATTCTTGCTGCTAAAGATTGGGTGAATCAAATACCAATGGCGACATTGGTTGGTGTAATGATAATGATTGCAATAAATACTGCTAGTTGGATCTCAATTAAAGATATACGCCGTATCCCTCGAAGTGATAGTTCAGTTATGATATTAACTGTGTTCGTAACTGTTATTACACATAATTTAGCCCTAGGACTGCTTTCAGGGGTTGGGCTTGCCGCAATATTATTTAGTCGAAAGGTTGCAAAAGTTATTAAGGTTGAGTCCTCTTTAAATAGCGAAGACCACAGGGTTTATAAAGTTAAAGGCCAATTATTCTTTGTTAGTAGTATTTACTTTAGGCAAGGCTTTGAACTTCACGAACATCCTAAAAAAATTACTATCGATATGGCAGAAGCACATATATGGGATCAAAGTGGCGTAACGGTGCTTGACCAAGTAATTAGGAGAATAAAATTAGGCGGATCTGAAGTCGAAGTGATTAATTTAAATGATGAAAGCTTGAATTTATTTTCTCGAATAGGACAAGCCTCTGAAGCTGGAGGAAGAGGAGGTGAATTTAAATCTGCTCATTAAATTCGTCTAATCTTTTACTTGAAGTTTCTGCAGACTTTTTGAATAGCTTGTATCAAAGGCTTATAAGGATTCATTTCCATTTGACTGAGTTTTGTAAATTTTGTACATATAAATGTATAAGCCAGCGCTGCAACTAATCAACCCTCATTTCTTATGGTCATGCTGGCTATAAGATTTACTTATGTATATACCAGGCTTTGTTTTTGTCTAAATTTAATTTTTTCTAGATATTTTTTTGTCTTTAGCCATTAATTTTGGTGATTTTGTTTATTTATTTTTTTCAATTGCAATTGAGATAAAAAATAAAAATCCATCAAGAGTAAAAACACTTGATGGATAAAGATCTTTTTTAATTTGATAGTTTGATTCGTTAGATAGATTTTGGCAATCTAAAAATAGTTAGCTAGGGAAATTAGCTCATAGATTTAGCCTATGAGCTGTATTCCTAGGCTTCAGAATCAAATTTAGATAGATTAGGACCAGCAATTACACCAACTAGTCCAAAAAGAACAACGGATAGAACACCGACAATTGTTGCTGAGAGGCTTCCTCCTCCCAAAGCAAAGGTTAAGAATGGCAAATGAAGCATTTTTTTTTAGATGCAGGTATATATATAAACCTAAAATTGCCCAAATTTAATGAAGTTGTAGCACCTTGATAAATTCAGACATTTTTAAGAGGCTCTAAAGTTACTCAAGCGGTAGGGAAATTATTTGGAAATCTTGAAGTCAAGTCGTCTTTAGTTGCATTGGTTTCCCACTTGAGCCAGTCTTTCACCCCATTAGGCTTGACCTTTTGAGCACTACGAGCTGCAAAAATAATTACATGAAATGGAATCACAATTGCAAAGAAGAAAAAATGAAGTAAATATAAATCCCAAGGGATACCTTGGTAACCATAATCAGGGAAAAATATTGCGGTAAGGAAAGGGAGGACCATGATGTTCGAATTTCAACTGTATTAATCATTATCCATAAAGCATTAATTTTTTCGATAAAGGAGGATATTTTAACTTCTAGAAATGCTATGTACTTTGCAAAAGCATACTTTGAGGTCTTGCCTCTTAAGCTTTTAACTTGAGTTATGAATCGATTCTTATTTGAAATTACCCTTTAGAAAAGAATAATTAGTAATAATATTTTTTATTATTAATTAAATATTTTTGATAACCTTAAATCTTTAATTAATAAGTCTTTCTATTAATTTAACTAGCCTGAAACTAAAATAGACACTGACTATTATCCATGTTGGAAAAATTATATTCCATAACTTTTGATGCTTTAAAAGGATAATTTTATCTAGAAGATAAGCTCCACCAATTGGAATAGTTACTAATAAAGTCATTTTTACAAAAATCTCAAGGAATCTTAGAGCTGCTGTTGGATTTATTAGCCATGCTATTAATATTCCACTTAGTAAATAACCACCATATTGTCCTAGTTTCCTTATCATCATCAACTTCTTTTTTTTTAAGACTAACTCATTCTATCTAAAATCGTACAACTAATACTAAAAGGTATTTGTTTTTTGACTTTAAAGTAACTGTTATTACTTTTTCAGAGAATAACTAAGGCTCTAATTTTTTATTAATATATAAACTTGTTATTGGTTTATATATTCAATCAATCTTTGGACTCAGGGTATAGCTTTCTTATGGCATCAGCCTGATTCTTTTCCTTTTTCTTTATCTGCTTTGATTCATTATACCGTCTAACTATAATTCCTGGAATGAACCAAATCACTGTTATTACTGCTAAAATAAAAAGTGGATTATTAATAGTCATATTAATTAGAGTTGTCTTTATTAACATGAAATATAAATTATTTATGGAAAACAAGTGATAATACATTTTTATAAAATGATTAATCCTATTATAGTTTAAAGTATGAATTAATTTTTTTTATTTAATCTCTCTTGATTCTTTCTTCTATTTTGATTTGTTTGGTATTATTCTTCCTCTTTTTTAGACTGGTCTTCTAAATAGATTTTTGATTCATCAGCAATGATTTTTAAATAGTTATCAATTTCTTTTCTCTGTGAAACTTCTTTTGAGTTGTTATATGTAATTGTTATATCTTTACCAGACCATGCGGCTTGATCTTTGAATAGATTCCTTTTTGCAGAATAAAGAATTTTCTTCCCAATGAATAAAACAGCTAATATAAATATAGAAAGGAGAAGTAATATTCTCATTTTGTCTTTTGTAATAACATAATTATAACTTCTTAGAAATGCCGTTTTCAAATATGAAAAAAAAATATATAATTAGTTATAAGATCTTCGAATCATAATACTGATAATTTTATTTGATTAATCAATGATGTCAATCTTTAGGGGTATTGATTTATTTGCTTATCAGAAAGGGATTTTTTCTATTAATTTTTATTTGAAAATGGCCATTCCTTTAATTGTTTGCTAAAGATATAAATATTTGTATTCGTATAAACGATGTTTTTTTTGATTAAGCAAAACAGAGTTGTTTATACTTTATCTAATTTGTTTGTTTTGCCTGCCGTAATTATTCCTTTTTTTGACTTCATATCAAATATTTCTTTTTTTGCGGCTCTGGCTTTATGTATAAACACAAGTATTTTAAAAACATTTATATTATCTGTTGTATTTATTATTAAAAACAATTCAAACTATCGTTTTAATCTTTTATTAAGTCGAAAAGGTGATGAAATTTCTAAGTCAGATTATGAATGTGTTTATTTGTTTGCATGGTGTACATTATTGAGATATTTGCTAATTGGATTAGCAGTGAATCAAATATTTTTGTCTTATAAATAAGGTGTTCTCTTTTATTTATTTTTAAAAGGATTAGAGAAAATTCTTTTTACTAAATTTTCAGGTGGATTGATCCTTCCTGTTTCAGCATTTATTCTTTTTTTGATGTTTTGAATTATTTTTTGATGTTGAGCCTCATGTATGTCTGGGTCTAATGAGTCAAACCAATTATTTAGATCCCAATTTTGATTACCTTGATTATCTACCTCAACTTTCACAAAACCCTCTTGACCTGTAAAGAAATAAACACCTTCTGGAAGGTTTTCGAAATCAATTTCCCCATCTTTTTCATTTCTTACGTTATTCATTCTTTTTGAAAAAGGTTTTTCTCAGTCAATCATCGTATAACAGATGCTGTGTTGAATTACTTTGTTGTATTGGGACTTAATTCTTCTATTTAAATATTTAGGAATTATAATTTTTAGTTGCTTTTATCTTTAGGAGTGTGAATGATTGAAAAAATGCATAAGATTTATGTGCCCTTTCAGTAAGGAATTCTCTCTTCTTGCCAAAACATTCGAGTATTCAGATTACCTTGAAGATTCAGATTGGAAATTTCAGAAATATAACTTGGTAAATGCCTCTTGTTACTCTGATCTTCTCGAAGACACTGAGTGGGGTACTAGATCTGACGATTTAACTATTGCTTGAAAGTCTTGAGAAGTAATAGAATTTATATGTTTTAGTCTTGGGTAGTTAATTCTGTAATGAATTCATAGCTTATCCATTCAAGTTTGTGATCTTCGCTTGAATTTCTTCCGAGGATAATAATAGGTATGCGAACTTCTTTATTTTCAATAATATTTCTATATCCTATTAGTAGTTCAGCGTATTTTTTAAAAGTCCACCCGTTATTCCCTCTTGATTTCCATTCTGATGAGTTTCTTAGAGATCTATGAAAGTCTTCAATTCCAAATTCATTCCAACATTCTTGAATGGCAAGCAAATGATCGTGTCCATCCTTGAGTAATTTTTGATATTGAATTAGTTCTGGGGCTTCTTGTGAGTTGTCTGGCTTAAGTTCTCTCGCTAAATCATAAAGTTTTACTTTTTTAAGTTTAAACCAATCTCTATCAAAAATAAAAACTGGAAAATTCAAAGACCATTCGTTTCCCCTTAAGCTTTCGAAAGTTTTGATAAATTCATTTACGTGTTTTTCTAGAAACTTGTATCGTTTTTTCATAGATACCTCCTCTTATGTAATTACTTTTGGGTTTCAACTTTTAGAATTAACGTTAAGCATTATAAGCTTATTGTTAAATAACATATTTAGAAAGTATATTATATAGACCATACTTTTATTAGATTCAATGAATAATGGTAATGAGCGTCCGGCCTGGCTTAATTGGGTTTACCTTTCTATATTTTTATATTCATCATATTTCTTGTTTAATTATTGGTCTACTATTCTATCAAAATAATAATATCTTTTCAAATTTAAAATTGAATTAAATTTTATTTGTTTATTATTTACAATTTTTAGTTGGTTATGAGATTCTAATATTATTTTAAACTATATTTAATAGTAAGGGCTAAAGGTAGATTAACTTAAGTAATTTGAATTTGTATTCAAATTATCCTGCAAATACAGGCAAACCAATTGTAGCGGTGCTTAATAACGCTCCAGCAAAAATAATGAAAGGAAGCAAGGGGTACTTTTTAAACATGTGAATTTAAAATCCTTAAAATCTTATAGGTAATTATACCATACTAAGTATTTATACTCCAGCCTGGTCTGAATATGGTCATGATTGCTTGTTCGTTCATTCGAGGAGTTGTTCTACTTTTTACGTCTTCTATGGCTTTTTTGTAATATCGATATTTTCGTTGGTGGTCGCTAAAAATTTTTATCACTCGCCATTGTTCTAAAGGAAATCTTTTTTTTACATCTTCAGCAATTTCTCTCTCTTTGGGGTTTAGGTTATTTTTTTTGAGTTTGTACTTCATATTTATCCACTCGAAGAGTTTTTCAAGTTCACATGTGAGTTCTCCATTTCTAATCCATTCTCCTATGTATTTTTCATCGCCATCCTCAATTAAAAAGCATTTTTCTGGCGGTGGTAATTTAATCTCATGAAGTAACTCAGCAAAATTTGGTATCAGCTTCACTGACTGACCTGAATGCATGTATGAATTATGAAAGAATTTTATTCTTTTCGTGAAGAGAATTGGATGCTGTTTATCTATTATTTCAAATGTGTATCTAAAATCTCATAAAATTTTCATATGGTAAAAAGAATAGAAAGCTGCGGGTTGACATCAAATAAAAAAACTGTCCTCAATCTTCGTTTGATGGAGGTGGAATTTTTGGAATTGTTCTTAATCCTCTATAAATACTTATTTCTATGACTATTATCTGCTAAATACTTTAATAATTTCTATTAATATATCTTTTTTGAAAGTAAAATCTATATTATGTTCTTACGTTTAACCTACTTATTTGAAAAAAGTCAATTTGTATTTTACTTGATAAATAAGATTAAAGAAAAAAGAATGATGCTGCCATTAAAATAATTGTTCATATCAGGCCCAGGCTACCAAATGCAAAACCGATACCGCAAAAGAAAGCAAACTCAGCTAAATCTCTACATCCAGAGGGGATTGAATTCAATGCAACGTTAATTCGTTGAGCCATTTGACCTTGTACTCGCAGGTGAAAAGAAAAAGATAATAGAAAAATTTCTTTGTTGTGGAGTATTGTTCGGTGTTTAACCGTACCTTTATAATTTCTACTTATTTTAAGTTTATATTTGCTTAATTAAAGCGTAATTTTATTCGTTTTACAGTCAAATTGATTTATGAGTTTCCTCATGGAAAAATCTATTAGCTTGAGTGGAATTTTTTGGCCAACAAACCTTATTTTCCTATCTCATATTTTTCAACTAAAGATTCTACCTCTGACTTGGTCTAGAGAAGGACCTCTTTTTTTCTCATCCTTTGTCAATGGAATCCAGTTCCAGTCGCAGCTTACAGTAAGCAGATATCCAACAAGTATGTGCCAGATTAATATTAAAAAAGGGTGTTCTAAATGAGGTGCCAATGGTTTAAATTTTTTTATATTTTAATCAACTGGATGGATTCCCACGAGTTCATGGATTGAATCTGAAAGATTAGGTCTGATAATTACCACTCCAATAGGCTTGAAAGGATTGTAAGCTTTACAAAACTAAATACTTAAGAAAAAATTTTTAACATCTGTGAGCGATCATGGCTGTGGATGTAAAAATTTCAAGGTTGAGTTGTAATGATTGGTTCCTTTGATCTTTTTGGTTCACATGCAATGACAGTCCAAATTGTTCCAGGTATCTTTTGATTTGAAAACAATATTCATCTACTAAAATTTCAATCGTTGTTCTTTTCAAAGATTTTTGCAATTTTAGAATTTCAATAGAGCAAGCAAGTTGTATTTTTTAGATCTTTATCTTTAAAAATCTTTTTGTTAATTATGCTTCGTTCTTCTATATTTTTATTTATGTACGAATATAAGTTTAGAAATATTTGTTAGTCGAGAACTTAATAGTTGGTGTTTCCTGAAAATAATTTTCAAGTTTGGACTTATCTGAATATAGTGAAGTAATTCATAATTAATGTAAATAATATTTAACCAATTAATATTTTTTTTTTTTTTTTGATCTTGAATGTTTGTTTTAGATTTTTAATCTAAATAGTTAAATTGTGAAATTAATTTAACAGATTTTTTTGAAAATAACGGTAAAATCAATATATTTTTTGATTCCACGTAATTAATTGCCTTTGAAGCATTAAGATTAGTTAGTTACGGGGCGTGGCGCAGCTTGGTAGCGCGGGTGCTTTGGGAGCACTAGGTCGCAGGTTCGAATCCTGTCGCCCCGATCAGTTTTAGACAGGTTTACCAGCCTGTCTTTTTTATGTCTCAAATTAATTGAGTGTAGAAATGAGTGTAAATACAACCATATAGTAAGGGTTTTTAGGATTTTTTACACGCAACTTTATTCAGTCCTAGTGGTATCTAGTAGTTAATAAAAGAAAGTCATGCTATATATGGTGTATAAGAAGGTTTTGCGTAGATCTCTTGTCTCTGATCATTCGTTGTTGAAGCGGTCAACTTCGAAGGTTCTTCCCCAGAATCGAGACATGTGACATTCAGAACCAATGGGGAGAATTGCTGTTGATTTCGCCTTATGACTTCTAGTCAGAATAAAAAGGGTGTTTTTCGTGGTGTTCTCCTAGAGCAGAAAGAATATGAGCAAGCCAGATCTATGTGCCTAAAAGTTAAAAACGATTGGGTACGTGAACATGCTTGGTTAGAAACTTCATCTCAAGGAAAATCTCGAATATCTCTTAAACCTATACCAAGTGATTTTGAACCAACCCCTTCTCAACTAAAAAGGTGGAGGAAAGCTTATACACGTAAGCAAAAGAAATCGGCCAATTTTGACCAGCTTTTGATGCGTGGCTCTGGGTTTAATTCAAAGTTGGATATGCAAATAGCTCAAAATGAAAAGCTTTTAAATGAGCATTTCGATGATGGCTTAGCAACAGATCACGAATGGGTAGTAAGAACTCAAAATGTTTTGGCAGATTTGAAGGAAATTAAGGCGGCAAGAAGTCAGCAGAAATAAATTCTCTAATTAGTTTCAATGAATCCAAATTTAACTTGGGTTGAAATAACCGAGCTTTGTAAGCATTTGCTTTGCTCAGAAAAAGTTATTTATTCAGCCAAACGCCTTGAGGTTTTAAAAGCTGGAGAACATTTTTATGCTCTCGGCAATATCTCTAAAGGTGGTAAGCACATTTATTGTGTTGAACTTTGCCGCCAGGCTCTACTTGATCAAACTGCAAAGCAAGCAAAAGCAGCTTCAGAAAAGATCAAAGATAAAGAGGTTTATAACCAGAGCCATTTAAATGAATTAGCTACTTCCTCAAAAAAATGGACGCCAGTGCAAAATGAAAGTAAATAATACTGAACCTAGTTGGAGCTCTTGCCAAGCAAAGGTCGAGGCAACGAAAAACCGCAAGAAAACTACTGCGGAATTATTACTTGATTTTGATGAGGAAATTGATCGCTTGTTCCTAGAGAACAGCATAATTAAACCTCAGGATCGAATGATTCACCTGCGTGACCATATAAAAAAATCAGGTTTAAGAATTAGGGATGATGAAATCAGGAAAAAGATTTGGGAGGGCCGAAAGCGCAAGGCTGGGTCAGTTGAAATGCTGACCCCTGATATGGCTATTGATGCCCCAGAAGAAGTGTGGGCATGTAAAAACCTAATAATGCAGGCAGATTCAAATGTATTGGTTGCACTTCCAAAAGTTGGGAAGACTACTTTATTGATTGATCTAATTGCTAAATGGCATTTTGGTTGTGATGAGTACTTAGGACAGAAATTTCATGGAAAATGCCCGCCTGTTTTAATTGTTGGCACTGATATGCCTACAGCCAGATGGATGCCATTGTTAGGCCGATTTGGATTGGCTTACTTAGGTGAGGATAAGAAGTGGCACTTTATAAAAGATGGACCAATTAAAGGACTATTTACTACAAATAATCCACTCCATTTAGATGATGCAGGTTTAAGTCGAATAGCTGATGAGGCCGCAAAATATGAAGGATGTTTTTTGCTTTGTGATTGTTATGCAAAGTTGGTTCAACCTTTTGGATTGTCAGAAGGTGATGCGAACTTTGCCGGTCCCATAGGGGATTTGCTTGAAGCAGTTGCACCATATAAAACAACTACTGTGATGATTCATCACTCTGGACATAGTAGAAAAGGTCAAGGTGCTGTGGCTGCATGTAGAGGTTCAACCGCCTTCCCTGGGGCGGTTAGTCAAATTATCAATATGAGATGGCTAAGGCGTGAAGAAGATTTAAATGATAAAAGGGTTGTGATAGAGACTGAGGGGAGAGGCGAAGATTTTTCAATAATAATTTTGCAGGAAGAGGAAAGGTGGTCTTTAGAAGGTGATGCGACAGAAGTTATGGCAAAGCAACGCTTGATTGATGTAGAGCAAGAATTAAATGACACCCAAGATGAAACTCTTGAGGAAGTTCGTAGACGTTCGGCAATGAATGTCAATACAAGCCCTAAAGACATCGAAACTAAACTTGAAATATCTCATAGGCAGGCAGGCAGAACGCTAACTCAACTAAGAAAAAAAGGTTTAATTATTCAAATTGCAGGTGCTGGTAAGGGTAAAGGGCAAATTCAGTACAACATCAAAGGACAGCAAGGACTCAAAGGACATAGTGCAATTGATGACACTGGCAATGGAGAAACCCATTAGATGTAAATTAGAGTGTCCTTACTTTGGAGGGGTCTTTAATGTCTACCACGTCTTTAAAAGATACATGAGACACAAAGGATACTTGATGATTTAATAGATCCAATTAACAAAAATCGTCTTAAATATAACGTAGAACCAATATGGTAGTTTTTGAATGATTAATAATTGTCGGTCCTTTCTGGCACTTTCGTTAAGGGGGGATTCGATCCTCGAATTTTATCTAGGGTCAACCCCAGCAACTTGAGAATAATTCACAAAAAGCGAAACATTCTACCATCAATATCCAAGTCATACAAACAATTTCTACCTTTTGCCTTGAGAACCATGTTATGTGATGTCACCGAAGCCGCTTGGTATTTGGGCTATCAAAGTCCAGCGAGCTTATATCGTCTAATCAATGCAGGCTTATTAAAAGAATATACCTCCAACTATGAGGGGCAAATCTTATTAAGGATGGGTTCTAAGGGTAAATCTCCCACGCTGGCAAAAAAGGTTAGATCACTTTTAAACTTTAGAGGCGGGCATGAAATGTTTATGTTTGACCCTAAAGAGGAGGAATCATTGCAAAGAGTAAGGGATAGATACGAGCAGAAAAAGCAAGAGAAATTAACCGAAGCTAAACAATAATTGTTAATCCTTAAACCGTCTTAAAAGCCCTTAAACACTGCTATTTTTGCTTGTTGCCAACAGTAGATTATTCTCAAAATTTGAAGGTTTGACGCTGAGAAACAAAAGCCGTTTTAGACGACCCATGGTGAAGCCCATACAAGAACCTATGGATGCTTTATTCACTCTTAATGCAAATTGCAGCCAGACTATCTGCAGAAAAACTTCCATCCCAATTATCAATATCCACTACTTTTTCCTTTGCTTCTTGACATGCTTGTTTACTAGCCATTGTCAGGACAGAAGTAGAGACTGCGCCACGTTCACTCACTTTGACAAGTAATTTATAACTTTCTGCTTTAGCAGCGATAGGGGAGAGAAGCCCAGCGGTTAGGGCGAGTAGGAAGAAGCGTTTCATTCTGTTTTTTTTCTTTTTAAATCTCTCCATAAACAAGCAGACAAATACATAAAACAAGCCATCGCAATTATATAAAATGCAGTAGTCATTTAATTATTTGTTCTTACTCTGAATTAAAGCATTTCTAAAAACTATATCAACGCAATGGACGCAATGAACGCTCAATATTTCAATCAACGGGCAATGGACGCAATAACCGATACATATCAATCAACGGCAATCAACTATTAGCTACTTCTTAGTCATTCGATAGGTGACATAAAAGAACAATCCAAGCACTGCAAGATTTGCTATGGCATAAGTGATTGCTATTCCCATGACTGTAGTAAGCGTTTCATGTAGAACTTGGCGTATTTATCGCAGACTTAGTCATCTTTTTTTTTTGATAAAGATCGAGAACTTTGAAACCACTTAGTACTTTTAAACAAAAGAAAAAACATTGCCAACAGCAGTAAAAAAGCTAAAGCATCTAAATAAATGAATATCTGAGCGGAAAAGTTCACAAGTTTTATGAGGTGCTCATAGCACTTTTTGATATGAAAATCTTTTCAAGCTTTTTTCTTTCCCTTGTGAGTTGATCTTGTGATAACCATATGACCTTATTAAAAAACAAAATAAATTTAACAACAGCTATTGGAACCAAAATCAATAGATATAAGCTATGCAAATCCATTAATGATAAAAATTTAAGACGCTATAAAAACAAAGTATCCAACTTATAAAATCAAAAAAATAAAATATGATTCTTTTTTTGGTCACATATTAACCAACTTGAAGCGTTTTTCTATTACTACGTCTTTCTATATGATCTAGTTCAACGCAAGGCTGAGGAGAGCTTTTCGATAGAGTACGTTGATTATTAATTAAGCACTTTTGTTTTTATCTGAAACTTTTCGGGCTTCAGTTCGTGCAAGTTTCGCCTCAACTTGAGCAAGCCCTTTATCTAGTGCATCAGTTTTTATTAATGATTTTTCTGCCATTAATCAAAGTTTTTTAAGTTCATCGGAGGCTGATTTCATTTCATCGAACCAATCTGTATCTAATCTCTGCAATGATTTTTGATGTTAAAGGATTGTTTATAAATAAATAAGTAAAAGTTAAGATAAAGAAAGCCAAGAATGCACTTAAAAATAAAAACAGGATGAATAAACCTGAACTTGATTGAAAATTCAAAAAATCAGCAGCCTTTATTAGTTCGTTGCCAGTAAAACCCATTACAAAATAATCTAACTTCTTCTAAAATAATCATTTTAAAAACATACGAAGTAATTAAAAGTTGATCAGACAGATTTAAAATACATGTTTCAATGTGACTTATAATCTAATTCTAACTTTCAAATGCTAATTAGAAAAAAATAAAAAAGTAAAGTTATTTATGTTCAAAAAAAAGTCCTCTCCATGGGTTAGAGAGAACTTAAAATGCTTTATCAAATCAACTATAGATGCAATCAGTTTAAGCGTGAATTTTAAGTTACAAGGAAAACATCAAAATATACATAATCAATAAATTTTAAATGCTTTTTATGTAATCATTTGAAATTTAGTTTATTAATATTCTTTGATCAATCATCTTTCTTGGTCGGGCTACTCCCAATAGCTGGAGCATTTACACCATCAAAATTAGGACCAACTATTAATCCTACAATCGCAAAAAGTGCTATCGAAAGAGCACCTGCTAAGACTGCTGTTGGAGCAGGCGTACCAATTAATGAAGCAATAATCATAAGTTAATAAAATAATTAGAAAGAAGCTAATATAGCAAAAGCTTTTTAGTACTAGAAATAAGATATATGTAATTTATCTGTATTTAAATGATTTTAAGAATGTAGCAAATAATAGATTGATGACTCTTTTTTTATAGATAAATCCTTTAGAAATCGATTTAAACAAATTTCATATTAGCAATTCTTAAAGAACCGAACTACTAAATATAAATACTTACGAGTAAGCCGATCTATTTTTTTTTATTTAATTAATTTAAGTTTGCTCAACTTTTTACGAGATTTCACAGATGGATCTATTTCAAGCAATTCCAGAAAGCTTTTCAGTTCTTCAAATACTTTTATTGTGTTTTACTCCTTTACTTCCATTTTTATTTTTTGAACTAATAAATAATTTCAAAAATGACAATGATGATGATGACTTTGATGGTGGGATTAATATTTTAGCTTTGCAATCTTAGAAAATTATCACCATCATGAGCAAATTGAAACTCCAAAAAGATTTGCAAAGCAACTATGAAATACGACTTTTTTGATATTCCAAGATTAATGATTTCTCAACTCTGCACAACTTTATACATTACCTATGGCATATTATTTTAAAACTTTAATCGAAAATTATTGCGTAACGGGCAAACTTTCAGAAGATGAAGTGGATTTCCTTGAGAGAGAACACATAAGAACAATGAGTTCTATTAGTGAGATAATTTATCCTTCCATTGCTAACATAGATATATGTGAGGCTTGTAATCTTGAGCCAGGAAGCTTTTGGATTATTTGCAATGCTTCCATACTTGATCGAATTAGACCAGTCAAGACTGGTAAGCAAAGAGCACATAAATTATTTGATGCACTTTGTGAATATCAACTTTTTACCTCCAAGACCTGACGGGCGAGAATTAGAAAACAGTTATATTAATCTAATTATTTTATTAGCCTTTTATAAGCTTATAGATAAAGCCATTGCCCTCTGAATATCAAAGAAATTATAAATTTAAAAGGAAAATATAAAGAGAAAATAAGCACTTACATTTTGAGTGTAAATATGGACTTTTCATATTTTTTCTTGAATGTATTTTTTGTATAGCTGTTTATTAAAAACGAAATAGGAATTATGCTTTCTAAAGATAATGCTCATAAATCAATAGAAATCATGTTCGAACATGCATTAAAACGAATTGAAGAATTAAATGAGCCTTATAGGCAATGTCTTTTTGAGGAATACAAAGAGTGGATTGAGGGGCTTGGCGACAAAGGGATAGGTCAAGATGCAATAATTTTTAAGTATATTGGCAAGCTAGGAATTAACTAAGTATGGATTTGATTGAAAATTTAAATTGTATGAATATATCCAAGAAAATATTTGATTGATTTTTGTATTATCTATACCTATATTTTTGTAGCCAATTTATTTGTGTAAGTGCTCCCTTTTTACAAATAGATATTCTGAATATTTTTATTCGCAACGCTCAACTATATTAGATTGTAAAGAAAATATTAAACCAAGCTCAGGGGCTATGTCTTTCGCAATGTTTTATTGCCTTTCAACTATACTTTTATTTGTGATATTTTTTACTTATACGTCAACCTATATCGCAAGAAGACGGCCAAAATTTGTCTATAAAATTCATTTAGATACGCTTAAAAATCAATTAGAGGAAATATATGATTTACAAACTTATAAAGACTCTATACACAAATAATTTATTTATATAATGGCTGCTAATTCATTAATATCACAGGTATAACCTTCCGTTAGGAAAATCCTCTAGAGACATACTTGCTTCTTATCTAATACGATAAAAATCAACGAACAACCTTACAAGAATTACAACTATCGGCTTACCAGCTGCTATTGGATTAGGACTCGTATGGGTAGGCGTTCGAATTATGAATAACGAAAGAAAACTTGCAACTAGAGAAATGGAGCTACGGCTTTAACTTGATGTAAAAGCTATTAAGTGTTTATAACTAGGCCTGTCTAGTACTTTTAACCTAGTATTACCCCTACTCTGTTTTTGGAATTGACTACTATGAGTTTATTCTTCATCTAGGTTGTATAATCGGTATTAATATAAATTCAAATTATACAAACAAGTAAGCCCTCTATAGCATTACTAATATAAAGAGGTTTAATGTATTGAGCTATACATTAAATATGACATTTGTAATTACTGAACTTTTATTTGGCAACTTCAATACGATTAAAATTCCAATAACTTCAGATTCAATCTTTCTTCTACCTATTTTGATTGGACTTGGTTTAATAATTTCTTGCAGTCAATATATTTTTAGAGAATTACAAGAAAGAAAGATTTTTGTTCTTTCTAAAAATAAAATTGAAAATCAATTGGACTTTGAAGAATGTGTTCAAGAAACATTAACCCCGGAAAAGACAATAATAAATAAACTAAGTAGCTTTTCATCTCCCAAAATAGTAGGACTCGGAAGTCTAGCTTTTATAGCCTTAGGAGGGTCAGGTTTTCTAGCTTTGCAAGCTGCTAATAAGAACTTGCCTAATATTATTAAAACAAGTAATTTCAACAATCCAATCAAAGTTAAATCAACCAAATCTGAGTCATTAACATTTAATCCACAAAACATATCTATCACCTCTAAAAATAAGCTACAAAAAATTAAATATATAAGTCCTTCTTTTTCACAACTTAAACGCTCTAGAGAGAAAGAATATACAATTATTAAACCGATCAAAAATAAATCTTTCGATTTTTAATCCTCTCAACTTTTACTCTTTCGAACTAAGTGCGTATGAAGTGATAGCTATGCGATAGCGTATTAAATAAATATTCATCCTGTCAGGCAGTGGTCTATGGTTTAAGTCCTAACAAAGGGGAAATTCAGTAGTTATCTAATCCTTCTTTCCGTACTTAATCATTGCAACAGGAAGTCCAACAGTAAAAGCAGCTCCGATAACAAGAATCAAAATCCCTAATGGAGAAAAGATTTCAACACCAAGTCCTTCTTGCGCAAAGATCATTATTAAAAAGTCGAAGCATATTTGTTTTAGCTGTTCCAACTCGTTACGCTTGCGTAGTTTATTTTTTTTATTACTTCCAGATAAATTTTCTAATGCCTAAATAAATAGGCCAACTGGTAAAGACTCCAGCAAATAAAAGACCGAGAATTTCGCAAACAAATTCGATTGTTCCCAAAAAGGCTAGAGGATTTCTGTAATCAAAAATTGATTTAGGGTAGAAAACACGCTGCGAACTTAAGAAGCCAAGATTGAATTGATAATTCCAGATCTCATAGAAAAGATTTTGAGCTGCAGCAAAAGCTATTGCGCCCAGCATCGCAGCAATGAAAGTTAGAAGAACCTTTTTATCCCTGTTTATAAATCCATCATGTCGCAACTTTTCTATTGTTGATGCTGCAAAAGGTATCGCATCTGGCAGAGGTCTTTCAGGTCGCGAGCTAGAAATTAATCAAGAGTTGGAGAATCGCAGTGGCAAGAGAACTCAAGGGTTCTACGTCCCTTCTAACGGTTGGTCTAAACGTGCTTATGTTGCTGGGACTGCTTCTGCTGGTGGCAATTTAGTTGCAACTGATTTACTAGCTGACAACTTTATTGAAGCTCTCAGGAATAGAACTGTTGTTGGTGAACTTGGAGCAAGAATGCTTCCTGGATTAGTTGGAGATGTCGCTATTCCAAAACGTACTGGTGACAATTCCGTTACATGGTTTGGAGCTGATAACAGCGATGCAATCACCGAAACCACTGGCACGATTGGACAGGTAACAATGTCACCTAAGACTGTTGGGGCTTATACAAAGTTCTCACACTTGATGAGGTTACAGTCCACGCCAGAAATCGAACAGGTCATTAGAAATGGCTTTGTTGCGATCCTTGCAAACGCTATTGATGAGGCAGCATTAAATGGAAGCGGTTCGTCTTCTCAACCAACTGGAATCCTCCAGACTTCAGGGATTGGATCAGTGGCAGGTGGCAGTAATGGGCTCGCTCCTACTCTTGACCACGTTATTGATCTCAAGAAGGCTGTCTCAATAGATAACGCTGATTCTGCTAATGCGGCTTATGTCACTAATTCAAAAGTAGAAGCAGTTCTCTCAAAACTAAAAGACGGAAATTCCGCTTATCACTTATCACCCTATGCAGGGGAAATTGGAAAGCAGCAAATAGCATCACGCCGCTTTGAAGTAACTAATGCTATTCCATCAAATTTAAGTAAAGGTTCAGGGTCAAACTTGAGTGCAATCCTTTATGGAAACTTCCGTGATCTTTATGTTGGCATGTGGGGTTCACTAGAAATTCTTGTTGATCCTTACACCGATTTCGCAAAGGGAACAACTGGAGTTAGAGCTATTCAATCAATAGATATAGCTGTTGCTCATGCTGAGTCATTTGCAGCAATGAAGGATGCCATAGCAGCGTCCTAATAAAAGCGGTCAACTGGAGGAGCTTTTCAAGGTTTGTATCCTCCCTCTGTGGCACGTTGCAGGGCTGGTGGTGCGGAGTTGGCCGTAATTGTGGAAGTGGGTGAGTGAACCTCCAGTACTTGCCTACTTTCATTGCACCATTAGGAAAAGATGGCCCTGATCTAGTGTTCCGGAGCGTCGGTTTTTGTTTTTATTGATCTAAGTCCTTATCAAGGCATGATTTTTGAACAAGCAGGATATTGTGCCAATGTTTGTTTCTTGACTAGATCAGCCGCCTCTTTTGTCGCTTCTTTCTCAATGTTCTCAAGGGCTACTGTCAAAGCCATTTGAGCGTTTGCTTTGGACATGTATCCCAATTTATAAAAAGTGCATGAAGCCTGCATCCATCCAAGCCTTCTTAATACATTTGCCATTTGATCACTTGGTTGAGCAAAAGTCTTTGGAGTACTTAAGACAACTAATGCTGACCCAAAAATTGCAGCTTTAGTAAATAGCTTTAAAAGATTTTTTTTTATTCATTGGATGAATCTTCTTATCTCAAACTTAGCAGCGGGTCCCAATTTGTCTTTTTTCGCCAAGGGGGTATTCGATCCTCAAATTTTAACTAGGGTCAACCCCAGCAACTTGAGAATAAGTCACCAAGAGCGGAACATTTTACCACCAATATCCAAGTCATACAAACAAATTCCACCAATTGCCTTGAGAACCAATGTATTGCGATGTACCCGAAGCAGCGTTCTATTTGAATTATCAAAGTCCAGCAACTTTATACAGATTGCTTAAGGCTGGATTGCTTGACGACTATATAGAGATGTATGAAGGGCAGGTATTACTCAGGATGGGTACTAGAGGTAAATCTCCAGCTTTGGCGAAGCGTGTTAGAGCGTTAGTTAACTTTAGAGGTGGGCATGAAATGTTCATGTTTGACCCTAAAGAGGAGGAAAGTTTGCAAAAAGTGAGAGATAGATACTACGAAAAAAAGCAACAAAGATTAACCGAAGAAAGTCAATAGAAGTTAACCTTAACTCTCTCTAAAAGCCGCTTAAACACTCTTATTCTTGCTTAATCTTGTCTACAAGAGATTCTCAAAATTTGAAGTTCTGACCCTAGAGAAATCGAGAGCCGTAGGATGACCCACATGAGTTTTATGTGATTAGGACCCAAGACATGACTACTGCGCCTTCATGTCCTTTGGGACTACTATGGAATACTCTTCGGCAATTTTTCTTTTGGACAAAAGCCTATATGTTTGCGACAGCAACTTCTCTTGCATCTTTGATAGTCGTTGTTACAAACTCTTCCATCTGAGCATATTTTAATGTTTTTGGTTGTCTCTTTAGGCGCCTTCTGATAACAATTTTCCATACATTTTAGATACTCTTCATTATCGACTCTTAAAGTGTGATCGTTGCGGTGACGACGAGCAGATATTGGCTCGGTAATTGCTATAAAAGCAAGAGAAGCAGCAGCAATGAAAGCTAAACGGCGCATAAGATAATTAAGTCGAAAACTTATTAGTGACAAAGACATCTTCTTTCTTCATATTTTCTCCTGCTAGCGCCACAACTTTGTCCCCTCTCCCTTCTACAATAACCCGACTTACATTCACTATTCTGTGTACATTTCTCTCCTCTCTTGAGATTATTGCCTGCATTAACAGTAGTAGGTGAAAACAATACCAAACTAAGAGCTAGAACGGCTAAACGGCGCATAAGATATTTAAGTTGAAGTTACAACAATCTGAATCATTCTCGACTTTAGCCAAAATTTCAAAAACAGCTGGACATCCTTTACATTGATATGTTGCTCTTTCCAGAAGAAGTGCTTTTATTAATTCAATGAGGACTCTTAGTTAACAATTAAGTGAAAAAAAAGCTTTTACAATTCCTTTTAATTTTTAATTCAATAGTTTTAACCACAGCGCCTTCAATAAAAGCAGAAGAAGTTTTTTTTGAGCTTAAAAATGGAGATACAATTAGTGGTGAATTAATAGAGGAAGAGAGTACTAATAGTAAAAAAATTATATTACATCCAATATTAGGAAGATTAGAGATTGATGTTGATAGTATTTATGAAGATGAATTGCCGACAGATCAGAAATTATTGTCAGGTAAAGTACTCATTGGATTAGATGGTAATTATAATCAGTATTATAAAAATTCCGGCTTTTCAATTGAATCAAAGGGTAAATATGAAGGAGAAAAGAATTTATCAAATTTTGAGGTCGAATTTAATTACGGAAGTGAGGAAGATAAAGAAACTGGTGAAGAACTTAGTAGTTATGACGCCGAAATAAAGGCACGAAATGACTATCTTTTAACTGATAAATTTTCAGTATATACATCATCTGATTATTATTTTGATTCTCAAAGTCACGCCGGCAAGCATGATATAGAAGGATCTGTTGGACTAGGTTATTATCTTTTTAAAAATGAAAGTTCAGATTTTCAAATTTCATTAGGTCCCGCATTGATTTGGACAGAAGGAGGAGAAGACTGTTCAATTACTACAAGTTGTGGGGACTTGATCTATGCAACTAATCTAGAGGCAACATTTGGATGGTTAATAAGTAAACATCTCGAATTTGATTTATATAATACCTATACAAATGCAAACGGCGAAGGAGATCGAGCTATATCTAGCAATCGATTGGAATTAGAATTAAAGTTTTATCCGGATGTAAATTCAAACCTATTTACAGCTTTGGGTTATGAGAATATCTATCATGATTTGTCTGATCCAGAACCAGAAAATGCATACAAATTAAAAGTAGGAACAAGCTTTTAAATATTCCTGATCTAGTACAACTAATCTTCTTGATGTAAGCAAAGTTACTAAGCAGCTGCTTTTACTAGAAGCGAGGTTTCGTCAAAAGCACTAGCAAGATCTTTCGTTTGAAATCTGGAATAGCTCAATAGGTGAGTATCTAACGTGTGGCCCATTGCATCAGCAACTTGTTTTGGTGCTCTATAACTTCCATCCGCTTTAGGTCGATTGTGACCGTAATAGGCATATCTATGCCGGAAGGAGTAGGGGGTTAGTTCTTGCTTTTCCTTTGCAATTTCTTTTTTAATTGCATCCCAAACTTTTCTCCGGCTTAAGTAGGTTTTGCAAGATGCAGCCGCCTCGCCTTCCTTGCCTAGAGGTGGAATAAGAGATCTGCCCTCCTGTTCACAAATATGTAGCTGTTCTTTTAGATGCCAGGAAATAGGTCCATCAATGTCATGTACCAGCAGGGGATATAAACGCCTTGGTTCTGTTTTATTGCCTTTTTTACCACCCTTAGATTTTTCATAATTTGACCAAATTTCTTGGCCTCCATTACGGGTGTGGATGTGTCTAAGATCTTCAGGACGTAAGCCATAAACAGCCATACATTGAAAAGCAAACCTCCATTTATTACCAACATCATCAATGGGGAATGAATCTAATAATCGAATTATTTGAGCATCAGTTAATGGGTATCCAATTCGTTTTACTTCCTCTACAGCATCTTTAGAAGTAACCGCTGGAGGCATCCAAATTGATTCAAAGTTTTGTTCTTCTACGCAATATCTGAGGAACCCATAAAGGGCAAGCCGCATGTGCCTATGTTGCGTTGTTCCTTGTTCCCATCTTTTTAATGCTGCTTTGCAAAGAGCTTTACCGTTGGAATACCTTTTGGCTAGTCGCTCAATATTGCTAGGAGAGCAAGGGATTTTTTTACCCTGGGAATCTTTTTTATATTTTCTTCGACCATCAATAATTTCATGTTTGAAATCAACAAGGACAGGCATATATTTATTTTCCCAATTTGAATCTTTTACTTTTTTGCCTTTTGATTTTCGATAAGCAACTAAAGCTCCAGCCCAATCAACTTCGGTTTCGCTTGAAACTGTATGAGCAATATTGAAGCAAGTTTTTAGATCTAATTTTTGCCCTGACTCCTCATAGGCTTTTGCCGCTGCTTTTATCCTCATCAATGAATCAGGCCAATCCGATTCCTTCCAAGCGTATGGAATTGTTATATCTGCAATTTTTTTAGCGTCTTTACGAATTTGAACCCTTGTAGATTCTTTTTTCCCTTGCATGACTAACCACCCTTTTGGGGTGGAAGCTTTAACTGCTTTTCGAAATTCTTTTACCCAGCTTGGTTGATCTGATTTCCGAGGCAAGAGAGCACTAGGTTTCTGGTTCCCTATTTCTACCCCCACTTGGGGGTAAAATCAACCTTTAGTGGTCATTAGTTTACAGTCTCAAGCATTAGTAGGCAGACTGTGATTGAAGTTATAGCTTAAATATTACCGTTCTCGCTAGGACAGTACCCTTGCTTTGGGAGCACTAGGTCGCAGGCTCGAATCCTGTCACCCCGATCAGTCAGAGACAGGTTTCCCAGCCTGTCTTTTTTTATTGATAAATGAGACTGGGATCTCAGCGGGATCTCCCGAGTAGTTACTTGTCTTGAGTTGCAATGGTTTTGACCTCTCTGTGCTGGTTAGCCCTACCTCAACCGGCCTAGAGGAATAATGAATTTCTAGTTATGTTCCTAGAACATTGGTTATCAGTGAGCATTGATCCAATGAGAGTTAAGGAAGGTGTACTGCATAGCAACTTCCTTTTCTCGCTAAACCTTTTCTCTAATTAGAAATGACTTCAAGTAATAAGGCTCGTAATCATTGGTCTGATTATTCCAGAGGCTCAAGATTTGGAAAAATAATTGCATACGGAATTGGTGCAAAGCTCACCATTCTTGCAGGATTTCTTTTTTATATGATGGCTAACTAATAAAAAAGGACTGAGCTAAGTCAGTCCTGAGTATTCATCCAAAAATGATTGCAAATATAGATAAGTCAATTACTTAGGATGCGTAGATTTTTTTCGCAGTAGTAACAAATTGCTCATCTGAGAATACAGCCTCTACTTCGCACATACATCCAAAACCTTTTATCCAAGGAGCAGCGTGTTCCCACATCTTGCTGATATCAGTTGCTTCAGCTACGAAGCTACCTGTTCCATTAAGTGGGTTGGTTACACGCCAAAGAATTTTAAAACCTTCAGTTTCGTCAGCTGGACCACCAGCTTCAAGATATTCAAGAAATTTTTCTCCTCCTGCAAATGATGATTCCTGAGTAGGAAATGCCCAGTCAAGTTTAAAAAGAGCCATTGAAGAACAATATATTTGAATTTGATTTTTAACGAAAATCGATATGAAAGATGCAAAAAGTCTTCCAGTTAACATCAAGTAACTTTTGAGGTAGCCTTCCGACGGATGAATTTGTGTAGTATTTTCCGTCAACTATATTCTTATCTTCTGTGAGACTATCTAGTGAAATTTTTTGTGATAATTATGGATGCTCCCGTTCAACACATAAATTTATTCAATGCAATGCTTGCTTTATATGTAATTGGTTATCAAATAACTATTTGCGTTGATTGGAGTTGGATTCCTATGAATAAAGAGGATTACCAACTTCCTTATCAAGATAAATGGAGCGTTAATCAACAATGACTCCTGATATTTTTAATCAAGCAGCAGCTGAATCAAAACAATTTGGCCTTTGGCTTCCGGTAATAGGAGTAATTATTGTTTTTTTAGGAATGAATATGAGAGTTGAAATTAAAATCCAGAATGAAGAAGAATTTGATAATAATGATTGACTAAGTCAATCATTCCTGTGTTTTCGATAGCAATCGGCGGTCAAACGGTGGAGGACTAATCTTATTTGGGCTGTTTTCTAATGCCAAACATCTCAGCCATTTTTCCAGTTGAAGCAAAGTATCCAATTGCTCCAAGGAACAAAGTAAAAGCAATCAGATTGGGAACGATTCCACCAATAATCTGAGCTTCTCCAAAAGTCAGGAAAGTAATCACAACAAAAACTCTTGCCCAGTTATCAGCGAAACTCATTAGGAGGATCGAAATAAATTAAAAATGACTGAAAGAAGCAGGCTTATGGCAATACAGCTTACTACTGGAAAATAAAAAGATGAGTTTTCACTTCGAATAATGATGTCCCCAGGCAATCGTCCTAATCCTATTCGTTTTAAGTAAGGATATAGAACACCTATTGATGCGATCAGAAGTCCTATTGTAATGAGCATTTTTTGCATTAATAGTCCCTAGGTTGTGGCGACTGGTAAAAGAAATTCTTTTCTTATTAGCTTTTAATCAAGGTCTCTTGTTGAAGTGATTGAGGTGTGATCCTCTAAATATTCTGCCAATTGCATGAAGTCAGTTCGTGGAGCACTTCTATTCGCAACAGATTTGAAAGCTAATTGAGGTGGAGATCCATCGACAAGGTGATACCCCCAATATCGAAGAGCTCTACTTTCTCGAATCTTCACGTAATCAGGATGTATAAGTTGACATTTTGGATCGTTCTTTTGATATTCCTTGATTGGCTTTTCAACCAAGGCTAATAGATGTTTATTTCTTTCTTCATATGATTGAGCTCCGCTATAAGAGTTGATCAAACAAAACATTTCAGCCTTGTTATTCATTTTTCTAATATGTTTAAAAGTTCTTGTGATCACATCGCCATTCTTTGCGATACCCAGAGGGTTAAGGGTTGTGGGTATTACGCAATAATCAAATTTTCTTATTAGATACTTAGGATTTTCGGAAAGGACAGGCGAGCAATCACAAATAACGACTTTTTCGGAATATGACCTTTCATCCCATTCGTCGGCATTTAAGACAGTGATTGTTGCACCTGAAAAACCTTTTTTATTGGGGGGAATATACAAAGAAGCATCTTCATCAGAGTCCTGATCTTGAAGAAACAATTTCCTCAAATTCCTGTCAGGATCAAGATCTAGCAGGATTACGTCATAACCCATTATTGCGAATGCACCAGCTAGATGAGCTGCAACAGTCGTTTTCCCAACACCTCCTTTACAAGTGAAAATTCCAAAATATTTGACTGCTTCATCTTTTAAATTCTTTTCATCTATATCCTCTTCTTTCTCTTCCTCAGGGCTTTCTCCTGGGGCTAAATCAGGGTCATAATTCCATTTGATTCCTCTTTGTGAGGAAGTTCCTAGCTTTAGATTTGGCTCTCGATCTGCTTCAGCAAGAGCTAAAACATTTTTGCTATATCCACTTTGCGAGATAAACCATCCACTAGTGAAATTTGAAGCTATTGGAAGTTCTAAAAAAGCAACGAACTTTTTGTATTGACCTGTGTTCTGCTTTGCTTTATGACATTTAACTTGTACTGCGATTCTCTCTTTCCCTTTAATTAATTCAATGTCGTATCCGGGATTATTTTTTGTTGGCATCACGACTTCGTAGCCCAGAGTCATACATTGTCTCGCTACGACTTTCTCGAAGTCATCAGGATCATTTATTCGTAAGTCTGGATTCATTTAGGACTCTTTCTGTATGAGGAATATAGATCTCTATACCTTTCTAGCTGATCTAGTTAAAACAAATATCACATAAAACTTTTTTCAATAAATCTGTCTTCGCTGAACTATCCCAAGTTCATTTATCCAAGATCAAACTAAAACAATTCAAATATTCATAATTTGGTCAGTTGGTTTATTCTTTAATGGTTAGGACTTTGGCTATCTACACAATCAGCGAGTTTTCTAAAATCTTCTTTGTATTTGATTAGGTCTTCCTTTGAAATTGAATTAAATAGGAGATATCAATTTATTTAAACTTTTAAATGGTTTTAACTTAATAATTTTATAGGATTTTTGATATTCATATCAAATAATTTGATACATGCGAAAGCTAGAGTAATAGTTGATCCAATTTCTTCAATAAATATTAGCGTTCCACTGAAAAACCAAGTCCAAAATGGTGAATTAAAATTTATATAGATATATATATAATCAATAAAAATTTCAAAGAAAGATAAAGCAAATAAAATTGCAAAATTCATCATTATAAAGTTCTTGATAGGCTTAATACCTGATTTTATTCCTGGAAAAGATATAAAAATAAAAAACAAAAAAATAAACAACCAGTAAATTAATTCGCCAATACGCTCAATAGGAGCAATTGATTGGATTGGAAAAGAAAAAAACCTTTCGTATAGATCAGGGAATAAATTATTTGCAAATCTATCGTGATAATAATAATAATCATCCAGCGATAAGAAAAAATATATGCCAGGAATTGATATCGCAAGAAAAGATTTGTTCCTTAATACCCAATAAATAGAAAGAATTCCACACCAGAATAGTAAATGTTGTTGAAAAAACTCATTAGAACCTCTATCCAGATCATTTATTAGCCAATCAGAAAACGTTACTAATATTGAACTTGAGAAAATTAAAGTAAGCATTCTTATTGATAAAGGTTTTTTATAAAACTTATTTTTAACAAGTAAATTTGTAATAATTTTCTTAAAACTCAAATTAGCTAAATTTTTAATCCAATAACTATCAATATAAGATTCATTCAATAAATTAATTTTTTAAAATGTAATATTTAATAAAATATTATTCTTGCAGGTGCTTTGGGAGCATTAGGTCGCAGGTTCGAATCCTGTCGCCCCGATCAGTCAGAGACAGGTTTCCCAGCCTGTCTTTTTTTTATGGATAAATGAGACTGGGATCTCAGCGGGATCTCCTGAGTCTTTACTTTCTAGTGATAGCTTTATTTCTTGTTTTTCCAGCCGAACATCTCAGCCATTTTTCCAGTTGAAGCAAAGTATCCAATTTCTCTAAGGAACAACCCAAAAGCAATCAGATTGGGAACGATTCCACCAATGATCTGAGCTTTAGCTAAAAGAATCATTTTTATTGATGAGGAGGTACTTTCTCTCCTCGTCTGACTTTTGCTTTTCTGGTTTGATCAAAATAAATAATCACACCGCAGAAAACCGCTAACCCAATCAAATTAGGAATGATTCCACCAATTATTTCGAACTCATCAAAGAATTCCATTTAGGTATTCAGCTATTTAGCGAGAAACCCCATTGTAAAACTATTAAAACCAATGCAGTAGTCACAAAAGGAGCTGCCGGATACTGATTCTTTAGTTTGTTAATCGAGAATTGTGACCATGAGAACTGTTTTTCGTTGGTCTTTGTTTTCTTCTCTTTTTTTGACTTTGGAGGTAATCCGAGTTCTCTTCTTCTTTTGGCTTCTCCCATGATTATCTGTTAAAAAAACGATATTAAAAGGAGAATTTTCTGACTGTGACTTTAAAAATTATTTGATTAAGTAATGATCTTAAAAAGTAAACCGTAACTAGTTAGCCCTACCTCGACCGAACTATTTTTCTCAAAAGCTTCAAGTTAAAGTCGTCTTATATCGATTTTCGTAGTAGTGAATCAATCAGAGTCAAGGAAGCTGTACTGCAAAGCATCTTCCTTTTCTCGCTAAACATTATTCACCTAATTAACTGTACTTTTTAATCCAATAATGCCAATATTCTCTGCTGATTTTTACGAATCAATTATTGAAGCTTCAGACAAAGGAGAACTATGGGGAATAGAAAATACTGGTTTAACCCCATTAGAGCTTCATTTGATTCTTTCTCATACTTCTATTAAGTGATCGACTTGAATAACAAATCAAAGTTCGGCAAATTAGCAAAAGAATGTAAAACGGACATTCAAAAGATCGATTTCTTTAACACTAATCAAGAAGCTTTTCTCCCTAATAAAACTGATGGTACATTTTCTCTTAAAGAAAATGTACCTAAGGAAATTGATGATGCTCTTTATGTCTACGCAAATATGAAAAGAATGACGGATGATGAATTAGATGAACTCAGAGAATTGGCTTGGAATAACTATCCAGCAAATTTTAAAATATTTCTTTTTGATTTTTGTTTTTTGAATACGAACTGATTGAACTTTAACTTGGTTATATGAAATGCCGTTGCCATGATTCCGATTCTCGCTACCTCTACTAAAGCAAACCTACTTATTTATGTTGTTGGTGGTGGATTCATTTTGCTAGGAAGCTTTTTCTTAGTCGTTTAGTAACTTTTTTCTTTCCAAAGAACCCATTGATCAGAAAAAATAGAGAGAAATAATCATGAACGATTATCTAATGATCGTACTACTAAGTTTTTCCTCTAATAATTGATCTTTGTGAGTATTTGGTTTTGAGTCGATTAAATATTCAGCCATATACAAATTGAAAGCCTCCTTATTAGGGGAGGCTTTCTTATTCTTAACCTGAGCTAGCAGTTGCTAGCAGAGCGAAGTCTTAACTTGATAGTTTGAGTTTAGCCTTTCAACTGAAGAACGCGGTTAGTCGAATACGAAATCGAATCTTTGCTTGTAGAGGTTTTTAAATAGTCGATCTATGAATGGATTCTCAACTACTTTTTGCTTATTCTTTTCAATCCTACAAAGATCGCAATTGTTTTTTTGAGGAATGGTGAAAGGAGTAAAGAGTTTCATAAACCCTCCTTGCTACACCTTCGTTCTACAACTCTTATTAGTAAGAAGGGAGTAGGAAAGCCCTACCTCAACCGAACATCAGTTTTAAAGAAATTCTTTTTATGTTTTATTGAGGCAAGAGCGAGTAACTTCTACTAAAGACACGTTGCGTTCAAGCTCTAGTCAGAGAAGGTGACAGTCGTCGAAATCCTGTCCCCTTGCTTGCAAATTTATTAAAGGTAGTCCTCCGATTTCCTTTATAAACAAATCTAAGCTCTGCATTTCCTACTACATACCGGGCTTAATCATTCACTTCGATTCTCCTATTTGGAGCTTTAAGTAACTATTAAAGTTAGAAAACCCCTCATAAAAAAGGGGTTTTCTAATGCAAAAATTCAAAATATACAAATTAGAGAACCTTACGAGTCGGCTTTCCTCGATTAGGGCCTAAAGTTGTTAGTTTGACTTCTTCGTTTTTATCCAATTTTGGATGAACTTAGATAAACAACACGCCAAACTTTTAAAACTTCAAGCTAAAGCGGATGCTTGTACTTCAAGAAAAGAGGCTCTAAAAATTTTAAAAAAGTCTGATAAGGCTATCCAAAAACTTTCTTAAATTGATGACTTCATTGACTTCTGTTAAAGCAAAGAAAAAGTCTAGATTCGTTTTGGGAAAGTTAATAGGCCAACTTTCATTTAATTAAAAAAAGGAGCTAATTGCCCCCTATCTTTCAACTATCAGCAATGGATTCTGAATTGAGGATCCATTGCTGCGACTTCTTCACTAGCTTTCTTTTGTCTATCCTCAAAAACAGAAGGTTTGTAAGAAGTAAATACTCCTTTTTTAAAGGTTGCAAGTTGAGCCGCATGAAGCCTCTCTGCTTTTTTGATTCGCTTTTTAGTTAGAACTAAACGGTTCATGACCTTTTTCGATTACTGGAAATCCCGTTCCATACTTCCATTCCATGCACCCCACAAGGATGGAACGAACGTCTACTTAAGTTAGCAAGCCAAGCAAAACAAATGAAATGAACTTCAAGTACGGTTTCTTAGATAGTCCTCGTAATTCTTCCCTCACCACCCGAACTGGTTAGCCCTACCTCAACCGAACAACGGCTTCACGGCTAGTTTCTCTAATTTGAGAATATCAGTTACTTCAGTAATCGTTTTACTGAAAAATCATTCGATCTCTAATTAAACATGACTGCTGCAACTTATAAATCAACTGCCTTAAAAGTTTTGGTTCTATGGAACCTTCCAGCTTTACTTCTTATGGCGGGTGCTTTTGAAATCGGAACTTCAGTAATCGTCTAGGACTTAACCATGGATATGAATTCCTTCAAGCCTTTTATTCAGCATTGTGAAGAATATTATGGAAAAATGCTTGCGTTGAAAGATCCACTAAATAAGCTTTATTTAAAACTGCGCTTAACCAAAGCCACTGTCTAATTGATATTAGGTTAGGGTCAGATGAAAACTATGGAAATAAAACAATTTAATAACGATGGTTTAGATGCTATTGGGATCCATTGGATGCAATATCTATCAATGACCATGGTTTCTATGTTGATATTCTTTATTTGTTTAGATAAAGCTATCCCAAGTTTTCATCATTTCGTTTTATCTCTCTTGTTCAAGCTTCAGTGCAGCGGCTTAAACTGCAACGGAGTAAATTTTGAAATAAAGTAAGGAAATAAGGAAACAGTTGTTGAGCTCTATCTAGTTTTTATTCTTGGTTTGTGGGATAGATTTAGTAGTTATTTAATAATCATTAAATCAATCTCATCAAATTTAGTAGCTATGTGATTATGTGTTTATCCTGTATGGTTTTCATTGGGACATTCTTCGTGCTAGAAATAAATTACTTCGGCTTCCAAAATAACCTTTTTATGACTGACAAATGTCCATCCTTGCAGGCATTCTCGCTAATGCACTTTTGTTCTCATCTTTACTTCTAGTTGTAGGTGTTCCAGTCTTTTACATGACTCAAGATAGTCCAGAGGATAATAGAAATTCAAACATAAGGAAAATAGAAGCTCTTGGCGGTGTGTGGTTCGTATTGGTATTACTGAATGGATTGGCAGGAGGAATCGTTCAAGGTTTTGCTGGTTAACTTCACAATCAATTTATACAAAAAATAGTTTCCTAGAACATCACAGTTCTTATTTTTAAATTTTAAAATATAAAAAAAAAATTATAGATATGAAGCGTTTAGATAAAACAGGAATGTTCTTGATCGTGTTTAGTATCACTAGCACTCTTCCATATCAATTTCATTACCTAAGTAATCTTGGCTAGGTCAAGTTTAAGCATAACCTTTTTGCTATCTAACTAAATATGGTAATTCTATGAAACTTAAAGAATAATACTTATAAGTCTAACTAATACACGTAAACCCTACATTTAAGTAGGTACGCCCTTAAGTTTTTACTTCTAGATTAAATGTTATGTAATACAAGGTTAAATGGCTCAACGTATTAACGTCGTACTAAATTCAATTCCAACAGCAAGTAGAGATTTAGTTGAATTTATTTTTTTCTGTGCAGTTGGTTTTACTGCTGGGAGTTTGGGCTTAATATGACTTCTACATTTTTTCTAATTGCTTCTGCTGCTTTTTTATATGTAATGGCGTGCCTGTGGAGAGACTTAAATAATAATCCAAAATATTATTATTTAAAAAACTAAGTTGAGAACAAATTTCAAATTTAAGCCCCTCTATTTAAACTTTTTATTAGTTCTTAATCTCAAAGATTTTTGTAGATAGTTCTTTCTTATTTCTTGAATATGAGGTTGCTTTTCTGCACGATCGACTGGTATTTTTTTTGAAGCCTTTGCTAGTTCGAAAGCATATTTATGAGCTTCTTTGTGAGAATCCATAGTCGAAGTAAGGATCTGCATATACATATTGGACACGCTCAGTAGCATTTGTCTATTAACAGAAAATAAATGAGTGTTAATTCTGTTTGGTCAGTTAGTCTGGTTTTTAATTATTCAACGCCTTCTCAATTCTGAAGGACTAATAAGCAAAAAAAAATATCTCACGAATTGTTCATAATCCTTTTAGTCTATAAAAAAAGGTTTTCCTTCGATTGATGCTGTTATCTACTGCTTTGTTTTTTCCCGACTATGGAAGTTCAGGAGTTCCTTGGGACCTTCTTTTATTGCATTTTTATTTCTTTGCAATAGCTATTCCATTCCTAATAATTTTTAACGCAGCTAGAAGCTCTGATCATGAAAATCCAAACAGAGTTAAAGATGAAACGACAAGGTACCCAGATTTACATCCGAGAGCTTAATTGTCAGTAGGACTTTTATAAGAACCTTTATTAGATACCAGTTTTAACGCTGTATATAGCTATGTTTTTAATCAAAATCCTTTAAAGTATTTATTTAATGGCATTGTTTTTGGGTACTACGATAGATAGTGCATATTTATAACCAATCACAGGTCAATGAAGGATAACTAAAAATATTTAGCTTTTAGCTATTTTTCTAGTTATTTTGTCAAAAAAAGTAAGTATGAACGTAGTCGATTGGTTTTTTACCAATCAGTGTCTTCTAGAAGATTTGAATACTCGTTGTAATCAAAGAATAGGTCTTCCTCTAATACTTCTTCCAGAGTGATTCTATTAAAATAAGTCACGCTTCTCCTCGAAAAGGTGAGTTGTAATAAGCTTTGTTCACTGTATAAAGTGTGTAAAGAGATACAGCGATCCCTAAAAAACCAACAACTAGGATTGGAGAGAATGATGGAAAATCATAAGTAGGAATTGAAGTCATAATGATATAAATGATGACTAATTTGTTCTAAAGCATCTGCATGCTTTTTGATTGAGGCTTGTACGACAAATTTTTACGCTTAACACGACAAAGGCTAAGGATTAAAAAACTCAGTAAGTGATAAATCATTTCTTTTTAACAACGCAAAAGTTGTACCCTTGTAACCTTTACATATACGTAAGTCGGGAGATAATACAGTTGTATCTAGCCAACCTTTTTGAGTCTTTTTTATTTCTGATAGGAAACTAATCTTTTTACCTAGTAACTTAGGACCTATTATTCCTGCTTTTATAAAGCTAACGTTTATACGTCTCTGATCAATGACTTCTAAGCTAGCAAGAATGTTAGTAGAAAATAGCTTTCTGGCAAAACCTTTTGGTCTTAATAAATTTAGCCCTCTACTTCTCTTTGGCTCAAGTATCTGTAAGTTATCTAATAGTGGTGAATAATTTAAAAGAGGTGAGTTAGAAGTACTCCATCTAAGTTCCCATACACCTGTGAGCAGATCAATTTGTTTTGTTATGTCTACAGATGATTCGCTTTCAGCTAGTTTTATGAGCTCTGCGATCTGATTTGATTTAGGGGTATGTTCAAGAACTTCTATCAATTTTGATATTGCATTCATGATTATTATTTGTTTAAAACCTATAGTTGTTCAATATTTATCTGGTTGGCATAAAGAACGTGTGGCTGGTCTTTACTACCCTCACTTGCTTGAATCCATTCTTTGTACTCTTCTTTATGAGCTTTTTTATCAAGCCTATCAAGTTCCATTATTCTCTTTGATGCATTATTCATAGCTACTTCAAGAGTTCTTTTTAAGCTGATTGTTGGAATTTTCATACAAAGTTACCAATTAGAGAGTCAGCTAAAAAAGTGCAAACAACAAAAGCGAAAGTCATCGCCAGTGGTTTTTGAAATAAATCATTAGAAGAGTTCATTGGATTTTATTAATAGTGACCAATTGAGCTAACGAAGCATGCTAAAGCTCCGCAATAGATAAAAAACAAACTCATTTCTAATGGTCTACGACTAAAAAATGAGAGGTAGAAAGTAGTTGATTTCATTGTGTTAGCTAAAATGTCTAAAAATCTTTGATTGTTTTTTCTTTGCTGCTTTTTGAATGCGGCAAAGCTCATTCATCTCTGGTTTTGGAATGCTGAAAGGAGTAAACAATTTCATAAATTCTCCTATGAAACATCAGAGTTCTAAAGCATTTACATGGTCCTCTAGACGTGTAGAAACCCCTAATAAAAGTAGTAGTTGCACTACAGTATTTGATCATCAAATCTGCCTAATGCAATTTATCTTCAGTCATTGTGTTTACTCCTTATCACGTAATATTGTTTCGGAACCTTTTGATAGTCATCTCTGCTTCGATTTTTCAAATTTCTACGACAGAGCAAAGTTAAACAATATTTTCATTGTTTTATAAATTTGCTAGCTCAGAAGCTATATCAATATAAGTAAATTGTATGAGTATAGAAAATTGCTAAAAATCATTGACTAGATATTTTGAGATTAATTAAAAATTGCTTTAACACTCGAAATCCATCTATCGGTTCTTGATGAAGATGCAAGAGATTCAGTTAGTAGATCTATTTGCTCCTGCCTATTTTTGTAATTAAGTTCAAGTTTGGTTTTTGCAATATCAAGCTTTTGAAATTGAATAAAGCAATCATTGTTTTCTTCCCAGTCGTCGGTATTTGGCTTTAATTTTGTGACCCTCTCTTTAGCGGCTTTTATTTTTTCTTGTCTTGTCATAATTTAACTCCTCATCATATAAATAAGAAATAAAGAAAAGATTGATAATTTCGTAGCTATGCCGTAGGAAATCACCTTCCCGAATCTTTTGTTATTTCTAATATTGTTTGTTGAAATCATTAGTAATTAAATAGTAGTCATGTAAGCAAGGAAGCCAACTGGAACAAAGAGCAAGGTAGCAATAGTAAAACGTACAAACTTTCCCGTTCCTGAGTCTTTTGAATAGTCAGTGAAGTGCTTTGTGTTGTTCCACTCGGACCAATTCTTAGGGCTGTTATCAGATGATGTCATTGTTAGTTAAGCAAATACGGTAGTACCAACTTCAAAAGCACCAGCTAAGAAAAGAAGTGCAGGAAGATTCCAGAGAACAATTAGTTTTGCAGCAGTGATTTTGTTGAATGCAAGCATGACTAAAAGTTTTTTGGGTTGGATCAACGTGGCTAACATAAAAAAGAGGTCCCAAGTGCTGCAGGACGGTTGAAGTAGGGCTAACCAGTTCGGGCTATTTGTACTTATTAGAGTCATCAATAGATCTAATCATTGAAAAAATATCTCTCTAACTAGTTGCTACCGTTGGGTTTTTAGACTTATTTCTATTGACTTTTAGAAGAAGCCGTACCCGACCGTATCTTTCATTTGAAAAATTCATACTTTACATTTGTTCACATCAACTCAATTCCAGTAATGACAAGTTCAACCTCATCTCAGGTAATCACTGAGTACGGCAAGCAAAACATCTTTGCTCGTGAAACACAGCCTCAGCTTGTAGAGGACTACACCAGCTACCCAGAAGAAGCAGAAAAGACAAATGGCCGTTGGGCAATGATCGGAATGATCAGTCTTTTAGGTGCTTACTTCACTACAGGTCAAATCATTCCTGGAATTTTCTAAATCAATAACTACCAATAACAATGCAACCATCTAACAAAACAATTCTAGAAAGAAGCATCGGCAGACCAGCCATGATGGCATTCGTTCTACTAACAGGTATCTACCTAACAACCGGTCAACTCATTCCAGGTGTCGTTTAATGACTACTCAAAACAACAGCAACAGAAACATTGATCCTGAAAAGGTAACTGCAGAAAGACTTAACGGCTATGCAGCATTATTTGGTTGCATCGCTCTTGTTGGTGCTTATGCCACAACTGGTCAAATCATCCCAGGTTTCGTGTAATGAACAAAGCAACTAATTATTGGAAAACAGCAGAGCAGATGAATGGTCGTCTTGCGATGATGGGCTTCTTTGCAGCTGTGATTAACTACGGAATAACAGGCTGGATCGTCCCTGGAATTGTATAGTCCTACCTTTCAAGTCAAATAAAAACAAGCCTCTTCTCTGTCATTACGGAAGAGGCCTTTTTTAATGCTTTGGGAGCACTAGGTTGCAGGTTCGAATCCTGTCGCCCCGATCAGTAATAGCAAGGGTTCCCAGCCCTTGCTTTTTTAATGTCTCGTACTGACACAGCTGTTTGTGTCAGATATGTGTCAGGAATGAGAGCAAAGAGTCGTTGAAATCACTTGATTTAACTGGATTAAAAGGACTTAGAAATTTGGTCTAAAAGCATACTTCCCTTGCTTGATGGATTTGGACAGAATGAACTTATGGATGAACCTTTATTTTTAAAAGTCAGACCTGGGGACGCTGTTCTATATGAAAAGGACCAAATTGGAAAAGTTCTTACTTTTGTTGGCGGCTCTCGTGATCCTGATGCACCCTCACTCTTTCAAATTGCCAACGTAGATTCCGGCGAAATCCGTTGGATTCATGGGGAAGAAGTGATTGAAATAGTTTGCGAATATAGGACAACAATCAAAAAGCCTTCTTCGCTTTACGAGGAAATCAAGCAGCTGTAAAAAGAGAGGCTATTTGCCCCTCTTCTGATTATTCCTTTTAATTCTGCAAAGATCGCAGTTGTCTTTTTTGGGGATGGTGAAGGGAGTAAAGAGTTTCATAAAGCCTCCTTTCTTGCACATTTGGTCTAATCCTTCTTTTTATTGGATGGGAGTAGGGAAGCACTACCCCAACCGAACATCAGTTCTGAAAAACTTCTCCCTAACTTAGTTACAAGTTGATGGCGTGATACGGAAGCATCATCAAGCCAGATCAGAGGACAGTCGTCGAAATCCTGTCCTCTCTTCGCTAACTCAAAAAAGTTCATTAGGTCTGCACTTTTTTTGAGAACCTGAAGGGGTGGAATGTTCACTCTTTTCCCTTCAAAACTTCCTCACACAATCTGTCTATGAGTAAAAAGAAATCAGAATATAAAAAGATTTTTGAAGATAATTCACTTTCTGATCTACAAAAATACAGGAAGATAACTAATCTTCAGAACAAGGTTTCAAAATTTTGGTCTGTTGTTATTGGCTTAAACGTAATTAGTTGGCCGTTGCTTTTCATTATTCCCAACGTACAAATTGATAATCCAAATAGAAGTCCAACCGTTGCGTTGAAAGACTGAAAAAAATTAAAGGGGTTGTCAGTAATTTTAGTTACCCCTCCTTCGTTAGGGTTCTCTTTTGTCTAAATATCTATCACTGAAGGACTACTGCCCTCCACTCTTTTATATGACAACGTATCCTCCTTTACTACATAAACTTTTATAACCCGTTAGGTTTGTCCAACTTTTCACAAAACAAATGAATTCATCTCTTACCAGAGGAGGCGAAGGCATCAAGTTAAACAGAGCCTCAAAACTCGCTCTCACTTTGACTTCTTCTACCTTCTTCTTATATGGATTAGGCCAAGCACCGATCTTCAAGAATTTCCTTGCAAGTGCTATGTCTGGAGCTTGCCCATTCTCTGGTTAATTAACCAAATAAAATTAGTGAACCCTCCTTAAAAAGAGGGTTTTCTTTTGCCTACTTATAAGCAACTCTCTGCCTAAGGGAGAATGAAAGCACTACCTCAACCGAACTTCAGGATTAAAAATTTTTTTTCTTAGATTTTTATCACGTTGGTAGTTATCGGAATTTCTACTAATTAGAGTCGGGGGGCTGTACTGCATGGCAGTTCCCTTTCTCGCAAAATCTTTGAAGGGAAGGTTAAAATAATCTCATCAAGTTAAGGCTTAGCCCTGCTAGCAACTGCTAGCTCAGGTTAAGAAGTAGAGAGCCTCCCCTAAAAAGGAGGTTTTCTTTTGCCCACTCCTTAGAGCCATAGACCATCGCCTGAAAGTTAAAGTGAAAGCTCGGTTGACAGTCGATTTATCTTGGGGGCAGTAAGCCCCCTTCTTTTACCGCTGGGCTTCTCTCCCCTATCGCTGCTAATGCTGAGAGTTATTCAGCTGGTCTTGCTAGGAAGCAATATCCAACAATGAAAAGACTCTATGACAATGCAATTAGGTTTTATAAAATGGCTGACTATGATGCAGCATGTAACAAGATGAGATCGTATAACAACTTACTTAAATTGAATTTCGAGGGTTTACAAGAATTAGCGGGTGATAGTGATGTGGATTGGTTTGAGATAAGAAAAGATACTTTGCAGTATGAAAAAGGGATTTGTAATAAGCGAGGGTAACTCACTTCTATTGACTAGCATCAAGTTGAAGCCGTAGCTCCATTTCTCTAGTTGCAAGTTTTCTTTCGTTACTCATAATCCGAACGCCTACCCATGCGAGTCCTAAGCCAATCGCAGCTGGTAATCCAATAGTTGTAATTTTTGTAAGTTTGTTCATTGATTTTTATCGGTATCAATAAGAAGCAACTCTTTCTCTATAAGACTTTCCTCAATGTTATCTTCATCTCTATAAACGTACAGTGATTCTCCTTCAATTTGTTTGACCTGAAAGACCCAATTTTTTTACTATTGCTTGAGATTGTTAAATAAGTTTTCATATGGATAATTCTTAAAAATGAACCCTTTATTCCTAACCAGGAGGAGGTCAACAATGAAAGTCGAGGTTTCTTGTTTCATTGGAGGGATGGATATCAAAGAAATTGTTCATGTAAATAAATTTGAAGATGCCGAAAAAGCAGCAAAGTCTAGAAATGAATTTTGCAGACAAGTCAGCCGAAAAGTATTGATGGAATAAATGAAAAGTGACGAATTAGGCAGCATCATCGTTGATTTGACGTTCTATTAATTGCCAACCGTCCGATTGAAGCTCATGCCATGTTTCTAGTGCATTTTTATATTCCAATCTTCTTGTGTTTTTCAATTTGGTAGGTATTCCTTCTTCTGTACAGTGCCAAAGTTGAGTCATCACGCTTGGATAACTCATGAGTGATTTCGGATCACGAATAAAAAACATACATAAGTCTCTGGTAGGAGAGACTAGCCAGCCTGTCGGAATTGGCAATGATTCTCTGATTAATTGATTCATATAATTTAAGTCTGATTGAAAATTCAATTCCTCTAGAGATTCTGATAATAAAAGTCAAGCAAGGGAATACGAATTAGAGATAAAAAATAATCTTTTCAATGGTACTTTCATTGCTAGTAGGTGTAGCGTAAAATCAGATAAAATCAAATCACTTTTTTTAAGAGTAAGTAAAAAAATAGCAAGAATTAAATCAATGTCTAATTGATTTGAATTGAAAACAAACTATTTCATAGTATTTCTAGAATTGACAAGTTAGTAGACCTAAGAAAGTTAATTATTTATGCGATGAGTCTTGATAAGTATTTAATTTATAAGCTTGCTCTAAATGGGTTTTGATCATTTCTATCTGAATCTTATGAATTAATTTTGGCTGCCTTCTTGCGATAAAAGTTGACGTATAAGTAAAAAATATCACAAATAAAAGTAAAATAAACAAGCAGTAAAATAAAGCTAATGGCATTGAAATAAAGTTATTCTTATAAATTTTTCTGTAAATTATATTACTTGAATAATTTGAAACGGATTGAAGAATTAAGAGGTGTGTATAGAGAGAACTTTTTTTAAGTAAAAAAGGCTACAAAATAATATCTAGTGAAATTACAATTTTGTTTAAAAAAGAGATAATATCCGATTAGCAGGAACTCAATAAATTAAAAAGATATTGGTATGAACTTTTATTTTAATAGGCCTTCTTTCAAGTCCAACCTATATCCGATGAGGAGAAACCAAAGGGTTTTGATTTGATTGTCTCTAAGCTTAAATTAATGAAATGATAAAAAAACTCTGACTTACTCATTGATGCATTTCTGCTATTTGTTTTTAACATAGAATTGTAATGAAAGTAATTAATATGCCTTTCGAATGAACATCAATATAAATATTTAAATCCTCGCGAGTAAGGAAATTAAAAATCAATATATATATATATATAACTCATAATTATAAATGACATGTTTCCATTAATAGCTATTGCAGCATTTTTTATTTTAGGCATAGCATTCTTTGTTATTGGTAAGGATGATTTTGGAATTAAAAGAGTAAAAGAAGTTTCTAATGATACTTCTGTAAAAAGAAAGGAGGTTGTAAATCCAGAGTCAGCTCCAAACGATGAGTCAACAGAAGAGAAGAAGGAACTAGTAAGAGCAGAAAATTTATCTGAGATTGACTCAGGTAGTAATACTTCTGATTAAATCGTGACTAAATCTCAACTTGCATACCTTTCAGGAATCACCTTTGTCTCTATTGGCTTAATACCAACTGCAAGAAGCATTTTTTCTGTTGAGTCGCTTAATGATGCTCCTATTTTCTTTTTGGCAGGGGGGATATGGTTACTATTGATCATTATTTTCTTATATTCCTCGAAGGAGTCCCAACGACAATTCCCAACAAGAGGAAATAGTTAGACTTTATTTAAGTCTATGGTATTTTTAATCACTAAGGATTGAGCAGATCACCAAGTTAATTTTTATTTTCTAGAGCCAACTCTCTAAGTGATAGACCCCTTAGCTTAAGCAGATATATCTTTCTACCTTAAAAAAATAGTTTTAAAAAAGATAATTCATTTTTTGTCCTTACCCTTTTTTTTATTACTGCCTTCGATGTATGGAACTAAAATATTTAGTAACCATTTTTTGAGAGAATTTATAGGATTCATTCTTCTTATAAAATCAGTCCTCTCTAGTAAAAATCTTATATTGGCATAAACCATCAAATAATTTATGAGCTCTTGGCTTACCGGTTTTAACAGGCCTAATCTTATCAAGAATTGAAGCATTGCAAATAATCCAGAAACTTCCTGGCTCAAGATTACAAGCTTCACAAATATGCAAATTTGCTATTGATGGAATTAGTAATTTACTAATTGTATTCATTGTCTTAATATGCTCTCTTTCTAAAAAATCAACTTCTTCCTCTGACAGTCTTCCTGTGCCACAGTAGTCTTCAATAATAGCTTTAAAGTTAAAAGACATACGTTTTGTTGTTACACTTCAAGGCTGTTCCATACTTACTTTTGGATTGTCCAGAGGATCATCTGTTAGAGCTGCTACACAAATTTTTTTTGGAGTTTCAAATTGCTCATGCATGTGACAATTTTCCAAGCAATTAAAATATCTATCTTGGGCTGATTTCATTTTATAAATAAATTTCAGCTAAAATAATACTAGATACTTAGTATTATTTGTTTAATTTATATTTTTTTAAATTAATTAATATCATTGTAAAATTTGATTAATGTTATCTGACTTAAAAGTACAATTATATGATAAATATTAAAAAGCTACGCGCCTTAAACGTAGCTTTAATTGACTTTGGTGTGCGTCCTACTAAAGACCAAAGCATCATTATTCAAGCAGAATAAATACTTAATATCTAGATTAAATCTTATTTTTTAAGATAAAATTTAATGGCTTATTTAGTAAAATACGTGTACAATAAGAATACATTAGATACAGTTTTTAGTTAATAATATTTCCTGTATGGAGGTTCGAATAAGTTTGCATATAAGTGATCGAGATAACTATCCATTTGATACATAGAATTGTTTAAAAAATTATTTCTCGGAAACTAATTTTTATGCATAAATAAAAAAGAGGTTAATTTCTTATGGAATCGCAACTAAGGAAAAGTATTCTATTCGATGTACTTGATGGTATCCCTCCTACAGGAAATGAAAGTAAAGCGGTGATGAGTTATAGAAAAGAAATTGAACAAAGTCATTTAACTTTGGAGGAAGAAGCGATGAGACTAGGAATAAGTAGAGATGTAATTGAGTTCACTGAGGATTTCAGGTAGATGTCTAGACAATCTCCTACAGAAGTTGAACTTCTTGAAATATGTGACTACTTAGAAAAAGTTTTAAGAGATGGATCTAGAAGCTCTATAACCTCAGTACTTGAATTGCTCAGTAGAGATGATTGCCCATATACACCAATGCTTAAGGCTAAAGGAATTATCCAGTAGGACAAAGTAAATCAAACTCATCAATCTCTATATCTAGCCATAACTTTCATATCTATTAGCCCTCGTTTTTGTATCTAATGCCCAGATAAATAACATCACAGGTAACAATACTGTGAGACAAAGCCCTGCTATCAAGAGTGTAATGGGTGTCATTCATTTTAAAAATGCTAAAAAAGTCAATAAAGACACACCATACACTTACGACAATTCAACAGTTAGCAGAGAATAGAAAGTACTTGGTGTGCCGTCAAAACAACCACGACTAAAAGATTTATGGCTTTTATTTCTAAAACAATTAAAAAAAGAATTTCAAAATTAATTAGCAGATTTGATATCCCAAAGATTCCACCTCATATGTTTAACCAATTAGGAGTAGAGAAAGAAGCAACGTCTACCCATTAGAGTTTAAAACTATTCATCTTTAAGTAAAAAATAATCATTCTGTTCTTCTTGACTTTGCTAGGTTTGAAAAATGGAATTTTATTTTAATTTTGCTTCAACGTCCCCATCAATTGCAATGATAGGAGCTCTCTTGTCATTCGCAGGTGTTGGCTTGTTGATTTTAATTCTTAGTGAAAGAATGTTTCATGGACTTAGCAAACTAATTTACTTTTTTGGCAATCAAATACTTATATCTCGAAGAATGTTTACTACAAAATATATAGAAGAAAATAAAGCTTCAAATAATCAACTTTATATAAAGCAAACAGACATCACCCACAAAGAACTCTCTCTAACAGAACAAAAAGAGAGGCTAGAAAAAATCCTAAAAATGAAAGTTTGAGAGCCTTTATAGCTTTTGTTCTATTTATTTATCCACTATATCGGATATGTGCTTATCTGAATTTGGTAATAAAGGTTAGAGGTGTAAATAAAAAAAGGGAGCTAATTGCCCCCTAGCTATCATTTTCAGCAATGGATTCTCAATTAAAAATCCATCGCTGCGACTTCATCACGAGCTTGTTGTTGCCTTTCTTCAAAAGCAGAACGCCTATAAGAAATAAGCATTCCATTTTGCGTCGCGGCAAGTTGAGCGGCGTGAAGCCTTTCTGCTTTCTTAATACGCTTTTTAGTTAAAGCTAGGTTGTTCATAACCCTTATCTGTTAATGGAAACCCCGTTCCCTATTTCCATGTCATGCGTCCAGTTATAACCAGACGAACGTATGGCATACCATAACAAATAAAATTAAAAAGTTAAAGTCATTACGAAGATTCTCTAGCTGTTTTTGATCATGCCGACATGGTTGAATAGTTCAAAATGCGAAGAAGAGTTCCTTTAAGAAATTCTCTTACTTGTAAACCCAACTGGCTTCAATAATTTTTGAGAATGGATTGCAATCCTGTGCCTGCCACATTGCCTCTTGTTTATTGTTGGCAATTATGGTTTCTTCGTGTGTCTTTCCTTTTGAATTAACCATTGTAACTGCAAATCTCATAGCAGATAATGGATAGACATTTCATACCTAGTTAGTACGAAGAACTCATTATTGGCAAGTTCGCTTTATACGAATTCAAAGAAAAAATGGCATGAAGAATGGGGCGAGATTTTGGTCGCCCCATTTGAGACAGGCACTTGTTTTTTATACCTGTCGTGCCCTGTCTCCTAATCTATTTTTAAACCCTGTTGGAACAGGTGAGAATAAGAAAAAACACTTGTCTTATAATGAAAAAACTATTAAAGGAATATTGTTATGAGTAGAAAAAGAGACAAAATTTGGACTGCCATCATTGCAACCAAGCAATGGTTCAGCAAATTATTCACCAGCGAAGCAGATGCTTTGGTTGATGATTTTGGTAATAATCCACCACCAGATATAGGGACTCAACCTTATTCAGGTGAGGATAATAAAAAAGGAGATTAACTATTTGGCTCTTTTCAGAAGGTATTGCTCTATTAAAAATTAGAGCATAAGTTTATTTAACAGCTGCTCCTTTTTGTTTTTGATTAACTAACGATGCGAATCCGATACAAGCAAACGCAAGCAAGCCTAAGACTAAAAATGATTTAGCGAGAACAATTTCTGAAATCTCAAGAGTCATTTTTTTTAACTACGATTTATAGATATATTGTGAGTTAATTCATTTAATGAAAAGTACGAATTAGACATATAAGAGTAAGTAAAGAAGATACCAAGAATATTATTCTCAACGCCTAATGTATCCGAATTAATTATTTGAGCGACAAAAAAGCACAACTGCATTTGTTTTGAGTATTAGCCTCCAGTGACACTCTGTATTAAAAATGTTTATATGAGTCCGCAATCTTCATAAGGTTATCTGATTTTTATAGGTGTTTTAAATCAATGAAAAACTTTCTGCAAAAACTTTCTGACTACTTAAAAGAGATAAGTCAGAAAATCGCTGAGCTTTTAAAGGGACTTAGCGACAAAATTTCTGAATTCTTTAAAGGAAATCAACCAATTGAAGAAGTTCAGCCTGTTAAAGAGAATCAGCCTGTCGAAGAAGTTCAACCTGTCAAAGAAGCTGAGTCTGTTGAAGAAGCTAAGTCTGTTGAAGAGACTCAGCCTGGCGAAGAAGTTCAACCTGTTGAAAAGAAAGAAGATAACTCTCAATAAATTCTATTAATTCCGATTTATGAGTGATCCTTTAATCTTTTAAACAAGCAGGCATTTGTCATAATCATTCCTTTGTACTCATCAGGGAAAGATTTCATCCATGTAGGAATTGTGATTTCTGAAGGCAATGGGTTTTCCAAGTAGAAAATCACTTCTTTCGATTCTTTAAGCACTACGTGTGGCGGGAGTTTCTTTTGTGCCATGGCAGATACTAGGAAGTTCGAAACAAATTAAAAATGAATGTAAGAAGCAGACTAATGGCTATACAGCTAACGACTGGGAAATAGAAAGTTGAGTTCTCACCTCTAAGAATGATGTCCCCAGGTAATCGTCCCAACCCTATTTGTTTTAAATAGGGATATAGAACGCCAATCGAAGCGATTACAAGTCCAAGTGTAATTAGTATCCTTTGCATTATTAGTTATTAATTAACCCAACTGTAGTAATACTTGGGTGATAGCACCCTTTTCAATTATTACGTTTTCAATTAAACCTTTCCCAGGGTCTCTGCCTACACTTTGATTATTGGCTAAGGCTTTAGGGAGGTTTAGATGCCTCCCGCAAAAAATGCAAGATAAAACAGTAATTTATACTGATTTGATTTTTAGATCACTTTGATTAGAAAAGAATTATCAGAACATTTTTTTAAGACTCGGTTCTGATAGTAGAGGGGAAGGCATTCAAAGTCATATTGGATGGAATGCCTCCCCAACATTTTTAGGAGGACTTATTATGTCTTGTGGAAATCCATTTAATCATCTACTAAAGAATGTCAAAGGATCTTTCCTGAACCATGAGTTGTTTTCCACTTCCAAACCCAAATATGATGATGATGTGATTGAGTGCATGCAATTTGGTATTTGCTCCTCTAATCCTCCTCGTCTAAAAGATATTCCGTATTTTCATTTTTAACTAGTTATATTTAAATTTCAAAGAGCTTTTAAAAATAGGAGTAGCTATAAATCAAGTGGACGGCATATGTTAGAAATTGATAGCGCATACAGCTTAAATTTAGTGTAGGGAACATCCAAGAATGAAACACTTACTACTTCCTCTTATTTCTGCTTTTGTATTGCCGATCACTGTAAAGGCTGAAGTCTTAGAAGAGATTCACAAACGTTGCCTAGAAGCTAGGGATTACTCAGGTTGCGTAATGACTAACCGGGGTAAAACTCCAAGTTTTAAAAGAGAAATGACTGGTATTGGTATAATGCTTTTTCTGAATAGTGATACAGCAGAATTAACAATTCAATCAGTTATTAATAGCTCTCCTGCCAGTGATGCAGATATGGAATCAGGTGATGTAATCCTAAAGATAGATGGAAAGTCTACTAAAGGAATGGGTTTAAAGGAGGCAATTAAATTAATCAAAGGTCCTAAAGATAAGCCAATTAAATTAGTCATTGGTAGAACTAACGAAAAAGGTAAAAGAAAAAAAATTGAGGTGAACTTGATTCGAGATACATTTGTTATTCCTGAACGAGAATCTTTGAATCAATTAAACATAAGAGAATTTTTTAAGTATGGTTTTCCACGGGATCTACAGCCAATGAATCCACAAGGTTACCCTCCTGAGTCAACTAAAGAATTATTCCCTAATAACCAAATCTAATTCAATTGCTAACTCCATTTTGCACTAATTTATAGTAAAGAGTTTTGTATAAGACTTACTATTGATCTATCGGCATACCCAACCAATAAGTAGTAGCAACCGATCTTGGTCGTAGAGGCCGTATCTAATTTTTCGGTTTGCAACATTTTAAATTCAAATTAGTCGAGTCAAAGTAGTTATGTCCTTTGAAATGAATGTAATGTATTCCTCTTTATTTGATGCTGTATTCGCTGATTCTTTCTTCTCTCCAATGAGAACAGTTTATGTCGTCTCTGATAGTCAGCTAGAAGAAATCAAACGTAATCAACGACAAGAAGAACTTGATAATATCGAGACTTCTCGCAAGAGGTTGGAAGAGAGTTATCAAGCTAGAGTCAAAGTTCTTGATGAGCGTGAACACGAACTACAAAAAGAGATAAAAGCTAAACCCAAAAGTCAGATGAAATAAGAGAATTTAAAGGATTCTTAAATATTTATATACAAAGTAGATGGAGTGTGTGAAACTCTTTTCAATTATTTTTTGTTTCATGGCTAAGGGTCTCTGGCTTGTTACTACCACGGTTACGAATCCAGCATTTGCTGAATATGTTGAAGCCTTTCAGCCTTGGGTAGAGTCGGTGGGTGGTTCAGTTTTTGCCAAAGATATGGAAGCCGAAACTGTTGAAGGAAAGGGTGGAAAATTAGGAGTCATCATTGAGTTCCCTTCAAAACAAGCTGCAATTGATGCTTTCAATTGTTCGGAATATCAAGAACTAAGCAAATTACGTTGGGCAAATTCAACAGATACCAACATCACTATCATTGATGGTGGAGTAACTCATTAATGAATGTTCAGCTTGATTTGACTGGACTTAACAGACAAAAGAAAATGCAATTAAAATATTGATTCTACTTACAACTTCAAAGTGAAAAAGGTTATTTCATTAGTTTTTGCTGTTTCAGTTATTGGAAGTCCATCTCTTGCATGGGGTTGGGGTGAAGGTGGCTGCTCTTATTCAAAAGACAAAACAAACCAAGAAACAAAAACTGAGCAAGTAAAAGAAACTGACGCTTAATTTGGAAGATCAAGCCAACCAGGAAGAATTTTTAACTGAATATTTTGCTGGTATAAAAAAAGGTGATTTCTACGAGGAACCAGTTCAAGGGGAGTATCCCGATTGGTAGATTTATATCTCCGTTGACAGTCGATTTTCAAGCGAGCAGTCAGCCCCCTATTTTTTGGTATAAATAAACTACAGTACTTCGACTGACTGGCGTTATCTATTAATTCTTGTTAAATGCACGAAATAGAAGAAAATCCACTATTCCTCCAGGTCAAATCCAGAGACACCGTTTTAGTTGGAGAAGATGAAATTTGCAAAGTTCTCTCATTTGTTGGAGGTGCTAGAGATCCATTAGCCCCGACTCTTTTTCAAGTCGCAAATGTAGATACAGGCGAGATTAAATTTGTGCATGGTGAAGAGGTTAGAGAGATAGTTTCCACTTACGAGCAAGAAGTACAAAAAAGAATTGAATCTCCGATTGAAGGACCAATAACTAATATCCTTCCAACGGTTGAAAACTATGAGAAAAAAATAGGCAAAAAGAAATTGAGTGGGAATTAGATGGAAAGCACTACCCCAACGGAACTTTAGTTTAAGAAAACTTCCTTTTAGTGTTACCTCAGGCTAGAGCGAGTAACTGGGTTAAAGGCTGCGTTGCGTTCAACAAGCTCAAGATAGATCAGAGGACAGTTGGTGAAATCCTGTCGTCTCTTCGTAAAACTTCCTCACTAAGTTTTTGAAACCCTCCACTGCGAGGGTTTTCTTTTGCCTACTTATAAGCAACCCTCTTTCCATGGGAGTAGGAAAACACTACTTAAATTGTCGTAATGCCGGCTTAACTACTTATTCTTATTTGTTAAACTTTAAGCACGTTCGCCCAACATCATTGGGTGCATGAGATGGAAATACGGAACGGGATTTCCAGTGATTGAACAGATCATGAACAATCTAGCTTTAACAAAAAAACGTATTGAAAAAGCAGAAAGGCTTCACGCGGCTCAACTTGCAACATTTAAGAAAGGAGTATTTACTTCTTACAAACCTTCAGTTTTTGAAGAAAGACAAAATCAAGCTCGTGATGAAGTTGCAGCAATGGATTCTTGATTCAGAATTGAATTGTTGACAGTAGATTTATCTTGGGGGCATTGGTCCCCATTTTTATGGATCAAAATACCGAATAAATGCGAAATATGACTGAACCTGAAGTCCATCCAAAGAAATATTTTGACCAAATAGAGGTGTTTGGCTCTATGGAAAAGCGTTCATGGATCCATGGCCCAAAGTCACCAAAGAGATTCTTTATAAATGAACCAAAATGCCCAGTAAGAAACCCCTTTGACAGAATCGATGGAGTGGTTAGGGCAGAGGGAATAAAAATGTTTGATAGTTTGTTTTGGCAGAGTTGGCATGAAGAGGGAAATATTCCAAAAGCAGCTAAAAAGTGGTTTGAAGCAAGAGTGAAAGAGTTTAAAGCTGGAAATGATATTGATCTTGTTTGTAATTGTCGAAGATTTAGAGGTCAAGATGATGCAGTAGGTTTACAAGCTAGATACCCTTGCGATTGTCATGGTTATACATTGAAAAAATATATTGAATTTTTAGCTAACAATTAGGAACAATATTTTCTTTTGCTTAGCCTTCGACTAATGGACCAACGCGTAGCAGTAATTGGACTTACTCCATAAATTGCGGCAATCTTTTTTTTAACTCCAGCCGTAACTTTTATATCTGTTATTTCTTATTTTTCCAGCCAAACATCTCAGCCATTTTGCCGGTTGAAGCAAAGTATCCAATTGCTCCAAGGAACAGCCCAAAAGCAATCAGATTGGGAACGATTCCACCAATGATTTGAGCTTCTCCAAAAGTAAGAAAAGTAATCACAACAAAAACCCTAGCCAAGTTATCAGAGAAGTTCATAACTAAATCATGCTTCTTTTTGTTATTTCTTCAACAGTATTCCTGATCCTGAACATGGAGATCGTTGGTCAAGTTGGAAAACGAACTCAATCAGTGGATAAGAGAGCTTGATCTAAATGAGGATAAAGAAACTAAAAGATATTGCGAAAGTAGGGTTACCAGGATTAAAGATCAAATGAAGAATAGAGGATATGATCCAGAGAACTTAAGCTGCTAGGTATAAAAATAAAAAATCCAATTACTTAAGAATTAAATATCCGTATACAGTAATTATCAGAAAGATTGGAATTGCTAAGTAAGTGAGTACGAACCATTTGAAAGTATTGTCTTTTGCCACGCTGATTTAAATAAAGAGAATATCTATAGCTATACCCATTACTAGGCCAATCGCCCAACTTAGGCAAAGCATTTTATGGTTGCTGAAATTTAATTTTTTCTGTATATGCTCGGATAATCGCTTATCAGTCTTTATCAATCTCATTAATACCATTTCTACTAAAAAGTTATTTCCATCATGATGCCGCTTTTACTAATTAATTTCTATTGGAGTGTAAAACTTCAATTACCTATTGAGCTGATAGTTAGCAACAATCACAACTACCTTCGCCTTCTGGTGGTTTTTTATCAAAGGCATCTGCAATATCTCTAAGCATTACAGCAATAAAAGCAGGAGGACATTGAAGCTTTTCCCCGTATCCAGCACATTGTTGAGCAATATTTTTCATTGCAGGAATAATAATGGTCTCAATTTGTTCTTCGGTTGCTTCCCACCTCACTTGGCATTCTTCAGCCATCTATTTATTAATGAATTTACTCTTCCATCATGCTTGCTTTTATAAGGCCTACAAACAAGAGTAAATAAATTTTTGCATAGGGTTTAAAAGGATAATCTTTTTGAATTAATCATCACAGCCTTAACTATCAAATATCTAAAACTCTCCCGCCTTCTAATGCTGATAATGATTCTTTGATTTCTTTTAATTGCTCAGCATTCTCTCGATCAGAGCAGGACTGCTTTCCCAGGCAGTCCTATTTAATGGTCCAAATGAAGGCAAGCAAAACTCATGCAAAAGAACCTTCAGTCTTCATCAAAAAGCTAGACTTGGCCTACAGATCGGGCAATGCGCAAGTAAGTGAAAAGCAATTTGATCAATTAGAAAATAGGCTTAAGGAGATTGATCCTCAGAACTCATATTTTCAGAAGAAATGAAGTTACTTGGTTTGGATGATTATTGTTTTTCAGAATGGTGGGCTAAGTCTGCCAGATGTGAAACGATGATTGTCCAACCTAAATTTGATGGGTGTGCTTTGGGGTTGAGATACCAGTCTGGAACACTTGTTGCAGCCTTCACTAGAAGTGGAAAAGATGTTACCGAGGCAGCTAGAACTATTTGCAATTTGCCTGTAGAACTTCCAGAAGATGGAATTGCAGTTTCAGAAGAACCACTTGAGATCCGTGGTGAACTTTATGCACCAAACCTTTCTAGGATTAGATCTCAAGCATTAGCCGCTGGACATTTAAGAAAGAAAGTTCCTACTGGTCATGGACTTAGTTTTGTTGCTTATGAAATTCTTGGAAGTACTGCAGATGAAATTGATGATATTAAACGCTTGGAAAGTTGGTTCTTTGAAATTCCTCCTACAAATCGAACAGTCAATCCAAAGCAAGTTAAAAGATGGCATCGTGAATGGTTGGCTGGTGAATTATTTGAGAACCTTCCTTGTGATGGATTAGTCGTTAAGATTAACTCAGGTGAAGTCAAGCGAAAGCTTGGTGTAAATTCAAAAACACCAAATTGGGCTTTGGCTTTGAAATGAATCCTATAAATGCTTTCAAGAAATGGTTATTAAATATCTTGGTGCCTTACATAGAAGGAATGCCATACCTCGAAGGCACTAATAAGAAAAAGAAGGATTTATCTAAAGAGCAAAGATTTAGAGACTTATTTAAGAAAAGAAAAAGCGCCTTAATCGTTGGTGCCTTAGTCTTCTGTGCAATAGTATTTGGAATTGGTGAAAGTCTTCTTTTCTTTACTGGACTAATAGCTTTAAGCCCATTTGTTGTCATATTTTGGAGTTCATTTGGTGAACGAATAATGGGTATCTTTAAATTTAAAAAGATTAAAAAATGAAACCACTTGGCGGGACGAGCGGCGGGATTAAGCTATAGACCACCTCCTATTAGCTGTAGGACTAAGACCGTATATATCAACAATCGAGTTAACTATCCATTTGATACAAAGAATGAGTTAAAAAATCATTTACCGAAGACCAATTATTAGTCATAAATAAAAAAGAGATTACTTTTTTATGGAATTAAAACTAAGAAAAAGTATTTTATTTGATGTCATTGATGGAATCCCCCCTTCAGGGAACGAAAGTAAAAGGGTGATGAATTATAGAAAAGACATCGAACAAAGTCATTTAACTTTGGAAGAAGAAGCTATGAAGCTTGGATTAAGCAGAGACGTTATTGAGTTCACTGAAGATTTCAGATAGATGACCAGAGAAGCTCCCTCAGAAGTTGAACTTCTTGAAATGTGTGAATATTTTAAAAAAGTTTTAAGAGATGGATTAAGAAGCTCTATTGCATCAGCTCTTGAATTGCTTAGCAGAGATAACTGCCCATACACGCCGATTCTTAAAGCAAAAGGAATCGTTCAGAAGTAATAGACCACCGCCTGATAAATAATGGTAAAGCCAGGATTAAATGAACTATTTTCATGTCTTTAATATCAATACTTATATAAAAAAAAGAGACATCAAAAACAAAATCGCTTTGTTAGCATCCAATTTTTAAAAAAAGCTTGGAAATATTAATAATCTGTTTTGGAATAATTATTGGACTAGCGACATATATTTCTCATGGAATACTTTTGAAAAGCTTGTTTTTTACATTATTAGGATTTTTAGGATGGGATTTTGGAATGAGATTTTTAAATGATAATGATGATGATGATGATTTTGATGGGGGAAAAATGATTCCTATTTTACAAAGGAGTTAAATATAAATTTCATTATTATCTATTAACACATTATAAATTCTCGGTTGATGTCGATTTATTTTGGGATCAATTAGCTACTTTTTTTATGTCACCACATAAAGGTCCTCAAATAATTAGGTATTGCGTCATAACCTCAACTGCAGCTTTGGTTGCGATTGTTGTCGGATTAATTCCTCAATTCAAAGTAAATAAAGCAAAACTTTTATGTGCTGAATATTATTCGCTTAAAGACTCAAATAGGGGATTTCTTGCTAGCGAAAAGATTCAAAAAAAGTTTATTCGTAATGAAGAAGGTAATGTTTCTAATTACTGCAGGAGTCTCTAAATAATGCTTTTTGCTAAAAATTGACTTCTTGTCGCAATGATCAAGTACGGGAAGAAGGATTAGATGACTACTGAATTTTCCCTTTGTTAGGACTTAACCTATATACCACCGCCCAACTTTTGAGGTGCCAGCGAAGTGTATATCAGCTACATATCGAAGTATGAAATGAGGCTTTAAAAATCCTGATTGCAAATAGTTAATAAAGTAAAAATCACTAGCAGAAGATAAACATGGCGGCTATTGCAATACAATTTTTTAATGGCATAGATGAAAAAGTTGTACCTCAAATAAGACTTAGCAAAAGCAAGTCAGGGCAAGCAGGTCAAGCTTATTTTAGATTTGAGAATCCAGAAGCATTGTTATCAGATGATTTCAAAGAAATACAGGGAATGTATTTACTAGATGAGGAAGGACAAATTACTACTAGAGAAATACATATAGCTGTATCAAGAAAAAATGGGAAATATACAGCTATTGAGGCTATTTACAGCTGGAGAACAGAAAGAGATTTCAATAGATTCATGAGATTTGCTAATAGATATGCAAAGAAGTATGGTCTTTCATATGAGGGAGCTAAGTCATACTCCACCGCCTGATAGTAGTAGGACTCACACCATAAATATCAGCAATCTTTCTCCAGCTCTACCTGTGTTTTATATACTTATTAATTCTTATTTTCATTGCCTCTATTGCCTAAATGAACCATATTAAAGTGATCTTATACTCAAGAGCTTGGTGCTTATTTCTACGATCATTTGTAATTAACAGTGCTACAAGAGCTAATTATTCTTTTTAAAATTTTTAATAAATATTTCAAAATAAATTGACTAAAAAACAGAAAATACCCTTAGGTTCTCCAGTGATTATTGATACTATTAAAAGTAAATATAATTTAAAAGATGAGTCAAATAGAGAAATAGCATTGATGCCTGAGGGTATACTTACTGATTACAGTAGTGAACTTTCAGGTGAATTTCTTATTATAAAACTGCGTTCCAATATTGAAATAAAAGTTACTGAAAATGAACTTTCTGAATGTACAAGGAATTATTATTTTTCTGATAAAATTGTTTCCTCAGGACTAGTTAAACGTATTAAAGATTTTCTTAAAATAGAATTTGTTTTGACTGGTAACAGAGAAATTAAATCCTTATTAAATCCATTTACTTTTTTAAAATGGATTAAATTTACAATTAAAGACGTTTTTTAAGCTAATCAAATAATTCCAAGAATATTTATATGAATACTAATTAGATACTGTTTATCCATATTAGATTAAAGAAGTGATCTTGAGACTTGGTTCTGCTAAAAGTCGATTATTGATGCACTGAGTCTCTAAAGTTATTCAGATTGTATATTCGTTCTAAATGATTTTTAACTATTTCTACTTTAATGTGATAAATAAATTTAGGTTTTCTTTTTGCGATAAAAGTTGATATAAAAGTAAAAAAACTATTGCAAATAGAAGTTAAATTGATAAGCAGTAAAAGAATATAGATTATATGTTAATAAAGTCTAGAAGAATTTTTTATAATTAAATATAGTAAAAATAATTGGAAAGGGCTGATGAATTACTTTACCTGTAAAAGAGAGACCTGTTCAAATTAAAATACTTCTAAATAAGACTACATTATTTTATAAAATTAGATAAAAGAAGTTTGATGCTAGTTACCTTTATCTCAACCAAGTTAAAAAGTTGTTAGTTTATTTAGATAATTTTTATCGATAATCATGCAAACACTTTTTGGAAGAACTTCTATTATAAATTCCACTAATCCAGCCAAAACTAATACCACCAAACTTAAATTAATAATTAGATTTGGGAAAATAATTGCTTTCGGTATCGCTGTAAAAATAATTATAGGTGGTGCTTTTATATTTTTTATGATGGCTAACTAGAATTTCTTCTCCATTGATGACTATAAATTGGCAGTAGCTTTTTCGATTTTTGTTTTATTTCCCTTAGGAATCTTCAAGATTTCAGGAATGCTTAAAAAGCTTCAGAGAATGTCATCTTCTAATAAAAACAGTAAACCAAGCTAGGTTCTTTACCTAGTTATTGAGGCTAGTCATTCGAAAACCTATTTACTTTCTTAAGTTACGGCCTCAATCTTCTAAAAAATTGATATTAGTCATGCGTATATTTCAGTCTTCTAATCTATTTCCAAGGATCATTCATTCTTTATCCCTTCCTTTGTGCTTCCTTTTCCCTTCTATAAAAGGAATTAATATATTTAGTAACCATTTTTTGAGAGAATTTATAGGATTCATTCCTTAATTCAAATTGCCTGGGTGAAATAAATGTTTAGTTGATTTGGGGCTTGCCCATATATTTAAAGATCATCGCATCTTGTTCTTCTCCTTTATCGCCAAGACCTTCTATCCATTCTTTATATTCTTCGTAAAGGCACCTTCTGCCAGGTTCATTTAGTTCTTCCATACGCTTTACTGCTTGTTCGAACATAATTACTACTGCTTCATGAGCATTTTCTCTAGAAAGCATAATTATTTAACTTGTAGTTTTAACAAACTACATCCGTTCGAAAATTTGAATAGTTCATATTTTCATCAAAAATGTAAGTGATAATTTTTTCTTAAGATTATCTACTTCATCCTGTACTAAGCACGTATAGGTTAATTAAAATCATTTTCAACCATTAACACTTGTCCTATTAATTGAATTATGTATTTTGTCCATAAAGCTTATATTGACAAAGAGCATCAAATAATTTGTAAGCTCTTGGCTTTCCCGTCCTAACTGGACGAATCCTATCAAGGATTGAGGCATTACAAGTAATCCAGTAACTTCCTTGTTCAAGATTACAAGCTTCGCAAATATTCCAATGGGCAATTGAAGGAGATAATATTTCACTCATTGTACTCATTGTTTTAATATGCTCCCTCTCTAAGAAGTCAACTTCTTCTTCTGAGAGTTTTCCTGTTCCACAATAATCTTCAATTACAGTTTTAAAATCAAAAGCCATATATTTAGGTTTGATAAATTTAAGACTGAACAATACTTACTTTTGGATTGTCAAAAGGATCATCTGTTAAAACTGCTAAACAAATCCTTTTTGGAGTTTCAATTTGTTCATGGTGGTGACAATTTTCCAAGCAGTAAAAATATCTATCTTGAGCTGATTTCATTAATTTAGATTAAATGAATCGAAATCTTATCTTATGAATTACTATTGCTAGGTTGAACCCTTAACTTAATTAATACTTGTGTTTTTATAACATATTATTTGGTATCAAATTGTCAACCAGAGAGAAAGAAAGATCACAGCAAATATACCTATTGCTCTTGGAGAATAGTTATAAAGATACGAATTATTTTACTTATTTTACTTAGTTTACTTTGTTCGCTGAAGCTTGATAAGCTAAGAAGATGATTCCACTACTCTATCGTCGTCATCGTCTTTCGTTAGTAATTTAGAAACTAATTCAAAATATAAAAAAGGAAGCAAAGGACTAAAACATAACAGAAGCAAATGAAAAACGGATAAGCTTTCTTGAAATGTTCGAATTTGACCCAATGTAAAAAAAAATCGATTTAAGGTGAATTAATTAAATAAAAAATAATAGATCGGCTTACTAGTAAGTATTTCTATTCATTAGTTCGGCTCTCGAATAATGGCTCTTATAAAATCGATCTAAAACGATTTCTAAAGATTTATCTATAAAAAAAGAGTCATCAATCTATTATTTGTTCAAATTTTAAAATCATTTAAATACATATTAATTACATATCACTTGTTTCTAGTACTAAAAAATCTTTTGCTAAATTAGCTTCTTTCTAATTATTTTATTGACTTATGATTATTGCTTCATTAGTTGGCATCCCTGCTCCGTAGGCAGCTTTGGCGGGTGTTCTTTCGATAGCACTTTTTGCGATTGTAGGAGTAATAATTTGTCCTAATTTTGATGGTGTAAATACTCCAGCGATTGTATGAAGCCAGCCCAAGAATGTTGATTAATCTAAAAATTTAATCAACTGAATTCTGAATGCTTACATAATCAAGTATTTAAAATCTATTTGTTATGTATATTTGATATTTTCATTTCATATAAAATGTAGCTCTTAATCATATCATTTTTTTTTATTAAATTTATAAAGCATTTTTAGCTCTCTCTAGCCCATAGAGAGGACTTTTTTGAATATAAATAAATTGACTTTCTATTTAATTAGCATTTGTAAGTTTGAATTGGATTATAAGTCACATTGAAATATATATTTTTAGTATGTCTCGTCAACTTTTAACTACTACATATATTTTTAAAATGATTATTTTAGAGAAAGTTAAATTATTATTTATGGGTTTTACTGGAAACGAACTAACAAAGGCTGCTGATTTTTTACATATTGAATCAAGCACAGGTTTATTCATACTGTTTTTATTTTTAAGTGCATTACTAGCCTTTTTCACCTTAACTTTTACTTATTTATTTATTGATACCCCTTTAACATCAAAAATTATTGCAAAGAGATGATATGAAATCAGTCTCTGGTGAACTTAAAAAACTTAGATTAATGGCAGAAAAATCATTAATTAAAACTGATGAACTAGATAAAATACTTGCTCAAGTTGAGGCTGCGCTTCACGAACTTAAGCCTGAAAGGTTTAACTAAAAACAAAAGTATTTAATTAGTACTCAGCGTCCTCTATGGTTTGGTGGTGAATTCTTTAAAATCTTCCTACCGATGGAATAGTCGTCAAAGTTAATTCTGGAGAAACTAAACAAAAACTTGGTGTTACTTCAAAATGTAGGAATTGGGCAATTGCAATGAAGGACTGGATCAAACTTAATCCTTTTAATCTGATCTTTTTCCCAAACCCAGTAAACAGGATTTTTCTTTTGAGCTATTTGAAGATCTTTTCTGTCTCTTAAACTAACAGGTATAAATTCATTTTCAGGATTAAATTTTTCATCTCTTATGGCTTGGTTTAGAACAATACTTCCTTCTTTATTAGAAATTGATCGATGATATGTACCGACAGGAATTTGAAGCGCTCCCATGGCGCGGTTTAAAAAAATGATGTGATGTGGTTCATCCCATTCAGGATTGATCAAAGTAAAAATACGACTACCTTCAATGACTAAATTGTGATCAATCTGATGTCGATGTACGTAATACTGTTCAAAATCGTCATCGTTTGGAGGTGAGATGGCATTGCCGTGATGAATTACGACATCAGAGCCATTACATCCTTTTACTCCTGCATCAAAGAAAGATACTTGAGGTGTCTCACGGAAAACGTGAGTAGGAACAAAATTTAAACGCATTTCAAATCCTCCTCTACTGTTGTGTTCAAGGTCAGTCGAAAACCAAATCAACCCTATCCCTTAGAGGAATTTAAATATTTGATCTATGAATCGATTTTCAGTTGCTTTTCTTTTATTAGTTTTAATCCTGCAAAGGTCGCAGTTTTCCTTTTTAGGGATAGTGAAGGGAGTGAATAGTCTCATAAGACCTCCTTCTTCTTACAACTTTGGTCTACTCCTTCTTTTGGCCTATAGGGAGTAGGAAAACACTACAAAAATGTGAATAAAAAGTTAAAGTAATAGCTTGGTTGACGGTCGATTTTTTTTGAGGGCATTATGACCTCTATTTTGTGCAAAACTCCACCTCCTAACAGTTGTAGGACTGCCGAAAGTGAGTTAAAACAAAGTTAATCAGCATTAACTGATGATGGATATTAAGGAATATGATTGGTTTTTTGTTTATAAGATTCGTGATTCAGGTGACGTAATTTATAAAGTCACTATTCCAGCAAAACGAAAACAAGATGCAGTTGACATATTTAATAGAGAACATGCAGATGGATTAATCTGTAGTGGTATCAGGAGAGGTGATTTTAAATTGATACCATTCAAGGAGCTACCTTCACATGATCCTTGGGAAGAGATTGCTTCGTAATGAAGTAAATGCACGGTTGAAAGTCGACTTGTTAGGGGGGCACATGCTCCCTTTTTTTATTCAAGCGTATTTTTCAACTAAGCCATTACGAAATAGTAACGGCAATTTTTCGATCAATAGCATTAATCCTCTAATTTTTTACGTGGATTCACTTTGGATGAAAACAAAGACCTACTCTCAAGGGGGGCATTACATACAAAGCAATCCAAAGATTCCTAGAAGCCAATATCGATGGCATTACTCAAAAGTGGAAAAAGCTTTTATAGCTGTCAATAAAATTTTTTAGCCATAGACCACCTCCTATCTATTGTTGAACTTACTCCATGAATATCAGTAATAAATACTTGAGTGATCTCCCTCATGTCACTCAGCAAGCGGTAGGAGTAGATATGGATAGAGCTCTATAGGAGGTTTAGCTATGTCCTGCGGAAATCCCTTTAATCATTTATTTCACAACGTAAGAGAATCTATTCTCAATTTGCCTAAACATGATCATAAGTTCAGGAATGATGAGGAAATGGAGTGTTTGCAGTTTGGTTTCTGTTCCAAACCTATGACCTCACCAAGACCAGATGAATTGTTCTTTGGCTACAGAGACTAATGAAATTTACTGAACTACTCTTGATCTTTTCGACGTTAGCACTGACTTTTATTGGCTTTTCATTTATGGCTATTTAATCAGAATCAACCACCAGAAGTGATAGTAATCATGGTTTGAAAAAAGCAAAAAAAAAGCCCTCTAAAAGAGGGCTTTGAAAAATCAAGTTAAAGACTTAACCGATTGCAGGTGCAACAAGAGCTACAGAAGTAGACTCAGCAGCTGCTAGGTCAAGTGGGAAGTTGTGAGCATTACGCTCATGCATTACTTCCATACCAAGGTTTGCACGGTTAAGTACGTCACCCCAGGTTGGTACAACCTTGCCTGAAGTATCTACAACAGACTGGTTGAAGTTGAAGCCGTTCAAGTTGAAAGCCATGGTGCAGATGCCCATAGATGTCAACCAAACACAAATTACTGGCCATGAAGCCAAGAAGAAGTGAAGGCTACGGCTGTTGTTGAAGCTTGCATATTGGAAGATCAAACGACCGAAGTAGCCATGAGCTGCAACGATGTTGTATGTCTCTTCTTCTTGTCCAAACTTGTAACCGTAGTTCTGTGAATCAAGTCCTGTGGTCTCACGGATAAGTGATGAAGTAACCAAAGAACCGTGCATTGCAGAGAACAAAGCACCACCGAACATACCTGCTACACCAGCCATATGGAACGGGTGCATCAAGATGTTGTGCTCAGCCTGGAAAACGAACATGAAATTGAATGTTCCAGAGATTCCTAGAGGCATACCATCAGAGAATGAACCCTGACCGAATGGGTAAACAAGGAATACAGCGAAAGCTGCTGATACAGGAGCTGAATATGCAACACAGATCCATGGGCGCATACCTAAACGGTATGAAAGCTCCCACTGACGTCCCATGTATGCAGAGATACCAATAAGGAAGTGGAAGATTACAAGCTGGTAAGGGCCACCGTTGTATAGCCACTCATCAAGAGTTGCTGCTTCCCAGATTGGGTAGAAGTGAAGGCCGATAGCGTTACTTGAAGGAACAACAGCACCAGAAATGATGTTGTTTCCATACATAAATGAACCAGCTACTGGCTCACGGATACCGTCGATATCGACTGGAGGAGCAGCGATAAATGCAACGATGAAACAAGTTGTTGCCGCAAGAAGGCAAGGGATCATCAATACACCGAACCAACCGACATAGATACGATTGTTGGTGGAAGTAACCCACTCGCAGAATTGTGGCCAACCTTTGAGCAACGAAGAACGCTGCTGCTGAATGGTGGTCATGAATTAGAACGTTAAGTATTTGCTCGGAAGAGCAATAGGTAAGATCAGAAAAATCTGACAAAGTGAATTTAGCTTCTAAATCAGATAACAAGGATGGGTAAACTCACCAAAATTTGGCTAAAGGAAATTAGTAATTCTATTCGCATGGATAAAACCTACTTATCCAATCATTAATTTCTCTTTTCCGAAGCTGATTAATAAGATTCACCTATATTAGTCATTCTTATCATTTGTGTATAAGGCAACTAATATATTAAGTCCAAAAGGAGATTTTCTATTAACTATGAATCAAGTATTGATTTCTATTGTTACTTTTTCATTACCACATAGCTTAATTTCCTTAATTAGATTTGAGAATTACCGTTTAATTAATATCTGATTTGATGAATAAACTAGGTAATTATATAAATTAGTGAAGAATATATAAGAGGAGCATAAATGTTAAATAGTTATTAGTGATATGCTTGGGTCAATACGGCTTCTATTCCTTAAGCTTAGAGTCAAAACTTAGAAGAGAGAGATGGCATTGAATTATACTTCGCGTGTGCGACATTTTTTTTTTTACTGGACAATGGCGGCATTGAATGTACAACAAAGTGCGTTGATGTCCATCTGAAAAATGAGAATTAACAATAAACTATCAATAATTTTTTACTCAAACTTGTATTAATAAATGAGGCCGAGCTAAATAGAAAATTCATAAGACATAATTAATCGGCGAACTTTTAACAAATTCAATGCATTCACTTTCATAATCAGTCGTATTAAGTAAATCTTTTTAAAAAGATATGAGATATGATCACTTCTTTCATTAAAAGGAATAAATTTAAATAATAATTTTAAGAGTTAACTTTTTCTTTGTTAAAGCTAAAATGGATTTCCCTAAGACAAAATTAAAGTTTTTCTAGAATATGTGCTCTTACATTGATCTTAAAAATATAGTAATCAACATGCGATAAGTCTATTAATGCTAACTTTATTTCTTAATAATTATTGGTCAACTTATTATTGAATTCTAATTCTTTTAATGCTTTATGAGTATTTTTAATTCTTTGATTCTCTCTTCAGCTGCTTTTATTTTTTTCTTGTCTTATCATAGTTTAGCTACTCATCAGATAAATAAGAAATACAGGAAAGGTTGATTATTTATCAGGTATGCCATAGGCAATCACCTCAAAGAATCTTTTGTTATTTCTAATATTGTTCATTGATATCATTAATTATTTAATTATAGTCATATAAACAAAGAAGCCAACTGGAACGAAAAGCAATGCAGCAATAGTAAAGCGAACAAATTTGCTATTACCTGAGTCTATTTAATAGTCAGTTAAATGCTTGGTGTTATTCCACTCAGACCAATTTTTCGGGCTCTTAGATGATGCCATTATTAGTTATGCAAATAAGGTAGAACCAACTTCGAAAGCCTCAGCTAACAAAAAAAGTGCAGGAAGATTCCACAGAACGATTAGTTTTGCAGCAGTAGTTTTATTGATTGCAAGCATGATTAATAGGTCCTTAGCTTGTTTTGAGGATGTGAACAACATAAAAGTAGTTCTCAAGTGATGTAGGACGGTTGAAGTATGGCTAACCAGTTCGGGCTATTTATATCTATTATAGTCATTAATAAATCTAATTATTCGAAAATACATCTCTAATCAGTTGATGTATTTGATGTTTGAAAGGTAAATATATCTATTATTAGAAGAAGCCGTACATGACCGTATCTTTCATTCGGAAAATTCATATTTTATGTTTGTATACATCAACGCAACTACAGTAATGACTCCAGAAGCAGAAAAGTTCAACGGTTGGGCAGCAATGCTTGGCTTCGTAGCAGCATTCGGTGCATATGCAACAACAGGTCAAATTATTCCTGGTATTTTCTAACCCAATAACTATTCACAACAATGCAACCATCTAACAAAACAATCCTAGAAAGAAGCATCGGCAGACCAGCCATGATGGCATTCGTTTTTCTAACAGGTATCTACCTAACAACAGGCCAACTTATCCCAGGTGTCGTTTAGTGAAAAATTCAACTGTTGAAACCCCAAGAGTCGAAGAAGGCAAAGTAATTGCCGAAAGACTCAACGGCTACGCAGCATTTGTTGGATGCTGGGCACTCATCGGTGCATATCTTACAACTGGCCAAATCATCCCAGGTGTCGTGTAATGATTACTCAAAACGACAACAACAGTAGGAAGATTGATCCTGAAAAGGTAACTGCTGAAAGACTTAACGGCTATGCAGCATTATTTGGATGCATTGCTCTTGTAGGTGCCTATGCAACAACTGGACAAATTATTCCAGGTTTTGTGTGATGGATAAAACAACTAACTACTGGAAAACAGCTGAAATAATGAATGGTCGACTTGCAATGATGGGTCTTCTTGCAGCTGTTATTAATTACGGTTTCACTGGCTGGATTATCCCAGGAATTGTCTAACTCTGATTTTTAACACAATTTTCAAAGTGTCTCTTCTCTGCCATTGGGGAGGGGACATTTTATTCGCAGGAGTTTTCGAAGCTGGTTCTCCAGTAAAGGTTTAAATAGAAATATTTCCTCGTATCTAGTCTTTAAGCCAAAGACCAACGCCTGGAAGTTGCATGTAAATCAAAAACAAAATCAAATCTTTGCATTTAAATGTTTTTTAAAAGGTTATCTAAAAAGTGTTTTTCAACTGTTTTTTTCTCTTGTTCTTGTTAATTCTGAAAAAGTCGCAGTTTTCCTTTTTTGGGGATGGTGAAGTGAGTTTATAGTCTTATAAAGATCTCCCCTTGCTACATCTTTGGTCTCCTCCTCCTGCTTTTAATAAGGGAGTGGGAAAGCCCTACTTCAACCGAACATCAGGACTCAATAAATCTTTTTTAAACTAGACAATATTGATGACGTGATAAGGAAGCATCATCAAGCTAGATCGGGGGACGGTCGTCGAAATCCCAGTCCCCTCTTCGCTAATTCATTAAAAGTTCATTAGGTCTGCACTTTTTTTGTAATCAAAAAACCATTAGTTAATCTTCCAACGTGGGAGTTTTCTTTTTAAGTATTCGTTTAGGACTAAAAAAATGGACATGAATCCTTTCAAGCCTTTACTCCAACATTGTGAAGAGTTCTACGGAAAAATACTTTCCATAAAGGAGCCACTAAACAATTTTTATTTAAAACTACGACTAAGCAAGGCCAACGCCAACGCTTGAAAATTATGTACGAAATCAACGAAGCAACAATTATTGCCAGCTTGGCTATTCCTGCAGGTCTGTTTATTGGCTTTTCAACAATCCTTGTTAATAGACTTCGCCAGTGCATGTAATGACAACATCTACTCCAGCACAACCAAAGAAGAAATCATGGTTCGGACTAGGTGAGTTTATTGGTGGTATTCTGTTTGATCTCTACGCTCGTTACTAAGTTTTATACCACCACTAAACATTAGTAGGTTTTGCTCCATTGATTTTTGCAATCTTGCTCCAAGTCCAGTCGTAACTTTTATATTTGTTAATCCAGGTTCTCTTGATATCTAACGCCCAGAGAAAGAGCATTACAGGAAGCCACAATGCGACACAAAGCCACACAAATACGTATGTAAAGTAATTCATTTTAGTTTTTAGAGTTATTGGCTAATGTCAAGTGAGAACCAACAATTTCTACGCCTTCGTCTCACGGATTTTATATATGAAAATAAAAACGATTCTAAAAACTGTTGGATCTCTTCAAATTGTATTGGGTGTAATACTGATCCCTATGTTAATTTTTCTCAGTTGATACCATTGCCCCATCAGTCTCAGCTAAAACAATGTTATTTATGAGAGACTTTGTCGATATTGTCGCTGCAAGCAATATAGGTATTGGATTTTTATTGATAGTTGCAAGTTCCATTAGAGAACATGAATCTGCTCGGAAAGTTTTATTAGGTGAGCTGGGCTTGATGTCTTGCTTATTGATACTTGCAGTATTCAATATTCTTAACGTGGGAATTATTGTTGAGTCTGGTCAACCTTCACTTTATTGGATCCTCCTTATTGCTAACCCTGTTTTGTGTACCTATGGATTAATAAAAGACAAGCAATGGAGCACTTTTTACTACTCGCCCTAACTGCTGGGCTTCTCTCTGTATGAATGAATAATAAGGCTCAAAGCTATGCCATTACTGATGCAAAAGCCATTTGTGCAAATGCAGCAGTGGAAAAGATCCCTTACAAGGAGGCCTCACAAAAACTTGGTCTACCAGATTTTTTGCCCTCACCCTATCATGGTGTACCAAGATAGGGTGATTACTATAAGAATTAAATAACGTCTATCCATTTCTTGCAGCTCTACGTACTTATCTGGGCTTTACTGAAAGTCATCCGAAGGGTCTTCTGTTCCTTAGCGTTAACCTCTCAAATTTGTAGACAATTGATTTACAAGTCCATATCGATAAATGATCTTCTTATCAAGTTGAATGATTATTTAACTGTACCTGTTTCATTTCCTCTACGGCTTTTCTACCTTCTTTGAGTGTTCTAGAGATCCACCACATAGATATTACTAAAATCAAAACAGCTAATAAAGCGATTGATGATTGGGATGGATTCATTTACCACCATTACATTGAATAATCGCCACGACTGCAGAATTATATTTCTGACCTAGCTTTTCCATACAATAAATTTCTGCTGTGGTTTTAATAGCTACTGGCACTTGAGTTAGAGCTAATAACATCAGTGCAAATCCCGTTCCTGGTGCATGAATATTTAATTTAAAACCACTCATCCATGTTCTTTTAGGCATGCGTATCAATCATTTACTCTTTTTTTATAGCTATCCCTGGGCGATAGTTAATGCTTTTATTGATTTTTACCTTTATCAAAATCAATGTCATGAAAGCAGGATGAATTAACTCAACAATCATTTTTTAAGTTAAAAATATCCTGCAAATTAAATCCAAATGGCCTCTAACTTTTATATCGTTCATCACGAATTCAGAGCTGGTACTTCCGCTAAGTGGTGGGAAACTGCTTATTCAGCAATGGCTCCTGGTGGAGGATGGGATGAAGCTGTAGCAGCCAACAAAGAAAAAGGGTTTTTCAACCATTCAGCTAATGCTGTTACTCCAAATGGTCCTATCTACTGTATTTGGGAAACAAAAGAAGGGATTTCTATAGAAGAATTCCAGGAATTCATTGATGGTCCTACAGGGCCTGGTTTTGGACTGAGTGCATTAATGAATATCTGCAAGCCAATAGACACAACATTAATGAACGGACAAACTCCATACCCAAGAGTTTTTTCCTAAACCTGTCAAAATAAAAAAGCTCGACAGCCGATTGCTATCGGAACCTTGGGACTGACTCAGGTCAGTCCGTTCTTCTTTACTAGCCAAGTCAACTATTGAGTTCGAAACCCCACATTAGAAAAATCAAACCTAGGGCCATAGTCACAATTGGAGCATAAGGATATCGACTCATTTGATATTTAGTAGGCCAGGGTGACCAAGAGAAAAGCCTTTCTTCTCTAGTTATCTTTTTCTGCTTTGAAGATTTTGGTGGTAATCCAAGTTCTTTTCTTCTCTTTGCTTCTCCCATCGATTATTTGAATAAAAACAAAATAATAAGAGTTCTGCAATAAATCTGAAGAAAAATTCTTTTTTCGAGATTATGAGGCGGTTCTCGTCTGAGGCTTTAACTTTCAGGCGATGGCCTTTGGTTTAGTTTTTTTCCTTTGATTGATTAGAGGCCTTTTCAAGAAACTCCACAAACTCTTTTTGTTTAGCAGTAAGTTTCTCTTGTTCTTGATCTTCTTGTTCCCACGCTTGAAATTGAAAATAAAATATTGCTGCTAACGCTACGAAAATTAAAAGAAGTCCAGCCCAACCCCAAAATTTATGTTCAGTAAAAAGATTAGTCAAAGATGACTGTTCTACATATCTTGCATCCATTTCGCTTTGAATACGCCCAAGCCATGGGTCAGCAGTAATTATAAAATTTCCAATTAAATCATTCATAGCTGCAACATTCGGTTGAAAAAAGTTAGAGTTGCACCAAGTGCGAAATAAACCAAGCAGCAAATGTAATTTTTCCTAAGATTAGAAAAGGAAGAAACTTAAAAGCCTTCTTTTCGAATGCTGCTTTATCTGTTGAAGTCATAAAAGAAAGAAACCCTAAGGAAGAAAATTCTTAATGAAGTAAGGGAAAAAATCTCGAAAAACTTTCCCCCTCAAATTTGAGCTTTAGTCGCAACGGTTCTATAAAAGTCGTTACTCGCTCTAGCGAGAATAGGGACTGCTTGCTATGCAGTACAGCCCCCAACTCTAATTAATGGTGCTTCCGTATGACGCCACTAATTTAAATAAATTTAAAGAGTAATTATTTGATTTATGGATCGGTTGAGGTAGGGCTTTCCAAGCTTTGCTTGTTTTATAGCTTGATTTCACCTATATATATGACTGAGGCCAAACCTCATCAAGACATAATTGACTTTATATAGTACGAGTCGATTAATAACCCCTTTAGTTTTTGGAATTTCTAGAGGGGTTTCTTGTTGGTTATTGGTACTGCTGAATTTGATCGTAAAGAGAAGAAGGCCTTTTGATTGTTGTCCGATATTCACAAACTATGTCAGTAACTTCTTGACCATGAATCCAGCGGATTTCGCCAGAATCTACGTTGGCGATTTGAAAGAGTGAGGGTGCATCAGGATCACGAGAGCCGCCAACAAAAGTAAGAACTTTTCCAATTTGGTCCTTTTCATATAGAACAGTGTCACCTGGTCTGACTTTTAAAAATAGAGGCTCATCCATAATTACATTTTGACTAAATTTATCAACCAAGGGAAGTATCCTTTTAGACCAATTTTTAAATTCGTTGGTATTGACCTTATCGTTTAACTCCTTCAATTTTATTTCCTTGTCATTCGATACGTGATGTAGAAAAACAATCCAAGTATTCCAAGATTTGCTATGGCATATGTGATTGCTATTCCCATTAGCTATCAGCCTTATTTTTTCTAAGAAAATAAACCCAAGTAAAAAAGGCAATTAATAAGGTCGCATCAAGCGCAAGATGCCAAGGGGCTAAAAGGTTATGGACAAGTTCGTTCATTATTAGTTATCTATATCAACGAAAGCTCGCGTGACTTTAATTAGTTTTTTACAAGCTTGAAAACTACCTGCCAAGGTCAAAAGCACCGCAATTAATAGAACAACTCCAGTGTAATAACCTTTTAAACCCAAAACATATAAAAACAATAAGGCTGTCATCGTCCAACCAATAATTGTAGAAATACCTTTTTCATTCTTTCCTTCAAGAAATTGATCAAGTCCAACAGGCCAACCAATTATCAACATGAGGATTGAAGAAAGAGCCTTTTTCTCTTTTTCCCTGAGCATTTTTTAAGAGTTTTAAACCCATATTGCTGTTTTTTTAAGTCCTACAACCGATAGGTGAGCCTATAGAAATGATTGAAATTAAACGATAAAAGAAAAGCTTTGAAAGCAAGTATTAATAAACAGTGTTGGAAATCATTGGCTCATATTATTTATCCAATGTGAGGTGACTAATCTTTAGTTGGTAGCGAAATAACCTTGTCGAACTAGTTCATAAAATACGATTGCACCTTTTGCTTTTTTATCAATTAATGGTGGCGAGTACTTATCTAAAACAGCCGCTAAACAAGTGCTCCAAGCACTGCCTTCGCAAACATGCGCAGCCTGGTAAATGTGTTTCGGTGAAATTTTTAGACAACCTTGAGTACGAGAAACTTTAATACTTTTATCTGAGTATCTAGCTCTATCTCCAACATCTTTAATTCATCCTTTGTCATCTCTGAGCCTGAGGAATAGCATTCAAGTAATAATTGATAATTCATTTATTTTTCTTCTCTGTTTTCTGCTCAAAGCCATCCTTAAAATCAGAGCCTGATTTGTTTAACCAAGCGAGTAATGATGCTATGGGTAGCCTTATTAAGAGAGCTACTAGCCATTGATAAGTATCTTCCATTAAGTAATTTTAAACTTTACTGACTGAACTAATACTTTTTCTCATTATTATTAATTTACTAGGAAGTAGTCCCTGAGTAAATGCCGAGGTGTTAAAAGCAAAAGGAATCAAGTAGAACAGATTGATACGAATAGGAGGTTTATGAAACTAAGAACTCCACTTTCTATGATCAAAAATGCATTAAGTGATATTCGATCAAGGCATGATTTTAATTACGAAATCCCAGCTGAAACTAGAGAGGAGTTTTGGAATAAGAATGTGAAATCCATCCAACTTCGTCAACATGCAAAGTTTATGACGAATAATAAAAAAAAGATTTAATGGATGCTTTCGATCCTGCCCTTCAAAGTACAGCTGTAACAGGAGTTAAGCCTTTATTAACTCTGGCAATTTTTGCTGGAGTAGGCTCTTTTTTCCTTGGAGCACTTGTTACTGCTATCAGAAGAGGAATGAAAGAAGACGGTTGGTTCAAGTTCAAAAAAGAACAAAAAGAGCAAGACTAAGCAATTTCTTTTTTAAGTCTCTAATTTGAACAAAATCAATTGGAGTCAGTACAGATATATATGGAATTCTTTGATGAGTTCGAAATTATTAGTGGAATCATTCCTAATTTGATTGGCTTAGCAGTTTTTTGTGGGATGATTCTTTATTTTGATCAAACTAGAAAAGCAATAGTGAGACGAGGAGAAAAAGTACCTCCCCATCAATAAAATGATTTTCTTTGCCAAAGCTCAAATTATTGGTGGCAATTCCCTGACCTAATTGCTTTTGATTATTTCTTGGAGCAAATAGAAAAGAAATCAAAGAATCATTGAATGCACTTGAGGGAGGGAAAGTTGTTTATACCTGAATAGATTAGTTTAGAGAAAGAAAGTCATTCGCAATTATCTCTCAATAATTTTGCAGCATCATCATCCCCAAGATAAGCTGCTTTTCTCCAGTCTTCGCAGGCACTTTTCATATCACCCATTTCTTTCCTCACATTGGCACGATTAAAAAATGAATCTGAATCTTTTGGGGTAATTTTTAGAACTTGTGAATAGTCTTGAATTGCACCATCAAAATCTCCCTTTTTAAACTTGGCAATTCCTCTATTGAAATATCCATCCGCGTATAAAAGATCAAAATCTAAGGCCTTATTTTGATCGGAAATTGCACCTTCAAAATCACCCAAATTACGTTTTGCATTACCGCGCATTGAGTAGACGAGACAAATCTCAGTAGGTGAAAGTTCTAAAGCTATATTGTAATCGAGTATTGCATCTTCATAATCTGCAAGTTCGAATTTATCTTGTGCTCTATTAAAAAAATACTCATAGTTTCTTGCTTTTATATTTAGATCGTTCTTGTCTTTTAAAGCAATCATCAAGCCTGCACCGACAACTACAGCAGTCGATCCAACGACAAAGTCTTTATTTACTTTCAACAGAGATAAACCAGCAGCAGTCGCAACACCAACTCCTAAAGCAATCGCAGTATCTTTGAGTTTCATAGTTATCCACTACTTATATCGAAGGTGATTACCCTAATAATTATTTTGTAAAGCGACAAGTCGTGCTACCAACTTTGAATGTCGTTGAGAAGTTCTTGCGTTATCTGAGTCAAACAAATCCCCTCTATTATCAGAACTTTTATCTTAAGACTCGGTTCTCATAGTAGAGGGGAAGGCATTCAAAGTCATATTGGATGGAATGCCTTCCCAACATTTTTAGGAGAACTAATTATATCTTGTGGAAATCTATTTAATCATCTACTAAAGAATGTCAAAGGATCTTTCCAGAATCATGAGTTGTTTTCTACTTCCAAGCCCAAAGATGATGATGATGATGTGATTGAGTGCATGCAATTTGGTATTTGCACCTCTAATACTCCTAGACTGAAAAATATTCCGTTTGCTCCCACACTTTTTCATGTAGCAAATGTCGATAAAGGTGAAATTAAATTTGTGCATGGAGAGGAAGTAAGAGAAATAGTTTCCACATACGAACAAGAGGTTAAGCAAAGATTGGAAAGCCCTACCTCAACCGAACTTCAGTTTTAAAGAATTTGCTTTTATACTCTCTAGAGCAAGAGCGAGTAACTGGGTTCAAGGCTGTGTTGCGTTCAAGCTCTAGTCAGAGAAGGGGACAGTTGTCGAAATCCTGTCCCTTAGCTCTTTAACTCATTAAAAGTTCATTTGGTATGCACTTTTTTTGGTAAACAAAAACTCATGGTTAGCCTTGCATTTCCTACTTACTTGGCATAACCCTCTTCAATCTTAGATTAGGAGCTTTGAGTAACTATTAAGGCTGGTAAACTCTCCCTAAAAAGAGGGTTTTCTAGTATCGATGAATACTTTTGCTACAACAGATTTTTGGAAAATTAGTTAGTTTTCAAAAATTGGTCACTTGTTTGAACACTCCCTACCACGCAATAGTGTTTGGAATAATGCTCATTTTTTGTGGGGCTTCTCCTTGGCAAATGGGTGATGGAAACGACTTTATTTAAAGACAAAAAAAAATGACTGCTTCGCAAACCGTAACGAAGAAAAATTCCAAATATGACCTTGGTGAATTAATTGGTTTACTTTTGTTTGATTTTTGCGCTCGTTACTAAGCAATAGACCACCGCCTGAAAGTTAAAGCATTCATATAGGGGTCGCCAAATCAAAATAATCTCGAATCAACGTTTCTTCTATCAATCTGATTGAGGACTCTTATTGTTTTGTTTTTATCCAAATAATCGGTGGGAGAAGCAAAGAGAAAAAAGAATTAATATTTCTAGATAAGTTATGCATCCAGTTTAGAAGTCCGTTGTTTCAGCAATAAAAACGAAGAGGAATGAAAGAAGAAGGTTGGTTCAAATTCAGCAAATAAGAAAATGAGCAAGACTAAAAAATTGCTTTTTTAGTCTCAAATATATATCTGACAAATCGTAGTCGATAAAATACAAATGGAGTTATGGATGAGTTTAAATAATAGGTGGGATTATTCCTAACCTGATAATTTTTGTACTATTTCTTGGTGTGATTGGCTATTGTCTCTTCCTGCTTTTTCTAGAATTTGAATCGTTTTCTAATGTTGTATTAATCAAGCCTTGGAAGTCGCCAAAGGCAGAGGCAATACCAAACATCACAATAAAACTTAAACCAGCAACAATCGTCACAATCCAAGTACCTGTTCCCATATTGAGTGGTACTGCAAAAAAAGGACTAGGCATTCAAAAATAAATTACTAAGAACTCACCCTAAAGAGTTTTGATAATTAACGGTTCCTTCTATAAATAAAGAAATAAACAATCCAAAAGACAGCCAGGTAAATAAAGAAAACTGCTATTGGGTTTAAACCAACTACCGAAGCAAATTTCAGTCCTAAAGGAATTGCGGCAAGAATTACCCCATAGCCAAGAAGCCGAGTGAAAACTCCCCAGCTTCGGAAGTACCAGGACAGGACAAATCCAATGAGAACTATAATTGCGAATATTGCCATCTATTTTTTTTCTTTTTCATATCGTAATTAAATTTGGTAGAAGCTTGGTTGCCTTGCCAACTAAGAGTGCCCTTATACATTTCCTCAAGTTGTAAATATCTAATTGCTTCATTCGACATTGGATCAGGTGAAGGTGCTTCAATTATTTCCTCTTGAGGAATTGGCTCGACATGATCTGCTTGAGCGGTGAGAGGGCAAATAATCAAAAGAAGACAAAGAACAAAAGAAAAGATGTTTTTCATTGTTTTTCTGAGACTTTCTATAGGATGAGAAATTTTATGTTTTTTCAATTGGTGCCATTGTTAATCCTTTGCTGACCAGCTGATGATGATATAGCTCTGCCTGTTCAAGGGGGCCCCTCCAAACTTCCGCAGCACCTTCTCTATCTACTTCGACCGCAAGTTCCCATGATCTTTTTTCACTCATTCCTGGGATAATTATCACAAGACAATTTGCTACATGTTCAAACGAATTAAAATTGTCATCAAGAACTATTATCCTTGCTTCTGGATATTTTCTTTTTGTTGTCTTTGGATCCAAGACTGTAGTTGTTGAATCAGTAATTTGATCCATAAAAATGCGGGCCAATTACCCCAAGATAGATCGACTGTCAACTTAGCTTTGAATCTTCCAATCTGGATACTCCTCTTAGACTGGTTCTTCATGAAATCACCTTTTTAAAGGTCTAAAAAATATTCAAATAAAATGGCGGGTCTTCTGTTAGGCCAGTTATTTTTGAAACCAATGCCATTCTCCTGCGTTGGGTCGATGTAAGCTATTAATGACATTATGATTGGTATATGGGGATTCGGAATGTTCTTCGAATTGGGCATCCAGCATTGCGCACATGCGCAGCAGAGGTCCCTGATGCCTGGTTCGGCAGTCAACGTCTACAGCAGATAATAGACGATCTGTTCGATACAAAATTGTATTGTTCTGGAGCAGGTCTAGCGTCACCGCAGATCAATGAACCCTGGAGGATTTTCGTGATTGGCATGGGCCATAACCCTCGATACCCCGATGCAGATCCTTTGCCAGAACGTGTACTTATCAATCCTGTCATCAAATCAATTGGAAATGATTTAATCACTGGTTGGGAGGGTTGCCTTAGTGTGCCTGGTTTGCGTGGTCAGGTGAAGCGTTGGAAACGTATTCAGATAAAATGGCAAGATCGAGAAGGTGCTTTCCACTCAGAAGAGTTGCAAGATTTTCAAGCACGAGTCGCTCAGCATGAAAATGATCACTTGAATGGTGTACTTTTCCCTGACCGTCTTATCAGTCCACTAGGTTTTGGGTTTACGGAAGAGCTTCAGGCTCATGGACGGATTCCATAAGCCTCAAATTTTTAGCTTTTGTAAATGTGCAAGTAGAAAATGTTTCATTCAATTCCACTCAAAGCAATACATTTGGACTTCTGGGAATAAATAAGATATCTGCCAAGATTATTGATCTTCTCCATGTCCTTCTAATTTTTGACATTAACAAGTTATCAATATACCTCCATAATTAAAATTTAAAACTAGTGATTCTGTTCTTTATGAAAAGTATCAAATAGGAAAAATTCTCACATTTATTGTCGGTTCACGAGATCTAGGCGCACCGACCCTCTTCCAGATCTAAATGTGGATTCTAGCTAAACCCTCTGGATTCATTGAGAGGAAGTGACCAACATAGTTAGCAAATATCGGACAACAATCAAAAAGCCTTCCTTTTTTTAAGATCAAATAAATTAACAGCAATAAAAAAACTCTTTTGAAAAGGCATTAATGCTGATAGCTTCAAATGAGAGTATTGGTTTTTAATAGACAAAAGCAGACAATTCAGGGAGATGAAAAAGCTCTTTTCGTTTGTTCTTGGTCTTCTATTATTTTTCAGTCCTTTAACAGTAAAAGCAGAAGAGGTTGAAATAATGCCTCAAGATGAAATAGCTGAGGCACCTGCCCTTGAGCCAATGACGGAAAAGCAACTAAACGATTTATTTGGAGAGGAAATGTATGTAGGAGAAACTGACTGGCGTGGTAACAAGGTTTCAACTAAAAGTGATTACAATAAGAAAATGAAAAAAAGATAGCCCCCCTTCCTGAATCCAACATCAAGATTAGATAAGTCTTTTGGAGTATGTCCCAATTGATGTCTTAATACGGAAGCATCATCAATCATGGTCCGAGAACGGTAGTCGAAATTATGTCCTCTCTTCGCGAATTCATTAAAAGTTCAATATGTTTCACTTTTTTTGAGAAATCTAAGGGGCCAATTGTTCAATCTCTTTCCTTCAAAATCATTCTCACACAGTTTTTAGTTAATCCTCTTTAAAAAGAGTGTTTTCTTTTGCCTAGTCTTCAAGTCATAGACCATCTCCTAAAAGTAGTAGGAGAAACACCCCAGAATCTTTCGCTTTGTACTACATCACAGCCATCTCACAACTGATTAGATTCTATAAATATACAGACTTGGTAAATGTTTAGTTCTTATCACACAATTATGTTCGCAGTTTTATTAATAGGTGGGGCTAGTGTTATCTTTCAAGCTTCCTCAATAGATAATTCTTCAGCAAATAGTCCAATTCCAGTTAAGCCTAGTGAATCAAAATTCGACTTAAACACCTATTAAACAAAATCTGAGAATCTGTCATGCCAAGCCAAGTAATTGTGATTTGCATAGCAGGTATGCTTGCACTTGGAGGTATATGGGTTTTAATCTCTGGTTTTGATGATGACGATAATGATGGGGATGGGATGACTTTTACTGAGTTCCAAAGTGTAGGGTCCTAATCAAGAATCTAACTTGCTAGTTTTCGAGTCAAGAAAAACACCTCATACTTTCGTCCCGATCAATCTGAGGAAGATTACTTTGCATGTCTATTTTAATGTCAATTTTCAGGGTTGCCCAAAAAGTAACCATAAATAATTCAGAACTTTTGGAAGTAAAGGGATTTAACGGAATTAAAATTGGTTAAAAAGGATACTTCCCTTACTTGAGATATATTGACAAAATGAACTTATGGATCACCCTTTATTTTTAAAAGTCAGACCGGGTGACGCTGTTCCATATGAAGCGGATCAAAAAGGAAAAGTTCTAACATTTATAAGTGGTCCAAGAGATCAAGATGCACTCACACTCTTTCAAATCGTAAATTTAGATTCTGGAGAAATCCGCTGGGTTCATAGTGAGAAAGTTAGCGAGATAGTTTGTAAATATCGGACATCAATTAAAAAGCCTTCTACTTTTTATGAAAAATTTAGCAGCTACAACAACAGCAACAATGAAGCATTTTAAAAATCTATTCCCTATTATCGCTGCTATTGGAGTTTTCTTCTTGGCTAGTAATTCGATAATCTGGAAACAAATGAATCAAAAGCCGTCAGTCGAAAACCATATCAAACCTATCCCTGTAAGGGAATTTAAATAATAGATCTAAGAATTGATTTTTCAGTTACTTTTCTCTTTTCGCTGGAGTTAAAGCTTTGAACTCTTCTTGGCGCTCTTGCTTACCCTCATCTAGTACTTTTACTTGAGATTGATAATTCTTCCCCAACCTTTTGAGAGAATCCTTGATACTTTCAAGTTCTTCCTCTCTTTGGTTTGGCTTGATTTCTTATAACTGACTATTAGAGACAAGGTAAACTATTCTCATAGGACAGAAGAAATAATCGAATACTGCTTCATGTAAAGTGTAATTCATTACAGTCATCCTGAAAGATATATCTATTTTGGCTCGACGTTTTTAATTAAACAACATTGTAAACTAAAATTATATACGATCTCTATTATCAAGATCGTTTGCTACTACTTTCTAGTCTGGTATCTAAATTATATTAAATATTCCTCTAGATTCTTTCACTTATCAGTCTCACATAGAATTATCTTAACGGCAAAGTGCTGTTTATTTAGTTTGAATTTAAACCTTTTTCAAGCTTACACAAACTAAAATTAATTTTACGACTATCCAAAGTGGAAGAATGTTCCCGAATAATTCATAGGACAACCACTTTTTATAGTTCGCGAAAAAAGTATACCTACTAACTAGTAAAAAAAGGACTCTAGCTGTTCAACTTCTTAGAGATAAATACCCGTTAAGGATTAACAGTAGATTCGTTAAAAATTAATGTAATAATTTTCGTTGAATTTTTTTCCTTTAAGCCTTTTTAGATAGTTCGCCCTTCGTGCTAATAGTTAGAGATACTTCGGCTTCAGAAATTGACCTTTAGATTATCCAAAAATGTCTATTATTGCAGGCATACTTGCTAATGCACTTTTGTTATCATCGTTGCTGTTAGTGGTAGGTGTTCCGGTTTTTTACATGACTCAAGATAGTCCGGAGGAGAATAGAAACGCAAATATAAGAAAAATAGAAGCTCTAGGTGGCGTTTTGTTTGTTTTGGTTTTATTGAATGGATTAGTAGGCGGCATTGCACAAGGTTTTTCTGGTTAAGCTAAAAATCAATTCATACATCATTATTTGGAATATCACGGTTTTTATTTATGACAATTAAGTTGATAAAGAGTATTTATTAAAATCAAGTCATGAAACGATTGACTAAAGCCAGTATGTTTTTGATCGTATTTAGTGTCGCTACAACTTTGCCTTACCAATTTCATTACATAGCACTACTTAAATAAATACAGTTAAAGTTTTCACCACAACACCCTATTACATATAACACTTTGGTTACAACCTTCATCTACAGAAATAGCTACAACCTACTGTAAATAGAACCCATTGAAAGTTTGAAGACTTAGAATTAGTAATTTAGCGATAGCTTTTTACAAGTCCTTTAGAAGATTAAGTTTTACTTTTTAAAATGTTTTATTAGAGTTTCTAGTTCTTTGATTCTTTCTTCAGCTGCTTTGATTTTTTCTTGTTTTGTCATGGTTACCCCCTCATCATGTAAATGAGAAAAATCGAAAAAATTAATAACTTTGCTGTTAGGCCAAAGGCAATAACTTTCCCAAATCTATTGGTGTTTACTGAAGTATTTGTTGAAATCATTTAATTCTTAGATAGTAGTCATGTAGGCAAGGAAGCCAACTGGAACAAAGAGCAAGGTAGCAATAGTAAAACGTACAAACTTTCCCGTTCCTGAGTCTCTTGAATAATCAGTGAAGTGTTTTTTGTTATTCCACTCGGACCAATTCTTTGGGCTCTTATTTGATGATGTCATTTTTAATCAAGTAAATACGAAATTACTAACTTCACAAGCACTAGCTACTAAAAGCAGTGCAGGGAGATTCCATAGAACAATTAGTTTTGCAGCAATAGATTTGTTTACTGCAAGCATTACTGAAAATCAAATACTTAGTAATTATTAAAAGTATAGATAGATTTCCTCAATTCCTTTAGGACGGTTGAAGTAGGGCTAACCAGTTCGGGCTATTTATACTGATTAGAGTCATCAACAAATCTAATCATTTAATAAATATCTCTTGGATTAGTTGTTGTCGTTGGTGTTTAAGCCTTAAAGGTGTTGAGTATTAGAAGAAGCCGTACCTGACCGTAACTAGTTAGCCCTACCTATACCGACCAATTTTGTTGAAGGCTTTAAATATACTCTTATTTAACTTTTGGTCATTAAGTTAGAGAAAGTATTTGTACTAATTAGTCCCTTCCTTTTTCGCCATAACTCTTTTCACCAAATCTCTCGCGTTTTTTTAAACAACCAATGCCAAAATTTTCTGATGAATTCTACGAAGCCATACTAGAAGCTTCAGGTAAAGGCGAACTTTGGGGAATCGAAAATACTGATTTAACCCCTTTAGAGATACATTTGATCTTTTCTCATAGCTCCAACTAGTGATTCAATCAACTCAGAGGTCTAATTTTTGATGAATTAGCTAAAGAATGTATTACTGACGAACAAAAAGTCGATTTCTTTGACAGATATCAAGCTGCTTTTTTCCCTGACATAGCAGTTGGAAATTTATTTTTAAATAAAGATGTCCCGAAGGATATTGATGATGCCTTTCACATATATGCAAATATGAAAAGAATGTCTGAAAGCGAATTGGACAAACTATTAAATTGACTTGGGAAAGTTATCCGAAAAATTTTAAAATATTTCTTTTCGACTTTTGTTTTTTGGCTCTAATTGAGTGAACCTTGTGCCCTTTTCATTTGAAATTTTTTTGTGATTATTCCGACCTTCGTAACCTCTACGTACGAAGTTATCCTATCTAATTTATGTGGTAGCAATTCGGTTGGTGGAATTGAAGTTTTTAATTTGTTTCTCACTTTCTTTTCTAGAGAAACTAGCTACTAGTCAAATACAAAGTAAATAAACATTTGCATTGCGATGAAAGGGTTCTTTTCTACAGTAATTGATTATTAAATAACAGGTTGGATCATTCATTAACGTAAAGTATTAAGTTTAAATCTAAGAAGATTGCCTCCTCTTTGTAATTGCGTAAATTCTTTTTTTGCTTTAGAGCCTTAGGTGAGCTCTTTAGAATCCTTATATAATTAAATTCTTCTAAGATAGTTTTTCTAGTCTGTCTTTTTTATGAGACTTAGTAATCAATCAACGATTAATCTCATTTTTACTTGTCTTTGCTTTATGCAAAATTAACTAATGGATGAAAAGTAGCTTAGATTTGTAATTTTCATAATTGAGTAATTTCTTCCATTCGCAAAAAACGGTATCAACCGCTACAATTTGAATACGTTCGATTTCCTTAGGGAAATGCATGTTTGGGCAACATGGAACGGGGTTGCCTCTGCTGAGAAACGTGATGAATCACCTTCCTTTAATCAGAAAAAGCATCTGTAAGAAAAACTCACTCCACAAAGCTGAGTTGTTTTTATCTTCCAGGCCAAGTCACTCAAGTCCAAAGGAATTAAATGTTCGATACCTCAGGCAAAAGTCCAAAAGAAAAGCAATACATCAGTCCGAATTGAATCTTGCTTCCAAAGGGACCTCAAGTTCTTCGCAGCTAAACATCCACTTGGCAAAAAAGCGGGAGCACGAGAAAAGGCTTCATTTGGCTCAACTTATTTCAATGAATAGGTGATTTTGGCTAAATAGTCACCTAATAAATACAATCTAAATTTTCTTTTGAATTTAAAAGAACATTTAGATTGTATTTAACTGATAATCTTTTAAATTTTTAGATGGGTTTTTTGATACCAAATCTTTTCTCAATATTAAGTGTTAAGGCTTTGAGATCATTTAGCTATAAGTCTTAAGCCTTTCACTAGTATCATTTGTAATAAAAATCGAACTGGGGTTAATTGTTTCCTAGCTTATGAAACATATGGATCAATTAAATATGAAATCGATGATATTAAAAACCTATAAAGCTTTTTTTCGAAAGTCTTTCGATTGATCGGATAATATTAAACGTTATTTCTTGTACTACTAGAAAGACATTTCCCTCTTGAAAAGTTGTCTGATTTGGCTATTTCGATGAACTAAATAGCCTTTTTTTAAGGCTAGGCTTCAAAATATACAAAGTTGGAAACCTTTCGAGCATTCATCCCTCGGGTAAAGATTTTGGTTGTTAACCTATACGCTGTTTTTCTTGTATGAGCATGACTTTTCTTGGAAGAGCTTCAATGTTGGCTTTCGTTTTTATCGCAAGCAGCTATTTAGTAACTGGGCAAATTATTCCTGGTGTTGCATGAATTTAGAAAAGCACCATGCCAAGCTTTTAAAACTTCAAGCTAAAGCAGAGGCCTGTATTTCAAGAAAAGAGGCACAAAAAATTTTAAAAAAATCTGCTAAGACTATTCACAAAATTTCTAGGCCTTAGCATAATTCTCCCTAGCATAATCAGACTTTATGTATGAAGACAATCAACATTTTTCAATTCAATCGACAATTTAAATACTTTGGATCCTTTTATTTTTGTATCTAATGCACAGGCATGGATTATCAAGTGTCACAATTTTCGCTACAAAGAATCACTGTCGTGCTCGAAGGGATGTTATTAGATTAAAGAAATGCTAAAAAAGTTATAGAGGAAAGAGTTTCTTCGCTTACAACAACTCACCAGTAAGTCTGATAACAATAAGGACTCTTCTTATTGTCATCACAACAATGACAAGAAAAATTTTTTATGGTGTTTATTTCTAAAGTAATTCAAAAAAAAATCTCAAGCATTATTAGTAGTTTTAATGTCCCAAAGATTACACCTCATATGATTAATCAATTAGGAGTTGAGAAAGAGGCATTGACTACCAATTTGAGTTCATAAATACACTTCTTGAGTAAAAAATTATCATTATGGTCTTTTAGATTCTGCTAGATTTAAAAAATGGGACTTTATTATAATCTCACGTCAACGTCCACATCAATTGCAATGATAGGAGCTCTCTTATCATTTGCAGGTGTAGGTTTATTGATTTTGATTTTCAGTGAAGGAATGTTTCATGGACTCAGTAAATTAATTTATTTTTTTGGTAATCAGATATTGATCTCTCGAAGATTATTTTTAAAAAAAAATATAGAAGAACATAAAGCCTCAAATAATCAACTTTATATTAATAAAACAGAAATGATAGAAAAAGAAGTCTCCCTAACCGAACAAAAAGAGTTGCTAGAAAAAATCCTGAAAATGAAAGTTTAACTAAACTATTTTATTACATAAAATATATCTTGATTTTAAGTATTTATAGCTTTGTTTATTGATGCATTGAGTCTTTAAAAGTAGTCAAATTGTATGCATTCTCTAAATTTCTCTTTATCATCTATACTTGAATCATATAAACAAACTTTTGCTTCCTTTTTACAAAATAAGTTGATCTATAAGTAAAAAAGGTCAGAAATAAAAGCAAAGTTGATAAGCAATAAAAAATCGCTAAAGACATAGGAATAGATTTCGATATAATAATTTACTTATAATTTACAATAGTTAAACAATTTTAAAAAGATGGAAGAATTAAGGTCAATGTAAATAAAAGATGCTTTTTGAGATTAAAAAAATTTTTAAAAAACTCTTTTTATACCTAATTTCAATTAAAAAGATATTGGACCTGATATGTAAAACTCAACTAAATATGAGGGCTATAGTTTAAATTATATGAATATAATAAATTGCTTTAACGAGCTATTCGTGTTTAATAGGAAATAAATGCTTTTTGTATGATTGCTATATATGTAATATCAATCACTAGATAAGTAATTATGGGATCAAGAGATTGTTATAATTCTATACTTCTTAGATTATTTATGAAAAAGAGAAATGTAAATAAAGTTCAAAATAACTAATTATAAATTACATCAATATAAAGTTATAAGAACAAAGGACTAACTTAAACAGAAAGTCTTTTTATATATAATAGATATTTTAAAAAATTAAATATTTCCATTAATAGCCATTGCCGCATTCTTCATATTAGGAATTGGATTTTTTGCTTTTGGTAAAGATGATTTTGGTATTACTAGATTAAAAGAGGATCAAAGTAATACTTCTATAAAAAAAAAACAGAAATATCAACTTCAAATCAATTAGCAGAAAAATAGTCTATTTATAATAGACGGGTAAAATGAATAAATCTCAACTTGCATATTTTTCAGGAGTCAACTTTGTCTCTGTAGGTTTAATCCCAACAGCAAGAAGCATTTTTTCTGTTGAGTTGTTCAACGATGCACCTATTTTCTTCTTGGCAGGAGGGATATGGTTACTATTGATAATTGTTTTCTTGTATTCCTCGAAGGAGTCCCAACGACAATTTCCAACAGGAGGAAAGAGTTGAATTTTTTATTTGAGTTTATCGAGGGACCCAATGAAAATAATAAGACTAGTTTCTCTTATGAAGAAGTTGCTATCAGATCGATTTCGACTGAATCCTCTCTATTGCTCTAGATGTGATGTGTAGTGTAATAAGCAGAAAATGAGGCATGATGTGTATACATAAAATATAAAATCAATGTCTTTAACACAAAAATTATGGGAAAGCAATTATGATCTTGCATTACTAAGCCTTAATACTAAATTCGTACAGGGGATAAAAAATGGAGATCTTCCTAAAACAAAATTTCAAGAATATTTAGCTCAAGATTATTTTTTTTTAGAAAGTTTCGCTCGTGCATATGGGTTAGCAGTTTCTAAGTCAAGAAATAAAAAAAATATCAAAACTTTGAGCGTACTTTTATCAGGAGTATCAGATGAGTTGATTCTGCATGAAACATATGCCAAGGAATGGGATATAGATTTGACTACTAATCTAATAGAACATGCCACCAAAAAATATACTGATTTTTTAGAAGAAGTCTCCTTAAACTTAAGTTTAATTGAAATAATGAGCGCAATGACACCATGTATGCGGCTATATTCTTGGCTTGGAAAAAATTTATTAAATATGATTTCAGGCAATCCTTATAAAGAATGGATCTTAACTTACTCTGATAAAAGTTTTGACTATCTTGCAAAATCACTAGAATATCTAATAGATGAATATAATGATGATTATGATATTCACCAAGTTAATTTTCTATATAAAAGAGCTATGGAATTGGAACTAGAATTTTTCAATGCCTATTCTTCTTTCTCTTAAATTTTCACAGATTTATCTTTTAAGGAGTAATTATGTATTCTAAAATCGTTCTTTCCATCGGTGGTAGTGATTCTAGTGGTGGTGCAGGAATTCAGGCAGATCTAAGGACTTTTATGTCTATTAAAGTCCATGGCTGCACAGTCATTACATGTATTACAGCACAAAATAGTATGGGAGTAACTGGTGTAGAAGCTGTTGAGAGTAATATATTAATCAATCAGATTGATGCTTTGTTCTCAGATTTCGATATACAGTCTTTGAAAACTGGAATGTTATTAAACGAGAGAATAATTATAAATACTGGGAAAAAACTGCAGGAATACTCTATACCTAAAATTATTGATCCCGTGATGGTTTCAAGGACTGGTGCGAAATTAATCGAAGATAGTGCAATTAATGCTTATAAGAAGTTCCTTTTTCCCGTAGCAGAAATAGTAACTCCAAATATTTATGAAGCTAATTTACTTTCAGATGTACAAATTAAAAATGAAGAAGATATAGAAAAATCAGCTCAAGAAATTTTAAAAATGGGTCCTAAAGCTGTATTAATAAAAGGAGGAGGACTAAATTCCTTGAAAGGTAAAGATTTTTACATTGATAAAGATGGCAATAGAGATTGGTTAATCAATAAAGTTATTAATACCTCAAATACACATGGTAGTGGATGTACACTTAGTGCTGCTATTTGTAGTTATGTTGCTTTAGGATTTAACCTAATTGAGTCAATAAAAAATGCTAAATATTTTATTGAAAAATCTTTAGAAAAATCCTACAAGATAGGATCTGGTCCTGGACCTCTTGGGCATTATCAGTAAAAGATAGATTGACATTTAACTTATTTCCTTATGTTAATGACAGAATAATATTGAGGACTAAAAAATCAATTAATCAATTAATCAATTAACAAAACAATTCATATAAAAAGATTTAATTTAAAATTGTCATTAGAGAAACAGTCATATCTTCTAATGTTTTTTTAAAGGGGGTTGGCTCCCAATCAAAAATTGAAATGGTTTCGGATATATCTGCTCCATATCGACCCCTTTTTATCATAGTGGAAGTGTTTCTCATATCTCTATTGAAAATTCCAAGAGTGTTTATTAATTGAGTAGGAACCAAGCTCTTTGGAGATTTATTAAATCCAAGTTCTCTTAAAATTTCTGAAATTTCTAGAAACTGAATACTTTTTTGAGACGTTGCAATTATCCTTTTATGATCACTATGGTGATTCGTTAATGCTTGAACATGTAATTTCGCGACATCTCTAACATCCACCACAGTAAAATAAATATTTGGCAAAGCAGGGAATTTACCAGTAATCATTTTTGTAATTAAACTTGCTGATATACCCTCTATATCATTGCTAAGTAAGGGTCCAAAAACCATTCCAGGATGAATAGTAGTCATTGAAAACGAATCGTCTCCATGGCTGTCAACAAAATCCCAAGCTGCTTTTTCTGCGATGGTTTTGCTTTTTATATAAGCCCCTATGTTCTTTGATGTATCAGTCCAATCATTAGGGTTGCAGTAGCTCTTGTTATGTCCGTAAGCTATTGCACCTATTGAAGAAGTTAGCACTACCTTTTTAACTTTTGATTTATACGCAGCTTTTAAGGCCCTTAGTGTTCCCTCCAATGCAGGAGTAATTAAATCATTTTCATTCTTTGGCTCTTCGACAATGCACGGAGAAGCGATATGAAAAAGATAATCACAATCTGAGGCCGCCTCGTCCCAGCCTTCATCATTAAGTAAATTTAACTTACAAAATTCAAGATTGTTATTGCTAATTTTTGTTCCTAGGGATTTTCTTACTTCATCCCCACGATTACGATCTCTTAGAGATCCTTTTACTTCATATCCATTATTTAATAATTCTAAGATGCAGTGCAGAGCAATATAGCCTGAAGCACCAGTTACTAAAACTTTCCCTTTATTAAGAGTCATTTGATAATTTTATCAAAAATATACAGATTTTTTATTCTTGGCAGCTTAAGTTCTTTGGGGCATTACATCTTTTCTTGAGCTGATCTTTAATCCTGAAAACCGTCTTTCGCAATATTTTTAGCCTCATCTACCTTTGCCAGTACAAGCTCTCTTCCCCGCTGGTTATGTTCATTTTCGAGGCTTGTCTAACTATCACCCTTTTTATGATGAGGAGTAATCATAATACTCCATCTTTTTTTTTTTTTTGATGTTTCTTCAGCATTGGATGTGCTTAAAGTACATTGTCTTATATCTGTATGATTAAATCTGGAGATGTCTACTTCTCAATGCTCTTTAAAATCATCATTATGGACATATAAACTTTACTGATAAGTGTCGGAGGTTTTGGTTCTGTTGTTTTTCTTACTTTTAACGACATCTAAGACGTAACTAAAAAAATGTATGGAATGTTCTATTTTGCTGGCAAAAATGATAAGTAAGGTGTTGTAACTTATACCCTTAAGCATCGTTATGCAAAGGCTTCTCATGCAGCTGATATTCCATTGACTAACATCTATCGCTGCTTTGAGTTATACCAAAGAAGTGCATCATCAAACTTATGTAAGTCCATCCCATGCGATATAACCTATCTATATGCCAAGCGAAATGCGAGGGGCAACTAAATATGAAAAAGAAACTCAACTCGCTCAAATATTTTGCTCCTCTAGTTCAGCTGGCCCTATGCCCTGTAACTATTTTGTTTTTATGGACTGTGCTTACGGGCCCTGAGGTGATTCCTGAAGTCAATGAAGAATCAGTTCGTGAAGATAGGATGATAAACAAAGTTATGAATAACAATTTTTCAGCTTATGAGTGACATAAGGATGTGTTATAAATAGCGTTAAAAAAAAGTTTAAATTTTCATCTTTAACAAAGGTGTCATCTCCTCTTTAGTTGATCGTGATGCACGTATATTTCGACATGACATTATTACTCACCCATAGATACGCTTTAAACTTATTTAAGTATGGAAAAGGCTGTTTGTAAAAAAATTAATACATGGATTTAGTCAAAGGTTTTTTTATAGCATAAGTTGGATAAGGAGAAATGCTTCCAAGAGATATTTATTGAGCTTGTATAATGGGGCTTTAGATCTGTAAGAAACAAAATGAATGATCAGGGATTTTTAAAGGTAATTTTTGGGATGAGGCAATGGTTTAATTAGTGAGAAATAGAAGAGTAAGAAACTTTGTATTTGACTGTAGCTTTTAATAATTGATATATTATTCTTATGTGCTAGAAATAATAAAACAAGTTTTCTTATTTGATGCAAAGAGCAAGGATGGTTTCCATTCCTTTACTAAAAGGAACCAAAGCAAGTTTGCGTCGAAGAGATTGGGGTATTGAAAGATCACATATAACTCCTGCAGGAAATGAAATATGTACAGCGGCCCCTTTTGAAGGATTAAAAGAGATGCGCCAATTTAAAGTAATGACATCGGTATTGATCGATTTGGGTTATATAAATTGAATACTATAATTATTTTTCTGGTTATTTAAGGAAGAAATTTTAGAATGAATTTTTTTACATCTTAAGGCTTATTATTTTTTCTGGTAATTTATCAGTATACCCAATATTATATAGTAGCAACCGATCTTGGTCGTAGAGGACGCATCAAATTCTTCGGTTTGCAACATTTTAAATTCCAAGTAGTCGAGTCAAAGTAGATATGTCCTTTGAAATAAATGTAATGTATTCATCTTTATTTGACGTAGTATTCACTGATTCTTTCTTCTCTCCTATGAGAACAGTTTATGTCGTCTCTGATAGTCAGCCAGAAGAAATCAAGCCAAACCAAAGATAAGAAGAACTCGAGAATATCGAGACTGCTCGTAAGAGGTTGGAAGAGTGTTATCAAGCTCGAGTCAAGGTTCTTGATATTAGAGAGCATGAGTTACAAGAAGAGATCAAAGCAAAGCTCTTGCTCCTGCTAAGAAAATGTTGCTGCTTAACAAGTCAAATATTGATGTTGTTTAAGCTTTGTTTTTCTAAGTCCTCTTCCTAAATTAAGGGGGCTTATTTCTTTTTCGGGTTAAACGCAGCATCGCCCCATCCCTTGTTGAAGTGGGAGATTACACCCATGTGGTTTCTCTTTACCTACCATTTTATGCCATGCGCATTTCTCAACATTTAGTCTATTTTCTCTAAGACTGTTTATCTAGGAGTTGGATACCAAGAGAACTAAAATCAACAATCATAGTAGTCAAGGTTTGAGCTAATGTAATGATTATTGGAATATATGGGGGAAGTACATCTGCTAAGCGCATCTGGTCTATGGCTAAGTAGTCATTTTATTTTTGATCTTGATATCTAGCATCCATCTCGTTTTGAATATTACCAGTCCATGTATCAGCAGAAATTAAAAAAAAAAACATGTAGAAATAAATTATTTCATTACTCTAGTTAAGAAGAATATAAGAAAAAAGAAAACTCTCTTGTTATGGAGAGTTCACTAAATATAGTTCGAGGATTTTTTCGAAAAAAAAAGGTTCAATATCTCAAATCTTTAGTTATGCAGTATGGGGATAGACTTCCTTTCACTAACTTGGAGAACTAAGGAGAGGATTTTAGCCACTATTCCATACGCTAATTGATTATGCCTACGTATTAAGATATCGAAATAATAATAAAGTATATTCTCTAAAATTACGTCGCTCGATTTAGTGTTTTGATCGCAAAGGTTTTTAATGGTTTGGTTATTGAAATCCCATTAGTTAGTACTTTTATAATTTGTCTCATTTGGGTCTATTCCACTTTCACCGAAGCTATAGGATGGAGATGTATCTTGTTTTTTGATTTTTACACCAGCAATATTCACTTTTGATGCTGCTTTTAATTCATCGCCAGTAAATTTATAACCAAATTCTGAGGCTATTTCTGCAATTTCATTTGCGGTAGCAGCAACTCTTATAGCATTGAGTAAATCTTTATTTTTTTGAAGCTCTGAAAGAAAAGTTTTTAGTTGATCTAAAGTCATATGCTCATTATGACGAAGCCTTTACCCTTAGGAAACTAGAATTGAATGTTTTAACCAATTGGCGATTGTCACACAGACAGAAAAATTCACTAGCATCATTCCAAGAGCTCCCAACATCTTGTAGTTTGGGTTATTGTTTATTAGAGAAAATCCAGATAAAAAACCTCCTTGTGTTTTTGTAGGTTTAAGCTCTATAGATTTTTCTGAATGAGTTACTTCTTCAGAGTTGATTTCAGTCACGCTGTAAAAGAAAATTTTATGTTCGTAAGAGCATAATGAGTTATTCAATTAAATGGCTGATTATTTATACAAACCAGAGTAATGAGTGGATTTCGAAAAGATTGCTAAAATTTATGAAGTAAGTCCTAAACCCTTTTAGCAATTAAAAAACTAAGGTTAGTGCATATTATTACCAGTTTGTGTACGTTATTGGCTAACCCTTTTACACGTGCTTAGTTAGTATTTTTTTGATTTGTCTTGTTCTTCATTGTGTTTCAACTGTCAAAGCTAAAAATTATTGAGCAAATTATTGAAGAGTGGATTTATTGCTATCCAAGCAGAACCCTTTCAGAAGAAAAGATTGAAATCCTAAAAGAACAACATTATCAAAATCTAAGAGATGATATGAGATGCGTTGTAAGTGGGATAGTTTCTGCCCCTGCCTGGATTTGCCGGGAGATTGACTTGGAAGAAGGGGCTAATTGGTTCTTAGTAGTAGCGACTTGCTTGGATTTAATCCACTCCAATAAAGATGGGAAAATAATCACTAAATATACTGATCATTTTCAAAACAATCTTGGCTGATCAATAATTGTCTACTTATTTCAGCTCCTAACTAGCTAATGGCTGATGTTAATAACAAGATTAATTGGTATTCAACTTAACTTTTTAACTTCTATATTCTTCGATAACTTTAAAATATAGTGACTTATGTATTTTGTTGATTTTTTATACATCAAGAGATCATCCTTTTTAGCTATAAATGATTTTTATATTAAACCTAATGTGGTCTAACATTCGTCTTTCTATTTATGGCGTAACGGCACTAGCTGGATTGATTTGGCCTTTTTACTTTATAGCGAAATTTGTCAGTCAAGTACAAAGTGGCTCTGTTGGAAGCTCAGTTATCGAAATAGCTAATACTTTCCTTGATGGAGCTTGGGCAACACCAACATCTGGGTTCGTTTCTGCTGATACAGCAGTTTTATTAATTGCAATATTTGCTTTCTATGCTGCCGAGGGGAAAAGACTGCAAATGAAATTGTGGGCTATTTACTTCCCTCTTACTTTCCTGATCTCATTAGCTTTCTCATTTGGTGCTTTTATGTTTATGAGAGAAAGAACAATCAATAGTGATTAGAAAACTGAAGGTTAAGATTATAATCTTTGTTTTCAATTACTGGTCATCATTCGCTTTATAAGAAAGGGTTTGGCATGTTGATTTGCCAAACGCATGAATCTATAAAAATCTCTTTGTGATCCTCAAGAGCAAACAGACTCTATAGAAGTAGATTTCCCATTTTTTTTGAAACAGCAATATTTAGTAATCGAGTAGTAATTCTCCCTTCTTCGTATTTAAATACATTCCTTGAATTTCCTTGAAATTATCTGACAAAAATGCGTCAGGGTTCTTAATTCTGAAATAAGCCCTCATCCTTCTACCTCTTTGCTTTTTGTACGCCTTTTTTCTGTAATAATTTTTTGTCAACACCATTAAACAATTGGATCGCAACATTTTCCACTTATTTTGTTTTTATTTTAGATGCTTTCATGAGAGAGACTTTTGTGAAGATATTGAATACATCGACATGTAATCGCTATTACTAGCAGGAATGATCTAAGAATTCATGTCAATTAGTTAGGTGACTAAAAATTATGTATTTTAAAATATCAATAAGTTAATCATTAAAATAGTTTTTAAGTTAATTCTTTTTAGGTTTTCTACTAAATCATGAATAAATATATTGAACAGCCAATAGTTATCCTTGGTGGTTTCTTGATCGAGGGTAGTTCTTATGGGGATATGACAGAATATATTAAAAGTCGATCAAATAACAAGGTAGTAATAGTTCCAGTAAATAAACTAGAATGGCTTAGCACTAATTGGTCATTTGGTTGGAAGAATATTCTTGATAAAGTTGATAAAATTGTGAAAGAATTATTGGAAAAATCACCTAAAAACAAAGTCACTTTAATCGGTCATAGCTCTGGAGGAATGATCCTAAGATTATATTTATCAGATCTTTTATTTAGTGGAAAGATATATAATGGGAAGGATTACGCTAATTGCCTAATTACCCTAGGAAGTCCTAACCAAGCTAAAAGAGCTACGCATCTGCGTAATTTTGTAAGCTCTAATTTGCCAGGTAGTTTCTACAGCGCTGATGTTTGTTATATATCTGTTGCTGGTGAATTAAACTTGAACGGCCCTATTGCGACAAAAACCTCACTGAGGTTGAGTAAGTCATCCTATAGAGCATTGAATGGGAATGGAGACGTTATTGGAGATGGACTAGTTCCTAGAGATTCAGCATTGCTAATTGGCTCAAAACAGATAGTAATGAAAGAAACAGCACATGGAAAAGCTTTTGGTAAAGATTGGTATGGCTCTAAAAATAAAGTTGAAGAATGGGTGAATAAATCATTGGAATCAGATGGGGGGGGGGGTAAATAATATTTTTCTTTACGTATCTGAATATTGCCTAAAGACATAAAACTAAGAACATAAATACACTTAATATGTAGCAATTAATCAAACAAAGAGATAAAAAAAAAACTATAGTAGTATTTTGTTTTCATGATATGGAATTAGATCCAATTACTAAATGGTTAATCCGAATTTCATCTTCTATGATAATTTCGTTAGGATTAATTTTGATTATTGCAATACCACTAATAGTTATTAAAATGAGCTCTTTGATTTATTTAACAAAAGAGATCATTCAGAGCGATGTGAAAGATATTCTTACTGGATTGATAGCTAAGATTTAGACTCTACTATATAGTAGAAATAATAGATACAAAACCATCTTTAAAATCTTACTTTAATAACGAAGACAATATGTTTATTTTTTGTTCTTATCTTATTATTTTAATAAGTTGTTAGTAGATGCACTTTTCTAGAATGAGAAAGAGAAAGGATATTGAAGATTTAATTACTTGTTCTCTGACAGAAGTTTTAAAAAGATCTTTATCTCTAGAGAGAGAGGATCAAATTGCAATTTCTCAAGAGTTTAAAGAATGGATTCATGGTGTGGCCAAAGAGGAGGATGTTTGGTTTGTAAATAATCAAATTAATTGATTTAAACAGCAATTGCTTGATCCCCTTGGCTTAAATATTTAAGAAACTGTAAGGTAAATATGAAACAATATTTTGTTTCATTTCTTCTAGACTTTTTTGGGCTATGGGAGCGAAAATCTAAGACACATATTATAAGTCTAAGAAAACATATGTTTTTATCATCGGCTGATTCTATATTCTTTAAGAATCGAGCGGAATGTTTTAGTAATAGAAAGCTTCATGCCTTAGATCAATATTGGAGTATTAACAATTCACACCCTATGCACCAGCAAATTCATGAAATAATTGAGAATATTTTAAATAGTAGAGGCGAAAAAAGTATTAGGCAGTCAAGGTCAGATCTCATTAAGAATTTTGAAAGATCCTTATCAATATCAAACCCTTTTGGTCGCTTGAGTGCAAATATAATTTCTTTTATTTCATATTTTGTTGTTTCTAACGTAGATCAAAATAGTCCAAGAATATTAAAATGAGTAGTCAATATCAATCTTTAATCGATGCCAGAAATCAATGGCAGAGTGATATAAACATGTATAAAGATTTTCTTAAAGGAGATACTAAAACTTATGAAGGTAGGTACGGTGCAGAAGAATATATTGCTATGGCTGAGAATAGATTGAATGATATAAACCAAAAGTTAAGAAAAATTGAACAAGAAAATCTAGAGAAATAGATTTAATCATTACTTTGATAATTATAATTTGACTGTGTATTTGATTTTTCATTTTTTCCAATTAGTAGATAAATAATTGATTCCCACATGATTAAAAAAAATTTTGTGGACTATATCCTATTATTCGAATTTAATTAACTTATAAGATACAACTATAGTAGTAGAATTTAACCATGAGAACAAAATTTTGTACATTCATTCCCTTCCTATTGATTTAGAGGAAATCACGATCCACCCCAGCATGTGATCTGGGGATTGATACCTGTCGTTAATTTATCTGCCATACGTAGTGCTAAAGCAATAATCGTCAGGCCATGACCAACACTTGGACAGCTTGGGAAAATACTTGAATCAACAATATATAAATTTTCCAGATCATGGCATTTGCCATTTAGATCTACAACGGAGGAATTGGGTGATGTTCCCATTCGACAAGTACCACATGCATATCCAACAACACTTAGAGGGGCTGCGCCTCTTGGGTGAGTAGGCGTTCTTGTTACTACAGTTGTTTTTGTGTCCCGCTCGACCTTATTTAAAGTATCTAACCATCTATAAACAAGTCGATCATGTGCTTCAAGATTATTATGTAAATAGTTAATTCTGATCTTATTATCGTCAACCCATACTCTATTTTCAGGGTCCGGTAACACCTCCGTCATTGCCCACCAAGTTATAGACCTAGAAGCTAGTCGTTTAAGCCCAAAATCTGGTATTAATTTTGTAATCAATGATAGTACTGGTGGAGATTCGGCAAACAATGCATCTTTCAAGACTCCGCCACCAGATTGAATATGCCCAAGAGGGAAATTTACATTTTTGTCTCCCCAGTAATAGTCATTAATACCAAATGATCTGTTGAAAAGACCATTATTTGGCTCACTGGCTCTTTGCAAAATACAAGTTAGTTGAAGATTCATCAAATTTCGTCCTACTTGACCTGAGCTATTACTTAATCCATTAGGATGTTTTGCTGTCTTAGAGTTCAACATTATCACTGGTGTATTAATAGCACCAGCAGCCAAGACAACAATATCTGATGAAAACAACCATATATCTTCTTCTAACTTTACCTCTACACCTTTAATTGCTTTACCACTTGGATTGACATGCAACTTTAAGACATGGGCATTAGTTTTTACTTCTAGTCTGTTCTTATCGGAAGCATATAAACCAAATAATTGAGCATCCCCTCTAGGGAAAAAAGAACAATTTTCATAATTATCATTGTCATCTTTTAATGAGTCAGGCCAGCTTATTGGCAAGTCATATGGGTGGCATCCATTCCTAATAAGTGACTCTCTAATTAACTCTAAAAAATTTTCTAATTTTCTTGGAGCATTATTGTATTTTCTTTTACGAGGGGGATCTGTTGGGTCTATACCTTCTTTACCATGAACATTAAATAATTTTTCGGCATATTCGTAGTATGGTTCAAGATCTTCATAACTAAAGGGCCAAGATGGAGATATTCCCTCTTGTAGAGGCGATGATGTAAAATCTTTTTCCCTCATTCGTTGTAGAACCGCACCCCAAATCTTTGTATTACCTCCAAGTGAATAGGCAGTTTGAGGAGCGAAAGGATCGCCATCTGGACCAAACCACTTTTCGCCTAAAGGGTGATATTTTGTTTTTCTAAATAAATCAGTACCTTTTATATTTTGATCTTCAAGAGGTAATTGACCTCCACGTTCAAGTAGTAGTACCCATTTACCTTGTCTACTTAACTCACTGGCAAGAGTAGAGCCTCCCGCCCCACTCCCAACAATTATACAATCATAATGATGATCATCTATAAACATTATTTTCGATATTTTTTTTGAATCTGCATATTCAAATGAATATTATTGCCACACATAAATTAATACAAATAATATAATCCAAATTACATCTACGAAGTGCCAAAATAGACTTATTGATTCGACTCCCATTTCACCCTTTTCATAATTTCCAGGAATAAATGAACGAAACAACATTAAACCCATTAGTAATATTCCTGTAATAACATGTAAACCATGGAAACCAGTTAGTAAATAAAATAAACTACCAAATACACCACTGCTAAGGCTAAATGTCAATTCAGACCATTCAACATATTGACCATATACAAAATATGTTCCCATTAACATTGTAAGTAACCAAACGATCCTAAATCCCCAATAATTCTTTTTATGTAAGTATCTTTCAGCAAAATATATAACGAAACTTGAGCTAACTAAAACGACTGTGTTGATTAATGGTTCTCTTACCGCTATACCATTTACGCCGTCAGGATACCAAGTCGGTGCTGAAATTTTTAAGACGCCATAGCCAACAAAAAATGCAAAGAAAATAATACTTTCTGAGCACAAAAAAATAATAAAACCTGTTAAATTATGTCCATCATGTTTTACATGACCAGGTGTGTGAAGTAGTGATTCCGATTCTATTGAAGTCATTTAGGTTTCATCTATGGCTTTTTTAACATAAAATTCTTCATCAACAACAAAAGGTTTGTTTAACCCATAACAGTAAGGTTCATTAAGTACAGTTGGAATATCTTCTTCAAAGTTCTCATGAGCAGGTGGTGATGGTAATAACCATTCAAGTCCAATAGCATTCCAAGGATTTGGAGGTGCTTTTTTACCTCTAGACCATGAACTAACCATATTTAAAATAAATGGAATAGACGCGACACCAAGCATGAAGGCTCCGATACTCGCAATAACATTCCAAATAGCAAACTCTGGATCATAAGAAGCAACTCTTCTTGGCATACCTAGTAAGCCAGCCCAATGCAATGGCAACCAATTAAGTGTTGCTCCAATAAAAGTTAAAGTAAAGTGAACCTTGCCAAGCCCTTCATAAAACATACGACCAGTAAATTTTGGGAACCAGTGATATATTCCTGCAAATATTCCAAATGCAATTGTGTTGAAAATTATGTAATGAAAATGGGCAACAACAAAATATGTGTTCCCAACATGTATATCAATTGGGACTGTTGCAAGCATTACGCCAGTAATGCCTCCAAATATAAAATTAAAAAGTCCCCCTAAGCAGAACAACATAGGTGTATTCAATCTTAAATTGCCACCCCAAAGAGTTGCTATCCATGCAAAAACTTTAACCCCAGTAGGAACAGCAATTAACATTGTTGTAAACATAAAAATATTTCTCATCCACATTGGAGTACCGGTATAGAACATATGATGTACCCAAACGACTAGAGATAATATCGTTATGCCAAAGGAAGCTACGGCTACAAATTTATAGCCAAATAATGGTTTACGAGAATAAACTGGGAACAATTCGGAAAATATACCAAATACTGGTAAAACCATTACATATACAGCGGGATGAGAATAGAACCAAAAAAAATGTTGAAATAAAACTGGATCCCCACCTGTTTCAGGATTAAAAAAGCTTGTTCCAAAATTAAGATCAAAAAAGAGCATTATTGCTGCACCTGTAAGCGCTGGTAGCCCAAGTAGTTGAAGAATTTGTGCAGCCAATACAGTCCAAATAAAAATAGGCATTCTAAAAAACGACATACCTGGTGCTCTCATTCGAATAATCGTTGTCACAAAATTAAGGGCACCAATAATTGAGGAAACGCCCGACAACCCAATTGCTGTTATCCATAACATCTCACCATTAAAGAAAATACCAAGTGGATTTTGAATGCTTACTGGTGGGTAAGACCACCACCCAGAGGAAGCCGGACCTCCGGGAACAAAAAAGCTTGCAAGTAATACAATTGAAAAAACTGGCACTAGCCAAAAGGCAAGCGCATTTAATTTTGGGAATGCCATATCCGGTGCACCAATCATTGGTGGTACCAATAGATTTGTTAGTCCACTAAGTACTGGAAACAAGAACAGAAAGAGCATTACTGTTCCATGCATTGTGTACAGACCGTTATAAACACTTGGATCAAAAAGATCTGATGGTGGTGTGATCAATTCACCTCTTACTAACATTCCGAGTAACCCACCTAATAACAAGAAGAAAAGAGCGGTTACTATGTATTGGATTCCAATAACTTTCGCATCTGTATTAAATCCAAAAAATCTTCTCCAATTATTTGGAGCTCCAGGTACTGGATGGGTGGCTTTTAAGACACGTTCGTCGTAATTAGTTATTGTCATAAATAAAATCTATCCTTCATGTTGTTGCTGATAATCTCCAGGCTCATTAACCAGCGGTGCTGATTTTGGAGGTACAGTTGCCCAGCCTCTATTACCTTTTTCTAATCGTTTTTTGTAAAGAATACCAGCTTGATTTAAACCACTAACAGGTACTTTTTTTACAGTCTTATTTATCCATTTTTGGTAAGAATCTTTTGATTCAACAATTACATTAGTTTGATTTTCAGAAAAATATGTTCCACTGAACATCGAATCTCTTAGACGATAAACACCAGACCTTGTTGGTGTGAGGCTATATTCGATTACACTGCCTGGAATAATATCCTGTTTTAATCGAAAAGCAGGAATATAGAAACCATGTAGTACGTCCTTAGAAATCAATCTAAAGTTAATCTTTTTATTGATTGGTAAATGTAACTCTGAGCTCGAGAAGCCTTCAGGATATACAAACTCCCAGTTCCACTGTCTTGCTATTACATCAATGGGCGCTTCACTAAGTTTTAGTCCAAGTTCAGAATTTTCAATTAAATTCTTTTGTGGATCATATTTTGATTTTGATCCTAAATTCTTAAGGGTGCTATTAACATTAGTTGAGTAAATTGCAATTGCAATAACAAGCAAAAGGGGAATTACTGTCCAAACAATTTCTAAATTTGTATTTCCCTCTATAGGCTCTCCAAAACTTTCATCATATTTTGGAGCTCTATTAAATATTAATACCCAACCAATTACACCTGAGCAGCCAATAAAAATAAAAGTTCCAATTCCTGTCTCAAAGGCAAAAAGATTATCTACATATGGAGCTGCTGCTGATGCTTGCACTGGAAGCCAAGAATATGACCAATTTGCCATTAATTTACTAATAAGTAAATCAATAAATATTGCTATTGATATGCCAACAATAGATATAAACCTCTGATTAAAAATTTTTTTAATTAACGTATTCATTATAAAATACTTGTAAGATCAATTCCTTTAACTAAAAGTTGATCCGCTGTAATATGGACACCAAAATCACTTGCTAACCATGCTCCTAAACTACCATGTAATCCCATAATTAATAGAATGATAGTACCTGAAAATAAATAAGCCCATGAAACTTGTCTTCCAAAATCTTTTCTAAAAACAAATCTCTGATAACCTCTCCAAACTGTCATAGTAATTAAAATAAATAATATTAAAACTCCTCCTACCCCATGCCAAAGCATAGTAGTAATAGCTCCTTGCCCAATAATACTTTTTATACCCCCTATAGGCACGGCTAAAAGCATTTCAAAGAAGCCTGTAGCAACTGTAAAAAATGTAATAAAGGAAGCTGCAAGTATGTTATACCAACCAACATCATGAAACCCAACTCTAGTAACTGGAAAAGCCAGAAATCTAAGTATTCTCTTCTCAAAAGGATAAAATGCTCCTGCGAAATCAAAAGCTATAGCAATAGCAAATAATCCAATAGTTAAGTGAACCAAGTTGGGATGAATTGGTATTTTGTAGGGAAGGTCATTAGGACCTAATGAACTCTGTATCTCTGTGATTGGTGATGTAATTTTAATTAAAATATTATTAATAATCATTATATTATTCCATCTCTTATTGCATTTACTACTGGAACAGTATGTAATCCATAAATCCAAACAAGTTTATCACCTAAATAAACTTGAATACATACAAGAAAAGCAAGCATTATGTCTACAAATAAAAAACCTATTGATAGATTATTAGGGTTATTTTGCCGTGAGACATAACGCCAGCCAGTTATTATTGAGAGAATAGCTGCTAATGACCAACCAATCGTACTGTGATAGTTCAAAATATCTTTAGAAGATCCATAAGGATTTGCCAATCCAGCTTCAATTTGACCAAAAATGATAGCAATAAAAATTGCTATCGTCGCAACTATTAAATTAAGAAAACTAACCTCAAAAAGATTAGATCTTTTTGTAAGGATGCCAATAATATCAAAAACAACTGCTATCAAGGTCATTGCAATAACAAAGTGAACAATTATTGGATGTATTACATCGATCCAAGGTAGGTTCTTTTCATTAAGTGCTGGCAGCAGACTCATTACTACTGAATCTAGCTGTAAATACATAGCATGTTAATTCAATAAAACTTTAATGGTTGGCTTTTTATCAGGTTGGTTTCGTCTAAAAAATATGACATTAAAATTTCCTGATAGAAACTTTATTTAAGTTAATTTTATGATTGCGGGTAAAGTTTAGCTATCTTTTCTTTTTGCTCCTGAATTTTTTTATCTGTCGACGAAAGAGATTTGTTTGAATACATCTCTCGAATTGAGATATAACCTACATAGAACATCATCATTGAGAAAATGAACCCTGTTACTAAGATGAGTATTCCTAATACACTCTGCGGAGCAAGAAATTGTAATCCCAAAGTTTCAGCTAAATACATCAATTAAATAACCACCTATCAAAATATTATAAAAAAACTCAGATAAACCCATAAAAAAAGATTCATTTGATGAGTAAATTTAATACATAAAGCATGTTTTGATTTTGAATTAGGTGATTTCACTCTATAGATATTTACTTGATGATGACAAAATTATTTTTTAATTTTTAGAATTGATGAAAGCATACAAGATCTTCTCAAGGATAAAACACGAGACTGAATTTTTAGATATTGATAAAAACCTATTAAAGGGCATAGAATGCAGTAAATTTAGTTGTGAATATAAAAAATTTCTATCAATGATAAAGGAACAAACTATTTCAGCTATTAATAATAAAAAGTATTTGAATATAAATTAATAAGAATAAATTTAAAAATAATTTATTCTTATTAATTTTTTTTATATAAAATATATTTATAGTTGATTTGTTCTAATTTTTATTCAAGGTTAAAATATAGAAATTCACACAAATAACTCTAATGTATCATTTGCTGTCTTGAATTGTATAAAGAGAATATAGCCAGAAATCCATTAAATGGATGATATCGAAATTTGATTTATTTGTTAAGCGTATTTTGAGCCTAACCAAAACAATAAATTACTATATTATGATATTGATTTAGATGATAAAACAATAGATAGGGCTGAAGCAATACAACCTTAAATAAATTTCTAGCTATATATTTACCCATTTATGTCGAGTGGTTTTGCACATAAACTCTACGTAAGATAAATATATAGAAATAAAGTATTAGCTTTTTGTTTGATTTGTATAAACCGTAACTTTTAGAGTATAAATTGTTCGAAAAAACATATTGATATCAAGTATATTTAAAAAAAAAATACTGAAATGGAAGAATTAATAAATCCACAAACAAATAATAACTCTATAAACACCGGGGAGTATAGAATTTTTTTTAAAGGTATTTGGACCGGTGTATTGATTTCTTTGATTGTACATTATTTTACTAATCACTAAACATCTGATTTATAAAACAGTTTTAGAACGGTTTTAAGACTCCTTTTCCTTCCTCATCCTTTTCTTCTGCTGGATTAGAATCCATAGGATTATATTCAAACTTTCCAAAGAAACCAGACATAAGCCAAATTATTGCAGTTCCGATCGCAATAATTAGACTACCAAACCCTAATATAAATAGACCTTTAAATAATAAAATCAAACCTGCAGTTACAAGTGTTAGAGAAAAATTAAATAAAATTTGCGGATTCATTAATTATTTTTTTTGTTTAATTTATTTTATGTTATAAACCTTTTGATTTTTGAGATTAATAGTCATATCAATAATATTTATCTGTAAATTGTTTTATTTAATAGGCTAATTTCTGTCATATTTTACGCTATGATTAATCAATTTGAATCTATATTTATATTCTTATGATTAATTCCGTTAATGATTTATTTAGTAGAAATTTATTTATAAAATGAAATCAGCACAAGATAAATATTTTAAATGCTTGGAGTATTGTCACAAATATGAGCAATTGGAGACTCTAAAAAGAACTTGTGTGGCATTTCTAACTGATTATCCTTTCTATAATCCAAAAGTAAGTATTCATCAGAACTGATTTTCTAATAGTATAAAATATACTTTTATTTTTAAAGTTCTAATTTGATTTTCTTATTGACCAACAATATACTTAAAAATAATTGTCTATTAATTGTTATCCTAGGTTTATTTCCATTCAGTCCTTTAAGCTATATTTATTGAATATGTAATATTTGTACATTGCATAAACATCTCAATGCCTATCGTAAGGTTGTAAAATTTTTTTTCAGGTGAATTATAAAAAGCTTCTAAATTTATTAAAAGAAAAGAATTGGTTCAACGCCGCAGTTCTTGTAGCACTTATTGTTTTAGTCATAGTATTGTCCTTAAGTAGAGGTTCCGTTGAGCTTAGTAATAAAGAAATATTCAATGCTTTTTTACGACAAGGTGACCCTACTAACCAGATTATTTTTTGGGAACTTCGACTACCTAGATTAATTGCCTCATTACTAGTTGGATCTGCTTTAGGAATGTCGGGTGCTCTCTTGCAGGGAATGCTTAGAAACGGCTTGGCAAGTCCTTATTTGCTTGGGATTTCTGCAGGTTCAGGTTTAGTAATTGTTTTGTTAATTAGCATGGGTTTATGGCTCACTTGGATCCCAATTGCTGCTTGGATTGGAGCTATTTGTACTACATTGATTGTCTATTTTTTAGCAAAATCAGGCACTTCTATATCAGTTGAAAGATTGATTCTTGGAGGGGTTGCTCTAAGTAGCCTTTTTGGGTCTATTCAGTCAATGCTACTTCTACAAACTGAAGATGGAAGAGTTCAAGCTGCTTTAACTTGGTTGATAGGTAGTCTTAATTCAAGAGGTTGGGCTGAAATTAAGTTAGCTGCTCCACCAATCGCCTTTGCTTTATTTTTGGGTTTGTTACTCTCTAGGCAATTAAATTTATTAGGCTTGGGAGATGAATTGTCAGTAGGGTTGGGGAATTCTTTATTTCGTTCAAGATGCTTGATTGGTGCATCGGCAACTCTTTTAGCTGCAAGTTCAGTTAGTGTTGGCGGCTTGATAGGTTTTGTAGGTCTGATTGTCCCCCATGCCGTACGGTTTTTATTTGGAACAGACTATAGAGTCGTTCTTCCATTCTCTGCATTGTTAGGTGCTTTAACACTCAGCGCAGCTGATTTAATTGCAAGATCAGGGACTATTGAATTGCCTGTGGGAATCATTACATCATTGTTAGGTGCTCCGATTTTTATTGTCTTATTGTATAAAAGACAAAAAGCATTATCTAGTTTGAGATAGACGTAATGACTCTCATAACAAAAGATTTCTCTACCGGCTATGAAGAAAATAATATAATTAAATCGATAAGTCTCTCATTGGAGAATTCTGAATGGTTAGGAATTGTTGGAGCTAATGGATCAGGCAAATCCACTTTCTTAAAAGGTATTAGTCGTATACTTGATGCATATACAGGCACTGCTTATTTAGACGGACATGATATTCATCATGCTTCTACAAAAGAAATTGCAAAAAAGATTTCTGTATTACCTCAGCAACAAAGATCTAATTTAACTCTAACTGTCTACGAACTGGTTTGCCTTGGACGTTCTCCCCATAAGAAATGGTGGGAACTAGACCTTAATGAAAATGATCATTCTAAAGTTGAGAGATCCATTGAATTGACTGATATGAAAGCTTTTAGAGATAAACCTGTTGATATATTATCTGGAGGGCAGAGGCAAAGAGCTTTCCTTGCTTTAGCTCTCGCTCAAGATGCAAAAACACTTTTATTGGATGAACCAACGACTTTTTTAGACCTTCGATATCAACTCCAATTCTTAGATCTACTTAAGAAAATTAATCAGGAACAAGAAATCTCAATTATCACTGTTATTCATGACCTGAACTTAGCAGCAAGATACTGCGATCGGATTGCAGTACTTAAAGAGGGCCAATTATTAGCTGTTGATACACCAAGGGAAGCGCTTAATAACCAATTAATGAAAGACGCATTTCAAGTTGAGACCTGCCAAATAGATACTCCAGTAGGTTTTCAAATTTGCACAATTAAATCTGACTAATCAGATCGGGCCTTAACGCATATTTTTCCAGTATATTTTGTTGCTAATGAATAGCCTAATTAATACTTTTAACGCCAAGCTTTGACAGGATGAGTATTTTTACCGATCAACTTGTATAAATAGCTACTATTTTTGAAAGTTTAAATTCGATTATTGCTTTATAAAAAGCATGTATATCTTGTTGTGTGAGGCAAGGGTGAAATTTTTTCGTAAGTTGTTGGTAATTCCAGCAGCAGTTTCTTTTGCAGTACCGGTTGCTGCAGATATCAACTCTGAAAATAATAAATATGAATCCGATTCCCTTCAGATTACTGTAACTGGAACAAGAAATGAAGAGTTTGTTGATGATGTTCCTGGCTCAATAGATGTTTTAGATTTTTCAGATAAAAAATACAGTGGATTTTATGAATTGAAAGAGTTGCTTCGATATGAAGCCGGTGTCTCGGTTGAAACTGATAGCTATGTCCCTTATAGCGCCGCTTCGGCTGTAGAGGGAAATGTAAATATAAGAGGAATGATTGATAACAGAATATTGTTTACGCAAGATGGTATTCGCTTACCTGGTGCCTTTGGAGGTAGTGCGAATTTGCCATATAACTATGATCGTGGTGCTTATGTTGACTTTAATACTATTAAAGCTCTGGAAATAGTTAAGGGCCCTGGATCTACGTTGTTTGGTAGTGATGCATTAGGAGGAATAATTTCATACCGATCATTGCTTGCAAGTGATTTACTAGAACCTGGTGAGGATTTTGCAGTCGAGGTTCCAGTAAGCTTCAACAGTAATAGTAATGGTAAAAATGGTGCAATAAAAATAGCGGCTAGAGATGACAAATCAGGTCTTTCAGCCATAGCTATTTATAGTCGCTATGAATCTAATGAGTCAAAACCTAAAGATTTTAAAGACCGGGATAAATGGATAAACTCCGTAGATAAGCTTGGTGAGACTTACTATATAAATACAGAAAAGGAAGCTGGAGAAAATAAAAAATTTGGTCTGATTTTAGAAAAGGTCAGGAGGGAAACCGATAGTGATAAGCCAGAGAACACCTTGACAAGCTATACTTTTATGCCTTTGTCTTACTCAAAGCAATCGCAAGACGTTGAAGTTGTTAAAGATAGGATAGTCTTTTCATATGATTACAATAACCCTGAAAAACAAACTGGTTTTAATAGATTAATTGCTAAGGGTTATTATCAGAATGCAGAGACTGATGATGTTTGGGATGATGAAAGGAGTTATTTTTTTACACCTCAGAGAAGAATTTCTGATTATCAATTAAAGGATGAAACTTATGGTGCAGATATACAATTTGGTTCATTAATTAATGAACATAAGTTAACTTATGGATTTGCAGCTTCTGTAACTGATAATTCATATCTTCAAGATCGATATACAACAAACAAAAGAACTGGATCAGTTTCTCGTACACCCGTTAAAAGAGTGCCAGATGGTGAAACCAAGCGCGTTGGTGTTTATTTACAAGATGAGGTGACCATTGGAAAAATCGACCTTATCGCTGGTGTTAGGTTAGAAAATACAAAAATAGATGTCGAAACTGATTCAATTCATACAGATTATTGTACTGGGAGCGGAGCTTACTCTTGCTTACTTGGTGAGGCGGATGTAACTTCTTTCTCACCTAAGATTGGAGGAATAGTAGATATAAATCCCAACGTTTCGTTTTATGGAAACTTTGCTGCTGGTACGAGAGTTCCAACATGGGAGGAACTTAACGCTGTACAAACTAACTTGACTGCTAGTGCGCCATATCAACTAAGAAATAATCCAAATATAGAACCAGAAAAAAGTAATAGTTTTGAAATAGGTTTAAGAGGAAAAATTGACAGAAATAAATTTAGACTTGCTACTTTCCTGACAAAATATGACGATTTCATTGGAAGTTCATCACTAGGAAAGTTGACTGTTGATGATGTTGCAAATGTAAACGTAAGTCAAATTGATAATGTTGGGAAGGCGACGATATGGGGAATGGAATTAAATAACGATTTCGTTGTGAGAGAAGATGTTAATGGGAAATTCTCTTTAATTAATTCGATATCATATTTGAAGGGAGAAGATGATGATAAGAATCAACCATTAGATAATATTGATCCGTTTAAAGTAGTAACTGGATTAAAATATGCAGGGGCTAATGACAGATTTAATGCTGAACTTATAGCTACATATGTTGGTGAGGCTAGACTTCCAGATAGTGATACTTATTACAAACCAGATGCTTACACAGTTTTTGATCTCATTGGAGATTATAAGGTTAATGATTCATTAAAACTAGACTTGGGTATTTACAACTTAGCTGATAAAAGATACTACAATTATCTAAACACAAGAACAGTTAGGCCAGGTACTACCGCTATAGAGCGTTATTCTCAACCAGGTAGATCTATTAAAGGAGGTTTTAAGTTTGCTTTTTAAAAAATTATAAAAACCTAATTTTCTTATTATTTCCTTTTAATTTTATTTAAATGATTAAAATTAAATTTAACAGCTTTACTTATATACTTTTATTCTTTTCTTTTTTGTTATCTAGTTGTTCTTCAAGGATCAAAATACCATACTTAAATAATATTGATAAATCTATTAATTTTGAGACAGATAATAAAAGAGTTGTTGCACTAACTTCTCTTACAGCTGATTTGGTTCATAGACTTGATTCTGAATCATTAGTTGCTATTCCTGGAAGTAGTTTACTTAAGAACAACGAACAATTTAATAATAAAATAGTTGTAAGTGAAGGTAGGAATCCACCTAACATAGAAAAAATAATATCTTTGGAACCAGATTTAGTTTTAGGAGCTAAGGGCTTTCATAGTAAAGCTTTAGCTCAGTTAAATGCTTTAGGCATTCAAACCATAACTTCTGAGGTTAGGAATTGGAATGACTTGGATTTATTAATTGAGGAGATAGGTGAATATTTATTAGTTGATACGCCCCCACTTGATTCTCTGGCACCTTATTGTAGTTATGATCCTAAGGAATCCACATCAGATGGGACAATAGTATTGGTTAGTAGCTCACCATTACTTTCCCCAAATAAAAATAGTTGGGCTGGATCTCTATTGGATAAGTTCAATATAAATAATGTAATAAGAGATATTCAGTCAAAAAGCGCATTTGCTGGTTATGTAACTTTATCTCCTGAAGTTTTGTTAGAAGAAAACCCTGACAATATTATTGTTGTAGATACTTCTAATGATATGAGATCACTATTCCTTAGTAAATCTTATACTTCTGCACTTAAAGCTGTTAATAAAAATAGTGTTTATTCATTTGATTATTATGGATTAATCAATCCAGGTAGTATTGAAAGTATTAATAATACATGTCAAAAATTGATTAAATTATAATCTCAAAGAAAATTTTTGATCTTATGTTCATATTTTATATTTATTGTACTTACTTTTGAAATTGGTCTAAATGTTGAGTTTTTTGCTGCTTTTATCGAGGCATTATCTATATCTTTATGTCCGCTAGAATTAGTGATAATTGCATTGATCACAATCCCTGTTGTATCTATTGTTACTTTTACTGTTGTAATCCCCTCTAAGCCTCTCCTTATTGATTGCTGAGAGTAAATAGGTTCTAAACATTTTTTACAGATTATTTTTTTTCTGCCTTTTCCTTTAAGACTTCCTTTTTGAATTTCATTTTTTATATTCTTTGATTTATTGCCCCTTCTCGATGAGTCTTGAGGTTTAGATGACTGAAGAGTTTCTTTTTTATCGAGATATTGTTTATTCTTATTTTTAGTAATATTTTTCTTGGTATTCGAATTTATTGGGACTTCTGAGTTCACTTTTACTTCATTACTAATTCTTTTAGATTGATTTTTTTGTGTTTTCTCTTTTTGAGTTTGCTTCTTTGTTATTTTGCTAAGTATGTTTTTCTTTATAGACTCTCCAGGGCCTGAAATTATTTTGATTTCTGTAAATTCAATAGGCTTTTTTGTCTTTCCCAGAGACTCATCCGTTTTGATTGATAATAACAATATAGAATGCAATAATATTGAGAAAATTATTGCTATTTTAGATTTATTTTTTAGAATATAATGTCTAAGCACCTTTGTAGGATATTCTCATCAATTTTGTATTCATACTATAATTCTACAATTCATGTATACTTTAAAAGTTTATAAATTAATTAATATGTTCTTTCTCTTCAAAACTGGTGGATTTGTTATGTGGCCATTATTAATTTGTTCATTATTGAGTCTTTATTGTGCCTTTGAGAGAATAATTTTCTGGCGCAATATAAGATGGCATAATAATAATACGAAGGAAAATATAATTAAACATTATTTAAATTCACCTTCATCTTTTTCAGATCTATTGTCTAATGACGAAGAATATCCTTTATTTTCTATTTTATTAAAAGCACTTAAGTTCGATAAGAGTTCCGATGAGAATTTTCATTTTGCATTGTCTAGTGCATTGCAATCAGAGATTCCTTCATTGAAAAGACACACTAATATTTTTTCAACAGTAATTACTATTTCCCCTTTACTTGGTCTCTTGGGAACGGTTTTAGGTCTAATAGAATCTTTTTCATTGATTAACATAGGTCAGACTGGAGCAAATAATCTTGAGGTTACTGGGGGCATTAGTGAAGCACTTATTTCAACCGCTGCAGGTTTGATTGTCGCAATAATTTCCCTTATATTTGCGAATTATTTTAAAATTGAGTTTCAAAGGGAACTTCCCCTTATAAAAGAATTTCTAGTAAATTTTGAAATTGCTAGAACTAACAAAAGTAATTTAATTTAAATTATTAATATGAAATTTATTGAGGAAAATGAATCTGATATAGATAATCAGGGAATAAATATTGTTCCAATGATTGATGTTATATTCGCAATTCTGACTTTCTTTATTATTGCTAGTCTTGATTTAATTAGAATTGATAACATACCTGTTAATTTACCTTCGGCAATGACATCAGATAAAGTAGAAAAGGAACCATTTATCTTAACTATTGATAATGAAAATAATGTTTTTATAGGTAATAAACTTATAAATTCTGCTAACATAATTGATCCAATTAACGAGCTTATTTCTGGCACCTCAAATAATATTTTAGTTATTTCCGCAGATAAAGATGTTTCATATGGCAGGGTCGTTGAGGTTCTTGATCAGATACGTTCTATAGATAACTTACGTATTGGCATATCTACTAAAAAATGAATTTTTTAAAATTATTTTATATATTTCTTTTTTCATTATATAAATGTTATGCTTGTTAAGCTAATGCTTTTTCTAATATAGAAGTTAGCTTAAAAAATTAGATATTTAATAGAATTATTTTACTACTTGTTAAAAAACTCATGTATTTCTTTTTCTTCATCTTTAGTAATAAGACACTTTTCTCTTATTTGATTAATTAATAGTTTGTTAATATCATTTGAAATCATTTCTTCACTTTGCAATCCTATATATTTAAAGTATGAATATTTAAGCGTTTTCTCATTATCTAATCCATCAAAAAAGTTATCAGCTTTCGCACTACAAAATCTATCTGCATATTTGTTTGCAATTGTTATTTGTGATTTATTTAAGCTAAATTCAGCTTCAAAAGCATTAACATTGGATGAAAGAGCAATATTAATTAATAAAAATCCTACTGCATAACAGAATAAACTCTTCATACTTAAATCATTTCACTCCTTTGTACTAACATTTATATTTTGTCTATTCAATTGTAACTTATTTTGCGCTTATTAGTCTAGAAACTTTTGCCTAAGCCAAAACATCTGAATAAGCAATAACTACGAATATAGTTACCTTAGATATCAAAAAAAATTGAATTAATTTATTCACCTTTAGGACATTGGGTGGAATAATAGATCTGGGAAAAAATAATTAAACAATATGATGTTAGTAGCAGTTATAGACATAAATATTGTTGCTACAACTGGCGCTGATCTAAACCATTTGGTTTGAAATATTTTAAAAAATGAGTTCATATAGTTTTATATGATTACTGATAAACCTAATTATTTGAAGCTATTATTTCAGCAGCTAGATTCAATATAATTAAATCTTTTAAAGCGTTAGATTCACAAATCGTTTTTGTCATTTTTAATTAAGTAGTTATTATTTATTAATTTAGATGCTTTCCTCTATTACCGTGGATTAGGGGAGGTAGCATTAACCGTTGAATAAATTTTTTTATATATCAATCTATCTTTTTTATAATAGTGAGGTTTTAGCAAAAGCATTTTCTATGTTTTTCGTTAAAAATTAGTAACAGAGCAGCAAGTGTATAATCAGATTGGGCTTTATTACCCACAATCTGTTGTAATCCCCTAAGGTTTCCACCACTGTTAGATTGATCGTGAGGCCAGTAGGTATAACTGAGACAATAGCTATATTGTTTTAATTCCTGTTTTCCCATGGCTACTTATTATGATTTTATCTTAACTACTCTACGACTCTAGTTAATTCTTCGAGCATCTCCATAATTACCCCTTTATCCATTGATGTAAGTGGTTTTAAGCCTTCATTCTCACAAATTGCCAACCATTGTTTTAAATCCATGTTAATGGTGCATTATTGTTATTGTCTCTGACCAGCAAAGCATACAAATGTCTCTACTTTTGTTTATTTCAAAGTTCTTTTCTAGGATTACGGTATTCTATTGTTCGGAAGCCTCATTCCTCTGGCCAAAAACAGTCAAATATTAAAGAGAGAATTTTCGTTTATTGTCAATTTCACCTAAAAGTATTGAATTTTTAATAGTTACTAAATCTTTATCTGTTACGACTGGGGGCAATCACATGCACACGAATCGCCGTTCCTGAATACAAAATCGAGGAGACCAAAAATGGACTAGACGCATATGTTTTTTTTTCAGTGCTCCTTATTGCCATAGCTTTAATGGAACCTTGCAAGGTTTTTAGCAATATAAGGGTGAAAAGGAACTTTTCATGTGGCCTTTATTACGTTCTTAAAGACAGGGTAATATTTGATACGCTAGGTATAATCTTCTGCACGAATTTATTTTTTAATCCTTATACCTATTCCTATTTGAATAAATGGCTACATAAGCAATCTTACTGCCAATCTTACGAATTAGAATTTTTGTTTTTGGTCTCTCATCCTTTGACCACTAACACACCTTTAAGAGGAGAAGTTAAATAGGTCTGCCGGTTATTAAGCTGTGAAAAGTAGGATTTAATTTATACAGAAGGAAAATAACTAGAAAAAGAACATTTAAACCAGTAAAGACCCCAAATTGAATCCACAAGAATGTCTTGCTTACATCAGGGTTGTCAAATCCTGCATCAACACGAAATGTTTTTGCCATTTCAGAAAAGTATTTATTTAGATATAGGCAACCTTTTATTTGTTGTCAGTTAGATATTATAAATAGTTTCAAAATTCTTATATCTCTGCTCATTTGTATGGCTAAAAATACTTTTTTTAGAGTGAATAGATTATGTCACAAGTAATAAGCAAACTTTTATCAAGTCATCCTATTTGGTTTGAGTGCTGATCGCAAACTTAAGCAAACGCACTTATTTAATTAGAAGTCATGTGTTTGATTATTGAGAATGGTGTGATCGTGATTACTCAGTAGGTCAAAATAGAACTGTTATTCTCAGATAACTTATGCATCCAGTGGGAAGTTACTAGCAATAATAATGAAGTGGAATCCAATGATCAGTTCCAGCATAATTTATGCAAAAATGAGATTCATTTATCTTTTTTATTTACAGATAGCGAGTTTTCCAGAGAAGATCTCAAAAACCATCAATTAAATTTTCCATTCAAAGTCTTAAAAAAAATACTCAAGGGATGTTGTCTTATCGGTATAGGTGATAAAGGAATTTATGCGATTATTCAAAAGATGGAGACCCACCATATCTAGGACCTTTCGATAAAGTTTTGTTAAATAAATCTGTATATGGTGTTATAAAGATTTGAAATTTCCTGAGTCCTTCCTAGTGTTTCATTGACTGGGTGATGGGTCTCAGTCTTTGGCGCAAAAACTTTCAAGCATCGGTATTCAAATTGAGGCTTGAATTTTAGTTCTTTGGATCAATTTTTATGAATCTTGGATTGCTTTTTCTTAAATCTATTTCGACTGGAGTTATCACTTCAGATGAGATGAATTGGGTGACATCAAATCAACCTCACTTTTCACGAGTTGAAGAAGCTACAGCTTTGAAACTTGGTAGACTATTGGATCGAGGCTTAATTCAAATTGGTTGTCGTATTGGTTGCAATTACGATTAATTAATCTTGTTTAAAGGACTTTGATTCTCAAAGTTTTTTATTTCTCTTGACTTTCTGATACCTGCTAGTAATTCATGATTTTTTATGTAACACTGAGTAGTATTTTTAGCTCAGGCCACTACATTTAGTGTACATTGTGAAGCAGGAATGCCCTTTACACTACATTCGTTGTCTGTTTACGAAGAAATCGTGACTCATGCAAACTTAAATATGATGACCAAACTTACTGACTACGTAGTATCTTCTGGTATTAATGATTTTTTCGGAGCGAAAGAGAGAAGCGATGCTTTTCGTAGAGCTTGGATTTCTGCTGCTGAAGCAACTCTGGTAGAACGTAAAGAAAGAAAAGTACTTCCATTAGATTAAAAGTCGTTTTTTTAAGCTCTAATCATTGCTTAAGGAATTTTTTTATTCTTTAAGCAAGCTTGTTAATAAATAATCGTAGTGTTTTAAGTTGACGTGTTTTCTCTTGACTTGTAGTAAGAAGTTCTTATTCTTGGTGTATAAATAATCATTTTTTTTGTAGGATGACCATCGCGACGTCATACAGCTACAGCGATAGAAGTATTTTTGATCTTAAGACTTTATTAGAAGCAGTAAGATTTATAGTGATTAATTTTATTTTGACCTTTATCTTTTTCTTCCTTATTGTTGAAGAATTTGAATGGAAAATATTTTCATCTAGAGAAGGAATTAAAGATAAGGTTAATGACTTTACATCATGGAATGTTACAACATTATTTTGCTAACTTATTTTTGAGTTGGTGGGGAATTTTCTAAATTTTTTTTAGGGATTTTTTAAATTTCTAGGAAGTTGCTTGCAATTTGAAATTGAGTTCTATTTCATCATCTACTTATTTTAATATCTTTCTTCTTTTAATAATATGTAAAGACAATAGATTTGAAGATATTGTCTATTTTCTTTAGCTAATTAAAATTGAATTTGCTTTAAGGCGAAACTATAGCGATGACTTTTGATCTTATGATTAAAAATACAAATAATGATATGAAGACATCGAAAGAGCGTCTTTTTAATTATCACAGGCAGATGCAAAAAGATAAAAAATTTTTTGATAATCGTGTAGGGAGTATGAGTCTCAGTTAAAACACTTTTAAAATCCCTCCGATATCACTGGTTGGCACTTTAAAGGAGTGGGTAACTACTAAGATATAGAGTGAAATCAATAATTTCTAGTTAATTTGGTGATCGATATCTAAACTTAAACAATTGGAAGATCGATATAATTACTGATTGCCATAAAACAGGTTTCTGTAATGATAGATACCAAACCAACAATAGAAAAAATAAATTGGCACTCAAAAAAGAAATCCTTCCAAGCTCAGTGGATGTCCAGCTAGGAACACAAGAGACAAGAATCCGAAATGATCGCCGAGCAGTATTTCAGCTCGTACGAGAATTAGTGCAAGCTCAGTTTGAACGAGGTGATGAAGAATTAACTAAGAGACTTTGGCAGGATGTCGCAGACAGAGGAATTGATCTAGATCGTGTAATAAACCTTTTGTACACTTGCTCTTGTCATGATGACAATGAAATGACATCGGTGGATGAAACTTATCAAAAGACAGGTTTGGTTGGTTGAACTAATTGTTAAGCACTCTGATAATAAAATTTTTAGTGATTATTATTGCTAAAAAAATAGAAAATAATAACTCAATCTATAACTTAAGAAGCTAGTATGATTGTTCATCTTAACTTGCTACTTTTTACCATCTCCTGCATTGACAATCACGATTTTAAGATGTTGAAAATATTTAGACCGAAAGATTGGCTTATTATTATCTTTCAATTTGAATGATGATTTATGACTTTTTATTCCCTATCCAGTCTTCAGGCTTTTTCATCATCCAATTCATAATTCCGTCACTATCCATATTTCTTGAGCTCAAGCCAAAGGTAACTATAAATAAAATACTAAATGAAATTATTATGGTGAGTAAAAGAGGGTTTATTCCCATTTCAGAAAAAGTAAGACTAAAAAAATATTGCATGATTTGAAAGTGAAAATTCTTTTATTCAAATTTTAAAACTTAAAGGTGTGAGATTGATTATCCATGCCATAAAAGCTCAGATAATTCGTTTTTTTCCATTGAGATGAACTGTTGAAACATTGTCTCTTCGTACAACCTTCTAAGCTCCTTCTCATTTGCTTTATTTGCCATAGCCTTTGCTAAATTTTTCGCTATCTCTTGATGATTAAGCTCCTGTCCCATTTGTTCATAAATTTATTTATTCCTTTCTAGAATTAATTATTTGTTTTACTTCAAAAGTATTCACATAATGTATTTAGCATGTATCAAATTTTCTAATTAAATGAATTTGTGGCTCTAAACATCCATATGATTTATTTTTGGATACGGGATAAATAGGTTTGTTTCATGCTGAGGAAATTACAGAGATTGTCAACTCACATAAGCAATCAAAGCAACATCCGTAAAAAAACCTCCTTTTAGAGGAGGTTTTTTTGCTTCTTAGACCTGAGCTAGCAGTTGCTAGCAGAGCTAAGTCATTAACTTGATTTGCTGAGTATAGTCTATTTTTAGTTCTACTCGCTTTATATTTTCTCAACAAGTTCTTTAAGCATCTTGGGAATTACATCTTTTGCCCAAATGAACTCTTCTCTCTTCCCATCCACGCAATCTAAAACAGTTTCCCATGCTGCCTCATATTCTTTTGTGTCTACTCTTTAAGTCATGAGCAATGAATTATTTTTTTTATTAAACCGTCTAAATCTTTTTAAGCCTAAGACCAACTCCGATTTATCTTTAGTGTATTACGTCCTATTTTTTTATGGGAGAAGCTAAAAGAAGAAAAGAATTGGGACTCCCTCCAAGAGAGAAACAAGTTGAGTTAAAGTTGCCTGTGCTTGATAAAGAAAATATTCAAAAAAAAGTTAGGTCTTTTTTGTATAAGAATCCAATTGTTCCATTTGTTTTTTATGGCCTTGTACTTGGAGCTTTTGGTTGGGGGCTATATAATCTCGTTAAAGGTTATCAATTAATTAAGTCTTAGAACACTCTATAGTAATCACATATTTTTGAGGTTCAATTGTCTAGCAATACTACTCATTATTTAACCATAAAAAAAAACAGTAATGAGAGTTTCTGGCTGACTAAGAAAAAATGGATTCCAATTAGATGCAAAATTATCTCCACCGCTCAATAAGTTGAACATGTACGTAACATTTTCAGAGGGAGAATAGTAACCTAGGCAAGAGTTGTGATGCTAGTCCATACATGAATTCTCGTCTAACGAAAATACCATTCCCCAATAATAATTGTAAATGTTCTTGTCTTCCTCTTTTTCTTGTAATTCAATAAACGTTCTTTTCCGTATTAATTACTTGAAAGTGTCTGGGCTGTAGGTATAACTGGCACAACTTGAAAAGTTTTATGGCTTTCATTTCTCGTTTGATTAATAAAAGGATCTCTAACTTAATTAGTAGATTTAATATTTCAACTAAAGTTGTTGAACAGACTGCTAACGACTACCCACTTGATGGTATGGGTGATCACCATAGGTTCTTGCTTTAAAATATAACCATAGCTTGCAGAATCGAATGTCAGTTTGACATTTAGGCAAGATTCTCTTCAGTCGGTACAACTGTTCTTTAACTCTATAAAAATCCAATAGAAAAAAATTTATATGATTTGTTTATGAAATATAACGGGAAAAATCTTTTAGTAGATGGTGCGATTTTGGCTGTTTTTCTTGGTTCGTTTGCTATGGTCATTGGATAATTTCCTGCAACCTTCAGCATATTTCTTTCTTTTCTTAAATAAGAATGAATATCAACTATCAGTTGCTCGTTGATATTGTTCTTGTATCAGGGGCACTATCTTTTGTCTTAAACACAAGGAGTAAAATGATTCAAATCATCGCATCCTCTACACAATCTAACCTTCTTATCTATGTTGGTGGAGGTGGTTTCATTTTATTAGGAAGTTTTTTCTTTGGTAGATTAGTCACGTTCTTTTTCCCAAAAAACCCATTGATCAGAAACGGGAAAAAAAGAAAAAGTTGAATTAATCTTAAATTCTATAAGTTAATACTTGTGATTCTGTTTTTATTGGCGAAAATTAGATTGTAAATTTCCCTTATTTGTTTGAGAAGCAAGTTAACAAGATTTCCCCCGCCTATTCATGTCGCAAACGTTTATTCTGTCAAAATCAAGTTTGTTCATGGTCTTAAGTGAAACAAATTTTGTCTAAACGTGAAACGCGGCTAAAAATAATGTTTAACCTCTCCTTAATAAATGCCCCTAAATAAACCTATTCCTGATTCTGTGATTAATTATTGTAAAAATGTCATCGATAATTTAAGGTCTAAATTCAGTGATCCTAAAAAAGCCAACTAGTTATGGATCCAATACAAGTCTTAGGCCAAAATGATCTTAGGAGAGAGGTTCAAGTTAAAGATGAAAATACGGCAGGTCAGTTGTTAGTTAAAAATACACATACAAAAGAACGGTATGTAAGAGGAATGTCTAAGAATGCGAAAAAACATTACATCAATAGGAAAGATTGTCCTGTTAAAAATCATTTTCTTGGCCTACCAAAGTGGACCAGAGAGGATGCCGTAAAAGCTTTTGATACTTATCTGTGGTCACTACATCAAAAAGATGCAATAGAAAAACCTCTTAAGGATTGGTTTAATGCCAGAGTAAAGGAGTTAATGGCTGGACATAATTTAGATCTTATTGATGATATTGATTTTGTAAAAGGGAATAATGATTCTCATGGTTTTACTTTGAAAAACTATATTGAATATTTAGCTAAAGAAATCCACTGAATTAAGCACCTCACAGATTTTAGAGATCTAATACTTGTATTAGATCTATTCTTAGAGCCGTAACTGCTACTCGCAAGGCATAAGAACTAAAAATTATGATGAATAATTTGGATTACGAAGTGTTTCCCGTTCGATTTTTAATTTATATCAATGAAAAATAACTGGAAAGAGCCTATAAGGAGAGGCTTTATGGTTAATTATTTTTGGATCGCTTTCTTTGCTAGTTTTTTCCCAATTACGTTGAAATTAAAGAGACTCTGATTCATAAGTTTAACTAATTATTGAAAACCCCACCTCGAAACTGTCACGTCTCTAAGTATTTAACCTTAATTTTGTTGTATCTTTCCACATTCACCTGCGAGTACAAGGTCAAATGGCTCAACGAATCAACGTTGCATTAAATTCAATCCCATCAGGATGCAGAGATTTAGCTGAATTTGCTTTTTTCTGCGGAGTTGGTTTTACTTTTGGGAGTTTAGGTCTCATCTGATCTCAATCCAAAAGCCAATATTCAAAATAAAATAAATTATTTTTGTGCATGAGTTGGAAGACACGATCTTTCTAACATTCGTTTAAACGCCTCCAGATTAATTTGTATGCATACAAATTAAAAAATAATTTCGCGGTTAGCCCTACCCCGACCGAACCTCAGACAAAGGGGATTTTTTTCTATTTGTGAAAAAAATCAATCACAAACCTTTTCTAAAAGCAAACCCTCCAAGATCAATGACTACGAACACTTATAAAAAAACTGCACTAAAAATCTTAGTACTTTGGAACCTTCCAGCTTTACTTTTCTTGGCTAGTGCATTCCAAGTTTGCTCTTCAGTAACTGTTTAGAAAAAAAGGGAAATGAATCCTTTAAGCCGATTATTTAGCATTTTGATGGACCATAATGAATAATCTGTTCAATAAATGAGCAAATATACAAGTTTTACTTTAAATTGCGCTTAACTAAAGTCACCACGTGAATTTTTGTGCTTGGTTTTTTCAACATTTCAATTGAAGATAAAGAATTTAACAACCATGGATTAGATAATCTCTTTAGTAATTGGATGCAATACCTTTAAATGAATTTTTTCTTTCAGCCGTAGATACTTTTTGTATAAATTAGATTAAAATCATAAAATCTAATGGAAGAAGAGTTGCATCCATATGACAGAACTAATTGAAGTGCTTGGACAATTTGATGTCAGGAGAGGTAATGTCGCTACTGAAAGTGAAACGGGACAAACCGGTCCGATCTCAATTGATAAAGTGCGAATAACTAATACATTTGGCGGAGATCAATTAAATGCTGCTTTAGATGCAGTAAATAATAAAAAAACATATGTCAGAGGTTATGAGAATCAAGCTAAAAAGTTCTATATAAGTAGAAAAGACTGTCCAGTGAGAAATTTTTGTGAGGACTTGGCAGGGCCAAATAAAAGAGCAGAAGCAATACAAATGTTTGATGCATTGTTCTGGGCTTCATGGATTGCTTGTAATGAGATGCCAGTGCAAGCAAGGAAATGGCTCGATGCGAGAGTAAAAGATTATAAAGATGGGACCAAGATGGATTTCATATGTGATTGTCGAAAATTTAGAGGTAATGATGCTGATAAGACTCAGGCAAGCGAGATGACTAGGGCAGAATATCCTTTCGATTGTCATGGTTATACCCTTAAGAAATACATTGAAGAACAAGCGAAGTAAATAAACAATATTTTTTATAATTTAATTGCCTTTTAATGACTCCAAAATGTTAGTTTCAATTCTTGTCTTAATTTAAACAATCACCTAAATATACATATTTTTTTTATCTTCAAATTAATTATATTTCCCCATAACTATTTTCTAGTTATTTGGAGCATTTGATCTCAGGTTTTAATACTCACACAATGATCATTCAGGTAATATCCCGTTCTTCCTTTACGTCAATGCACTAAGAAAACCACATTCCACCATCCTTGCTTGCTTCTAAGAAACACTTGTTTTGTTCCTTAATACCCTCAATCAAATTTTCTGACTTGTGCAACTCAATTTTTTGATTATTTAGAGGTTTTGCTTTTATTGGCCACAGCCTTGATAGCAATGATCTTGTTCTTGCCCTAGCAAATGAAACCATCGATCAATAGTCCTAGTGATTAGTAGAAGCTCATTAGCTTCCTATTATTTTTATAGCCTCAAAAAAGAGATTACCCATTATATTTGTTATGAGATAAAGATCAGCATGGTCGGAGATCTAACTGATGTTGTGAATTTTCCCGGTTTGTTTTTACTCATATGTTTCCTTTTGTTGCCTTGGCTTTTTTAAAGTAACTTTGCTTAGAGCAAGAGGATGAGTTGAGAAAGATCAGCTAGAAAGGGTTAATGAAATTCTTTTTACCGATTTACCAAGATCTTAATGATTACTTTGCTGTAAGGACTAAGACAATATCCCGTATAGCGATAGCTGACATTATGGATAACAGTATGCTGATCAGATGGTATAGCAAAATCTTTGATAGCTATCTACTCGTAAAAGACTTGAAAGGTTTTGGGTATTTTGAATCTGATTACTCGCATGGATATGTACAAGCTACCTTTAAATTTAACAAGCTTGCATTGGAGGTTATACGCTTTCAATTAGACCTTCGTGGACTGAATAGAAGAAACACCAGAGAGATTTCTATCATTGAAGATTCAATGAAAAATTAATTAAACAATCCAAGCCATGTATTTAAGACAGCAGGTATGAGTATCATTAGAAAGGGATAAAGCTAAAGAGTTCGAAAGAAGAAATAACTACAAAAATACTGTTAATCTTCTTAATCTTATTGAATAAGTTAATCAACTTGAAGTTCAAAAGATCGTTTCTACTGGAAATAAATAATGAAAACTATAAAACCCCTTTTCCCATTTATTGCTTAACTTGGGAGTTTCCTCTTGGCGAATAATTCGGAGATGCAGAATAAATGCAACATAATTACTCAACTGATAATGAAATCAAAACCGTTCCTGTCGAAGGATTCAAACTGAATGAATAATTTCCATAATAGTTATCTACAATTTAAGGAAGATATACTCCTTCCTTTGTGATTGAAACTAACGATTTAAAATTAAAGTTCAAACTTTGTAAAAGCTTTATAGTTAAAGAGGTTATCGCATTAGATCCAATAGCAAGGAGGCAATGGCTTTTTACTTACAAAGGAATTATTCAATACGCTGATTCTCATTGTAATGAACTTACTAAAGAGCAGATCATAGGAGCAGATATTTATAGAGATCTTATTAAGCAAGTAGAAGTATTAATTAAAGAAGAAGATTTTGAAGGGCAAAATTACAATGCTTATAAAAGTCGTGATCCTAACTATGAAACTATTTACAGAAAACGTTTAAAACAAATACGAGAAGATTTTCCAATACCTGATCAATTTAAAGATAGGACTTCATAAAACCTTCACAGGAACAATAATGAAAAAGCTATAAGTGCTATTTATGTGATTCTTTTGTTGATTCTTTTTCTTAAAGCCTTTAGTTGATAGTTAAATCTCAACTGCTTTATATGTTGCAGCTTTTCGGCTAGATCGATTGGCATTGACCTTGCAGCTTTAACGAGTTCAAAAGCGTACCTATGAGTATCTTTTTTATAAGAATCCATAGTCGAAGTAAGGACTTATTAATATCATGGCAACTAAAAACACACTTTGTCTAGGTAAAAAAAAATTAAGTATTAACGCTGTACGGTTGATAATGAAAATGTCCCATTCAGGGATCTAAATCATATATGTCAGATATCTTTCTCCTTCAACATCCAATAGGAAAGTAACTTTTTGTTCTTGTATTTTTTGTTTTAAGGCCTCAACTTGAAAATCTGAGCTTTCTTAGAAATCAATATGCTTATTTTAGAAGAGCCTGATTAGGTGGTCTTCCAGTAAATACGAAGAAGAAACTAATAAAAGTTCGTTAAGGAATATGGTTATTGAGCCGTTATCGACTATGACCTAAACAAAATAAATGATCATAAATCAAATCACTTCATAACTTCACAAGTTTAGATCCTTTGTTGAAATACTTGATACTCCAGTTGCTAGAAAGTAGGTAAAGAAATCAACTGAAAAGATATTGTTTATGAATATGTGCTTGTTAGTAATGTTATAAACAACGTTTCAGGTTGCTTTTAACCATTTAAATGAAATAGTGAGTTGTCTGAATTGAGCATTTTCGATTCCCTACTTACTTTGCCAACCCTTAGAAAGATAACCGTGATTAATTGTCGTGCAAACCCCTACCAAATATATTTATATCCTTTAGAACGTAAGCGTAATTAAAAACATTATGACTACTGTTACTACTTATATTTTTTCATAACTTTCACCAATTCTTGTCGTTGGTTTTCTGGGCATAGCTGTCTCTTTGTACACCTTTTATACATTCAACAAAGCATATTATAATTCACCTTTAGAAGTGAAGTTGATCTAAATAGATGAACGGTAAAACTAATCTAAAATATTTTTAGATAGCTTTTTTCTTCAAGTGATTAGTGTAGAGACTATTTTAAGGGCTTCACTACACAAAAGTGATATTTATCAACCATCGTTTCATTACCAATACTCAAATCATGAGTAACTTATCAAAACTAATTACCACTCTTGAGAGCGCCAAAATCAAGAAAAATTTTTGATTATATGAAATCAGCAGAAAATGAATTCTCTATAGACATATCTAAGCAATTGGACCAGCTTAGAGGTGTTTGGGCATTGAGATGGAGTAGTTCAAAATCTCCTTTTCTTAACTATACCGTTTTTAGATAATCTTCAAATATTAGACCCAGATAAATGTAGAAGACTTAATTTTTTGAGGCCTAAAGGTTTTTTGTGCAAATTTATTACGACTAAGAATTTCCTGAATTGGAAATTATTGATCAGAAACGTTTAAATTTCGCCTTTAAAAAGGTAGGGATAATAGGCCCACAGTTATTAGGTAATGATACAGGCTTCTTTTTAGAAATAAATAAGACTCAAAAAGGTTGGCTAGATACAATAGTATTAACTAATAAATTGCGATTATGCAGGGATTATAAGGTGATAACTTTTGCATTATTAAATAGAGACGATCTATCAATTTATAACTTTTTTAAGTCAATCGATAATTAAATATATCTCTTTTTTATGCGTTTATCCAAAACCATGTTTTCTTATATTTAGTATTGTTATCCTGGCTCACGTTTATCAATTTTTATTTTGAAGATTTAATTGTACCCCTTTTAATTTGACAACTTGGGCAATAATCAAGTTTTCTTTTTCCATACCATTTTCTCTCTATAACTCTCTTGCAATTTAAACATTCATATTTGTGTCTCATGAATACAGCATGTCTATAAGATCTTTTTGGCTCTCCATTAGCTTTGTTTATATCTGCTAATGATTTTGAGACTGTAAATCCTCCTGTTCTATAAGCTAAACGTGAGATGTTTTTGATTGATTTGGCCCATTGGTAAATTCTCGTTTTATCAAGGTCAAATGGTCTATCGTCTGGATGTATCTTTGCATCGAATAAAATTTCTGAGCGAAGATAGTTCCCTAAACCGGCGAAGACTGCCTGATCAAGCATCAAAGTTGAGGCTTTCTTTTTCTGGAACCTTTTCGACATTAACCTTTTTTCTATTATCTCAAAACTACAAGATTCACTTAGGACATCGGGCCCGATTTTCTTTAAGAAAGGATGTTCATCTTCTTGAGATGTTGGTATTAAATCAATATCTGTTGCTGACCACAATCTGACAGTATGTTTATTTGTTTTGAAAACTACTCTGAGTGCTCTTCTTGAGGTGATTTTTGTAGTATTTAAATTTACAGTCCACCTTCCATATAGTTGATTATGACTATACATTGACCAATCATTCTTAAATCGGATAAGCATTGCCTTCCCAATAGTTGTTATGTCTTTGATATTTGTGTTTTTGACTAGTTCCTCGTTCTTTCTTATACGTTCGTAGTAAAAATTGCTTTCAATAATTTCTTTGCCAACTAAAACTTTACTAATCCTATCTGCAGTGCGCCTAATCTCTGGTCCTTCAGGCATATAAACATATCATCATAGGTTCTATTCAATTAAAATGTGCCCTCAAGAAGTTTTTGCAAATTCCATGAATGATCTCTTCCTTGCAATTGCTAGCTTTTTTAACTTCACTCATATTGAGTTTTCCCTTTGATAGCTAGCTAGCTAGTTCTTAATGTAAATTATTTGATTTATTTCAAGGTAAATATGAAGTTCTCATTTGTTGATCTCAACCTTTCAACCAGAGTACGATCTCACCTCCTTGGGTTCTTGCTGAAAGCCATTCACCACTTTCTTCTAATGCAATTAGAGCGAAAACTGACTTCTCCTCAGCTATAGGTTCTCCAAGAGATTTTCTCAACAAAACATTTGAACCAGAATTGAGTTCAATTACGTTAAAAAAATACAGTAATATAGGTTGTTCTCCATTTAAAAAACCAGATCCTGAAAACGTTATTGTCAAGATTCCAAATTCAATAGTTGTGATAATAGAAAATTTATATAAATCCTCGGTTGAGGTGTCCTTTTTGAACTCTATATTTGCAGAAAAGAGTCTAAGCAGTGAACTGAACAGAGAATCTTTTTCCTCCTTGTCTTTTTTCCATATTGATACAAACTTCCAGTTTCCAATAAGCGAATTCAATCCAATTCCACTTCCTTGAACTTTTGCATGTTTTTCCAGTTTTATAAGCTTTTCTTTGTCTGGGAGTTTAATTGAAGTCTGTCTCAATAATTCTTCTTTATTTGAATTTTTTCGAGGGGTGACATTTTTTTTATCTCTTTGAAGCAAAAACAAAAGTGGTATTGCTGCAATTAATAATAATGAGTCTATTAACAGGAAATTAGTTATATTCATAGAATTGAGTTTTAAATAAGTTCATCTGTAGCAGTTATTCCTTAATTAACCTGTAATGGCTTTAATATATAGTTAGATAAATATTACTATATAGTCAACATTGATTAATAAAAGCCCTATTTTTCTCTTGTACTCCTTGTAAGTTTAAAAAGGCAAAAGGATCTTTAAATGAGCTACAAAATTATTTTTTTTGAATTCTTCCTCCTTCAAATTTCTTATAAAGCACATAGCCAATAAGGAGTAGAACTATCAAAGACAAATTCTGGTTAAGAATTCCAATAATTAGATAGGCAAATACAGGAATTAATAAGAATCTTTTAGCTGAAAGTTTCTCTTCAGGGCTTAAATTATTCCATTCTAGATACCTTCTCCATTGGAAAACTCTTTTCATTTCTCTTCTCTTTTTATCTTGCTCCTTAAAATACCTGTAAAATAAAAGCCTGAGATCATCTAAGAGTTTCATAATCACATAATTCAGTTTTATTAATCCATGTTATTAAACAGAATAGAAGTTATTTTAAATAATAACTGATCCGTTAGAGTTTGGCATTCTAAATCTGGTTTTACATACTGAGTTTTTCCCAAATATCCATAGATTCTTTTATTAAATCAGTGGCATCTTCATCACTGAGAGAGGTATGGAAATCTCTCATTAACTTTACATATCTAAGTCTTAGCTCTCCCATTTTTATCTCTCGATCGATCTCACTAAGAGAAACTTTATTATTGTAGGGTGAGTGTGAGGAATTTTGAGTTAAGTTTTGATGACTACTCATTGATAACTATTTAATAGAATTGGTAGCGAGAAAAAGAAAGGACGGTATTTGGAAATCCTTAATGTTTCTAGTTGGAAAAAATCCAACGTTTAATTATTCTGACTTGACTTCTTTATTAGTGCGCTTAGGGTTTGTTCGGTTTTAGGAACTTTTTTTACCATTGAATTTAATCTAAACGTTTAGTTCTATGAATGTAATAAGGCTTAAGTTCTTAATTTTCTTTTATTTCACTAATTAGAAAATGAAATATGTGTAATGACTTTCTTAATTTATCCAAAAAAAATATTGTTTGATTCAGTTTATAAATTCATTTGAGAGATCTTATTTAGCCTCAAGAAAGAATTAGGTGTTAAGACGCACTTGTTTGTTGTCGCTAATTACGCATTAATTAGATTATTATTTATTTTGTACCATGACATCACGAGTATTTGATGATTTTATTGATGATTGTTTCCTTAGTGGAGATGATATTTGCAAATTTAAAATCTATAGATCTAGGAAGTATGAAAACAGAGTCAACCCAATTGCATCTCAATTAATTGCTACTAAGCAAAAGAGCAGTTTAAGCAAGCCCCCAGTAAAACCTGATTAAATTCAAACTCTCTATTTTTTCTCGTTACGCTTAATCATCACAACAGTTTTGATCATAAGTTGCATTAAATTGATTATCGTAAGAATTATATGTAAAATAAAATTATGGTATGTAAATTTTAAACAATGCCATCAAAGAAAAAGCCAGTTCAAGTTCCATGGGATTTAAATGTTGGAGACGATAATTATCTAAAAGAACCTTGGATCCTTAAGAAAGGAAAGGAATTTATCACTATTGAGACTAATAATAATAATAAAGGAAATTTTTATCTTCAAAAAGATAATGAAAAACGTCTATCCTTAAGTGCTTTACAAGCTAAATTGACATATCATCAACTTATTGAATTTGGCTATAAGCTTCAAAAACCAAAGAGGAAGAGACCAAAGTCTCAATCAATTTCTGAGGAATCCAACTAGATAATTTCCTTTTTCTTGAGTGATAAATTGCCAACACTCAACCAGATCATTTAGAAATTGTAATTACTAATAATGATCACTTATTAAAGTGTCTTTTCTTTACTTGATAATTCATATAGCTAGCTTTTACTGAGCTTATACCTATTAAAGATTAGATTGAATAGTTCAAAAGTCATAATTACCAATCAAAATGCAATTGATAAACAATTCTCATTTGAATATGAAGTAGGTTTATCTTCTTACGACTTGGCCTTGATTTCAATCAATAAACTCACCAACAAAAGAACATTTTCTATTAATAACCCACCTATAACTACCTATTTAATCTAGGTTATACCTATTACGTCTATTATGTGACGGCTTTCAGGAATAAATATATTACATTAGCAATTAATATATTTAGAGTGATATCTTTTTGACTCTCAAATTTAAATATTATACGATTAAAAATGGTTTTTAATTTTCTTTTGATAACTACTTATAAATTAACAATATGAAGATTTAAATAACGCTTTCTGAGGATTTCATTACAGCAAATTGGAAAACAATGGTTCATCTGCCGTAGTCAAGAGCATCTCTAGTGTCGTCGTATGTAATTATGGAAAATATACTCCTGTGTTTATAGACGTAATAAATGCTGAGGTAAGAAAGCTGAGGTCATAATACTCCAGCATTAAGACGGATTTACAGTTAGCGGCTATTTCTAGTAGATCATTTATTGAAGTAAAACCAAAACTATTAAAACTAATCTTCTTTGTCTAGGTTCCCTATCTAAGTATCAATGGTCATAACTATGAAAAATCAAATTTCATCAACTCCAAGTAATCAAAATGATGATTTAAGAAAAAGGCATCAAGCTGAGTTGCAGAGAAAATTTGTTGATCTACAATTTAAGAGAAGTGAATTGGAAAGAAAATTGAAACGAGTTAATGAAATTCTTTTTTATTTGGGTAGAGAAATGGAGCAACATTTTGCATATGATCATTTTTACAAGTGACAATTAATATTAAGGTAAATAGCCAATAGTTTTTATTTGTTTTTTACAGCGGGCCAAATTTTAAAACATAATACTTTCTTAATCACAGTATTTTGATTATAAATAATTATTTTGAGTGCGATAAAGCAATAACGTCATTTTTTAAGAAAAGATAATTTATGTATATTTACTATAAGATGTAGATGTTTTTTCTTGTTTGTCGACTCTACTATAAAGAACAAATATGTAAACTAGAAATAATGATATCTCAGAAGAATTATATAAAACAGCTATTATCGTTTAGCTTTGCGATTGTTTTAATAGTGTTCTTTTTTCCTCTTATACTTTCAGCTCAGGAAATCAAATGGCTAGAAGTTTCTAAGACAAATAATGAAGTAATATTTATAGAGCCCAGTTCAATTAATTATGATAATAGAGGCTTTCTTTCTGTTATAACAAAACAATCTGAAGTTGATCCTGAAGATCAAAAAATTTTAAATACTGATTCTTATTTAATGGCTATTGATTGTGAAAATAGATTATATAGCAAACTTCCTATAACTGGAGACATTAAGCAAGTAAAAGACTGGAACACCCCATTAAATGACAAGTTAATCAAGAAAACTATTATTAATAGTTGTTCTTACTAATTAATTTTAAATTAAAATATAATAATTTTATTCACAGTAGTTATGTTTATTAGTTTTCTAAGAGTTATATAGCGTAATCTTATTTCTTATTAATTTATTGTTGGAGAAGATCAAGAAACTGGTGGAAAGATGCTAAACGAAAGGTACGAATCAGGAGGAGTAAAGAATAGGCCAGAAAGATACTATGAGGTTTGTTTATGATTGAAGATGGTTTTGGGCACTGTGTCGTAAAGCAGATTCGTTAGAAACGAAATTGAAATTTAAGCACCCTTAGATGAAATTACTGGATATAACTATTCAATCTTATTTGATCTAGAACAATCAATCTCATTTATCGGGAAAACTAGGCGATAGGATAGTCTAAAGGAATAAAAATCAAGACCATACTTAAAATCTAAGTATTTTTACACTTCATATTTGACTAATGCTTCTTAGCCACTTCAAATTCTCAGTGGATCATTCCTCCATCTGTTTCATAGGAAACATTGCTTTTTGCTAGTGGGGTTGATGAAGTTGTTGACACATGAAATCCGGTATTTCCTTTTTACTCTTATTTAGAGCTCCGTATGAGTTTTTAATTCTGCTATATGATTTTATTAGGCAAGTTAGTTGTTAATGTCATTCTTATAGATTTTTTCTGTATTCAACTCAAAAAATGCAATTATATTTTTTTGCTGCTCTTTCAAGACTTCTTTCTTGAATATTTCTTCTAGCAAAGCCTGTTTCGTATTCTCCTTGATTGTTGATAGGTACTAAAAGTAGATCAAATTAATCCCAAACTAATTTGTGATTGTTAATTAACTCAAAAAAAAGAGACTAATAATTTTTACTAAGGAAAGAATCATTTATCACAATACTCTTATATGCTCTTTTTTAATTGAAAAAGTATTTATGATGATTGGTTTGTTTTCTTCTGCATTCCCATGGCTATGGCTTTCTGGGACTGATTTTGGGGTTAGTCATTTCACTACTGATCTAATACTTGTTGTCTCATTTGCAGTTTTGACTGCCCTCCCCATGTCTTTCTTAAGACCAACAATAAAAAAGTGGGAACAAGCTGGGGTAAAGAGCTCTCTTTTTAAAAAGTAGACTTTAAAACTTGAAAGCTAATTTCAATAGGGGCACTAGCCCCTTCTTTTAGTGATTCTTACGGATTGAATTATTGTAAATTTTAGATTTAATAAAAAAACTTATATACATTTAAGGTTATGATTAATTTTTTAAAAAAAAAGATATCAAAAATAAAGAACAGGTTTGATGTTCAGAAAGTGCCAATTATGTTGCAGAAAGATTTGGAAACGATGGCTTATTTGAACAAGATTTAAAACGAAAAGATTAAGTCATAAGCCAAACTTATCACTAAGAAAGTAGGGTGGATTTAATTAAGGCTTCCGTTATGAATTCCACCGCTGCTCAAACAGTAAATAAAAAGGAACTGATTTCATCTGGATTAGTTGAATCAGCAAGCGTAAATTCATTTGCTGATTTCATTCCATCAAAACTCATTAAAAAAGAAGATATTACTGAAAAAGATAAAGATGATTTTATAAATACTTTTATTTGCCATTTAATTTTTTATGCCTTCTTTTGCATTTCCCTGGTTTTGCACATAATTATTGATCTAGGTCTTGGTTCTTTGATTAAAAAGACTATTGTTTATTTGATTAAGTTGACAAAGACTTATTTTGTTGAGAAAAGTCCTGCTTTCGCTTAATCAACAACAACCAAGTAAAAAAGAATTATGCTCGACAGTTAATTCGGGGAGTGTTTTTAGCTTTTTGCCTTACAATTTGATGCCATAAGAGATTTGCTTCTTTTGCTAAATCCATATATTCATTTCTACCTTCAGCATTCTTCATTTTCAATAAAGTAAATGCGTACCTATATGTGAGTTTTTTGGTCATAACCATTATGTCGATGGATAAAATGATCCCTCAAAATTCAGAATAGGTTGTATTTACTGTAACATTATGAACTTTTTTATCCATAAGCCTAGTTATAGCATTTATTAAGTATGTAGATAATTTCTTTTATCTTAAAGATATGAGAAATTTTGCAATAGAAACGCCATTATTGAAGTGGAGGAACTTTTACATAAATATGGGAGAAGCTAAAAGGAGAAAAGAACAGGGATTGCCTCCTAAGACAATTAAAAAAGAAAAAAAGGACGATAGTCCTAATATCATTCAAAAGCTTCGTAGGAATCAAATTTTGCCAGTCATCCTAGCTGTCGGGTTTGTGATTTTTTTGATTGTTGATTTGGTTAGGTATTACAACCAATAAAAACTGAATTCAACTTAAATATAAAAAGGGTTTGCTTATGATTGATAAAGTTGAAGAATGATTTTGTGGATGAAAAATTTTAAAGTTGATCATCCAACAAGCCAATTTCCGTTCTATTAAAATCAAAATATAGACTCTATTTCTTATGGGAGATAAGAAGAAAAAGAAGAAATGCAAAAAAAAGAAATGTTCCTCCTGGAAGGGCGGTAAATGTATTTGTCATGGTCAATAAAAACAAACAAGTAAACCTTCTTACTGCTTGATACCAACTGCCCCTTTTTAAATCTTACAAAGTGTTATGTATTTCACGCTTAGCCCCAACCAGAAAAAACTACATCAGAGGAACTAAGCTTTTATTTTTCGTCGGCGCAATAACGTTCAATCGTAAAAATAATGACTTCATCTCAAAGCCGATGAAATTGATTTGATTGAAATATTATGAGGTATTTCATTGCTGATACAACAATCATAAACAAGGAAATTTATTCGCTTTCCAAATGCTTCCTTGCTTAAATGGCTACTAACCAGAAATAAAAATCTCACCAAGGAGTTACAGGGGTTTAAAGCCCCATTTTTATTGTTTTTTCAACCTAGTCGTAAAAGCATCACCTTCAACAAAAATCTTTTTTCTATTGATACCTGCTGGTAATGCAAAGATTAGTACTACACAAAGAAAAATAATTAAATCCAATGGAAATCTTCCAATACCCCACTCTGAGAAGGCTAAAGCTAATGTTGTGATCTGCATGTTTTTTTATTTTGGGCTGACAAAATCTATATGAGATTATTAAATTTGTAATATTGTCTTAGCAAAAATTATTGAGGTGTTTTAGAGCTTTTGCTACTAATTAGACTCTTTCCCCTTGAAATATATTTCAATTAAGATGCAAGTTTATGAAGTCTGCGTGATAGTTAATATCTCAAATAAGTGTGACGTATGTACTTTAAAGCAAGAATGTTAAAAAACAGGAATGTATCTAAACCAATTTGTAGGAATTTTTCTTTAACATTATATAGGTTCCATCTTCCTTTTTTTCCGATATTGAACTAATAAATAATTATGTTTTGTTCGTGCGAAAGCCTATAGTTATAGAGTGAGATAAACTTTAGCCACTTTGATATTTCTCTGATTATTGTTTGTCGGATGAATAACTTTCGGTAATATCAAAAAGAATCTAAAAAAACATCGTGACTTCGACTCACGTCTTATATGTCAAAATTATTAATTACACCTTTACTAATAGTAGGATTGTTGTCTCCAGTTGCTACAAGAGCTGAAGTCTATAATGCTCTTTGTGATGTTACTCAATCCTCCTCTAATAACGACGACGAAAGTATTGAGGTTTCTAATTGTCAAATAACTCTTACAGAGGAGGGGTTCTCAGGACCAAATGATTTTATCCCTAAAGATAATATTTCTCAGTGGTATTCAGTTCGACAAGAAGATAATCTTCTTCTTGGTGTTGCCGGTGCTGCTGGCGGTACATATACAGGAGCATTTGTGGGTTTTGCAATATGTGGTGCAAGTGCTGGGATTCTGTGTGTTCCGGCTCTGCTTGGAGGCGTATATGGAGGAGGACGTTTGGGCTCTCAAGTAGGCAAAGGTAAAAATTTCCAATTCTCAGTTGTTGGTCAAAACTCTAATAGAAGAACGGTTGCTCAAAGTTTTAGATTGCTTAGTAGGAAAACCTCTAAAAAACTTAAAAAGGAATTATCTCAAATCAGTGGTCTTAAAATGGGTCAAGTCAAAATCATTAAAAATTAAAAGTATCTATCTTGCACAATGAATGTGTAGAGGAAATGGTACCAAAACCATCTTAAGCTATAAAATAATTTTATGTTTAAAAGGTCAATCTATTATCCATTCAACTTTGAAACTCATGAGTAAGAGAGAGAAAAGAAAAGCTAGTCCTCTAAAAGTTCAAAAAGTTCTTCAGCAAAAAACTGAAAAAAACAATACTCTAATTTTTGGTGGAGTTTTGTTGGCAATGACTTCTATAGGACTTTTGATTTTTGTACTTAGCGATAAGGTGTTTCACTTAAGTTGATACGACAGCGTTTATCAATAATTACTTCTTCGATGAAAACTTTTTATTTTTTTTATCAGTACATTTTTTATTCAGGGATTTTTTAAGACTGAACTGTGTTTTATATTTGTTGGTTAATTAAGAAAACATACCGAACCATGTAAACCGAATGTCAATAACTCACGATTTTGTCTATTTTTTTAGATGATCAAACAATTCTGTTTTAATTAAAATGACATACTTCAAGAGAATTCTCCTGGAAGAAGTATTAGAGGAAGAAATTTTCTTTAATTATGCACAATATTCAAACCTATTAGAAGATTCTGAGTGGTTATGAAAACGACGGAATTACTTTTAATATTTTTTTCACTGTCATTTTCGTTCTTAGGCATCTCTTTGCTTATTTTTTATTAGATCTTTTTTTTATCTTGCTGCTTAGATCACCTCTACTGGATTAATTACTTATTTTCATCAAGTTTAAAGAATGCTTTTATAATGATTGAGTAATTACATACTTAATTTTCGAAAAATTACCCAATGGAAGATCAAATTAATGCTGCCGAAAACGCGAAATCTATTTCAGCCAGAATATGCCAATGGTCAGGAGCTGTGTTTGGTATTTTGTTTGGGCTTGGTTTCTTATTGGCTGAAGTTAAAAAGAACGATTTAAAATCTTTATCTTGGTGGAAGCCAATCTCTGCCCTTGTTGCTGGAGCTGCGGTATCAGCGCACGGTAGCAATGTTATTAACAATAAACGGACAGCTGAATTAACTGCTTTGTTAGTGAGATCAACTAATAGCGCGTCTGAGTTGCCAATTTCACATTCACCAGAATATTCAGATCTCTTAGAAGACTCAGATAACAAATGAGTTTATTAAATTACCAATTTTCCGACAGCGCTTTCTAATTCTCTAAGACTTTTCTTCATTCCTTAAATAGCAAGCAAAGAGAAACCTAAAAACGTCATTGATAATGAAGAAAATACCAAAATTAGATCAATGTATTTCATCTGATTACTCTTATTGAATTACTCTTTGTGGTTGAGCTTGATAAGAACAGATGCCAAATTGCAAGCACTCCATTTCTTCATCATTTTTTGATTGGAGCTTTGAAAAATTGAGTCTTTCAGAAAGTTGTCTAAGAACCAGTCGTGCCGCATTTTCAGCAGCTTCAGTAGTTAATTGAGCAAAGCGATTTCCGTAGGACATAGGAGGTCGAAGATCCATATTTCATTTCTACTCCTATTGGGGGAATGAAACCTAGAGAGTAAACACTCAAGTATTTATGCTGTCTTTTAATAACTAATTAGTAATTTTAATATTGGATATGTAGATACTTATTTCAGTGCAAGCCTTTCAAACATTTTAAAGCGAGAAATACAACATTTTTATAGTTGTATTGATTTCTTTTAACTATTGTTTTTTATAGATTAAAAATTCAGTTGACCTTCTTTATGAGTGTTGACAATCCAATTTCTAATTTACCAATAAAATTTTATTCAGGAGAAATCACTGAATAAAAAAAGATAGTTATTTAGAAGGAAACTTAGAGAATTAGATAAATTTATTGAATAAATTCCTGAAGTTGCTTACTCAAGATTAGTTTTATCCTAAAAGCAACTCTTCTGATCTAACTGATTTGGTTTGTATAAAACAAAACCATACTGCAAGCATGTCAAATTTACATCGTTTCTATGATGCTTCATGAAATATACGTGAGGAATGCTTTTCTATAGTTTGAATTAAAGGTTTGAATTGATTAAAGGACATAATTTAGCTCCCTAAATACTCTTTTACTTTTCTGCTCTGTTTGGGTAGAAAAAATAGAGAGTAAACCCCAAAGTATTTATACGCGTTTACAGGGTGTGAAGAGCCCGTTTTAAGTATTAAATGATTTGCCTAGATTTAGCAATATCTAACGTTTTCGAATGATTAAAGCAATAATAAGAGCAACCTATTCTGCATTTATTTCTATTGTCTTAATTTCAATTATTCTGACTGGTTGGACTGGTTTCGCTTTTATTTCTCAACCTACAAAATCTGGTGAAATAATTAATGTGATTCAAGATATGTTTACAAGTCAGAAGTCGGTAATTATAGACATTGTCGAGCTTTCGAAATTATTAATAAACGATACAAGTAAAATAATATCTAGTGAGGATAATAACCTTTTATCAGAATCAGAATCAGAATTACTGACAGATCAAGAAGAGAAGTCTCTATTTGATGACCTTTCAATTCTAGAAGACAATGCTGAAAATCCTCTCGGGATATTTATTGAACCATCCTTGCCTGAAGTAAGCGATGAAAATTCCGATGAAATTACTTTAGGACCATTGGATAGTGATCAAAGGGAGGTGTCTATTAATGAAATGGAAATAGGAATGGATATGAATTAAGTCAGTTAAACGAACTTTCTTAAAAGGCTTTAATATTGTTTTGCTTCCAATTTTTTTATGAATAAAATTCTACCTTTAGTATTCGCCTTTTCTTTTACGATAGCTCCTGTTTTTGCATGGGGTGAAGGTGGATGCTCTTTATCTAATGAGAACAAAACAATTCAAGATGAGACGGATGAGCAAGTTGATGGTTCCGATTCTACCGATAGTTAATTTCAAGAAGATGACCAGCAAATTGCTAATTCGACTTGTTTCATTCTCTCTTTGTCTTCTCCTGAATCTTTATCCTGCGGCTGTTAATGCTGATGAAATAGATTCATCGCTTATAGAATCAGATCCTATTGAAACCGTTCAAGGTTCTAATCAAATGACAGAAAAGCAAATGAACGATCTTTTTGGCGAAGATCCTTATTTAGGCCAAACTTCCTATCTTCAGTCTCCGGATGGCTTTAGTCAAAGATAAAAATCAAAATAATGGAACTTTATTATCGAGCAAAGGCAGCATAAAGCGTTGAGATAAAATTGCCTCTTACAAAAAAAGTCTTTCAAGAAATGCACTAGTTGAGCCTTGGACAATTGTCTCTATGCATTGAATTGTTTTCTCTGAATGTATAAATACTTGAGTGTTCCTCCCCATAGCTTTCTTAAACCAATATGAGTAGAAATTAAGCAGGTTGTTTAGGTATCTAACCATGCCATTCTCAAAGCAATTATTTCGAAATTTTTCTGGGGTTTCTATTCAAGGAGATGATATGTCTGATTTGTTTGCTAATTACAAACCAAAATATGATGATGATGTGATGGAGTGCTTGCAATTTGGTATTTGTTCTACGGGTTCTGCCCCCCCAAGAGAAATACCTTATTTTCATTTTTGAAAAACAACTTTCCTTATATAAGTTTCAACTAATAACTCGTACTTAATTAAGCTAATTAGCCGAGGTTAGCCAGCGTAAAATTATTAATATCAAAACAGTTGTAACTAAAGGGAATGCTGGGTAACGAGTTTTGAAATTAGCAGGAGGCCAGGGAGACCATGAGATTAGTCTTCCTTTGGGTTCTCTAATTAACTCTTTTTTTTCTAATGTCTTTGACGTTTTGGGGAGAAATCCATTTTTTTTACCTTTTCTTGATTCTCCCATGGTTATTTAAATAAATCCAAATACTAAAAGGTCTATTTTTAGATTGTGACTTTATTGGTGAGAGTTTTGATGCATTTTTTTGTTTTTTTTTAAGAAGCCACATACACATACATCCCTAAGAGTTGAATAATATTTGAATAATCACACTCGTCCAATTTTCACTAAAGAAGCCTTAGCTCTAAGAATCTCTCGTTCAATGTTCAATGAGAGAAAAAGTGTTGAGAGTTTTCATGCTTATCAATGTATACGAAGTTACCTCGTTGACTTATCAATGAATGAGTTGATTCAACTAGCGAGAGACTATGGAATTGAATTACCGAAAATTTCATAGTGGAAAATAAAGGATTGGAGGTTAACCCTACACGCAGTTAACTAAAGGCCTTCACAGAATATTCAAATAAAATTCAAGAAAAAATTCAGTAATGAGTAGGCACAACGTTCGTGTCAGAGCTAAGTTTCCGCATGGACTTATAAAGACAGTTCAGAATTGCAATGTTGACGATCGAGCAGAAAAGCTTCACATGTTTACTAAAATAGTTCTTGAAAAGCAGGCCTTGAGGGAAAGATACATTAAGTTGATGGATGATGCTGAAAGAGCTGTAGGTAGAAAAGAAGCTCTTTACCTTCTTAGAGACGCTGAGATTATTTGGAATAAAATCAATAGTTGAAATGGTTTAAGTTTGATCGTCTAAGAAAAATCTTATTATTGACTACTTTTATGTCTAGGATTTAAAAAAAATAATACTTTCGACCTTGAGTTACTTTTGTCACTAAACCTCAGGGACGTATATGGAATTCAACTAAAAATAAACTTTCTATCTTCAATGTTTAGATAATTTATATTATCGACATCAGCCGTTATTTATAAACAGAGTGGGTAAAATTAATCTCAAGTTGCTTTGAATTGTTAGTAAATTAGTCTAGTCCCCTCAACTCGTCTCTTTTTGAAGCTTCAACGATAGCTTCGTAGTATTCAGGGATGTGTGATGACATTAATCAAATAGCTATGGGTGGAATGCCAGCAGATAATTGATGATAATTAATCACTCCAAAAGAAATTACTGCGGGAATGAACCAGCTAAATGGAAGAAAAATTCTAATTTTTGATTTTGTTTCTTCTGACATGAATTTAAATACGTTTATAAATCATCCTCAAATTCTTCGAATAACGAGAGAATATTTAGTTCGGTTACCTGTATACAAAAAAGTGAAAAAATTCTTTTTATGTTTTTTGGAGCGGTTATTTTTTAATTGCTAGCCACAATATCACTAAATTTAACTGTTCATCTTGACTCAAGATGAACAACTGTAATGCGAAACCCCACCGGCTCCAAAGAATTTCTTGGGTTTGAGTCTGTCATATTTTTTTTGTACCTCTATTGATTGCTCTTCGTAAGGGTTTTCTAAAACAGCTTGTAGTTCCTTTATGAGACCATAGTCACCTTTCTCTGCCATTTCGTATGCTGGTGTGATGAGCCATTCACGCCATGTGTATTTTGGATTAACGCGTTTCATTTTAGCTGATATTTCAATTTGATCACCTTTGTTAATTACTTGCTTCCGCCACCTTTGTAGCCAACTGATCCATTTTGACTCAATCTCTTCTGAGATTGGTTGATAAAAACTATCTTTTAAGACGTTAAGTGTTTTTGGAATACTAGAAAGTTTTCGGAAAAAGATTGTGTAGTCGACCTTTGTGTGAACCATGAGCTTTAGCATTTCATTAACTAGAGGTGCGTCATAGCTGACTAGGCCTAGTTTCTTTGTCCACATGTTCTCCATTTTCTGATTCATTACTGTAGTAAATCCATCACGGATGCTATCTAGCCTGTCCAGAGCCTCTGGGTGGCCGGTAAGCATTGGTTGAAGCGCTCTCAAGAACATACGATAATTTGCCTCGGCAGCAACTTGTTGGTTAAAGAATGCAAAATGTTCACCACCTCCTGTCCACGGTTGGAAACTAGGATCGAAGAGTTCACAAAATCCAAATGGACCATAATCGAGAGTGAAACCTCCTGCAGCGCAGTTGTCACTGTTGAAATTTCCTTGGCAATAGCCGATCCGTATCCAATTAGCTACTAATGATGTGAGTCGTTCTCGGAATGAATTTGCTAGTTCAACGACTTGATTGCTAAAGCTAAGATTAGGATCAATTTCTTCCTTGTAATTTCTTATGATTAAGTGCTTCACAATCATCTCGAGCTCTTTCATTGCATCTTGATGCTCATGGTTGCGTACTCGACGTGCAAAGAGTTCTATTTGACCTACCCGTAAAAATGAAGGTGCGACTCGTGTTGAGATTGCAGCTGGTGTTTTTACTAATATGTCTGGATCGATTGAATTGGAGCCTTTTGTATACCAAGGCCTGCGGACTGTCTCAGATTTAGAGACATATAGTGTAAGAGATCGTGATGTTGGTACTCCGAGTGACTGCATATATTCCTGCGCTAAAAACTCACGAACACTTGAACGAAGCACTGCTCGTCCATCAGCTCCTCTACAGTACGGTGTTGGCCCTCCTCCTTTAAGTTGCATCTCCCATCTTTTGCCATTAAAGAGACCTTCAAATACTGAAATAGCTCTCCCATCTCCATAGCCGTTGCCTGTCCCAAATGGACACTGCTGTGTATATTCAGTTCCATAGATAGATAATGCGTAACCGGTAGCCCAACCAAATGGTCGCATCGGTGTTTTTGCAACACTTATGTCACCGGAGAATAGGCGACGAAAAAGCTCATCTAGAGCAAGTTTCTGATTCAATCCTAACTCGTTAAATAATATTTTACTGTGAGCGACATATTCTGGTTTTGGAATTGCTGTTGGAGTGACAGGTACATAGTGACCAGAAAAGACCTCTCTTGTTAGGTGGTCGTCACCATCATCTGTTGCCTGAGGATCAGGTTCGAGAGAATCCATGAATGAGTAGTCAGCTTGTTTTGCAAACTCAGAAAAAGTTCTAGTTGTCTGCATAGCTTTAGTACTGCTCATTTAGATCTTTTGTAGTTGGTCAAGTCTTTAATTTGATGATTCTTTCATTTATATTTCTAGCATAGATTAGAAGCTTTAATGTTCTTAAATTTTTGTATTGAATTAGCCGATAAGTCTAAAAAATGGAGAGTAAAATATTTTTGATTGAGCTGTATCCTGAGAAAGTTTTAAGACATAAAACTACAGGGCTAATTCAATTCCATGTAAAAACTTAATTCGTATCAGCTACATTTTAAAAGAACTCACAATAAACCATTAAATCCGACTCTTTTTCTGTTTTGTGATTTAGGTCTGAAATTGCTTTAGCATTTTCAATTCTGTAAGCATACCAATCTAGGTAAAGATCTCTTTGTCTCTGAGTCTCAGGGATTACATTTTGTTTTAAGGAACTGACTCAAGAAGTGTTTTTGGTACAGCACTTATAAATAAGAATAAATAAAACAAGAGAAAGAAAGTAATTCATCTTTTAATTAACTCTGTAAGTAACTAGTGATGACGGTTGAATTATAAATGTGTCCAGCTTCCTCAATTAAAGGTCTTACTTCAGGATTGGAAAACAATGCGTTTGATATACCTTCTTCAGCTTGCTTTATAACAACGGCACTACTGGATCCTCTTTATTTATCCCTCTATAAAGACAATCAATTTTTTCTTCTTTCATAAGTTATTTGTTTTCTTCACTGTCATATACCGCTGCCCATTGTTCAAACGGAACAGAAATCTTAAAGCTGAATAGGGTTGTTTCCAGAGCCACTTATATGATTAGATAATTATGAAACAAAAAGAAAGTTGTATATGTTTTTATAAAATTCTGTCTCATTAATCATATCTTCAACATCTTTTAACACAATTATGATTTTTTACTTTCATCACTATTAATTTACTGAATGATTAATTATCTAAAAAGACCTGCTTTTTTCTTTGGAGTCTTTGCCTGAAGCTGTTCTTCTACGACTAATCTTGCTTTCTTATGAGCAATTTTAGATTCAACCATTGTTGTGATTGATATCAAAAATAAGCCTCCTATTCCAATAAATTGTTCGGCTTTTGTTGGCTCTGTATCACCATTTAAGATGGCTCCTAAAACGAACCAAGCTGTAGCTGCTCCTCCAGTTGCAAAGTAAGGTATCCAGCGACGTTGGTAAAGGTATCCAGCGCCTAAGCCAGGAATGAAATTTAATATTGTAGCAACCCATCCACTGGATGCAGCAAGAATTTGTTCCTTAGAGGGGTTATCCATGTAAATTTCTAAAAATAAATTATGTCGATATCAATTGTTTTCTGTGGACTGAACTTGCTGTTGTGAGTTACACCACACAATTAGAATTTAGTTTAGATTTTTTTAAGCGGATGACCAGACTCGAACTGGCGACATTCAGCTTGGGAAGCTGACGTTCTACCACTGAACTACACCCGCAGATCTTTAAGTTAGCGACGTTAAATGCCTACCCTATCTTTAGACACTTTCTGAAATGAGAGTCTAATCAGTTCTTTTAATGCCCATATTTCTGTTTTTGCAGTCTTTTTCTATTTCTTTTTTGATCATCTCATAAAGCGCTAATTCTTCTGGATCTTCAGAACCAAGTCCATACCCCATCGTTGCAGCAATATAAATTTTGTGTTGTCTATGAGAACTCAGACTCATTAGCTTTTAAACATTAATCAAAGTAATGGGATGAATCATCTTACCTAAGATTATAACTGCAGATGTAATTTTAATAAGTCATAGCGATCTTGAAGTTGATCAATATCTTATTAGACAGAAATGATTTCTTTTTTTCTTGACCTCTTTAAAACTGCGTAAAAAGTTAAGACACTTATCGTGCCAGATGGACCTATAAATACATGCCATATTTGGTTACCTGAACTTGAAAGTAGAATCCCAAAGAATGTAGTAAAGATTACTCCTGTGATTGGATAAATAAACAAGACCCAATCTTTAAATCGCTTCCACCACTGCGATATAAGTAGAATGCTTATTAATACTTGAATTAAAAGAGTTGTTGACTTGTCTACTAACCAATAAGAAAAAACCGCGGCAATTATTAACAAAATATTGCTAGTTATGATCGACTTGTTTTTAGCTACTGAAATAGTAAAGAACGATAATCCAATAGAAAGAAATGAATAAAACAGCCAATTATATATTGATGAGTGATCTACATATATCCAATTCGTAGTCGTATGATCAAACATCTCAAACATTGAAGCAAGGCCTAGTGAGATAAAGGCAAAAGGGGGTAGCAGAGGAAATCTAATTTGCTTGAATCTGTTTATGGACTTGATTCCAATAAGGATAGGGATGAGAAATGCTTGTAGATGTGCTAATAACAATAATGATCTAAAGGTCAATTAAGTTAATTTGGAGCTAATATGAAATTAGCAACTTTATTGAAATCTTCCTAATACAAGAACTAATATTTTTTAAAGAAACTTACCAATGATTGAAACCGGGTTAGTTGTTTAACAGAGGAACCCCGAGGACGGACTAGGCGAATATTTGGACGTTGACCGCACATTAAAATAATTAAAAAGTATTTTAAATTCAAGCTAATACTAAGAAAAAAAAAACAAGAAAATTCAGTAAGAAGATATGTTCTAAATTCCTTCAGACTCACTTTCAAGATTATTGGTTGTAATGGTGGCGACAGTTGTTGAGATAATGAATTTTTTTGCGGTATTAGATCCTTTAATAAAAAACTTTATGCAAGTTGCACTTGTGATTGGACCATTGAGTCTTATGGGTTTGGTTTTGCTACTTAGGCAAATTGAAAAAGATCATCCAGAACGTATACGTTGGAAGTAATGAGAAAATAAAATCAATTCAACTCCGGTTCGAATTAACTAGAAAACTTTTGAACGAAAATATTAACTCTTCTTTGTATTGGGGCTTTTATTTATTGGGTAATGACTTCTCACAATGCTGATAAAACTCTCAATCAATATCTTTTGGACCCAATTCTCAGACTATTTGACAGAATAAAAACCTATTATTTTTAGTAAATGATTAACAGACTTATTTCAAGTGAAAGATCTAAATGGATTTCTGTGATTGGTTTGGTCGCCATTGGTGCAGGATTCACAGCAAAGAATGTGATCTCCTATCCAACTGAATGTATGAGCGAAGAAGTTGTACAAGACTTTCTTACACCTAAAGGAACTAAAAGCAATTTCACCATTTTCTAGTTTTTTCCTCAATAAGACAAAAAAGCCTCTACATTTGAAGAAAGAAATTTTAAGATGTTTTTTTTTAATCCATTTTGGCCTTTAACAGCTTTAAGAATCGCTTCATTAAAAGCAACTTCAACATTACTTTTACTTCTTTTAATTAAATCAAACCTTCTTCGTTTGAAAGGTGGACTGATAGGCGGACTCTTTGCACTTACACTTATTTCTGGATTAATTGTCTCATCAACAGTTGCGGGCGGAGCTGCTTACTACATTCTTCAAAACAAGAAATCAAATGATGATGAAGTAAAGATGTCCGACGATGATGTAACTAATGCTGAAGCAGTTTCAGCTTGATTTTGTTTTGAAGTTACGTGATAAAGATGGTTAATTGCTCATAATTTACTAATAAGTTTTAAGCACTTTTCTAAAAATTATCTTATGTTGATTTTTTTGTTGACAGAATAATTATGAGAAATAAATTTAGATTATCGGATTATCTATTGGTTTATAAACAAATTTATAATTTCATTTTTTAAATTGTCCATCGATTTAATAATCAGGTCTGCACCTGCTTTTCTCAACTCTGCCTCATAACTTAGACGTTTCTCTCGACTTGTATCTACATGTAAATGTGGGGGGGCAATAGCGATACTGATAAATTTCTGATCTGGGATTTTAATTCGAGCATTTATTACTGTTTTAACATCTGCAACAGTATCTCCAATATATGCAATTGGAGGGTTGGAAAGGCCTAAAGGATTTTTTGAAAGTTTAGAAGATAGCGAAATAAAACCTGTTGGATCAGGTTTTTCAGGAGCTTCACCCATTGCAATCAAGGGAGCATAGGGTAAGCCAAGCCTCTGCTCTAAGACGAATTTAGCTGATGGTAATTCAGCTCCACTCACGAAACCCCAACCAATTCTTCGTTGAGTTAATTCCTTAAAAAGTGTTTGTTTGACTAATAACGTTTCGTCTTTAATAAAACCTGACCATTCACTAGAGTCATGGTTTGGATCTCCACCAAAATAAAAGTTTTCAAAGCACTCAATTAATATTTTTCTAGACGGAGCTGAAAAAGAAAGATTGTTTGTTTGTACATGTCTATTAATCATTTCTAGGCTCAAATCCCAATCATTGTTCCAACAGCCTTCACTTTTTATAGAATCAATATCTTCTATCGAGGGCCTCCACCCACTAAAAAAATTTACAGTTTCTTGGATAGCCAATCGATAGCTGTTTGTTACGTCACGAATCACCCCATCTATATCAAATAAAATTAGGCCAATATTATTCATCATTGAGTTTTTCTTTTGATTAGAGATGTTCAATGAAATTTGTTGTTTAGTTGAAGCTTAAGTTCTAATTCACGATCTTTGAGACCTTTTTCATTTTTAATAATTCGATTACCGACCCATGCAATTCCTATCCCTAAGGTTGCGGGTATACCAATTACTGAAAATCTTGTAAGGCTTTGCATTTTTTTTTACTCGATAATAAAAAAGATTTGTTTTAGTCTTCTTTGAAGTTAACAAGCAATTTTAACAATTAAAATATTAAGTGAATTTCAACTTGTTTTGGTTCTTCTTAAATCTCTCCATAAGCAGGCCATCAAATAGAAATAACCAGCCATTGAAATTATAAAAAATGATGTCATCAGCTTTGCTCAGCAGTGGACATTTGAAAAATTGAAGCAGAACTAACTACTAAAAGTATTCCAAATAAAATTATGTGATATGGAGTAAGCATGTTAAAAAAACAAAAACCAACAAGAATCTAACCAACAAACTAAGTCGATGTTGTAGTGCAATGCGAAGATTTTGGGGGTGGTTACACCAATATTTGAGAATATGAGTTAAAACAATACTGAATAAGTTGGCATGTAATGGTTAGTTTCCTTTTCTTAATACTAAAGCCAGTACTCTTTTTGATGTTGAAAAAATTTTTCAAGAAGCAAATGAAAGCTTTTATTATCAGTGCAATTGAGTGGCTAGTTCTTCAAACAGACAATGATTTAGACGATAAGATTCTTGCGAAGGTGAAAAGTGGAATGAAATTGGGTGTCGTTTGATCAAATGCTTAAGCAAGTGGTAAATGGATTTACATTATTGACTCCATGCAAAACACATTTATATCTGTTGTTAGGTGACTGTAAACTATGACTGAAAAATGTGAAACGAAGTGGTTACCCACTGAAGATCAAATCGATAACATCATTATTCCAGCAATGCAGGGAACGGCACAGCAATACGCTAACAATGCTAGTGATCTCCAATGTCCTCCTGCATTTATCGCACTAATGCTTCGAGATATTGCTGATACTTTTGAAGAAAATGCAATAATAGGAGACAAAGGTTGTGATTGTTGTTAAACCACCTTCAATTCGTCTACTAATTAAAAGTCAGCAAGTTAACTACCCAGTTGTACCAATAAGGTATTTTGTTTGATACTTTTTTATTTGCCTATTAAGCACAAGTAACGAGTATTACCAGAACTTTTTGTGTACTGCTTGCCTTGTTCCTCGCATTGAGACATGTTTTTAATTTCTATTTTTTTCTATTCCGTAAGTACTGTTTTGAAGGATCAACCAAGAACTTTCGGCTTGTGTATTCATAGCTGTCAAAAACATAGCCGATGACAAAAATAATAAATTGCGTTTTATAGAACTTCTCCTAATGTTCAACTCTATCCATAATCAATTCACGTTTTTGGAGAGATTTCCTCTTTTTGTACCCGAACTGGTTAGCACTACCTGAACCGACCTTTAGGTATAGATTATTCCTGGTTATATTCCCAACAGTTGATTCAAATTTCTAAACATTTTAGCAATGACAGCAATTAATAAAATTACTGCCGCTAAGCTTTTAGTTTTAATAAACCTTCCTCTTTTGGTTTTAATAGCAGGTGTTTACCAAATAGGTTCTGCAGTAATAGTTTAATTATTGTTTTAGTTGATTATTGTTTCTGGTTATGGTCAGATGGATTCCTTCCCAAAAGCAAAAGTCAGGTTTAATAAGTAGAAAATTCGAATTTTTAATTGATGAGTTAGCTGAATTGCAGGTTGAGCTTGATTGCCCAGATGAATTCATATTTGATTTCCTTGAAGTTGTTAAAAATCGTTGGTCATCAGATAGTTTTCATTCAAATGCTAGGCAGCATAAAAGAGATAATCCAAGCTCCTACTGAAAATGCGAAATGAAAGTTGGCTTGTGAAAAAAGATCGAGTTTGGGCAATGAGGTTTTTAAAAGATAAACACCCTGATGAAGACGGAACTACATACATAAGTGTTCACTACGCAAGCTGCAGGCTCAGATTCCTACACGGAATTACTCCTCATGTTCAATTACATGAAAGTGAGAAGCTAACTTATGAAAAAGCAAGAGACCTATGGAGGTCGTCAGTGGAAACAGAATGGGAAGTCTCTAATAAACCCTTATGGGAGACCTCTTAAAGCTTAAAAAAAATTAGCAGAATTCTATTTTAAGTGGATATTTAAGAAAAAAAGATTTTGAAATTTGAGTATATACCACTAGATAGTTTTGTATCCAGATGAACTACACGTCCCGTCCATGCATAACATAATAGTTTTTGTAGCAACCGCTACCAAAACGTTCAACTCGTTACTTAGCGAGCCGCATCTCGATTTAAGCCAAGGAACGGGGACTTAAATCAACATTCGGAGTATGGATGATGACAACTCTTCTATATCGTGGACAAAACTATGTCCAGCACAAAGAGCAAAAAGCTCAAAAGGATTGTGTTGAGCTTACTTACAGGCGAAATCACTACAACACATGCAGAAGCGATGCTAAGTCTGAGCTAAACTGCCAATTGGCTTATCGCGGTCATCGCTATCAACATTAGTTTGTTAATTCTTTTTATTAGGCCCTGCTAGGCAGGGCCTTTTTTTTTGCTTAGATAATTCTTGTTTGGTTGAGCAGCTATTAACTCGTACAAAGTTTATTTTTGTTAGCCCTCATAAACTTTGCAAGTAGATGCTGTTGGATGATTACTACATTCTTTTTCCCAAAACTCATCTCTAGTTTCATTGGGAACCGTGTAAGAGAAATCATGCATTGTTCGAATATCACTTAATGCATTTTTGATTATGTTCAAAGGAGTTTTTAGTTTCATAACCCTCCGTATCGGTATATAGATGTTCTAATCGATCTTGTTAAATTTATACACCTCGTCTTTTACTCAAGTTGAATTAACTATTAGTCGTTAACGAATCAAAGATAAGAATTATGGGAGTAGAGGCTATGCTTGAAGCTTTACCAAGTTAAAAAAATATAGTCTGTGGTTATATTATTAGTTAATAATCAATTGATTGTCTCATTTTCTAAATGGTTGTGTAGTAATGAATAATCTTGGATTGAACGATGATAAACGCATTTGAAGTCTATTTACCAATCTGGATATAAGTAATCGTCTCCTATGGGCTCTTCATAGAATTGACCAACTTCAATTCCGAAAAAATATTTTGATAGTTTTGCGAAAAAATTTTCCATTTAAATAAAAAAACGGTCTGTGCAGACTCAGACCGTTAGCGAATTACTTCTTTCCTATCTAAATACATTATTTTAGTTAGTGCGATAGTAAGGAATACCCAACTAATTTGTTTAAGTACAAGCCTAGTCTGTATTAATTGGAATGAGCACTGATAAAGGAGGGCGGTTCAAACTTTTTTTGGAGTTTGAATAATTTATTTACTTTATTCTTTAAAAAGGAACCAAAACCCAAATCAATAAAAATATATAGAAATAGGGAATAGCAAAAAACCACATAGAAAATAAGATGACATATGAATGTGTCTATGAGATCAGATTCTTTTTCATTAGTTGTTTGTTCTTCAACATCTATCTTGGGTGACGTGAATTCACTTATTGAATTAATTGCTATTGGCTCAACCCACCCAAACTGAGCTAGTTCTTGATCGATTATTTTTAGCGTTGAAGTCATAAAAAAGGTGAATATTCAAATATTCACCTTTTTATCGTGTTGAAAATCAAGTTCTAGGTCAACGTTACATTTTTTGGCTTTTTATCTTATTTTGCTTGTAGACGAACACATAATTCCAGTTAATTTCTTCCATTGCATCTTTGAACTGCAAGCATGTTTGCATCCGCATGATTCTTTTCTGTTTTCCAAATCTTATTTGATGTTTGACCAATACAAGCAACTTCGGCTGCGTTTTTTATTCCTACTGGTACTTGAGTTAAAGCCAAGATCATTAAGGCAAAACCTGTTCTAGGTGCATGAATATTTAATTGTAAGCTTTTTAGCCAGTTTTTCATAGGGATAGATCAATTTCTTTTTTAATAATCATTTATAGCTAATTTTGGTATGTATGCTTGGGTTGGTTGAAATGTCTCAAAGGCAAAAGACGAAAATTTAATTAAAAATGTTATTTCCAGAAATAGAACCTAAGGAACAAGGGATATTAAAAGTGAGCCCTCTACACTCAATCTACTGGGAAAGAAGCGGCAATCCAAATGGATCTTCTGTTTTAATTGTTCATGGCGGTCCAGGTGGTGGGAGTAGTCCTTCTTATAGAAGATATTTTGACCCAATGAAATTCAATATTGTTCAATTTGATCAAAGAGGATGTGGTAGATCTTCTCCTCATTCTGAGTTAAAAGAAAATACGACACATCATTTAATTGATGATATTGAAAAACTAAGACAACTCTTAAAAATTAAATCATGGCATGTCTTTGGGGGCTCGTGGGGCTCAACCTTAAGCTTGATTTATGCCATTCATCACACGAAAAAAGTTTTAAGTCTTACTCTTAGGGGTATATTTTTGTGCAGAAAAACCGAATTAAGTTGGTTCTATCAAAAAGGTGCAAGTGAGATTTTCCCTGAAGAATTTGAACTTTATCAGTCTGTTATTCCGCAAAATGAAAGAGGTGATTTGATTAATGCTTTCTACAAGAGATTAACCAGTCAAGATAGGTCTGAAAGATCCAAAGCGGCACATGCTTGGACGAGATGGGAAATGTCAACAAGCTTTCTTATTCAAAAAAAATTATCCATTAAAAAAGCTGCAAATGATAATTTCTCAGATTCTTTTGCCCGTATAGAATGTCATTATTTTGTTAATAACATTTTTTTAAAGGAAAATTATATTTTAAATAACATCAATAAGCTAAAAGATATTCCAGTTTCGATTGTTCAGGGAAGATATGACGTGGTTTGTCCAATGCGAAGTGCATGGGATCTTAATAAATCATTGCCTTCTTCAAAACTTTATGTAATCGATAGTGCAGGACACTCAATGAAAGAGATTGGAATATCTAAAAAACTAATTGAGTTGACGAATAATTTAGCTAATTCCTCATCTAACCTCTAATTTTATGTAGCTGTTATTTGATCTTAATTATATTTAATTATTCCTGCGCCAATTAAGAATTACAAGAAAATCTTTTAAATCTCTTAATTCATTTAATCTTGTTTTCTATCTTTGTTTAAATTGCCAATAGCTTTTACTGGGAACTTCTTGCCCTGTCTCCATACAGCTGTAATTATTAAAGCAATGAAAGCAATGATAGGTAAGAATCTAAGTACTTCCATCGTGGAAGGTTCCGCAACTAAAGATTTAAAAGGATCACTAAGAGATACGGGTACGACTTCGTATGAATTTGCTAGTTCATTTAGATCTACTTGCATTTTTACTTCGTGAATTATTTCTGAACCATATAAAAAAAAACTGCATATTTTCTTTCTGCTCGCTTCTTTGTGATTTGTATGTAAAAAATATACACAAAAAAGTAAATAAAGTTAATACTTTGAGTGATATAAGTTTTATTAAATCGCTTTCATTGGCTTGTGGATACTCTGATTACTTCTTATTTGAATTACATGTTTTTAGATAATTTATTTCGTCAACCCTGAAAAGAGAAAGAACCAAGTATGGACAATTGTATCTAGTCAAACTGTTATGGATATTACGACCACTTTATAAATATTTCCAATTTCATCAGATTCTTGATTGATCTTTATTCTTTTCATTTGGTTTCTTTGTGAAAAAACTTCTGATTCACTCTCTGAATAATGCTATATGAGCTGAAGTGAAATGTTGCTTTCACTTCAGTTCATATAGTTTTCTTTTGAAACGGCTTCGATTCTTCGCAATTTAAGTAAAAGCCAATTCTTCGGCTGTATTGGGAATTTTATTGTAGTTGGAACATTTGCATTTGAACTGATGAATTAGTTACTTAGTGAATGTCTTCATGAGAAGCATTACTATGCTTAGCTTTCTTTGAATCGGTTTTAAAGTTCGATATCTCGATATCAACGTCAACTTAATGTCTAATCAATAGAAACTAAAAGCTTGAGCGACCATAAAGCTTTCATGTTTATCTTTATTAAGTTTGTATGTTTTGTACTTGATTCAATGTCAATGGATTTATTTACCGATTGATAAAGCTTTTTCATTAGCTAAAAATGTATAGTTGCATATTCATATGACGAGGCTTCAAATTACGGCACCTCCTTTACCAAAAGGGTCAACTGAGGTGAAAATCATTGAACGAAGTTGGGGCATTGAAAGATGCTACGTAACACCAGATGGTGAAAAGGTTTGTACCCCAGCTCCATTTTTAACAAATCATCGAAATCTTGACTGGACTTGCTTTGCTTGATAGTTTTCCAGTCAGAAATAATTTAACAACTATTAAAATCTGTTTAATATATTATCTAAAACTAGCTACTCCCGCATATCCAATTTTGTAGTGCAATGCGAATCAATTAGGGTAGTTTCACCCATGCATTGAACTCTCACATGACCTAGAACACATAAAGTCAATTGATTTTTTATCGTAATGAAATTGTTTACTCCATTCAGCATCCCAAAAGCAGATATGACAGCTCTTCCAAAACGAAAAATTAAAGCTACATCCAAAAAAACACATTGATAAAGCCAACAACTTTTAGTGGTACTCTTGTATTATCCAGCATAGGATTACATGAAGCAAGATGGTTGGGTTACTGATGTAGATGGAATATGGATACTAAGGTTTCGGTATGACTGGGATAGCTGGGACCAAAACCCTAAAGTTCTGATAGAGAAAGGAAGACTTGAATTTAATGGGCCTCCGCTCCTAAAAAGTCGCAAGAGGATAAGACGAGCAGTGGCAATCAAACTTTGGAAGGAATTATTATCAACTGGATGGAGACGTATAGATCCTCAATGGGTTTGATGAACAAAATAATGATGTTGTTATGATGCCTTGATTAATTTATTTTTTTTTACCATTACGGTACATATAAAGAAATGAAACGGTTTTATTCGCAGACTACTTAATGTATAGATTTTGAACATCACTTCACTATTTAAATGTGAATTTATTAGGTTAGATTTCTAAATAAGCATGTGATCATGACATCAGACATTGAATACTATAAACAGCTTTCGAAAAAGGTTAGTACTAAGCAAGACAAAATTAATTTCTTTGATCAAAACCAAAAGGCATTTTACGTAGATATATATTCTGATAGTTGGTCAAAGATGATTGAGGCATATGCTAAAGCAGAGAACCTAAGTTCAGAGCAAGTAAATAAAGTTGAGGAGATGAAATGGAGTGAGATGCCAGAGCGGCTTAAGATTTTTGCTTATGATTTTTGTATTCTAAATGGGTTCGTTTTTACTGGAGTTGGTAAGTAAACATACTGATTATTCCACCATTAAAAAATATTTTATTTTCTTAGTCGTTTGAATAATTTACCTATTTATGTTTTTAGTAGATTGATTGTTTTCTTGCGATTGTATTGGTAGTACGTCAGATGCTTGTTGCTTCACGTTTACTTGAGTTCTGACAGGTATGTGTGCAAAGATATTTGATTTTTTAAAAGGTGCAATTTATATTTTCTTTTTTGTCCTTTTCCTTTTTGGTTCAAACCCGTCTTTGAAATCAGAACCAGATTTATTAAACCAAGCCAACAAGGTGGCAATAGATGTTCCAATTAAAGCAGCAATACCCCATTGAGATATTTCATCGTTAGCAAAAAATTTTCCTTCCAGTTGCTGAGTAATAGTAGCAATTGCCATCAGCTCCGATATAGAACATACGGTTTTTGTATTTAGACTTTGAAAATTGTTTAAGTCTTCTTTCATGCATATCGAAGTTTTTTGTGTTGAACTCTGGATTCTGTTCTCTTTGTTTATTGGTTCCCTCTTCTAAATTCCATGCCAATTTTCTTATGAGCCAAATTGAGGTAATAAAAAATACAATAACTAATAGATTCATTTTTTATATGCAATAAATTTTTAGCAATAGTCTCTCAACTCTCTCCACTTATCCAGTCCTGCTTGAAGATTCTCCATTTGACTTGTAGAACCATTTGTTTTAAATGCTTTAATCAAAGACTTTGTGGCTTCGATTCCATATCTAGCAGCTTCTCTTTGCCTTGCACAAACTCTGTCTCTTGATCCATCTTTTAGGTCTATTTCAATTTCTTTGAGTATTCTGCTTGCCTTCTCTTGTTTTTGATAAAAATCACTTAGATACATCTCGAATTCTGACTCAGCACTAACTGGTATGACAGAAAAAAAGAAGAGAATAGGAGGTATCAGTAATAAAAGAAATAAACTTTTCATTCTTTCATAATGGCGATCTTCCTAATCTTCACAACTATTTTGTTTGCAATGTCATATGGGAACCCGAACACGCAAAACGTTTCAATTGTTTAGATCATTAATGAATGAAATCCACTCAATTTTACCTCTCAGTTTTCACACGCAAACCATTAGAAATGAGTTTGCTTTTTATTTATTGTGCTTCATTAGCATGCTTCACCTGCTGAATGTTATCTAAATGAAAACACCTAATAAATTATTTCCGAAACCATTTGCAATGACATTTGCATTTATGGTTTGTACTTTCATATCTAATTCTCTTGTGGGAAATTTAGTATGAAGACTCCCTCGATAAGTTTAAAAAGAACACTTGACTTCACCATGAAGGACATTTACCTAAAGATTAATGAACTAGGTAGTAAAGACAGTCAGGCATTAAGAGAGGAATATAAAGAATGGTTAGAAGCAGGTGAAGTTGGAAATAAACACCCCCATGTTCTTTATACGAATCTGATCACGCCCAAAAGTTAAAACGAATATCTAGAGACTTTAGAGGTCCTAGATATTCGTTTAAGGTTTTGATAGAACTTATGTTTAGATCTCTCAAGCAACTAATAGTTCATCTTCGTTGAGTGATGTATGAGTTGTAGACTCATCCATTTCATCACTACTCTTGATTTCAAGAGATATCACATCTCCTGTCTCAAAATCCCCTTCAACATTTTGTTCGGATGCTGTTTCCAAATTGGGATCTATTTTTACTGACGATGTGATCTCAGACAAAACTACTTGAGCCAACTCAGCTTCTTTAACAACTTGAGACCATGGGTTAACCGTTGCTGCAATGAAGTCCCGATTAGCTTCTGTTTTGTCTCCCCGGGTGATGAGTAGGAATGGTAATGCAATGGTAAACAGACAAAAAATAGCTAGGAAAAAGTTGGCGATGGCCATTTCTCTACCAGGTTCAAATGCTGCTAGAAGCATAAAAAGAAAAGCAATTTGTATAAAAAATCACTTACTTTTTATCCCTAAGCCATACCTTCGCAAACAAACTTAATCGAAAAATTTTATTTGTTCAAAATTAATGACTTTACAGGGTAGTTAACAGTGAATTTTTTTGGGTTAATTAGTAATGTCTGTTTCTGTCATTAGACGATAAGCAAAGTCATCAACCCTCTTCTGATTCACTCCATTATCTCCAACTCCTACTCTTGATTCAGATCTGACTTGAATAATACCTTTTTCTGGAATTGCTTTTAGTAGAAGATCATCGGTATATCTCCTCCATTTGGTCTTTGCTTCAGCATGAATGAATGAATCAGTCTGTTCAACTATTTTTGTTCTTGCTGTTTCAGAAACTATTTTGGTTGCTTTTTTAAAAGCATTTTCTAAGTCGTTAACTTTAAAGTCTTCTCTCACGCAGTGAGTAATGACAACACAATCTGGCAGTTCAGTTGTTGTTGCATTTGCTTTATGGGGGGCGATGGTAACAACAATTAGAATTGAAAAGAAGAAAGTTAAAAATCGATTAATCATTAATTAAAAAGATCTAGTTAAATTAATTAAAAGACAATTTAAATATAATAATTTTAGCAAAAAAAAATAATGTTATGTATCAACATGATTTTTTTTGAAATTTGTGGTTTGAAATTATAAATATCAAGCTAAAAGAGAGTTGGATAAAATATATATATATTTTTTCGAGCCTATCAGAGTTTTTTTTAACTTGCTAATTCATTTCCCCATTCTTTGTGTTTTCTATCTAAATCTACTATTGAATTTTTTTGAGCATTAAGTATTAGTAAACGATGAACTAGCTCGATTTTAGTTTCAGTTACCTCTTCAGAGTAAAACTTTAGAGGTTGCTCTCCGAGCAAATTGTCTCCGCTCATTAATTCAATTAATTTTTATCTGTTTAGGATGAAATCGAGCATAAGCATAAGTTTTTAAGGTTTTTTTTCTTTTTGCTTTACATCACTCTTACTGGTTGTCCCCACCTTAGCTATCAAATTGGAAAGAGCACTAGTAGTTATAGTTAATCTTCTATTGTTTTTCTCTCATATTGCCTTGCCCCCACGAGCGTTATTCGTACTTTTAAGGCTATTTATCACTCCACCCTTGATGAGTCAAGTCAAGGTTTTTAACTAATTTTTAACTTTCTATGCACCCTGTTTTTCATTCTGAGTTCATTGGCCTTGATTGGCCAATCCTTTTAATTGGTCACATAATAATGTTTTGGTCTTTAGCTGTAAGACTTGATTGGTCTTGGATTCCGTTAACGGAACATGAGAAGTTATGCGGTTCTGAAGGTGATGCATATCGAGCTCAAGTCAGTTCATTGGAAAAAACTTTTCAAAATAGCTAGGGATCTAAATGAAATTCTTTTTTGTTTTACCTTTATCTTTGTGCTTTTTATTTCCTACAAAAACGCAAGCATCAAGAACTTATAAACTAAATTCTGTATGTGAAAGTTTTGCCGCTGGGAAAATAGATGCCCTCAAAACCCTAGAAGCTTTGGATTTAAATATTGATGATTATTCAATAGGTTTGACTAATACCGCAAAAATATTTTGCGCTTAGTTTTTGATTTGTTTTTATTTTTTTATATCTACCACAACTAAATAATGCTTTAAATTAGGCTTAGTAAATTTTACTTGTGATAACTACCTCTTTGTACTAGCAAGATTAATCTAAAAAATGTTTGGTATGTTGTTTTCTTCCAAAGTAAATTTCTTGGCAGTAAGTGGAACAAATAACGAAGAAGTCAAAGCATTACTATCTGAACTAAAATGGTTACCAAGAATTTCTGATTCCAGATTTCCTTTAATCTTTTTTTTCAATAAATACATATGAATATCGCTCAATCATCACCATTGTATGAATATTGGAATTCTGCGCAAGAAGAGAATGATGAAAATAAGAGACTGTTAAAGCTTAATCCAGATGAACCTGCTTCTAATCTTTTTAGGAATGAACCCTACAAATGGGAGAATCTCTATCAAAGCGTTCTTAGGAATGTTATCAGTGGAGATGAATCATCAATAAAAGCGTTGATGGTTTTATTATCTACAATCAGCCAAAAGGAGAAAGACATAGTCCTTCACTCTCTAGAGGCTTTGTTAGATAAGCATTTAATTTCTAAATTGAGAAACGAAAGATATCAGGATATTAAGTCTAGTAAAAATTTTTATACTGCCTTAAGAATATTGTTGACTATTTTTATTAATCCATATGAATTAGAGCTAAAAAAAGAACCAAATCATCTTTATGAGAAAACGGGAATGTTTTTTTATAAATTTAGAAAGATATTTTTTTATTAAATAAGTGAGATCTAAATTTTGGTTGAATTATTTTAAAATTAGAATCTCAAAACTATATGAGTAGTGTCATTGGAGAGAAAATTTTTCTATTAATTTGATAAGTTTTTTTGAACGAGGGGTTTTTTGTGGTCTGGCCTCATCAAGTATTACTGCACAACATAATTGCCATGAGGAACCATCTTTTAATTTCAATTCTTTAGAAACATCTACTGGAGCTGCTGTTAAGGAAGTTATTTCATCTATATGTTCGAGGGTTTCCCATAGTTCACTCTCTAAGAAATCCAGTTCAACTTTTGAGAGGAGTTTTGTTGCTATGAAATCCTTGACTAATTCTGTAAGTTCTAAAGACATTTTTAATTTACCCTAATGGAGAAATCGGTGTTTTAATGAAAAAGGCTTTTTGTAAAAAGTTATTTTATTTTGACGTTAGCATTTATTTAAATTATTTATTTATGAGCTGAATTTAAGATTCCATCTTTAATGGCTTAATTCAAAAACTATAATATATAAAAACACTTTCTAAAACAATAAATGGATATGGAGATTACAACCGAATGTGCAAAAAAGGCACAGAAAGAAGCTGAATGGGCATACAACAAAGCAATGGAAAAGTTCTATTATTCAATGTTGGAGGTTGTTTTCTTAAGGATAAAAAGTCACCTATCTAAGCAGGGGCTAGAGAAAGTAGTTGAGATAGATAAAAAAAGAGCTATCAACGAAAATCTCGGAGTTGAATTTAGTCAAAAGACTTGGTCGGTATTAGCTGAAGCATGGACAGGTGCAGAAGGTTTGGCGATGGCTAAGATCGCTGAAATTTATGGGCTGGAGATATCCGATTTAGACATATCCAAAATTCAAAAGCTCGATGGAAATAAAGCTTCTCCGAAGTGCAGCCCATCAAGCTAACTTTGAGGTAAATTTAATCAGTACTGAATATAGTTACTGATTGATTTGAAGTTACAACAATTAAAAAAATTCTTGAAAGAAAGAAAAAAGCTACTCAAAAAGAAATATCTTAAAAAAATTCTTGATAAACAACCCAACGAGCCTTGACTTTAATTTCTGGTATTTATTCCTATGTCGTACTACTCTAGTAATATGACATATTATGCAAACCCAAATTATATTCAATATGATGAATGGTTTGATAACAACATAGATCCATGCGAGTTAGAGTATGAGAAGGAAAACAAGTTTACTGATTCTGTTCACGAGAAGTTTTATAAAATGTCAAAGCACAATTTAATTATTGGTGGGTCGGAGTCTGTTGCAGATTTAGATAAACCTGATAGATGTTCAAGAGGTTTTTGCTCATTAACAGATGAGGAATTAAAGCAAATTTAATCAAATCTCAAGAAAAAAAATATGTATTTGAATGATTATTTCTTTATTTATTTAAAAGCTCTTACTACTCCTTTTGTCTAGGATTTTTGTCCTTTTGTACAAAACTAATAAATAATTTCAAAGCTCTAGAGCTTTATCTAAAAAAGATGATTGAATTATTTATATGAAATATCTATTACTTGTTACTTTCTTGTTTGGTCTAAGCACTCCAACGGTAGCAGTTACTACTCGAATGTTTAAAGTTCTAGATACTTGTGCAAGATATAGGTTGAAAGAGAAAACTGCTTTAGTAGCAATAGAAGACCTCAAACTTAAATATGATGGTAAAGATGAAAAGGAGGCAGAGCTATTCATCAAATTGTATTGCTCTGTTTTTACTCCAAATGAAAATGTAGATTTTTAATTTATTTATGAGTCGTTTACTTGTTCTTCAGCATTTAGAACGCGAGGGGCCTGGACTTTTTGTAAATATTGCTGAGGAAAGAGGATTTAGTGTTTCCATTTTCCGCTTGGATTTAGGAGACTCTCTTCCTGTACTTAGTAATGGTGATTTACTTTTGGTGTTGGGTGGACCCATGGGTATTAGAGACATTGGAACTTCAACTTATCGATGGCTTATCGAAGAAGTTCGCTTAATAAAAGAAGCCTTAAATCAAGGTGTTGGATTAATAGGAGTATGTTTGGGAGCTCAGCTCTTAGCCTATGCAGCTGGTGGTGATGTCGAATTGCTTCAGGAGGAGACATCTCGTCAACCATTAGCTGAAATCGGGTGGGACTGTATTTTTCCGCATTCACTAGAACATAAAAGCAAACTGACAGCATTTTTAAGTCAACCTTTCCCTGTTTTGCATTGGCATGGAGATAGAATTTTATTGCCTAATTCTGCAGAGCTCATCGCTAGTAGTTATAGGTGTAAGGAGCAACTATTTAGCATTGGTTCGTTAGCATATGGGATGCAATTTCACGTTGAGATTGACGATGAGATGGTTAATACGTTGATTTCAGAAGATCATAAATTTATTTCTTCAGCATTAGGAGTTGACGGCCAAGCCATTCTCAAACAACAACAAAAAGAATTTGGTAGTAAAACGCTAAACTCTAGATTAAAATTTTTAAACACTTTGTTTGACTTATTAAACTAGCTAAAAAAATTAGCGGTTTGAATATTTACAAAAATGATTGACGACTTCACACTTGAGCAGTGCAAAAAAGATAGGGAAATTCTTCAATTAAAAATTAAAAATCTTGAGCATGGTATCAATGAAGCCGAAAAAATGATCGCTGAGTCAAGTATGAATGATGAGGCATTAACTTTTTTAAGAAGGAAAGTCGCAGAATCTAATCAGGATTTAGCAATTCTGTATTTAATTCACTAAGTAATCTTCATTGGAATTTTTTATTTAAAATCGACTTTAAGATCTTCATAAAGTGAGTAAGCCGTACCCGACCGTATCTTTCATTTGAAAAATTCATACTTTACATTTGTTCACATCAACTCAATTCCAGTAATGACAAGTTCAACCTCATCTCAGGTAATCACTGAGTACGGCAAGCAAAACATCTTTGCTCGTGAAACACAGCCTCAGCTTGTAGAGGACTACACCAGCTACCCAGAAGAAGCAGAAAAGACAAATGGCCGTTGGGCAATGATCGGAATGATCAGTCTTTTAGGTGCTTACTTCACTACAGGTCAAATCATTCCTGGAATTTTCTAAATCAATAACTACCAATAACAATGCAACCATCTAACAAAACAATTCTAGAAAGAAGCATCGGCAGACCAGCCATGATGGCATTCGTTCTACTAACAGGTATCTACCTAACAACCGGTCAACTCATTCCAGGTGTCGTTTAATGACTACTCAAAACAACAGCAACAGAAACATTGATCCTGAAAAGGTAACTGCAGAAAGACTTAACGGCTATGCAGCATTATTTGGTTGCATCGCTCTTGTTGGTGCTTATGCCACAACTGGTCAAATCATCCCAGGTTTCGTGTAATGAACAAAGCAACTAATTATTGGAAAACAGCAGAGCAGATGAATGGTCGTCTTGCGATGATGGGCTTCTTTGCAGCTGTGATTAACTACGGAATAACAGGCTGGATCGTCCCTGGAATTGTATAGTCCTACCTTTCAAGTCAAATAAAAACAAGCCTCTTCTCTGTCATTATGGAAGAGGCCTTTTTTATTTGTTTTTTGTCTGATTAACGCAATGTAAATTAATTCAGTAATATTGATGATTATCAACTGGATGTAGTTATTACTATTTGATTCTTGTATCTAGGATCAATATATCTTCTACTTTGCAACTACCAATAAGCCATTCTCTAAACTCTTGAGAATTTGCTAGTAATTTCATTTTGCTAGCTTTTGGGCTCTAATTAAGAGCAATGTCATTGAATCTGCAGTCAGCTCTTCAACATTTGGCTTTTCTTGCATTTACGACTAATACTGTTTTTCTTTTAAATTATCTATCTTGTTCAATGATTACTTCAGACGTAAGGATATAAATAGAACTTACGAATACTTAACCATTAAGAAGGAAATATAAATTAGTCGTTCCACAAAATCATATCTGACTGGCCTGAAGATCTTTGCATCCACGCTACTTTCTGTTTCTCATCAATCTTTTTAAAAATAGATGTTACTGTAGGGAGGTCATCATTTGAGTCCCTTTATAAGTAAATTTTGAACCTAGGGTGAAAACGCAAATTGAAGCATATGAACCTAAGAGTTCAAATTTGTGCACCTTTGTGACTTCTGCGCTTTGTAATACAAGATCTCCTTAGGACCACATCTCTTGAAAACCTTTCGCGTCAATGCGATTTCCGCTTGGTCTTATAAATAAAAAGTCGGGGGTTGCATTGTCTAAAAAGAATGATCCCATTCTCTCTGTTGAGGCAAAGGCTTCTAGGATGGACAGGATTTCTTCTTTAGAAGACATTGATCAATTAAAAACAATAGACTAGGATTACTGATCTGCTCAATAATGGATGTTTTCTTTGCTATCTTTTCTTGTTGTGCTGTCAATATGATCTAACCCTTTTTATGGAGAAATAAAAATAATTAATTTTAACAAGAAAATTTAGGCAGCTTGTTCCGATAAGTCACTTGCGAAAAGAGATATAATTTCACCTTTTGGTGTTTTATAAATTCTCTCTACAATTTTGCCTTTAGTAACGATTACTCTAGTATTCATTGAACCTGAAGGCAATGTCATAATAGCTGGTACTAGAGCTTCTTTTAAATCTGGGAACTGATCCAAATCCTTGAAGTCTTTAATTTTCTTCTTGGTAACCATTCCAATAAATAAGTCGAAGTTATTTATTCCTTTTAACTAACTTTTCTCCACTCGTAAAGAGCTTGTATAACTAATCAGCTATTTATAGGACTAACGTGAAAAATTAGATATGGTTTTTGGATTAGAAATTGCTTTTTTAAGCTTGTTTTCATTGTTTTCAAAACGGTTCTACCTAATGTCCAAAATCAATACCATTGCAGTACTCAAAAGTAGTTATCCAAAAATTACTTGTTGTGGTGGGAATATCATTCTTTTATCTTATTGAGTCGAACACCATCGCGAATGATCAATTGATTTTATCCATCAATAAAAAGCGCTCTGTTGTACTAAGAATAATTTTTCCCTTTCAGTGTCTCTGTTAATTTCTACTTCTTTTTTTTATTATCAATTCTGATTAAGAGATATTATATTAATTTATATTTTTGACCTATAGATATGATTATGAACGTTTTTCCAAAGAAAATAATGCTTTTAGGTAGCGGAGAATTAGGGAAAGAGGTGGCAATCGCAGCAAAAAGATTAGGTTGTTATGTTATTGCATGTGACAGATATAATGATGCGCCAGCTATGCAGATAGCTGATCAAGTTGAGGTATTAAATATGAATAATGGTAGTGAATTAAAAGAAGTGATATATAAATGTAATCCTGATATAATTATTCCTGAAATTGAGGCTCTTGCAGTAGATGTATTAAAAGAAATCGAACAAAAAATAACAGTAATACCAAATGCTAGAGCTACTGCAATAACTATGAATAGAGATAAAATCAGAGATTTAGCTGCTAACGAATTAAATATAAGAACTGCAAAATTTAGTTATGCGATGAGTCAATCCGAGCTTAATTTTTGTGCAGATGCGATTGGTTATCCTTTATTAATTAAGCCAGTTATGAGTTCTTCAGGTAAAGGACAAAGCTTAGTTAATAATAAAAATGATTTAGTCCAGGCTTGGAATTTGGCTATTGAAAAATCAAGAGGTAAATCAAATAAAATTATATTAGAGGAATTTATTGATTTTGATTTAGAAATTACTTTATTAACTATTAGACAATTTAATGGTAAAACATTATTTTGTGAACCGATAGGACACGAGCAAAAGAATGGAGATTATCAATGTAGTTGGCAACCAGCTACATTAACTGAAAGTGTTTTAGATAAGGCTCAGAAGATAGCCAAATGTGTTACTGATAATCTTGGTGGAGTTGGTTTGTTTGGCGTTGAATTTTTTATTAAGGGCGAGGAGGTGATTTTTTCAGAGCTGTCACCAAGACCACATGACACAGGCTTAGTAACTTTGATTAGCCAAAATTTAAATGAGTTTGAATTACACCTCAGAGCTGTTTTAGGTATCCCAATTCCAGAAATAGTTTGTCATGAAGCTTCTGCGAGCAGAGTGATTTTGGCTTCCCAGAAAACTTCAAACATAGCTTTTACGGGACTTGAAGATGCCTTAAGTCAACCGAATACAGGTGTATTTATATTTGGCAAGCCAAGCTCTACTGAAGGTCGTCGAATGGGAGTAGCCGTAGCAAATGCAGAAACCATCGATGAGGCAAGAATTAAAGCTGATAAAACAGCTCAATCAGTGCAATTTATAAATGAATAATTTTAATTCAGATTGTTTATCTGATTTCATTAATTGCAAGTCGATTTGGTTTCTATTTTTGACTGAGTTAAATTGGAATCCAAGTGCAATTAACCCTCTTGAGTTGGTCCCTGAATCTTTTTGGCCTGAAGTTACGGATCTCTTAATTGAAGCTAGATATATTGGTCAAAGCAGGAATTATTACCTCAAAGAATCTGATAAATATATGGATTATTTAAGTAAAGGTGGTAGGCCTTTTAAAGCGGATTGAAAATCATACATACTCTATTAACTCCTTACCAACTTCCTCTAGCCCCATAATTGTTAACATCTTTGTAACTGGTTTTGCCTAACAAAAATTAAATTACAATAGATTTATGGGGATAGAGGATCCAAAACTTCGTTTATTCGTGCTTCTTTTGATCAATTTAATAGTGATAGTAGTTTTTAGAAACTGGGTATTAAATAACGAGGCTTTTGTGTGGCTACTGAATGGTTTACCTTCTTGAAGTGTTATGGAAGCATTTGATTCAATTTTTCTAAATATTGCTTCATCTGGTTTTAAGGCGTAATTACTTTCATAATCTATGCCATATTAGGATCCTTTTTTTGTTCTTTAATTACTTTTGTAAGAAGAGGGGAAAGGGGAAGGTTGGTTTAGTTTAAGAAGGAAAAAGAATAGGATACATAATTAACTTTTTTAGTGATTTAAGGGGGCTTTTTAGTAAGAAATGCAACTATTTCGGTTAACACTACTTAATTCAATGTTTTATGTATCATGAGGAACATCTTTTATAGATAATTTCTGTTATTTTTGTTACACGTTCAGCTGAATTTTAAGCTGCAGTAAGACTCGAGACATGGAACGGGGTCTTGAGCACTACGAGGAAGAGCAATGACTGTTCTTACTTACAGAGGCAAAGAGTACCTTCAACATAAAGAAGCTACTCCAAAAAAAGTTGTAGAACTTAGTTACAGAAGTAACGTCTACACATCTAGGCAGGCAGAAGCTAAAAAGCAGATGCAAGCATCCTTAACTTACAGAGGTAATACATACCAAAAGTAATTTAAAGGTGAACTAAAAGAGGCATTAATTGCCTCTTTTTTTATGCTCATTTGCCCCAAAAATATCTAGCTGAGTTATATTTTTGGTTCTATGTATTTTGGCCTAAGTTTTATTACTCTGGTTTTATAGGTGGCATCCGATGTAGAAATAATAATGACTCCGAAATAATCACAATGATTACTCAACAGTCATGGCCTAGTTGCAAGCTACCTAAAACTCAAAAGGCACTTGAAGCTATTTATACAATGCTCTGGAAACGACCAAAGGTGTTTAGATGGTATTACAGGTCAAACTAATAGCTTTATTCAAGGGAAACCGAACACGCAAATCACCTAAAAGTTATTAAGAATGATAATTAAATCCTTTATTTATTAATGCAAAGATTATTTAAACCTAACAGTAGAGTGTTGGCATTGTTCGTGTTTTTACCTATTACACCAAGTATTGCAGCTATTACTGTTTTTACACAGTCAGTTTTAAATGACAGAAGTCCTGAAGTAACGTCTATTTCTCATCATGAACAGCGAGTGATCGATGCTACTAGATATTAATGACTATTTTTCACTTTTAGCTATCAGTAAAACTTATTTTATGAATTTATTCATTGCTTATTAAAGCTTTATTTAAAGTCTTATTAAGTTTATCCATATCTTAGTTCAAATACCCTTTACGTCATGAGATCAGTAGGTTACAAGTTATAAGTAACAGCTTTCTCAAAGTATGGTTTTAACTAAAAAGTTTAAGGCCTTTGATGACGCAATCTTAGATCTACATCCTGAGTTAAAAGAGGTTCTTAAACCTAATGATCACTATCCAGAGCTAGAAATTCTTCTAAAAAAAAGATCTGTAAATCTACCTTCTGGGTCTTTGAATACGAGGGTAATTATAAATAATGGAGAAATTGTCGAACGCGTATTCAAGACACCTATGGGCCAAGTCGTCTCGTTATTTTCAAAACCATCAAATGTAATTCTTGACAAAGTTGCTTAATAAGTGATTTTCAACTAATAATTTTTTTTTTTTTTTTTTTTAATGTTAGTTTCAATCTGGAGATGATTTAAACGCCTTTTCTTTATACAGGTCTCTAAACTAAACTTCTTTTAAAATTTTCACTATTGCTAATACTGTAGTTAATAACATCAAGAAAAAATCATGGAAATAGCTGAAGCAATTAAAAAACGAAGGACCATTCATATCTTTTCCCAAAAAAGTGTTCCTAGCGAAGTAATTCAAAAATCAATAGTTGCAGCTAATCAGGCACCCTGCCACAGAAGGACTTTCCCATGGCGTTTTACCAACATTGGGATAAAAAAACGGGAACTTCTATATCAATTACAGCTGACTCTGAAGTTTGGTGATAAGTCAATAGATGAATCTAGTTTAAGAAAAATAAAGGAAAAAATGCTTAACCCTTCCCATTTGCTTATTGCCACTCAAGTATGTACTGATAATCAAGCTCAAAAACTCGAAGATTATGCTGCTTGTGCTTGCGCGATTCAAAACCTGTCACTTTCACTTGTCGCCGATGATGTTGGTTGCAAGTGGTCAACAGGAAAAATCACCAAAGATCCTAATACCTATCAAATCGCACAAATAAATTCAAGTGAGGAGGAAATTATTGGTTTTATTTGGATTGGATATGGAAATGAGCCGCCTTTAATCAATAGACCTTTAATTAGTACTATCTATAGAGAGAGTAATTAACCTTTTTTAACTTATAGAAGAGAGATAATGAAACTGATAAGGAAGTGTTGAGGCCACACTAAAGACAATCATCATCATCCCTGTTTTATCTAATCGCTTCATGCTAAAAAATAGTTTTATAAAAATTTAATCGATGGTAAGTTTTAGCACGATCATTTTAGGTAGGGAGAACTAGACATCACTTAGTAATAAATTTCTGAAAAACAAGACCAAAGGGGGGATAAACTTTTCTCATGGTCAATATGTGAACTCATAGAAAATATGCCAGATCTTAAATCAGGTCTTAGTCCCTGTTTAAATCCGCTTAATTGCGTTTTTTTTCAAAAAGAATTTGAAGATGTTGACAAGACCTTTGAACAACTTATTGGGATTGCCCAGAAAATTCCTAGAACCAAAGTTTTAGAGGCTAATGATAGATATTGGAAAGGAGTTTGTCGAAGTTTGATTTTCAGATTTCCAGACGACTTGGAGATTTTAAAAATGGATAAGAAGATTCAAATCAAATCGGCATCAAGATATGGTGGTGGAGATCTTGGAGTTAATGGAGCTAGAGTGGGAAGATTATTAACTGCTTTAGAAAAATTAAATTGTTAGCCACCAAAACTTTCATAAAACAATCAATTTGTTGTCGTTGGGAAAAATGCTAGTTATTTTTAAATAAATGTATAAATAAAATGAACAGAGCAGAAAAATATTTTTTACATCTTCCAAAGGGGACTCATTTTGAAAAAATCATTTATACGGAATATGGGAAAGAGAATATCTATGTAAGCCCAGATGGCAAAAAACATTCAATACCTATGATTTCAGATAAATTTTCTTGACGAGCTTTAACACGTTAAAATTAGCAGTTAGGACAATTGTTTATCCATCTTGTGATTTTGGTTTCTTCATAAATATGACCAGAGGCCTCAACAATAGGCTTTGTTTCCGGACTGATAAAAATGTTATATAAAACATTCTCTGCTCCTTCAAACATAACAGTTGCTCTTTTAGAGTCTCCTATACTTTCGCCGATATAAAAAATTTTAACACCCATTTCTTTAAACATCGCCTGCTGCTCTGGCGCATTCATATGAGTGCAATACTCTGAAAAAGTATTACTAAGCTTGAAGTCTAAAACAGTGATTTCAGTTGCCATGTAAAGGGTTAGTGAATCTTAGATGATGTATATGTTTACCATTTTACTTTTGTCCCTACAGACGTTGTTGTTTTCGCTTCCATCGGTTGGGAGGATGTTAGTTATTTTTTTATTTTATCGTTAGCGTTTTCGATGTCTTGTAAAAGCCCTTTTGTGGCTTGGTGAAAACCATTTTTAACTAAAAACATTAGTGCTTCATCAAATTTCTGTTGAATTTTTTTTATGTACGGAGTCATCTCATTTGGAGATAAAGACATTTTTTTTTAATATTCTTTTTCAATTTTGCTTTTTATACAAAATGATATGAAGTGGAAACTGCTACTAAAAAGTAATATTAGTAATAACTACTTACTCAATTAATAGAGAAGGCTAGTAGTTTTGCGTATTGCATCTACAGCTTCTAACGATATAACTAACTCAAGTTGCATTGTGACATTGTCTATCTTTAAGCGCCTAAGCAACAGGTTTTCAGTGAAAAAGTATGACTACAGCAAATGTTATTCAAGATGCGAAATGCAACCTTTACCTAATGAGATTTATCAAGACATTGTTGATTTTCAATCCGATGTGAATAGACCTATAGACATTTCTATTTATCGGGAATTTAAAAAAGAAGCTGCATGAGTTCCTAACTAGATTTTTTTTTGTTCTTATTTTCTTTGATTCCACTTATCTATTAATAGGGTTTAAATTTCCTAACTTTACAAGTTTGTTTAATAAGGCTATTAATTTTTTTCCCTTGAGTTATCGAATGACTGTAGAGTAGAAAGAAAGAAGTAATTAAATTTTTATTGATGGATAGCTTGAAAGCCAAGTCTTTGGCTAATGAATTAAATGAATTAGCATGTAAAGGATGCACTGAAGGATGGCTAGAGAAACACGATGGACTATCAGATCCAATTCAAGATATTAATGAGTGCGGATCTCTTGGATTTATTACCCCTGAACGACAAGAGCGGTTAATTAATGAAGTTAAAGAGATTAAAGCTAAAAATTAAATAATATGGATAAAAAAAAAGGAAGTAGCCCGAGTAAATTTTCTGTTCCTCCTTTCGCTTCAGATGATGAGATATGGATTAAAATTCTTGAAGTTTTGACACCATCAGAACAGCTTGAGGCTAGCCGTTCAAAATCAGAGTTCAATGATCCATATATGGGTGGTAAAGAGATTATTGTTAAACGCTCTGATCAGTCTGACATAGCTGTTGCGTTACTTTCTGAAGTCACTGCTGATGGTGATGAATGGGCAATATATAGAGAACTTTGAAATGGATACTTATTCATTAATTGGATTGGCAACCATTGTATTATCTCTTTTTAGTTTGGTGTTGCTTTCTCATTTATTTAGAAATTTAATAAGAAAGCAAATAGATGGTCAAATGAAAGATATGATCCCGATAAAAGCTATTCGAGAAAGAATAGGAATAAGAATAAAATTGAGAAAAATGTGAGCTATTAAAATGATGATTAATCCCTTTTTCGCCACTACTTTTTGCGTAAAATATGATTCAGGTATACGTTTTTCTTATGCGTATAAGTTAGTAAGTAATACCGATAGAAAAAAATAAAAAGAAAGGATAGATTAACTCTAATTTTAGGAGACTTTTATGAATACGATTGATGCTAAGAAAATGTCTCAAGGACAAGTTGATCCAATTGATGATTATCTTGAGTGTGTAACATATTGTTCAATATCTAGTAGTGCGGAAGAGAACGATTGCCAAACTATATGTATGGAAAGGCATTTGAAAAGCTCATATTTTTAGACTGATACACCAAAAAATAAAAACCAGAGAAAATTACAGCTCTTTAATAATGAAATTAACTTTTGAAATCTCAATCTCAAATTAGAGACCTAAATACACTCTCTTATCTGGCGAGCAGTAATGCTCGAAAAATCTATGAATAATCCAGTACGAATAAGTATACATTCCGTTGATTTATACCAAATATTTTCATGTTTATAAATGACTTGAGCAGTTCTACCTAGTCATACTTGACTGTTGATGTGGTGAAAAGAGCAATAGTCTTGAGTAATTTTTTTTTAATCTAATTTTGATGTTGGGGTAATAACAAAAGGTTTAAATACTTATGAAGAAAACGGATATAATTGCCATCTTGAAATTAGATGATATCTAAAAATTTTGGCTCATCCCATATCTTGGTATTGGCTTATTGGCTTTTTTCTATGGATGGTTCACAACGTTTTGGTTCTTAATCGTAAAGTTAATATTGACAAAGAACGACAAATATCAAAGCGATTTAATGCAATCTCAAGGCTCTATCCAGAAGGTACGTACATTTCACATAGATAATAATCATTAGTTTATTTTAATTATCATCAGCCCTTTCTTGGTTGCCTTAATAATGGGGTGGTTTAGAAGTTTCTTCAGGGAAATATTCTTCAGTTTCATTTTCATATGCGTCACCTTTCTTTTTGAAGTATTCCTCTGATGGATCGTAACCATCGTTGTCTGGATTGTTTTTTCCTTTCATAGTTTAATATTTTTTCTTTGGCGAGATTACTGGATCTGTCAAAGTATGTTATCCAGCTATCCCATTACAGATAATTCCTGCTTTGGCCATAGAAATTAAAACAAAATGATGAAAGCTAGGAACGGCTTTGTCTAATGCTATGAGAAATATAAGCAATGACATTGATGTCATTGAAAGGTATTGCATCCAATGAATACCTGCTTTATCCAGTCCATTTTTGTCAAAACTTGTACTAGTCATTTTATTAAAGCTTTGGTCGGTGAACTTAACGCAAAAAATTATTTTTTGCTAGTTATTTCTTTTTTCTTGATTGATGCCTTTACAAAATTGATTAACTGCTCTGTGCTGAAAATTCAAAGTTTCTAATCACCTCTTCACCTTTTCTGAAGATCGTTTTAGCATATTCAGTCCATTTTCCCTGTCCCCAATACCGGAAGCAGCTAGTTTCTAATAGCAAAAGGTATAGGAGCGCTTCTTGATATTCATGGGTTTTCGTTAACGATTGATCTTGAACTAATAAATGGTCAAATGTTTCGTGGAAATAGCTACTAAGTTTTGTAATTGGTTCTAAAACATTTTTATATCCATCTTCCCAACTCAAGTCGTTAGTCCAGCTAGCTCCACTCAAAGAAAAGGATTGATCTTCCTCTTTTAATTTACTAATTGCTTGTTTAACCGAGGTGGGAGTTATTGGGCCTGAAATTTTTCCCCATATTTTGTCTTGATCGATTGCTTGTATCAATGGATAATTATCTTCATCTATATTTAAAGTCTCCAGGAAATCGAGGTATTCAGAACCATTCATAGCAATTGTGGGACTTTTATTCGTTTTTGGACCAATTCTTTTATGCGCTTGAATGAAAGCTTGAGGAAATTCGTTCATCATTACTCCGCCATTTTCTCCATCAGCAATTTGGGAAACTAGCGTGGGGATAATATCTTGACCTAATTTTTGTTTTTTTAGCCCTTTTGCCTCGTAATAAGGTTGCATTTGTCCAACAAGTTTTGTATCTGAACCTTGAGTTTTTATTAGTGAAAGAATAGAGATAATCTCTCCATTACTTCCTTGTGCTTTGAGCCTATTGGGAATATATTTCTGCTCGTCTCTAAGACTGGAGCCATCTAAATTTTGAACGCTATGTTCTTGAACCAATACCCAACGATATCCACATTCTTTGAGAGCTTTGATTAATTGATAAAGAACATCAGGTTGGTTTGGAAGATGCATCTCAGGAAGAGAGAATCCCTGCACTCGACGCAATGCATCTTCTCCGAATAATGATAAGAAATTGTGCTGCCAGGCTGTTATCTGTAATTTAAAGTCAGAGGGTGGAGTTGAAGAGGCTACAGCATGACTCCAAAAGGTTCCTAGCCATTCAACGTGCTGATGAACTGTCTTATCACACGTTAGCAGTCTTAAAGATGAAAGAATATCCTCTCGACCCATTTGCATGAATCCCCACAGAAGATTTCCTGAGTAATCAAGCATTATTTTGGGATCATATCCACCATCTATAAGTCTTGGAATGATTTCAGCTAGACGTTTGTAGCATTGAGCAAATGGTTCGGCATTGTGATTATCATCTTCTGAACTGTGTTCAAACATAAATTGCAAATGTGAAATTAGTTCCTCATTTCTACCTGCTGGAATTGTTGGTTGATGCATATGGAGGGCGCATGCAAACCCTGAGTTGGCATTCTTAAAATTTGACTTTTCATTGAATTGTTTTCTATCTCTTTTCTTGTTTGTTAATTTTTTAATTGTATATTCAAAACCACTTATCGGTGGTAGGTCTATATTATTCATATTTCGATTTTATATATTAAAGAAATCAATCTAAAAGTGAGGTTACTTAATTAATCGGAGTATATACAAATAAAAATATTTATCAAAGAAATAATTTGTTTTACAGTTCAATTCATCTGAACAATTTTCTTTCCAGGGTGTATTATCTATGAATTAAGAAAAGTATAAATATTTTAATTTTTCTATTAGTGCTAATAAACACTAATAGATTGCAACACAAAATTTATTTTTCCGGGTTTAAAGCCAGGATTCAATTCTCCAGGTCTACCGAATTTGGAATGTAGTAATTGAAATTGACTTATGGAGTCGGATTTGAACTTAAGTGGAAAAGAAATTTTTTTTGCAAGAACAGTTGGTTCAAGGCTTTCAAAAGGAACTTTAATAATTGTTGTCCCAAATCTTTTTGTTTCTATTTCTGCTACCCATCTGAGCCCACCAGGTGATTTATTTAAGAAGAATTCCCTTAGACCAAAAATTCCGTATTTACATGACACTCCAAATTTTAAAGTTCGACCTTTACCTTCAATTCTTAATTCAAAACCTTGATAATTGGATAAATTTAGAAGAGGTAAAAATGTTGGAGATATGCAACTGACAAACCCCCCTTTTTCCTCGACTACAACACCTTCCAGGGAGAGGCCTTTTGAAGATGCTCTACAAACTGCTTTACTTGAGCCTCCCATGACAGTGTCGTTCAATGAAAACCATTCATCAAAGTCAGTTGATGACAGGACTTTTGAAAGCTCCGGCATTTTTTATTAAAAAAATTTTTTTTAACTCTATAAAATTTTTTTTTGAATCATGAGTTTGAAAATGTAGACTCACCAGATAGTAAAAATCCCATACAACTCATTAGTGGATTCTTTTTGTCTTTATGTTGATTCTTTTATCACTCACAAGGCTTTTAGAGAAATTTATGATCTGAGATGATTCACTTTAGTTGGCTTGCAGCTGTATCCATTGTTGTAAATTGTTAGAGAGAAAGAAACTTGGAGATGATGGATTTATATAGTATTTAGCATCTCAAATGCCACTCATATTCGATAACTTACCAATGATTTGCCATTGTTTCTTGATCTCAATTTTTCTTTGATAAAATCAATTTTGTTTAGGAGATTTGATGAGGTTTTTCATGTTTTCCTCGTTATTTTTTTTATTCAAATACTTAATAGCTATAAATTAACGATAAAATTGCGAATGTATTTATTCCTATTAATATATGATGAAATGAATCAGAAGAACTTTTCTATATTTTTATTTAAATCTACCTTTGGTTGAAGTAGAACGAATTACAAAAATTACCAACATTATTTTTCTCAGCTTTAAGACCTGTTTTCTTTGCAATCAAACTGATCTTTGCCTTTTTTTCTTTTAGTGAGTAGTCATTCTGATTAAGGTACATTGTGTAGTATTCCCTGCATAAATTTGATAACTCTTTCTCTCTGGAAAATGGGATACGTGCTACAGCTATGACTATTAAAGCTAGAGCAATTGCTCCTGTAAAAGCTTTGTTGAGTGAGTTAGTCATTAGGTATGATTGTTATATTGTCTAGTATGCCGTCTGAAGTAAAAATCTGCGCTTTATAAGGGCACGACTTCAGCTTTAAAGAATTTTATCTACTGACTTTTTTATTTATAGTGCAGACTTGCCTTGACCAGATTTTATGAGGAAAAATGTTGGTAATCCTAGCAAAACGCCTACAGAGGTAATTAGTATAAGATTTATAGTGAATGAACTAACACCTAGTTCTGATGAGGCCAAAGCAAAAGTCATTAAATTGAAGTCGAATTAGTTATTTTTTAAGGCATATTTTCTAAAAAGCTCAAACTCTTAAAAGCTTGTAAGAATTATTTTCGCTTTACTCATATAATTTCAGATCGGAGTTGAGTTAAAATTTGACTCAATTTTTTGATGATTTATTGTCGCTTATAGAATTTGTTGACTTTTGCATGTTCTTTTTTAAGGCGGCTTTTTTTTCCTCAGCTTCTTTCTCTATTGCTTTTTTTGCGTCAGCTTCTTTTTCTGCGGCTATTTTTGCTGCTAATGCTACTGATTCTTCATGAGCTATTTTTGCATCGAGTTGACCAGTTGCTCTCATCCATTCATTAACACTTGCTTCTTTCCCAGCTGCTTCACATTCTTTTTTATATCTTAGAAATGGGAACCAATGATGGTTAGCTGTTTCAGGATTACTTGTATTAAAATTATTTTCGCTCATTTACTCGATTAAACTTCTATTATTATCTAATAATTTTTGTTCTAAGTTCCTTTGAAATTTACTAAAATTTAATTTATTTTTAATAATCACATTGTTGTGTAATGTTTTTTACTCATTGATGATTATATATTAATGATAGGGATAAGAATTATTTCTCAGAGTTAAATTGATTTTGAAATATGTATTATTTTTTAATTTAGCTGAATAAATATCCCATATGGATTCTTCCTTGGCATTAGCAATTATTTTGACATTTGTTGGGATAATTATTTTTATATTGATATCAAAAAATGATCTTGGCGTAACTGCTTTAAAGAAAGATCCTGAATCTCATACAACCCTTATCGGTTCCGTTGCTAAGAGTATTCCTGGTTCTGATATTTTAAACTCAGACTCAGTCTCCAATACAAAGGAGTCGACAGAAAATGCAATTCACAGCTAGCAAAGATGCTGATGAAGATTTGATTTGGTCTTTGATTTTAAAAAATCTGGGCGCTCCTCTCTCAAACGAGGTCTCACCGGCTACTTCTGCTTTCTTCAAAACGGAGGACGGCTTAGAATGTTCAGTTAGGAGAAGAAATGGAGATTTGATTGCACATTGTTATTCAGAATCAGATCGAATGGGGAAAAGACGTTGGACTATTGATCTAAAATAATTTTCAATAATTATAGGCGTTTTTATATTCTTAGCTCCTCAATGAGATTTCTTTGGAATTTTGAGCCAAGAATTGTATTGGCTGCCATAGCACCACTAGCGGCTACAGGTGGTATTCCGATTCCTGGAAATGTACTTGATCCGCATAATAATAGATTTTTTATAGGAGTTTTATTCCCTGGGAAAAGCCCTTCTGCTGCTGAGAGGGCTGGTCCATAACTTCCGTTTTTTGTATTTAAAAATCTTTGATGAGTAAGTGGTGTCCCTAGCATTTTTATTTCGATTCTTTCCTGAATATCAGGTATTAGTTTTTTTATCGGTTGCCAGAAGACTGAGCAGCGCTCCTCTTTTGTCTTTTCATATTCTTTGGTGCCTATTTCGAGATTTTCCCATTTCTCCCAAGGCTCATTAGCAGGCGTATATCCGTGAAGAATATGTTTGTTTGGAGGAGACATTGTTGGATCCAAAGCCGATGGAATAGAGAGAACTACTACATTTCTTTCGGCAGTAATACCTTTCGACCAATCATCAACCCATATTGAATGGAGTGGAATATTTTCTAGACCTTCTGCATTAAACCCAAGATGTAGATGAAGAAATGACTTACATTTTGGAGTCATAGACCTTTCCTCTCTCCATTTTTGAGATACTTCTTTTGGTATTAAATCAATGGTGTTCCAAATATCTGCATTGCTAACAATATGACCTGCAAATATTTTCTCGCCATTTTTTAACTCAACTCCGATTGCTTTGTTCCTTTTTATAATTATCTGACTTACTTTTGAATTAAGTCTAAGATTCCCTCCAAATGAATAAATTCCATTTACTAGAGCCTTAACTATTGATTCACTTCCTCCCTTCGGATATTCCAAGTAGGCATCTGGTTTAAACCAATCATCAAAAAGTGTTGACATCGCTGCTGCATTCGTTTCGTCTTTGGATAAACCGCTTATTAGAAAACAAAGTAATTCAACCCAATTTCGTAGGAAAGGATCTTCAAGATGTTTATCAACCAAATTCCCAAAAGCACCTCCTAGGTATTTAAAGGATTTCAAGTGGGTGAGGAGTGATTTACTGCGTTTTAACAGCTGAAAAACGGTTTCTTTGTTTTGATTTAGTGCTATTAGGGGAATTGCATTAGCTGCTGCACCAATTGGCTTAATCACTTCAAGAAAATGTTCCCATTCTTTAATGGCATCCTTTCCGCTAATTGAATTGATCTGATCAAGGAATCGTCTATCTCCAACTCCAATCGTGTATTCGCCTTCAGGAATTTGAACATTCCAATCCTGATATTTGATTAATTCAACTTTTTGATTAAGAGCTTTGAGGACTTGTCCTAATGGATTTGTAGTAGGCCAAGATCCTATTCCACTCCAAAGAGAGGGACCAGATTCAAATTTATAACCATTTTTCTCAAAGCCATGTGCGGCTCCTCCTGGCTTTGAATGAGCCTCAAGAATTAGGACTTTTTTGCCAGCTTTTGCTAGTAATCCTCCACAACATAATCCTCCTATACCACTCCCAATAACTATTACCTCTGGATTTTTCATTTATTTTTGTATTAGAGGGATTTTTCTTCTTTAGTGTTTCTACAACAAATTCTTCAGAACTGCTTCGATAAACTCAATATTCAAAAAAGAAATTTACTTAAATTTTTGTTTGGTCTAAAAGAGGGATTGATGGCCGGATGTAAACAAATAATGCTCCATGCATATCTCTAATGATTCTTAAATCCTCGTCAATATAGATCACTCTAATCTCACAACTTGGATTTTCTTTGTTCCATGGCAAAAGGTTCCATACTGTCTTTACTGGATACCACTTTTCCATAAGAATAGTATCTAAAAAAGGTATTTTCCCTAGTCCATCCACCTCTGATACTTTAGTTTTCTCTAACTCCATTGAAAGAATGTTGTCTGTTAGTTTAAGCCCCTTAGCCAGAGTTATGACTCGACCACCAAAAGTAGGCAAAAGCTTGAACCATCCAAGGATTGGGATCGTTGTGAGTCCAAATATTGTGGTATCAAATGTGGAGATCATTTCCCCTTTATTAAAGTTTAGATATTGACCGACTCTTCCTACTGTTGATAAACCAAATGATCCAACTTGTAAAAGATGAAGCTTGAAAAATAAATCGCTTTTTGTTTTGTCGTTTAAAGCCTTTTCAATGGCTAAAAAAAATGGTGAGCTTCTAAATAATTCAACTGATGAGAAAATAAGCTCCCATTCACCTTCAATAGAACTCTGAGTTATTTCATCTGATAGGGGCAGTAGATCTTCAACTAATTTATTAATCTCTATTAATTTATTTTTGTACATAGGAGCTATCATCGCGTTCATCCTTTGACCTCTATCTGTAGCTGCTGCTACCTGGTAAATAAGTGCCTTGAGATCGTTCCTGTTGTTCATTTTATTAAATTGGTTAAGTCGTTTTTATTCCCTTGACCTTAACTAAAAATCTTTTTTAAAGACCTTGAGTTTATATATATGTTTAACAAGAAATATTTGAGCATTTCTACTTGATTTGGCTTATAACATTCACATGATTACAACTAAAACCATACTTCTGACAATATTTGTTCCATTGGCGTGTCTTAAATTTTTTGGCTTCTATAAAAAAATACTCATTGTCTCAGAACCGTCTTTAAAGCAGATAAAAGCAAAATTAGAAAAAACATTCGCAATAGATAGCTAGTTTGATGGGTCTTATCTCTTTGTTTTGTGTTTTATGCCTTTAGTTGCGTATTTTTTAGAGAAAGGATAAACATTAATAACTTTTTGATAGTCATTTTAATCGTTAGTAAGACTTTATTGATCACTCTATTTATTCACACTATGACAAGCTTTTTATACCGCTTCTGCTTTTTTTAGAATATTTTTTTCATGTAAGTCCATCCTATGTAAATGCTATTTACATCTACATGTAAATAGATTGTTCGGTTTGGATACCCACAATGTGCTAGATGTTGTATATAGGTAATTCTTAAATTAATGTCTCAATTAAGTATCAAAGTTAGCGCTAAAGGTGAAGCCATGATCGCTACACTTCAAAAGGAAATTTTTAATCGAAGAAGAAAAAAAGTAACAGCATCACAAGTTGTTGAAACTCTTGTAGAGAGCGGTGCTAAGTCACAATCTGATAAGCGTTATGCTGCCTCTTGGAAAAACTTAATAAAGGATATAGAGAAAGCTGCTAAAGTTTCTGAGATCCATGGTAACAAGCCTGCAAATATAAGTGCTGATGAGTGGGCTTTGATTCTCTCTCACCGTACTCGTAAGACTAAGAATGCTAAGAAGGTATCAGCAAAACCCGTCGCTAAAAAGACAACTGTCAAAAAAACCGTAGCAAAAAAGACTGCTGTCAAGACAGTCTCAGCTAAGAAAGCAATCGCAAAGAAGGCTTTAATTAAAGCTTCGACAGCCAAGAGCGCTGCAAAAGCAAAAGTTAAGACTTCTAAAGTTAAAACAGCAGTTAAAAAAGTAGCTTCTGCTCAAGCCAAAAAAGCAACCTCAAGCGCTAACTCAGTTTCAAAGAGAGCATCTAAGGCTTTAGCAGGAAGACCTGCGAAGCGTGCAAGAAAAGTTAGTCTTAAAGCTGTAAAAGCTTAGTCAAAAAGCCAGATCCGTTAAAGCGGCTTTAAAAGTGCAATGCTTTTCTCTGGCTATTTTAGTAGATATGTCACTAGTATCCCAAGCCTATATTGCCTTTTGTGTAGCCTTGGCAGTAGTACTTGGCATGGTAGTAGTGATTAGTAATATCAGCTTTCTCTCCGTCTAGTCCATCGATTCTTTTCTTTCCTAATTTCAATTCTCTTGCAGCCTTTTCCCCTGTAATTAAATCAGCGCTTAGTCGTCCGCAAATATCATTCACTTTGAAGTCTTTCGCTGAAGGACCTCTGACATAGCCAGCAAAAAATGCCAGAAATAACCCAAGGGTTACAAACCTTCGGTGGTTTCTCCACCATTCATAACTATTGAGATTTAGTCTCTTTTGTAAATCAATGTTCATTTATATCAATAATAGATTTGTTCACCTTAGGCTTTAGTCCTTTCCTTTATTGATGAAGTTCTTGATAGGTAAATATTTTAGCTTGTTCACTTAGTTAATGAATTAACCCTATTCGCTTTTCAATTGATCATATTCACCAGTTACGATTGGATTATTGGCAAATGTATTTACGAATGCTTGAGAAAATTTCAAAAGATGATTGGCAATATTTTGTCCCCTTTTTGGCTTGCACTATTTGCTTCTTCGCAACAGATTTCTTAGGAATAATTGATAAGACTTCTATTGCTTATTGGTCTGGACGTTTGTTTTATGAGCCATACAGGATTATTACATCCCATTTTTTTCATGGTGACTTTAATCATTTATTGGCAAATATCTCTGGGATCATCGTTGCTAGATATTTTCTTAAATCTTTAAGCCTCCAAAGTGACTATTTCTTTTTGGCTTTTATTGTATTGATAATGCCTCTCCAAGCGTTCATTTGTTGGTGCGTTGATATTTTGGTTTATAGAAATCCTATGTCTCTAGCTATTGGTTTTAGTGGGGTTTTATTTGGTATCGACGCGTTTATTCTAATGACTACAATTTATGGAAAGAAAAAATTTGTTTACATTGGATGTGAGCTAAAGAAAGATCCAAGATTACTTAAATCTATTTCAGTACTCACAGGTATTGGAATTATTTGGTCATTCTTACCAGGGATTAGCATGTTAGGTCATATGTCTGGACTTTTAGCGGGATTTCTATTGTTTTGGCTCTAAGCAAACAATTGATTCGATGTTTTGCTTCTTAAGAAACACGTGATCATCTCAATGGTGAAAATTATAAACACAATTTTAATTGAGTAGCCTTCACTTTACTTGATAAACTTTTGATCTTCCATTGCATTTACGCACCGCCCATTCGATTGGAGATTTTAAACTTTCTTGTTCAACGCAAATAGTCTGATAATTAGCCCATTTAGCTATTGGCCCTAGCCTTATTGCAATTAGTGCAAGGCTAAACGCACATAAAAATGCACACAATAGCAATGCAATTCCAGTAAATAGATCATTAAACTTGAACTTCATTTCTGTCAGATTGAAGTTCTTATTTTTCTTTGTCTCACTCATAGAACTAATGTGGTGGAATAAACTGCCTCAATATTTAAAGTCTTTTATACTGTTACCTCTTTTATGGTGGCATAGAGAATAAAAGCTGAATGAATTTTATAGATCTATTTATTGATAGTTAACAGTTGGAAATTTTCTTAGGTTTCTTCATTTGTCTTTTCCCCATTAAACATCCTTTTCTCCCCGATCACGATGGTTAACCATCCAAGTGCTAGAAGCCCTCCAGCTTGATAGTCTCCTTTTAGAAAATCAAATAGAGCGAGGGTGCTTGCAGAAATAGCAAGAGTACGAACAGCAAACCTTGCAAAGGTAATTTTCTTTTTTTTAATAGGTTTATTCATATGCCCATTTTGCAGGGACTAACTTCGTAAAACAAATTTTGGTTGGATGAGTTATTGAAATTTATTCTTTTGAAAACATCTTGTTAATAGAATTAAATCTATCATTTCTTCTTTGTCGTAAGAAGATTGATCCTTTCCCCTCACACCGCTTCCCTCTGTTAAACCTTGTAGTTCTAGTTTCTTTCTAATCAACATTTTTCTTTCTGCACTTGAAAGATTTTTAAAACGTTTTTTCCTTTCTTCACGACTTTCACTATTGCTCATTGGATTTGTTTAATAATAATTTGTTTATTAATAATGAATTGATAATTGTTTTTACTAGATTAATTCATTAAATAATTGTTATCTAGAAGTGCATCAATGACTTTTGCTCCTCTGGATTTATTCCCAAGAGAAAGGGGATTAGCCTTATCAAGTATTGAAGCAAAGCAGGTGATCCAACTACTGCCTTCGCATACTTGAGCTGCCTCGCAAATGTGCTTTGGTGCTTTTTCTGTACAACCTTGAGTGCGAGAAAATTTAATAGATTCTAGTTGAGAATCAAGTTCTAATTCTAGTAATGATAGTTCTTCATTATTAATACCTTCACCAGCAGCGTAGCTTTCAAGCAAGATTTGATAGTTCATTATTTAATGAGTTTTCGTACTATTGAAAATTAAGATCGAAATAGTTTTTCTAAATCTTGCTTCGCTTTCTCCAATTCATTTAGTTTTTTTTGGTTTGTTTTTTGCCCCCATTTATCTACTTCTCCAGTTCGACCATTTTTAATTGTCATCCTTATCCACCAAAATTGAAGACTCAAGAAAACCAGAGCAAAAAAAATTAGTTCAAGAGTTCCTTGTTTCATCCCAAACTATTCTAATAAATCGAACCTTTTCTTATCGTTATACTCTTTTCTCATGTATTGATTACTCATTAGGATCAACTTCAGTGATTTTTAGATTTAAGCCAACGTAAAGGAGAATACCTCCAATAAGAGGGGTCCAAAGCCCCAATTGGTTTAAATCATGTGATTGCAGAAATTCCATTTATTCTTCATCTCTTCTAATGATGATTTGGTTTGTTTTATATTCAGATACTACCCTATTAGCTATTTCAACAATAAATGAATTTGGGCACCGTAAAGCCTCTTGTAACTCAGCTAATTCATCAGAAATAAACTCTATACTCCTTGCAATAACTGCTTGATGTTCTTCTTTTGGTTCCCATTCTTTAGTCATTAATTTTCTTGATAATGATCTGCTATTTCGTTAAGCATATTTGAAATATATTTTTTGTTGCAGTTGTTTGTTCTTTTATTTTTTCGAGTGCGACCTTGACTTGCATCCATGCACTGTCTATCACTTCAACTTCTTCATTTGTATGATGCCATTCTTTAGGCTTATTAAATATGAGTCAAACCAAACATGATCCCTTTTGAGATTGCCCATCCAATACCTAGACATATAAAAACTGTAAAAAGTGTTTTTAAAAGGTCCATATCCTTTTAATCCCTTCCAAATGCAGTTCTTAACGAACTTGAAAAATCGAATTGAACCCCATCATTAGATGATCCTAGGTTTTGAATTAGCTTTGAACTGGCAAATCTTGATTGGGTTGATGAATAAATTGATTGTGATTTTACTGCTGATGATTTTACTGCCGCTGTTTTCTTTGCTGTCGCTTTTGTGGCTGTAGCTGAGGTCATTAAAAAGATTGTATTTCTTATAACTTAGACAAACTGAGTTAAAAGGCGATAGTTGTTAACTTTTTACAATCTTAAAATCATCAACCAAGCAGGAATTGAGATGAGCGCGATGATCGTACTTAAGACAACAAGCGATGTGGCTTCCTCTTCATCTCTTGACGCTGCTTGGGATATTAGTAAGACAGATATTGCTGTTGGCGCAGCTGATTGAAGTACTAAAGCCTCTCGCATGACGTTGGGTAATCTGATCGCTGAGGAAATGATCAACATAATGACTGGCAATCCAACCAGTTTCATGATTAAAGCATTTTTTATGGATGTTATTTGGATTTTTATTCTTGAGAGATTTGCTTTTCTCAGCCAACTTAGACGCATTCCAACTATTACAAGTGCTAAAACAATTACAACCCTTGAAGGTATCCATAGTAAGGCTGTTATTTGTATATTCCATGGTGATGAATGAACAATTAATGCGCCAATCAGCCCTTTTACAGCTGGGCTTTTAAAGATTGCTTTTATGAAATTCTGCCAATATCTATTAGAACTTAAACCTTTTGAAGGGTCTGTTAGCAGTATTGGACCGATACTCCAAATTACCAATGTCGCACCAAGGTCAAAACCTATGCTGTAAATCAAAGCATGATTTGGAAGCAGTGCTAGTGAAACTGGTATTCCGAAATACCCAGTATTTCCGAATGCACTACCTAATTGAAGAGATCTGTTTGCTATTAAGTTGTTTATACCAGGAAGGCAATTTAATAGAGTCATTAAAAAGCCAATAGCTACCAGTGCCAAAGCGGCAGATTGTATCAAAGGGAATTCAAGGCCAGACTTAAGTAATATCCCCATCAAGCTGATTGGAATTCCATAGCTCATTAAAGGACGAGATATCGTTAGGGATAAATCTTTTTTAAATCGTCCTAGTAAATAGCCTATTAAAAGACATGGTATTAATTCAGCTAAAAGAAATATTATTTGCAACTGAGTAAAGCGAATATCATTTTGTTATGTTGAGTGATCAAGAGTATTTTATGATTAATTCGTTATCTTAACTTGAGTTTATCTTTGCAAGTACTTTTCAGGTTATGGATATCTGGTGCTCTTCACTGATTGAGAAAATTTTAATTCGTCGTTAGCTTATTTCTCCTTGTAAATACTTTTTTCTGAACAACCTAATGTTTCTCCAAAAAGAATATCTGTGCACATGGCATTACATAAAAGATAAACGACCCAACTGGTAACAGGGACTCCAATTAAATAACTAAATGGGTGCTTTACTTTGATGAATCCAACAATGGCAACGATTAGAACAACAATTAAGTTGATGATTCGTTTGAGGGTTTTTCTTGGTATCTGCATCAGCTATTTCTAGCAGAAAGTTTTCTTATTTATCTAGTTTTTACAACAACTGTTAGTCAGTTTTGTTTTGTTTGGGTATCGTTTGCCCATATTTAAGATTTTAGATGTCTTCTATTGTCACCTCAGTTTTTACTTTTAAGGTTGAAAGCACCTTTGATGAGTGGGCTGCAATCTTTGACAGCAAAGAAGCAACCAGAAGGCATAGAGAATTTAATATTCAGCCTTTGTACAGAGGGTGTAGTGATGATGACCCTCAAAAAATAATTGTTATACATCAGCACCCAGAGGGGAATATTGAGAAATTTATAGAAGCCAATGGAGACTGGATGGCGAGCCACAGAGTCGATCTATCTACAATGGAGAAGTCTTCTTGGACATGGACCGACAACAGTAGTGTTCAGTTTAAAGCTGCTTAATCAAACACGGGCCGTGTACTTATCGAATCGCCATAGATCAAATACCAGATTTTTACTATTTCTAGCCATTTAAGCTGTTTAAAGTAGTGCATATCTAGACTTTAATGGTTACACTTATTGATTAATTATGTCTCTACCAAAAAGAAATGTTTTTGTGTAGAGATCTGAGTTGTTAAAAGATTGAAATTGAATCAGATAATTCCATGGGTATTGAGATTATTCCTATGAATAAAATTAGGATTGGTAGATTCCATAATATAATGAGTTGAATAAACTTAAATTTGGTGAATTTAAACATAGTTAGTAATCAGTTCGTTTGAGTCCCCATAAATTCCCTTGGTCGGTGGCTTTAACAATCGCTTTGTAAATATCTAAAGTCATAACTTTAATTAATTGAATAATTTTTTTAAAGTTACCTTTTTACTTAATGTCTGTATGTAGGGAGAAATACCAAATCTATAAAGTATAATTTATTAATGTAATTAGATTTTCTAATAATTGAATGTTTAGGTGCTTTGTTATTTTCAAGTCTTTTACAATTTATACAATTTGAAAAAATGGAATTTAGTAAAAATTTGGTTGTGACAATAGTCATCAAGAATTTAGTTCTGATATTATTTGACATCTAATTGTTCAAAAGCATTATGTCTTTTTATATTCGGTTTCCTATCCCAAATTGTTCGGTAGATTTCTTTCAGAACTATTTCGTTGTTTTTAGGATGTGAATAGTTGATATTTAAAAAATTGTCTTCAAGACCAATTACATCCTGCAAAAGATACGCTGTTAGCTACCGTGATTTAGCTAACAAAAGACATGAGTTAGGGTTTTATGCTATTGATGCTTTTGAAGCTAGGCAGTTAGCTATTGAGTTCAATCAATTTGTTCGAGAGCATCCAAATTCTATAGATAGGATTTCTCTAAGAAATAAAGTTATCGCCTGATGTCATTACGTCTGTGTAACATTTGAAAATTAATATGTGTACAGAGATATTGGTTTTTAAAAAAATAATCTTAAAATAATTTGCAGAACAAATTATCTGAGGATATTTCATTGCTGATAACTTATTTATCTTTTACCCATAAAGCAAGTCCTCCACCCTTTCCCCTTGCTGACAACCATTTACCATTTGGGTCAATAGCTATTAGTGCAAAAAATGGTCTTTTCTTCTGATCCGGTTCCGGTAGGGAACTCTTAAAAATAGTTAATGAAGCTATTTTTATTTGAATCCAATCAAAGGAAAAGGGTAGTAATGGTTGCTTCCTTTGTAAATTTGCGTAGCCACTGAATCTCAGAGTTAGTAATCCAAATTTAATTGCGTTGGCGATAGTAAATTTCTCTTCTTCTGGATTCTGTGTATCTTTCTTCAACTCTAGACTGGCTGAAAGAACCTGTAGCAAAGTGCTTGAAATCGTATCTTCTGTATCTGATCCCTGTTTCCATACTGAATTAAATTTCCATAGTCCTAATAGAGAGTCAAATTCAATGCCACTCCCATCTACTCTTGCGCTTTTTTCTAATTCTTTAAGTTTGTCTAGAGAAGGAAGATCCATTTTATTTTCGTCCATCACAATTGATTTTGTATGACTAATCTTAATCAGATATCTGACGTCTAGTGGTTTTAGGCTTTATTAATTTTTTAGCCATGAGTAGTTTTGAGTTAATTATTACTTTAATTGTACATTTATTTATTCATGAGCTTTCTTTCAATATCTAATTTTAATTATGTATCTTATGAGACTTTTAAATATTTAGGTCATAATTAGAAATCAATAGGAGAGTGAGTCCCTAGTTTTGGATAATGAATTTAAACCAAGTACATCACTCTTAACAGTAGGACTAAATTTATTTATGCTTATTTTTTTGCTTTTAGCTATTTAGTTCATAATATTTAAGCTATGGACGGTGCTTACGCTTTTTGTTTGAATGGAGTGTTAATTAACTTCCCAAATGACTACCTTTAGAGAAAAAATTAATTCACATCTCCCGATAGTGCTTCAGTTGTTAAGCACTGCATCCTTGGTTGTGATCGCTCTGTCTGCTATTTGTGGATCTCAATCATTGAAGAAATTGTCTTCTGCCCATGAAATGCCTAGCTCGGCAGAACTGCATCACGATCATTAAAGTCCTGATCTTATAAAATGTATATAAGGGCTTGTATAAGCCCTTTTTTGTCTTGATTTTATAGGAAGGATAATTGGTCGGCATTAGGTTTGTTTATTGGCTCGGCTGCCCATTCTTCTGGATCCCATTTAGTCATTAGCGGTTTTAAAACTTTAAGGTCTTGAGCATTTTTAACTGAAGAGATCCATTCTTCTTCTAGCCCATTTGGAATAACAACGGGCATACGGTTATGAAATTGTTTGACTAAATCATTTGGTTCGGTCGTTAGCACACAACAGCTCTCTAGTTCACATCCTTCTTTAGACATCCATCGATTCCAGAGTCCTCCTAACCAGAAAGTTTGAGAATCCTTTCTACCTATTAGGTGACCTTTTTCTAGAAAACCACTGGCTGGTATCAAACATCTCTTATGCCTCCAGCTTGCACGGAAAAGTTTCTTCTCTTCAACACTTTCTGATCTCGCGTTAAATGGCTTTGGCCTTGTCTTGTCAAAAGGGTCTTTACTCCACTCAGATATAAACCCCCATAGCATTATGGATGTTTGTGTCTTGCCTTCATTCTTAAGAACAAGAATTGGAGAACCTGGTTTGATTAATATTTGTGGTTCATAATTTTGCCTCAATCCCCTTGGAACATCTTTTTTTAAAAGATCTGGTAAATTTATAAATTTTGTTAATAGCTGATATCTTCCGCACATCCCATTAATCCTTCAGAGGCTTTTTGATCAGAATCATTTTTAAAACTATTAGCGTTCTTAAAATAATGGCAAAGTTCCTTGTGTAATTTCTTTTTTACTTGAATTTCCTGAAAATAGTATTTTCGAATATTGATCTGCATAGGCGCAGTTCTTGCATGAAGGATTTGATTCCGGAATCTCTGATTGATTCATTAGTGTGATCATTTCATCTAGTCGACTTTCTATCCAATCATTGCTCCATTTGTAGGGAACAAGATATTCATCAAAACGCATGGTCTTATTAAATTCATCTTCATCCCTTTTTGCATTGCAAACTAGAAAATAAGATATTGGATGAACACTAAAACCCATCCCCGAGAGTAAGTAAGCATAAAAGTCCATTTGAATTTTATAGGCCTCATGAAAAGGATCCTCTAAATAATCTTTCTTATCAACTCGTCCGTTTTTTGCTTGTGATTTGTAATCCACAATTATTAGTTGTCTTGTAATAGTGTCTTGCCAAATATCGTCTACACCTCCAGTCAAAATTATTCCGGTATCCTTGTAACGATGCATTAGTCCCCGATGAAGAGAGTTTCGCCAGTTATCCATTTCAGGATGATCAAATGGAACAACATGAGATAGTCCATTAGATGCAAATATTCTGTGTGGAACCTGCTTTTGCCTGCAATCGTCAAATTCTTTTTTTAGTAATAGGTCAGTGGTTTCATTAAGAGTCCAACCTGGAGTCCCAGGAGGATCAAGACCTCTTACCCTATCGAGATAAAAGCACCTTTGACACGTTAGAAAATTTGAGAAACGACCTCTACTAATTTTGAAATCTTCTTTTTGATTTGGCTTATATAGAGAAGACTTACGACTTCGTAGGCCTGTGGCTTCAATTGGTTCTTTTTTGCTATTTCTTTTGAGATCAATCATTTTGTGTAATCACATAAAGATTTCAATTGGATTTATTCGATAGATTTAATTTCTTTATCCCAATTGTTTTTTTCCTATCAATTAAAAAATTTAGAACCTTTTTACTTAATTGAGAAGGATTTTTCAATTAATCGTTTTTAAACTTTTATAAGCTACTTTTCGAAGATTTAGGTAAGTACATATTTTTATAGCTCGCAAATTCATTCAAATAACAAAAGTTTTCCACAGATCATATGTGCTTAATATTGACGATATCCCTCTATAAAAGGTTTTCCAATAAAAAAGACCCTAGGTATGGTGTCCTACGGGTCTGGGTGATGGGGATACTATTTCTAACCCTATTTCCCATATAAATCAACCCCCCCCCTACAGATGGTGTGCATTTAAGTCTGAGATAAAACATATGGTGCTTTAATGTTGCCTAATCTGATTGATTTGATTATTATTTTTGAAAAGCTGGGTGATGGGGATCCTTCAGCAGTTTATTTTGCCCTCATCAGATGAGGGCTTTTTTATGTCTCTTTTGTTTTTGGTGGACCTATCCGTTTAATTATTTTTATTTAGCCTTTATATCCTTGAATCATTCACCGTGCTTGAGCATCTTGTTTGTTCGATGTTGGTACTACTGGCGACATATTTTAGATGTTTTGAAATACATGTCTTGACATTACCTGGTGGTTCATTATGGTACAAGTGTACTGCTAGAGGTGAATGACTCCATCTGCTTCCCCGTATGCTGTCTTTAAGGCTGAAGAATGGATATCTTCCGTAGCCCAACCTATTGGAATTGGTCAATGTCTACGACTCACCCCAAAAAAACTTTCTCCGATCAGATCTTCGGTCAAGAAGAAGAGTGGTAATTCATTTAGAAAGCGATTCTCAAAAATACATGTTCAGCTTGCGTTTGCGTGACATGTCAGCATCTCAATTATTCCAGGGAAAAGAATTTCAGAACAATTCTTTCGTGTCATTTTCATCGTCGTCTTATTCCTCATGGAGACCATTTGATTTCACGTTATCTTCTTTATATGCGGCAACAAGTGAGAGAGATTGGTTGGTGTCCAGAGGTGGCCTGACACTTTGAATAGATCAATTCGCTTATTAGTGTTCCCATTCGATCTTTGATCAGCATATGAGGTCTATTAGCTTTATTGACTTCATTGTTTTAATATTCGTTTTTTGCTTTTGTCTCGCCCACTTGATATGGCTTTATAGTCAAGATCCATTTATTTGAAGGTGTCACTTTAATCTATATTGATAGATATATGAAAATTTAGTAGTCGATTAACCATTGACTATTGAATTTAATACCCTATATGTGATAGATGTATTAAGAAAGTAATTATTGAGTTATGTCTCAGTTATCCATCAAAGTTAGTGCTAAAGGTGATGCCTTGATTGCTACCTTGCAAAAGGAGATCTTTAACAGACGTCGTAAGAAGGTTACTGCTTCTCAAGTCGTTGAAACTCTTGTTGAAAGCGGTGCTAAATCTCAGTCTGATAAACGTTACGCAGCTTCTTGGAAAAACCTAATTAAAGATATCGAAAAAGCAGCTAAAGTTTCTGAGGTTCATGGAAATAAGCCAGCAAATATTAGCGCTGATGAATGGGCTTTAATTCTTTCTCATCGCACACGTAAAGGCTCTGCTCCCAAAGCTGCTGCAGCAAAAAAAACCACAGCTAAAAAAGCAGTAGCTAAAAAGCCTGTCGCTAAAAAGGCAACAGCAAAGAAAGCAGTAGCTAAAAAGCCAGTAGCTAAAAAGGCTGCAGCCAAAGCTAAAGCTGAGGTTTCTGCAGTTGTTAAGCCAAGTGCTGGTAGACCTGCTAGACGTGCACGCAAAGCCAGAAAAGCACCTGAAGCTGCTAAATAAAGCTTACCCAGACCGGCAGGCGGCATGAGAGGTTCAATGCCTCTCACTGGTATTTTTGGTGGATATCTTGCTTGTATTTATTTGGATTTGTTTGCTCAGGTAGGCCTTTTTCTTTAATAAGTAACTATTAAACCTGCATTACATAGAGCGTTGAATACCTTTTTTTTGCGCTCCATTCTTTTTTCTGTTGGCTGAAGCATATCAAGTATGGACGCAATACAACTTATTTCATACGAACCCTGGGAAATGAGTGCTGCATCACATATTTCATTATTAGCAATTACAGGTTCCATACCAGTGAATTTTAATTTCTGAATTGATGCTTTTAAAACTTGCTCGAGATATTCTAGTTGTTCGTCATTCAGTGTCTTTCTGTCTACATAATCCATTAGAACTAATGAGGGCGTCACTACTAAATCTACAAAAAACCAATTTAACTACTTTTTAGAAATATTTTTATCTATTTGGATTTTCTATCTTTTAGTTGTCTTTTTTATTCATATCGGCTTTATATGCATTGAGAGCCTCTTTAATTCTTCCTGGTGCAAAAGGATTTTTACCTTTTGCTTCTTTCTTTGCTTCTTGCCATGCATTGTCGATTTCTTTCTTTGCTATCGGATCGTTATTGAAATTTGTGTATAGCTTCATCAGATACCAAGTGCTTAAAACTAATAGTCCAAGACCTAATAAATACATGAGAGTGTCTCGATAATTACGACAATCTAACCAATAGAATAGAAATTGCGCCTATAAATAAAAAAATTACGTATTCGCTATGCCACTTATCGTTGATCCTTCTAAAGATACGAGTAATGGAGTTGGGAAGATTTTTAGAACAATCAATATAACACTTGCCATCGCACTACCTTTGTCAGCAATTTTGGTGACTATCTTTTGGGGCTTAAAACATGGCTTTAGTAGTTTCATTTGATTTCAATGTAGACATCATTTTTTATCCAAATAAAGTTTTAATGAGTTGAACAAATAATTTGATACTCCAAAATAAGATGCCACCATAAATAAATCCTGCCAGGCCAGAAGCCCAGTCATTGAAGAATTTCCATGAAATTATTATCACTAGGATTCCAAGTAAGAGTGAATATGTAGCCATTATTTTGTAATCTCTTTCAAGAGACGCTTTGTGAAAAATTTTAGAGGTCGGTATACCTATTTTTTGAGTAGTAGCAACCGAAGTGAGTTGTATTTACCGAATCAATTTCTACGGTATGCCTCATCCCTAACTGAATTACTTTAGGGCAGAGTAGTTGTGTACTCCGAAAGAAAAGTTATGTACACTTCACTCTTCGATACTTTTTTCTCTGATTCTTTAATTGCACCTACCAGAACTGTTTATGTGGTTTCTGATAGTCAGCTTGAAGAGATTAAGCGTAATCAACGTCAAGAGGAACTCGACGACATCGAGGACACCAGAAAAAGACTAGAAGAGAGCTTTAAAGCTCGTGTTAAAGTTCTTGATGAACGTCAAAATGTGATAAAAAAGGAACTTAAAGCTTTGTCTCCAACAAAGGTTAAGGCTTCTCTTAATAAGAAGTAACTGTTAGTTGGTCTATAGAATGTGTTTTTAGCACCTCCACTATTTAAGTGGAGGTGCTTTTTTTACTAGATTTTCAAATTGTTTTTCTCAACGCATTGCTTTGTATCTAAATCTAAGAAAGTGTTAATTGTCTAGATTCTCTTTTTGGCTTTCTTCAAGTGCCTTGTTACCTTCCTTGAGGGTGGTTGTGACCCACCAAGCTGAAATTCCTATAATAGTGATGCCTAATGTCATTATTGAAATTATTGTTGAAGTCACTTGTTATTACCCTTAATTGCTTGGGTTGATTTCGCTTTTTTTAAGCAATTCATCAGATGTCAAAATTTGAGTTTCCCAGATTAAAAATATTTTAATTGATGACTCTAAAATAATTTAAAAGAAAGATGAGGATAAATTCACTTGCCATAGGCCTTCTTGATGGTTTATACCAAAATTAATTGAAGAGGAAACTATGAAACTTCAAACTTCATTTAGCGTCCCCAGAGAGAATATGGGTGATATAGGTAGAAAGCACGAGGCAGTCAAAAGAGGAATGACAGCAATAGCTTCATACTGGGAGAGAGAGTGTGCTTTAAATCCTTCTTCTCCTGCATGTCTTATTTTTGACGACTAGTAGTTGAAAATAAATAAGGAAATATACTTTCCTTGAGCAATTAGTTAATCTTTTACTTCTCAATGAACAGTGTTATAAAAACTTGGTTTGGATTATTATTTTCCCTTTTTTTAGTAATTAGTATTTGCTTCCAGTCAGTTGAAGCACAGCCGGTGTTAATGACAACGGATGTTGATATTGAAAATGATCAAGGCTCAATGGATACAAAAAGTATTGATGATCTTTTAGGACCAGATACAAATTTTCCATTTGATCCAGCTAATCACAGAGATGGGTCAAATCCGATTAAAAGGATTGGGAAAATAAGCGACGATAATTTGTAAGTATGTATCTTTTTATTTTCTAAGCAAAATTTCTAAGCGTTTTTTTTGCTCTTCAAGAGATTCGGTCTTTTCATTCCTTTTTGCTTCCATTCTATTTTTTATAGACTCATCAGCTTGTCTTGCGATACTTGCTTTCCTAAGGAAGACAAGGATTGAAATCACAGCAAATATAAGGGCAAGTGAACCCAATGGAACTATTGTTGCGCTCATTTCTTCCATTAGTAATTACAGGCGTTATATAAACGATTAGCTTTCTGTTGATCCTCACATTTTTTTAGTTTCGTTTCTAACTCTTCCATCTCCTTTTGAGCCTGATTGATTAATTCCAATGACCATTGCCAGTTTCGTTCGTTGCAATGTTGTTTTGCAGAATCCCAGTCCATGGTTGGATTGCTTTAATAATTGGTGATTTAGTCGAGCAGAACTCTTTATGACTCCCAGAGGATAACAAGTTTATGAGCTAAATATTGTGTTTTTATCTTCTCTTTGAAAATTTTATTTGTATTAACCTTTGGCATATCAATTTAAACCTACCTTTGATCCTCATTTTGACTCTGCCTCACTTAAGCTCGAAATATCATTTTTTATTCCATGGAAACAGCTTTTGCTTGGAGCCTTTGCCTGTCTGCCTTCGTTGTTTTGCTGTCAATTGGGCCACTAACTTATGGCCGAGTCAAAGCTGGATATTCGGCCGAGAATATGAGTGCTCCAAGAGCTTTATTTAATGAGCTCACCGATTTTGGCAAAAGAGCTGTTTGGTGTCATCAAAATTGCTGGGAGAGCATAACTCTTCACGCTCCTGCATGTTTGCTATGTCTGATTGCTGGTGTTGTCTCTCCTGTGGCCGTAATAGCTGCGTGGGTTCACCCAATTGTTAGGTTTATCTATATCGGTGCTTATGTAGGCGATATTCCTCCTGCTAGAGGACTTTGTTGGGCATCGGGCCTTTTATGTTCAATTCTTTTGTATAAAGAGGGGTTAACTGCTTTGCTTTCTTCTTAATTGATCAACGATTAAACTTCTTGGCTTGCCAGTCTTAACAGGATTTAATCGATCAAGTACAACTGCTACTGCTGTAAACCAAGAACTTCCCTCTGGAATATTGGTTTGATTACAAATATGTTTTGGAGCTAGTTCAAGGGAGAGATTCGTATCGATTTCTTTGATTACCTGTTGATAATGTTTTTCTAAAAGCTCAATATCCTCTTCCTCGAGAATGTTGCCTGAACAATACCAATCTAGTGATGTTTTCCAATCCATTATCAGATGATACGTTTATTGTTTGATAATGTCCCATGCTTCTGAAGCACTATCGGCGTATTGAAAGAGATTCATGTGCTCATCTGAGATAAGTCCATGGTCTGAAAGAAATTGAAAGTTGATCACTTTCGACCAATAATCTCGACCAAATAGAATAATTGGGATTTGTGTTTTCATTCCTGTTTGACGAAGAGTTAGTAATTCAAAGAGTTCATCAAATGTTCCAAATCCCCCAGGGAAAAAGACAGCTGCAACTGATCGCATCACAAAATGAAATTTTCGCAAGGCGAAATAATTAAATTTGAAGCAAAGCCCAGGAGTGATATAAGCATTGGGATGTTGTTCGTTTGGAAGACTTATATTTAAACCTATGGATTTACAGTCGGCATCAAAAGCACCTCTGTTGGCAGCCTCCATAATCCCTGGGCCGCCACCAGTGACAATTACATGTGAATTGCAGTGTTCTTTTTGGTTTTGTCTGGAGACAATCTTTGCGAATTCTCTGGCCGAATCGTAGTAATGAGATATCGATTGTAAATTCTTTAGACGTGTTATTTCTCTCTGTAAATCAGATGAGCTCGGATCTTTGGTGAGAGAGTTCTTCGCTAGTTCAAGTCTGTTATTTATAGAGCTTTTATCGGTAAGGCTCGCTCCTCCAAAGACGATGATTGTTGATAGAATATTTTGTTGTTCTAGGATTTTTTCTGGTTTATTAATTTCAAGAAGCATTCGCACTCCTCTCATTTCATCACTATTGAGTAACTCTCTATCTTCATGGGCTAATTGGTAATTGTTCGAACTAATAATTAATTCAAGGTTTTTCCTGACTAGTTCTGGATCGTCACTTCTATTTTGAGTACTCATCAAAATATGCCTCCTTGAGTTTTAATGCGGTAAGGAATTAGTTCAATGCATTCATCCATGAAATGAATGGTGAAGTGGCTGATGCCATTATCTACATTCCCATTGCTCTTCTAAGTTTTGTAGCCTCGTCCATTCCCTCCATGATTGTGAAAGTAGAATTAACTGTCGCGGCTGTACGTAGCTTTGATAGCTCTGTATATTCACTGGATTCATAAGCTTCTACTGCTATTCGCATTGATGGGAATTCACAAATGACGGCTAGGTTTGAATCTTCAGTTTTTTCTTTTCCTATTGGGTCTGTATCTTTCGCAAATACCTCTCCACCATTTTCTTTTAGCCATGGTCCAACTTTTTCGACATATTCATTAAATAATTCTTGATTAATAACCTTTGCAGTTGAGATCCAGTACCCTTTGGCTCCTTTCTTATCCATTACCTTTTAATCAATTATGAATTTAGGATAGATCAGACTTAGCTCAAAAAATAATTTTAAAATCTATGCCCTATAAGTCTCAATAATTTATTTCCATAGACTTCTTTTTTTTAAAAGATCTTCGATGTTAGGCCATGCTGCAATTAGTTCCTTGAGGGCTTGTCTATTGGGAGTATATAACACACATGAGAAGGCACTGATGACATAAAAGATAAACCACATTTTATTGATTGAGTAAACAGAGACAAAGGAAAAGATAAAACTACCAATGAATACAAAAAATAGTGATCGATTTATCACTTCAAGTGGAGATCTTCTTAATCGTCTAAGCAATCTTTTTGTAGATTTTGTCTTTGAAAATCTTTGTGCCTCTATTTCTTCTTCTTTGATTAGTCTTTCATTTTCTTGATCCAAGATTTCGTTTGATCTAACAATATCCTCTATCTCTTGACTGGATAAGTTATCTAGAGGCTCTGAGTCTTTTTTTATTGCTGCCATTAGTTCAACAAACTTAAAAGTTAGATAGTTATCTGCATCTACCTTACTAAAGCGAATGTTTGCCTTTTGATTAATTGCCTAGACCAGGTGGAAAAGGAAAAACTTGTTCATCCCCAAAAATATCTGCCACACTCAACTCTTCACTTTGTGAATCCATTCCTACAGCTTCTTCTTCGGATTCCATTCCCATTTCATATGAGTCACCTTCTCCATAATCCTCTGGTGGAACCCAGCCTTGTATTACAGCCTCAGCACTATTAAATCCAGAGAAAACAATGAATACGAATACAGCTAATTTGATCAGAAAATTTTTCATATATCCATGCTCTCATTACTTAGGCTAATCCTTGATCAGAAGCTTGATTAGCTTTATGACTTGTAAAAATACTCTTGGAATGTCTTCTTCAAATCGAGGCTTTTCCCTTTCTAATTAGCAACTGATTTTAATCTGCATTTTGTCTGACAGGTCTCATCATTCCGCCTCCATCATCATCGTCATCCCCAAAACCAAAAAATAGCCAGGTAATAGCAAATACAGCTAATGCCCCTGATAGCGTCAATGCTTGTAACTCGTTCAAAGCTTTTCGGCTAATTTTTCACGACCTTAGCCCTTATTTCGTTTTTTTGTTGAAGAGGAGTGCTTTCTTTCTGGTTATATTGTCGAAACTTAATTTGATTACTAATGGAAGAATTAGCCAAAAGAGTTGAAGAACTTGAGCGTCGAGTCCAGCATTTAGAAGCAGTGCTGCAATACCAAGCAAGAAAAAACAAATAATCTCTGTTGCCATCTAACCAATACCTGGAATGTCAAAAGGGAGTTTGTCTTCCAGTACTATTAAGTATTTTTGGACTGCAGGAATACGAAGAAGAGCTAATGGAACAACAATATTCAGAACAATCCATGCTCCTCCAACTAAAGGAGCCCATTTACCAGCTTTTTTAATAAAGCTCATTCCCTTCTCTTTCTCTGGAGACTGATTCATGTTTTTTATTAATTAGACCCTACTTTGACCCCAAACTTACTATTTTTGATCAGGTTAAGTGGAAATGCAATGGGCATTAAGGCTGATTGCGTTGAGGTGCGAATAGAGCAAAGATACATTTGTTGAGCTCAGAGGCACCATTTATGGTCGACACTCCACCTGAGTATTTAAGAGAAGCGAACTGAATTCTGGTTCCTGCTCCAACATTCTCAATGAATAAGTAGGCTATTCGTCTGATGCGACAAGGATCAATGATATAGGTGCGTCAATTCAGTCGAAACTCCTCTGCATCGTTTAGGTGCCCTAACGGAGTACAAAAGCCTTTCTACTAGACACTTGGCCCCAGGCCACCAATATCCAGAAGCTTCCAAAGAATCGGTAAAGAAAAGGGCCCCCTAGGGCCCTTTTTAAATGTCTAATTAAAAGAGTTTTATTCTTGCTACGGTTTCCCTACCTAAGACGTACGGTCCTACAGAACCATCGAAGAAAAGGAGATTTTAGGATTAATGTACGTCAGACAGTCAATTACCAAGGGCGATAATTGATTGGCTTCTGGGGGGGAGCACTGACGTTTCTTATTCAAAGAAACAACCTTCTAAAGCTCAGTATAAAAAGAAGGTTGTCCTGAGAAGTTCTAAAAATATAAGAACAAACCGCCGCCAGCCGTTTAGGAATAATTACTCAAAAATTCTGGTTTTTATTTTCTTTAAGATTAGTTTCCATCGCAGTCTTCATCTTTTGGCAACTGAAGCCATCCACTCGTCCATTTTGAGTATGTTTTTAATTCCGACCATGGAACTCTTATAAGAATTTCGTTGTTATTAACTGGAAATAGTTCTACCCACCGTTCATCTTTTTTGCCTCCATAGCTTTTAACTTCAAAATGTCGATAACCTTCTCTTTTTACGGCTGAGGTCCAAGCTGCATTCGGTGGCCATCTCATTTAGTTTCCTCTTTTCTTCAAGCCTTCACTCTTTATCTATTTTAGTCTAAATTTATACCCTTAAACCTTATTTATGTTTTATATTTTTGTAAACATTACATTTTAATCTAGAAAGATTCCTTTAACAGATAAATCTTTTCTCTCACTAGGATCTGGATATGTGTTTTTGTATTGCCTAATAGATATAGATGTGCCGATTATTAAGACTAGGATTATTAGAAGATATTTTACTTTGTTTTTCAACTCCTTATTAAATGCTTGATTGTTCTATTGGTTGGTTTCCAACCAAACATCAATCCTATTATGGCTTGTGAATCTACCGCTTCGCTCCATAAAAATATATTTTTATTTTGAACTAGTTTTTGCCACAAGCTCTATATCAAGCTATATTGATTATATCAATAAATATTGATTAATGACAGTACCTTCGCGTTCTATGCTTCCATTGCTTTTACGTCGCAGACCTTTGATTAGCTTTGCTAAGAAGAGTATTATTCTTTCCTCTTTAATTATTCTTGGCTCAGGAGGAAGTGCCCTTGCGGGTGCTCGACTAAGCGGAGCTGGAGCCTCTTTTCCCGCTAAAATCTACACTCGATGGTTTTCTGACTTAGCTAAAGAGGGTGGACCTCGTGTTAACTATCAGGCTGTTGGTTCAGGTTCTGGCCGCAAAGCTTTCATTGATGAAACCGTTAATTTTGGTGCGTCTGATGATCCGATGAAAGCAACAGATATTGCAAAAGTGACGCGTGGATTAGTTCAAATCCCAATGGTTGGTGGCACTATTGCCTTTGGTTATAACTACGATTGCGATCTTAAACTTACTCAAGAGCAAGCAGTTCGTGTTGCTATGGGTAAAATTACAAACTGGAAAGAGGTTGGTTGCCCTGAAGGAAAACTAACTTGGGCGCATCGTTCTGATGGCTCGGGTACTACGAAGGCTTTTACAAATTCCATGCAAGCTTTCTCAAAGACCTGGACTTTAGGTACAGGTAAATCTGTCGCCTGGCCTGCTGGTGTTGGTGGTAAAGGTAATGCTGGTGTCGCTGGCGTTATTCGAAACACTCCTGGTGCAATTGGCTATGTAAACCAGTCATATATAAGAGGTGAAATCAAAGCAGCCGCTCTCCAGAATTTATCAGGAGAGTTCTTACAGCCAACTACTGAGGCTGGTGCGATTGCTCTTAATGGAATACAACTAGATAAAAATCTAGCCGGAAAAAATCCCAACCCTAAGGCCAAGGGTGCATACCCAATCGCAACCCTTACATGGATTCTTGCTTACGAAACTGGTAATGGTAAAAACACTGATGCCATTAAAGATTCACTTAACTACCTACTAAGTGATAAAGCCCAGGCTAAGGCTCCTTCTCTTGGATTTGTTCCTCTAAAAGGTGATATTCTTTCCAAGTCTCGCGCTGCTGTAAAGCGTATTGGTAAATAAATTAAACCTCATGCTCTTAAAAAGGAGGCATTAGCCTCCTTTTTAATGTCTTTTTTGCTAGCCAGTCACTTCCTAACTTAAGCTAAAAAATAAGCTCTTTAATACGAAAAAAAAGAATCAATGAATAATTGGAAGAAAATAGTTGGATCACCCATTTGGTGGGTTCCAGTTTCACTACTATTTTTATTTATTTCGATTGAGGGATTACATCTAGCCGAGCATGGTAAAAACTGTAAAACGAAAGCAGCTTGGATGAATGAAGTTGGACTTGAATATGACCGAGAATCAGAGGTTCAGTAGTATTTCTTTAGCGTGATATTTAATTTATTTTTAATTGATATGGGATCTTAGGCTTTTTCAATAGCTATAGCACTTGAAACTGGTGGTAGTCGTAAACTAGTCAACAATGAGATAAATACAAATAGACTTGAACACCATAAACATAGTTGCATTCCTATAGAGGCATTAGCTCCAAGCATGAATAAAACTCCTGATAGGAGAGTACCAATCAGTCTCCCTGCAGCATTTGCCATGTAATAAAAGCCTACGTTTAGACTCAGGTTTTCCTTGTCCGTATAAGCAAGAACCATATATGAATGTATTGATGAGTTAATTGCAAAAATGAACCCAAATAATATCAATCCAGTTGTAATTGCTATTTCTGGATTGCTTTGTCGCCATAGTGCTATTGCTATTAGCGCTGGTATTGCAGTTAAGACAGCACTCCAGAATTGAACAGAAGAAACTCCTGGGCTTGTTTTATTTCCCCATAAATTTCTTAAAGACGGCGCAAACGCTTGAATAAAACCATAACCAATAACCCATAAGCCTAGGAACGCTCCAATCTCAGAAAAATTCCAATTTAGATTCGTTTCAAGAAAAACAGGAAGTGCTACGACAAACCATACATCTCTTGCTCCAAAGAGAAAAAAACGTGCAAATGATAGGACGTTGATCCCTTGAGATTTAGAGAATAAGTCTTTAAAGATGGGTTTGTTTTTCATCTTTCCAATATCTCCAGGCATAATCAATGTCAATAAAAACGAAACACTTAATCCGATTGCCATTAATTCAACTGCTTTATTAAAACCAATACTGGTAAGCAAAAGTCCACCAAGAAAGAAGCCAACTCCTTTTAGTGAATTTTTTGAACCAGTCAAGATGGCTACCCATTTAAATAATTGATTATTTCCACCATCTTCTTCTGAGGAGTCTGGAACGACAGTTTTGATGGCACTTTTAGCGCTCATCTTATTGAGATCTTTTGCTATGCCACTAATCGCTTGAGCAACCATGACATAAATGACACTCAAAAGTTTCGACCAACCACTTGAAACGGGTGTCAACATCAATAAGGCACCGATTTGTAAAAGTGTTCCTACCCAAAGTGTTAGACGTAATCCATATCTTGCTCCTATCCAACCTCCATAGAGATTAGTGATTACGCCAAAGAACTCATAAAAAAGGAATAAGAATGCAATTTCTAATGTTGTATATCCAAGGCTATGAAAGTGAAAAATCACTAGCATTCTTAGAGCACCATCTGTCAGTGTGAATGCCCAATAGTTGGTCGTTACTATTCCATATTGTTGCAATCCCGTTAATCGCATGTTCTTATTTTTTGCTTTTTTCGAGATTTATGACATGGCAAACGAGATCTGCCATTCGACAGCTATACCCCCATTCATTGTCATACCAAATATAGACTTTAAGTTGAGTTTTGTTGACCACCATGGTTGATGGAGCATCAATAATTGAACTTCTTGAGTCATTGACATAATCGATTGATACAAGTGGTTTTTCTTCGTAACCGAGTATTCCTTTTAGCTCTCCTTCTGAAGCTTCTTTGAATACATGATTGACTTCTTCTTGCGTTACCTCTTTCTCTAATTCAAATACAGCATCAGTTAAAGATCCATTGAGGAGAGGAACGCGAACTGCATGGCCATTTAATTTACCTTGTAATTCTGGGAAAATCATCCCTATCGCTTTTGCCGAACCTGTCGTTGTTGGTATTAAACTTTGTGATCCGCTTCTGGCTCTTCGTAAATCCGGCTTAAATGAATCAACGATTACCTGTGTATTTGTTAGGTCATGGAGTGTTGTAATGCATCCATGTTTAATACAAAAGGCTTGGTTAACGACCTTCACGACTGGAGCTAAGCAATTAGTTGTGCAGGATGCAGCGGTTACTAACCGATGTTTATTGGGTTCGTATAAATCATGATTAATACCGTAGACAATATTTAGAGCATCCTCTCCCTGTATTTCACCTTTAACAGGACATGCAACGACAACTCTTTTCATTTCAAGAGTATCGAAATAAGGATTTAATGTTTGAGGGGTTTTGAATTTTCCTGAACATTCGAGAATTAGCTCTGTACCTTTTTCATTCCACGGCACTTTTGTGAAATCACTTTCTTGAGAAAAAGATATTGGGTGACCTTCAATACTCACGTTGTTTTGATCGTTGCTTATGGCTTTGTTCCAACGACCATGTACTGAATCAAATTCAAGTAAATGCGAAGCTACCTTTGGATCACCCAATGGATCGTTGATATGTGTAATCTCGATATTTTCTCTACCCCAGAGCGCTCTAAGAACAAGTCGACCTATTCGACCGAAACCATTAATACCGATTCGCATAACGTGTAATTGAGTTGATTGAGTGAATCAATAAAGGATTACATTCCTCATATCAATTTATATTGATGTATTGAGGTTTGTCGATGCAAGCCTTTTCTGAAGTTTGTTTTATCATGTGATTATATTTTTCCTTCTTTGATGGCCACAGCGATAAAGAGCGAAGTAGTTCTTGAAAATGCAATGGCCAGGAAATTGCTAAAAGCCTTATCTGATCCATTGCGATTGCAAATCATTGAGTCTCTTTCAGGAGGAGAGCGATGTGTTTGTGATTTGATTAATGAAATTGGATTGGCGCAATCGAAAATATCTTTTCATTTAAAAGTTTTAAAAGACGCAGGTTTGATTACCGATAGGCAAACTGGTAGATGGGTTTATTACCAATTAAATATTGACTCATTAAATTCTTTGCAAGATTGGATTGAACTGTTAAAAGAAAGCTCGCAACAACTTTCTCAAGCTTGTAAATAAAGCAATCAATTGAAATCTTGTTTTCAATTGATTTAGCTCTCTTCATAGTTTCTTCTATTAATTTTTAGGCAATTATTTCTACTAGGTATCATTGGATACTCTTTATGCTTGGATAGTAATCGTATTCTTATTACATCAAGATTTTTTGATATGAGCAAGAAAATCTCTAAAAAAGCAAGTGCTATTAGAACAATTTCTTTAGCAGTTGGTTCTCTAAGCCTTCTCGTTATTGCTGTTTCTCAAGTTACAGGCAATAAGGCCTGCGCAAGCAATGCTTTTTCGATTGAAAATCAAATAAGACTTTCATGATTTTATTTTCATTCTGAATATTTATAGTGCTTGATATTTTTAGGTGAATTTTTCAAGAGATAGTTTTATTACTAGTTTGATCATTTTGGGATCCTCTTCGATTGTTGGTTATTTTTACCAACTTCAAATCGCTGTTGGATATGCATTGCTTAACGTGTTGGTACTGCTTATTTGGTCAAAACTCGCATCTCGCTAAACCTTCATTCATCCCAACTTATAGCTAAATTATTCTTGGTCTTGTGAAAAATCTGCTAGTTCCATAATTTTTTTAAATTCGTCCATCTCCTCATCCGAAACTCGTGTTTTCTCCTGAAGTTCTTTTAATAAAGCATCTATTTTTCTTTTGATATTTTCTTCGCTCAAAATTTTTAAGTTAATAGATAACCAATTATAGATTCAATGCACCCTAAACCTGTTTAAAGACGAATAATTTTTGTTGTCAATTAATACATATTATTTTGGTAGTCAATTCAAGCCTGTGCTCCATCTGCAACACGCATCGTCATTCCTCCATCCATGTCATCATCATCGTTGTTGTCCATTATTGCTTTTCCAACCTCATAAAGAAGATAAGTCCCAACAATGATTAGAACGAAAAGGAAATTAAAATCTCCTGAGTTTGAAGCGTATGTTTGAATTTCACCCATAATTATCCTCTGTTAAACAACCCTCTTCTCTTTTGTTGTGGCTTAGCTGCTCTAGTTCCACGAGACTGCTGCATCTCAGCTTTAGTAATTGGCTTGCGATTTTGGAAAGTATCCCAACCAAGTAGAGCCACAGTTCCAATGGCTCCAAAGAAAAGAACTACACCTGGTATTAAATCCATCTAGTTGAATTAAGTTCAACAAAGTTAGTGGAATTGGTATTTAGACCGTGGATAAAAAATATTGCTTCAGCTAATACCCCTGATAACTTTTGCTATGTACGGGTGTCCCCTTTACATTCCTTTACTTTTCCTTTACATTCATGGCCATTATTTGAGTTTAATCTCGTGACTCCAGAAGCAGAAAAGTTTAATGGTTGGATGGCAATGATCGGCTTTATTGCTGCTTTCGGTGCTTACGCAACAACAGGTCAAATCATTCCAGGTATTTTTTAGATTCTCATATGACTTCTAGTAATCCAGTTTCTGATCAATCAATTGATCCAACTGATAATCAATCAGAAGGTAAATCTGTTGATCCAACAGGAATACCTGCTTACAGTTCTGCTTCTAACCAGATCATTACTGAATATGGCAAGCAAAACATGTTTGCTACCCAAGTACAAACTCAATTAGTTGAAAACTATTCCAACTACCCGGAGGAGGCAGAAAAGACCAATGGCCGTTGGGCAATGATTGGAATGATTGCTTTACTTGGCGCTTATATCACTACTGGTCAGATTATTCCTGGCATATTTTAAATAGCTTTGGATAAATCAATCTTCATATAAATCTAGAGATTTTTCTTTAGATTTTTTTTGATCCATTCGAGTATTTAATACATTTTTTCCAGTTTTTGCAAAATAAAAATTTAAATAAGCAAAAAATGCCAAAAGCATTCATGTAAGGAATAGTTCCGCCAATAATCTCAGCTTGTCCAAGCAAATTAATTCTTAGGAAATACGATCACTGATCATCCTTATCAATGGCGCAATTGAGCCTATTGCAAGTACTGCAAACATAATAAAAATGATTATTTTTGATTCCCATTTTTCCATGAAAATGGTCTAGCTAATTACCACTTATGTCTGTGGATTTTTTTATAGCTTTCGAAAAAATTAGTAATTTATTATCCATCAATACTTTCAAAAAATAGATAATCAGTCTTTACCGGAATTTTTACCGAAACCTGGAATAAAAGGAAATGCTTGATCATCTCCAAGGTCTGGGGCAGAACTAGTTTTAGAACCATCCAAGGCATCACTCGACTCTTCGATCACAATACCCATAGAGTTGTCTTCATTCATATCAGAACCCATTTGCGCGGCCACTACAGGGTTGATTCCTGAAAAGAAAGTTGTTGAAGCTAAAAAAACAGACAAAGCTAAAAAACTAGCAGCCCTAAATATCTCTTTGAGCATGAATACAAATCAGTTATATACAATCTAACGTCAGTATTCACATGAACGTGTTAGGTCTGAATACTCAATTAATAAGAATTAATTAGATAATAGGAGTCGTAGCGATTGTTGAAACTTCTGAGAAGATAGCAACAGCCATGAATATGTAAGGAACTAATTTCATTGTTTTTGTGAATATATATTAAGCATATATGCTCATCATCTAATCAGTGGTAGCTGATTGTACGGTTCTCGCCCCAACGACCATAAGTAAATTTGTTTGTGGCTATAAAAATATCTGATAACCAATATCAATTGCTATCACTGTTTTGTTGGATCGCTTTTTTTGCAAGATTTTCTAATTGATCAGGTGAAACTTGTGTCGTTTTGTTTTTTCCTTCTTCTAATCCTCTTAGTAAAGAAGTAATTATTGCCAGTCCTAAAAATGCACCTAACCCCAACCAAAAAATTCTCTCTACTAAGAGTGCTGTGGGATTACCAATTGCATCAGTTACTTGTTCCATCTTCTCGATTTAAAAAAATAATGATCAGAGCAGTTTTTCACTAATTTTGCCTTAATCCATATTAGAAATTATGTGCAAAAAATTCATTGCATAAAAAAACCCTCAAATTTGAGGGAGAAGATACTGAGAGATCCCCATCACCCAGTAATTTGAAAATATTACTCGCTGTATACATATTACGCAAGCTAATAATTCCAGATATGGGTCTTTTTTTCTGTTTTTTTAATCTTTCTAACACCAGATATGGTAGGGGTTGCAATTTGGTTGAAAAACAGTTAAAAATAAAGTCCCCATCACCCAGGCCCATAGGACACCATACCTAGGGTCTTTTTTATTGGAATTGCTTTTTTTTAGATCTTGGAGTTATTTAGTGACTCTGAGGCTGTGGAAAACTTAGACAACTTGAAGTAATTTTTTTACACAAGCTTCGATTAGATAAACTTTTACTTCGTGCTAACCGTAACACTAAATATTTTTAGATCAGTTAGGTTTATGCAAACATTTTTCTGATACATGTCTGAGCTTCAGCTGGTTGACTCATTTCCTATCTGGAAAGCTGTTTTGTGGTGTTTCTATCCAATGGCTGCTCTAGTTCTGGTAGAACTAATCTCAAGAGCGCTTCCAGATGATGATGACGATTTCGGTGGAGGAAAGATGATTCCTGCTTACCAACCTGTTCGAGCAAGATAGATTCAATCATCGGACTATTTCCATATTCAGCTTCAGTAGCTATCGATAGTTAAATAAATAAGTTAAAACTCATATCCTTTTCTGAGTATTTATACTTAAATAGTTAGCCAATGAATTATGAAAAGTTTTAATTCATTTATTTTAGATCTCAGTGTAAGTATTCTTGATCTAGTTTACGAAGGTAGGCCGATTCAACGTTTTTGGGTTCTTGAGGTTATTGCTAGAGCCCCTTATTTTGCATTCTTATCTGTTTTGCATTTACAAGAGTCGCTTGGTCTAAAGACTCCTTTAAGTAACAAGCTTATGAAGGCTCATTTTTACCAAGCAATCAATGAAACGGAGCATTTAGAGGAGATGCAATCACGAAGCGGCAATAGATATTGGGTTGATCGATTTCTTGCCAGGCATTTAGTGCTCTTCTATTACTGGGTAATGGTTTTTTATTACTTACTATCGCCATCAAATGCATACGATATCAATATAAAAATTGAAGAGCATGCGTATGAAACTTACGCAAAGTATTTAACCGTTAATCCAAATGATCAGAGGATACGTGAAATTGCTCAAGATGAGATCAATCACGCGAATGAATTAAAAGAAGCAATTGCTTTGATTAGTTAATACGCCAACTTTTTGTTGATATTCATAATGATAATTTTCGTTTGTGGTTTTAAATTATCTAAAGCAAGCATCTCCAATAATTCTGAGCTTCTCGATACGAGTAAGGTTCTCTCTCTTTAGCAATGTTTTTGGGGAAACAGCCAAGCCTAATTTGATTCTGTTTGGCAAGGATTCAACTAATGATTCAATATCTGTTAAATCTTCATTAGAAGATGCAATAACATCTTTTGTGCATTCCCAACCTTTGGTCGTAATGATTTGAGGCCATATAAACCAAAAACCGCTAAATGCTCCGAGAATTAAGAAAAACAGATTTCTAATCATTGTTCAAATTTAATTGTGACTAATCTTTTGATTTGATTCTTTATTTATACCTAAGCAATTTGGATCCTCAAGACCAGAGACTAGGTTCTGCCGTACTCATGACTTCACCATTTTTTTCAAATATTTCAATGTTCTTTTTACGTGTTTCCCTAAGACACCCTCTAAAGCTTGAACTACAACGATCGCTTTTTCAGGTTTATCTTTGCTCACACCTCTGAAAATGACCTTTATACCTTTGGCTGATCTAGCTGGAGCCTCATCGTTGTCAAATTTTTTCACCCACTCATCGTAAGGTATTTTTACATCAAATGTACATACAGTTGTTTCGAGCATTAGGTGAAAAATAGAGTTATTTCTTCAATTTAAAAGCTCCTACCTTGCTTGTAATAACGCATCATATTTGTGGCCTGAATTTAATAAATATTTTATCGGATGTCTTTAAATATTCTTTGCTTGAGGAATTTTTCGTATGCCACGCAAGCAAATTATCGCGTTCATTCATTAAGCGGATCGTATTAGAAAATTGCAAAACTACTTTGAATTTGGGAAGCATTTTGAATATGCATCACCATTTAAGATGCAAAAATCGAATAAAAATATCTTAAAGTTTTCCGGGTATTCTTTCCATGGAAGACTTTTCAACTCTTCAAGCTCCGTTTCGCAAAGTTTTTTCATATTTGCGTATACGTAAAAACCTCGTCTAAGTCTTTAGGGATATCTTCATTAACCGAGCTTGTTGCTTCAATTGAATCTGTGAAAAATGCTTCCTTAGATGAATCGAAAAATTCAATTTTTTGATAATCAGTTCTAAATCCCTTAGCTATTTCACCGAAAATGCTTATTTGATCTTGTTTGTTTGTTTTTTCTCTCGTCATATTGATGTTTTGAATTGAGATAAAATTCTTATACCCCAAACTTTCTATTTTTGATCAGGTTAAGTGGAAATGCAATGGGCATTAAGGCTGATTGCGTTGAGGTGCGAATAGAGCAAAGATACATTTGTTGAGCTCAGAGGCACCATTTATGGTCGACACTCCACCTGAGTATTTAAGAGAAGCGAACTGAATTCTGGTTCCTGCTCCAACATTCTCAATGAATAAGTAGGCTATTCGTCTGATGCGACAAGGATCAATGATATAGGTGCGTCAATTCAGTCGAAACTCCTCTGCATCGTTTAGGTGCCCTAACGGAGTACAAAAGCCTTTCTACTAGACACTTGGCCCCAGGCCACCAATATCCAGAAGCTTCCAAAGAATCGGTAAAGAAAAGGGCCCCCTAGGGCCCTTTTTAAATGTCTAATTAAAAGAGTTTTATTCTTGCTACGGTTTCCCTACCTAAGACGTACGGTCCTACAGAACCATCGAAGAAAAGGAGATTTTAGGATTAATGTACGTCAGACAGTCAATTACCAAGGGCGATAATTGATTGGCTTCTGGGGGGGAGCACTGACGTTTCTTATTCAAAGAAACAACCTTCTAAAGCTCAGTATAAAAAGAAGGTTGTCCTGAGAAGTTCTAAAAATATAAGAACAAACCGCCGCCAGCCGTTTAGGAATAATTACTTAACATCTATTACTCATAGGTATCGTTATTTTCCTTGTGGTATTGATTAGAAATTTTAATACAAGCAAACTAATTATTGTCATAATTTCTTTTTATTGAAGTATGCCGAAAGGGAATTACCCCTATCGGTCTTTACGGTCTCTGAGACTGATTGGGAGTGGCTAAATTTGCATTTGATTTATTTTTTCGATGTCTAAAGAAACTTATCAAGAAATTAAAAGAATCAGTGGAGAAGAACTAAAAGAGTTGTTATCCAATTTGGATAATGTTTTTGATTTAGGTACAGGTACCTTGTTGGGTGATAGCTATTTGGCTTCAACAGATCATTAAGTTACTGTTCATTGCTTTTGTGTTGTTGAATTTGTCATTTGATTTTTTTCCTCTACATTTGAAAAAATCAAGTTTCCAATGACTCATTTTTTGGCAGCCTATATAGATTTTGTTCAAAGTGTTGGCTTTATATTTTTAGCGGCCATGGCAGTTTTAATCACAAGGAAACTATTTTTAGATAATAAAAAAGATAATTACATTCAAGCAGTGAAGATTAAAGTTGATGAATGAATTTTTTGCTAGAACTTAAACAAAAAGAGGAAAATGCCAAAAGCTTTTGAGGATTTTAAATTCTCTGATGATCAAAAAACTGGAGCAGTGTCAGTATTTTGGGAGAACGTTCATCTTGCAGCTAAGGCCTTAAAGGAGGATACTAATTGCCCCAACGAAATCATCGCTAGTGGCTTAAGAGCTGTTGCGGCTGAATGGGATTGATTCTTGGTTAGCGATACAACTAGGAGTCTTTAAAACCTAATTTTGTTTGGTCTCATCATTTGAATCGGAATTCTTTTTTTTTCTTCTTCTTCTTCTTCCTTAAATTGCTTCATGGCTTTACTGCCTATCGCATCTTCGATTAATTCAAAAAACCAAGTTTTTATAGGGTTAGCCATTCTTAACGAATTAGATAGTTTGTGAATAACCAGATAGCAACGATAAACATAGCCACTCTTCCGTGAATAACTTCTGATCTGCTTAGACGAGCAAAGATAGTCATTAATTACCGTGCTGCTATTTCTTTTATATCAGTACTTCTATGAGTATGCATGGGTAAATGTTGGGATCTTTCTTTTGTTTTAGGGTTTTAAACTTTTTTTTAATGCTTTTAAATTCTTTTGCTATGAGCCTCTTACACTTTCTACTTTTTCTTTAAATAATTGCTTCTTATCTGTACGTGTATTTACTTTTAATGTTGTGTAAACACGTGGAGCACCTTTGCTATGAACTGCCTCATGGCATTTCTTTACGCATTCAAAAACTTGATCCCACTCTCCTTCAATTGCAGTTCCATTTGGACCCAGTTCATACTCAAGCTTATGTTCATCAATAATTGATAAGCACGCCTTTATGTATGGAGATAATGAGACACCTACCCCTATTGGTACTAAGCAAAGATCTATGCTTACCCACATATCAACTTAAGATTGAAAGCATTATTAAATTCTAGCTAGAAAGTTTATACTTAATGTCTTCTTAAATAATAGCTTTTTACAAAAAAAAATTATTGTAGGCCGGTTATTACTAATATTTTTGCGTATTTTTTCGTCTCGTCCTCATTGTGATTTTATTATAGTTTGGAAAAAGAGTATTATGAATAACTACAAAATTCAGGTTCTGCCTTTTTTCATTATTACATTTGCGATACTTATCAGTGGCGTTACTGTTATCTTTACTTAAATGGTTTTATTGATACTTCCTGTTAGATTTAGAGAACAAATTAAATCAATATTTTTTAATGAATTTTGCCACGATTGCAATTATTACGATTGTTTCTACTTTATTTTTCTATATGATTTTCTTGGTGCTTGGGGTTGGAGGTATCGCCAAAAACCGCAGAGCTCAAGGTCTTGATCAAAGTAAAGGAAGTGGCAATTAATTGATTTAGAAAATAATTTAAGTAATATTTTATTTGGTAAATGAATCTTCTTAACCTCTTCCTTTTTGACAAGTACCTATCAAAGTTCTATACCTCTGTGGGGATTCAACTGAGTAGATACCATACTTTCCATCGATTTTGTAGATATTCTTAACGCTGTTTCTATTATCTCTTTGCGTTATTGTGTATGAATTACGTCTAATCAAAGTCCTTCCTTCTTTTTTTATTCCTTTATCGACAATTGTAGATATTAATCCATCTAGATTAATTGTTAGATAGCTTGTTTCCCAATCTGGTTTGATTAGAGCACCTCTATTTATTTCATATTTGCCTACACATTTTAGAAAAAGTTCTTCAGATCTATTTTGTTGGAATGGTACCAAGAGTAATCCAGATAGCAAAAACAAATTGAAATGAAATTTCTTAGGATGTATATACTTAAATAAGTAGTTGATAATATGATTTAGAATTTTAATATCTTTACTCATATCTTTCTTGTCTTGAATTTACTCTTTACGAGTTTAATCTAAATCCTTTTTTGTAGTTGTTTGTTTAGTTACTCACAATTTTATTCTCCATAAAATCGTCAGTGAAAATAACTTAATCTTTCTTTCCTCTTAAAATCATTGTTAGTGGTATACCTATTGTAAAAAGTATTCCTATGGTTAGGATGGATAATCCCATTGGGGAAAAGATCTCTACTCCTCCAATTACTTGTGATGCTTTTTGAGTTGTAGCAATAATCATTAATTTATGGCGTATGCCCAAGGTATTGATAGGTTATTTTCTCCAAGATACTTTTGCAATTTTCTTGAATTGATTTTCAATACTAGTCCATCTGTTGGATAGCTTGTAAATAACTTACCCTCTCTCCAACATTGAAGATAGATTTCGACATCAGAAATGAAGTTTGTAAATTGAGTTTGAGGAATTTCAAAATTTAGATGTTTTAATTCCTGAAGTGATTGAAAATGATTAATATTACATTGACATATTTGAAAAGCGCAGAATTTAAGTCTTTTAGACTGTGATATAAAATTTTGAATATCTATAAATTCAGTTTCATCTTTTCTAGTTGATAAAATTTTATTGTCGTAAAGAACTCCTTGTATTTCTAGTCTGTTTTTAATTGCTAGGCTTTTAGGAATAGTTTTAAGAGACCTTACACTTTCTGTAATGTCTTGACTATTTTTATTTATGACCTTGTTTAATTCCCCATTGATATATTGAATGCCAATGATTGATCCAATGATTTTTGGTTCTAAAATTATTCTTGTATTCGGAAGAAATATCTCCAACCATTCACGAATATTTCCTTGTCCTAATGATAAGAAGGCATTTCTTCCAGATTTGTAATTAAAGATAGAATTTTCAGGAGATATTCTCTCAAGATTCCTTACAAGGTGATTTGATACCTCAATCTCTTCTCTCATTTTTAAGTCCTACATTTAATCAAATTAGTTTGCTTTTTATAATGCTAGGCATATTTAATATAGATAAATTTTGTTTTTGTAAGATCAGGAATGAGCCGATATTATTGCCCTTTCTGCTCTTCTCGTTATCAATTTCATAAAACTAGTAGTGAGGGTGTTTTGATTTGTGGTCTCTGCGGTGACCCATTAGTTAAAAAGCCCTTATTAAATTCAAGACGGATTATTGGAGCAGTTGCCGCATCCGCATTTCTAGCTCCTTTACTAATAATGATTATTTTTATTATTAAAGATTTTTCTAAGGAAAAACTTCCAAACAATTCTGATTCTTTAGTCCTATTAACTATTGATAAATCATGGTTAATATAAATCCCGACTATCGCCTAGATTTTCCGGCTACGACAAGGAATCGTGATTCCATCGCCGCAGTTTTAAGCAATTATATTTCTCCTAATTGCTGGCTTTTAGAAATAGCTAGTGGTAGTGGACAACACGGAGTCTTCTTTCAAAAAAAATTCCCATCAATTACTTGGCAAACTAGTGATCCCGAATTTCAACATAGACAAAGTATTAATTCATGGATTAGGCATGAGGGGCTTTATTCAAAAATGCCGGAACCTCTTAATCTTGATGTAGATATTCGTCCTTGGTCAATTACCAATCGACTTTGGGCTTTAATTAAGGGAATTGTGTGTATAAATATGATTCATATCTCACCATGGAGTTGTACAAGATCTTTGTTTGAAGAATCAAAGAAATATCTAGATCAAAGTAATTTTTTGATGCTCTATGGACCTTTCTTAAGAAAAGAGATTCAAACTTCAGAAAGTAATTTGAATTTTGATCAATCCTTAAAAATACAAAACCCGCTCTGGGGCCTTCGCAACTTAGAAGACGTTAACAATATTGCTTCTGACAATGGATTTAATCTTGATAACATCATCGATATGCCAGCCAATAATCTTTCAGTTATTTATCGCATAAAGTAAAATTTACACAATTTTTTTTCTTTCTACTAAGAATTCCAGAAATTCGGCAGATGCGATAGGAGAATAAATCCATTACGCTTTTTTCTTGTGGAGTTCTCTGGCCCAGATGCAATTGATAACGCTATCCAAGCTGGCTTAGATCTAGATGGCAGTCCTATTCCATCAGAAATGCTGACCCTCTACAGGGATGTCATGGATAAAGAAAATGCACGTAAAAGAAGTGGAGTTAAGAAATCAATGCGAAACCGTATTGTCAAAACTGGATCCAAACATTTTGACCAAGACACTCTAAATACACGATTAATCAATGCTGGTTGGGATGGATTAAAAGCTAAAGAAATTGACTTTTTTTATAACTGAGATCCAAAAAAAATAATTTAAATTTAATTTATACACACAGGTGTCACACTATTTTCGGAGCTTTTTGGTTTATTTAAAAAATAATATTTCTTTGAAATTTCAAAATTAGTGTATTCAAAGCTGCTGTAGTTACTCCTTTTTTGTAGCCTTTTTGACTGAATCTCATTCTTAGGAGGCAAGCCGTACTTTGAAAGCTTTACGTATGTTTACAATTAGTTTACATTTATTCACATACACATCTCGGTATTCATCATGACTCCAGAAGCAGAAAAGTTCAACGGTTGGGCAGCAATGCTTGGCTTCGTAGCAGCATTCGGTGCATATGCAACAACAGGTCAAATTATTCCTGGTATTTTCTAACCCAATAACTATTCACAACAATGCAACCATCTAACAAAACAATCCTAGAAAGAAGCATCGGCAGACCAGCCATGATGGCATTCGTTTTTCTAACAGGTATCTACCTAACAACAGGCCAACTTATCCCAGGTGTCGTTTAGTGAAAAATTCAACTGTTGAAACCCCAAGAGTCGAAGAAGGCAAAGTAATTGCCGAAAGACTCAACGGCTACGCAGCATTTGTTGGATGCTGGGCACTCATCGGTGCATATCTTACAACTGGCCAAATCATCCCAGGTGTCGTGTAATGATTACTCAAAACGACAACAACAGTAGGAAGATTGATCCTGAAAAGGTAACTGCTGAAAGACTTAACGGCTATGCAGCATTATTTGGATGCATTGCTCTTGTAGGTGCCTATGCAACAACTGGACAAATTATTCCAGGTTTTGTGTGATGGATAAAACAACTAACTACTGGAAAACAGCTGAAATAATGAATGGTCGACTTGCAATGATGGGTCTTCTTGCAGCTGTTATTAATTACGGTTTCACTGGCTGGATAGTTCCAGGCATTATTTAGTTCCACCTCTTATTACAATGTCTCTAAGTTATTGGCTTCGCGCTGAAGTCGACGATCTCTTAAACGAAGATACTTTCTTCGATAGTTCAGATTATTCCAGCCTTTTGGAAGATACTGATTGGGCCTAGATAACAACTTGTTTTGACAATGCAAAGTACATTAATTCATTGCCAACTTTGTGATGTCGTTTTGTCCGATTCTGTTTATAGAAGAAAAGGTTTAATCCTTTGTAAACAATGTTTTAAAAAATTAAATCAAGGAAATTAAACTTGATTTTTTACTCATTACCCTGACAAATTAATTGCCTTAATTAACTAAAAAATAAATATTAAGCTAGTATTTATCAAAAAATACTTAAAAATACAAAGTATTGCTTCTTTCCCTTTTTATGTGAATCTAATTTATTAATCAAACGTCAATTAAAATAATCTGTTTCTGGTCAACCTCCATTGTGAGAAGGTGAACTGCCTTTTCTAGATCTTCTTCTGTCTGGAAACCTAACACTTCAGCTGGTTCGAGTCCAAGCGAGCTAAAATCAGGTTCAATTCCGAAAGGTTCTATATTTTCTAAGCTTCCAAAAATGTCTTCAAGTTCTTCTAATTCAGTCATAATATTTTTTTAAATAATGAGTCCTCTTCTCCATAAATTTATGAGACTTCAAGTTTGAAACCTTTATCTAAAAGTTGTTGATATGTGAGCCTCGCTTGGAACGCGAGAATTTCAATAGGTTCCTTATCGTCTCTTTGCATAATGAAATAGTGATTGTCATCACCTTTTCTTGCAAAAATCACTATTTCTGATCCTCTTACTAATCTCCAATTTTCTAGAGCCTTATGTTCAGATAATGGTCCTAAATCCCAAGGAGCCTTTTCTGGATACTTCTCTCTTTTTACCCTTGGCATTGACTAAAAGTTTCTATTTCTTTAAGCCTACACTTATGATCTTCAACGTCAAGAATTATTTATTAATCATGAAAAGGCAGTCAATGAATATCCCTCGTCAAATAACCTTTGGTATGTAAACTTGGCTTCATATTTATTGACTGCCTTTCTGATACCGTCATTCTTCTGGATGTAGATATATTTATCGTTTATACGACTCCTCGTAAACGTATAAACTATTTCCGCTTTAGATAGTATCCATTCGATTGATCTGAAGTTGCTTTGCTCGATATTTAAATCCCAGGGGATATCTTCAGGGTATTTTTCCAATATTGTCATATCCATAGAATATTCTCTATAAAAATATGTGATAAAAGCTATGGCAACATGAGAATAAATACGGACTTTGCTTCAAATATCCTTCTCTTATATTTTTTATATATTTGTAAAAACATATTTATAGAATCTTGATTTCACCAAATGTGTTTAATACTCAAGTAATTCCATCTGTAATAGCCAATGAATAAAATCCATCCATAGCGTATTTGTTTTATGTTTAATAATTGATTTCTATATAAGAATATATAAAAGCTAGATATTTTGAATTTTATTTTATTCATTTTTTTTATTTTTTATTCTCCATATTTAAATATTTTAAAACTAGTACATTTTTTTGATTCCTTAAGAAAAGAGGTTAAAGAAGCGACTTGACATGACATTCTCCTATTGATATGTGTATGAGGTTACTTGGACTGGATAAAAATTGTTTCTCAAGCTGGTGGGCAAAATTACCAGAGGGTTCAACTATGGTGGTCCAACCTAAAATTGATGGTTTCGCAATAGGTCTTAGATACAAATACGGTCAATTAGTAGATGCTTTTTCTCGAGAGGATGGTGAAATTATTGAGAATATCAGAACTATCAATGCTATTCCTTTGAATATTGATGACTCTTTAAAGGTTGAAGTTGAGCTGGAGGGAGTTTTATATTCTCATTTTTCTAATTCTAAATTTTCATTTGAGAAACTGTTGTCGACCTCAACTCTTGAAAATGCTAGTAATTCCTCATTGTCTTTTTTGGCATTTCAAATCTTTAGATCTAACAGGGATGAATTGTCAGATTTGACACAACTACAAAATTGGGGTTTTGAAGTACCCATAACTTTAAGAACGCATGATCCAAGGCAAGTCAAAACATGGCATTCTCAATGGTTAAGAAATGAATTGTTTTCTAATTTTCCCACTAATGGAATAGTCGCCAAATGCAATTCTTCTTTAACCAAAAATATTTTAGGAGTTGGCAAATACTCGCCTAATTGGGCTTTAGCCTTAACACGATAATTCTTTGATTGTTTATCTGAGAATTTAATTGAGGATGTTATTGAGTTTGATTTATAGCTTATATCCATTTGTTCTTATCATGATTGCTAGATAAGCTGAATGAAAAATATCCTTGTTTTTTACACCCTGCAATACCAATTATGACCTTTACCGATAAGCAACTGCTTGATGCAATAAAGGGAAATATCGATGTGAAAAATTGTTTTAATAAGATTTCTGACGCATGTAAGGAATTACAAATGAAGACTGGCTGCCCAGATGATGACATTGATCGTTTTCTTGAGTTTGCAATTGGTAAGTGGGACAATTCAGATTGAAACTTCTAAATTTATATGTTTTGGCATTATTTGACGTGTTCTACATTTTTAATGTTCATCTATTATTCTTTGCAGCATGAGATGATTCATGTTTTGTCTTTGTAAATGTGACTTGATGTCTTTTTACCTTTAACTGCTTGAATGGATCTTATTGATTACTTCTCTTGAATTTCTAAGGAAATATTTTATCCAGATAATATATCTAGGACTTTTACCTTTTTGTTTTCTACAATTGCTATTCTGTTAATTCCTCTATCCAGGCAAGCTTCAAGCTGGAATAGGTGCATCAAGAAAACATCTGCGACATTGGGACAGAAAAAAGCTGTACAGAAGATGAATGATGAAAACAAGGAAGTTTTATCAGTGATGATATGTAATGGTGCTGTTTTTGAACCAAAAGTTAAGACGATAATCAAATAAAGCGTTGGAATTATTCCCAATACATTTAATTTTCATAGAGGTTTAAAATATCAGCTTCTACATGTCTTATTTTGATTAAACGGAAAGAATAATTGTTCTCATGGAAAGCTAGATATAATAATTTCTTGTCATACTAGGAATTTAATAGAGTTCCAATTAATCCCGCAAATGCTGAAAGGATGAATACAGATACGATACAAATCGCAAGGATTTTAGAGAGATTCATTTTTTGTTGTAATAAGTAATTATATTCTGATTCATCTCTTCGCAAATATTCAAATATAAAGCTTTATATACCAAACGAACTAATTTTTGGAAAATTTTAATTTGCTCGTACCTGTCTTTATGAAATTATAGATTTTCCGTTATTTATAAAATAATCTTGCTATTGCTAGTGATTGAGGGTTTTCTAATAGATAAATGATCCTTCGAATCATGTATTTTTCAGCTTTCCAAACTGGTCGTTTCCTATAAATCAATCCCATTAAGCATGAACAATTTTCAATATAACCTTGGATTCCTGAGTTTAATCTAGACACTTCTCTTCCCATAACTTTTAGCTTTAATGTCTAGGACTAATGTAAATATTGTAAGTTTGTTAATTATAAGTTAGTATTATAAGTACAACCATTTATTTATCATGCTCACTGGTAAGGATTTATTAGCCAAGGTCAAAGACTTGGGAGATGTCTCAAAATCTGATCTTGTTAAAGCTTGTGGATATGTTTCCACCAAGAAAGGAGGCGGAGAGCGTCTTAACTACACTGCCTTTTATGAAGCACTTCTAGAAGCTAAAGGTGTAAACCTAGCAGCTGAAAGTGCTGGTGGTATTGGTAAAGGTGGAAGAAAGCTTAGTTATGTGGCTACCGTCCAAGGAAATGGAAACCTATTGATAGGAAAGGCCTATACAGCTCTTTTAGATCTCAAGCCAGGTGATAATTTTGAGATTAAGATGGGACGAAAAGGTTTCCGTTTGGTGCCAGAAGGAGAAGGTTAATTCCTGAAAAACTGAATTAATTCATTTAGATTTAGCCGAGATGCATATCTGCAACTCGGCTTTTTTAATTGCTAAATTATCGTTGATAAATTTGTCTGATTATTAATCTATATTTAATTTACCTACCAAGATCTTTAGTCTCTTATTCATACCGTTTTCTGTTTTTCCTCAACTGAATTCTTCGTTTTTTCAAGACCGTTTTTTTTTTTTGTTCAAATTCGTATTTTTTCCTGAAAAAACTATTACCTATACCTTATCTATTTTTCGAATTCTAAGTTTTTGTTGATTTTCCCGCATTTCTTTTTTAAGTATAATCGATTTACATTTTGTTGATTTTCGTCTTGTTAAAATCTATGTTTTTAATTCTTGATCATCCTCTATATTTGAGATAGATGCTTGTCTAGCATTCTTTTTTATAGTCATTACGCTTTTATTTGATAAGGTGTATACTCTTTTTTTCTCTTCTCTGTAATTATTTATATTCACATATTTATATCTTAGTTCGTTATCCTTAATAGGTTGTACCGAATGTAGATTCTTGTTTGATCCGCTCTATGAAGAAATTGTTACTAATACAGCAGAATTAATTTTTTATATGGTTAAGCACGTTTTTTTTGAGCTTGTTCTACCTTTGTCTATTTTTGTTGGAGTAATGCTTACTCTGTTTGTGGATTGGAGTTGGATACCTATTTCAAGTATTGAGCGTGAAAGGGGTCCTAGTCTTGAGCAAGTTAAAAAAGATATCCTTGAATAAGATCACTTTTTTTTTTTTTTTTAACCTTACTTGTTCATTAGGCATCAGCGTTATTATGTAAATAGCTAAAAGTCATTTTATATTTTTAGCTTTTGCTTGAATTCCGAAATATATTGACAAACCAATTAAAAGAACAACTAGTAATGAATTGCTATTCCCAAGGATTTCTATAAGCATATTAACCTTAGATGTATAAAGTCTTATTTTTACATATTTAAACTCATCGAAGGTATAGGCTATGTCCTCTTATCTAATGATGTTACAAACAGGAATATCAAGATGATATTCTTGTAAAAAATATACTCTCAACCTTTAACAATATGTCATGCCAAATCATTAGTGAATTACATATAGTTAATGCAGGTGATGAATATTTGAGACTTAATATCCCCATATTAATTAATGTATGTCTTTAAGTTATTCTACAGTAATTAATTAGCTTAATTGATTTTGCGTAAATATAAAATTTATAATTTTTATATACAGTAAAAAACATTAGCCCTGGTCTAATGAAAAGATTCAATAAAATTGGACATTTTCATTTACTGGCTTCCAAACCTTCCCTTTTACTGTCAGTGACAATCTTCTACCCCATAAAAGAAATGGGAATAAAAAATTTGTCCTCTTGTTTGATGTGAAAATAATCCGAAGTATTTCTAGAAGAGAATCGCTTGGCTCTTTAATTTGAGAGCAAATCCAATTTATCGCTTCAGCACCATGCATGATATTTTCATTATTTATAAGAATTGCTCCATTATTTAAATCGTAGCCTTGATTATAGAGTTGAGATAGGAGCGGGAGATTTTTTCTTCCATCTAATATTTCGACTTCTTGAAGATTGCTCTTTAATTCAAGTAATTGTGCAAAGTGATTACAGAATGGACATTCACCATCATATATAAATATGGTTTTTTCTGACATAACTATCAATTATTAAATACATTGTACATACACTTAGTTTGAAAACGTGTTAAATTTATCAAAAAAAGGTAGTAAAATTTAAAAATTTACAAAAATCTGATCTTGTTACACGACTTTTCTTGTGCTAATAATAATTTTATTTATATGCTTATTAGATTTAAAAGAGTTCAAACTATAATCGATTATGTAAATAAATTCTAAGATTGGTATAAGATCAATCTTAAAATATATTGAAATCTACTAAGATATAATTTTAATTGATAAATTTTCTAGTTTATTATTGGTAGGATTCTAAAGTATCAGTTTTTGAAAACACTGCTTTTTACATTCTTTTCTTGGATCTGAGGTCTTAATAAAGACATAGGAAGTGCTGTTACTATTGCAAAAGATAGAACAAGAATCAAATCTGTTGTGAAGTGGCTTATACCTAACTCAGAATGGGCAAGTGCAAAGTTTAGTAATGACATTTTTTTAATACAATACATAGTTAATTTTATTTTAGTTTGTATAGGTATAAATATTATGTAGTAAAAATTATTGCTGTAACACAATAATTTATTTCTCATAATACATGAGTATATATTCATTCATGCGAAATTATCCTTTTGAATAAGCTTTTCTCAAAACCTCACTTGTATAAAAAATTCATTAATATCTAAATGTTATTCATAGGAACTCAATTGTTCACACGTAGAAAATGTTGAAAATAGTTGCCTATGTGCGTTATTCCAATGCTTCAATAATGCTTGATTGGAATATCTTTCTAGGTGCTCTTATATTCTTTATAATTTGTGGGATATTGATATTTCAAAATCAGATTTGGGAGGAGGAAGACTACTCTAGAAACAAGAAATGGTACAAATGGAAAAATTCTGCTATAAATTCAAACAAAGGTGATTTATCAAGAATTTACCCAATATCAAAAGAAGAAAAATGAAAGACTTCTTTTGTATACTTAATATCCCACACATTTGAATATTTATAGACATACCCTTTTGGGATTAACATAATTATTGCTTGTCGACGATAAAACAGATAAAAAGGGAGAATAGATTGTTTTTCTCTCTTATTCAGATATGAATGAAATCAAATGCCCTGAATGCGGTAGTAAGATTAGCATCGATGAAGATAATTACTCAAATATCACTAAGCAGGTAAGAGATCAGCAGTTTGAAGAAGAACTGAGAAATAGACTTGAACTACTTGAAAAGGATAAACAGAATTCAGTTGAGTTAGCCATTCAAAATATCCGTTTCAAAATGCAAGAAGCAGCATTTGTAAATGAAAAAAAAATGCAAGCTCTTGAGTCACAGTTGGCTGCTGCTGAAACTGACAAACATATAGCTGTCAGCAAGCTTAAGCATTCCTTCGAAAAAGAGAGAGACACACTTTCCTATTTATTGGAAAAAACGAAAGAAAAGAATGAATATGATAAAAAACTTGCAGTTTCTAATGCAATTACAAAATTAAAAGATGCTTATGAGCAAATAAAAAATAATTTAGACAAAGTTGAACTACAAAATGAATTATCAGAAAAATCTATAAAAATGAAATATGAGATTCAGCTAAAAGAACGTGATGATGTTATTCAGAGACTTCGAGATTTGAAAATCAAATTGTCTACGAAAATGGTTGGTGAGTCATTGGAACAACATTGCGAAAATGAGTTTAATCGACTACGGTCAGCAGCCTACCCTAATGCTTATTTTGAAAAAGATAATGATACAAGTTTCGGTAGTAAAGGCGATTATATTTTTCGCGATTTTGATAATGAAGGAAACGAGATAGTCTCTATTATGTTTGAAATGAAAAATGAATCTGATAACACCACTTACAAGAAAAAAAATGAGGACTTCCTTAAGGAGCTAAATAAAGATCGCAATGAAAAAAATTGTGAATATGCTGTATTAGTTTCATTATTAGAGTCTGATAATGACTTGTTTAATTCAGGAATTGTTGATTTTTCATATCGATTTCCCAAGATGTATGTTGTCAGACCACAATGCTTTTTATCTATTATTTCTTTATTAAGAAATGCTTCCCTTAAGGTACTTGAGTATAAGTCGGAATTAGCAGCTATTAAAGAACAAAATATTGATATTACAAATTTTGAAAATAGCCTTGAGCTCTTCAAGGATGCTTTTGGCAAAAACTATGCACTTGCTTCAAAACGGTTTGAATCTGCAATCATGGAGATTGATAAATCTATTAATCATTTGCAAAAAACCAAAGATGCATTGCTTGGTGCTGATAGAAATCTGAGGTTGGCTAACGATAAAGCACAAGAAGTTTCTGTTAAAAGATTGACTAGAAATAATCCTACAATGCGAGAAAAATTTAACTCAATAAGAAAGTCTGAAGCAGCATAACTTGTATTAATTCATTAAAAATTATAATATTAAAAGTTGATGAGTGGATGGCTATATATTATTAGAAATAAAGATATCTACAAGATTGGAATAACTAAACATTTTAAAAATAGGATGAGGCAACTCAAGCCAGATAAAGTAATTGCTAAAATGTACACAAGAGATTATATAAAATTAGAAAGAGAGTTACACTATCGCTATAAAGAGTATAGGATTCCTCAAACTGAATATTTTCGATTGGATAATTCTCATCTTAGGGAAATAAAAAAAAGAATTACAAAACTGGATTACAGTATGATTGTTAACTTAATGATTTTAATAAAATCATTGTTAATATTATTAATCATCTTTTTTGTTAATTTCTTTTTTCTTTCTTTAAATATTAATGATCCAAAAATAATTATCATAAACTCATTTTTATTGAGTGAAAAAATTTCATTTTTCTTTTCATTTCTTACATTATTCGCTACTTCAGGTCAAAATTTTATATTTTTCAATGAATTAAAATACAGATCTGTAAGATCTTTTATATATTTTATTTTTGCAATTTTTTTTCGAATTACTTATCTATATTTAACTTGAAATACTACTCAATTCTAATGTTAACAATATACTTAATAAAATATATCTTGATGTTTAATCTTCCCACATGTCATTACTCGGTTTCTCCTCTTGCTGTTGTTTTAACAGACCAAGTCGTCTATTAAATTCGATCTCTTCTTGACTTTGTAATTCTAAGTGTGGATTTTTACTGCATTTATGTTTTACTTCCAGAATCTTCTTAGTTAAATTCTCTGAAAAATGATCTTTAATTTCTTCCCAAACTTCTTTTTCTTCTGCATTACCTACAGTTCCTTTTACCTGATCGATGATGATTTCCTTGACAAATTGCCTTAAATCGCTTTCAGTCATTGAATCAACCTTACTTGATATATAAATATCTTTAAGATTGTCTAATTCCGTTTTAGTTAGATCCTTATAAGTTAATTCTTCCATTTGTTTTGTTATTAGTAGATTATTTTATATATCCATTTAGCTTCTAAAACTTAGAACTTGGATAAAATAACTGAACACTCCTTTTTGCTTCACTCTGAGTATTGGAAATAACTGTCTCGTCGTGGAAATTGCATAGTGATTTAATCATGCAAACTTTTAATGTCATTTTCTTTATATAGATCTTTTTCTATTTTATTCGAATTTATTTTAAAAACAATTTATAATTCTTAAGTCATGAAAGCTTAACTTTTATATATTTTACTTATTGTGTCTATCTTTTAGATTATTAAATATCGCTTCAATCAATATTGCTGTAAAGAAGAGACTTAATGAGGGAATAAATACTGGGTACCATAATTTTTGAAATAAACTATATAAATATGAGTTACCATTAACACTTAGCAAAAAACTTATAGCCAGAAATATAGATCCTATTATTAGTATATATAGGTTGTAGATTAATATGTTGTCTAAAGCTTTCTTCCATTTACTTTCATTTTCTTTTTCTTTTTCCATTTTATTTTTGTAACTCTTTATTATGTGTTAAGTCAGAGTTCTTCTTGTAAAATCAAGAACCACCTCTGAAGGAGTATAAATCAATTCCATTGGACTTAAGATAAATAGCACCCACAATGGCAACGATATTGAGACACAAAACAAATATCCAAACGTTCCATGGTTGCTGGTGAGTATCCATAGTTTTCAATTTATGTTTTTGTGTATTAACTTTTGGGATCTATTCATAAATTTTATCTTTTGATGAATAAAGTTGTTTAACTCAAAGCGTCAAGGTCTCTCCTGTAGTGTTTTGAACAAGAAAAGTCTATATTATTTGATTTCCAGTCTGTGTCTTCTAGCAGATCCGAATAATTATTATTGTTTGAAGGAAATTTTTTTTCTAATCTCCAACCAGCTTCGTTTAAGAAATCTACGTAGTCTTTAGTAAATATGCTCCCACTAATATTTGATTGAACAATTTTCTGTCTTCTATAGTCAACATTGCCTTCCTTTGTTTGTAATTTCATCTATTAAAATCGATTAATAACGTTCTAATGTAAAAAGTACGAAGCTGTCATGAACTCCTTGTAGTGTTTACCCTCGTCTCTACATAGACATTGGTTGCATTTAAGATGTTTTTACTAAAACGTCCTCAAAGCGAACTCTAACTCTGTCTAATTGCTCCTTACTTCCAAGAAATATCATAATCATACCTGCTGAAATTGAAAAATTGTCTATCGGGTTACCGGATAATTTTCCAGATACTTTAGTTGCCAGAAGTAAGGCCTCACCTTGTTTTGAGAAATTAAAAACTATATTTGTTTTACTTTTAAAATTGTTAACTATATCTGTATTTTCTGTTACTTTGAATTCTTCTATTTCGCAATCTGAGCCTGCTAGTAAATCTATAAAATCAACAGCTATAGGTCTTAATGCAGAGGCGGCCATAGTCCTTCCTGCCGCTACATATGGACTAACTACTGCATTAGCGCCTGCTAGTTTTAATTTATTCGCTGCTTCTTCGTTCGCAGCCCTTGCGATTAATCTGCAATTTTCATTAAGTGCTTTTGCACTTAGTACTACATATAAATTAGCTGCATCACTTGGTAGAGTAACAACTAGACTTCGACAATTTTTTATTCCAGCAAGTAAAAGTGATTCGTCCATAGTGGCGTCAGCTAATAATACGTTGAAACCTTTATCTTCCGCTTCACTCTTTCTTGTAGGGTCAACTTCTATTATTAAAGTAGATATTTTCTCAGAGTCTAATTGATAAGCGATTTCTTTTCCTGTACGACCATACCCGCAAATGATTACATGATTTTGCATCCTTCTAATAAACCTCTTTAGTCTAAGCTCCTTTAATTTTATAAAATAGCCTAGTTCAAACAATTGTATAAATCTTTGCAGTGTTAATTGAATTACAAATAAACCTCCTCCGATTATTAAAAAAGTTATTATCCTGCCAGCTGAACTTAAAACTTCGACCTCACCAAAACCTATTGTTGTAACAGTTATCAGTACCATCCATAAACAATCTCCCCAATCCCATCCTTCTGTAATTCGATAACCCAATGCCCCAAATAAAAATAAGAAAGTGAGTAATGATATTGGACCCGCCCATAACATTAAATAGTTTTTAAATTTATTTGATTTAATAAGATTCAAATTAATCCATTTGTCTTAATATAATTCTATAGTGATGAATGAATAAAATATTTATTCCTTTTTATTTCTATACGTATAAGTTTACCTTAATAATAATCATCTGTTTCTATCTTTATTCATAGTATGATTAAATTAGAGTAATTTGTAATTATCAAATATGGAAGATCATTTATCGGAAGACAAAAAAGAATTATGTAAGGAGGCTTTCCAGGATATATCAGCAATTTTAGCCAATATGCGAGATCAAGGTTTATCTGATATGGAAATTTTTGAATTTGGTAAGTCATTAATAGATCATTTTGATCCGATCAGGATGGAAAATTTAAAAAAAGATTCGGATTATCAAGACGCATTGTTCAGGGAAGCTAATGATTTGTAGATAACTACTTAAATATTCTTTATGAATTAAATGTCTATATGCAATTTATTCATACTTCTATCTTTTTTCACTACAGGAATTTGTTTTTATCTTTTGGATATATTCATACTTAATGATCACTTATCAATAATTCACTCATTGTCTTTTTGAATATGATCAATTATTTTTTTGCATTGCTCTATTGAAAGTGACGATAGAGGTGATGATGCAGGTATTTCTAGAAGAACACATGATGCAATTATCCCAGAGGAATCAATGCTTAGGGCCTCTGCGAGTTCTTTTACTCTCAATTTAGCCACATTAAAATTTACGTTTTTATGATCCTATAACGATTAATGTTTTTATTTCTAGTTTTTATTGCTATGTCTAGGTCATTAGATTTGCAATTGATTAAATGAATGATGATAATGATTTGAAGTCAACCCTCAATGATGTTGTTTCATATGCTGTGAGGCGAATGGAGTCTGAAACTGATAGAAATATCAGAAGATGTATATTTCAAGAATACAGGGAATGGCTAGGAACTTCCATTGATGATTGGGTTTTGGCTTTGCCTTGTGATTGGGGGCACTCTGACGAGAATTTTTAATAGTATTCATAAGTAATAGGCGTATATTTATATCTTTTATTTTTATCTGGATTAATTTAAGAAAAAATTTTAATTGATAATACTAAGAAAGCTTTCATATTTTTATATTATTTGTTCAACCATACATTTAGTCTTCATAATGTAGGAACTTGGAATTAAATATTTATTTTTTGTAGTTTATTATTCATATTTAATACTATAGTTCTATGTTAATATAAAGAAAATTAATGTATTCCATTTTCTTAAATGTCATTAGATCAAATAAGAAAATTCTTGAAGGAAATGCAGAATGATGACTCTTTAAAAGAAGAAGTTCTCTCTTCCTCTACGGCAGATGATGTTGCCCTTATTGCATTAAAGAAGGGTTATGAATTTTCAGGAGATGAATTGCTAAGATTTTCAGGGAAAAAAGTTGGAAGAATTACAGTTCAAAAGAATGATGTGCCAGGCGAATATAATTAAATATCTATTTTCTTCTTCTTAGCTCTTTAACTATTCCATCCCATTTTTTACCAGCTCTAATATAATAATCTCTCCTTTTTCTTTTAATTAAATAATTAAAAAAAACAATAGTTAATAGGACTATAATTAAGATTAATATGATAAAATACATTTTACATAATTTTAGTACTCATATATTATATAGAATCTTATATATTGTGTATTGCTTTCAAATAACTTTTCATTTGAATTAAGTGACGATACTCATTTTAACAATAATATGTTCCATTTTTAATCATTCTCATCTATTATGTAATGTAGTACTAACTAAATTTATGGATATTACATTTATAGCAATAGCTATTTTTATAATTCTTGCAATAGCATTTCTTACGCTTTATTTGTTTAAAAGTATTAATAAAAAATCTTTTACGGCCGAAGATGGTTCTGTTTTTGATACTCAAGTAGATTTAGATCTCTATCAGAGGTTGTATGACAAGACAAAATCATTATTTAGCCCTGATGATGAAAATGGTTCTACTCAGCAAATATTAGGCTTTGAGAAGTCTTTCATATCTAAACTAACAAAAGAAGGTTTTCCAGATTTAAAAAACCTTATTATATATCGTAAGCAATTTAAATCATTGTCAGATTTAATTAATACTTAGGCTGTTTTTTTTTAATTAGGTTTGAGTATACTAGTATAAAAAAAGTTTTTAATAGTCACGATGAGTAAAGCTGAGTATACTGAAGAACAGTTATCTGAAATGAGAGAAGACGCTTTTGTAAACATCAAAGAAGCCTGTATGAGACTTCAAGAAAGAACAAAGTGTAGAAACGATGTTGTTATAGAAATGTTAAACGAAGTTTCACAATTTTATATTATGCAAGAAGATTAAATTGACTAATATAGTACTAATATCTTTATGCATATTCTATGATTTCATATTTTTTTAATGGTTCAGGATTAATAAAGTTAGTACTAGTATCTTTGAATAAACTTATATCTTCAACTGATCCATCGACTTTAATAAGATTATTTATTATTCCGGTAAAAGTAATATCTCCCCCTGTTGTGCTTGCTAAAATTAATTTTGGGTTAAATAGCTTTAATAATTCAGGTAATACAGTTTTACCTTTAATAAATTTGCCTGCAATTGGCAATGAAAAATCTAATACTGGTGTTATGACTAAATCTATATTTCTTGGTTTTATTTTCTTATCAAGAAAGCCATGCGGCTCAATATAAATTGAATCATCGCCTGAATCAATAATATAGCCATTCTCAATATTTGGTACTGATGCCCCTGAAGTAGCTTGTATATTTATTCTTCCATCTTTAAAGGTTTCTCCCGGTTTTAGAGAATTTATTTTAGTAAAACCAATTTGCCGAACAATTTTGCTTGCAGCTTCTGATGCAATTACTGTTATACCTTTATCTAATTTATGAAGTGTTGGAGGATGGGCGTGATCAGGTTGGCCTTGTGTTAATAAAATATAATCAATTTCTTTCGGGATATCAATTTGTTTTGATAATTCACCTTTTATTAGCCAGTCTCCAGGGGGGAATGTCAAATTTCCATTCAACCAAGGATCTATCAAAATTCTTGTTTGATCCAATTCAATAAGCCAACCATTCGCACCGTAATAAGTTGCTGTTATCGCCATGTGTTTTTCCTTTAATATATCAATTTTTTGTGAATAAAGTGGTTTCTAATGTATTTATCTATTTTATAATCTTAAAATAATACAATTAAAATTATTATTATTAGAAAAACTAAAATGATTAAAGCTGCAAACTTTTTAATGTATTGCTGAAATTCATACAACCAATCATTTTCCATTTTGTCACTACATTTATTTTATTGTATACTTTATCCATCAAGTAATGATTTAATCTAGATATATTGAAAATTTTTTATCCCGATTGACATAATACTTCTTTATCATTGACCTAAAATTTTTTTTAAGATGACGATTCGAGATTGGGAAGGTGTTGCACTAATAATTGGCGCTGGAGACATTGGTAGGTGTATTTTTGATTATTTGTCGACTGTAGCTCCAAAGCTTGATGTTTTTATATGTGGCCGAAATCTAAATAATAATCAAAATGCTATCTATTTAGATTTGGAGAATGATAATTCATTTAACTCTTTTGAAAACCAAATTGAGCTTATAAATAAGCCGCTTCGACTTGTTGTAAATACAAGTGGTTTTCTTCATTCAAGCCTTGTAAAACCTGAAAAAAGACTATCACATATAAATCGCTCTAATATTATTAAGAATTTTTCGATTAATGCAATTGCTCCTATCTTAATTGCAAAAAGTATTGAAAAATTTATAAGAACAGACTGTCCCTTCTCTTTTGCAAGTTTAAGCGCCAGAGTTGGTAGTATTGGAGATAATAGGCTAGGTGGTTGGTATTCATACAGAGCCTCTAAGGCTGCTCAAAATCAATTACTGAAAACCCTTAGTATTGAATGGCGTCGAAAATATCCACTTGCAATTGTTTCAATATTGCATCCAGGTACTTGTGACACTAAATTATCAAAACCATTTCAGACTGCAGTACCTAAGGGAAAGCTTTTTACTCCCTCTCAATCCTGTGAGTATTTGATCAATATTATTGCTGATCAAAAACCATCAGATTCTGGTAAGTTTCTTGCATGGGACGGGAGTATTATTTCCTGGTAGGAAAGAGTTTTTATAATTCATATTCTAATTAAAAAACATTTCATTATTTTTTTCATAAATATTTTTTATAGTCGTATTATGTTAAAAGTTATACTATAGCTCTTTGGAAAAAAATATAATCGCAATTGGTGGTGGAGGTTTTGGGAGAAGTAATTCACCTTACTTAATCGAAAAATATATTCTTAATCTTTCAGAAAAAAATTGCCCAAAAGTCTGTTTCATACCAACTGCAACTGGAGACGATGATTCATATATTGTTCGTTTCTATTCGGTTTTTACACGCTTAAATTGTATACCATCTCATATTGAATTTTTCAAAAGAACTATTGATATCCGTAATCATATCTTGAATCAGGATGTCGTCTTTGTTGGTGGTGGTAATACAAAAAGCATGCTTGCTGTTTGGAATGATTGGGGTATGAGTTCATTACTTAATCATGCATATAATGAAGGGGTAATAATGAGCGGAGTAAGTGCTGGGGCTATTTGTTGGTTTACTAATGGAATTACAGATTCATGGGATAATGAATTAAAGACTTTACCTTGTTTAGATTTTATTAAAGGCACATGTTGTCCTCATTACGATGAAGAACCTGAACGAATTCCGTATGTAAAAAAACTATTACTTGATAAAAAAATAAGTAATTGTATTGCTATAGAAGGTGGTTCCGCTATCCATTTTATTGATGGTAAGCCTTTTAAAAATATAAGTTTTAAAAAAGATAAAAATACATATAACGTATTTCTTAAAAACAAAGATATAGTTGAGTCTCCTTTCGAGAAAATTCAATTGTAAAAAATTTTGTAATCATTTACAATTGATTTGTCACTTTAAAGGAACGTCTATGATTAAAAATATCGTTCTATTTATTATTATCTAAAATGTTTTTATTCTTATTATCATTCTCGGAAATGGGCCTTACTTTACCACTCTTAATTGTATTAATAATATTTGGTGGCTTCTTTATTATTAGCTTTTTTATAACAAGTCCTAATATGGATACCAAAGGTTTATTAAGAGTTCTATATTCAAAACCAATAAGGAAGGAGGATGGATCAGTTGAGTATCCAGAAAGTAGTAATAATAAATTTTAGAATATATCAGTATTTTTTATCAATCTTCTAGTTTTTTTTTGTTAAGGATTAGATTAATAAAGGCTCTTTAATAACAATTTATTGTTCTTTCAGGAACTATTGTTGTGAATATTAGATATTGCTATAGCCTCATAGGACTATAGAAGAGTAACGTCGTATAACAGCTAATCATGTGATTAAGGAAATTGGAAAAAAGATTGCTTACTAAATGCGTGATCAACAAAAAAAAAATTTATAAAAGTTCTTTCCTTCCCTCTGGACTAAAGGGGAAAGCATTAGAAATTTCACTTGATGATATTCCATCGAGAAAAGATGTTAGAGAGGCTATCCCTAAACATTGCTTTACTCGCCAGACGAATAGATCTCTTTTTTATCTGTCAAGGACGATAGGAATTCAGATATTTGTAGTTTTGATTGGACTATCTATTCCTCTTACTAAAGAAATGATTCCACTTTGGATTTTATATGCAATCATCTCTGGAACAACATCAATGGGACTTTGGGTCTTAGCTCATGAATGTGGACATGGTGCTTTTTCAGATAATCGTAGATTAGAAACATTTGTCGGATATGCCCTTCATTCTTTTTTACTTGTACCTTACTTTTCATGGCAAAGATCACACGCAGTTCACCATGCATTTACTAATCACATAACAGATGGTGAGACGCATGTTCCTGTTGTGATTTCCGGGGATGGTAAATCTGAAAAAAAAGGTGGTGAAAATGAAATGGAGTCATCATTATTCCTTGGGAAAATTCTGTATGGCTTTAATCAATTATTCCTTCACTTGATTCTGGGATGGCCAGCGTACTTACTTTTGGGCAAAACAGGTGGACCTAAGTATGGGACAAGCAACCATTTCTGGCCAGCTGCCCCGTTCTCGAAAAAACTATGGCCATCCATATGGGCCAAAAAGGTATGGATCTCAGATTGGGGAATTGTTTTTATGTTGCTGTTATTGACTTCTTGGACTTTGTATTTTGGAATAAATTCAATGATTAGTCTTTACCTAGGACCTCTAATCGTTGTCAATATTTGGCTTGTTATTTATACATGGCTCCACCACACAGACACGGATGTTCCACATCTAGGTTCAAGTCAATTTTCCTACATGAGAGGAGCATTCTTATCTATAGATAGACCTTATGGAAGAATTTTAGATTTTCTGCATCACTCAATAGGTTCTACTCACGCTATTCATCACATTGAACCAACAATACCTCACTATCATGCAAGACTTGCAACGAGAATTTTGAAAGAGAAATTTCCAAAAGTATATCTCTACAATCCTACCCCCATCCATAAGTCTCTTTGGCACATAGCTACAAACTGTGTTGCCGTAAAGAAGGAAAAAGAAATCGATAGATATGTTTGGAAACAGCCAAATCACTCACAATCCTAATTATGAATTTTATAGTTTATTTTTAATTAAATTACCTTCCCTTTATTTAATTTATATATATTGTGATAAATCAGCTATTTAATAGTCAGATATAAAGTAAAGATGTCAAAAAAAGATTATGAATGTTTCCTATACAAAATTGATCAACTAAATCAGTTAGTTGAACTAATTAAAAAGTCTCCAGACAAATATGAATTAATTATTAGATGTCAAACGCATGAAGATGTCGTAGAACTTGCCAATCAATGGGGATATGAGATTGGAAAAAGATGGGGGGAATACTAGGCGCAATTCGGAGCCGTCAAATGGTGCTATTGGCCACCTCCATTACAGCTCCATACCTTTGAAGGGATTCCTTGTGTATTCTTTCCGTCGATACGAAATGTCTTTGTTATGCAGTCATTTTGTGACTCAGCCCATGTTGAAAGTGGTTCTAAATCTATTGAAATTTCATTAACTGATTTTGATAGAGAAATAATTGAGATTGACGTGAATACCAGAGATAAGGTGCTTAGACCTGCAAAAATCAAGTATTTGTTATTTTTGAATAATTCTTTTAGCATTTCTAGAAGTGATTAATTACTATCAACATTAGTTATGATTTAGAGATTTATCAGAATAAGTTAACCTTTGAGAATATTAGAAAGTTACTAGTATATCGTTTACTATAAAAGCTTAGTCATCTATATTTACATATTAAGTAAATTAATTCTTTTTATCAATAAAATCTAAAATCTTTTTTAATCTGTCTGTGTTTTCAAAGTTAGGACTTGCTGTAAGAAAAATCACTAAAACTATCATTAGTAAGCCGACGCTAGATACACCTAGTAATAGTTGTTGAAAAGGATCTAAGGATTCGAGCATCTATCTTGTTTTAAACTTTTGGAATTATATGTTAATGATAATCTATCAAAAGGCTTAATATCTCTGAGCAAAACTAATGTTTGAGTTTTTAGATAATTGTTTACTCCTTTTTAGTATCTTTAGGCCACCTTGCCTTTAGATTAAGTGGGTTTTTGAGATTTATTTCTATAGGTTTTCCTTGAGCTAATGATATCAATGCTTTAAAAGTCCACCCACCCAGAATTAATAGTGCTGAGATTAAAAATATATAACTTATATTAGTAAGCATAAATCAATAAATATTTTATCTATATTATGACTTTATTTGCTAGTTTCTTCGAATTTTAATCTAAATTACAAACAACTCTTATATTTTTAATAAATTCTAATTTATTTTAGATATTTCAAATTTATTTTTTTATTACTGTTCCTACTCGAAAGGATGAGATCCCTTACCGAAAGACAATTTCGCCTAGTAATAAATACTCATTATACTGTCTTGAACTATTTCCTAATTTTTTTGATAACTATTATATTATTTTTTTTATAACTTTTATTGATTTTTCTGCGATTTAGTATGAATATATATATGCAATAGATTTTTTTGATGATCAACTTTACGTATTTATATTCATTTTTAATATTATTAGTATGTTGCTTTACATTTTATTTTATTTTCAATTATAGACCTGGTAAAAGCGAAACAAACAATAAGCTCCTTTTAAAGAAATTGTTAGAAGGTTTAGATATGGAATTGCCTGAAGAATTAAAAGCATTAGAAAACTCATCTAATGATGCTCAAAAATATCGTAATTTCTAATGAGATAAACCTAATGTCCTATTTAAACTTTGATGATACTGAAACTTCAGGTATATGGTGGTCTACTAATGTTTCTATTAGAGATTTATGCATAGAGCTAAAGGATGATACACGTTGTGATGATAATGAGATAGTGGAATTACTTAGATCGATAGCAAACTCGATTGAGATTAACGGTTTATAGTTTTTATTTAACCAAAAATTACTACAAAATTATTTATCCCATTGCAACTTCCACTGAGAAGATTTCCATTGTCTTGTCCATGTATTTTGTGTTTTATTCTGTTCTTCAAGTTTTCTTTTAAGCCAGTCCTTGAGAGACGTTGGCACAATATTTAAATCAGCCTGAATCATCTTAAGTTTATTCATATCGGCTCCATAACCTGTTCTTTCGATCCAATCAGCCATCACACCTATGTCGTATTCAAGTAACTTCATAGCTACTCTAGGAATCATTACATAATTTGTTTGAAGTCCTTCTGAAGCAACAAGCCTTTGGAGAATCACCGCCATTTCTATTCCTGTTAGCTCCTCTCCTGCAATATTTATAGATTGATTCTTATATTTCTCAGGCTTTGATAATACACCTCTTACCCATTTACCTACATCTTCAACAGCAATTGTCTGCCACTTAAAATCCTTATTAACGATTCCAGGGAATATCTTTTTAGAGATAGTGTATCCAGGCAATTTGTTTTCAAAATTTTCAAAATAACTAACTGGTCTTAAGACAGTAGTAATTTCTTTAAGATCACATTTATGTATATATTCCTCGATATCCCATTTACTCGTAAAATGTCCTGGTGCAGGATCATTTTTTAATGGATCTTTTGCCTTGCTAATTGAGCTGAATATAAAATGATTTAGTCGTCCTTTTTTATAAGCAGCTTTAACTTGATTAATCAAGTTAAAGCCTTGTTCCATTTCATAAGACCTTACAATACTTCCTCTGAATACTTTCCATCCTTTTGTAGGAGTTGTATTACCAAAAATTGCGTCAACGCCATTGAAAGCTCTGCTCAAGCTTTCAGGATCCATTAAATCACCTTTTACTAGTTCTACGTTTACAAGATTCCCTAGCTCAAAAGCTTTCTGACTTTTTATGTTTCTTGTTATGGCACGTATTTGATATTTGTTTGTTTTGCTTAATTCTTTAACAACTCCAATACCTTGCCTACTTGTTGCCATAGTTACTGCTATGACAGGTAATCTTCTTGCACTTGCGCCAACATTTGCCTCTTGTTCAAGCACGGTCCAACAGTTATTACTAAGGAATGTAAAGCATAGGTGAATTTATGTAAAGTTGTAGATTCTTCTATGATTAATAGTCTTCTGTCCTTAGTCGATAAATCCTTTTTGCTTCGATTAGAAGTTTCTTTAATTTAACTATGTGAGCTTTTCGTAAAGGAATGTTTTAATTGCTTTGTTAGTTTCAAAGTGTTGGCTATGAATTTATTAGTACTTAGTTTGATCATTATGGCAAATGAGGTTCTTCAGGAAATTGATCGACAAAAAATCATCTTTGATGTTGTCGACGGCATCCCACTATCTGGAGATGAATCCGATGAAATCAGATGCTTCTATTCTCAAATTGAATCTGATAATTTAATGCTGGAATATTCAGCGGAGGAGTTAGGTTTTAATAATGTTTTGTTTGAGTACTTAAGTCAGGGGTAACTGTTTAATATAGTTATCAATAAAAGACTTTTAATCTAGACCCTGGAATAATTCTTTATGGACAGCAAAAGTATGGTAAAGACAAGTCCCGTTTTCTGGTGATAATCGTTCTCCGTCTTTGTCCCAGGCTAGTGAGCAGATAAGGTCTCCATCCCATTTTACTTTATGCTCATTAATTGCTTTAGACCAAACTCTCACCTCACTAAAGTGTTCAGGCATAAATTTACCAATCTTTCTACATATTTCACACAGTACTGACAATATAGGAGGCTTGGAATTTAATTTAAGTTCTTTAGTTAGCGACGGTTGTGTAAATACTCCAACATACCTTATATGATCAATGATTCTTTGTTCTTTATCATCTAATTTAGCTTTTCTACAAGCTTCTTCAAATTCTTCCACAGGCGTTATTGGACGTAAATGTTTAATCACTTAGACATTTTGAAATTATTTTATATTATATATGTATGTTTTTGTTGTTAATATTATATCCAATAACTTATAGTTCATTATTGATATTTTTGTTATTGTTATACCCGTTTATCCGCAATTATTCCAGTTATTCCTGTTGCGATGGTTTCCTTACATTGAAAATTCAATTTTTGATCTACTTCATGATTCTCTTTCTAAAGCCAGTCATAGCTTACTTTTGTTAGACCTAAATGTTACAAAGTAAAATATCAATGGTCATATCTCCTGATGACTGGTATTTATATTGGGTCTTACTAAAGAACATGCTTCCTTTAACCTTCGCTGGCCTACTAAGTACACCAGCTCCTACTGCACCAATCGTAGGTATCGCATTTATGGCCCTGTTTGGAATTATGGCTGTCGTAGTTGGCCCTAATTACGATGGTTTCAACGATCCCAACACATCTAAATAACTAGATTATCTAGTCAGAATCAAGTGGGTTAATGTGTTGTGCATTTTTACCCACTTTTTTTGTGTTCATCAATATTAAAAGAATTATTGAAACTAGTTTTCAATAATTCTTTTTTTATTCTTGTGTTAACGATTCATAAATTTTTTTGTATAGAATATCTTACAAGCTTCAAACAATCGTATCTTATCTATGTATAAAATTGACTATTTTATATTATTTAATTCAAAACGAGTAAATAATTAATTTATTGATTGCATTTTCTGCTATTTATACCTTGCTTTATTTATCTTTCATGGGTAATTTATTAATCGCTGGTCTTACTAGTACACCGGCACCAACAGCAGTTTTAGTTGGAGTTGCATCAATTGCATTATTTGCGATTGTTGGTTTAATGGTTGGACCTGACTATGATGGAATGAATGCTCCTGAGGTAAAAAAATAAATACTTAAATTTATTTTTTAAAAATTAATATTAACTAAGAAAAATAGTATTTTTTATTTTTCTTAGTTAATTATTAGAAAATTGTTTATTTATTTTATAAATTAAATTATTATAATTAATTTTCTCTGATGTATTTATTTGTATAAATTGGTTATAATTTATATAGCTTTTAAAATTTATATCAAATAAGTTCCATGAGCTACTAAATCTTTTTATAATTTCATCTTGAGATCTACCTCTATTAGATTTATCTCTTCTCAATCTTCTTTCTAAACAGATTTGTTTGTCTTCCTTACAAAGAATATTTACAGTATTTCTATAATTTAAATCAAGTCTATGAGCAAATATTCCTTCCAATATTAAAATTTTATTTTTACCTTTATTACTAATTTTTTTTATTGAAGTACTTGATTTTTTTTTAATAAAATCATATTGGCAGCATTTAATTTCACTACTTCTCATATTAATAGCTTCTATAGTTTTTTTTAATTCATTTTTCTTGATACTCAAAGGTCTATCATAAATATCAAATAGAAATTTAGATAAAAAACGGATTAATATATTATCTCTATAATATGAATCGGTTTTTATTATTATTGAATTATCAAATAGTTTAGATAACTTATTGCTTAAAAAAGACTTACCAGAGCCTGAAGGTCCCGTAATTACAATGGTTTTCACTATTAATTCAATTCGTCATTTTATAAAGTCTAACAATAGATTTAAATTTTATTTAATGTATTATTGTGTTTTATTGTAATTAAGTTCTTCTTTAGTCCAGCTTCTATTGCTAAATCTATTTTCAATAAATCTTATAACTAGTATTATCAAAGGAATATGCATTAGTCCACCAATTACAACTGTGGCTTGGTTATACGGCATAATCATCTTATACAACTTACATTAATATACTTTATCAATCATTTGTCATCCTAATATGTATCTTTTAGTCATATAAATATTGATTTAACTAGGTATTAATTACATTAATACTGATAACTCCTTTTCGAAAAACCAATTTATTTGACCATTTTTAAGTTTAACTACTAGGCCAAATTGATTTCCATCTACCATTTTATATCCAACTAATTCTACTGTAGGCTCCTTTTTAATTAATTCTAAAATATTTTGCGGTAAACGATCCTTAACTTCGTTTATTTCAATTCTAAGTATCTGCCCTTTTTGAAGATTTGAGGAATCCTTTATCATAATTAATCATTTCTACCTATTTAATCATTAGAATAATGCAATTATCCGATTATTGACAGCGATAACTGTTTATCTATTCCACTATATTTTATGTACTCTTGAAATTCAGATGAATTAAAGGCTTTTTGTGCTGCGGCTTTAGATTCAAATTCAACAATAACTCCTAATTGTCCACCATCCCATTCGTTTAGATCTGAATTTTGGTTTACATCTTTAGCAATTATTGTTCCACCAACTGATCTGAGCCATGGTACTACGGTTTTAACGTATTCGATAAATTGTGCAGTGCTTTCAATTTTGGCCTGTTTTAACCAGTAGCCTTTAGCTCCCATCTCTCCCCCTTCATATTTTCTTAAGATTCTCTCACAATTTTCTCCGTTTTTGAAGGCAGTTGAAAATTATTTATTGTTTTTAGTTAGAAGAAATATTTGCTAAAATGAGTGTTTTTAATTATAAATGACAGGTTTTGTCAAATTAGATTTATGTGTATAACTTAATTACACATTAATAAATCACTTATTTATTACTTTATCGGTTCAATTGATTCTAGTTTTGACTTTAATTGCATTGCTAAATGTTGGCGTCCAACTGCTAACACTTTAAGTGTATCTTCGTGCATTCTGAGTTGTGCGTCAGCCACCTGCATTCCTTTTATAAGCTCTTTTACATCTTTAGGTAGGCTTTTTATATCATATCTTTTATCCTCAAAAGTAAGTATTGCCTCTTTTTCATTTGAAGGTAAACTTGTCATTACTTTAGTCTAGCTTATTAATAATATAACATTAAATATATTATTAATAAGTCTCTATAAACTGTTTATCGCAAAATTCTTTATATCTACCTTGTTTCTTGATTAATTCATAATGGTTACCAACTTCACAAACTATCCCTTTTTCAATTACTGCTATTTTATTTGCTTTTTGTATCGTCGATAATCTATGAGCAATCACAAGAACAGTTCTATTACTCATTGCTTGTTGAAGTCCTTTTTGAACTGATTCTTCAGCTTCTGCATCTAATGCACTTGTTGCTTCGTCAAGCAATAAAATTGTGGGATCACCTAGCAAAGCTCTTGCTATTGATATTCTCTGTAATTGACCTCCTGAAAGATTGCTACCTCTTTCCTCTATGTATGTTTCGTAACCATTAGGAAGTCTTTCGATAAAGTTATGTGCATTGGCAATTTTTGCAGCATTAACAATATCTTTTCTGGTAGCTGTTCTTCCAAATCTTATTGCTTCGGCTATTGTACCTGAAAAAATAAATGTTTTTTGCGGAACAATCGCAATCAATTTTCTCAAGTAGTCAGTATTGATTTTATCTAATTTATGGTCATCAATAAATATAGATCCATTGCTTGGCTCGATGAATTTTAATATCAATGAAAAAATTGTGCTTTTACCTGCACCTGAAGGCCCAACCAAAGCCATTATTTGTCCGCAATCTACCTCTAAATTTATATCGTTTAATACATTATGTTTATCTATATATGAGTAGAATACATTTTTAAATGTTAATTTACCACTTATATTATTAGGTTTAATACCCTTATTGGATGTAGATACTTCTAGTGGGTTATTAGTTATTTCATTTAGTCTTCTTAGTGATGCTTGACCTTGCTTTAACTCGTTGTAGTTGACTGTTATGTGACTTATTGGATCTATTAGCATTATTAATGCTGTAAAATAGCTTCCAAATTCTTCATTTGAAATTCCTCCACTTTGTATTCTATAAGTTCCTATAGTGAGTATGCTCAAAATACCAATTATTTCTATTAAACCAACTATTGGGTGCTGAAGTGCCACAAGAGTTAGCATTTTATATTTAGCCTCTTTGTGTAATTTAACTTGTATATCAAAATCTTTTTGCAACCATTCTTCAACTGCAAAAGCTTTAACCATTGGCAAACCTTGTATTGCCTCTGATAGCAAAGCAGCTAAAGAACTTATTTTCTTTTGACTTTGCTCAGAAGCTTTTAATACTCTTCCTCCAAAATCGCTTACTAATAATGCAATCAAGGGAGCTAAAATAATAGTTGAAAGTGATAAATTCCAATCAATAAATATCATATAACCAAATACTGCTAATAATTGAAATGCAGATGGTGTCGTATCTTGAATTGTTTTATAAATAACCTCACCAACACGATCAACATCCTCAGTAAGTCTGTAGGCGATATCTCCAGATGAGAGTTTTTCTATAAAAAGAATATTTGTTCTCTGAAGTTTTTTAAAAAGTGTCGTTCTTAGATCTTGACTTAGTGCTAATGCTGGTTTAGCTAGAAGACTATCTTGGAGATATTGAGCTGTTTTTTGAATGATAAAAATAATTAATGCTTGTAAAATTACAATTAAAACTTGCTTTGTATTCCCTTGACCTATAGCCGGTATTAACTTACCTGATAGCCATGCAAGAATGGGCCAACATAGAACATATACAAGCATGCTAATACCTCCGAGTATTAATACCTGCGTATGTCCTTTAAGTCTCCTTAAGAGGTAGTTAAGATCTAATTTGATTTTTTGGTTCATTACATCAAAATATCAATATTTAATTTAAAAGCTCGTAAATGAAACTAGATCAATACCTAAAATTTATTGGGATAGTTCAGACTGGAGGAGAAGCGAAAATGGTTATCAGATCAGGGCGAATAAGCGTTAATGGCATAGTGGAGAATAGAAGAGGACGAAAATTAATTGATGGTGATCAAATTATTTTTGCTAATGAAACATACATAGTTCCAAATTCTGATCCTCTAGGCCGTAAGTTGGCAAGAAGCGAAAAATGAGGAGCTAGCAGCGTGCGTAAACCGGTCATTGCAGGGAATTGGAAGATGAACATGACATGCACTGAGGCTATTGAGTACATGCGTGTGTTTCTTCCATTATTGAAAGATATACCAAAGAAAGATAGGGAAGTTGTTATCGCACCTCCCTTTACAGCCCTCTACCCTTTGTCTGAGCTTATTAAAGACAAAAGCGAATTCGTTTCATTATCTAGTCAAAATGTTCACTGGGAGGACAGTGGAGCCTACACAGCTGAGGTCTCCCCTCTAATGCTTAATGAACTTTCTGTTAAATGTGCAATTGTTGGACATAGTGAGCCAAGAAAATATTTTAGTGAAAGTGATGAACAGATAAATAAGAGAGCTCAATCAGCACAAGATCATCAATTAATTCCAATTGTTTGTGTTGGAGAAACCTATCAACAAAGAGAGCTTGGTGAAGCTGAAAGGGTCATTAAAAGGCAAATTGATCAAGGCCTTGAAGGGATAGATGTAAAAAGGTTAATAGTTGCTTATGAGCCAATATGGGCCATTGGAACAGGTAAAACTTGTGAATCCCATGAAGCTAATAGAATATGCTCACTCATTCGTAAATGGATTGGTTTCGAAGACGTCATTATTCAATATGGTGGATCAGTTAAATCAAATAACATTGATGAGATAATGTCTATGTCAGACATTGATGGCGTATTAGTTGGTGGTGCTTCTTTAGATCCTACAAATTTTGCAAGAATTGCTAACTACGAATCAATTTAATAAATACTTGCCTAAGCATTGGGAAAGAGAAACCCACTTAATGGCAATAGTAAATATCACTGAAGATTCATTTAGTGATGGAGGTCTTTATGTTGATTTACCATCTGCAATAAATCATTCTTCATTATGTGTAAAACAAGGAGCACACATCCTAGATATTGGGGCACAGAGCACACGACCTGGTGCCTCTGAGGTTGGAGCCGAAATTGAGATTAAAAGATTGGTTCCATTAATAAAAGAATTAAAATTATTACATCCGGAGGTTCCTATTTCTGTCGATACATTTCACCATTCAGTTGCTAAGAAAGTATTAAATGCAGGAGCCGATTGGATTAATGATGTCAGTGGTGGACGTCATGATCCTGAAATATTTAACGTTATTGCTGATAAAGGTTGCCCATATGTATTGACTCATAGTCGTGGTAATAGCAAGACAATGGATTCATTAGCTATATATTCAAACGTTGTTGACGATGTGAAAAATGAATTATTAAATCAAATCGATTTAGCAGTATCTAAAGGTATAAAAAATGATCAGATTATTGTGGATCCCGGATTAGGTTTTGCGAAGAATGTAGATCATAACTTAACTTTACTTAGAAATATAGATGAATTTGTTTCTATGAAATATCCAATATTAATAGGAGCCTCCAGAAAAAGATTTATCGGTTCAGTTATTAATGAACCTGATGCTACCAAAAGAATATTTGGAACCTCTGCAGTTGCTTCTAGATGTGTGATTGCTGGAGTTGATATTTTAAGAGTCCATGATATTAAAGAAATTTCTCAAGTTGTAAAAATGACCAAATCAATTATTTAATAAGTAATTAATCCTCTGTATTAACACCTTCTATACGATCTTCTACTTCTTGATAAAGTTCTTTTAATTGTTCAATATTTTCATCGGATGTTTCCCAATATCCTCGACCATTAACTTCTAGTAATGTACCAACTATTCTTCTGAAACTATGAGGATTCAATTCCATTAATCTTTTCCTCATCTCTGGATCATTTATAAAAGTTTCGTTTGACTCTTCATATACGAAATTATCGACTTGGCCACTAGTTGCACTCCAGCCTAATGTGTAATTAAGTCTATTAGATACCTCTCTCACCCCTTCATATCCAGACTTGAGCATACCTTCGTACCATTTGGGGTTAAGTAATTTTGTTCTAGAATCTAACCTAATAGTTTCACTTAATGATCTAACCTGAGCATTTGCAGTAGTTGTATCAGCTATATAACTACTTGGTGCTTTACCGTCATCTCTAAGGTTTTTGATTAAATTTGTTGGATCAGAATCAAAGTAATGACTTACATCTGTTAGTGATATTTCTGACGAATCAAGATTTTGGAATGTGACATCTGCAGTTTTCATAACAGATTCAAAAACATCTCTGTTCTGATTCATTTCACCTGGATTATCAGCATTGAAAGCATAGGTCTTCCTTGATAGATACATTTCTTGTAACTCATTTTCTTCTTCCCAGGTCGAATTCTCTACTGCCAAATTGACATTTGAACTGTAACTTCCACTCGCATTTGAAAAAACTCTACTTGCAGATTCCCTAATGCTTTTCCCTTCCTTTTCTGCTTGCTCGAGTGTATGTTTCCTTACAAAATTTTGATCAAGTGGTTCATCGGCCTCTGCAGCCATTTTTACTGCTTGATCAATTAAAGCCATTTGATTAATGAACAAATCCCTAAATACACCGGAACAATTAACAACGACATCTATTCTTGGTCTTCCTAATTCCTCGAGAGATAGTAGTTCTAATTTGTTCACCCTGCCCACTGAGTCTGGCTTTGGTTTTACACCTACAAACCAAAGGATCTGTGCTAGTGATTCTCCATAAGTTTTTATGTTATCAGTACCCCAAAGAACGCAGGCAATAGTTTCAGGCCATGCGCCTTGCTCCTCTTTTTGCCTTTCGATAAGCTTGTCAACGACACCTTTAGCTGATGCAACTGCGGCAACAGTTGGAATCGACTGGGGATCTAAAGCATGAATATTTTTACCACTTGGTAATACTCCAGGGTTTCTAATAGGATCTCCACCTGGGCCAGGAATTACATAATCTCCGTCGAGAGCTTTTAAAAGGCTCTCCATTTCTTTATCAGCACATATTTGTTCTAAACAAAATCTTAAATAGTCAAATAATTTATCAAGTGAACTTGCATTTACATTCTCAAAACCTGCTTTCTTAGCTGAAGCTTGCCATGGTGATGGGATTGAGAAACCAATACTTCTTAAGAACTCAACAATTAGTGTCCAAATACTCTTCTTCATGTTTACTCTCCCATCTCTTCCTGTAAGAGACTTAACCATTGAACCAACTGCCTCTCTTGATGTTTCCGTAATTAATTTGTTAAGTTCAACATCTTCTAATTTGCCCTTGTTATTGCCCTCATAGACCTCTTCAATTGTTTTTCCTTTTGATTCAGCTAACAAACCTGGTAAGGATCTAATTCCATCATCTTCTCTTTCTATGGAAGCAATACTTACTAAGGTTGCAATCGCTTCTTCAGCAGTGGCAGGTTTTCCAATAGTGTGTAAGCCGCAAGGTAATAATCGACTTTCTATTTCCATTAATTGCTTATAAACATTTCCAACTACTAAATCTCTTTCATCAATTTCTAATTCAGAAGCATCTTTCTCAGGTAGTTTTACATCTTCATCAAGATTACATTTTTTTGATGTTTCAACAATTGCATTAACTATTTGAATTCCTCGTCCACTTTCTCGTAATTGCTGATAAGAACCAACTAACTCTCCAAGTTCTTTTAGACCTTTGTACAGTCCAGCATTTTCAGCTGGGGGAGTTAAATAACTAATTGTTGAAGCATATCCTCTTCTTTTTGCGATTGTTGCTTCCGAAGGATTATTTGCTGCGTAGTAGTAAAGATTAGGCAGACCTCCAATTAATGAATCTGGATAACAAGTCTCACTCATCCCCATTTGTTTACCTGGCATGAATTCAAGAGAACCATGAGTTCCAAAATGAAGGACAGCATCAGCTTTCCAAACTTTTTCTAGATAAGTGTAATAGGCTGCAAAACCATGGTGAGGACTAGCACTTCTTGAATAGAGCAATCTCATAGGATCACCTTCATATCCAAAAGTAGGCTGTACTCCAACAAAAACATTCCCAAATTCTTTTCCGTAAATAAGAAGATTTTGTCCGTCACTATTTAAATTTCCTGGAGGTTTTCCCCAGTTCTCTTCAAGGCGGTCAGAATATGGAGTTAATTTTTCATATTCCTTTACGCTCATTCGATGAGCTATTGATAGCTCAGGGGATCCTTGTAATGCCTCAGGATCATTTATCAATGACTCCATCAGTTCTTTTGGATTCTTAGGTAAATCTTTTATGTCATAGCCTTTTTCCTTCATTTCTTCTAAAACTCTATGAATAGAGCCAAAGACGTCTAAATAAGCAGCGGTTCCAACATTTCCTTTATCAGGTGGAAAACTAAAAACAGTAATAGCTAATTTCTTCTGCTCACGTTTTTTAATTCTTAATGATGACCATCTAATAGCCCTCTCAGCTATTGCGTCAACTCTGTCCTGAAGTGTATGGGCTTTGCCAGTTGCATCATCTCTACCAGATAAAACTATTGGCTCGATAGCACCATCCAATTCAGGAATAGCAATCTGAAGTGCAACTTGTACTGGATGAAGACCTAAATCACTACCTTCCCACTCCTGTGTCGTTTGGAAAACGAGTGGAAGTGCAACCATATAAGGTCGATTGAGTTTCTTTAATGCCTCCACTGCTTTTGGATGATCCTGTCTTGCAGGCCCCCCTACAAGTGCAAAACCGGTAAGAGAAACAACACCATCTACAATTGGTTGATCTGGTTTTATTGGGTCGTAATAAAATTCGTTTACTGGCTTTGAAAAATCTAATCCACCACAAAAAATAGGTATGACTGTTGCTCCGCGATACTCCAGTTCTTGTATTACTGCAACATAGTGGGCGTCATCTCCAGTAACAATATGACTTCTTTGGAGTACAAGACCAATTACTGGACCTTCTTTCGCCTTATTTGATAAGTCATCTCTAGAAGCTATCCAATTTAAATATTCTTTTTTATCTTCAAACATGCTTGGAGCTAATGGATGCCAAATTCCCAAATCTGGAAAAACCTCTGGCTCCGCAACTTCAATTTGATCTTCTTCTAGAGTTAGTTCTGGAAATACATATTTATTTCCAAGCATTAAGAGGAAGTTCCTTAGATTATCTGGAGTACCTCCTAACCAATATTGAAAACTAAGCATAAAACTTCGAGCATCTTGAGCCTTGTCAACCGGTAGATACTTGAGAATTGATGGAAGAGTATTTAGAAGCTTTAACATCGAATCTTGAAAACCAGCCCCGCCTGCTTCTTTCCTTTTCTTCATAAAATCACCAATGATGCTTTTGCTTTGACCTAACTGAGCCATTGAAAAAGTGCCCAATTTGTTCAATCGCATAACCTCAGGCATTGATGGAAATACAACCGCTGCTTTTAGATTTTCCTTATGAGGTTCAACTGCTTCAACAACTTTTTGAGCCAAATCTTCAATAAAAATCAATGAAGCTACGAATAAATCTGCTTTTTCTATATCTTTTTTAAAGCTTTCATAATTGTCTGTATTTCTAAGTTCTTCTATTAAATACCCATTAAGTTCAATGCCAATAGGACCATTTTGCTCGTTTAATGAGTTTGCAGCCTGTGTAAGGGCATTTTGATATTGAGGCTCAAGAACCACATAAACAGCCTTCATCACTGCTTTATGGCTGTGATTCTCGACAGGTGAAACTCTGCGATTGGCTGAGCGAACCTGTGTAAACATCTTTTCTGCTATCGGAATTCGACCAAGCCTAGTGTTCAGTGGCCCTTTAGTGTGTTATTTAGTTAATGCGTGTTACAAGCGATATGAAATATGATTGTAAAAAAAAATCCAATGAGTTCTGCTAATCAATCAATACCAGTTTTAGTCGCAGGAGCTTTAGGTCGAATGGGATCTGAAGTTATAAAAGCAATTAATTCATCCAATGATTATCAACTTGTTGGAGCAATTGATACTCAGAAGGATAAAGAGGGGCAAGACATTGGTTCATTAATAGGTTTGCGGCCATTAGATGTTTTCCTTTCAAGCGATTTTGAAGGCTCATTGTGTGCTGCTAGTCAAAACTTCCCAAACGATAATTCAAATAAAGCCGCCGTATTAGTCGATTTCACTCATCCAAAAGTTGCTTATAAGCACACCCGTACATCCATTGCTTATGGAGTCCATCCTGTAATTGGTACAACAGGAATAACACCAGATCAATTAGATGATCTTTCTAAATTTGCAGAAAAAGCATCACTTGGTTCAGCAATTATTCCAAACTTCTCAGTTGGTATGGTTTTACTTCAGCAAGCAGCAGCAGCGGCTGCTCGTTTTTATGAGTTCGCTGAACTTACCGAAATGCATCACAACAAAAAAGCTGATGCTCCAAGCGGAACCTGTATAAAAACAGCTGAATTAATAGAGGAGCAACGATCAACATTTAACAAATCTTTGGTAAATGAAGAAGAATCTCTCGAAGGATCTCGAGGCGGATCACGTCCTAGTGGTTTGAGACTTCACTCGGTTCGATTACCTGGACTTGTTGCTCATCAACAAGTGATGTTTGGTTCCAATGGGGAGACTTATGAGTTGGCTCACAATACTATTGACCGATCTGCTTACATGCCTGGGGTGCTATTAGTAGTCAAAAAAATCAGATCATTCAATAAATTAGTTTATGGACTAGAGAAAATACTCTAGTTATTGATACAAATGTTATTTCCAATTAAGCCAAATGAAATAAATAAATTGATCCCCTCTGTAGCAACAGGGAAGCAATTTAATTCAGCCTTGGGTAATCCCCAGAAAATTTTTCAAAGGATTATGATTTCCGCCATTGGAGGTGTAATTACTTTGCTCATTAGCCAAAGTCAAGTAACTAGTCAGTTTTACTCTTTATGGTTGGTACTAGGTGTTGTTTTTCTTTTGTACATATTGTGGGGACCAATACTTGAAGCCAGTAGAAAAAATTCTAAGTTTAAAAGTTTCTCATTCTCAGCATTAGTTGATGGTTACATATCTGATGTTTATGTAGAAGATAGGGTCGAAATTGAACAAGAACAAGCAAATAAAGATGGTAGGTTAGAGGTGTTAAAGAAAAAAAGAAAATGGGTTGTTTTGGATATAGAGGATGAAGATGGATTTATAGGAAATATAAGTTTTCCATTTCAAAATAAGTTCAATATACTTACTAAAGGAATGAGAATTAATTGCGTAGTTTTTAGTAATAGAAAAGATTTCGATAGGATTCAAGCAATAAGCGATGCCTGGTGTCCAGAAATTAATTTATGGGTTGGTACTTATCCATTTCTTCTAAGACCTGCATTTGAGGAATTTGTTAATATGAGAATTTTTAACTAATTTTAGATTGTAATTACTGATATAATATAAATTATGAATATAGCAATTGTAGGTTCCGGATTAACTGGATCACTAGCAGCAATATCATTAGCAAATGCTGGCTGTAGAGTTGATCTTTATGAAAGATTGTCTGATGATGAACTTGTAAATAGAGATAGAACATACGCAATAACACATTCCTCTAGAAAAATACTATTAAGTCTTGGAATATGGAGTCATTTGCAATCTCATCTAGTCCCTTTTCAATATCTAAATGTTATTGATTATGAATTAAATAAAAAGGTCCAATTTCTAGTAAATGATTTAGATACATATAATCAAAAATATTCAGCTGTAGGTTGGATTGCAGAACACAAAAATCTGATGTTATCGATATTAGAATTTATATCAAAGATAGATAATATTAATAAAATTCCTACATCGGTAATACCTAATACTAATAATTACGATTTAATTGTTGCAGCAGATGGATCAAATTCAGCTATTAAAAAAAAGTTAAAAACCCCATCCTTTAATCTTAATTATGATCAAATTTGTATTACTGCTAGGGTTTTATTAAGAGGGGCTAAGTCTAATGAAGCATTCGAAATATTAAACTCTGAAGGCCCATTTGCTGTTTTACCTCTTGGAGGGGACTTATTTCAAATCATATGTAGTCAATCAAAAGCAAAAGGTACACTTAATAAGAGTTTATCTAAATCATTATTTTTAGATTATTTATCTACAATTCTTCCTTATGGTATTGAGCCAGACACAATAATTGACGAGCCAAGCTATTTTCCCATAAATTTTGTTTTTAACTACTCATTTTTCTCAGGTAAATATATTTATGTCGGTGAATCTGCTCATAAAGTTCATCCTGTAGGTGGCCAAGGATTAAATCTATGTTGGAGAGATGTTAAGTGCCTCTCAGATATCGTGTCGATACCTTTTTTTAAAACTAATTTTGCTATTATTCCATTTTTTTACTCAATTTCTAGGTTTCTTGATGTATTCGTAATTTCTATTTTGACAGATAGCTTAGTAAGATATTCGAGAAGTAATGTTAATATCTTTTTTATCGCAAGGAAATTAATTTTCTTGCTTTTAAGAAAATCGAGTTTAATCAGAAAGCAAGTACTTAACTTAATGACAAATGGATTATAATTTAAATACATAAAATGATTAATATTAATAATGAGATTTATCCAGCTTCTGAGGAGCTTTGCAACTTTATAATTGATAAACTTGGTATAAGTAAGAGTGCATTGGAACTAGGACTAAAAAGATCTTCTATAAATAATGCCCCACTGCCTATTGTTATGTGGAGTTATGGTTTAATCACAATATCTCAACTTAAGATGATACTTTTGTGGTTAAACAATAATTAATACCTAATTATACTTTCAATTTGCAAATTAGAGTCTAAATTACACCTACCTCTAAGTTCACTAAGTTCAACAAGAAAGGCATATCCAATCAAATCACCTCCTGCTTTCCTTATCAATTTACCTGCTGCATTTGCAGTTCCTCCTGTCGCAAGTAAATCATCAATTACAATAATTCTACTATCTTTTTCAAATGAATTCATCTGGATTTCTAATCTATCTTCACCATACTCAAGCTGATAATTAGAACTCACTACCTTACCTGGTAGCTTATTAGCTTTTCTTATAGGAATAAATCCAACCTTTTCTGTAAAAGCTAAAGCAGATGCTGAAATAAATCCTCTAGATTCTATGCCGGCTATAAAATCAGGTCTAATAGAAGATATGAGCTTTTGTAAAGGCAGCATTAGTTCATCCCATATCTTTGGATTTTTATATATGGGGTTTATATCTTTGAAGACTATTCCATCTTTTGGAAAATCTTTTATTTCATTTATATATTCTTTCAATTTGTCCATTGTTAGAAATTATTGGTGTGCGATTTTTTAAAACTAACAACAAAGCTAGCCAATCAACAATCTCCTGTCATTATTTAAAGTATGAAGAAATCCAATTTAAATTCTACGCTCGTCAATAATGGCTCAAAGCATAAAGTTAAAACTATCGGTGACCCTTTCTTTAATTGCGTACTCGCAAGCGATGCATCAAGAAAAATTGATTTTTTGATTTTGGTTATTGAGACACTTCAAATCAATGCAACTGATTCCCTTTTACTAAAGGCCAAAAATATTGGCTTGTCAGATGATTTCTCGAATAGAGTTCAATTTTGGAAAATGAGATGTACCAATCCTCTAAGGAATACATATACATTTTCATCTCTATCTTCTGATCAAATTGATTCCCTTGTTGAACTTATTTCTTCTATGGCAGAAAATCTCTACCCCCTTATTAGGCAATTACTTTCTTCAAAAGAGCCAATGACACTTAATCAAGAGCGTTGGTCTTTATTTAATTCACGTCTTAAGTCACTCATTCGTGAAAGGATGAATGTAAAACGTAGTTATATTTCATCATTGCTAAGTGAAGATAAAAATGACCTTTTCCGAGAGTTATTAGTCATACTCTCCTTGTCCTGTGGAAGAGGAGGAGCTAACCGTTTGAAAGCCTCTTTGTATCAACAATCTTAGAATTTATAAATGATTAATTTATCTTATAGATTTGATCAAAACTCGTCATCCCTTAAAATATCGGGGATGCCCGATGTATCAAATGGTGACTCGGAAAATACAATAGGAATTTTATCTTCATGGTCATTGAAAATCATTGGATCACCTTTACTTGAGGGAGAGAAGGAACATCTTGAAAACTTAATGCAAGTAATATTTCTATACTCAAGATCCTATATCTCTGGTATTAGAAAAACATTTGTATCTAACAAAAAAATTATCACAATGTCTCCATTCGGTATGAGTCATAAATTACTACTTAAAAGTACAAAAGAAGGAGTGAATCCTTTAGAGATTGTTTTAGATGACGCTGAATTATCTGACCTAACAAGATGCTTAGATCTTTTAAGATTTGATTCTAGATTTAGTATTCAATGGGATATTAATCAGGAATTGCCCTTTAGCAAAAAATATATTGTTAATAACTTATCTAATGCTAATACAAATATCAGCATTCTATTCTCAATCATTATATTTTTATTTTCTTGTTCCATACTACTATTTGTCCCAACAAATGATAAGTATGAGATAATAGAAACAACTAAAACCGGTCAATCCTTATCCAAGCAAAATGAGTAAGACATTAACAGTTTATTTCTAATTATCCCTATATATTATTTTTACGTTACTTAAAGACTAAATATATTGAATTTCTTGTATTTATGAATTATTAACTAGATATTTTTATCAATTCTTATTTTATAGATATTCATTAGCGTATTAATATTCACCGAAAGAATAAAAGTTAGCTAATATAAAAAAAATATTTAGACTAATGAAGCTTTCCTTTAATGATAGAGAGAAAATTGATAATAGTGACGATCAGATCTTTTATCAAAAGCCTAGATATGTTCATCACCTTAGCAACTCATTCAGAACTAGACTTACAACCATTTACTCAGAATATCTTCTAAGTCATCACATTATTTTAGATTTAATGAGTAGTTGGGTTAGTCATTTACCATTAAAAATGAGATATAAAAAAGTTATTGGTCATGGAATGAATGAAGATGAATTGCGTTCAAATAACCGACTTGATAAGTTCTGGGTACAAAATTTAAATAAATCACAAAACATGCCAATCGAAGATTCATCAATTGATGCTGGATTAATTGTTGCGGGTTGGCAATATCTTCAATATCCTGAAAAAGTTTCATTAGAACTCTCAAGGATAATTAAATCTGATTCATTATTGATAATATCATTCACCAATCGTGCTTTCTGGTCAAAAGCTCCAAATATATGGACATATTCTTCTGAGGAAAATAGAATTGAATACATAAAGAGTGTTCTTACTGATAACGGTTGGAGAATCGATAAAATATATAATGAAGAAACCCATGAAGAAAAGCTGTTTGGGTTTTATTCAGCAGAAGGTGACCCTTTCTTTTCCATTATTGCAAGAAACAATAAGACTAATAACTGAACTAGTTGTTATTAATATGTATATTTAGTATTAGATCACAATAAATTTTGTTATGTCCTTTTCTCTAATTAAATTTAGTTCCGAAGATTGCGGCACTTGTCACAGGATGAGTTTCTTCGATTCTAAAGTTGCAAATGAATTAGGAATTGAATTTATTAGCGTAAAACTTCAAGATACAGTGGTTTATAGAAAATATAGGCCAATATTATTAAAACAATATCCAACAAAAGAAGGTATGGGATGGCCAACTTATTTGCTAGTTAATGATCCTGAGGGGGAATTCGAAATAATTGGTGAGCTAAAGGGTGGTATTCCTAAAGGTGACTTTAGAGAAAAACTTTCAAACCTGATATCTAAATGAATTTTCGCTAATTAACTGGTTGCATTAATCCACCACTTCCTGAGTCGGAATCATCATCATCGTTCCCTGTGTCTACAGTTAAAAGCGTATATACACCAATAGCGATGAGACTAATCATCCCACTTAAAATACTTAGTCCGTACTGGTTAGTACTAATATCTATTACTTCACCCAAGGTAAAAATACTCAAATCTGGGTGACTATAGCAATATTTTCATTTGAAAGCGTTTTTATCAACCAATTGAAAGATTGACATGCCTAATAATTTAGAATTGATTAAAGAATTTATTAACTATTTATTTGGGAGTCCATTAATTTTAGCCATTCAATCAATTGGTCTAGAAGTTTGTCGCTATCCAATATACCAAGACCTCTTATAGTCACAGTAGAGCACCTATCACCTTTTTTATAGATAAATCTTCCGTGAAGATGACTAGCTAATCCATTCCTAAGCACCTTAAAAGCTGGCTCATCCATCATTGTTTCAAGCTCAAGATTTGGTTTAGACAACTTAATTCTCGAAAAACCACATTTTTTAGCGATTATTTTTAACTTCATAACTTCAATTAATGATTCAACAGCCTTTGGTAATACACCATATCTATCAATCAAGTTGCTAGCAAATTGAAGTAAGGCTTCATTGTTTTCACATTTTGTAGCTATCCTATAAGCGTTTATTTTTTCGTCTGGATCTGTTATCCAATCACCAGGGATAAAAGCCGTAACAGGTAAATCAATTTGTGTATCGTCAACTTTAGGTATATCTTGTCCTTGAATTTCAGCGATTGTTTCCTGCAATAATTCCATATACAAATCGAAACCTATTGTTTCCATTTGCCCGCTTTGCTCAATACCTAAAATATTTCCAACGCCTCTTATTTCCATATCCCTCATTGCTAATTGATAACCGCTTCCTAAATCACTAAATTCTTTTATGGCCTTTAAGCGTTGTCTTGACGTTTCATTTAATTTTTCGTTGCTTGGGTAAAACAACCATGCGTGTGCTTGGATACCACTGCGGCCAACTCTTCCTCTTAATTGATAAAGTTGTGATAAGCCAAATTTATGTGAATCCTCAATCAAAATAGTATTAACTCTAGGAATATCCAATCCACTTTCAACAATTGTTGTACAAAGCAAAATATCAGCCTCTCCGGCATTAAAAGCCAGCATTGAATTCTCTAATGCTCCTTCTTCCATTTGACCGTGAGCTATCAATAATTTCACATTTGGAATCATTATTTTTAATTTTTCTGCTACATCATCTATACCTTTTATTCGAGGAACTATATAAAATATCTGACCACCTCTATCAATCTCTTGTGAAATTGCGCTTCTAATTATCTCATTATCGAGTGGTGCCAAATGAGTTTTAATTGGTCTCCGTAATGGTGGTGGTGTTGTAATTAAACTCATTTCACGTACGCCAGAAAGACTCATATAAAGAGTTCGAGGTATTGGCGTTGCCGATAGAGTTAATACATCAACGCTTTTTTTTAACTCTTTGATTTTTTCCTTATGATTAACACCGAATCTTTGTTCTTCATCGATAACTAGAAGACCTAGGTCCTTATAAACTAATTTTTTATTTAAGAGCTGATGTGTCCCAACAACAGCATCAATTTGTCCAGTTTTTAATCCATTTATTATTTGCTTTCTTTCACTAATAGTTTTAAATCTATTTAATAGTGAAACTCTTATTGGATAAGGTGCAAATCGATCAGATATAGTTCTCCAATGTTGTTGAGATAATACTGTTGTAGGTGCCAGTAAAGCTATTTGTTTACCTGAAGTAATAGCTTTAAATATTGCTCTTATTGCTACCTCTGTCTTACCAAATCCAACATCTCCACAGACTAATCTATCCATTGGCTTTTCAGCTTCCATGTCAGCTTTTACTTGTGCAGTTGCTTTTGCCTGATCTGGTGTTAACGCGTATGGGAATGAATCCTCTAATTCACTTTGCCAAGGACCATCAACAGGAAACTTGAACCCTTTTTCTTTACTTCTTTCTGCATATAACTTAATTAAATCAAGAGCAACTTTTTTAACTGACCTCTTTGCTTTTTCCTTGATTTTATTCCAATTTGCACCACCTAGTTTACTGATAGTAGGAGTCTTTGAATTTGAATTTCTATATCTACCTAAACTTCCAAGTTGATCTGCTGCTACACTTAATTTCCCATCCATATATTTAATTACCAAGTAATCTCTAGACTCACCATTAATGCTTAACTTCTGTATTTTTTGAAATAAGCCTATACCATGGTTTCTATGAACGACATAATCTCCAGGCTTCATCTTATTCGGATCGATTTTTTTACTTTGAGATTGCGTCCTTCTACGTACATATCCTGTACTTGAAAAATTATTCTGACCAAAAAATTCCTTGTCGGTTAATAAAGCGATTTTCCAAGCTGGGAGATAAAATCCCTCTATTTCGCCTTCATTATTATTTTTAATTGCTACAGGTATGTTGTCTTTTAAAATGTCATTAATACCATTGATATCATTATTATTAGATATAAATTTTGAGATACATTCATGTTCCTCTAGAAGAGAAACTGCACGGCTTGGCTGTGCTGAAATTATCCAAATTGAATATTTATTTTTGATGAAATCATGTAATGATAAACTTATTTTTCCATATTGATTTGGTAACCATTGATGGGTTTTACTTGAAATATTAAATATATTATTTTTAGTGTTAATATCTTCTAAGTCTGTTAAATCAATTCCTTTATAATTATTCAGAGATTCAAAAATTTGAATAGGATCATTATGAAGGTTAGGTTTAAATATATTATTTATTGATTTTATACCCCCTAAAGAATTAACTTCTTCGTTATAACTATCTTCAACTATTTTTATCCAGGCATTTCCATGAGATAAACATTGAAGCCTTTCCTCAACAATAATAAATGCATTTTCGTCTAAGTAATCTAGTAACGATGATGGATTCTCAAATGCTACACCTAGATATTTTCTTGCAGAAAGTAATTTTTTTGAATTTACTAACTCATAGTACTCATCATCATGAAAAAGTGTTGATATGTCATTATCATTTATTGAAATAAGTTTATTAATAATTAGTGGTTCAAAACCTCTTGGAGTAATACAAATATTATCAATTTTATCTAATGATCTTTGTGATATTGGATCAAATTCTTTAATCTTATCTAATTGGTCACCAAACAACTCCAATCTAATTGGTAATTCACTACTCACTGGATATATATCAATTATATCTCCACGTCTTGCCCAAGTTCCTTCTTGATCAATATTATTAGTCTTAATATATCCAGACTCACTTAGCCTAGTAGATAAATTACTTAGATTTATTTCATCACCTATTTTTAATTTAATGCACATAGATTTAAGATATTCATATGTAGGAAGATGTGGTTGTAACGATCTTTCTGTAGCAATTATTGCGATATTCTCATGTTCTTTTAATTCAAATATGTCGCTAATAACTTGTAATTGACCCCATATTATCTCTGATGTTACTTGTATAGAATCATATGGGGAAGCTTCACTTGTGGGATATAAGCATGTTTTAGTCCATCCACAATCTTTGACTAATGGGTACCATCTAGTTGCGTCTTCTAAAGTTGGTACAATTACTAATAATACTTGTGCATCTTTTTTAGCAATAGAACTAGTTATTAATGCTTTTGCTGTTCTCGAGGCACAGGTTAATATTAATCTATCTTTTCTATTTGTTCGTTCAATTAACTCATTTGTTAATTGATGATTTTCTAAAAAACTAGTAATTGACTCTAAAGACACTATTTCTTTTTACATATCTCTTCAAGATCACTTTAACATTTTATCTGTCGGGTTGAGAAGGGCTAATGATTTTGAGATTGATTTCTAATTGATTTTAGCTTTTCGACAAATGATAATAATTGTTCTTCATTTAGTTCTTTTCTAGTTGAAACATTAAATTCCCTTAGTAAATATTCTCTTCCCTGTATATGATCCCAGGACAAGTCTCTAAGTATATTGTCAGATTCTTTTATTAAAGTATTAATATTTTCTGAAACAAATTGAGAATGAGTGGGTTTATCTAACTTATTTAACAGATTGAGATACTTTACAATATCATTATAATTAGTTATTTTGCTCCGGTTGTTATAACCAAAGGTTTTCTCTAGAAAATTAATTTCATCATCTCTAGACCATTTTAGGCGTACAATTTCTGCATCTATAGCTGTTAGTTCATCACTCCAATCACTTGGTTCTTGAGAGATATTAGTTTTTTCAATTTTTTTACTATTAGGTAATTCTACTCTCAATGGAGTGCTAATTATATCTTCATTAATACTCTTTAATCCTTGCTCATTAGTTGTCTTTGTATTTAACCTCTTGTATAACCTAGAGATTGCTTTGTCCTCTGCATCCTCTACTGTTAAGCCCTCAGCAAGTGCACTTCCTATATTTTGGTCACTTACCCAACCAGAAACTTTAACAATGGCTTTATTCTCAGTTACGTGACATAGTTTCGATTCAATTCTCATGACCTTATTGAAATAGCACTAATTAGAAACATTAGAGTTAACATATACCAAACAGACAGTGCTAATAGCTCTTTTTTTGTAATTTAATGGATTCAGCATCTCTTAGATCATTAACTCCCTTACTTGATGGTATTGATAGATGGGTTGAATTAGCACCCCTTTTGCCAATTATAATTTCATTAGAGCTTGTCCTTTCTGCTGATAATGCAGTAGCTCTAGCCTCCATAACTAAGAATTTAAATAATATTGAACTTCAAAAAAAAGCATTGAATATCGGTATCTTTATTGCTTTATTATTAAGAATAATTGTAATCCTAACTGCACAATTCTTTTTAAATTTTTGGCCAGTTAAGTTAATAGGTGGTATATATTTAATATCACTATCATTTTCGAAATTTATTACTATAAATAATAAAAACTCAATTAGTAATGAAATAGATAATAATCCCAAATCTATAAGTTCATTATTTAGGGTTATACTTCTATTGGCTGCAACAGATTTGGCATTTTCAATAGACAGTATTACAGCCGCCGTAGCAATAAGCGATCAATTTCTTTTGGTTATCACTGGAGCAATTATTGGAGTTATAGCACTACGGTTTACTTCTGGATTGTTCATAAAGTGGCTAGAGATATATATTAATTTAGAAAAAGCTGGTTATATTGCAGTTGGCATTATTGGATTAAAGTTAATTATTCAATTGATTTTATACAAATTAGTCATACCTGAATATTTATTCTTTTTAGTGATGTTATGTCTATTTCTTTGGGGTTTTTCAAATAAAGAAATTAAAATCGATAATGTTTAGTTACCTAATATATTTTTAACTCTTAGATCAGCCTGAATTGTTAAAGTATAGCTATCAGTAGCCCTCTTCCCCTCCAGTTGAGCATAAGTTACTTGGATTGCATAATCATTAGACATTATCTTTAGTCCATTTTGCTTGTTAATCATAATAATTTCTCCTGGTATATTATTTTCTATTGGTTCATTATCTGTATTGTTAGAATCGAATTCTTTATCATTATGAAAAACATTCTTTGCTTTTAATATTTTAATTCTTTTACCATTGTGAAGTGTGTAGGCGTTAGGATATAATCCATTTATTTTCTTTATGATTGTTCTAGCTTTTTGATTCCAATCAATTAAGTAATCTTCTTTTTCAATTTGTCTTGCATAAGTAGGATTTAAATTTAATTTAGATTGATCAATAGCGTTTAGTTCTTTTAGAATTGATGATTTGTTTAAACAATTTAATAGAGTTAGCCTTCTTAGAAATTTTACTAATAACTGTGATGAAATTTCGGATAGTTTATTAGTAAGTATTTCAAGATTATCTAAATCATTTATAACCGTGGCCTGTTGTTCAACAATCGGACCTGTGTCTAACCCCTCTTCCATTAACATAATACATATACCTGTCTTTTTATCATCATTTAGAATACTCCACTGAATTGGAGCTGCGCCTCTCCACAAAGGTAATAAGGAGGCGTGACTATTCCAACAACCAAGTTTAGGAATATCTAAAATTTCTTTTGGAAGAATCTGACCAAAAGCTACAACAATATAAATATCTGCTTTCAAACCTATGAGTATCTCACTTATATTTTGATCTTTTTTTATGGATGGTGTTGACAGGACACGTATACCTAAATCTATAGCTGTTTGCTTGACTGGAGAAGGTATTAATTTTTTTCCGCGTCCACGCTTTCTATCTGGTTGTGTAACTACAGCAATTACTTCGTATCCAGCATTTACTATATTTATTAAATTTTCGGCAGCATATTTAGGTGTTCCCCAAAAAACTATCTTCACGCTTCGCCGGTTATTGACATGTTTTCAACCCAAACATGGGGGCTGATCCCTTGATGGGTAACAATCTGTTCATTTTCAATTTTTACAATGCTCTTTAGAACTTTTAAGATATCACCTGCTATGGTCGCAGCTTCAATGGATGTCTTCTTACCATCATTAACAATCCAACCATCAAAAGGTAAAGAGAATGAACCCTGACTAGCTTTTACTCCAGAATGTATCGCCGATAGTTCATCAATTAATACATATTCTTTGAGTGTCTTTTTAACACTTAGACTTTCATCTTTATCAAGTGAATATTGAGTTTTGCTTACAACTAACCAATCTGGAGAAACCGATACCTTAGCTCCTAATCCGGCATGACCTGTGGGTTTAACACCAAATTTTCTTGCTGTTGCTTCTGAATGAAGTAAATTAGTTAGTACACCATCAGTTACTAAGTTAATGTTTTGTGTGGGAGTTCCTTCGCCATCAAAGCTGAATGCTCCTACATTTTCAGGATGAAGACCCTCGTCGCTTATATTTAAATTAGAAACTGAAATTTTATTACCTATTGAATCTTCACCCATTAAACTAAGTCCATCAATAATTGATCTTGCATTAAACATTGAACTAAAAGCACTGATTAATTGAAGAAAGGCATCAGGAGTGAAACAAATTAAATACTTATTTGTCACTATAGGTTTATATTTCAAATGACTAATTAACTTTTCTGATGTCTCAGCAATACAAGAATCTATATCAAGTTCTTCTAAATTAGAATTAATTCTAATACCACCCGCACTTCTTGGCTTTTTGTTTTCCTCCTCGGCCTTTGCATATAAATATATAGAAGATTGTGTTAATTTCATATGCCTACTAGCACCCTCACTATTAATATATATTCTTTCCATATAAGTTTCATTTAATCCGTTATATGGAACTGAATTTATTGATTTATGAGTATCGATTAATTGTTTTTCTGCATTTTTAAGGATATTAAGTAAGTGGTCAATTGAATGAGACTTAAATACTTTTTGTTCAATTTCATTTAATTCTGTTTTTGCTAATGGAGAGAATTCTGGAGATTCTTTTTCGTTACCGAAAAGGCTAGCTTCAATGGCAACTTTCATGGCTTTTTTTATGCCTTCACTCGTCAAGTCAGAAGTGCTTGTAATGCCAACCTGATTATTTTTATTCCATACTCTCAATGTCATTGAGTTTCGTTGAGAGCCTTTTAGTTGTTTTGCATTACCTTGCTGAACTTGCACAGAAATATCTTTACTCAATGATGCTCCCAAATCCCATTTTTCTATTACTGAGTGTTGAATATATTCTTTTAAAATATTATTTAGTAGTTGTGGGTCTAATTCAGATCTTTGTTGATTAGTAAAGGATTCAGCCATTTTAGCGCCCTCCCACTGTTATTGAATCAACTTTTATATGAGGTTGGCCCACAGTGACGTTGACACTTCCGCTTACAGATCCACAAAAACCTGCTGCAAGATCAAGATCATTAGCACACATTGAAATTCTTGGAAGTATCTCTTTTGCCTCACCAATTAAAGTGGCGCCCTTAACAGGTTGGTCAAGCTTTCCATCCTTTATTAAATAACCTTCCTCAACTGAGAAGTTGAATTGACCAGTTGGACCAACACTACCTCCACCCATAGACTTACAGTAAAGTCCATTATCAACACTATTAATTAGTTCTTCAGGAGAATAATTGCCTTCTTTAATGTAAGTATTTCTCATACGACTTGCAGCAGCAAACGAAAAATTTTGTCTCCGGCCACTACCAGTTCTAGGATGTCCAGTCCTTAGAGAACCAGCTCTATCAGAAAGGAATTGTTTTAATATTCCATTTTCAATTAATAATGTATTTTGAGGTTCCATGCCTTCATCATCCATAGATATTGAACCAAACGCATGATTTGAAAGTCCTTCGTCTACAGCACTTACTGCCTCGTGAGCAATAGGTTTGTTTATTGAGTCATGAAAAGGTGATGTACCTCTCTCAAGCTGAGTCGTTTCAAGAAGATGACCACAGGCTTCATGGAATATGACACCGCCAAATTTATTTGCAAGAACAACAGGCATTTGACCTGCTTCAACATATCCAGCATAGAGCATTTTCTGAGCACTCTCGTTTAGTTCACAGGCACTTTGATCGATATTCCAGTTTCTTAGATCATTAGGGTTACCAGAGCTTCCATACCTTCTTGCAGAAGTCGATCTATTTTTATCTTGTTGTGCAATTACGTTCATACCAACGGTTTGATGAAGGCGAATATCCCTTGCAAAAACACCATCAGAGGCAGCAACGAGAACTTCTTGCCAATTTCTTGAATAACTAGCTCTTCTTACCTGTAGATTTTTATTTTTATAAGAAAGTAATTTAGTAGCATCCAAAAGTTTGTGTGTTGATTCCTTTAGCCCAGGTGAATGAGTTAACCAATCATTCTTTTTTGCACCAAAATCCTTAAAATCTGATAAACCATCAAAACTACGTTTAGTAATTGATCCAGAGACTAGGCCTAGCATCCCTAAAGCTTGATTTAAAGCAAAGAGAAGCCCAGCTTTGGATAAGTCATTAGTACTCACAAAACCATCTTTTTTTCCTAGAAAGACCCTAATACCAGCTCCAATTCCGAATGATGGGCTTACATTAGAAATCTCATCTTGTTCGGCTAGGAGCGAAAGATTGTCTGATTTTTCAAGAAATACTTCTACCAGGTCAGCTCCGGCTGATTTTCCTAGAGATAATAAATCTTCTATTTGTGGTTTTAATGTTGCGTCAAATGTATGAAATAACAAATTTGCATCTTGCTTAGTTAGTAATGAGTTAGTCAATTTTTTTTTTCTTATTATGGCATTTGATTGGCTTAACTGTGTATTTGAAGATTACTTAGAAATATTTTTTTTTATTTATTGATCGAAGCTATAAAATAAATTAAGAGTAAATGATATTAACAAGCAAAGTATCAGTTCGCTCCAATCCATTTTTGACCATTTAATCTTTGAAGTACTCTAGAAATTAATAATGGTAAAGTAGTCTTCTTTTCATCAATCAGAAAGGATTCAACAACGCTTGGATCTGAATTTGATTCTGATAATAATATAGTCTTATCTGAAGTTAATATTTCTTTATTAAAACAAAGCCAGAATCTTCTTTGTTCCGATATTTCACAAAAAACCATCCAACAATTACCTCCAACGACTGGTCGACTACCTTGTATTAGTTTTATATCAATTACTGAAACACCTTTATTTTCAATAGATGACTTTAAACCAGGAATTAAATGATTATTTATAAACTCATCAAAGGGTTTATCCTCAAGCTTAGGAGGTTTAACTGGTTTTTTCGGAATTGATGAAGCTTCTACATTCGATGCTGATGCAGATGCCGCATTAGTTACTTGTTTTATGGATTCAATTTTTTTGACTTGTTCCTTGTTTTCCATAAAGATTATATTAGCAAAAATCTTAAGTTGATTGTTGAGTTATTATTGTTTAAAAATATTTGTGTTTTAGCTACCAGCTTGAAAATGAATTATCATTCCAGTCAGACAAGTTATTCGTATCTTGATTAAAAGATTCACTTTTCTCATCCCGATCAAAGTTTGATTCTTCATAGTCATTACCAGTATCATATTTAGCTCGATTATCTTTATCAGCAGTATTATATCTTTCTATTTTACCAATCACTCTAAATTGTGCATTAACGGTAGGTGACGGATCATTCATATCTCTTTCAATTAAGGTTTTTTCATCAGATTCTTTGAAATATGAATCATTATATTGCCTTCTATCATCAGTATAATTTTTATACTTATACCCTAATGATTTATTCTTAAAAGATTTATCTATATTCGCTAGACTAGTTGTTAATAAATATGATAATATAAATCCAATTCCTGTCGAGGCTGCAAGATATGTTCCTAATGAGTATGACGGAGTATTCCAAATAAATATTCTTAATTTAGTGGTTTCTTTCTGATTACTATTATATAAAAAAAATATTAATACTAAGGTTGATATAAATGGTATAGTTTTAGTTAATAATTTTAATTTCATTTATTTGGACCATTCCATCTTTTTATATAATTTAAGTCCTCACCAAGGGAATCAAACAATCTAACCACAATAAAATCTATTAAATCATCAATAGTTTGTGGATTTGTATACCATGCTGGAATTGGTGGCACAATTAATGCACCTGCAGTAGCTAAACGTTTTATGTTTTCAATATGAATCAAACTTAATGGAGATTCTCTTGGAGAAATAATTAAAGGTCTGTTTTCCTTTAAATGAACATCGGCACATCTCTCAATTAAATCTAAAGAAAAACCAGAAGCAATTCTACCCAATGTGCCCATTGAACATGGAACGATTACCATCCCCTTTGTTTTGTGGCTTCCGCTTGCAATTGAGGCTGAATGATCATTCCATCTATGACATCTCAACTTTCCTGATTTAACTCTAAATAGATTCCTCCAATAATCAGATTGAGCTTTTGGTTCAACTGGGATATTAATATTACGTTCACTTTTAGCAACTTCATATGCGCCTTTACTGAGTATTAAATCTACAGAGCGATTATTTTCTAACAATAATTGAATTGAGCGTTCCCCTATTTGCATAGCAGAAGCTCCTGTGATTGCAATTACAATACTATTCATTAATTTTAATTTTGAGAGTCAGAATCAACACTGATTTCATTTTTATTAATTGACTCGATATCTTTGGCCTTAACAAGCTCTAAGTCAATTTGATTTTTTAGTATATCTACTTTTAAAACCCTAATATTTACTTTTTGGCCAAGTTGATATGTCTTTTTACTCTTCCTTCCTATTAAAAGGTTTTGTCTAGATCTATATTCATACCAATCATCACCAAGAGTACTAACGTGAACTAAACCTTCTGCTGTTAAATCTTCTATTTCAGCAAAAAAACCATAACTTTGTACTCCGGTTATTATAGCTTCTACATCATTACCGATAATTCTTTGGGCTTCTCTACCTTGGGCAATTGAAATAAGATTATTTCTAAATGTTTTAGATTTTTTTCTGGTTTCATTTAAATTATGAATTAAACGTAAATCAGAATAATTATTAATATTTTCATTAATTTTAGATGAAAAGACATCCCAATTTAAATCTTTCCAACTATCTTTTTTCCCTAACTCAATGATATCCTTACTTCTACTTGATGCTTTATTTTTACCATCATTTAAAAGTGTAGTTAATATAAATTGATTAAATATATTCCAATAATTTAAGGTCGGGCAGCACCAGGGTGATTCAATATTAATTGTTGTTATCTCAGAATCTAAATCACTTGTTTCTATATGAGAATTAGGTTTGAAAAGTTTTAAATGAATTCCTGGAATTATATGTTTAAGAAGTTTATGAAGGATCTTTTTCTCAGAACTAGTTTCGAAGGATTTAATTAATTCTGATGTTGTAACTGAACCATCAATATTAACATTAATATTATTATCTAAAGCTATTGCAGATTTAGTTAGTTCATTAATAGCGGATGCATCAATTTCCTCATGCTCTTTATAAATAAATGGTAATTTATATCCTAATAGATGCTTGGCCAAAATATTGTTAGAGAGCCTAATATATATATCAATAATTGATTGAGGGTCAGTGCAATTATATGTTCTAGACCATCCGTGAAAGTCTCTTCCAGGAAATGCTTTATGTAATTCATTTAGTCTTTCTAAATTAGGAATATTTTCGTCTAATTTGATGGATGATTTGTTATTTGAATTAATTTGTTTTGATGTGTGTAAAATTGTATAGATAACCTCTAGATTGTCTTTAATGTTTTTAAGTGCAATTGGAATTGACTTTGATGTCGCTTTTCTATTAACAATAGTTTTTAGGTGTGTTGTAGTAATAATTTTTATTGGCTTAATAATACTCTTGCTAAATTTCCAATCAATTACATGCCCATCACTATTAATATCAACCATTAACGAGATGGCTTCATTTACCTCATTAAGTTTGAATTTTGAGGCTGATCTTAAAGACTCATTTAGAAAATCAAGCCAATTATTTCCTAAGCAAATAATTTCCCCTTTTTCTTTAAGAAATTGATCTAGTTTTCCACCTAAATTAATCCTTTCAGAAACTGTAGGAGAATGAATCCAAATTCTATTACCCCCTTCATTTGGCTGCGCAAATATAGCTGGTAATGATGGAGAGTTCTCAGATTCCCAACTTTCAAATAATAATGAAGGTTGAGTAGTTAGGTCTTCTCTTCCTTTTATGGGAATTTTCTTGGGAGCAACTTTTGGTGGACTTATTTTTCTAGATATGTTGTTTTTTGAAAGTAATAATTCTATGTCACCTTCTACACCGGCATTTATAGGTAATTCTCTAATTATTGATCCTTTTGCATTAAATTGAGCAATTGGATATTTAATTATATTTATTTCATAAATATAATCTTTACTTGGCTCCCTTTTTTCTTTTTCATTTTCTAACTCAATAATAACTGGAATCCTATCGTCTAAAGGGAATGCCCTTAAGTCCCCAGTAGATTTATCTAATTCTATCTTTGCAAGCAAAGTATCATTATATCTATTTAATATACATTGAATAGAACCTTCAGGTGCTCTTCTTTTTACACCTGGTTTTGTAATTGATACAATAACAGAATCACCATGCCAGGCATTATTCAAGTTAGCTTCTCTGATGTAGATATCTTCACCTTGATCTTCTCTAACAACAAAACAATAGCCCTTACTGCTACAGCGGACTCTCCCTTTTATCAAGCCAATATCACTATTAACCGTTAGTTTATCATCACTAATAAATTGGACTATACCTAACTTTGAAAGAGCCTTGATTGCTATGTGTAATTTATCTCTATCAAGTTTCTTGGTAAGCTTTAATGACTTTTCTAACTTAGATACTTCTAATCCACCTTCTCTATCAAGACTTTCTAATATTTGTAAAACTGATGTCATAATAGGATGGCTAATTAATAAATTTAATTTTATTTAAGTCTTTAAAGTAAAAGACTTGCTTATTGAAAAGAATTGGTTTACTAGCTATCACAAGTAAACTCATTTTTGCTTTTTGCTAAAAGCTTAATACCTATAATTAAGAATACTATTCCAGATAGCAGTTTGAGTATGAATGCAGGAACAAGGTTTGCAATAGAGCCTCCTGCCAAGGCTCCTAAAAGAGTAGCCAATATGAGGGCTAATGAGGATCCTATAAATACTGCTAATGGCTTATTGGTCGTACTACTTAAAGTTATTGTTGTTAATTGTGTTTTGTCACCCATCTCAGCTAAAAATACAGTAACAAAAGTTGTAAAAAGAAGCGTTAGAATCATAAAATTTTGAACAAATACTATTTTTGCATAAAGTCAATAAAACCTTGTGTTACCAGGTATATACCCAAACTTAACATAATTACCCCTGAAAGAACCGTAAACCTTTGCCTGGGAAGCTTATTTGCGATCCATCTACCGATAAGAACTCCAAGAAGACTTGTTGTGATAAGTGCAAGTGCTGCACCTATGAAAATTATTAATGGTCTGCCAGACTGAGCAGATAACATTAATGTGGCAAGTTGTGTTTTATCTGCTAACTCAGCCAGAAATATTGTACTAAATGTGGTTATTAATATACTTAAAAAGGAAGTTGAATCATTTGTGTCTGCCTTTTCGAGTTGAGAATTTGAATTACCCATTACTTCCAATTAAGTGATGTTATTTTTTTTAATGCGTATCATTAATTCTATATTAGATAGATACTGAAAATGATCAAGCTATTAATAATCTAACTATGATTAATGTTTTTTTTCAGGGTCATAGATTACTTTACTAAATTTATGAAAAAATCACTATCAATGTTCTTAGTGCCTGTGCTTATTGTAGTCGGGGAAGATTCTCAATATCAGAAAAATACAACCTGATATGAGTTAAGATCAATATTTTTTAATTATTGTGAAGTAAAGTCTGATTGTTTAGTAAAATATTTTCAGTTTTAAAATCATCATGGGAAACCTCTTGCCTCTTGTAGCAGTATTTCTTGCAGGACCAGCCATCATCGCATTGATCTTCTACAGAAGAGGTGTATAAAGCACTAGGAAGCTTTGCCAAGTGCAATTTCAGCAAAAGCAAGAATCTTTTTAGCAAACGCTAATTGATTTTTATTAATATTCTTAGAGTTCATAGAAAAGTCTGAACTGATGCATTCGCCTTTGGTATTAGTTACTAAGACTTCGCTATTATCGTCTAATTGACATTTATAAATTCTTTTATGTATTTTTAAATCTATAACATTAGTATAAGTTTTTATATCAATAATATTTAATTGTAGATTGTTAGTTTGTTTCCATTTGTTTAACTCAATATAAAAAGCAATATCAATTAAATCATTTTTTTTTAGTTTAGTAGTTTGATTCCATTTTATTGCAGTAATTGAGCTAGTACCATCATTTAAAGTCATCTTTAGATGTCCACCATTAAGTAGGGAGATATTTGTGATTTTACATTTCCTTGTCCAAAAAATTGGGGCAGGATTCCTAATTCCAAAGGGGGACATCAGTAATAATTGTCTATAAAAATCATGGTTTATATCAACAAAACGTATGTAAGCGTCTGGCTTTATAGTCTTATTTAAATCTATATTTTTAAATTCATTTTTAGCTATATTGTCGAGCCTTGCCATCAATTTAACTATATTTTCTTCTTTTATTGAAAATCCTGCGGCATCAGAATGTCCACCATGAGCTATTAGAAGATCACTACATTCTTTTAAAGCTAGATTAACTTTTAATCGGGAATTAGATCTTATAGATCCTCTATATTTTCCATCACTTGCTAACGCGAGTATTGCAGTAGGTAAATTAAACTTATCAACAATTCGAGCAGCAACGATTCCAATAATACCTGGGTGCCATTCTCTTTTAGTGATTACAAGAAACTTGGTACCATTGAAATATTGAGTCTTTGCAATTTCAAGCGCCTCTTCTTCTATTAGGTCAGTAAGTCTTTTTCTTTCTTTATTAATATCAAAACACTTATTAGCAATTCTATCTATTGATTCTTTAGATTTATTTGTAAGAAGATCTATTATTATCTTTGGATCACTTATTCTACCAACGGAATTAATTAATGGAGCAATCTTATAACCTATATCTTCTGATGTTATTTCGTTTTTATTAATTGATAGTTTTTTTATAATAGATTTGACTGCTTTATTATTTGTGCTAGATATTTTGGGCAAAAACTCTTTAAGCCATTTTCTATTGGCTCCTTTGAGGGGAGCCATATCAGCAACAGTTCCAATACTAAAAAGAACATTTGCGGTTGTGTTATTGATATCAGAATTTAGCTTATTACATATGTTTTTACCTAATAGGTATGCAATCCCAACACCAGCAAGATATTTATAGGGAGAGCCATTAGGAGTATTTTCTGGGTGAATTAATGAGTGAATATCTAACTTTTGATCAGGAATTCTATGATGATCTGTAATAATTAAATCTATACCAAATTCTTTTGACTTTTTAATTGCATCAAAGGCTGAAATTCCGTTGTCAACTGTAATAATCAATTTTATTTGTTTACTATTAATATCAGAGATCATATTCACATTTAAGCCATAACCTTCTTCCTGTCTTGAAGGTATATATGGGATTACCTTTGCGCCATGTAGAGATAATAATTCAACTAACAGGACAGTACTTGTCATACCATCAGCATCATAGTCTCCACATATAGCGATTTTATCGTTTCTAGAACATGCATCAATTATTCTCTCTGTTGCTTTTTTTAATTCATTGAAGTGAACTTCTGGATTAGGAAGTTCTTTAGGTGTTATGTAGTCATCCAGTTCCTTATTTAAATCAAAACCTCGTCTAATTAATACTTTCTGCAAAATGTAGTTTAAAGAGCAATTATCTTTTTCTGTTTCTTTTACTGGTTTTGGTAATATCCATGTTTTAACTTGATTATGGTCAGTTTTCAAAAGCTTAACCTAGTTTGATTCTTTGTTAGTAAGAATTATATTTGAATTATGCAAAAATAACATGAAAGAATTAAAAGCTGTCTTTTGGGATGTAGATGGAACAATAGCCGATACTGAGTTGTGTGGGCATAGAGTTGCATTTAATTTAGCCTTTAAAGATTATGAGTTGGATTGGAACTGGAACGAAAAAGAATATTTGAAACTTCTAAGAATATCAGGAGGTTTAAACAGAATAATCCACTATCGAAACAAAATACACAGCAACCTGACTGATAGCCAATGTTCAAAAATTCAATCAAGAAAGCGCATACATTACGAGAAATTAATTAGATCGGGAGAGATTAAAGTAAGAGAAGGCGTAATAAGACTAATTAATGAATTGGCCAACTTTAATGTAGGGCAATTCATTGTTACGACCAGCGGTAGACAATCTTTGGAACCTTTTTTAGAGTCTTCGTTGAGTTCGCAATTAAAATTTTTTTCCGGAATAATTACTTATGAAGATGTAAGTAAACACAAACCCTTTCCAGATGCATATAATTTAGCAGTTCGATTAAGCAAGAAATCTAAGGTAAATAGCCTAGTAATTGAAGATTCTAAAATTGGTGTTCAGGCTGCCAAGGCAGCAAATCTTAGTTGTCTATTGACACTGCCACCTTGGACAAGCTCTATACAGAACATATCTAATAAAGCTAATGCTTGTGTTAATAGCCTTGGAAATATAAAAAATCCTTCTAAATTAATTTACGGAGAACCATTAATTAGTAATAATGTAGATTATGAATATTTGACCGCTATTATTAATAAAAATGCAGAAAACTAAATTTAGAAAACTGATTAATTTTATTTTTACATTTATTAATCCTCTAATATCTGATTCTTGGAGTAAGAGAAGTGTTCTTCTTCTATCTTTACTCTTTGGTTATTATTTTACTAACAGTATACTTTCTTATTTATTAGATAAATCTGTTAATACAATATTGCTTGCTATTCTAATATTAATACTTATGGAGTTATTTATAAGATCATCACTATTGTCAAAATATAGTAAATTATCAGTAATTATAATCTCAATTAATAATTTCAGAATTGGCTCAACCTATGCCCTTCTTCTTGAAGCTTTTAAACTTGGTTCGTAATTAAATCAATCAGATTCCTCCTCTGATGACTCATCCATAGGATAAACAAAGCCTTGTGCTCTACCAGTAAGAACTGATTTTCCTATAGATAAAGCCTTTTCTGCAGCCACAGCAGCTTTGCCTTTCCAGGTTGCATGTCTTTGGTTTCTCTTTCCTTTAGAGGTTTTTTTCTTAGGTACCGCCATTTCAACTCAACATTAACAATTCAATATCTTATAACGTCAAGCACCAATTTAACAAAATACCTTTAAACAAAAACCATCGACTACTCTTTTTTTCTTTAAAAGCTCTGGATAGTTTAGAATTTGACTATAGTTATATATAAATACTTTTGAATCTATAAATTTAATAATCAAATGAATAATAGTTATAGTAAATTATTAAAGGATATTGAAAGTGGTGAGATAGTATCTATTCTTCTAATCCCAAATAGAAGAGAGGTTATAGTTGAATTTAGAAATTCAGAGAAGAGAGTAATTCCAATATTTTACAATGATCAGAAAATTCTCCGACTATCTGAGGAGTATAGTGTTCCACTTACGGTAAAAGATATTAGGTCAGAACAGCGTTTAGCTAGTTTCATTACTGGCCTTGGTCTAACATTTATATTTATTTTATCGCTTTCATTTCTAATTAAAAGATCATCCAAGTTGTTAAATAACATGCAGAGTTTTTCTCGCCGATCCTCTCAGGTTAAAGAAGATGATATTAGAAATATCACATTTGATGATGTAGCTGGGTTAAATGAAGAATCTGATGAGTTAAAAGAAATAGTAACATTTTTAAAAAATCCAGATAAGCTCATTGAACTTGGCGCAAAAGCTCCCAAAGGAGTCTTGTTAGTTGGTCCGCCCGGAAATGGTAAAACTTTATTAGCTCGTGCAATAGCAGGAGAAGCAAATGTTCCATTCTTCTCCATTTCTGCATCAGAATTTGTTGAAATGTTTGTTGGTGTTGGAGCTGGAAGAGTCAGAGATCTTTTTAAAAGTGCAAAATCAAAATCACCATGCATAATTTTCATTGATGAAATTGACTCAATTGGTCGTCAGAGAGGAGCTGGGATAGGAGGGGGGAATGATGAAAGAGAACAAACACTTAACCAATTACTAACAGAGTTGGATGGTTTCAAAACTAATAATGGTGTTATTGTCATTGCAGCGACAAATAGGCCTGATATTCTTGATCAAGCCCTAACAAGGCCTGGAAGATTTGACCGACGTATCGACATTTCACTACCTGATAGGAAAGCAAGGCATAAAATCTTGTCTGTCCATGCAAGAACAAAACCTCTATGTGATTCTGTTAATCTCATGGAATGGGCAACTAGGACTCCAGGTTTTTCAGGAGCTGACCTACAAAATCTTTTAAATGAGGCAGCAATATATGCCGCCAGAAACAATAAATTAAAAATAAGTTCTATTGATATAGATCAAGCTCTTGAAAAAGCTCGTTTCGGCTTATTAGCAAAACCACTTTCAAATAGTGCGAAGAAAAGACAGATTGCATATCAAATTATTGGTAAAACATTAGTAGCTTTATTAATTCCATCTCAGGATAAATTAGAAAAAATATCATTATTCAAGTCTCTTGGTGATATGTATGGACTGACTTATTTCACGCCCGATGAGGAGACTATTGATAGTGGACTCCTAACACGACGTTACATTTATAACAAGATTGTAATTTTACTCGGATCGAGAGCTGCCGAAATTGTTGTTTTTGGATCCAAAGAAGTTACGCAAGGTTCTCAAAGGGATCTAGAGAATGTTTACTATTGGGCTAATCAAATGGTTACAAGATTTGGTTTCTCAGACCTTGGTCCAATTGCTTATGATGCTGAAAAAGATTCAATATTTCTAGGAAAAGATATTATGAAAAATATAAAAGAATATTCTCAACATACAAGTAAAGCTATTGACAGGCAAATAATATCAATATCCAAAAAAGCTCTAAATCATGCTATTAATCTGTTATCAGATAAAGTTACTTTAATGGATACACTAGTTGATGAACTAATAGAAAATGAAACACTTGAATCTGAATATATTATTAACTCACTTAACTCCTATCTTTCTGCAAAATAACCAATTAGAAAATATTTATTTTAGAGTGCAGAAAAGTATTCTTTGCTTCCTTTAGGGTCTTCTTTCATAGTCTTGTCACCAGGCGTCCAGCCTGCAGGACAAACCTCGTCTGGATGAGATTCAACATATTGGTAAGCTTGTAAAATTCTTAGAGTTTCATCAATATTTCTACCAACAGGTGCCTTGTTAATGGTTGAGTGCATGATGACTCCCTTTGGGTTAATTATAAATAAACCCCTGTCAGCTTCTCCATCCTCGTTTAATACATTATACGATTGGGAAATTTCACGCTTTAAGTCTGATACGAGAGGATAGTTAATATCGCCAATACCTCCTTCATTTCGAGGTGTTTGGATCCAAGCTAGGTGTGAAAATTTACTATCAACAGATACACCTAAAACTTCAGTGTTTTTACTACTGAAGTCGCTATATCTGTCGCTAAATGCTGTAATTTCAGTGGGACAGACGAAAGTAAAATCTAAAGGGTAGAAAAATAAAACCACATACTTTCCTCTGTACTGAGAAAGGGTAATGTCCTTAAATTCTTGATCAACGACTGCAGTAGCAGCAAAATCTGGTGCTTGCATACCTACCCTTAGGCACTCATTTGTCGTCATGGAACTTGTTGCGTATTTTGATTGGTTTGGAGGGTAAAGAACTTCCCCTTTTCCTTTTTATAATTTATCATGTTAAGACCAAAGAAACTTTGTCTCTCTAACTAAAGGAGAATATTCTATAAAAATGAATGAACAAATAAGTTGGGACCCATCCCTTGTTAAAAAATACAGTTCATCAAATCATTTTAAGTTGTTAAATCAATTAAGAAGTGAAGTTAAAAAGTATCCCTTAAATAATAAAAAGAATTTAAAAGCAGATCAAACTAGGACGAGTATTCAAGATCTCAAAAATAAAACAAATTATGAGCACCACCAAAATACATCAATAGCAAACTACTCCAATAAAAACATTGATAACAATACCAACAACTCTAATGTTAGTTTTAATAATTCAAAGAATTTTTCTATATATAACCAAACTAATGATAATACAATGATTCGACAAAGCGATAGTTTCTCAAGTGATAAATCAAATTCAAATGACGGCTCTTCATCTATATCCTTCAAAGAACGTCTTAATCAGATAGACATGAAATAGTAACTAATTTTTAATAACTCATAGTAAAACCAATCTTAATAATACAACTAGAAATAAAAATGCTAGTGAAAAATTAGGCAAAATCATTGTTTGATATTGCTTTAATCCAATAATCAGATGTCAGTGGAGAGACTTGAACTCTCGACCTCAGCGTTATGAATGCTGTGCTCTAACCGGCTGAGCTACACTGACTAGGGGATACACCCATAACAAATATGAGATTTACCCTAGCTTTTAGAAAGAAAAAAGTTCCTTGAACCAGAGTAATCAAATCTGAAATGATAAGGTATCATTCAGTATAATAATTCAGGATGGTCATCTACGGAAGAAATCTTTAGATCAAAATTTTTTTTGATCTCTAGGAATAAAAAAACTTTTGAAGCTGACGTTATTGAATTTATTGAAAATCATGAATCCCTTAACCTTTTCCGAGGAGAGTTGATTAAAAAGAGAAAAAAGCACTAATTAAAACTACAAAAAAATTATATATAAAATAGTTATATATGAATAAACAATATCATAAAATATGAATTAGGAAAAATAGTTCCTATTACTCCTAAGTTTTTAAAGGAAAGAGACAATAGATATTAAAAAGTTTATTCTTCGATTACTGCGTAAGTCTAACAAAACACATTATTAGAAAGAAAATAAAAACCTGAACTTCTTAAGAGTACTTTATATAATCAACCAGAACAATTAATTTATATAATGTTAAAAACCGAAACATTATTTCTTACTATTACTATGCATTTTTTATGTTTTTAGTGATCTACTAAATATTGCAATTACTAAAGGAAATTGCAATATGTATATTGAGGGTGATCGGAATATAAAGAAGCTTCCCCAACAGCAAGCTTCGTCATCCTCAACTATTTATGGGTTTATACGCTCCTCTATCCATTCATTTTTTCTTATCCATCTTCGCCTTATATGAACTGGTTTATGAAGAACCAATTGATCAACTTGAATTATTTCGATTTTCAAAATAGAAAAATTATTTGATATTTCTTTATTGGCTTTAAATGATATGTCATTTAATTGGCCAAAGACAAATTGATCCCCAGGACTTGGCCAGTTCCACATAGCCTTCGATTTATCACTTAGTTGATCCCAATGACGCCGATTTTCAGTGCTCAATTCAATTGATGATTTTCCTCGAAACCTAAATTGGCATTTTGAGTTAAAAAAAAGCCAACATATTTCAACGTTATTATTCAATGCTAATTCATCAAATTTCTGACTTCTATTGTCACTATATATCAGCATTTCGAAGGATTTACTCCATCCTCTAAAAACTACTGTTCTAACTCTTGGTGTATTATCTGTTCCTATTGTGGCTAATTGAATCCAATTTGAGGAATCAAATTTTGATTCTTTCCTCTGAGCAGAGCTAACAAATGATAACCATGGAGGCATAATAGATAAGGTAGACATTATAGATATATAATATTAAAATTATATGTTCAGATTAATTTTTTAATTGATACTATTTAGTTGCCTTAAATAATAATACAAGTCTTAATTACATATTTTTTTATAAATAATTTATTAGGATTCTTCATCTTCATTTCCAACCCTAACTTCCACACCAACAAAAGTTGCAAATAGAACTATGAATAAGCCAATAATCGATTTCCATAAAACAGTATGACTTACTGGATCAGGAGATTGAAAGAAATCTGGAATCATAACTCAATAATACAACTATTTCTCTTCTTCCCAATCTTCTTCTGCCTTATCGAGAAAATCTTCAACAGTATTATCAAAGGTTTCAGCTACAGACCTCAACATTTTTGAAATAGTTACATCTGGACAAGCTAGATCTTTTTGGATAGCTTCAGCACAGTCTTTGATATCTTCCCATGCATCAACAAGAATTTGAGAATCTTCTGGCTTCCAATCATCTGTCATAGATCAACTCCCCGTCAAATATTGATAATAAAATATCTCATCACCAATAAAATTTTAGCTTTATAAAAGCGTGTAAATGTCTTGGTTTCTACATTTACATCCAAGGCCCAAGCTCAACTGTTAGCTTTTGAGCCATATGAAAAACAAATCAAGTCAAATTAATAAGCTTCGTTCAAATGATGACGTAGCATTTACTAATACTGCTCAAGTCCAACAAGCGTTAGCTCAACTAGAGGCGAACCTCTCTAGAGAAGAAAATCAAAAGGTCACAGAAAAATCCCAAAAAAGATAGTTCCCCTTGTGTCAAGAAGTTTCAAACTTATAATTCTTATTTACGAATTTTGAAAAACACCTATAAATAAAATAGACATTAGATTTTTATCATGCTATTGCCTAAGCCTGTTAGACCAGTTGATTCTGAAAAGAAAGGAAAGGACAGTTAGACTTTATTGAATCTGTTTACTTAATTTTGTTAATGAAAGAACATAGGAATGAAAATATCCCTATGTTCTTTTTTTTATGTAACAATAAATATTAATATCAAAACTTATATATTATTTGAGTATGAAATCTAAGGATATATTAATTCACACATATCAATTAATAGTTATAGTAAACTAATGATTAATCAACAGATCATGATTCTTTCTATTGACATCTAGAAAATGTTTGGCAAATTTGTTCTTGTATTCTTCCTATTAGTTCATTAGTTGCTTATCTAATGCTTATTAGGAAAAATTCATATTCTCACATTGTCTATGAAAACTGCATCTATAGAACTTCAAAAACTTAGAACCATGGCTGAGAAGTCATTGAATAAAACAGCTGAACTCCAACAGGTTTTAGCCCAAATAGAAGCGAACCTCTCATTAGCTGAATGCCAAAAAGTTAAAGAAAAGACTAATCAAACTTCAAACATCAAACTTTAATCATCAAACATCAAACATCAAACATCAAACATCAAACATCAATAAATTATAAAATTTTACCGATTAGTAACTAAACCGAGACTAAACCGAAAATCAATAACACCTTGAAATTTAACTAAATTTAGTTAAATTAATACAAACACTTAAATATTTTTTAAAAAATATTTGAATAAAACAGCTTTTCTTCTAAATTCTAGACTTTTCCTTAAAAAATTCTACAATAATGATTTGTAACTGTCAGCACTGCGTCGAAATTAGAAAACAGATTATGAGAGCAGAAAAAAGGCAAGAATTTTTATTTAAAGAAAGGAGTTCTAAATTAAATATTAAATAGATATTTATTCCTTATATGGAAATACTGGTATGGATATTCTTATTTGTTTTTTATCGTCTATCATTGTTTTTTCCTCATTAAACTGAATATCAGATTTCTTAATAGATTTATTTTTTTGTTCTTCTAATTCTTCAAGATTTATAAAAAAGAAATACAATACAATTAATAAAAAATATGGTAAGAGATTTTTAATATTTTTTAGTATCAACCCTATTAGCTTCATATTTTAATCAATTGTTTATATATACTATAATTCATTATTAAAATCTATGCAAAGTTTTATTGAGGTTTCATATTAAATTAATAACAAACGTTGGGTAATAAGATATAAATTTAATTATTCATAGAAGCTCAACTTAATAAATATTAATGTTGTCTATTAAATGGTGATCGATTTAAAAGATATAAATTTTAGAAGCAAATAATATTAACAAAATAAATTTTATCAGAAATATAGTAATTAATTGTCCCTTTTTTCTATGGAATAAGTTACGATGAGAACAAATAGTAGTTATTTTAATAATAATCTCATATTTGATATGTTTTCATTAGCAACAGCACTCTTTTTGCCTGATTATGGAAATGCTGGTGATCCTTGGGATCTTTTAGTTGTGCATTTTTATTTTTTCGCAATATTCATACCCTTTATAATTATTTTAATGCCGCACGGAATTCTGATAGAGAGAATCCCAATACTATTAAGGATCAGAATACTAGATTTCCAGACTTGCATCCTAGGGCCTAATTCATTACCAAATTATTTAATCTTATTGAGAAATAAAACGTCATAATTTTTATCAACGCTTTCAACTGCATTTATCCATTCTTTAAACTCACTTTCTAGAGCTTCCTTATTTTTACCTTCTAAAATAGAAAGTCTTTTGATTGCAGAATTAAGAGTCACCTCACAGCTACCGATTAAGCTTGCTTTTGACATTTGAATCACTCTTGGTTTCGCTATCATAATAATTTGACTAAAAAAGGTTAATTAGTAAATCCCGTAATATATTCAAATTTATCATCAATTCAAAATTAATAAGTATTTATATTTTTAAAGGCTTTCCAACTTAATTCATACGATTTATATAACTATACTATAATTTTGCAATGTGTAATAAATGCAACTGAACCAAGCATTTGTATCATTTAAAATATAAGTAGAGATATTTCATCTATGTCTTCAATGCAATCTGGAGCTTTACAAGCAGTTGAGGTAATGCTTAACGGATCACTTAAGCGTCTTAATAGTTTAAAAAGTAAGAATAGGGAGGCACTTTATGATGAATATAAAGAATGGTTGGAGGTAGACGATAATAATGCAATTAGTGATGGAGTATTATATTGTAACTATCTTAGATAAAATAAAAACTATTTACTTAGTAAATCTAATTGCAAACAAGCTGAATAAGAAACAATTCCACAAGCAACAGATAAATTCAAACTCCTAACTCCACCAGCTTTTAATTTTTTCTCACCACCAGGCATAGGTATACCCGCAACTATTTCACACTTGTTCATGACGTTATCTGGTAAACCTGTGTCCTCTCTTCCAAATAAAAGTATATCTGTTTCTTTATAAATAATATTTGAGATTGAGTTACCACTTTTTTTAGTTAGAGCAATAATTCTTGAGCTTTTAAAAGAATTTTTATAATCTTCAAATGATTCATATAAATGTACATCGACATAAGGCCAGTAATCTAAACCAGCTCTTTTTAAATATTTATCCTCAAAGCTAAAGCCAGTTGGCTTAATAATATCTAGCGACATATCAAAGGCTAAGCATGATCTACCAATTGTTCCTGTGTTCTGTGGAATTCTTGGTTCAAATAGAGCGACTCTTGGTCGAGAACTATTTAATGAATTCATGGTATTAGATCCCCAAATTTATCTAAGTCAATAGCTGTGCCATTTACAGCAAGCCACCTTTGTTTTGAATGGCGACTTATCAATGAGGTTAGGGTGCTCTGTCGTTCACGAAATAAATGACCTATTGGTGTGGCGGGAACAATTCCCCAGCCAACTTCCTCTGAAACAACAACAATACATAAATTTTCTTCTGAAAGGCAGTTAAGAAATTTAAGTTGGAAATCATTCCATTGATCGTCATCTTTTATCAGGTGCTGTTCCACTAATCCACCTAATGAGTCAATTAATATTGACTCATTTCCTTTAATCGATTCAATTGCATTGCTGATGTCTTTTGGATGCTCAATTAGCGTCCAGCTATCAGGTCTTCTCTTCCTGTGAACACCGATTCTTTTTTGCCAATCTGAATCATTTGGTCTTGGTTTTGATGTTGCTATGTAAGTGACGGGATCTTGCTCTGATATTAAAAATTCAGCTAATTTACTTTTTCCACTTCTTGTTGGTCCTGTAATTGATATGAGTCCTTTATAATTCTTGGATATTGGTGTGATCATATTCTAAGCAATCGGATAAATCTATTTATCTGTTTAATATATTATATCTATATTGATTAAAGAATAAAGGTAGGCATTGATATGTATAATAAAGAATCAATATATTTATTTAAAATATTGAATAGATAAATGTATAAAGTTTCTAGCTTGGTTATAATATTTGGTTCTTTTTTACTAATTTTATCAATTATAAATATTGGAACTGCTAATCAAGTAAATCCAACTCTAGTAAGAGCAGAGACAATATCTGGAATTGCATCAATAGCATTAATAACAATAGGTTATCTATGGACTGAAATTAAACCTAAACAACCTTCTAAGGTTAGCTTGGATGGGAAAGAGGGTTTTGAACTTTGTACTAAATTAACTGACGATCAAAAAAATGAATTGGCGTGGGGAAGCCAGCAAATACTTACTGCAACGGCAGCTAGTACAATATTAGTATATTGGGATAATAAAGTAATACTTAGAAGAGGCTTGATATCTGAAAATATATTTGAACCTGGAGAAATATGTAAAAGATCAATTGATCAAAAAAGATTAATTTCATTAGTTAATACTGAATTATTTCCAGGTAGAGATGAGTTTGATGGAGTTCTAAATAATTTGCCTGCAGTGATTGTTTATCCTCTTGAAAATAGAGGACTTACAATAGTTGGGGGTTGGTCAAAGAGATCATTTACCAATTCAGATGAAAAATGGATATCAGGATGGTCAGATAAGTTATATGTACTACTGAGTAAGTAAGAAGTTTATTGTTGTTTCTACCTGTTTATCGTTAGATGTAAATACTAAAATATTATCTTTTTTAAACCATTTTGCAAAATCAGAAATAATTTTTACCTGATACTCCTCTTCACCTTTTGAATTATATATATATCTATTAAATTCAATATTGTCTATTTTAAGTAGGCTTGCATCAATATTATAAAATCCATTAGATGCATTTATTCTAGTATTATTAAAATTAAGATAAACTTGATTATTTATATCAATGATAGAGGTATTTAAATTCCAATCAAATGAATTAGTATTTATATAGTAATCCTGATTATCAAGAAATGATATGTTTACACTATTAAAACCTCTAATAGAATTAGTTAAATTATTAAGAGTTGAATTGCCAGACTTAACTTTAAAGTCTTGAGCATTTTTATTAAGTAATTCAATTGAGCTGTCAAATATATCTATATCATTATTTGTTGGGTCAATTATGGCTTTAGGACTAGTGATTCTTACGCTTGTTTGATTATTAGGATTCTCCTGAAGTAGTTCAAAATTTTTAATGTAGCTTTTAATCTCTAACTGAGTAGAAGATTTATTTGATTTTTGACACCCAAGCAGAGGTAAAGTAGTAATTATTAGCAGAAAATAAATGGGTAAATAATTCACTATGCAGAATTTTCATTAAATTCAATTTTATCCATTACAGGACATGGGTCTTGTAGTCGATTATGAGGATCTAACAACCCCCAATGTAAAGATTTTTGAAAATTTATAGTAGTAGAATCAATATTTAATTGATTTAATATTCTAATACTTAAATTGGGTACAAAAGGATTTAGCAATATTGCAATAATTCGGCAAGATTCAAGTACAGAATATATATCAAGAGCAACAGTATCTTTTTTTGTTATATCTTTAATTAGCTTCCATGGTGCACGATCGTTTAAGTAAAGATTTGCACTATTAGAAAGTTCTATAATTGCATTTGCTGCATTTTTAAAATTGCTATCTTTAAATGATTGCATATATTCATTTATTTTTATCTCTGACTGAAGTTTAAGAGGAGATTCAGGTAATAAAGAATTATCTATTGGAATTTTATCATTAAACCATTTTTTAGACATTGTAATTGTTCTGTTTAACAAATTACCAATAGTATTACTTAAATCACTATTAACAATATCAACAAATCTTCTCATTTGAAAATCACCATCTTCACCAAATTCAATATCTCTTAAAAGATACCATCTCATCGCATCGATACCCCCATATTCCAAGAGTTCAATCGGATCGAGCACGTTACCTAATGATTTACCCATTTTTTGGCCTTCTCGTGTTAAAAACCCATGCCCAAAAACACTTACAGGTGGTTTCATACCAGCAGAGAGTAGCATTGCTGGCCAATAAACCGCATGAAATCTAAGTATATCCTTTCCAATTACATGTATATTTGCAGGCCAGTTACATAACGATTCCTCGGTAAGTTCAGGAGATTTTTGATCACAAAGAGATCCACTAATATAACCTAATAAAGCATCGAACCATACATAAAAAGTGTGATCATTGTTTCCAGGAACATTTATACCCCATTTTAAGTTTACTCTAGAAATTGAGAAATCCCTTAACCCTTTTGAGACAAAATTAATAATTTCATTTTTCCTACTTTTAGGAGAAATAAAACCATCATTTTGAATTAATTGTTCAATTTGTTCTTGATATCTTGATAATTTAAAAAATAAATTTTCTTCATCTCTCCATTCTAATTTCTTTTTATGAATAGAACATATTGGGCTTTTATCATCCTCATCTACCTCTTTATATTCCTCACATCCAACACAATACCACCCACTTTGTCTACCCATATAAACATCGTCAGATTTCAAAACTTTTGAATAAAATTGATAAACTAATGATGCATGCTCTTCAGAAGTTGTTCTAACAAAGCGATCATAACTAATATTTAATTTATCCCATAAAAATTTATACTTTTCTGTGATCTCATCACAATGCAGTTGAGGTTGGAGGTTTTTACTTTCTGCGGTTCGCTCTATTTTTTGACCATGTTCGTCAACGCCAGTAAGAAAAAGTACTGTGTTTCCACTTAGTCTTTGAAATCGAGCTATTGCATCACAAGCGATTGTTGTGTATGAACTACCTAAATGAGGCTTGTCATTAACATAATATAGTGGTGTTGTAATTGTGTATTTCATTTTCATAACATATTCTGATTATTATATTGTATTTTTAAAACTATTGCACACTTATGATGAACGCTTAATTTGATAATGAAATTAATTCAAAAAATATTATATCATTGTTATTATTATTGACTATATTTTCAACCTTAAAGCTCTCGCCGATATTTAAGTTTTTATTTGATTTTAGATTACATATAGTAGAGAAATGATAGTCTGAAAAGTATAAAATACAAATGTTTTTATATCTATTAATCCAATTTAGCAATATCACGTTATGTTCCTTAATAGAGTTATTTTCGAACCATCTATTTAGCCAATATCTTTGATCTTCTCTAAATCTCATAATATTTTCTCTTCCTTGATTATTAATCTTATGAATAATTTGTTCAATATCTTCTTTAGATATAAGGTCTCGATTATTGAGATATCTATTTAATTGGTAGTTAACTAACAAGTCAGCATATCTTCTAATCGGTGAAGTGGAATGCACGTAAGATTTCAACCCCAAACTTGTGTGAGGCATAGGATTTATCGAATAATATGACTTACCCATTGTTTTCTTAAGTAAAAAATTGTATAAAACTTTATTATCAGAACCTTGAATATTATCTTTAGAAACTTTATCTAAACTTTGTTGGACTCTATATGGAACAGGAATATTGTTGATATTAGTAAAATTTGAAATAAGATTTCCATACAAGATCATTGCTTCACTTATTAATTGTCTCGATAACGTTGGATCTATTATCTTAAGGGAGGGGTTGTTATCTTCTACAATAATCTTTCCAAATGATTCTAATATTTCCGTAGCACCAGAATTCTGTCTCCAACATTTTCTACTTTGTAAAATTTCTGAGATAATACTTAAATCTTCTTCTTCTTTTGGCGCATAATCTATTAACTCATCAGCTTCAGTATAATTTAATCTGAAGTCTACTCTAATAATACTCTGGACTATTTCTGTAGATCCAATACTACCGTCTTCATTAAAAATAACACCTAAACTTAGTGATGCTCTCTTTTCTTTTTCACTTAGACTAAAAACATCATTTATTAAAATTTCAGGAAGCATATAATAAGTATTAGATGATAAATAAACAGTTGAAATAAGTTTCCTTGCCTTCTTATCAATGGCTGACTGATATTCAAAATATGAACTAGGGGAAGCAATGTGGATCCATAACTTATGTTGATAAGATATTTTCTCTAAAGAAATAGCATCATCTATTTCAGATGTTTGTGAATCATCTATTGAATATGTTTTAAGATATGTAAGGTCTTTAACTGAAGTGTTTACATTTTTTGTTTGTTTAAATCTAAAAATTATATTTGTAACTTCATTATCTATTATTTTATTGCACATTCTATTATTAATAGAATATTAGCTTACCCTTCTGGATTAACAAAGGGAAGTAGGGCAATAATTCGTGCTCTTTTAACTGCTGTGGTTAAATCTCTTTGTTGCTTAGCTGTTAACCCAGTAAGCCTTCTAGGTAAGATTTTTCCTCTGTCGGTAATAAATTTCTTTAATAATTCTACGTCTTTATAGTCAATAGGATCTCCAGGCTTTATTGGAGAGAGCTTTTGTTTGAATAGTGAATTAGTCATTTTTAATGCTTGTATAAAAAGAAATGATTATTTGATTTCTCTATGAATGGTCATTTTATTTAATTCAGGGCAGAATTTTTTAAGTTCCAGTCTCTCAGTAGTGTTCCTACGATTTTTTTCTGTGGTGTATCTAGATACTCCTGCAGAACGCTTTTCTGAGCTAGGTACAGATCTAGACTCAGTACATTCTAAAGTGACCACTATTCTGGTACCTTTTTTAGCCATATGAACTTAGCTCAACTTTTGTGAGTCTAGGGAACAAAGTACAATCTTACTAGGCAAAGCACCCTTTTTTATAAATTCATTCGAGCAACTATGTTTAACTCCTGTCAGAGCAAATCATGAAGGTATCAATTTCTTGGCTAAAAGATCTTGTCGAATTTAACAATGATATTGATGAATTGGCTGAAAAGCTTTCAATGACAGGCTTTGAAGTTGAATCATTAGAAGACTTATCAGACCAAGCGAAGAATGTTGTTATTGGTTATGTTGACGAAATCACACCACATCCAAATGCCGAAAAGCTCAAAATTTGTTCAGTAGATGTTGGTTTACCCAAAAAGTTAAGTATTGTTTGTGGTGCACCAAACGTAAAAGCGGGATATCACGTGCTTGTGGCGAAGGTTGGAGCCTATTTATCTTCAAAGTCATTAAACATAAAATTATCTAATTTACGAGGGGTTGAAAGCGCAGGAATGATTTGTTCATTGGATGAATTAGGGATTGAAAGTAGTAATGAAGGTATAGAAATTCTTGAAGAAAGTAAAAAAAATATTCCCCCAATTGGTTCAAATGCTGTCGATTATCTTGGTTTAAATGACACCATTATTGAATTAGCTATTACTGCTAACAGACCAGATGGTATGTCTATGGCTGGTATAGCAAGAGAAATATCAACAATAACAAATTCAAAATTAACATTACCAACTTTAAATTTCAATAAAGAGTTTGAAAAATTTGAGCCACAAATAAAAGAAAAAGAAACAATAGGATCAGACTTTATATACTCACTTACGTATATAGATAATATAGACAATACTGGAAAGATAAATAAATCTATATCTAATAAATTAAATTCATTAAGACAAAATTGTATAAACCCTGTTGTAGACATAACAAATTTTTTAATGCTTGAGCAAGGCCAGCCACTACATGCATTTGATGCAGATCTATTAGATAATTTAGTTGGTAGAATAGTTATGCAAAGTGATTTTGGTATTAGAAATGGTAGAGAAGGCGAATCATTCATTGCACTCGATAAAAAAGAATATAAATTAAATGAAAATATAAAGATAATTACATGCTGCGATATACCAATTGCAATAGCTGGTGTTATTGGAGGAAACAACAGTTCCGTAAGTGCTAAAACCACTAGAGTTTGGTTGGAAGCGGCTGTATTTACTCCTAGATCAGTTAGGAATAGTAGTAGAGAAATAGGGCTCAGAACAGATGCAAGTAGTAGATACGAAAAGGGGATATCGCCTAACATGACAATTGCCGTTTCACAAAGAGCTAGTGATCTTATTTCGTTAGAATTAGGTGGTAATATCAAATCGACTCATGTCAATAAAGAATTTATTAGGAAAGATATTAGTGTCAATCTTAGAATAGACAAAATAAACAAAGTTCTAGGTAAATTGACATACATAGATAATAATCAATTAGATAAAAGTTCTAATACATTCCGTTATCTTAATAAGGATGATATTGAGCCTCTTCTAACAAAACTTGGCTGCCTAATTACGTCAAATTCTAGTGGCTGGGATGTTCAGATTCCTCCTTACAGATCATCTGATTTAACTAGAGAAATCGATTTAATAGAAGAGATAGCAAGACTTATTGGATATGATAATTTTGATTCAAATATGCCAAATCCTCTTGAGCCAGGAGTACTAAAACCTGCAAATTTGGTTGAAAGACGTTTACGAAATTCCCTTATACACAATGGTTTTCAAGAAGTAGTGACTTCATCACTTGTTGGTCCTGATAACACTGATGAAAATACTGTAATAATAAAAAATCCATTACTATCTGAGACTAGTAGATTAAGAACAAATGTATGGGATGAACATCTTAAAATTCTTCAGAGAAATGTATCGTTTGGAGCTGAAGGTTGTTGGATCTTTGAAATAGCAAAGACGTATAAAAAAGATAACAATAACTATTTTGAAACAAATTTATTAGCAGGTTCTTTAACTGGTAATAAACGAGTAAGTAAGTGGGGCAAAGCAGCAAAAAAAATATCTTTAGATTATTTTGAAGCAAGAGGAAAACTTAAACAAGCTCTTGAAGTGCTAGGAATTGAAACTGTTGACAAGAAACTTACCGACAAAGATTTCATGCATCCGGGTCGAACTTCAGAATTGTTTGTTGAGGGTAAAAGTATCGGCTTCTTTGGACAAATTCACCCTTCTCTCTCTGAGAAATATGACGTAATTAAAGAAACCTACTTATTTAATCTGGACTATGATTCCTTAATTAAAGCAGCAACAAGGAAAACAAATTGGACAAGAATTTATAAGGATTACCCCACTGTACCTTTTATGGAAAGAGATATTGCACTTATTCACTCAAAAAAATATAGCTCATTAGAAATAATTAACCTAATAAAAAAATCTGGAAGACCACTCTTAGAGAAAGTTGAATTAATAGACCGCTACGAGGGATCTTCTATTCCCGAGAATTCAGTTAGTCATGCCTTTAGAATAAACTACAGAGATCCTAAGAAAACCCTAGTAGAAGAAGATATAAATCCGATACACGAGAAAATAAGAAGTGCTCTTAAAGAAAAAATAAACGCGGAACTAAGGAGCTAATCTCTTTAGTCTATGTATAGTCTCAAAAAGAGTCCAATAAAGAGACTAATATGAAACAAGCTAGACTTTATATGATAATAATATAAATTATTTAAATAATTGTTTGTCAGTGCAAAGCTTTGGCTTAAAAATTTTTGTTAGATCCAAAAAGCTCAAGCCTTAAAACGAAGCCGATTTCACAACAAAAATAAAAAAATATTTCTCGCGAATCTCATAAAAGAATCCAACTAGGACTCAGACAGAGTCTCATTAAAGATTAGCGAGAGCGGTAATGTTCGACTGCACAACTTAATTCTCTGCTCACCTGAAATCTATATCGATTTAGCACCAATAATCATGCATAACTGTCTAATAAGCAGTTATGCATAATGATAAAGGCAGTCATGCCAATGCTATTTAAACCAGGAAATCTAAATGGACAAATTATGGACATTTTCAGGCGATAAAGATATGAAGACTAGATAGAAACAACTTATCAAAAACGCAGAACATTCTTGCATTTTAAAATGCACTGAACGACGTCTATAGTACTCTTGATATTTTTTTGCACAAAAGAACCAGCAAATAATCGATGCGAGCGATTCAAATATAAAAAACGTGAATAAACATAAAAAAAAAAAATTTAATCAAAGTCTATTAAGTCTTAGATGAGTCGATTTATTAGACTAGATATTAGACCAATATGAGACTCCTTGGAACTAATTTTTATATAAATTTTTTAGTAGTCGATAAGCATCGTTTAATTTTCTCATGCTTTCGTTTGATCCTCCAGTATCAGAATGATTGAAAGATGAATTAAAAAAGTCTACAAATTCTTACATGATTCGCTTTAGTAGACTAGGTATTAGACCAACATGAGACTATTGGGAGCTAATTTTTGTATAAATCTTTTAGTAGTTGATAAGCCTCGTTTAATTTTCTCATGTTTTCGTTTGATCCTCCAGCATCAGGGTGATTGGAAAGAGCTTTTTCTTTGTATGCGTCTCGGATGAATGAGAGAGTCAGAGATGATCCCGCCTTTGTTGGTAAACCCAGTAACTTCAGAGCACCGTGAACAGTCATAGTTGACTCAAGTGTTTGGAACGAAGTCACATTTTGACTACGTTTAAATTTATTCACAAACCTTCGAATAAGAGTGGGAATTCTATTTCTTAAGTTTTTAGTTGAAAAGGGGTCTTCGAGAGCACCTGCCATGATGACAACATGATCAAAAGTTACTGAATCGATATTCCAATCACGACAATATGAATTAAGCATTTTACAAGCAGCATTCCATGTAAAAGGTATGTTTTCTGTACCATCGACATGGGGCCAGATATCCCTTGCAAGCCAAATCATTGATGCCTCAATTACACTATCAGTCGGTTTTTGCCCATAAAGGTATATCCAATGTTTGTCAGCAGCATCTTTCGCTTTTATCAAATCATCAATATTAATTGTGGTTATTGAAGTATCTTCCATATTTTTAAAAGTTTTATCTTTACTCAAACTTTTTTTCAGGTTTGTCGCTTGCTTTCTGATAAAACCTGGTAATTCAATCCCTGTAGAGACAGTTAGCTTTTGATTAGTTTTTGCATTATTAGTTTTGACATCATTTACAATTACATTTTTTATTTCAATATTTTTATTTCCTACTATCACTAATGCTTTTTCTTCCTTTTTACTATTTTCAATTCCACCTTGATCGCTTATAGAGTCATGAATATCATTATAAGTTAAATCTAATTGTTCATTTTCAATTATTTCTTCATCTAAATCCTTTGGTAAAATAACTTGTAAAAGTCTCTCGAAAACCTGTCCTCTTCTCCTAAATCCCCACTCTTTACGAAGGCGATCGACGCCTTCAATAAGATCAATTGGTAAATCAATTGAAATTCTCTTAATATCTTTTTCTTCACCTTCCGTCACAAGATCCTAAAAACTATTCATATATTAATGCTCTTTTTATTTTCAACACACCTTTAGCTTTGAATTTATATAATTAAAATAATTAAGAAATGAATATAATTTTTGATACATTGTTTAAAAACTAGGAAATAGCCACATCGATCAACTCTATTAAGTATTATTTAAAAAAAATCAGTCACTTTAGATGGACTTCTGCACATCCTCCCAAAATTGGAGCGAAAGAAAAAAATTTTTTCAAGCGAGGAAATTAAATTTTTTAATCTCTGTCAAAGAATCCTATGAAAGAAAACTTGCAGCTATTACTGCATCAATATCAAAGCTGGAAGAACAAATGAATACAAGCAGTCCAGGTTTTGAAAGCTAAATTAACTCTGATTTAGTTATTCAATTACATCTTTCAATATTTTCTCTGGACCAAACTTAATAAGTTGATCTACATCAGATCTTTTTGTTCCAAGAAAATATCCTGCAAAACCAAGAGCATTTATACTAAATCCATATGCCCTATCTGTTTTACGCGTTATAAGTGCAATCCAATCTGAAGTAATAATTAAATTATATGGTTTTAAAGGCTTTCTATCTAAACCAATATCACCTAATTTCATCTCATGAATCAAAGATTTATATGAACTGTATAAGTCATTTGAATTAGAGTTATTATTCCTTCGTTTAATTGAAACAGAAGAAGAAATCAGAGATTTTCCACTATTATTACTATTTAATAATGAGCAGAACCAATCGTATCTAGGGCAAATACTCTCATTATTATTTCTTGGTAACAATTGAAAATGTCGATGAGGTTGACTTGCACCAGCTTCCTTACTGCTATTAAAGAACCATAAACCAGTAGTATCATTATCAACATTTTTTATAGCTGCGAAATCATCACTATCAAGCCATCCATTTTGCGGTTTCCATTTATTTGTTATTAACAACATATGTCCAATTTGAACTGGATATTTATTAAGAATCAATGTATGTTTACTATTTACAGATTTTATTTCAAGTCTGGTATCCCAAGGAATAAACGGGTTTCTTTTTGGACCATATTCAATTAAATACCTTGGAATATGACTAAAAAGAATACGTAACTCATAATCACAATATGATTTATTTGTTTTATATTTTTCGGTTTCTAGAGGAATTACAGCCCCAGAATTAACAGCTTTTCTACTAATTTGAAGAGCTTTAGCCCATATAAGTTGGCTCTTCACTTCAAATAGTCCTTTGATAAATAATCTTGTTCAATTATATTATTAATATTCAAAAACATAAAGATTAAATAAAAAGCTTAGTAACTACCCACTAATGATCAATTAGCAAGTACTTGAAAAATAACATAAACTTCTTTAAATCAGGTAATTTATGCCTATTAAGGCTTCAAAGGTATGAAAGCTGGGAATTTTATCTAACTGAATGGTTTGGTGCTCTAGAGACGATTTATGGGCATCTACAGGTCGATTTATTCCTGATAAGTTCTTTTTGAAAAATTGTTGTATGAAAGTTTAAAAAAAAAATTACAAAAATCAAAAGAAAAAAAGTCTTGAATAATGAATTGGTAATTAAATGAGCATAATCCCGAGATCTATTGTACTGGAGAGGTTTTGGGATAAACAATGAAAATTCAAATTTATCAATTTGCAAAATAGTTTCAGATTATTAGCAAATAAGGTTGACGAAAGCAGGGGGGAAAGAGGTAAAACCTCTTTCAGTAATGTGTCCTCGATGGATTGGGACTTTTCTGAAGACGAAGCTTTTTTGGCTCTTTGCGTTGCGTTTCGCGAGAGCGGAGAAACATCTGCCATGGAATTTTTGGCAACAGGTGAAGGTGCTTTTCACTTTCAGGAATTAACTCAAAATGCTGCCGGGGAGGGGATTGATTTGAGTGACTCAGAATCAATGGCTGAGTTTCAGATGGAAGTACTAGAAACTATCGATGAAATGAATAAATAATTTTCTAAATTAATTTATAAATTGAAGAAAATATTTAAATAATTTAAATACCAAAGTATTTAGCTACTGGATGTAATGCAACAATAGCTGTTGTACTTTGTTCGGGATGGAGTTGCTCACTTTCATCCATAGAGATATTAATTTTTTCAGCATTAAGCCATAACAATTGTTTTCTAGAATCAGAAACTTCAGGACAAGCTGGGTAGCCAAAAGAATAACGGCATCCTCGATATTTAACATCTAAGATATCTTTTATATTGTTTGGTTCACAGTCTTTAAATCCACATTCAATCCTAATAACAGAATGTATATATTCAGCAAGTGCTTCTGCCAGCTGGACTGTCAAACCATGAAAGAATAGATAATCTGAGTATGAATCCTGACTAAATAATTTATGTGAATATTCACTAGCTGATTCTCCCATTGTTACAGCTTGCATTGGCAAATAATCTGCAGGCTGATTGTTATTTAAATCATTATAAAAATCTGCTATACAAAATCTTTTTCCGGATCTTTGCCTGGGTAATAAAAAATTACCCAACAGACTTTGGTGATCTTTATCATATATATTTAAAGAATTACCATCTCTACCACAAGGGAAATACCCATAGACTAATGAGGGGCTAATTAGCTTGTCATTGATTATTTTATTCATCCAGTAATCTAATTTCGGTTCTGCCTTCTCTAGTAAAAAATTCTTATAGTCGGATGCAGACATTTCCTTGGAACGTTTCATTTGCCATTGGCCTGCAAATAAAGAATTACGATCTAAGAAAGTAAAAACCTTAGTTATATCTATATCTTTTTCTAGTAAAAACTTTGGGCCTATGAATGGTGGTTTAATAGGATCTATTTGAGGAATATTTTTTGATCTTGAGTTATCTTCAATAGGCTTTTCTTTAATTTTATTGATATTAATTTCTTGATGAGTATTTGTATTTTTATAATTACCAATAGTAATCCCCTCGGGAGCACCTTCTTTGAAACCTGAGAAATTATCCCAGTTATTTAATTCCTTTGCTTTCATATATGAATCCATAAATTTTAAATCTGTAAAAGCATCTTTACCGTAAATAACCTTCCCTTTATAAACACTTGCACAATCTTGATTAACAAATTTTGGAGTCAGAGCTGCTCCACCAAGAATAATAGGCACAGATATATCTTCTTCATTTAATGCTTTAAGATTATCTTTCATAAATGCAGTTGATTTAACTAGTAGTCCACTCATGGCAATACAATCAGCGTTATGCTCTTTCTGAGCATTAATTATTGAATTGACTTCTTGTTTAATTCCTAAATTAATAACTTCATAACCGTTATTAGATAAAATTATATCTACTAGATTTTTACCAATATCATGAACATCACCCTTAACTGTAGCGATAATAAATTTTCCTTTTGATTGATTAACCTCAGATTTATCCATAAAATCCTCTAAATATGAAACAGCAAATTTCATTGTTTCCGCAGATTGGAGAACAAAGGGTAATTGCATTTGACCAGACCCAAATAATTCACCGACTACTTTCATGCCATCCAATAAATATTCATTAATTATTATCAAAGGTTTATATTTCTTTAATGCGAAATCAAGATTTGAATGTAAATTAGTTTTTTCACCATCAATAATATGATTCTTTAGTTTTTCTTCTATTGGTAATTTAATATCATCATTATTTGTACTTTTATTTAAAAGTGTCTTTGAATCATCGAAATAACTAGTTAAGGTTGTTAAAGGATCATATGTGCATACTTTATTTTCAAATATTCTTCTATCATAAATAAGATCAAGGCAAATTTTTATCTCTTCTTCACTTATTTTATTTAGAGGTAAAATCTTGGAGGGAGAAACAATTGCAGAATCAAGACCAGCCTTAATTGCTTCACTAAGAAAGATAGAATTAAGAACAATTCTTGCACTAGAAGATAAACCAAAACTTACATTTGAAATTCCAAGAATTAAATGAACTTCTGGATATTTATCTTTAATTAACTTAATTGCATTTATAGTTTCTAAACCATTCTTTCTATCTTCTTCTAATCCTGTTGAGATAGGTAATGCTAACGGATCATAAAAAAGTTCATAAGATTTTAATCCAGAATCAGTCGCATCCTTATAAGCTCTTATTGCTATTTCTGCTTTTTTATCAGCAGATCTAGCCATTCCATCTTCGTCAATTGTTCCAATTACGACCGCTGAACCGTATCGTTTAGCAAGATCAATTACTTTATAGAATCTATCTGGTCCATCCTCATAATTAGTAGAATTTAAAATACATTTTCCGCCAGCATGCTTTAACCCACTCTCCATTTTTTCATAATCTGTTGAATCAAGCATTAAAGGCAAATTAATATTATTAACAAGTCTTTTGACTAACATAGACATATCTTCGATCCCATTTCTTCCAACAAAATCTACATTTACATCTAAAACATGAGCATTTTCCTTCAGCTGAGATTTAGCAATTCCAACAAGTCCGTCCCAATCCTCATCGTTTAGGAGTTCTCTTACTTTTTTAGATCCACTAGCATTTAATCTCTCACCTACGATCAAGAAAGAATTATCTTGCACATAGGGAATAGACTCATATATTGATGATGCAGCTGGAATTATAGATCTTTCTTTTGAAAGAGTATCAAATCTTTGCTCAGAAGTTAAAAGCTCTTTAGATAAATCTGAAAGTTGCTTAATATGTTCCGGCCTAGTTCCACAACAACCTCCAATTAATTGAACTCCTAAATCATTAATAAAATGACTAAGTTGGAACTTAAGTTCCATTGGAGTTAATCGATAATGAGCCTTGCCACCTACATTCTCTGGAAGTCCTGCATTTGGTATACAACTTATATGAAATGGTGAATGTTGCGATAAATATTTAATATGATCTTTCATTTCTTCCGGGCCAGTTGCACAATTAAGGCCCAAAATGTCAATATTAAATGGCTCCAGTATTGTTGTAATAGAAGAAATATCACTACCAATAAGCATCTGGCCGGTGGTTTCCATGGTTACCGACACCATTAATGGAATTCTCTTTCCAGAACCAATAGCTTCATTTACGCTTTGAAGTGCAGCCTTGATTTGAAGGACATCTTGGCAAGTTTCAATAATAAAAAGATCAATTCCACCTTCAATTAGTGCTTTAGCTTGCTCAAGATAAGAATTTTTTAGCTCATCAAAACTTATATGACCTAGGGTTGGTAGCTTGGTTGTTGGTCCAATAGATCCAGCCACAAATCTTGGTTTTTCATCTGATTGATATTTATTTGCAACATTCCTTGCTATTTGTGCTGCTTTTAAATTGATCTCATAAGCTTTATTACCAATTCCATATTCATCTAGAACAATTGAAGTAGCACCAAATGTATTTGTTTCGATTACATCACAACCTGCATTTAAAAATGATTCATGTACTTTCTCGACGCTGGAGACTGATGTCAATACAAGGTTTTCATTACAACCTTCTAATGAAGCTCCGCCATAGTCATCTGCATTAAGTTGTTGATCTTGCAGAGACGTGCCGGTAGCGCCATCAAAGACTAATATCGGTCTCTTTTCAGAGTTGAGATAGCCTAAAAAATCAGTCATAAATTATATATTTAACTTATTAGAATGAAAATCATTAATTTAAATAAATTATATAATGTTATTTTAATCTATATGTACACGCTTAACCCAATTTTCATATTCAGGAACTAAACCTTCTGTAATTTTAGTCAACTTCGTTCTTAATGAATTCATTATTGGCATATCTTTGCTCATTGATGTAGTTTCAATCATTTTTATAGGGGTAATTTTTGCCGCCGTTCCTGTAAGGAATACCTCATCAGATATAAACAATTCTGTTTTATCAACTGGTCTTTCAATAACTTTTAAACCATCTTTTTTTGCTAGTTCTATAACACTTGAACGAGTTATTCCTTCAAGAATATCTTGATCAACACCAGGTGTAATTAATTCACCATTACGTACTATAAAAATGTTCATACCACTGGCTTCACTGATTTTTCCTTGACTATTTAATAATAGTGCTTCATCAAATCCACTTTTTACTGCTTCAGTTTTGGCTAAGGAGCTAGTGATATAAGCTCCACTAATTTTACCTCTTAATGGAAGTGAGTTGTCTTGCTGACGAGTCCAGCTGCTAACGCGACAAGTAACCCCATCAGGTGATAGATAATCACCTAGTTCTATTCCATAAATAAAGAAATTAGTTTCTATATTATGTAACCTTGGTGCAATTCCTAAGTCACTAGTATATACAAATGGTCTGATGTATACAGGTTGAGTCGGTTTGTTTTTAACAAGAAAAGTTTCAAGAGACTTTAATACAAAATCCTCATCTAATTCAGTCATCAAAAATCTAGCACTTTGACATAATCTTTTTACATGTTTGTCTGCTCTAAATAATAAAAATGATTTACTATTATTTGGATCAGGAATAGCCCGCATTCCTCCAAAAGCTGCAGTTCCATAATGAAGTGCATGAGTAGCTATAGATAGCTTCGCCTCATCAAATGGGATACATTGCCCTTCAAACCAAGCGAATGGAAGAAAATTATGCATTATTAGTCCCAGCTAAGATGAAAACAATCAGCATTTCAGTTTTTACTGCTCTTATTACACATAATAAATGAATGCATAGAATTTCCAGCCTTCCAGGGAATGAACCTCAAGAAGAAAATACATTTATCGAACAGCCATCAGCTCCAGTTGTCTTCCTAACTAGCGCTACATCTGATATAACCTGTTTATCATCAGTATTAAAGCTCCCTGTCAATAATAAGTGGAAAAATAAAATAAGAGCATTACCCATAGCTTATTTATCTTCAAATGCATCAATTGATCATTATATAACTAATACATGTAATACCGCAGAAATTATTCTTGTTAGGTTTTTAGGGTCAAGATCATACTGGTCTTATGGCTTTGAACAATTAGGTTTATGGCAATTAGAGAAACCAAATAGACATCTGATAGTAGTCTCGGGAATAGAAAGTACAGCAAATGATGTTCAAGAAATTAGTAGCTTAAATCAAGAGAAAGTTGATTTAATTCAAACACTTTTAAATCAAGGAGGTATAAAAAACTATAATTATATGCTTCAAACCTTAGAGAAAATAATTGCTTTTGAAGAAATTAATTTAAATTCAGATTTAATTGAATATAATCATGGGTTAATAAAATGGAAATGGAAAAATAATGGAAATCCATCTATTGCCGTATTTCTCTATAAATCACTTTTACAATCGGGTAATACAGAGTTAGCTGATAAAATAGATGAAATATCTAATAAATATAACTTAAATGCCAAAATAATATGGATTACAAGTTTTAAATCTAAAAATATAGAGAATCAAATAATAAGTTTATTAGAGAAAGAAAACATAAAAGCAATAATAACTACAACCTCATTCTCATCAGTTGAATATAAGCATGATGATGTGAAAAAAAATTTGTGGGATAGATTAGATATACCTATATATCAATTACTAATATCTAGCTCATCAATTACTGAGTGGAAAGAATCTACAGTAGGTCTTAACCCCATTGACTTATCAATTCAAGTTGTTTTACCAGAAGTGGATGGTCGAATATGTACAATTCCAGTTGCATTTAAAAACCTTACTTATACAGATAATGAATTATCAATTGCTGTATATAAAACAGAGCCATATGATAAACATATTGAATGGTGCATAAAATATATAAAAAATCTAACTTATCTACAACAAACTAATAATTCAAATAAAAAAATAGCTCTAGTGATAGCAAATTACCCAGTAAAAGACTCAAGAATTGCGAATGGAGTTGGTTTAGATACACCCGAAAGCCTATTAAATATTTTGAACTGGCTTAAAGACGAGGGATATAATCTAGGAAATGAAAATATTCCTGATAATAGTAAAGAATTAATTAACCTTCTATTAAGTCATAGGACAAATTCTGAAGAGACAATCGCAAACGAACCTCAATCATATTTAAATATTCAAGATTATTTAATTTATTGGAAAGAACTCGAATCTAATGTTAAAGAAAAGATATCAAATCGATGGGGAGACCCACTTGATTCTTTTCAATTAGAAAAGTCTGGATTTCCTATTAATGGAATAAACTTTGGAAATATAACAATCTTAATTCAGTCAAATAGGGGCTATGAGAGCGATAATTTATCTGATTTACACTCGCCCGACTTACCTCCTACACATAAATATATTGCACAATATTGTTGGCTATATAATATATTCAAAGCAAATGCAATTGTACATCTAGGGAAACATGGAAGTTTGGAATGGTTACCAGGAAAAGGGGTTGGTTTAGGTCATAATTGTTTCCCATTTATTCTTTGCCCTCCTATTCCAAATATATATCCATTTATTGTAAATGATCCTGGCGAAGGCTCTCAAGCAAAAAGAAGAACACATGCAATCATTATAGATCACTTAACCCCACCACTTTCTCATGCCGGTAGTTTTAATGACCTGCTAATAATTGAAAATTTAATTGATGAATATTATGAATCTAAGTTAATTAACGATAATAGAAATGAATTATTAGAAAAAAAGATACTAGATCTTTTAATTAAGAATTCATGGCCAGGCATTGAATCAAATAAATTAAAAGCAGAAAAAGATAAATTAATTATACAAGATCTAATAGATAATGCAGAGAGTTATTTATGTGAAATTAAGAATTCTCAGATAAGAACTGGTCTTCATGTTTTTGGAGCTAATAATAGTATAGATAAATTATTAGAATTAACACTCACAATTTCTAATGTACCTACAGGAAATATTCTCGGTCTTACACAAGGTTTAGCAGAAGATTTAGGTTTTACGTTAGACCCTTGGAGTGACGAAGAGAGTAAAAACTTAAACCAAGTTGACATTGATTTATTTAAAGACTATACAGATATTAATGTAAGGAAAGTCGGTAAAGTAGTTGACTGGTTGAATGACCTCGGGAAATATATAATAGAGTTTCATTTTTTTAAAAATCTTAATTACAAGAATACATCAAAAAAGAAGATAAAACTTGATAGTAAAATTTTAAATTACCTAGATCATGAAAAACCTAATATTTTTATAAATCATTTAATAAATAATATTTTACCCAAACTATTAAATAGTTCAGCTAACGAAAAAACAAATTTTCTCAAGGCTTTATGCGGTAAAAGAATTTCTAGCGGTCCTTCTGGGGCTCCTACAAGAGGGAAATTAGAAGTTTTACCCACAGGCAAGAATTTCTTTTCGGTTGATATAAGAGCAATACCAACTGAAACAGCTTGGGACTTAGGGAAAAGAAGTGCTGAACAAATAATGGAACTTTACCTTCAAGAAAATGGTGAACATCTTTCACACCTTGCTATTTCAATTTGGGGTACTTCAACAATGAGAAATGGTGGAGAAGATATTTGTCAGCTTTTTGCTCTCATGGGTTTAAGGCCAATATGGGACGGTACTTTAAGAAGAGTAGTTGACGTTGAGGTAATTCCCCTGAGTGTATTGAACAGACCAAGGGTAGACGTAACATTAAGAATTTCTGGTTTATTCAGGGATGCATTTCCGCAGATAATTGAATTGATTAGAAGAGGTCAAAATCTTATTGGAAATTTAAAAGAATCCTCTTCTAATAATCCACTTGCTGAGTCATATAGAAATGGAAATACAAAATCAAGAATATATGGATCTGCCCCAGGATCATACGGGGCGGGATTACAAGAAATAATCAATAGTGGATCTTGGGAGAATCAATCAGAACTGGCTGATGCTTTTATCGAATGGAGTAAATGGAGATATGAAGGTTCAAGTAAAATCATAAAAGATAAAGATGGATTAGAAAGTAATTTATCAAAGGTAAAAGTAGTACTTCATAGTCAGGACAATAGAGAACACGACATACTTGATTCAGATGATTACTATCAATTTCAGGGTGGATTAATTTCTGCGATTAAAAAAACTAGTGGAACAAATCCTCAAGCCTATTTTGCAGATAATTCAAAGTATCAACGGCCAAGAATTCATAAACTCTCAAAAGAAATTGATAAAGTCGTTCGTAGCAGATTATTAAACCCTAAATGGATAGAGGGGATTAAAGAACATGGATATAAAGGAGCTTTTGAAATGTCAGCTAGCCTTGACTATTTATTCTCTTATGATGCAACTACAAACTTAGTTCCTAATTGGTGTTATCAATCTATAGTGAATAATTGGTTAATGAATAATAATACGAAAAATTTTATTAGTGAAAACAATCCTTGGGCTTTAAGAGATATCGCTGAAAGATTACTAGAAGCATCTAACAGAAAACTTTGGACAAATGCAACTATTGAAGAAATATCATCTATAAAAAAATTACTTTCAGATATAGATAGTAAAATTGAAAACTATACTTCTAATAATAATTCAAAAATTATTTAACGCCTAAGAAGAGATAGTCCGTGGCTATCGGTACCACAAGTTGATAATAATGAATAAGAATTTGCGCAATCAAATATTTTGTCGCATACAAATTCCGACGGGATCCAATTATGTGCTCTTTCATAGTTATACCAAGTTTCAACAGCATCAAAATTTAGTTTTGATGCCTCTTTAATCAGTAGATCAAATGGAAGCTTATATCTAGCAGGATGAGCCAATACAGTAATTCCATTGGCTTTATGAATCGAATCAACTACAGTAGAAGCTAATAATTCATTACCAATAGTAGACTTATGGTCAACATAAGGTAATAAGTATTTTGATTTATGATCAAAACCAAGCCCTAAAACATGAACTAAACACCCCTTTAACAGACACGTAATTTCAATTCCAGTCCAAAGTTTAGGAAAATTTGATCTATCTTTATATATAGAGTCAATAGATTTACTTAATTCAATATATGCATCAACTGAATGATGATCTGTAATCGCATAATGTTCAATATTTAGTTCAATTGCTTGTTTATAAATTTCTATAGCAGTTAAACTTCCATCACTATATGTGGAGTGGATATGAAAGTTGATTGACTTTGGACAACTATATTTAGTAATTGATTTAATTATATTAATTAACTTTTGATTATCAAAATTAGACATATTAATTAAATTAAAAATTGGATACTGATTCAATTAATTCATCAACTTTTTTGAAATCTGTTAATTCATAAACTTGTGAGATATCCTTAGGTCCATTTGTAATAACCATTATGAATAATATTGCTAATTTATTTGCACAATCGAGGCTAGGATAATCTAGTCTTCCAGCGAAAACCCCTTTGATGGTTGGTTCCCATTGTACTTTTTTAAGAAATTTTATAATATAGGGATTAGTTTCTGGTGTGTTTTTTTCGGGTTTCCGGGCAGTAAGATTTAATGAAAAGAAGGCAGTCTTTTTTTTCTCTAATGTTTCTTTATTAGTATTAATAAACTCATAAACATTTTTTCGATGATAACCATATCTTACACTTGCACCAAGAACGATTTCGCTGAAATCTGTCAAATTAAATTTAGAGGATTCCTCAAGAGAAGAAATTGTTATCTCCTTATCTTTATTAAGTTTTTCTGACATATATTCACATATGTGTTTTGTATGTCCGTCAACGGTTGAATATAAAATTAAAAGTTTAGACTTTTCTTCAGCCACAGTTAGTTTTTTTGATACTTGCTTATATTTTACTTCTAATTTTCAATAAAAACCTAAATTATCAATTTCTATGAATTATTGATAGTTATATCAATAATTATTAACCATCTCTGATTCATTATAATTTATCAATCAATTAATCATTTTCCTCTGGATGAAAATATTTTCGGATAACACCAGCAGTAGATGAACCTAAGCCTGGTGTTGATGAGAGCTCGGAAAGAGATGCCATTTGGATAGCCTCAATTGATCTAAAATGCTCCAATAATAATTTAATTCTTTGTGGTCCCAATCCAGGTATCTCATTTAATTGAGAGCGTTTCATACGTTGGCTTCTCTTTTGTCTGTGAAAGGTAATTGCAAACCTATGAGCTTCATCTCTAAGTCTTCTTAACAAAAGCATTCCTGGTTGATTGGGGTCAGTGTCTAATGATTTTTTAACATTTGGAATAAATATCTCTTCTTTCTTCTTAGCTAAAGATATAAGATTTATATTTTGATCAAGATTCAATTCCTCTAAAGCCTTTAATACCGAACTTAATTGCCCTTTGCCTCCATCTATTACGACTAAATCAGGCCAGTCATTTAAGTTATCCTTGTCTAAAACACTCGATTCATTCATTGATAGCTCATTCATATCGCCACCTTCTTCTTTATAACGAGCCCATCTTCTAAATCTCCTAGTAATAACTTCAGCCATTGATTCGAAATCGTCACTATGTCCCAGTTTTATATTTGAACTTTTAATTTTATATTTCCTGTAATGTTGTCTAGCTGCAATACCATCAATAAATACAACCTGAGAAGCGACAGCATCACTACCTTGAATATGACTAATATCGTAACATTCAATTCTTTTTGGAATTTTTATTAGCTCAAGAATATTGGTTAAATCGTCTAGCTCAACTAAATTTTTATCATGAGATTGTTTAATTCTTTGCAACTCCATATTTGCATTCTTTTCTACTAATTTTATAATTTCAGCTTTCTTAGATCTTTTTGGAATTTTAATATTAACTTTTTGTTTTTTTAATTCACTTAACCAATCTGATATTAATTCTGTATTTTGTAATTGATGTTGAACTAATATTTCTGAAGGTATCTCTACCGGATCAACATTTGAGTAATGATTTTCTACAACTTTTTGAAGTATTTGAGAGGTACTTAGATTATTAGTATCTGAGAAATAGCCAAGTCTTCCTATTAATTTTCCAGAACGCATTTGAAAAATTTGAATAGAACATACATTTTCTTCTAATGCCAATGCGATAATATCTCTGCATACTGATGAATCAGGAATAATCATCTTCTGAGATTCATACAATCTATCTAAACCTTTTAGTTGATCTCTGACAAATCCAGCTTCTTCAAACTTCAATGAATCTGAAAAAGAATGCATCTGTTTTTCTAATAATAATCTCAATTCTTCGGTTCTCCCTTGAAATATCATTTCAACTCGTTTTAGTGTATTTTTATAATCTTCTGAACTTATTTCTTCTTGACAAACGCCTGGACATCTTCCAATTGAATAGTTAAGACACGTTCTATCTTTGTAAAGCGGTATTCTTCTTTGTCTAAGAGGAAACAGTTTTTTTATACTAAATAAGGTCTGTCGAAGTAAATAAACATCAACGTATGGACCATAATATTTATCTTTTTTCTGTCTTTCCCGTCTTTTCCTAGTTAAAAAGATTCTTGGATATTTATCACCCCAGGTTATACAAATATAGGGATATTTCTTATCATCTTTTAATAGAACATTAAAATAGGGTTGATTAGATTTTATTAAATTTGACTCAAGAGTTAAGGCTTCACTTTCGGTATCAGTAACTATCAACTCAATATCTACAACTTGCCTAACCATTAAAGAGATTCTTGGACTCAATTCATCACTGGCTCGAAAATAACTTCTAACTCTATTTCTTAACTTTTTTGACTTACCAACATATAACAATCTATCCTCACGATCTTTCATCAAATAACAACCAGGATCGTTTGGTATATCCTTCAAAAAATTCGATAGTCTTGACTTGTCCTTAATTAACGGCGTTAATTCCACCGATCATGTCTCGTTAAATTAGCCGCCATAGTTCCAACCTGTACTCGCTAAATTTAAGGCAGATCCATCTTTATTCAATACTGCACTTTTTACTTCAGCGACAAAGACTGTATGGTCGCCGTGTTCAACCCCTGAAATAACTTCACATTCAACACCCCCTATTACATCTTCGATTAAAGGCATACCAAATTCACCATAAGTGAATTTACATGCTTCAAATCGTCCACCTAATCCTTTTTGTGGCTTAAAGAACACAGCGGCTAGATCCTTTTGATCTTCTCTCAAAACATTTAGAGAAAACATCTTAGTTCTTTGAATAATTCCATGACTAGATCCATCGGCGCGAACAGCCATTACAACTAAAGGAGGGGTAAATGAACCTTGGGTTACCCAGCTAGCAGTAAAACCATTTATTTCATCTCCTTCTCTTACCGCGCATATAAATAATCCATGAGGGATTTTGCGCAAGAGAACTTTTTTGGCATCCTGATTAAGAGTCATGCGCTTTGATAGGTTTATAGATATGAGATTCTAAGAAAGAAATGGACTTTTTTAAAGTTAAAAAACCATGAAGGCGCTTTATCCCGGAAGTTTCGACCCGTTAACCTTTGGGCACCTTGATCTTATTCAAAGAGGAAGTGATTTATTTGGAGAAGTAATCATTGCAGTTTTGGAAAATCCCTCAAAAAAGGCAACATTCTCCTGCGAGAGAAGAATAGAGCAGATTAATAATGCTACCAAAGATATACCAGGTTGTAGAACAATAGCTTTTAAAGGTCTAACTGTGGATTGTGCTAGTGAACACAAAGCGGACCTTATTTTAAGAGGATTAAGAGCCATGAGTGATTTTGAATATGAACTACAGGTTGCTCATACAAATAGGTCTTTAAATAATCAATACGAAACAATTTTTCTTGCGACAGAAACACATCATAGTTTTTTAAGTAGTTCTGTAGTCAAAGAAGTTGCAAGATTTGGTGGCGAGATTCGCCACATGGTTCCTGAGTTTATAGCCAAAGATCTGATTGCACTAAATACTAATTAACTACAATTATTAGTATTATCTACTATTGATAATATTTTCATTATATGTTTTGTTGAATCATCCATATTGTTGACTATAATACTAAAAATTTTTCCCTCACCCAAAATAATACCAGAAACAGATCTAACGTTATTAAGTCTTCCAGATTTAGCTAGAATTCTACCCTTAAGGCTTACTGGAGCACTTACATTAGCTAATGAGCCTCTAACACCTAAAATTGAAAAAGATGAGAAATAATAGTCAGAAAATCTATTAAGCTTCATTCTTCTCAAAAACTGAGATAAACCATAAGTAGTTACTCTATTATTTCTTGATAAACCACTGGCATCTGCAAAAATAAAATTATCTGAATTAAAGTTTTGATCATCTATCCAATTACTGTATTTTATATTAGGAAAATCATGAGACCAGTTATTTAAAGCATGCCTGAAAATAACCTCCGCAGTAAAATTATGGCTCTCAGAATTAACAAGATTTAGTAAAACAAATAAAGGAGCAGAATTGATAACATTAATCGTTGAAATAAATTCTATAGGATGATTCTCATTTACAACTTTTACAAAATAATTTTTAGATAAGTTCTTTTTTCTTAAAGCTGTCTCGACCTCATAAATAAAATTATCAATAGGATTATTTAAAGAGTTAATACTTGAATTACTAGCTATTGAATACTTAGTAATAGGTGCTCCATATTCTTCTTTTCTATCTGCATACGACCAACTAGAAGGCCACCAATTTACTGCATTACTACTTTTAATAATTATTGGATATTTTAAATTAGGATTATAACGAAAATTATTAAGACCATTAATTAGCTCCTCTAAATGACTTTTTTCAAAATCAGGATCGCCAGATGCCTCAATAAAGAGGCTACCATCATTTGTCTCTTTTAAAGATGTATTAAGAGTATAATTAGGTCCTAAGATATCTAATGAGAAAGCACTTGAAAGAATCTTCTGATTAGAAGCAGGTATTCTAGGTACTTTGCCATTGATATCTACAATAAAATCGCCAGATTCGTCTAAAACACTAACACTTATTTTATAATTAAAGTTATAAGTATAATCCATCAACTTCTTTTGCAAAGGCTCACATATATTAATCTTTTCAGGGCTTATAGAATTAACATTTAGCCTTTGTCTTAAGTATAAAAATAATGAATTTATATTGCCATTAATTATATTTACTGATATAAAAATTAAGCTACTATATAAACAAAACTTTTTAATCATACAATTATAAATTAAGGATTATAGTTTCATCGTCAGGACGCTTATCGAATGATTTTACGAAAGAATAACCATTAGAGTTTAATTTAAAAAGCTCCCAATTATTAGGGTATCTTTTTAATAATGCTCCCATAGATAATGGTTGAACAAAATAAAGGACTTTCCATTTTTCAGCAAATCTTTTTCTCATTTCCCTACCTACACTTCCAATTCCTACAATGGGATCTTCCAATTTACCATTTATCATAATAACGGTTGAATTTGTATGGGAGCATACCTGCTCAAACATCTCAATATCATATGGTTGAGGGGAACAGACTATTAATACTGAATTCAAAAAATCTGTAGAATTATTAAACTCTTTAAATGTAAAAATCTTATTTGCCAAGTCAGGGTTATCCCTTTTAGCTAGAGCGGCTCCACCAGCATCGGCCCACAATAAAATATTATCGAATTTAAATTCAGTTAGTTTATTGGATAAACGAAAAATTATTGGATTGATTCTTAACCCTTCGAATTTTAGGTTAATAGAAAGAAAAGATTGTTCAGAATTACTTAAGAAATAACTTTGAATTGATTCATATATATTTGATTCTGCTTCTCTAAGATCTGAGGGTAGCTTATTGTTCATTTGATAATCATTGCTTTTCGAAATCTAAAGATTGCAATGATTCATATATTATATTTGAAACTGAATTAATATCATCATTTGAAATCCATGGACCAATAGTTATTCTTAATCCAGATTCTTGAAGCGATTTATCAACATTAATTGCTACCAATATGGGATTTGGTCCTTGACTAGATGAGGAGCAAGCACTACCACTACTTATATAAACACCATGTCGTGACAATAATCGAACCATTTCTCTACCTTTAATAGCTATCATTGATTTTGTATGACAGAGAAATGAAATATTATTCGGTAGTCGTTCTTTATGTGGACCAATAAAAGTAAGTTGTTTATTCTTAACCAGATTTTTTTTTAACAGCTTAGTCATTTTGGAAACATTATTCTCAGGGAATAATGTTTGATTACCATTAACCTCTATGTATTCATTTAGCAGGTCAATTGCTGTCGCAAACCCTGCAATCAGGGGAACCGATTCAGTGCCAGATCTTATAGACCCATTCTTAAATCCATAGGAAGGATCATTTATCAATAAATCTCGAACCCCTTTTCGCAACATTAATAATCCAATGCCTTTAGGGCCTTGAAGTTTATGCGCAGAGGCACTGAGCATATCAACATTTAAATTACTCCAATTAATAAGACCGCTAGGGAGGACCTGTGTCGCATCAGTATGAAAAAGTATATTTCGTTTTTTACATTCCATTCCTATAAGATTTATTGGCTGAATGGACCCAATCTCACTTTGCCCCCAGATTATCGAAACAATTTTTGTCGGAGGAGATAATATTTCATCCAACAGATCTAAGTCAATAATTCCATAATTATCTACAGGCCAGTATTTAATATCCCAGCCATCAATACGCAATTGATTTGCAATTAAGTTAATAGAAGGGTGTTCAACGCTACTTATAACAAGTCTTCCTTTATCAAGATTTTTAGATACAGATTTAAGAGCAAGATAATTCGATTCAGTTGCTCCAGAAGTGAAAAATACTTCATCGGATGAAGCTTTTAATTTATTAGCTATTGATAATCTAGATCTTTCTAAAATATCTCTTGCAATAACACCAACTTTATGAATACTTGATGGATTCCCCCAGCATTCAGATTGTATATCCTTTAATTTATTAATAACATCAATATGTGGCGGAGTAGTAGCTGATGCATCGAGATAAATATTTTTCATATAGAAGAGTAATTAAATATCTATCTCTCCACTAAATACTTTTAATGCAGGCCCCTGCATTAAAACTGGACCTGTTTGATTGGGCCATTCAATTTCTAACTTTCCACCTGGTAAATAGACATTAGCTTTGTTTAAAGTCTTACCTAGATTAGCTGTTACTACAAGACATGCGCAAGCTCCAGTTCCACAAGCCAGCGTGGGCCCACATCCTCTCTCCCATACTTTGACTTTAATATTTGATTTATCAATTAATTCTACAAAGTGCACATTGGTATCATTGGGAAATGTATTGTGTTTTTCAAGATATATTCCCCAATCTTCGAATGGTATATTTTCAATTTTATCAACAAATACGATCATATGAGGATTCCCCATGCTAGCAGCATAAACATTTAAAGTTTGATCATTTATTGTAATCTTTCCATTGGGAATAGTTAAATTATTCAATAATAGTTTAGTAGGTATATTTTCAGGAGAAAGGATAGGTTCCCCCATATTTACTTTGATATTTTTATTACCATCAATAGAGGTAATAATCAGACCAGCTTTAGTTTCGATTCGAATCTCAGACTTATCTTTAATTTCAAAATTATCATTTAAGAAAGCAATCAAACATCTTATTCCATTGCCACACATTTCTGGCTCAGAACCATCAGAATTAAATATCCTCATTCTCACAAAACATTTATTTTTGGACTCTAATACAAGAATAATTCCATCAGCTCCGATGCCAAAGTTTCTATTACATAGATGTTCAATAAAATTATCTTTATTTTCAGTAAACAAATTATCTAAGTTATTCCCACGAGCATCAAAGATAATAAAGTCGTTACCAAGTCCTTGATATTTTGAGAAATTATTTTTCATGATTTAATGTTTCTTTTACTATGTTGTTAATAAATTAAGCTTTGTTGGTAGTAATTTCAAAACTATTTGCATATTGGGCATCAATTTATGAGAATATTATCTGATTGGTAAATCAACTACTGAAGGAGATCTTCCTTGAATAATACTACTTCAGAGATTATTAACCAGCGTTACGAGCCAGGTAATGTAGAAAGGTATTGGCAAAAAGAGTGGGCTGAGCAAGGGCTTTATAAAACAAAAACGAATGTAAACAAAAATAATACCTTTTACGCTTTGTCGATGTTTCCATACCCTTCAGGTTCTTTACATATGGGGCATGTGAGAAATTATGTCATTACAGATGTACTGGCTAGATATAAAAGGATGCAAGGTTATAACGTTCTTCATCCTATGGGATGGGATGCATTCGGCCTACCGGCTGAAAATGCAGCAATAGATAGAGAAACTAGTCCATCTACCTGGACAGATAAAAATATTTCACAAATGAAAGACCAATTAGATCGACTTGGATTATCAATAGATTGGTCTAAAGAAGTTACTACTTGCAAAGAAGATTATTATAAATGGACTCAATATATATTTAATCAATTACATAAAAATAATCTGGCCTATCAAAAAAAAGCGACGGTAAATTGGGATCCAATTGATCAAACCGTTCTTGCTAATGAACAAGTAGATGCGGATGGTAAATCTTGGAGATCTGGAGCAAAAGTTGAGAAAAAAGAATTGAATCAGTGGTTTTTAAGAATTACAAGTTTTGCCGAAGATTTAAATAAGGATCTAGTTAAGCTTAATGACTGGCCAGAAAGAGTCAGGGTTATGCAAAAAAATTGGATTGGAAAATCAATTGGCGCGGAAATAACCTTTGATATAAAAAATCATGATCAAAAAATAACCGCTTTTACTACAAGAATAGATACTCTTTATGGAGTAAGTTATCTAGTTTTAGCATCAAATCATCCAATAATTGATCAATTAATAAGTGATAAAGATATTGATCAATTAAGAGAGTTCAGAAAAAATCAAGAAAAGTTAAGTGATCTAGAACGCAATTCAGATAGTAGACAAAAACTTGGAATGTATTTAGGAAAAAATGCAGTCAATCCAGCAAATAATAAAGAGATCCCTATTTGGATTGGCGATTATGTGATTATGGAATATGGAACTGGAGCTGTCATGGGTGTTCCAGCACATGATAGTAGAGATTATCAGTTTGCTAAATCTTATGATTTGCCAATTAATTATGTAATAAAACCCAACAATGATGAAGATGATAATTATTTAAATTCTGAGTATGTAGATAAGGGAATAATGATAAATTCTGATATATTCAATGGGATTGAATCTGATATTGCAAAAGCCAAAATACTTGAATTTGGATCCAATGCCAATTGGGCAAAATCTAAAATTACTTATAAGTTAAGGGATTGGCTTATATCTAGACAAAGATACTGGGGTTGCCCAATTCCGATAATTAATTGTAAGAAGTGCGGTCAAGTAAGAGTTCCAGACAAGGATCTACCTGTTTCTCTTCCTGTTGATATTAAATTAAATGGTAAAGGCAAGTCACCTTTAACTACTAAAACAGAATGGATAAATACTTGTTGTCCTAAATGTGGAATTGAGGCAAAAAGAGAAACTGATACAATGGACACATTTATGTGTTCATCATGGTACTTTCTTAGATATATAAACCCTGAGAATGAAAAAGATCCATTTATAAAAAGCGAAATAGATAAATGGCTACCAGTTAAACAATACGTTGGTGGTATTGAACACGCAATCCTTCATTTACTTTATTCAAGGTTTTTAACCAAAGCTCTAAAAAGCTGTGGATTATTAAATATTGATGAACCCTTTAAGAAACTATTAACTCAGGGTATGGTCCAAGCTATTACTTTTAAAAATCCAAAAAATAATAAATATTTTTCAAAAGATCAAATCAAAGATATTAATGATCCTAAAGATCCAATTACCGGAGAAAATATTGAAATTATCTATGAAAAGATGTCAAAGTCTAAATATAATGGTGTGAACCCATCATTGGTCATTGATAAATACGGTGCTGACACAGCCAGAATGTTTATTCTTTTTAAGGCTCCTCCTGAAAAAGATTTAGAATGGGATGACTCTGATGTAGAGGGACAATATCGATTTATACAAAGACTCTGGAAATTTGTTATAAATACTTTAGAACTAACAAAGAGTAATTCAAGATTAAAAATCGAAAAAGAAAAGTCTAAAGATGATGAAGCTTTACGTTTAATTAATATTGCTATTAAAGAAATCACTGATGATCTTGACAATCTTCAATTTAATACAGCAATATCTGAACTTATGAAAGCTGTAAATGGCCTAAGTTCAATAGTTAATTACTGTAGTAATGAAACTCTAAATAATGTTATTTCAATATTAGTTAAAATAACCTCTCCATTTTCTCCTCATATTGCAGAGGAGCTATGGAAGACAATCGGAAATACTCAAAGTATTCATCTTCAGTCATGGCCAAATTTCGATGCAGGTGCAATTGAACAAGATACTTTTAAACTTATGATTCAAATTAATGGAAAAGTTAGAGGATCAATCAATGCAAGTAAAAATCTATCTAAAGACGAATTAGGAGATATAGCTATTAAAAGTGAGGCCGCTCAAAAATGGATAGATGGAAATGAACCAAAGCGAATAATTGTTGTTCCGAATAAACTAGTAAATATAGTTATTTAAAAATCAATTTTTTGAAATAATTAATTGATCTGGATTTGATTGATTGCCATTCATTAAATAATGATCAGAATTTTCCGAAAGTTTCCTCAGGATTAAATAAATCGACTCAGTTGAGTCAGTTGACAATGCATCATTAATTTGACTTACAGTTCTTTCCTCTCCATCTTCCAAAAGCTCCTCGATTTCTTTTTGTAGATTAATTATGCTTGTAGCGGCTTTTTTCCCAGCTTCAACACCTGGTTGATTGTAAGCATTAACATTAATCAATTCTGCGTATAAACTTACTGATCGCTCGAATAAAGCAATTAAAGCCCCAAGACTTGATTCATCAAATGATTTAAATGTGATTGTCAAATTCTGTCTACCGCCCTCAGTCAATGCTGATCGAGTTCCTTGAAGAAAGCCTGACAAATAATCTCCTGGTTGTTTATTTTTTACTTCTACTATCTCAGATGGATCCTGAAGAATCTCAATAAAATTAACAAAGAAATTATCAACACCATCTCTTAATTGCTGCACATATGCATGCTGATCTGTAGAACCTTTATTTCCATAAACTGCGATACCTTGATTAACTTGATTTCCATCTCTATCTAACTTCTTCCCTAAAGATTCCATTACTAATTGTTGAAGATATCTACTGAAAACTTCTAACCTGTCTCTATATGGAAGTACAACCATATCTCTTAACCCTTTTCCATTTCCGGATTTGTACCAAGCTAAGGATAAAAGTCCTGCTGGATTATTTTTAATGTCTTTTTCTCTTGTTAGAGCATCCATTTTAGATGCACCATCTAAAAACTTGTCTATATCAGCGCCAATTAAGACGGCAGGCAATAATCCAACGGCACCAGTAATACTTGTCCTTCCACCAACCCAATCAGGTAAATCAAAAACATTTAACCAATTTTCATTTACTGCTAAATCATCTAACTTGCTACCTTTTGATGTAATTGCAATAGCTCTAGATGGCCAAATCTGGTCATTATCTTGGACAAACTTGATTGCTTGCTCCATACCTATCAAAGGTTCAGGTGTCCCACCTGATTTACTAACAACTACAAACAAAGTTGATTCAATATTAGGTAGAATTGAATTCAATTTGTGTGAAATTCCTTCGGGGTCAACATTGTCTAGAAAATGAAGATTCAATCCGATTGAGTCTCTCTTAAATGACTCTTTAATAAGTAAGGGACCCAAACCACTACCACCAATTCCTATCCAAAAAACATCGGTATATTTTTTTCCATCGCTGTTAGTTATTTCACCATTTAATATTGATGTACCAAACTTTGATATATCTTCAATTTCTTTGGCGATAGAGTCTGAAATTTGTTGAGTTGGAGCAATCTTGGGATTTCGAAGCCAATAATGACCAACTTGTCTATCTTCGTCGATGTTGGCAATCGATCCATTCTCAAGACTTTCTAAAGAGTCAAAGGCTTGGGAATAAATGTCCTTAAATTTTTCAAAATCACTCTTCTCCACATCCATTCTGCTTATATCTAGCCAAAAACCTAATGAATCATCGCAAAATAGAAGATCGCAGTACCTTAACCATTTATCGTTGTTATTCAACTGGAAGATGTCAGTTATTGCCATTATTGATAAAAGAATACTCCTTAATGAGTTCTGTTAGCAGGTATTCTCAAATGAGAACCGCTAAGCAAATTGATTTAATTTATATTAGTCAAGATTGGTTTTCAAGTGGCGAATGTTTAGTAATTGACAAATAGGAATAAACTAAGCTTGATAATTATTATTATTATCTAAGTTAGGGATATCTAAGTATTGATTTAGCTTTTATTACTATTAAATATGTCTTTATAGTTAGATATTGTAATTTTTTCTAAAAGTCATATATTAAGTTGTAAATAATCATTATTTGATGAAACAGTATAATAGAGAGTTTAGTGAGAACGATATGTCTTATGATTTAAATGAGCAGAGTATAATTAGTCCATTAGATAAATTAAACCATTCATTTGGTCCAAAGATAAGATTAGGTATCCTGGCGTCTGGTAATGGATCAAATTTTGAGTACATTATTAAATCAATACAAAATAAACAACTTAATGCGGAAATTTCTATATTAATCGTCAATAATCCTAATTGTTTAGCAATAAAAAAGGCAATCAAATACAAAATACCTTATGTAGTTTTAAATCATAGAGATTGTAATTCGAGATCAGAACACGACATATTGGTTATGAAAAAACTAGAGGAATTATCCGTAGAACTAGTTGTTATGGCTGGATGGATGAGAATTGTTGGTGAGGAAATAATTAATAGGTTTGAGAGACGACTGATTAATATACATCCATCACTTTTACCATCTTTCAAGGGCGTTGATGCAATACAGCAAGCAATGGACAAAAGAGTAACTATTACCGGTTGCACTGTTCACTATGTTCAAAAGGAGGTTGATTCCGGGTCAATAATTATTCAAGCTGCAGTACCCCTTAAGGAAGAAGATAGTAAAGAGACTTTAAAAAAAAGAATTCAAGATATGGAACATATAATATTACCTTTAGCTATTGCAAAAGTAGCAATGGATATAAGAGCTAGTATCAAGGATAAAAAGTAATCTTGGGAAGACCAATATCTGATTCAAGTCCATGCATAATATTTAAATTTTGAATAGCTTGTCCAGCTTGACCTTTTAATAGATTATCAATAACACTCATAAGCACTATTCTTCCATTACGGTTATCAACTTCTACTGAAATCATAACTTTATTAGTATTTTTAACCCATTTTGTAGCTGGATATGTTCCGACAGGCAAAATATCAATGAATGGTTGATTTTTATAAAAAGCTTCGATTACAATTTTGCAATCTTCTGCTGTTAATCCAGGATCTCTTAATCGAGCATAAACAGTAGATAAAATCCCTCTAACCATTGGCACCAAATGAGGAGTAAATTGTAAATTCACTTCATGCCCAGCAAATTGACTAGCGATCCTTTCTATCTCTGCCGTATGCCTATGGCCAATGACTCCATAGGGCTTAATTGATTCAGAGCATTCAGACAATAAAAGTTGCTCACTTGGATTTCTTCCGCCCCCAGATGTACCAGATTTTGCATCAATAATAATTCCCTCACTTTCTATTAACCCTTGCTTTAAGAATGGAATAAGGACACTAAGAGATGAGGTTGGATAGCAACCTGGACAAGCTATTAATCTAGATCTTGAGATTTCATTACTAAATTCTTCTGAAAAGCCATAAACAGCCTCTTCACATAATTCATAGTCATATCTTTGATATTTTGCAGCTTCTTTAGAATATACTTCCTTCCATTTATCTAATGATTTAAATCTATAATCAGCTGATAAATCAAGAACTTTAATACCATTTTCTAATAATGTAGGTGTTAGTTGTGATGACAAACCATTAGGGAGACTCAATATTGCATAATCTGAGACTCGAGCGATTTCATCAACATTGCTTTTAGTAATGTCTTTATCTAACAAAAGTTTCATAAAGGGATTTATTTCATTCCAGCTCTTACCCGCTGAACGCTCTCCATTTAAAATTGATATCTCAAAGTTTGGATGTTCATTAATTAACTTAACGAGTTGAAGTCCTCCATATCCAGATGCTCCAATAATTGCGATCCTCCCAGTTTTCAATGTGCTAATAGCCATAACATCTAGGTTATTTCGTAGAATGATGAGATATTCATATGAGAATAATTAGCAAAGAACCATTTCACCACAAACACGAGGAATAAGTTGAAATCAGAAGATTGCTATGAAATTGAATTTGATGATATAGCGGATGCTCTTGCTGCTATTAGGAACGGTGAGTGTGTTGTTGTAGTTGATGATGAAAAAAGAGAAAACGAAGGAGATCTAATCTGTGCTGCACAATTTGCAACTCCTCAGCAAATAAATTTTATGGCAACTGAGGCTAGAGGTTTAATATGTCTAGCAATGCAAGGGGATCGATTAGACCAGTTAGATCTCCCACTAATGGTTGACAGAAATACCGATTCAAACCAAACAGCCTTTACTGTAAGCATTGATGCAGGTCCTGAATTTGGTGTATCAACTGGTATATCGGCTGAAGATAGAGCCAAGACAATTCAAGTTGCTCTTAATAGTCAAACAAGACCAGTAGATTTGAGAAGACCGGGGCATATTTTTCCATTAAGAGCAAAAATAGGTGGGGTATTAAAAAGAGCTGGACATACCGAAGCAGCAGTAGACTTATCCTTGTTAGCTGGCTTATCTCCTGCGGGCGTTATTTGTGAAATCCAAAATCAAGATGGATCAATGGCAAGACTGCCGGAATTAAAAACATATGCCAAGAAACGAAATTTAAAACTGATAAGTATTGCAGATTTAATTCATTACAGACTTGAAAATGAGAGATTTGTATATAGACAAGCGGTAGCTAAGCTACCAAGCCTATTTGGAGATTTCAAGGCTATTGGTTACAAGAATGAATTGGATGGATCAGAACATGTAGCAATAATAAAAGGAGAACCAGAAAATTTAAAAGAGCCAGTATTGGTCCGTATGCATTCTGAGTGTCTTACTGGAGATGCTTTTGGCTCACTAAGGTGTGATTGCAGACCTCAATTAGAAGCTGCCTTATCAAGAATATCTGAAGAAGGAGAAGGGGTTGTTGTATATCTAAGGCAGGAAGGCAGAGGAATAGGCTTAGTTAATAAATTAAAAGCCTATAATTTGCAAGATGGGGGATTAGATACTGTTGAAGCTAATGAGAAGTTGGGTTTTCCTGCTGATCTGAGAAATTATGGGGTAGGTGCACAAATATTGACTGATTTAGGAATAAACAGGCTTAAGTTATTAACTAATAATCCAAGAAAAATTGCAGGACTTGGAGGTTACGGATTACAGGTTGAATCAAGAGTACCTCTAGTAATTTGTCCAGGAGATCATAATGCTGCCTATCTGGAGGTAAAAAGAGAAAAACTTGGTCACTTATTTGATAATAATATCAAGGCAAATTTAAGCAATGAAAGACAAAACATCGTAGTTTATTGGGATGGTAAAGTAAACAATAATGAATTAAAACATTTTGAAGATAGGGCAACTAAATGGTCGGAAAATCATTTTTTAAATATTTCTATTCAAAACTCTCAAAGGTTAGTAGCTCTATGTAAAAACCCATTATTCATTTGGAATGTACGACATAGGGATATTAAAACTCATTTAGAAGGCAGCTTAATAGATAAAAGGTTACTGGAATCACTCCTTAAAGAACTAAGTAATTGGAAAAACACAGACAGAATTGGAATAATCAAAACTGACAATTACGAAAAACTTTTGCATCCATCTTCAAACTTATTAATTGAAGAGAAGAAAATGAATGAGCTCTCAAGTTTTGAAAATTCACCATTGTTTGATTGGGATTTAAGAGATAAAACAATTAATATTGAATGGAGCTAAATTTAAAAATTAAAATTATGCAGTACTTCTATTTTATAACACTTACGCTATTAATCTTTGTACCATTAGTTATGGATAGAAGAATCTTCATGTCATCTGTTTTACCAAAAACTGTATGAACTCCATCCAAATGAGGCTGGGGCGCATGAACTAAAAAGAATTGACTACCTCCAGTGTTTTTCCCTGCATGGGCCATGGAAAGAGATCCAGCTAGGTGTTTATTTGAGTTAATTTCACAATCAATGGAATAACCAGGTCCTCCTGTGCCAGGCATCCCTTTTGCTCCTTCTCTAGTATTAGGACATCCCCCCTGAGCCATAAATCCATTAATTACCCTGTGAAAAGAAAGTCCATCATAAAAACCCTCTTTTACTAGCTTCAAAAAATTTTCTACAGTTTTTGGTGCATCATTATCAAATAGGTCAATAGTCAATTGGCCTTTATCTGTGTTCATCAATACTTTGGACATAGCTCAAATAATTTTTTTTATAGTAACTGCTTTTAAAATTAAATGCAGAATAGTTATTATGTATGTCTAAATCTAAATTTAAAAATAATTCAATCACAACAAACTTTACTTAGTGCTGTTCTTAAGTTTCCTTGAGATTCATCAAGCATTTTCTTTGCATTAATAACATCCATGCCAGACAAAGCAATTAATAAAGATAGTTTTACTGATCCATTTGTTTTGTTTAATAATTCAAGGCCTTCTTCTTTATCAACTGAACCAATATCTAACAGAATACCTAGAGCTCTATCTAATAATTTATTATTAGTTACAGATAAATCAATCATCCTGTTGCCATAAACCTTGCCTAGTTGAATCATCACAGATGTAGAAATAATATTGAGAGCCATCTTCGTTGCTGTTCCAGCTTTTAATCTAGTTGAGCCTGCAAGAATCTCTGGTCCCGTAATCAGTCTTATATCAATATCAGTTGATATAGCTGATTCACTTAAGGGAACAGATGAAATAGAAATTGATAGTGCATTTATGCTTTTAGAATAATTTAATGCGGCAAGAACATAAGGTGTACGTCCACTAGCAGTTATTCCAATTAAGACATCTTTATTAGAAAACTTTTTATCTTTAAGATCAAAAATAGCAGGCTGAGATAAATCTTCTAGAGATTCAGAACTTCTTGTTAGTGAGGGTTCACCCCCAGCAATTAATCCTTGAATAAGATCTGGTTCTGTACAAAAAGTCGGAGGACATTCAGATGCATCTAGAACACCCAATCTTCCGGATGTACCAGTGCCTATATAAAATAATCTTCCATTTGATTTTAGTCTTAAAGTAATTTCATCAATAGCTTTAACTATCTCTGGAATAGCTTTCTCAACTGCCTTTTGAGGCTCTTTATCAGCGGCGGAAAAAATATTGACTATTTCATAGGTCGATTTAGTATCTAAATCTAATGAAGACAAATTAATCTGCTCAGTTAATATTCGATAATTATTATTATTTAACTTGTTATTTAAATTTCTCATAAGAGATTTTCTAATCTTTTTTTTATCTCTTCGAGTTGATCATTAGTTGATAACTTATCATCTGTTTTATCTTGATCCTTCCAATTTCCTACTTCTAAATTTGAAAGAGGTGGAGAAATCATTAAACGTTCCTCATCGTTACTTGGAATAAAACCTTTTTCGACATAACGAGCTTCATAACCTGCTTCAACACAAAAAGCCTCTATATCGATCTTCGTCAACAGTTCAACGGATGGTGTAGGAAAATCCTGAGCTTCTAAAAGACCACAATATCTCTCAGCATCGTCTTTATCTTCGAACATAAGGATTACCGTTTTACCTTTAAGCTCAAGGGAATGTATGCCCTCATTTTCAGTCCCCGCATCATATAAAAGGACATTAACTAACATAGGAATTAAACAATCAAATACATTATAAATAGATAAAATAAATACACAATATGTTTCTAATAAGACTCTAGTGATATTTCATTTAAACGTTGATACAATGCAAGTTCAGAATCACTTAAATTATCTGGTAATACAATAATTATTTCAACAATTTGATCACCTCGATATTCTTCATACTTCAATCCACGACCTCTAAGTCTTAACAACCTTCCTGTGGAAGAATTAGGGGGAACTTGTAAGGTTACTGTTCCATTAAGAGTTGGTATATCAACTGCACAACCCAACAAAGCATCATGAGGGAATAATTCAAGACGATACATAACTCTTAATCCATCAATTCTTAACCCATCATCGGTTTGAACCTTTAATTGTACAAAATGATCTCGGCAACCAATTGCAGCACCTTCTATTCTTAATCTCCAACCATCTCCAGCAAAAGGAGGCGTTAAGACTTCAACAAGAGTCCCGTCTTGCAACTGAATTTCAACTGCTGAACCATGAAGAGCTTGATCTGGAGTGATTTCTACAACTGATTCTTGGTCTTCATAAATTAATGTTGGTGGTGGTGAAGGATAACTTGTAGTAGGAACATATTCATTAAAATTAGATTCTTCATAGTCTTCGTATTCATCCTCAGAAAGGTCGGGATATGGATCATTAATATCATCTTTATCATTTTTAAAATTTGTTTTTATACCTAAAACAACATCTAAATATTCCTCATAAGATGGAAATCTATTTTCAAAGATATCTTGACTTTTATTATGTAATTTTTCCCATTCTTTTCTCTTTATTGGATCACTTAAAATTGCATAGGCTTCGTTAATTAATTTGAATCTTTCTTCAGCATTGGCATCATTTTTATTTAAATCAGGGTGCCATTTTCTAGCCTCTTTCCTAAAGGCTAATTTAAGTTCAGTAGCATCACATTCAGGAGAGACACCTAGTAAAGACCAATAGTTAGGATCAACGGTAGTAGTCATTATCCCAAGGATCTATATCCCTTCTTCCATAATTATTTTCACCACTTCTATTTTGACCTCTTTGAGAATAATCCCAAGGATCATCATCCCAGTAATCATCGGAAAATAATTCATCCTTTAAAGATCCAAAAGTATTTTTAATCCCTTGTATTGGATTAGATTCTGTTTTTCTTTCTGCTGATAAACGACGATTCAAACCAAACAATGCCTCTTGAAGAGCACCAACGGCGTATTCAAGTTCTTGTAAATCATCATCTTCTAGCAAATCCTCAACGTCCCTCATAGCAACTTCAACTGATCTTTGTTGTCTTTCTGCACCATAAGGTCCTAATTCAAGAGAAGCATCTCTTAATCGTCTTTCAGCTTGGGCAACAAGTGTTAAAGCATTATTCTTTTGATCAATAGAAGCACGCTTCTTTCTATCCTCAGATGCTTTTATTTTTGACTCTTCAATCAATTTATTAACTTCATTTTGATTCAGGTTTGAACCACCAGTAACACTTACGGATTGTTTCCTTCCAGTAGTTCTGTCCGTTGCACTAACTTCTAATAAACCATTGGCATCGATATCAAAAGCAACCTGAACTTGAGGCACTCCTCTTGGGGCTGGCGGTATACCAGACAATCTGAATTTACCCAATGATTTGTTATCAGAAGCCATTTGTCTCTCGCCTTGCCATATATGAATTTCTACTGATGATTGGTTGGAAGCCGATGTACTAAAAACATCGGATTGTCTAACTGGTATTGAGGTATTACGAGGAATTAAAACTTTCATTAAACCTCCGACTGTTTCAAGTCCTAATGAAAGAGGAGTTACATCATTTAATAGAAGGTCTCTTAACTCTCCTGAAAGGATCCCGCCTTGTATTGCGGCCCCAATAGCGACTACTTCATCAGGGTTGACAGATTGACAAGGTGGATTTGGTACCAAAGTCTTAACTAATTGCTTTACCATTGGCATACGAGTGCTGCCTCCTACAAGCACTACTTCATCAATTTCTTCAGGATTCCATCCTGAATCATCAATAACAGTATTAACAGGATCAAACAATCTATCTAAAAGATCACTACAAAGACTCTCGTACATTTTTCTAGTAAGAGTCGTCTCTATGTGTAACGGACCGTCTTTGCCTGTAGAAATAAAAGGTAGTGATATTGGCGTTGTTTGTACACCAGAAAGTTCTTGTTTAGCTTTTTCAGCTGCTTCAGTTAGTCTTTGTAAAGATTGCCTATCTCTTCTTAGATCAATTTTATTTTTTTCTAAAAAATCTTCAGCGAGCCAATCAACAATTCTTTGATCAAAATCATTACCACCTAATTGGGTATCGCCTGAAGTTGCCTTTACGTCAAAGACGCCATTTGAAATAGACATTAAAGAGACATCAAATGTTCCACCGCCTAAATCAAAAACCAATACTTTTCGAGAAGAACTCTTGTCAAATCCATAAGCAAGAGCAGCTGAGGTTGGCTCATTCAGAATCCTTTCAACGGATATACCAGCCAATACTGCAGCATCTCGAGTTGCTTGTCTTTGTGAATCGTTGAAATAGGCGGGAACAGTGATAACAGCAGAATCAACATTTTCGCCTAAATAGGTTTCTGCGTCATCTATTAACTTCCTAATAATGTTGCCAATTAATTCTTCTGGGGCATATTCTCTTTTTGTCACTGGAGAGGTAATTCGAACATTACCCTGATCATTTGAGCGAACGGTATAAGGAACAGAGAGACTTGTGTCTTCAAGCTCATCCCATGCTCTACCAACAAATCTTTTTAAATTTGAGAAAGTATTTTTTGGATTAAGAACTAATTGTCTTCTGGCTAGTTGACCCACCAATAATTCAGAGTCCTTAGTAAAGCCAACAACTGATGGAGTGGTTCTGGCACCTTCAGCATTAGAAATTACTACTGGCCTACCAGCCTCTAACACCGCTACAACGGAATTAGTAGTTCCCAAGTCAATGCCAACGATTCTCCCCATGGCAATACTTATTTAAGCCCCACAGTAAATAGCATTCAAGGGTTTTCAATACTTATTATGTACCCTTCAACACTTAAAGCCAATCATTAACCCCCTGTTAATGAAAAATTTGAAATTAGATATAGATTCATAATGTAAATGCTTTTGCAAGTGGACAAAGCTACTACAAAAAAATTTTTGCTAAGGAGAAGGCCAACTTCAGAAAAGTTGGTAGATATAAGCTTTAAAAATCTTGTTCTAGCTATGGCTTCAATGGTAGCTATCATACTTTTTTCGATATTTGCAGTTGTTTACTATGAATCAACCGAATCAATTTCAAGATATGGATTGAGGTTTCTTTTTAGCTCAGCGTGGAATCCTGTTACGGACGAGTATGGAGCATTCACTGCAATATATGGAACTCTTTTTACATCAATAGCTTCTTTATTAATTGCTATTCCATTAGGCGTAGGCACTGCAATATTTATAACTGAAAATATAATCCCTAAAAATATAAGAGATGTTATCGGAATAATGGTTGAGCTTTTAGCAGCTATTCCATCAGTAGTTTTAGGGCTCTGGGCAGTGTTTATTATGGAGCCATTTATAAGACCATTTTTGAACATGGTCCACGAAATACTTGGTTTTATACCTTTTTTTGGGACTGAACCTCTGGGAGCTGGAATGATGCCTGCAATATTAATTTTAGTTGTAATGATATTACCTATAATTACATCTATTTCAAAAGACTCATTAAATCAAATTCCATCAAATCTTAGACAAGCAGCCTATGGAATTGGAGCAACAAGATGGACAACAATTTTTAAAGTAATTATTCCAGCAGCAATTTCTGGAATTACTGGAGGTGTTTTACTAGCTCTCGGTAGAGCCATGGGTGAAACAATGGCAGTAACAATGATTATTGGCAATTCAAATAACTTTAGCTGGTCAATCTTTGCACCTTCATATACAATTTCATCAATGTTAGCCAATCAATTTGGGGAGGCAGATGGTAGCCAGGTCTCTTCTCTGATGTATGCGGCATTAATCCTTATGATATTAACATTAATGGTAAATGTATTTGCTCAGTGGATCGTTAAAAAACTGAGCTTAAAATATAAATAAATGAAATATAATTCACAAAAAATTCTAACTTATAATCCCTCTCTAAATAGAAATATTGGGAACAAAGCCTTAAGTATTATTTCTGCTCTTTTTGCCATAATCTCTGTACTTCCTTTAATATTAGTCATAAGCTATGTGTTAATCAAAGGCGGAAGCTATATAAATTTTGAGACATTAATACTTGAACCCGAACCTCCTGGCGATGATCTTCTATCTGCAGGAGGAATAGGGCCCGCAATTACTGGAACTTTTATAATGACATTAATTGCTTCAATAATATCCATACCTGTAGGAGTAGGTGGTGGAATTTATCTTGCTGAATATTCTAAGTCTGGAAAATTTGCAAGCTTTGTTAGGTTTGGATCAAATGTACTTGCAGGAGTACCATCTATAATTGCTGGAGTATTTATATACGCAATAATTGTTTCTACAAAAATATTATTTGGTTCAATGTTTAGTGGTATTGCAGGTGGTATTTCTTTGTCTATTTTAATGTTGCCAACAATAATTAAGACAACTGATGAAGCATTAAAATTAGTGCCAGATAATCTAAGAAGGGCTGCCTTTGGAGTTGGTGCATCTAAATTTACTATGATATATAATATCACTTTGCCAGCAGCATTTAGTTCTATTTCTACGGGGATACTTTTAGCACTTGCCAGAGCCGCAGGCGAGACAGCTCCATTAATCTTTACAGCATTATTTTCTAGATATTACATAACAAGTTTTGACGATCTTTTTTATGAAATGGGTTCATTATCAGTGCTAATTTATAATTTTGCACTTGAACCTTATGAATCACAAAATCAACTAGCTTGGGCAGCATCTTTTATTTTAGTTGTTGTACTATTAAGTCTAAATATTTTCTCAAGATGGATCAATAAACGTGGTGCTTTTTCTAAAAATAAAGTATAATCATGAAATAAGTAAATAATAAAATGGTTGACAAAATAAATCCAAAAAACAAAAAATTTAAAAACGACTCCTCTATCTCTATTTCCTTAGATAATGTTTCGATAAAATATGGAAATTCAGTAGCAGTAAAAAATATCTTTTGTGATATAAAAAAACATCAAGTTACATCTTTTATCGGTCCATCAGGATGTGGTAAATCAACGGTTATTAGAGCAATAAATCGTATGAACGATTTAATTGAAGGCTGTGAATTATCAGGAAGTGTCATTTTTGAAGGTACAGATATATATGCAAAAGACATAGATCCAGTAGAAGTTAGAAGAAGAATTGGAATGGTATTTCAGCAACCTAATCCTTTTCCAAAAAGTATTTACGAGAATATTGCATTCGGAGCGAGAGTAAATGGTTTTAGAGGTGACATGGATCAATTAGTAGAGGAATCTCTTATCAAGGCAGCTGTTTGGGATGAATGCAAGGATAAATTAAACGAAAGTGGTTATTCATTATCTGGAGGACAACAACAAAGATTATGTATCGCAAGGACAATTGCAATCGAACCTGATGTGATTTTAATGGACGAGCCTTGTTCAGCACTAGATCCGTTATCTACATTAAAAATTGAAGAGACAATACATGAATTGAAAAGGAATTTTACAATCATTATTGTCACTCACAATATGCAACAAGCTAATAGGGTGAGTGATTTTACAGCCTTTTTTAATACAGAAAAAAAAGGAAATGATCTCGGAGGAAAAGTTGGATTCTTAGTAGAGTTTAGTAAAACAAAAAATATGTTCAGTTCACCAAAGCAAAAATCAACGCAAGACTACATCTCTGGAAAATTTGGATAAAAACTAAAGATTTTCATCTAAACGCAACATAAGCAAGCACGGAGAGAGAGGGATTCGAACCCTCGATAGGGTTGCCCCTATACAGCATTTCCAGTGCTGCGCCTTCAACCACTCGGCCACCTCTCCTTAAATTCAGCAATGAAATCCTTTTTCGATTGCTGAATTTTAATATATACCACAAGAGAGCTCTTGTTAAAATTTTAAATGTTGGATTTATTTATTAAATAATTTTATAATAAAATAGTCTCCAGAAATCAGTTATCTATTAGTGAAAATAAATTGATTTAAAGATAAATAGAATCCTCCAATAAGCGACGATTATTATAAATAAAACAAAATTTATGATTATACCTAGCTGTAAAAGCGCAGCCTTGGATGCAGGGCTAACTAAAGCTGAAATCAATAAATTATTAGAAATTGCGAAACAGGCCGCTGAAAAAGGCGGGGCATCGCTAATGAATAATTATGGCAGGATTAAAACGATAAAATGTAAGGGGACTACTGGAGATCTTGTTACTAATGCAGACATAGAATGTGAAAAAATAGTAATAGATTATTTAGAAAAAGAGACTCCTAACATTTCTATTCTTGCGGAAGAAAGTGGATATAAGTTAAAAGATGGAGAATTAAAATGGTGCATAGACCCTCTTGATGGAACAACAAACTATGCACATGGATATCCATTTTTCGCGACTTCAATAGGTTTAATTTGGAATAGCAATCCAGTATTGGGAGCAATATCAGTACCTTCTTTAAATGAAATTTATTATGCCTCTCCAGAGCATGGATCATTTTGTAATGGCGAGAAGATAAATGTAACGGACACAAATTCCTTATCAGATTCGCTCTTAGTTACTGGTTTCGCATATGACAGACGAGAAGTATTAGATAATAACTATGCCGAATTTTGCTGGCTAACACATCGGACTCATGGCGTCAGGAGAGGAGGAGCAGCCGCAGTAGATCTAGCATTTGTAGCCTCAGGCAAAGTAGATGGTTTTTGGGAACGCGGCCTTGCGAAGTGGGATATGGCAGCAGGGGTACCAATAGTTGAAATGGCAGGTGGAATAGTTTCCAATTATCCCTCTGGAGATTTTGATCTTAATACAGGGAGAATTCTTGCTTCTAACCCAGAGATACGAAATCAGCTTCTAACAGAACTTGAAAAAATTAGACCATTAACACCTAACTCTTATGGTGGAAAATAGTCCTAATTTATGTGATCCTTAAGTAATAAAAAGATTCAAATAATGACATTGCAACCTGCCTCGGGTGCGCGCGACTTAAATCCTCAGCAAGTAAGAAAAAACCATCTCATTGCATCAAAACTTTCATCTTTATATCAACTATGGGGATATGAGCGAATATCACCACCAAATATTGAACGTCTAGACACACTCATGGCAGCTGGTGGAATTTCGAACAATGAAATACTAAAAATCGTTTCTGATGAACCACTCGGATTAAGGCCTGAAATAACAGCATCAATTGTTCGTGCCGCTTCAACTAGATTTAATGAATATGAAAGGCCACTTCGTTTTTGGTCAACAGGAACATCATTTAAATGCAATCAAAGCATTGATGGTGGTATTGATATTGAAGAGTCATTTCAAAGCGGAGTTGAGTTAATAGGAGCTAAAGCTATTAATGCAGAGATAGAACTTTTATCTCTGCTGATAGAATCATTAGAAGTAATTGAAATAGATCAGAAATATAAATTGACATTGCTTATTGGAAATACATATCTATTGGAACTTATTTTAAGCTCATTTGATTCAACCAGAATAGACCAAATAAAAAATATACTCTGCGATCTGGATTACATAGCTTTGAGTACGCTTGATGTAGAAGATGAACAAAGAAAGTTTATAAAAAATATAATGAATATGAGAGGAAAACCAGAAAACATATTAACTAATCTAAAGAAAATTTATGGCTCAAATTCCTACATTGATAACCTAAAGGAATTATTTACAATTATTGAACCATTAGCTAAAGAGAAAAGGATAGAAGTACAATTAGACCCTACATTAGGAACAAAATATAAATTATATAGTGGATTAACATTTTCTCTTGTTTCTTCATCATCAAGTGCTCCTGTTATCCTAGCCAAAGGAGGCAGATATGATGATTTAGTGAAGAAATTCAGTTCAAGCGATCATAATTGCTATGGAATTGGATTTAGTATTAGCATTGATAAAATTAGGGAATTAGTATCCTCAAATGAGGAAATGAAAAGTAATAATGAAAAAGTATTAATAGCATATAAGCAAAGTGCCAGTTTGTATAAAGCTTTAAAACGCCAGAAAGAATTTCATGTTCAAGGAATTGTTTCCTTAATTTCACATGAACCCTTAAAGACATATGATGAAACAGATCAACTTTTAAAATCCAACAGATGCAATAAAATTGAATGGATTGATTAATATCAATCAATCCATATATTTTCAATAATTGTCAGGGATCGAAAACTATTGAGCTTTAATTAATAACACTTTTGCTCTCAACACCTAAATATAAATTTGTATCGCTATGATGATAAAAATTTAGTTAAGTCATGCCTGTTAAAGAAGAAGGAACTATTCTAATTCACACAGAAAATATATTTCCAATAATAAAGAAAGCAGTCTACTCAGATCATGAAATATTCATTAGAGAACTTATAAGTAACTCCGTAGATGCAATCAAGAAGAGAAAAATGGCCGCCTTTGCAGGTGATTGTGTCGCATCTGAAGATGAAAAAATAAAGATCTCAATTGACAGAGAGCATAAGACATTGACAATTAGTGACAATGGAATAGGAATGACTAGCGATGAAATCAAAAAATATATAAATCAAGTAGCATTCTCAAGTGCAGAAGAATTTCTTGAAAAATATAAACAACCTGATGATGGCTTCATTGGTCATTTTGGACTCGGTTTTTATTCAAGTTTTATGGTGGCAGAAGAAGTTGAAATAATAACTAAATCAGCAAAGAATGATTCACAAGCTATTCAATGGAAATGTAATGGTTCACCTCAATACTCTCTTGATGTATCAGATAAAGAAGAAATAGGTACAGATATAATTTTACATTTAATGGAAGAAGAAATTGAATACATTGAACCAAGCAGGATTAAAACATTAATAAAAAAATATTGTGATTTCATGCCGATTGAAATCTCTCTTGAAGAAGAAGTTATCAACAAAATGAATCCACCATGGAGAGAAAACAAACAAAATTTAAAAGATGAAGATTATATTGAACTCTATAAGTACCTCTACCCTTTTCAAGGCGATCCTCTTTTATGGGTTCATCTAAACACAGACTATCCATATAATTTGCAAGGTATATTATATTTTCCAAAGATAAGTGGAAGAGCCGATTGGGAGAGTGGTGAAATCAAACTTTTCTGTAATCAGGTATTTGTAAGTGACTCAATTAAAGAAATTGTTCCTAGATACCTATTACCTTTGAGGGGAGTAATTGATTCACCCGACATACCTTTAAATGTAAGCAGAAGCGCATTACAATCAGACAGAAGAGTTAAATCTATTGGCAACTTTATAGCAAAGAAGCTAGCCGATAAACTTAAAACATTAAAGAAAGATGAAAGCCAATTTTATGCTGATATTTGGGACTCCATATCTCCTTTTATAAAAATAGGTGCTATGGAAGATGAGAAGTTTTCCGAGCAAGTAAAAGAGATAATTTTATATTCCACAACTAAAAACATTTCAGAAGATACTGAAGGCGCTGAAGAACTAATAAAATCTGGTTCGAAGACTTTTACCACTCTTGATGGTTATAAGAATAGGCTCACTGATGATAACAAAAAGGTATTATATTCAACGGATGAAGTCTCTCAATCGACTGCACTCAATATGTGGACTTCACAAGGGAAAGAAGTTTTAAAACTTGATACTGTAATTGATACCCAATTTATTCCTTGGCTAGAAGAAAAAAACAAAGACATAAATTTTGTCAGAGTCGATTCAGAACTTGATGAAAGTTTAAAAGATGATTCGCCTGAAATTGCAGATAAAGATGGAAATACAACGTCAGAAACCCTGAAAAAGATTATTAGTTCAGCTCTAAATAATGAAAAAGTGACGGTACAAGTTCAAAACCTAAAAAGTGAGAATTCACCCCCTTCATTAATATTATTACCAGAGCAAATGAGAAGAATTAATGACATAACAGCATTAATGGAACAGAAACTACCTGGTTTACCTGAATATCATAATTTAATCATCAATTCAAACCATCCTCTTATTCAAGGATTACTAAAGTTAAATTCCAACCCTATAATTATTGAAGGATCTAACAATTCTGAAGAAGGTCAGTTAGCTAATGAAATCGCTATCCATGTTTATGAGATGGCAAAACTGTCAATTGGAGGTCTCGAGAATAAAGATATCGCAGCTTTTCAAACTAGAAATGCTGAGGTTTTAGGAAAATTAATGCAAAAATTCGTTTAAACTCAACCTCATTTGATAGAATATAAAGACGATAAAGCTTGAAAAATGTCTAGGGTTTGCCAACTTACAGGTACTAGAGCTAACAATGGAATGTCAGTAAGCCATTCCCATATCAGAACCAAGAAATTGCAGCAAGCGAATTTGCAGCAGCGTAGATTATGGTGGGAAGAAGAAAACAAATGGGTTAATATAAGAGTAACCACAAGAGCACTAAAAACTATTCAGAAGAAGGGATTAGGAAACTATGCCAAATCATTAGGGGTAGATTTAAACAAACTTTAAATTTGATTTGTTAATCAAATGAAAAGGCGACAGTTTATAAAATCTTTTTTATCTTCCAGTATTTTATTTATTAAACCCTCAAGATTATTTGCAAGTATAAATTCGGTTAGGATTGGTCAAAAAGCACCTCTTTTCTTATTAAATGGTTATAACAAAAACATTCCCAATAAAAAGGAATGGTCTCTAGATGATTTTTCTGGTGAATGGTTAATTTTATATTTTTATCCTAAGGATTACTCTAGCGGTTGTACATTACAAGCTAAAAATTTTCAAGATAATCTTTCTAAGTTTAAAAAACTTAATTCCTCCATAGTTGGAATCTCTGCTGACAATGAAGAAGAACATGAATCATTTTGTACATCCGAAAAACTTGGATACACCTTACTTTCAGATACAACAGGAGAAGTAAGTAAATCATATGATTCATGGTTGGATCCCTATTCAAAAAGAAATACATTTATGATCAATCCAAAGGGTATAGTTGTATATAAATGGATAGGGGTAAGACCCATAGGACATTCTCAAGAAGTTTTAGAAGAGCTTATTAAACAAAAGAAAATATATGCATGAACTTTCCTTAGGAACATGGTTTATCCACATTGCAACACTATTTGAGTGGGGCATTGCAATAATAATAATTGACTATATTTCATCAATATCGAATAACAAGGCATTAGGTTATTTCGCTTTAGCAATGTTGCCAAATTTAGCTAGCGCTATGGCCGCAATCACCTGGCATATATTTGACAATAGTATTGAATTAAAAGGATTAGTTGTATTACAGGCAGCTCTTACAACAATAGGAAATATATGTCTTGCTTTTGCTGCATGGAACTTATTTAAATCTGAGTCATCACAACCAAACCAATGAATATTTCAATTCTTAGTCTTGAATCAATTGCACGAATTGATCCTAGTCCATTCTTCATCCTTTCTCTAATTCCTTATCTCATATTCCTGCGTTACGCTGGAAAATCAAAAGCGATACCAAAAATATCATTTTTAGGTTTTAAGTTAACTCTCTTATTTGTGTTCATGACGATAGTTTTTGCAATAATCGCACAAATTTATTTTGGAGATGAATTAACAAATGTAGATGTACTGCACGGACTAGCAGAATCATTTTTAACGGTTAGCGATGCATTTGTTGTTTACGGTTTTGTATTGATGCTGCAGTCAATAAAAACTAAAACGGAAGTAAAAAACTCTTAAGAGGTGAGTAACATTTGACGCAAAAGCATTGTTTATGGTCGATAATGAAAACATTCAATAGGTATAAAAGATGTTCACAACACTACTAGCTGCTGCTGATCCTGTGACATTTCAGTGGTCTCCAAAATGTGCCGTTGTGATGATCATTTTCAATTTACTTGCTTATGCAATAGCTAGATCAAATATTGAAAAGCCAAACGAAGGTTTTCCTATGCCTAATGCTCAGTTCTACGGCGGACTAAGTCATGGCTCTTTTGTTGCTGCAAATTGCCTAGGTCATGTTTTAGGAATAGGTTCAATTTTGGGTCTAGCAGCTAGAGGCGTCCTATAATAAATATTAAGTTTTAAATTAAATAATAAAAAAGGATTATTAGTTAATAATCCTTTTTTTATTATTTTTATTATTAGTTAATTAATTAAAATTAAATTTATTTCTAATTTGATCAGCCATCATATCTGGTGTTAAACCAAGGGATTCTTTACTTTGCTGTGGAGTAGCATGATCAACTAATTTATCTGGTATTCCAATTCTTAATGTGGGAACAAGGATATCATTGTCATTAAATGATTCAACTACTGCTGCACCAAAACCACCCAACAATGTACCTTCTTCCATTGTTACTACTTTACCAATCTTTTTAGCAGCCTTGTGAATAGTTTCCTCATCTAATGGTCTTATAAAGCGAGCATTAATAACAGTGCTATTTACACCAAATTCTTTAAGTATTTCTGCTGTTTTTATTGCTGGGCAAACCATAGAACCATAACCAATAATCAATAAATTATCGCCCTCTTCTATTATCTCAGCCTTACCAATTTCTAAGCTCTCCCATCCTTCCTCCATTAATGCGGCCCCTTCTCCAGAACCACGAGGTATTCTTAAAGCTGACGGACCATTGTGATTAATACATGTAACTAACATTCTCTGTAATTCTGACTCATCTTTTGGAGCCATAACGGTGAAATTAGGTACACATCTCAAATAACTAATGTCATATTGTCCTTGATGTGTAGGCCCATCAGCACCAACTATTCCAGCTCTATCTAATACAAAAGTTACAGGTAAATTCTGTATTCCGATATCGTGTATCAGCTGATCATATGCACGTTGTAAAAAAGTACTGTAAATAGCTACCACTGGCTTCAAACCCTCGCAAGCCATTCCTCCAGCAAGAGTTACAGCATGTTGTTCAGCTATTCCAACATCTACATATTGATCTGGAATAGCTTTCTGCAAGAGATTTAAAGCAGTACCTTCAGCCATCGCTGCTGTAATACCTACAATCTTGCTGTCTTGCTCGCAAAGCTTTACTAAAGTTTGACCAAAAACCTTGCTAAAACTAGGAGGTTTAGGAGTTTTAGAGGGGATAGATTTACCTGTCGTTAAATCAAAGGAGGACTGAGCATGGTAACCAACCTGGTCAGCCTCAGCATAGGGATAACCTTTCCCTTTAGTAGTAACCACATGAACCATTACTGGTCCGCCAACTTTATGCGCTGCATTAAATGTCCTAGTTAATTCAGCAATATCATGACCATCCACAGGCCCCATATAAGTAAAACCCAATTCTTCAAAAACAGCTCCAACCTTGGGAACTGCTAATCGCCTAACACTACCAGTAAGAGATTTAAATTCTTCTTGGATAGCATCTCCCATAAAAGGAAGATTTTTCACACTTTCTTGAACACTGTCCGAAATAAATTGGACAGGTGGGCTATGCCGCATACGATTTAAATAAGTGGACAATGCACCAACTGGAGGAGAGATTGACATGTCATTGTCATTTAAAACAACCAAAAGTGGGGTTTTGGGTAGATGTCCAGCATGATTTATTGCCTCTAAAGCCATTCCACCCGTCAAGGCACCATCGCCAATTACAGCTACACACTTATAATCTTCTCCTTTTCGATCTCTAGCGATCGCCATACCAAGAGCAGCAGAAATAGATGTGCTCGCATGCCCCGCTCCAAAATGATCAAACTTACTTTCTGTTCTTTTTAGGTAACCTGCAACTCCTTTTTGCTGCCTAAGCGAATCAAATCGCTCATATCTTCCTGTGAGTAACTTGTGAGGATAAGCTTGATGTCCAACATCCCAAATAACTTTATCGACATCTAAATCTAAAGTCTGATAGAGAGCAATTGTTAACTCAACAACACCAAGACCTGGACCTAAGTGCCCACCACTAGTAGAAACAACTTGAAGATGCCTTTCTCTAATTTGGCAAGCAACATCTTCCAATTCACTAATGGCTAAGCCATGAAGCTCATTCGGATGACTTAACTGGCTCAGACGCATACAACTCTGAGATTGAATCTCTCCAATCTACGAGGTCTACCCTACATTTTGATAAAACTTGCACAAGAACAAATGGAATGTAGAAAATACATAAACCAAAAATCGGTGAAAAACTAGATATGGAGGACTATCTACAGAAAATACTAAGAGCTCGTGTTTATGACGTTGCTGAAGAAACACCCCTAGAAAGAGCAAAAAACTTAAGCAAAAAATTTAAAAATGACATCTGGTTAAAGAGAGAAGACCTTCAACCAGTCTTTTCATTCAAATTAAGAGGTGCATTTAATCGCATGTCTCAATTATCTAAAAAAGAGCTTTCAAAGGGTGTAATTGCATCAAGCGCTGGAAACCATGCGCAAGGAGTTGCTTTAAGTGCATCATTTCTTGAATGCAGATCCGTGATTGTAATGCCTTTAACAACTCCCATAATGAAGGTAAAAGCAGTTGAATCACTTAAAGCAGAAGTTATTCTTTTTGGTGAAACATATGATGAATGTTACGAAAAAGCCCTAGAAATATCCAAAAAAGAAAATCTAACTTTTATTCATCCTTTTGATGATCCTGAGGTTATAGCTGGACAGGGAACAATAGGTCTTGAAATACTTAGACAAAGTCATACACCACCTGACGCAATATACATCGCAGTAGGAGGAGGAGGACTCATAGCAGGAGTAAGTGCATACGTAAAAGCAATTTGGCCAGACACAAAGATTATTGGTGTTGAACCTGAAGATGCTTGCGCAATGACACTTTCAATAAAAGAAAACAAAACCGTTGAGCTTGAAAGTGTTGGCCTTTTTGCAGACGGTGTTGCTGTAAGAAAGGTAGGAGAAAATACTTTCTCAATTTGCAAAAAAAATGTTGATGAAATGATTACAGTAAATACTGACGAAATATGCGCAGCTATAAAAGATGTTTTTGAGGATACCCGATCAATTCTAGAACCAGCGGGTGCCTTATCTATCGCTGGTTTAAAAAAGCATGTTATTAACAATAAGTTAAAGAATAGCAATCTAGTTGCCATTGCTTGTGGTGCGAATATGAACTTTGAAAGACTAAGATTTGTAGCAGAAAGAGCTGAATTAGGAGAAGAAAAAGAAGCAATGATTGCAGTCGGGATTCCTGAAAAAGCAGGGAGTTTAAAACTTTTATGTCAAACACTTGGATCAAGAAGTTTAACTGAATTTAGTTACAGGATGTCAGAAGGTAAAACAGCACAAATATTTATGGGTGTTGAAGTGTCGAACATAAATGACAGGGAACTATTAATAAGTGAAATAAAAAGAAAGGGTTTTGATTGCTGTGATTTAAGTAATGATGAATTGTCTAAGGTTCATCTCAGGCACATGGTTGGGGGCAGGCTACCAAGATCAATAAATCAACTATCAAATGGAGAATATAGAGAATTACTTTACAGATTTGAATTTCCGGAAAGACCTGGAGCCTTAATGAGATTTGTCAATTCAATGAGACCAGAATGGACAATAAGCATTTTCCATTATCGAAACCATGGTGCTGATACTGGAAGAATAGTAATAGGTGTGCTTGTCAATGACTCCGACATTCCAGCTTGGAATGAATTTGTTGAAAAAATAGGTTATAAAAGTTGGAAAGAGACAGATAATCCAGCATATAAATTATTTTTAGGTGCACACTTCAATTAGACGCGTTAATTTTGGATATCAAAAAAAATAATTTTTAATTTCAAAGTTATGAGTGAGAACATACAAATTTCTTTACCCGCGAAGATTGAAGCAATCCTTTATCTAAAAGGAAGACCAACATCATCAAAAGAGATGGCTGAATTACTTGAAAAAGATATAGCTGAAATTGAAAAAGCACTCTGGGAACTTAAGGCTGGATATGCTCAGCGCGACACTTCTTTAGAAATAATTGAAAACAAAAATCATTACAGCTTGGAATTAAAACAAGGACTAGGTGAGTTGGTTCAGGATCTTCTCCCAGCAGATTTGTCGATTGCGACCCTAAGAACATTGGCTACTGTTGCGCTTAAGAAGAAGATACTCCAATCAGAATTAGTTGATCTTAGAGGATCTGGAGCATACGATCACATTAAAGAACTTGTAGATAAGAATTTCGTGGAAAGAAGACGACAAAAGGATGGTCGTTCTTTCTGGCTAACTCTTTCAGAAAAATTTCATCAAACATTTTCCGTATTACCTGAACCAAATCAAGCGGAAGACAAAAATGCGGCATAATATAGAACCAAAAATTAATCGCCAATGGGTTACGAAATTATTCCAACAATTCTGCTTGTACTTTTAAAAACACTTGGAATTTATTCAACAATATTGATCATTAGGGTTCTACTGACCTGGTTCCCAAATCTTGATATGAGTAATCCCATACTTCTAAATTTATGCGCTATTACCGATCCTTATTTGAATTTTTTCAGAGGAATAATTCCTCCATTAGGAGGCTTAGATTTATCTCCTATTTTAGCCTTTGTAGTAATCAGAGTTGTTCAAGGAATACTTGGAAATGCAGCAGCACTCGCAATGGGAGGGTTTCAAATGTATGGATAATTTAAAATTCAACGATTATCGCCGCTGCCTTGAATTTTCCCTCGAGATTTTCGACTGTTCAGCTTCTGCAAGTTTGCATGAGCAACCTCTTCCAATTCATATCCCAATTCGCTAGAGAGTTGTGATATGTACCAAAGAACATCACCTAGTTCAAATTTAATTGCATCCTTACTATCTTTATCAAATACACCTTTTTTATCTCTTATAATTTTCTTAACTTTATCAGCGACCTCACCGGCCTCTCCAACCAGACCTAATGTTGGATAAATAGCATTGCTACCGACTTCAGGATAAAGAGCTGTCTTGCGAGATTCTCTTTGATAATCATTTAATTCCATTTTTATTTACTTGAAAAAGCAAAGTTGACAAATAAAACACAACTAGATGTTAGTTTTTTGTTATCACAAGCAACATAAATGACGATACTCGACCTAGCCCGAAGGACCAAAATCGTTGCCACCATAGGCCCAGCGACTGAAAGTGCGAGTCAAATAACAAAATTAGTAGAGGCAGGTGCTACTACATTTCGTCTAAATTTTAGTCATGGTGACCATGATGAACATGCTGAAAGGATAAAAACAATTAGACAAGTTTCTAATGATCTAGGCATTCACATTGGAATACTCCAAGATCTTCAGGGACCTAAGATTAGACTTGGAAGGTTTAAGAACGGTCCTGTTAATATCAAAAATGGAGACAAGTTTATTCTCACATCAAAAAATATTGAATGTAATAAATATCAGGCAAATGTCACTTATGACAAATTAGCTCAAGAAGTAAATATAGGAAATAGGATTCTCTTGGACGACGGAAGAGTAGAAATGCAAGTAGAAAAAGTTGAACTAAAAGAAGAAAGATTAATTTGCAAAGTAACTGTTGGCGGAGTGCTCTCTAATAACAAAGGAGTTAATTTTCCAGATGTTCAATTATCAATTAGGGCCTTGACAGAGAAAGATAAAAAAGATTTAGCATTTGGTCTAAAACAAGGTGTTGATTGGGTAGCACTCAGTTTTGTCAGAAATCCATCAGATCTAATTGAAATAAAAGATTTAATTAGAAATCATGGTTTTGATACACCTGTAGTAGCAAAGATTGAAAAATTTGAAGCAATTGATCAAATAGACGCTGTTTTAAAACTTTGTGATGGAGTGATGGTTGCCAGAGGTGATCTTGGTGTTGAGATGCCTGCAGAAGAAGTTCCATTGCTACAAAAACAACTTATCAAAAAGGCCAATAGCCTTGGGATTCCAATCATAACTGCCACACAAATGCTTGATTCAATGGCTTCAAGCCCAAGGCCTACAAGAGCCGAGGTAAGTGATGTTGCAAACGCGATACTTGATGGCACAGATGCCGTGATGCTTTCCAATGAGACTGCTGTTGGCGATTATCCAATTGAAGCTGTAGCAACCATGGCCACTATTGCAAAAAGAATCGAAAGAGATTATCCACAAAAAGCATTAGAAAGTCATCTACCAAGCACTATCCCAAATGCAATAAGTGCAGCTGTAAGCAGTATTGCCAGACAAATCAACGCAGCCGCAATTATTCCCCTAACAAAAAGCGGCGCCACAGCAAAAAATGTAAGTAAATTTAGACCTGCTACTCCAGTGTTAGCGGTAACAAATGAAAGGAGTGTAGCGAGCACACTTCAACTTGTTTGGGGAGTCACACCACTTTTGATAGAAAATCAAACAAGCACATCAAAAACATTTGATGATGCCATGGCTATGGCAAAAAAAATGAATATTTTAAAACAAGGTGATCTTGTAGTAGAGACAGCAGGGACCTTATCTGGAGTGAGTGGGTCAACTGATCTAGTAAAAGTCGGAATAGTTAGTTCAGAACAAGAAGCTGAAAATTTATTTATCTAAAAAATATGAAAAGGAAACTCCCGCTAACTGAAACATCGGGAATGGCAATAAAAAATCTTAAATCTAATAAGTTTAGATCCCTATTAACAATGCTAGGAATAGTTATTGGTAATGCCTCGGTAATAACGCTTGTTGGGGTGGGCAGAGGCGCTCAAAATCTTGCAGAGAATCAGCTAAGCAACTTGGGAGCAAATGTTTTATTTGTCGTACCAGGCAATAATGACACCAGAAGAAGAGGTGTGGCTTTCCCAAAAAATCTTGTTCTCAAAGATGCAAAAGCGATAGAGCAACAAGTTCCAACTGTTAAAAGAGTAGCTCCTCAAATCTCAACAAATGAAGTCATACAAAGTGGTTCAAAAAGTACAAGTAGCTCTATTTCAGGGATCACAAGTGATTTTTTAATTGTTCGAAGCTTTGAAATTGCTAAAGGTCGTTTTATTAATGATCAAGATACAAAAGGGGCCAAGAATGTAGTAGTTATTGGACCAGACCTTGAAAAGAAGCTATTTAATGAAAGAGAAGGCTTAGGGGAAAAAATAAGAATAAAAGATCAGTCTTTTGAAATTGTTGGAGTCATGAAACCTAAAGGTGCTGTATTTGGAAGCAATCAAGATGAGAATGCATATATTCCTCTATCAACAATGGTCAGCAGAATTACTGGTAAGGATCCAACTTATGGAATTAGTCTAAGTTTCATAAGTGTTGAAGCCATAGATGAAAACTCAACAAAGGCTGCAAAATTTCAAATAACAAACTTATTGAGACAAAGACACAAAATCATTAGAGATGATGACTTTGCTGTTAGATCTCAAAAAGATGCTTTGCAAATAGTATCGACAATAACAGGTGGTTTAACATTAATGCTTGCTGCGATAGGAGGGATATCATTACTAGTGGGGGGAATAGGTATTATGAATATTATGCTGGTATCTGTTAGCGAAAGAACTGAAGAGATAGGGCTTAGAAAAGCACTGGGAGCAAGAAGATTAGATATTTCAACCCAATTCTTAATAGAATCATTGATTCTTTCCAGTTTAGGTGGAATAGCTGGAACAGGCTTAGGACTTACTACAGTAAAGATAGTAGGTTTATTAACACCTTTACCAGCAACAATTGGATTTGGAACTGTATTCATAACAGTTATCATTTCTGGCACAATAGGTTTAACATTTGGTGTTCTTCCAGCCAAAAGAGCTGCAAAACTAGATCCAATTACGGCATTAAGAAGTTTATAAGAACTAAATTTTTATAAAGAATAATTTTTTCTAAATTTCAACAGCTAAAAAATATTTTTTGAATATTTACTGGAAACTGTTGGAATCATCCAACAGAAAGGGGCATTACACTACTAGAATCTTTCAAAAAGTCTTTAGCTTTATGGATAAGAAATGGAAAGTAATAGCACTTTGGGTTCTCCCCATAACAATAGTTGTTCTAATTACATGGCAAATACTAGGTTCAGCAACAAATAATCAAGTCAATCAAACCACTTCAACTTCTGCATCAAGAACAGCACCAGTTGGAAAAATTAGTTACGGAAGGTTTCTCGATTATGTCAAGGCTGGAAGAGTCACATCAGTTGACATTTACGAAGGTGGTAGAAATGCAATCGTCGAATCAGTTGATCCTGAAATAGATAACAGAATTCAAAGATTAAGAGTTGATCTTCCTGGATTAGCTCCTGAATTAGTTTCATCTTTAAAAGAAGAGGGAATAAGTTTTGATATTCATCCACCTAAAACTGCTCCTGCTGGTATTGGAATACTTGGTAATCTCTTATTCCCACTAATTTTAATTGGGGGTCTCATTTTACTTTCTAGGAGATCAAATTCAATGCCAGGTGGGCCAGGACAAGCAATGCAATTTGGTAAAACAAAAGCAAGATTCGCTATGGAAGCCGAGACAGGTGTCAAATTCGATGATGTAGCAGGAGTAAATGAAGCGAAGCAAGATTTAGAGGAAGTAGTTACATTTTTAAAGCAGCCTGAGAGATTTACCTCTGTTGGCGCTCAAATTCCAAGAGGGGTTCTACTAGTTGGGCCTCCAGGAACTGGAAAAACACTATTAGCTAAAGCAATCGCTGGTGAGGCTGGTGTTCCTTTTTTCTCACTTTCAGGGTCAGAATTTGTAGAAATGTTTGTTGGAGTGGGAGCTAGCAGAGTTAGGGATTTATTTAAAAGAGCTAAAGAAAACAGCCCTTGCTTAATTTTTATTGATGAAATTGATGCAGTCGGAAGACAGAGGGGTGCTGGAATTGGAGGTGGCAACGATGAAAGAGAACAAACTCTTAATCAACTGCTAACCGAAATGGATGGGTTTGAAGGAAATAGTGGAATTATCATCATTGCAGCAACAAATAGACCTGATGTTCTTGACTCAGCATTGATGAGACCAGGAAGATTTGATAGACAGGTGACTGTTGACGCCCCTGATATATCAGGAAGATTATCAATACTCAAAGTTCACTCTAGAAATAAAAAATTAGAAAAAGACTTAACTTTAGAAAGCATCGCTAGAAGAACTCCTGGTTTTACTGGAGCAGATTTAGCAAATTTATTAAATGAAGCTGCAATTCTTACAGCAAGGAGAAGGAAAAATCAGATAGGTCTATCAGAGATTGATGACGCCGTTGATAGAATTATCGCTGGAATGGAAGGAACCCCTCTTGTTGATGGAAGAAGCAAAAGACTGATTGCATATCACGAGGTTGGTCACGCTTTAATTGGTTCTCTAGTCAAAGATCATGATCCTGTTCAAAAAGTCACCGTTATTCCTAGAGGACAGGCACAAGGCTTAACATGGTTCTCTCCTGATGATGATCAAACATTAATTAGTAGAGCGCAATTAAAAGCAAGAATCATGGGAGCGCTTGGTGGACGTGCTGCAGAAGATATCATTTTCGGAAGAGAAGAAGTTACAACTGGTGCTGGAGGTGACGTTCAAATGGTCGCATCAATGGCCAGACAAATGGTTACTAGATTTGGCATGAGTAGTCTTGGACCCGTTTCATTAGAGGGTGATAGTCAAGAAGTATTTGTTGGAAGAAGCTTAATGAATACATCTGATATATCAGACGAAATCTCAAAGCAAATTGATGAACAAGTTAGGTCAATAGTTAAAAAATGCTATGACGAAACACTTGAACTGGTAGCAAAAAATAGATCGGCTATGGATAAATTAGTTGAAATTTTAATCGAGAAAGAAACTATGGATGGAGACGAGTTTTGCAAAATATTGTCAAATTATACTGATATCCCTGAAAAAGACAGGTTTATTCCAGTATTGCCAGATCCAGAAAAGTAAGGCCTAAACTGAATTAATAGGCCTTTTATTAAAAACGTTATCAATAATGCCATATTCGACAGCTTCAGATGGAGACATATAAAAATCTCTGTCTGTATCTTCCCTAATTCTCTCAAGGGGTTGTCCAGTTCTTTCTGATAATTCCTTATTCAGCTTGTCCTTAATAAATAATATTTCGTCTGCTTGAATCCTAATGTCACTAGCCTGTCCTCTCGCTCCTCCAAGTGGTTGGTGAATCATTATTCTTGAGTGAAGCAAACTGCTTCTCTTTCCTTTCGCGCCAGCGCATAGCAAAAAAGCCCCCATACTGGCAGCCAGACCAACGCAAACTGTATGTACGTCAGGCTTAACATGTTGCATTGTGTCAAAGATACCAAGGCCGTCATAAACAGATCCACCTGGTGAGTTGATATAGAGAAAAATATCTTTGTCGGGATCATCCGCTTCTAAGAAAAGCAGTTGAGCGACAATGCGGTTTGCAGAATCACTAGTTACTGGTTCACCCAAAAAAACTATTCTTTCCCTTAGAAGCCTTGAATAAATATCAAAGGCTCTTTCTCCTCTTCCAGATTCTTCAATAACTATTGGAATCATCGAACGATGTGATGGTCGGTTTTCATGATCCTAGCTAAGTCACGGGGTAAGCTATGGTTCTTAAGAATTATCTAGGTTTGGCATTGAGCGTTAGAGCAACAATTTCAGACAGCAAATCTGATTTCCATAAGGAATTTCCTTATGTCATTCCCTCAATTTATAGAAAACTCGCAGACGAACTGCTTGTAGAACTTCATTTATTAAGTCATCAAAAAAACTTTAAAAATGATGCCATTTTTGCAACTGGGTTAAGAGAAATATTCAGTAAGTTCACTAATGGATATAAGCCTAGCGAACACATAGAGAAGCTTTTCGACGCGATTTGCAACTGCAATGGCTTTAACCCTGCAGAAATCAAAAATTCTTCTGAACAATTAATAAATAAATCAAAAGAATTCACAAAAGAAGATCTAATAAAGTTTGTATCAACAAAAGAAAATGAAAAAAAAGAAGTAAATTACTATAGTCGAATAAATGCAATTGGTATATACAAGTTGGTTAATGAGATACCTTCACTTAAGGACCTAAAAGAAGAAGATATAGACAAAGAAATAACAAATATTTCTAATTCTCTTGGTTACCAATGCTCAAGAGTTGAAAAAGATATAAGTATGTATAAGTCAAATATTGAAAAGATGAAACAAGCTTTAGAAATTATCGCGTTAAACTTAAAATCAAAATAATAATTCTATTAATTATTTTCTTCTCTTATCCTTCCAATCAATATAACTAATGTAAATAACACTTATTGTTATAAATGAAAGTAGAAAAATAGAAAAAAAAGATAGAAAGCTATAGAAATTAAAGTCTATAGGCATAACAATATCTAAATATCAATAGAACCATCACCATTTCTACCCCAAACTACCATTGCTATAGAAAAAGTGAAAATAGCAGCCAATGAAGCCCAACCCAATGTGAAGATCATTACATTTGTAAATTTATTCAATTATAACTTATTAAATAGGTTTGAATTGTATACCTATAAAAAAATATAACCAATTAAGAAATTATACGAAAATCATTAAATCTATGGGAAGACTTGTTCAAAACCACAGCACGCACATAAAAGGCTTAATCAAATGGTTGAAAAAGATATCAGAAAGAAATGAGATTAAGACAGTTACGCCTGCTTCGCTGTCAAAAACAAACGGAAGAGGTGAAAAGCTTGTGCTAAAAGTTACTATTAAAACAAGTGAAGGATATAAGCTCCTAGCAAGAAAGGGTAAACTCGTTCAAGAGGTATTTCTTGTAACAAGCTTAGACGAGAGTAAAGTTAAAGAAATAATAGAAGAAACTAATCCGAAGCCTTTTCGGAAAAAGAAAGGTTTTTAGATGAAGATGGTTGAAAATAGGAGTTTTTATTTTGCTTAGAAACAGATTCAGAAAGTTCTCGTATTATTTCTTCTTTGATCATATTCATAGCTGAATCAATTTCGTAAAGGTTATCTGCCATGGAAGCAAAAATTTTTCTTTAATTTAATTGCATAAACAAAAGAAGCTCTATTAATTAATAAAAAAATTAGATTTATATAAACTAAACTATATTACGATGAAAATTGTATGTGATAAATCATAAATTAGACTTACAGGAATAATATAACTACCTAAATTATTATCTAATTATCGACAGATATAATTAAAGAACAAAAGCAGTCAAAAGTTATAAACTAGAGCTCATATTCGTTTTTAAATTTATCCAAATTAGTCAAGTAGAGTTGATGAAGGTTAGTAGTTTCATCATTAAAACCCACGTCCTTATACATTTGATCAAGAGACATATATGCACTCATTACAGGTAAAAAAGCAGATTTATATTCTTCTTGAATATCATCCTCATCTATATCATGAATTATTGCTGTAATCAATTCAATTTGCTTCTTGGCTAATGAAATGTTTTTCTCTAATTCAGGACTAAGTTTACGTCTTCTTTTTGCCATGAATACAATTCATCTTAAAAAAAATAATACACTATTTATATTCGAAAAATCAATGAGAGAAGTCATGGAATGTTAAAACAAGATAAATAAGAGTAAATACTCATAAAAGCCATAGAAGAGTATTCCATTTTTATAAAAATGGTATATATTTTAGTTGGTATAATATAGATGTGATATTAGCCCAAAACATTGTTAGTAAAGGGCTATCTAATCTAACTATTACTATGAAAAGTAATTCAGATAAAAATCAAACTAAACTGCCATGGTGGGTCGAACTTTTGTTTGTTCAAATCGGGTTACCTGATTCATGGCTTTCAAAATATCTCAAGAAGAAAAAACAAACATTGAATTTCATTGATCTAAATAAGAAATATATAGCTTATTCTGCCTTATTAATTGCAGGTGTATTGTATGTATACCCAATAGTAAGATACACATCATCAAGTGCTTCATGCATAGATCAAACCACAAAATATCTAAAATCAAGCATAGTAAATAAATCTCAAAATGAAATGGATATAAATTCTATAGCAGTTGGATATTGCCATGGTGGTTCCTTACCAGAATAATTAGTTTTTAAATTTCTTTTCACCGTCAATATCATATGTTGGCTTATTTTCAGGAGTCTTTCCTTCAAGTAAAGGTATTAAACCCGAAATCAACCTGCCAAATACTGGCACCCAAATTTTCTTGTAAGCATTTTTAAGTAGATTATTCATTTTTGCTTTTTTAATTTTATAGATATTAGAATATTATTTACTAACATTTATCAATAAGAACTGATTGTCAAATTTTTTAATAGATTTGAATAAAGGTTTGATATTTAAAGCATTTAAACTATTGATATCTGAAGTAATTAAATATTTATAGTTACTAATATCGTCAAATTTTTTAACGACTTGGGAGGAAGGCAAATAAAATGATAACAAAGTCTGGATTTTGCTTTCAACTTCAAATAAATAAATAGTGTTTGAGCTGATAATCGAAGATACAAGCTTATCTCTTAAAAATAATTTTGCACTTAAGTTTGGACTACCAAGTATACCAAAGTTAAACAGCAACAAGAGAGAAATATATTGGGGTATAATTATACTATAAAAGAAATTAATTAAGTCTTTTCGTAAATCATCTATATTAAAAAGAAGTTGAAGTGATCTAATATAAGATAGTATTAAAAATAAAGATACTAAATATATTAACATCTTATTTCCATTAGACTGTTCTATTATAAAATCATTGTAATTAACAATAAAGATTATAGAAGTTATTAATATAATTAGCAAGGATAATAGATATTTAATGCTAGTTTTAGAAAATGTGTATTTTAATGAATTTGATGTGAGAAAGATGGCAAACAAAATTGATAAAGACGGTAGTAGAAAAAGGTAATAATGTGGATATGTGGTCGACATGGACAATAAAATCAATAAAGATATAAGAGGGTAAAAATAGATTAATAGTGGATATTTTAATTTTTTCTTTGGTCTTGTAAAAACAAGAAAAAGAACAAATAATATTCCTACTGGAAAAGTTAAATAAAGAAAATTAAAAGGTACAAGTAAAAAATTGCTTAAGTCAAAGTCTCCTATGGCTTGTTTCTTTACAAAATCAAAGAGAGATGTAATTCCATTGATTCCGAACTTTCGATATGAAAAAAATAGATTAAGGTAAGTAGGGATAGATCCAATTAATATTCCAATAGCATAAAGTATTTTTAAAAAACTTTCCTTTCTATTTAAATTATAAAAAATAAAAGGTGAGAGTCCTATCAAAGGAACAAATGTCATATAACTTCTAAGGAAAAAAGAGCTAGAAATAAAAAAACCAGAAAGTAATATATACAAACACCGTCTTGTATATTGCGAAGAATCTAGAAATTGAAGAAAAAATAGAATTGCCAATAGGATACATAAAACAAATGGAATATCTGGACTCGCATATCTTGAATATTTAATCCATAATGGCATTGATGAAAGTGAGAATAAAGAAATCAATGCAGACTTTTTATCTGTAATTTTTAATGCAATTAGGTACCAGCTAATCAAGCAAAGAAATGAAGAAATGATACTTGGAATTCTTAGAGCTAGCTCACTACTTCCAAGCAACCTAATGGATAATGCTATAAACCAATAACTTCCTAATGTCTTATGGTGAGGAGATGGGAATGGAGGAGAAAACCAGTTGTCAGAGTTTTCAATCAACCTTGCTCTTCTAGCATAAAGCCCCTCATCATGAGCAACGAGGCTTTGAGTAGAAGGGTCGATAAGAAAATAAAGTAAAATACAAGAAATAACAACAAGTATTGGTAAAATAATTCTCTTATTCTTTGAGAAAAAGTTAATAACTCCCACTTTAATATTGATATAGCTAATAACATTAGAAGGAAGAAATTGCATTTTCGAATATGATTAAAAATTCATACGTTCAATTTTAATGAACCATACTTTAAATTAAATTATATCCTTAGTAATTTGATTTGGGAATCTATGAGGCTGTGAATTAATAACATCATGTATAATAATAGATATTTTTAGACATAAGAAAGATGGCAACCGCAAAGGAAAAGAAGGAAGAAGTAAAAGCGTCTCTGAAGATTTTACGCTCAGAACTAAGAAAAATGCATTTAGGCGTAACAGAAGAGCTATCACTCCCCGAGCCAACAGAAGTTAAAAAATTAATGACTCAAATGGAAGAGCTATTATTAGTGATTGAACCTAAGTCATCTCGAAAGGCAAAAAAGTAAGATAACAGTCAAATTATTTTTATTAGAAGTTAGAACTGACTATATATAGCTCGAATAAAAAAAATTATTTTTTATTCGAGCTTTTTTTATTCATAGTAAAAAGAATAGGGCTAGAAATTAATATTGTGATGGCAAGTGGGTGTTCAAAAATAGTATAAAAGAAAGTAGAGAAAGTGAAAAAATCTATTAATATCCTGAGGTCTGTTCTTAAATCATAAATTGAAAGTAAGATCAGAACAATTTGTAACCAATTATATTTTATATAAACAAATAGTTTATCTATAGAAATGAAGCACATATTTAATCATTCAAACTGATTATTGCTGGTTATTGATAACAATGAAGGTGCTAAAGCAATACTCGACCAAGCACCGACTATAACACCTATTAATAAAGCAAATGCTAACCAATATAATGTTGATCCGCCCCAAATCAATATACATATTAAAGGAAGTAGTGTGGTAAGACTTGTATACAGAGTCCTTGTTAATGTTGCACTAACAGCTTTATCAATTTGATACTTAAAACTTAATTGTTTCTCTACTAAACTTTTTTCTCTGATCCTATCAAAAACAACAACTGTATTGTTTACTGAATAACCTGCAATTGTCAAAAGGGAAACAGCGAACAAAGAGTCGACCTCTACATTAAAGAAATACCCCAGCCATGCAAATACACCGCAAACAATAAGTATGTCATGCAAAAGAGCAAATAAAGCTAGGACTGAGTATCTTCGATCATATCTAAAGTTAATATATAAAGCTATTCCAAGAAAAGCAAAGAGAAGAGAAATTAAACTACTTTTAAGTAACTGCTTCCCAAGACTTGGACCAATAATTTCAACTGATGTATTTTCATTGTTAAACGGGCCAAAAGATTTATTAATCACTGCCACTACAGACTCAGATTGAGCTGCGGATAAAAATGGAAGCCTGATCGATATTAACTTTGAATTATCGAGTAATTGTATTTGTGATCTAGTTAAATTAGGAGATGTATTTGAAATAAAGTTTTTATCTAGATTTGTTAAATCTGCTATCTTATTGGATATGTCACTTGTATTTAAAGTAATACATTCATCATTACAACTCCTCTCTAAGGTTATTTGAGTTCCACCGGTGTAATCTAAACCAAGATTTAAAGGTGCCTTAATAGAAGTAGTTTTCAGGCAAATTAGCATACCGATTATTGATATTAAACATAAAGAAAATGAAACAAGCCATACATTTTTTCTATTTTTATAGAGTTGAACATTAAAATTAACTTTCATAATTTAGTTGATTTAAATTAGTTGTTATTGAACGTTGGTAGATGGTGATGAAATCTGATTAGGGTTAATAAAGTTAGAAATTTTTCTAAGGCCTTGATAACTCATTAGAAACTTCAATATTGCTTTTGTACATGTTAAGGCGGTAAACAAGCTCAAGACAACACCAATACCCAATGTTGCTGCAAAACCTTTTACAAATCCAGTGCCCAAATAAAATAATGTTATACAGCTTATTAAAGTCGTTAAATGACCATCAATTATTGATGAAAAAGCGTTTTTAAAACTTGCGTCTATTGAGCGTATCAAAGTATTTCCGTTGCGTAATTCTTCCTTTAATCTCTCAAAAATAAGAACATTAGCGTCAACAGCCATTCCTATGCTTAAGATAAACCCAGCTATACCAGGAAGAGTGAGAGTCACTGGGAGTAGTGCATAAATAGAGAGGGTGAATAGCGAGTAAAAGGACAATGCCAAGACGGCAACAAATCCAGCTAGTTTATAGATAAAGATCATAAAAATACCTACAAAAAGCAAACCTGTGAGGGCAGCAAAAAGACTAAGACGGATATTCTGAGTCCCTAGAGAAGGACCTATACTTCTTATCTGAATAATCTCAATAGGTAAAGGCAAAGCTCCTCCCCTTAATTGAACTTCTAAATTTCTAGCATCATCAGCAGTAAAATTGCCGCTTATTGTTGCTGCACCACCAGTAATTCCGGCAGTTTCAAATTGCTTACCAACACTTGCTTCGCTATATGAAATACCATCAATAATAATTCCAAGCAATCTAGGGGTGCCAGCTATAGATTTTGTGAGGTCTGCAAATAATTCACCTCCTTCATTATTGAAACTTAAAGTAACTTCCCAATTATTAGTATTTTGATCTTGTCGTCTGCCTGCATTTGTAAGATATTGTCCAGTTAATGATGTTGGTTCAAACAGAGCTGCAATGTCAGTACTTATTTTATTCCTTAAAAGATTAAACTGATCTAAATCTAGTATCTGATCGGATTGAATATTATATTTTTCGAATAATTGATTAATTTCCTTATTAATATTGATCTCCTTTATTAACTGGGCTGAATTATTATTCTCTTCTAATAATTCAATAATAGATTCAACGCTATTTCGTTGATTTTGTAAGTCTCTTAACAGCGCTTCTGTCCCATTTTTCTGAATTCTGAATTCCAATAGAGCAGTTTCGCCTAATACCTTCGCAGCCCCGGAAGGATCTTGCTCTCCAGGAAGTTCTAATAACAATTGGTTTGTTCCCACAGTTTGAAGTTGTGAATCTGAAACTCCTAATCCGTTTACCCTCTTATCAAGAACAGCTTTAACTCCTTCAATTTCGTTGGGGGTTATTTTTGTGATTTCCTCAGTAGGTTGAACCTCTAGAGTAAGTTGACTTCCTCCGCTTAGATCCAATCCTAATTGGAAAGGTATATTGCTGCATATAAAAATACTTAATACTGCAAAAATGATAACTATAAAAAACCAATAGTTCTTTCTACCCATTTTTAATCAACTCCACCATTATTAATAATTTTTTCTGCAGCATCTACTATTTGATGAGGTTGAATAATAGTTAAGTTTTCTAAGTTTCCATTATAAGGAGTTGGAATATCCTGACTACTTAAACGAACAGGAGGAGAATCTAAATCATCGAAGCAATTCTCAGTAATCAATGACATTAACTCAGCGGCAATACCACCTGTTTTCATACACTCTTCAACAATAATTACTCTATGAGTTTTTCTTATAGATTTAGATATGGTTTCCATATCAAAAGGCTTAAGGCTAATTAAATCAATCAATTCAACATCAATTCCCTTCCCTTCAAGAAGCTCAACTGCTTTCAAGCAGTGGTGACGCATTCTCGAATAAGTCAAAATCGTAATGTCACTTCCTTGCTTTACAAGATCGGCTTGATCTAAGGCACAGACATAATCACCCTCAGGAAGCTCTTCAGTAAGGTTGTAAAGAAGAACATGTTCAAAGAAAAGGACAGGATTATTGTCTCTAATAGCAGCCTTCATTAGACCTTTAGCATTCGTGGGAGTACTACAAGCCACAATTTTGATACCAGGAACTGCATGAAAATAGGCTTCAAGTCTTTGACTGTGTTCAGCACCTAATTGCCTTCCAACGCCACCAGGACCTCTAACAACTGTTGGAATAGTAAAATTTCCACCGCTCGTATATCTAAGCATTCCCATATTGTTGGATATTTGGTTAAACGCAAGCAACAAAAATCCCATATTCATCCCTTCCACAATTGGTCTTAACCCTGTCATAGCAGCACCAACAGCCATACCAGTAAAACTATTTTCAGCAATTGGTGTATCTAAGACTCTGAACTCTCCGTATTTTTCATACAGATCTTTCGTAACTTTATAAGAGCCGCCATATTGACCAACATCCTCGCCCATTACACAGACCAAAGGATCTCTGTCCATTTCTTCATCAATTGCTTCACGAAGAGCATTAAATAAAAGAGTCCCTTTCACAGAATTAACAGATCGTCCGGATTACCGGTTTGTTATTCCAAACTATCTCAATCAGTGCCTAATTACCCACCTGCTGCAAAAGTCGATAACAGCAATATGGAGAGCAACATTCCAGGAGAGAGTAATAAAACGAGAAGTCCTAAATCGTGAAGAGTCATAGAAACATCTAAATATGACAATTTAATAGTTAAATGCTAGTCAGTTTTGTCCTTGTTGCCTTCAATCAAACTTCGAATAAATACTAAGAACAAACCAAGTCCAATAAAACCAAAGGTAAAAGTTGCAAGAAAACTAATTCCAATGATTAGTGTTTTAAAACCAGAAGCAATACTCTGGGCAATTGGCGAAGAATAATTCGGTGCATGAATCGAAAAATATAAAACTATTTTTTTACTAATGAAGAGGCTTAACAAGCTAAAAGATAAACTGGTAATAGAACCTGAGAGAAAGCTTAAGGGACCTTTCTTTGGTTCAGAACTAGCGGAAGCTATTGAACTTGCTGATGAATTAGCTAAATCATCAGAATCATTTTTAAACCCATTACTAGGTGAATTCATTTCTTAATTGAACTCCATTAGATTTCATTGAACATGCCCAAGCGGATAAACCAGCTTTTTCAAATTCATTAACATGTTCTTTTAGTACTTTATTTGCTTGCTTATAATTTTCAAACAAGGCAAAACAACTTGGACCAGAACCACTCATTGAAACAAGACGGGAATAAGGTAACCGAGACAATATATTTAAAGACTTTTCAACCTCTGGTGTCATAGGGCAAACAACTTTTTGCAAATCATTTTGTACTTCTTTTCGATTATCTATAAGCGACTGATCCGACCAGTTAATTGATCTAACAATGTTTCTCTTGATTTCAAAATCCCTATCATTTTCAAGATATCTATTCCCAAACTCTTCTTTATATTTTTTATATGCAACTGGTGTAGAAACTTGTATAGAAGGATCTTTAACTAAAATTAGACCCAAATCAAAATGATCAAGATTTAATCTTTCTAAGATTTCTCCTCGACCAAAACATATCTGTCTACCCCCTGATACGCAAAAAGGTATATCAGATCCAATTTCTTTTGATAACTTCTCTAATTCAGAAATCTCAAGATTTAAGTTCCAGAGCTTATTTAATCCAACTAATGTTGCAGCCGCATCAGCAGATCCACCTGCTAATCCTGCTCCAATAGGAATATTTTTTACAAGTTCAATATCAACACCTAATTGAGTATTTCCAACTTTATTTCTCAACAGTCTTGCAGCTTTTATTATTAAATTGTCTTCACCATTACTAATCTCATTAGTATTTGTTTTTAGAGTAATATTATTATCTTCATTCTTTATCATCCTCAACTGATCACTTAAATTAATACTTTGCATAACCATTGCCAATTCATGAAAACCATCGTCCCTAATCCCTAAAACCTCTAAATGTAGATTAATTTTTGCATGTGCTTCTGCAATAAGAACATCTTCATTTGCTTTGGGAGGAACCATTTTCAAAAACACAAGTTTCTTTTAAAGCTTTTGCCAAGGCGAACCAATTGGAAGGTGAAATTTCCTGTGGTCTTTGATCAAGACTAATACCTCTATAGGCGAAAAATTCCTTTATCTGATCATTGGGAGTAACAAAACTTCCAATCGTGTTTCGTAATTTCTTTCTTCTACCACTAAATGCATGTTTCAAAAGTTTCTCTAATAAATTTCCTATCTCATAAAAATTTGGCTCACTAGATACAAAGGGCTTAATCATGACTACTTTGGAATCCACCTTTGGTGCCGGTTGAAAACATTTAGAGGGCACATCGCAAACGTTCTGACATTTTGCTAGAAGCTGAATACGTACGCTTAAAGCGCTAAAATTACTATTTCCTGGCAAAGCGACAAGTCTTTGTGCAACTTCTTTTTGCATAAGTAAAACTAAAGTTTCAAAACGATTGTCAGGGGCTTTTCTTAATCCACCAATCAATCTTTTTAATAGTGGGCCCGTAATGTTGTATGGAATATTAGCGACCACTTTGTTAATAATCAGCCCATTTTCAGCTTCTAGTGGAACAGATAGAACATCCCCCTCTCTCAAGCCAAATTTATTTTGATGACTAAAACGTTTTTTCAAACCAAAGACCAAATCTCTATCCAACTCAATTGCTTGGATGAATTTTGCTTGGGATTCAATTAATTTTTCAGTTAAAGCACCTTTACCTGGACCAACCTCTAATACGCAATCTTCGGAATTCAATTCAGCGGCCTTAACTATTTGATCCAAGACATCTTGATCATTCAACCAATGCTGGCCAAAACGTTTTCTAGGAATATGCCTAAAATCATTCAAAGAGTTATCACCCATACGAACAATCCCAAAACCTTATTAGAAAAGATCACATGTTTTACTCAAGTAAAAATAAATTATTTAAAATATACTCACAAAAAGATCTCCAATCAATATACATTTTTCAAAATGACTTTTGATAGCCATAGCCTTGAACGCTTAAAACAACTTGGACGAAAACTTCCTAAAGAGATATCAAAAACTGGATCAAGTGAATTAAAAAGTCAAAAAGAAGCAAAAAACCAAAAGTTACACCCAGTTGAAATCGAAACCAACCCTGAACAACTCTTTAGAGAGTTGATGGAAATAAGTCCAGATGGAAACGTACCGCCTCATTTACTAGAAAGGCTGAAAAAACTTGAATCAAAAAATCTGAATATTTCTGCCTACTCAGATCCAGATATTAATAAAAATTCTAAAGATCTTTCCAGCGAAGATTCACTAAATCTTTATACTCAATTTCAACAATTTCTACTCGAAGATGATATCGATTAGAAATATATATTTTATGATTAATATTTCACGCTACAAAATCATTGCTGTTGGGAAAATAAAGAAAAAGTGGATTCAAGAAGGTATAGATGTTTACTTAAAAAGATTACCTGGATTAGAAGTTATAGAAATTAAAGACAACAACCAAACAAAAGAAGAAAATACGATCAGAGAAATCATTAGCAAAAACGAAATTCTCGTAACTCTCAATGAAAATGGTCAATCTTTCACATCAAAGGAACTAGCAACAAAACTTCTAAACTCTCATAATCAAAATATTAGTTTTGTTATTGGAGGCGCATCAGGTCTTGCACCTTCCCTAAATAATTTTGCCTCTTGGCAACTAAGCCTTTCACCTTTAACTTTTCCGCACGAAATAGCTCGTCTTTTACTAATAGAACAACTCTACCGTGCAAAAACAATAGTCCAAGGCGGGCCATACCATAAAGAATAGAAGGGACACGAGCATAGTCAATATAGTTCATATGTACTATATTGACTATGCTGATCTAAGCCTATGTATTCAAAGAGTTCGTACTATCCCTCAAAGGAGGACTTATCGACACTATTAATTCCATTAGCAACAGAAACTATTTCTGCAGGTTTCCCTTCTCCTGCGGAAGACTACATAGAACTCGGGATCGATCTCAATAAATACTTAATCAAAAATCCAATAAGTACTTTCTTTCTACGTGTAAGCGGTAGTTCAATGAATAACGCAGGAATTTATAACAATGATTTATTAATAATAGATCGCAGCATAAATCCAAAGCCTGGACATATTGTAGTTGCTCTCTTGGATGGAGAATTTACTTTAAAAAGACTTATAAAAAAGCAAGATAATTATTATCTAAGAGCAGATAAAGAAAATTATCCAGCAATAAACTTATATGAATACATAGATATACAAATATGGGGGATAGCCACTTATTCGATACATGAATTACAAAAAACAAAAGTCTAATTATGTCCAAAGTAATACTTCAGGTTGATGGGAATAATTTCTATGCATCGTGTGAACAATTAGTCGATCCATCTATAAGAGGAAAAGGCTTAGTTGTACTTTCAAATAATGATGGATGCATAATAGCTCGAAATTCAGAGGCTAGAAAAATGGGAATTCCTATGGGACAACCTTATTTCAAATTAAAGAATAAGCTAAATCAATTAAATATAAATGTGAGAAGTTCGAATTACGAGCTTTACGGTGATATAAGTAATCGATTAATGCAGCTACTAAGAAGAAATTGTGAAGAACTGGAAATCTACTCTATAGATGAAGCATTTGGAACGATAAAACGTCCTAAAGAAAAGTGCTTATATCAATGGGGAAAGGATTTAAGAGCTTTAGTTTACCAAAATATCGGAATACCGATAACTATCGGTATTGGGGAGACAAAAGTTTTATCAAAAATTTCTAATCATCTAGCAAAAAAAATAGAAAATAATTCAGGTATATTTGATATAGGTATCATTGAAAATAAAGACCCTTATCTTAATCTAATTAAAGTAGATAAAGTTTGGGGGATAGGTAAAAGAATGTCCATATGGCTAAAAGAAAAAGGAATCTCTAATGCCCTAGAACTTAGAGATATGTCAAGTAGCCAAATCAAAGAAAAATATGGTGTGGTTGGTCTACGCATTCAAAATGAATTAAAAGGAAACCTCTGTATCCCCATAAAAGAAACATCATCAAATAGAAAACAAATCTGTGTAAGCAGGAGTCTTTCATATCCAATAGATAGCTTAGAAGAGTTGAGGCAGATAATCATTAAATATGTTTTAATCGCAAGCGCAAAACTTCGAAAATACAATCAATTATCTTCAGCTATTACAATATTCACGAATACAAATGTTCATTCAAAAGACTTTTATAAAAGCGAAGCAACAGGAAAAATAAATGTCCCAACATCTGATTCAAGAATCATACTTAAAACAAGTTTAGACTTAACACGGAAAATATTTAGACCATATAAAAGGTTAATAAAAGCAGGTGTAATATTACATAAACTACAAAGTAATAAATATGAACAAAAACAATTATTGAATCAACAATCTATTGAAAAAGAGTTGTCTCAACAAAGACTAAATTATGTAATAGATGAAATCAACAATAGAAATGGTAGAGATACAATAAATTGGGGGTCATCTATCATTGAAAAGGAATGGAGCCCGCGCAGGGAAAAAGTATCTCTTATAAAGACAACAAACATAGAAAATATTCCAACAATATATGCTAATTAATATTTAATATTATACTTAAAATAAAAATGATCATTGTCACAATCAATGGAATAGAAAGTCATGGTAGAGTAGGATAAGTAAAAATCATAAGCATTAAAAGAATAATGGAATTCGTAGATTTTTTAGATAGAGCAGAACTAGAAATAGTAAAGTTAGTTGAACAAGCTGGTTACAAAACAACAGAGAATACACAACTATGCTTAGCAAGTAATAACTATGTAGGTTTCCTAAATAAGAGGAAGAAAGTACTTATAATTTGCACCAATAATGCCAAGAAAAGAGAGGGGTATACGAATTTAAGAAAGAAAGATAAGGATACTTTTGAAAGGACAGCATTACATATAAAAAAAGCTTTAAGACATGAAGCTGTTCATGTTGCACAAGAATGCAATGATGGAAAGTTATTAAACATAGATCAAAAGCTATCAATAAGTCCCTCAAAGATAAAAGCTTTAAAGGAATCTATAAGAATATCCGGCGAGGAAGAGAAAGAAAGACAAGCATATATATTAGAAAATAAACCAAAGTTAGTAGTAAAAGAATTTAAAAAATATTGTTTATAGTAGTTGAATAAAATTAATTTTCTCTAAGTAGTTGAATAGCTTTTGTTTTACCACTGAAAATCAAAACCATTCCTGGATCCAAATAAGAAAAACCAATATAAGTCTTAACAGCATTGGCATCAACCAGGGCCGTTCCACATGTATCAAGAAAAAGGACAGGTATAGTTAAATTAGATCCCTGCATTCTCTGAAGATCGAGAGACTGACGTATAGCTAATTTTGCTTTTATGAAACCAATTTTATTAATAAAGTCTGGCCATAGATCATTAGATAAAGAACATTCATCTAAATTAAAAGAAGAGGAATTTAGCACAGTTAAATATAAATATAGAAAATTATTTGTAACATCGCTGTTGATCTAAACTTAATATATGTTTCCTTTCAGCGTAATAAAGTTGCTGAAAATTTATAGCATCATTATTTAACTCTTCAAACATGCTAATCACTTTCTTTTCCATATCAGATGAATTACTAGGATTAGAAGATTCCTGGACAATAAGAGAGGCAATACACTTCTCCAGAGTTTGTAATCGTTGAGAACTCCAGGCTTCAATTAGATGTCTGCAACGTTTTAAAGATTTTTGTTTTTCAAGAGCAGCTAGTGATCCACGAATGAGCGATTCGGGATCGGTTAGTGTTGCCAAACGAAGTTCATCAGCCTCTAGTAAGGGAGTAAGTTTAGGAAGATGTTCATTGTTACTAACGAGGAAGTTATCTAACAAGTTTTTAATTAAATCGACATCGGCTAGAATATTATTTGAATCATTAGAACGATTTATCTTCTCAACAGTTTCAGAACCAAACTTATTCTCCTCAATATTACATATGGTTGACCATATCGCTCGATGATGATTAATTGCAAAATCGTCTAATTCTCTTAATCGCAATTCATAACGAATATAAGATCGATAATTAGGACAGTGAATATAACTAAAGAGTATATCTGCTTCGCTTCTTTCTCTTAGACTAACTTCTTGAGGTTTTTCATACTTTTTAGAACGACCATGCCATCTTTGACCACTAATTTGATTACGTAAATCTTCCTCTAGTTGTAGAGCGAATCTAGCTTGACCTCCACTAAGTCGCTGAGCGACCTTCTGTAGATAATGGGTTCTGATCGCTGTTTGAGGTAGTTTGCCAAGAAGACTTACTAAAGTTCTAACAGCTTCCTGAAATTGATCTGATTTATTTAAATCTAAATCCTTCAATGATTGATCTATTTGCCAATCCATCCAAAGAGGTGATTTGGCTGCTAATGCTTCATACTCAGAGGGTGAATTATCCTTGAGAAACTCATCTGGATCTTTACCTAAAGGCAATTGAAGAACTCTTAAATCTAGCTGACCTTGAATAGCAAGATTTTCAACCTCACTAATAGCGCGATTAGCCGCTCGAATTCCAGCATTATCTGAATCAAAATTAAAAAGAATTTTTTTACTATCGGTAGAACGAGATAGCAGCGTTATTTGATTGCTACTTAATGCGGTTCCCAACGAGGCGACAACATTTGTAATACCAGAATCATGAAGTGCCATCACATCAAAATATCCTTCAACTACAACTGCATAATCTTTTTTCCTAATTGAAATAGCTGATTTATCTAAACCAAAAAGATTTTTTCCTTTTTCAAAGATTTCAGTCTCAGGTGAATTTAAATACTTAGGCTCTGACCCATCAAGACTTCTTCCTCCAAAACCTATAACTCTTTTTTGCCTATCATGTATGGGAATAATAATACGATTACGAAATCGATCATAAAAACCATTACCACCCTTTCGAGGTACGATTAGACCAGCAGATTCAAGGACCTCAACACTGACTTTTTCTATATCTACAAAATATTGGAGTAATGAATCCCAATTATCTGGGGCAAAACCAAGCTCAAAATTGATTAAAGTACCATCACTCAAGTGACGTTTATTTTTAAGATAATTAAGAGCATTTTCTCCACTGGTAGAGTTTAATTGATTTCTAAACCAACCTGTAGCAAGTTTCAAAACACGATAAAGCGTATCTCTACGTGAGATCTGTTGCTTTAGTCTTTCTTGTTGCGGTCCTTCAACTGTATCGATTGGCACTTGATATTTTTTAGCCAGCTCAAGAACAACATCACTAAAACTTTGTCTCTGAAACTCCATTAAAAATTTAATGGCATTTCCACCAGCTCCACATGAAAAGCAATAATAAAATTGCTTAGCAGGGATAACTGACATTGAAGGCTTACTATCATCATGAAAAGGACATATTCCAACATATTCTTTACCTTTTTTCTTTAAAACAACATGTTCACCAATTACATCAACAATATCTACACGCTCTTTTACAGACTCAATTGTCCTAGGATGTAGTCGAGCAGAAGCCATATGATAATTTTAATTGATGATTAAATATTTAGTTAAGAGATTTAGGAATTGAGAGAAAAAAAACTTAGAAGTGAATTTAATATTGGAAAGAATCTAGAAGGGATCAAATTTTTAATAGGAAGTGGCCTAGCATTTAGCCTTATGAGTGTATGCGTTAAAGCGATTGGAGGGAGGATCCCTATTTCAGAACTTGTTTTTGCTAGGGCTAGCATAAGTATAATAATAACAAGATTTTTCTTATATAAAAATAAAATCAACCCCTGGGGATATCAGAAAAGATTATTAATTATAAGGGGTTTGTTAGGAACAGCAGCATTATTTTGTATATTCAAGGCCTTAACAATATTACCAATAGCAACAGCAACAGTAATTCAATACACTTACCCTACGTTTACAGTGATATGTGCATACATATTTTTAAAAGAATTTATATTAAAGAGAATAGTTTATTCAATCATTATTGGTTGGATAGGAATTCTTTTAGTTAGTCAACCAGAATTCAACTCCAATAGTAATATTCAAGAAACAACATTAGCACTAATCATTGCAATATTAGGCGCTTTGATGACATCATTAGCATATATATGTGTAAGAAAACTTTCATATAAAGAACACCCACTTGTAATTATTTACTACTTTCCTTTGGTTTCTATCCCCTTATCTATTCCTTTTATCATTAATGATTTTGTATTACCAACCGGAGCAGAATGGTTTTGGATAGCAGGTATTGGTGTTTTCACACAAATTGGTCAACTCTGTATAACGGAAGGTTTAAGACTACTACCAGCTGGCCAAGCAACCTCATTAAATTATTCACAGGTTATCTTTGCAAGTATATGGGGAATATTAATTTTCCAAGAATCAATAACAAGTTCAATTTACTTGGGTGGTTTTTGTGTACTAATTTCCACTATTATTAGTGCATCCAAAACCTCGCAAACAAAAATATGAAATATAAATCAATGATTTTTTCGATATTTCTTATTTGCACTGGATCAACATCGATTCTTGCAGATAATTATCAGAGAGGTTACTCCTCAAGTAGAACTTGTACGAGAAACGAATATAGAGAAGAATATGTTCCAGGAACAAGAAAGGATCCTGGATATGTAAAAAAATGGGAGGAAACGGTTGAAGTCCCCTGCCCAGGTATTGGCTCAACAAACAAAAAAAGTGAATTTGATAACAATGATTGCTCTGAAGGCAAAGTCGCAGGTGGTATTTTAGGCGCTGGCTTAGCTACAGCAATATCCAGAGGTAAAGATCGTTGGTGGGCAATCCCTGCTGGTTTAGTAGGTGGATCAATGGTTGGATGTCAAATTGATGGTGGTTGAGTTTTAAACTTTTGCAGGAACTTAATCAGAATAAATAATGATTAGTTGGTTAAAAGGTGAAATAGTACATAAGTGGAAAACATCCACCAAAAAAGGTCTTGTACTAAATGTTGGTGGCATTGGTTATGAAATACAAGTATTACCAAAACACTTAGAAGATGTTGAAGTCTTTAATGAGATTGAATTATGGATTCACCAAATAGATCGTGAAGATGGTACAAGCTTATATGGTTTTATAAAGGTTAATCAAAGAGATTTATTTAGAGAAATCATCAGTGTAAATGGTGTAGGTCCCCAAATTGGAATAGCGATGTTAGATGACTTTGAAGTTTTTCAATTAGTTAATGCAATAGAAAATAAAGAATCTAATTTATTAACAAAAACTCAAGGAATAGGTAAACGTATCGCAGAGAGATTAATAGTTGAGCTAAGAAACAAACTTCATAGATTTATAGATAGTAATGAAACAAATCATAACAATAAAAAAGACAAAGAGCCTAATCAGTTTTCTAAATATATTGATGAAATATATCTAATTCTGAATTCACTTGGCTATGTTGATAATGAAATAAAAAATTCAATAAAAATCATAACAACCAACGAAAAAGAAAATTCTTTATTACTCAACTCTCTATCATCAGAAGAGAAAGCAAAGCTAATGGATAAACATCTCAAAGAGATTCTTATGAAATTGAGTGAAAAGAGTACTTGATAGAAGGCTAGGGATTAAATTAGACTTCGAAAGCTAGAAAAGCTAAATCAAATGTCACTAGGCACAGAAGAGAAACAAAAGCTAATCAACACACATCAAGTACACCCAACTGATACGGGTTCAGTAGAAGTCCAAGTGGCGATGCTTACAACAAGAATCTCAAAATTAAGCAAACATCTTCAGGGGAACATACATGATTTCTCCTCAAGACAAGGATTGCTTAAAATGATTGGTCAGCGTAAAAGACTTTTAGGTTATGTACGGACTAAAAGTGAAAAAAGATATACAGAGCTTATTGAAAAATTAGCAATTAGAGGATAATGAGTTGTATTGGATTTCTAGAAGCTAATGAAAGCTGAAAAAAAAAACAAAAAGGAACAACCTAAAGAAGTAAAAATAGGATTCTCCAGTAATAACTCAGCTCCAAAAATAGTTTCAAAGAAATCTTCAAAAAGTACTAATAAGAATTCAAGCATTCCAAGCTATGTTGCAAATAGAATGGCAAGGAGAATAGCTTTTACAACAGGTATTCCAACATTAAGTGGTATGGGAGTTTTTATTGGAAGTTATTTTTTAATAAGCAAAGGTATTGCTGATATATCTCCAACACTCACTCTAGTCAGTTCAGCGATATGTTTTCTCATTGGCTTATTAGGATTAAGTTATGGAATACTCTCTGCGAGTTGGGATTTTAATCCAGGAAGTTTTCTTGGTTTTGAAAATATAAAACCAAACATCAATAGGATGAAAGACGCATTCAAAACAAGTCAAAAAGATATTACTAGTTAAAAAAAAAATTTAAATTACAAGACTTTGACTTGTTCTCGCCATAAAGGAATTCTTAGACAAAGAATCTAAAGCCAAGTCAGTATCTTTTACACAGAATTGATCGCCTAACCTTACATACCTAGTATTGTCATTGTCCTTAAGGCAGGCTACGACGGGGATACGAACGCCTAATTCATTTCTAGCGGGTCTAATATTTGAAAGACATTCTCTTAATTTATGCTGAACATTGATATCAGCAGCTTGTTCAGGGCGTAGATCTATCAAAAGAAATCTTAAATCATCAATTTCACGACAATCATCAATAATCAATTGAACATTTTCATCTCTCCTATCGACGCTGCCCCAAATCAATAATCTAGATTCAACCATCAAATGATCAGACAATCTTTCATAACTTTTGGGGAAGACAACCGCTTCACAAGAACCAGTTAAATCCTCTAGTTGAATAATCGCCATTCTGTCACCTTTTCTAGTTGTGACTTGTCTCATCTCTGGAATCATTGCTATTACACTAACCTTTGACTTATCCTTCTGTTCTTCTAAAGAGCCAAGGCTGATTGGAGCAATCAATTTCGCAGGTTCTGAAAGTTGCTTCAAAGGATGATCGGATAGATAGAAGCCAACATGCTCTTTTTCTAATTTAAGCTTCTCTGAGGGAGGGTACTCTTTAACTGGATTTGCCTTTGGAGCAGATGAATAATCATCAGTCGATGATGATTCATTATTTATCGAAGATGAGAGATCAAAAAGGTTTCCTTGGCCGCTAATTCTATCTTTTGCCCTTGAAGAAGCCCATTCAATAGTTAAATCCAAATCAGCAATAAGCTGACCGCGATTTGCATTTTCTTCAAGACAATCAAGAGCTCCTGAATGTATCAAAGCCTCAAGTCCTCTTCGGTTAATAGCACTCAGGGAAATTCGGTCACAGAATTCTGCTAATGAACTAAATTCGCCATCTTCATCTCTAGAGGTAATAATTTTTCTAATTGCACCATCACCCAAATTTTTAACAGCTGAAAAACCAAAAAGAATTGAATTTTCATTTGGAGTAAAATCAACCCCAGAGGTATTTATATTTGGTGGCATTACATTTATGCCCATTGAATTACAGTTAGAAATGTATCTTTGAACCTTGTCAGCCGAGCCAGCATTAACAGTAAGTAATGCCGCCATGTAGGCGACAGGATAATGTGCTTTCAAATAAGCAGTTTGATAGGTAACCGCTCCATAAGCAGTTGAATGACTTTTGTTAAAGCAATATTCAGCAAATAAAACCATTTGATCAAATAACTGTTCAGCAACAATGGCAGAAACTCCATTCTTAACTGCCCCATCAACAAAAAGAGTTCTATGACGCTGCATTTCGGATACTTTTTTCTTCCCCATTGCCCTTCTTAATAAATCTGCTTGACCAAGCGAATATCCTGCTAAATCCTGAGCGATCTTCATGATCTGCTCTTGATAGACCATGATTCCATAAGTTTCACTTAAAATAGGTTCAAGTGATTGATGCTGAAAATCAATACTTTCCTTACCATGTTTTCTATTTATAAATTTAGGAATTAATCCTGCATCAAGAGGACCAGGACGGTAAAGCGCAAGAATTGAAGAAATATCCTCCAGAGATGATGGCTTTAGATCTTTTACTATTTGTCTCATTCCACTAGATTCAAGTTGAAAGATTCCTTCTAAATCGCCCCTAGAAAGTAATTCAAATGTTTTTTCATCTGTAAAAGGCAATGAATCAGGATCTAATCTCTCACCAATTGATTTCTCAACTAAATTAATTGTCTTTTCTATCATTGTAAGATTTCTAAGTCCTAAAAAGTCCATCTTCAAAAGGCCAAGTGATTCAATATCTTCCATAAAATATTGAGTGATTATTTGTCCATCATTATTTCGTTGAAGAGGAACTAAATTATCAAGTGAATTAGCCGCTATAACTACACCTGCTGCATGCACACCAAAAGTCTTATTTGTTCCTTCTATCCTCATTGCCATATCAACCCATTTCTTTACTTTTGAATCATTGTTGTATTTTTCATAGAATTCCTTATTTGGCGATTCCTTTGAAATCATTGATGACAATTTTGCAGGTTTACCCCTTACAACTGGAATTAATTTCGCCAAACGATCTGCATCTCCATAGGGAATATCAAGTACACGAGCAACATCTTTCAAAACAGCCTTAGATGTCATTCTGTTAAATGTAATTATCTGTGCAACTTTGTCTTCACCATACTTATTAGTAACATAATCGATAACTTCTCCACGTCTTTCAATACAAAAGTCAGTGTCAATATCAGGCATAGACTTCCTCTCAGGATTGAGAAATCTTTCAAATAACAACCCATTTTCAACTGGATCAATATTAGTTATGTGAAGAGAAAAAGCCACTAGAGAGCCTGCTGCTGATCCTCTACCAGGACCTACAGGAATATTTTGTTCTCTTGCAAATCTTATATAATCCCAGACAACAAGAAAATATGTGGGGAAACCCATTTGTTCAATAACTTTTAGCTCATACTCAAGTCTTTCCTTGTAAACATTTGGGAAATTATTAAATTCTGAAATATCTAATATTTCTCTCAAACCATTGATAGTTATCTCTTTAAGATATTCGATTGGTTTATATCCATTAGGTATAGGAAAATTTGGCATCTTATAAGTGCCTAATATCTTATATTCTTCAACCTTGTCTGATAGTTTAACTGTATTTTCTATTGCACTATTAATTATATTCTTGTCTAAATGATCAGTAAATAAACATCTCATTTCCTCCTCAGATTTAATATATTCTGTACCTGTATATCTTAATCTTTTATGATCACTAATTAATTTTCCAGTCAAGACACAAATCAGTGCGTCATGCGCTTCAATATCGTTCTTTGATAGATAATGTGCGTCATTGGTAGCAATGATTTGGATATCAAGTTCTTTAGATATTTTGACTATTTCACTATTAACAATTCTATCTTCAATGGATCCATGGTCTTGAATTTCTAGGTAAAAATCATCACCCAAAATTTCTTTATACCAAGAAGCTACTTCCCTAGCTACATCATTTCTACCTTTTAATATCGCTTGTGGAATTTCACCGCCTAGACAAGCTGTTGAACAAATTAAACCCTCACTATATTTTTTAAATAAAGCCTTATCTATGCATGGCCTTGAAAATATACCTCTTCCCCTTACACCATTCAAATGACTAAGGGTTGTTAATTTTACTAGATTTTCATAACCTATCTGGTTTTTCGCAACAACCACAAGATGATATCTTTTCTCCTTTTTGGGTTGAGGGTCATCAATTGAACCGTTAATGACGTACATCTCATTGCCAATAATTGGCTTTATATTTGCTGCCTTACATAACTTCAATAATTCAATAGCTCCATACATTACCCCATGATCGGTAAGGGCTAAAGCTGGCATACCCAATTCCTTTGCCCTTTGTACCATCAAAGGGAGTTGACTAGCTCCATCAAGAAGGCTGTAATCACTATGATTATGTATTGGAACAAAAGACATTAATATCCTACAGAGCTACGCTGCATGTAGTGTAGCGACAATTATATAATCCACATAAAGTGGTTTAATCTTTATAACGTGAAATCCGTCTTAGGTCTATTTTTATAAACCGCAGCAGCGTCTTCAAATTGACTAGCGACTTGAAGCAGCTTAGCTTCTTCAAAAACATTACCTATTAGCTGTAATCCTATTGGAAGACCAGATTTATCAAACCCGCATGGCAAGCTAATAGCTGGTAACCCAGCCAGATTTGCTGGAATAGTTAATAAATCTGATAAATACATTGCCATCGGATTGTCAATATTTTCTCCAGAGCCAAAAGCAGTAGTGGGGGCCGTGGGAGCCAACAAAATATCTACTTTTTTGAAAGCATCGTCAAAGTCTCTACGTATCAAAGTTCGAACTTGCTGAGCTTTCTTGTAGTAAGCATCGACATAACCTGCAGAAAGAGCATAAGTACCTATAAGAATTCTTCGTTTAACTTCACTTCCAAAACCAAGCGCTCGACTTTTGGAGGTCATTTCTATAAGAGATTGTTCATCATCAGTGCGGAATCCATATTTGACACCGTCATATCTAGCTAAATTCGCTGAAGCTTCAGATGGGGCAATAACGTAATAGGTGGCAATTCCATCATTAAAGCGAGGGCAAGAAACACTGATAATCTCGGCACCTAAGTTTTCAAGCAGCGAGGCAGATGCAAGAACAGATTCCTTAACATCAGTCGCCAAACCTTCATGATCAAAGCAGTTGTCAATCAAACCTATTTTCAGACCCTTAATTGACTTAGAAAGGGTTTCTAAATAATTGGGAACAGGAATATCAACAGTAGTTGAATCAAACTCATCTTTACCAGAAATTACTTGCAAAATTTCAGCTGCATCTACAACGTTATTTGCAAATGGACCAACCTGATCTAAAGAGCTTGCAAAAGCTATTAATCCCCATCGACTCACGCGCCCATAAGTTGGTTTCATTCCAACCACCCCGCAAAATGCTGCTGGTTGTCGAATTGAACCACCAGTATCTGAACCAAGTGAGCCATAACACAATCCAGCAGCAACAGAAGCCGCGCTACCTCCAGAGCTACCTCCAGGAACTTTTGTTATGTTCCATGGATTTAAAGTAGGACCAAATGCAGAGGTTTCTGTAGAACTCCCCATAGCAAATTCATCCATATTTGTCTTGCCTATCATTATTGCTCCAGCTTTCAAAAGCCTTTTGGTGACTGTTGACTCATATGGGGGAACAAAATTACCAAGAATCTTGCTTGCGCAAGTTGTTTTAATGCCTTTAGTACAAAGGTTATCTTTGATGGCCAATGGTATACCCGATAAAATCGGGAGCGAATCGCCAGAGGCAATTTGTTTATCTACATGGTCAGCATTACTTAATGCCTGATCGACATTAACCGTTAGAAAGGAATTCAGAGTTGTATCTAATTTCTTTATTCGATTTATTTTTTCTTGAACAAGCTCTTTGCATGAGACTTCACCACTTTTCAATTTCTGGCGTAAGTCTGCAAAAGTCATTATTAAATTATGAAAAAAATATTTTTAAGCTTATGACGTTAGAGGCTCATTACGGCGACACCTAATTAAACTATGACTTATTTTCTGAGGTGACTCTGCAGAAAGATCTTCGACAAATCCATTTAATCTGACTTTCAAGCTGCGACGAGTAAGAAATGGACCAAACCAATAAGTTACCTCAGGTTGAATTGTCTCAACCTTGGCCCACCAGGCCAAGCCAAAACTATTACCTAAGCTTCGAAGAGCCCTAATGGGACCCATAAGTAGACTGCGTTTAATTTATTATAGTTTCTTAACGTGATTTTTATCAAAGAAAAAAGGAATATTATGTTCACTTGATGATGAAACATTTATTAGAAGCAAAAAAATATTGAATATAAAAAGCTGTGGGTAATGTAATTAGATATATAATTTGATAATGAAGTATTAAAAATTATAGTAAAACTATAAAAAATATTTTCTCCTTTTCAAGATTAAAATAAAAGTTATTAGTTATTAGTTTCATTAGAAATCTGAGGTTTTTGTAATCTAGGTGATGGGTCTTGTCCTGATAGTGTTCGCATCCATCTTGATCTAGCTACTTCATATAAGAAAATAGAAGTAGCAACTGATGCATTGAGGCTTGTAGTCACTCCTTTAAGAGGAATCCTTGCCAACTGATCACATAACCTTCTCGTTATTAGGGAAATTCCTTTATCTTCAGACCCAACTACTACTACTAATGGCCCTTGGTATTTAATTTCAGACAAAGTTGAAGGTCCTTCCTCTGCGAGGCCCACTACGGTATAACCTGCATCTTTCAATTTCTCCAAAGCCCTATTTAAATTTACAACTCTTGCCACAGGAAGATGTTCCAAAGCTCCGGCAGCAACTTTTGCCACTGATCCAGTTAAACCAGCACTGCGTCTTTGAGGAAGTATTAAACCTTGAGCACCTAAGGCCTCTGCTGATCGAATTATTGCCCCAAGATTCTGAGGATCAGTTAACCCATCTAAAGCTAGAAGCAATGATGAATCTCCAAAAGCTTTGCATGCATCAATTAAATTTTTCAAATCATGTGTTTTTGATGCGGCAATTTGTAAAACTATCCCTTGATGAACTGCTCCATTAGTAAGTTGACCAAGCCTGGACCAAGAAACTTCTTCAACCAAGACCCCAGAAGCTTTCGAATCTTTGAGAAGCTGAAAAAACTTTGGAGAACTGCGTAATTCTGAGGTACACCAAATTCTATGAATTGCTCTGCCAGCCAAAAGAGCTGCCTCGGTTGAATGACGACCCCAAATCAAATCATCACTTAAAGTTTTGGTAAAACTTTCCGAATATGAAAGTGGGTCTTTATTTTCGACTCTTCTAGAATTATAAGTTCCACGAGTATTTTGATTTCCGTATGAGGGGTTAGCCGATTTTCTCTCGAATCGGTTAGATCCTCGGTAACTGTTATTTTCTTGAGTATTTTGATTTCTGTATGACGAGTTAGTCGATTTTCTCTCAAATCGATTAGATCCTTTGAATGTATAGTTTGACTGATGACTACTTCTTGATCGTTCAGAAGATTCTTTATCTGAAGAATATTGATTTACTTGATCGGAGGGAAGACGATTAATTTTATTATTTGTTCTTCTGCGATCTTTAAAGTTTGATTTCTTAGCATCTTTATCCTGACGATAATAATCACCACTTCGTTTATCAAATGAAGAGTTTTTGGAATTACTATTGTCTTTATTGAAACGATAACTCATTTTATAAGAACTATTTTCTAGTTAATAGGTCGATCAAGAAGATCAAATAAATCTGCAAGCCGGTTTGGATTTTTTAAAAACAACCATCCAACAATAGTCTCAAATCCGGTAGCAATTGCATATGTGGCTGCATCTACATTTTTAGGACCTCTCCCAGCCTTATTTCTGCCTTTTCTAAGAAAATCCTTTTCAATATCAGTAAGGTATGGCTCTATTTCTCTAATTGCCCTGGCTTGACTGGATGCATTTACCTCTTTGACGACAGCATTATGAAGATCCTTTGATCGCATTGGACTACTGCAATATCGCAACCTTTGATGCATCTCCCATACTGCATCCCCTAGCCAGGCAAGTTGCAAAGGGCCCAATCCATCAGGAGAAATGGATGATTTGCAAGAGCGAATCCAATTAGTCAAGCTGATAACTTACTAATTGCAGTATTCAAATCTGGTACTAAATGTAGGAATTCTTCTAGGCGAACAAGTTTAATCGTTTGAATAACTCGCGGGTTCCCTACAACATTAAAGGCTCTTTTCGATTGAGAACATTTTTTAGCAGCTTGAACCATTGCCCCTAGTCCACAAGAATCAATGAAATCAATATTGGTTAAATCAATAACTACTGATAGCTGATTTGAACCTAAAACTTCATTGATATATGTAGTGAATTGCTTCTCTGAATAGGCATCCAGTTGACCAGTGAAATTTAACACCAAACAACCATTTTGCTGGTTGTGACCACCTCTAAGAGAAACAGTAAGTCGTTGTAATTCAGCTATGGGATTAGTCCCCTATGACTTCTTGATGGAAGTGTAGTGATAGAAACCAAATTAATCCACGATTCTTCGTCGTTCTTCTATTAAGGTTACGAAATGATTAAAATGGTGATCAGCGTCATGAGGGCCAGGGCTTGCCTCAGGGTGATATTGCACACCAAAGAAAGGCCTATCTATTACTGAAATAGCAGCGACTGTTTGGTCATTTAAATTGAATCGGGTAATTTTTACTTTTTCGGAATTTAAAGATTCAGAATTAAGAGCAAAGCCATGATTTTGACTTGTAATTTCAACTTTTCCATTCAATCCACACGGGTGATTCAGTCCTCTGTGTCCATAGGAAAGTTTAAAAGTTTTCCCACCAAGAGCCAATCCTAGAATTTGATGCCCTAAACAGATTCCAAAAACAGGAAGTTTTTCGTATTCAATTAATTTCTTAGCAAGTTCAATACCACAATCAACTGAGGATGGATCACCAGGGCCATTGGAAAGGAAAACACCCTCAGGAGACAAAGATAAAACGTCGGAAATTGAAGAATTTGATGGCAACACAGTCACTTCACAACCGTGAGCTACTAATCGATCCAAAATCGATTGCTTTATTCCAAAATCTATAGCCACAATATTATATGGTTTGTTTTTTATATTTTTAATCCTCTTATCGAATGAAACAAGACAAGATGAATTAACCTTATAAGTGTTCTTAGTTGTTACTTTATCTACAAGATTTAAACCGCTCATAGAGGGTGATTTTTTTAAAATTGAAAACAACTCGGCAATCGAAAGGTTGGACTCTGATGAGATGATTCCATTCAAAGAACCAGACTCTCTGAGATGCCTTACTAGGGCTCTTGTATCTACACTATGAATTCCAATAACATTTTCGTCCTTCAACCATTTCTCAAACAAATTTTCATGCCTCCAGTTACTAGAAGTAGTTGATATTTGTCTAGTAATAACACCCTTTACAGAAGGATGTGCTGATTCATTATCCTCAGAATTAACTCCTGTATTGCCGATCTCTGGGTACGTAAATGTAATTAGTTGTCCATAATAGCTTGGATCAGTTATAACCTCCTGATATCCTGTCATACCAGTATTGAATACCACTTCTCCAGAAATAGTTCCTACTGCACCAAAAGATATTCCTTCAAAATAGGTGCCATCCTCTAATAATAATATTGCAGAGCAATCAGTATCAATAAACATAAGTAATAGAATTTATGAGGTTAAAAGAATTAGGTGGCTAAAAAATCTTTTAACTTATTAAAGAGAAGCCATGATTTATCTGTATTCAAACAATCTAAAGATCGTTTAACACCTAAAAGCAAATCATCTTCAGCCCCAGAGACCCATAAAACAAGCGCTGTATTTAATGCTACGACTTCTTTATGATATTTGTTTCCTTCTCCTTTAAGTAAAGAAATTAAAATTTTAGAATTAGTTTCCAAATCATCACCTTTTAAACTTTCATTAGAAATTTCAGTAAGCCCAAGAGCACTAGGATTGATAGTTTCAGATCTAATAATGTCTTTATCTAAGAAACGAAATTGATTAGGCCCAGCTAGTGAAGCCTCATCAAGCCCACCTGCACCATGTACCACTACTGCTCGTTTGAGTCCCAGCCCTTTTAAAGCTATAGATATTGGATCAAGCAAATCAGCTTTAGCTACTCCTAATACTTGTGACTTAGGCCTAAGAGGGTTAACTAATGGGCCCAAAAGATTAAAAACGGTTCTAACTCCTAAGCTTTTTCTCAAAGGAGCAAGATTTACCAATGAGGGATGCCAAGAAGGAGCAAAAAGAAATGTAATTCCAAAATTTTTTAAAGCTTCAACGACTTTTTCCGAGGAGACATTTAGAGGTAATCCCAATTTTTCTAATACGTCAGCTGATCCAACTTTTCCACTTGCACTACGATTTCCGTGTTTTGCAATTTTCACTCCTAAAGCAGCTGAGACAAAAGCAACCGCCGTGGAAATATTGAATGTATTAGCCCCATCTCCGCCAGTTCCACAAGTATCAACCAAATCAAAAGATGGAAGTTCTGAATGGGTTATTGATGCATTTCGAAGGATTTTTGCCATTGCCGAAAGTTCATCTCCAGAAACCCCCTTTGCTCTAAATGCAGCTAATAATGCACCTGTTTGAACTGGTTCAATTTTATTTTTAAGCCAAGAATTCATTAAATAATTAGATTGCTCTTCATTTAAATCATTGGCTGAAAGAAGTGATTCAAGAATTACTGAAAAAGTTATAGGGTTTAATGGGTTCATTTATTTGAAAAATGCCAGGGTGCTATTCAATCCAGGCAAAATATTTTTTATAACTTAATCATTAATATATCCATTATCGAAGTTATTTAAATAAAAAAATAATTTCCTAACATTAAGATTGGGAGGAATCTGAGGTATCAAAGCCAGATCCAACGTTATCGGGACTTGAGTGACTTGTAGGACGAAATCCTTCCGACCAGATTTTTCTTGTTATTTCCTCTAATTCATCTCGTTTAATACTCCATTTTTTTAATAATTTATCCATGTCAGAATTAAGATCTTCGGCACCTATGAAATCTTGATAGCGAATTATTAATCTTGCCAACTCAACGTAGTTATTAGAAGTTGGGGAATCTATGGCACATAAACGATCAAGATTTTCACGGTCTGTTGTATACAGCGGATGATTTTGAGCCTCGTTCATAAATTAGTTAAATTCAATTTTGCTCACGTCCATAGGCTTATATTGCCTAGGCTACTGAGCATATTAATAAAAGAATGGCTGCATTAAAATTAGATCTAGTAAAAAACTACTTGAGACCACACAAAAAGAAGCTAATACTTGGCGCTTTTTGTTTGATTTTTGTAAATATTTTGAGTGTTGCCATACCTATGGAAGTTAGAAATATTGTTGATGATCTAAAGGAAGGATTTACATTTTCATATGTTTTCAATAAGTCAGCATGGTTAATACTCTTAGCCACAGTAATGGGAGGAGCAAGATTATTATCACGGCAACTTGTATTTGGAGTTGGAAGACAAGTAGAAGTTTCATTAAGACAAAAATTATTTGATCGCATGCTGGAACAAGATCCAGGATGGGTTCAAACCATCGGGACTGGAGAAGTAATAACAAGAGCCACCAGCGATCTAGAAAACATTCGAAGATTGCTTGGTTTTACTGTTCTTAGTCTTACAAACACATTTTTGGCATACACTTTCACATTGCCAGCAATGTTGAGCATAGATCCGTTTTTAACCTTTTTTGCCATATCTGTCTATCCAGTTTTGCTCGGCACCGTAGGATTATTCGGTGGAAGAATGGTCAAACAAAGAAAGAAGCAACAAAAAGCTTTATCAGAATTAAGTGAATTAATCCAAGAAGATCTATCTGGTATTAGCGCCATTAAAATTTATGGTCAAGAAGAAGCTGAACAAAAAGAATTTAAGAAATTAAATATTAGATATAGAGATGCTGCAATTAATTTAGCAAGAACTGCAAGTACTTTATTTCCACTTCTTCAAGGTCTATCTTCAATATCTTTGCTTTTACTTATTGCGATTGGGAGTGGTCGACTAAACAGTGGAAGTCTAACAGTAGGAGGATTAGTAGCTTTAATTCTATTTGTAGAAAGACTAGTTTTCCCAACGGCACTACTAGGTTTTACACTTAATACTTTTCAATTAGGCCAAGTAAGTTTAGAAAGAGTAGAAGAACTTTTAAATCATGAACCAACAATTAAAGACAAAGACAATACGTTCAACATATCTAAACCTATATTAGGCAAGTTAGAAGCTAGAAACTTATCAATAAAGTATAAAGATTCTCCTAGAAAAATACTTAATGAAATTTCTTTTAAAATAAATCCAGGAGAAATAGTTGCTTTAGTTGGTCCTGTCGGTTGCGGAAAAACTACGTTAGCAAGAGCTTTAGGAAGAATGATAAATATCAAAGAAGGGACATTATTTTTAGATGACAATGATGTCACTTATTTAAAACTAAAACAGCTAAGAAGCAATATTGCTTTAGTACCTCAAGAGGGATATCTTTTTACAGAAACACTTACAGAAAATATTAGATACGGAAATCCAAATGCTTCAATATCGAAAGTCCAGGAATCAGCTTACGAAGCACGAATGACAGAAGACATTAAAGGTTTTCCTGATGGTTTTAAAACTCTTGTCGGTGAAAGGGGCATAACTCTCAGCGGTGGGCAAAGACAACGAACAGCCCTAAGTAGGGCATTATTAGTAAATTCAAAAATAATCATTCTCGATGATGCCTTAGCAAGTGTAGACAACAAAACAGCATCAGCAATACTTCAAACGATAAAGAACCAATACAATAAAACAGTCCTAATGATTAGTCATCAATTATCAGCAGCGGCATCGTGTGATCGCATATTAGTGATGAAGGACGGGAGAATCGTGCAGGAAGGGACTCATAAAGACTTAATTATGAAAGAGGGTCTGTATAAAAGCATGTGGGAAAGAGAAAAAGCTAAAGAGCAACTTCAGTCAGATGATTAATCATTACTTATTATATTTTTTTAATTAATCTAAATTAATTTAGATATAAGATATGAGAACTATTTCATAGAGATAATTAATTAATCATGAGCGCGTTAACAAAATATAAACTTATTTGCGATCTTGCATTTGGTGATATTTATATACAAATCCTTGCATGGATGGGTGTGATTTTTGTAAGTCTTGCTGCAGGCCTTGCATTAATGGGCTCATCAAGACCTATTTTTGCTCTCCTGGGTGTTGGTTTAATCCTTGTATTAAGCCTTCCTTTCTTATTATTTGCATTTGTTACTACATTAATTAATCATATAAAAATAGAAACTATAAATTAAGATTATGATTAAAAAAATCGGTGAATATTTATCATTAATAATTGGGAAGCTATATTCTAAAAGAAGTCTAGAAATACAAAATAAGAAAGTGCTCCATACAATATTAAAAGCTGAACTATTCGCACAACCAAAAGAAAGTGAGGAAGAAATACTTTTTGGATGCGGCTGTTTTTGGGGGGCAGAGAAAGGTTTCTGGAGGTTGCCAGGTGTAGTAAATACTGCCGTTGGCTATGCTGGGGGAGAGAGGGAAAATCCGAACTATAGAGAAGTATGTTCTGGCCTAACAGGTCACACTGAAGTCGTGAGAGTTGTTTGGAATAATAATAAAATTGATCTAAGCGATCTACTAAAATTATTCTGGGAATGCCATGATCCAACACAAGGCAATCGTCAGGGTAATGATTGTGGAAGCCAATATAGATCTGCGATTTATACAACAAGCAAAGAACAACTAACTAAAGTAACAGAAAGCAAAAATAGTTATCAAAAAGAGTTAGAAAATAATGGATTTGGAGAAATCACTACAGAGATTAAGAATGGAATTATGTTTTATTTTGCTGAGGATTATCATCAACAATATCTAGCTAAGCCTGGTAGCAGACCATATTGCTCAGCCATGCCAACCAAGGTAAAATTTAAAGACTTTACTGGGGCAAACTTTAAACTAAATGAAAAAGTTTGGACCAACTATAATTGGGATATAAGTCATTGTATTCTTAGAGGCGATAATACACAGATCGAATCAAATTTATAATGAATGATCAATTACCTGATAAAACGGTTTTGCTAATAATATTAGCAACGTTGTTGGTAGTATTTTTCTTAGTGTTTAGCTTCAAATCTCCAAAAATTGAACAAGAAAACACAATTCAATGGATGGATAGTTCACTAAATACTGAATTAGTTAATCCAAAATAAAGAAAATTATATTTAACTTTAATTATATTATTTTAAAAATATGAAAAATAATAAATTAGAAAGAAATTTAGAAAGAGCAAGGATAAATATATACAATATTCTTGCAATTTTAATTGTAATTATTCCAGAATACTTTGCAGAGTTAATCTATTCAATCGAAGCATCGCAACATAAAGATATTTTGCCAAATGAGGGGGATGCCTGGGAAAACGATACTGAATTAATACTCTCAAAAATGAATATCTACGAGTTAAGATTAATGGCTAAAAGACTATCTATTCATGGATATTCTAATGAAAATAGGAATTCACTCATTAGACGAATAAATAGAAAGACTAAAAATAGAATTAAATGGAAATCATTAAAAAATGGAACAATCAGCAAGACCTTGTGATAATTTAAAAAAACGGGACGTAGCGCAGCTTGGTAGCGCACCACTTTGGGGTAGTGGGGGTCGTGGGTTCAAATCCCGCCGTTCCGATAGTAGACTAGAAAAATGTATTACTAATCAGTGTCATTGACTAAAGATTGTATTAATTTAGTTGTACTAATCAAAACTGCTAAAAAAACAAAAAGACTTAAAAAAATAATTAATGCAAAGAGATATGGTGGTATATCAATCTCCCCGAAAGAAACAATGAATAAATTAGTTAAAAGCTTCATCATGAACAAATCAATATCATAAATCAATATTAAACCAACAAATATAGAAAATTTAAATTTATAAAGCTGATAATATAAAAATGCCAAAAGCTAAACGATAATAGACAAAAATAAAAGTATTATTTTTAGCTAAGAACTTCAGAAGCAGGTCTATAGCAAATAATGAAGAAAAGAAGGATGAAATAATCCCAAGAACTGTAGGTAGAATATCTGTTGCAGATAATGTTCTAAATAAAGTAAAAAATTCAACTAGTCCGGAAATTGAAATAGCTGGGATCCCAACAAGAAAAGAAAGTCGAGCTGCAGTTTTTCTTTCAATTCCAGAAAGCAAAGCTGAGGTCAAAGTAATACCAGATCTCGATACTCCAGGGATTACAGCAAGTGATTGAGCAAGGCCTAAAAACATAATATCTTTTAAATTAATATCATTAAGTTGCTTTGTTCTTTTACCATAAATTTCCGAAAGTGCTAAGAATAATCCCATAAAAATAGATGTAATAGCTATGGAAAATAAACCTCTTAAGTTCGAATCAGAAAAATAAGGCCAATATAATTTGATAAAAAAACCCAAAATACATATTGGGATGTTGGCTATAAAGATAAAAGTAGCAAGTCTAGTATTATTATCCTTGAAAACTTTACGATGATTAAAATTCAAAAAAAAGGAAACAATAATTGAGCTAATCTGATCTCGAAAATAATAAATAATAGCAACTGCACTTCCTAATTGTATAGAAGCTGAGAAAGAGACGCCAGGATCATTCCATCCAAAGAAATAAGGAACAACTTTTAAATGAGCTGTACTACTAATTGGAAGAAACTCAGTAAGACCTTGAATAATGCCTAAGAAAATTGATTTAAGGTAAATAAATAAATAAGGACTAATGTCTTCGTGCATATTTTGGAAATAATAAAAAAAGGAACTCGTTAATTTTCTTCTAATTTTCAATTAGTATAGATATTATTTCAATAATAAATCATGGGTAAAAAATTTATATTCTCATTAATTCTTGTTCTAACATCATTGGCTGGATTACAAGGAAAGGCTAATGCAGATTACTGGTTAGTAATAGGTAGTTATAGACAAGGTCCTGGAGGAAAACCACAAGTAAGTGGGATCACAAGTCCATCATTATTTGCTATTCCTATGGGGTCTGAAAGGATGTGTATCGAAGCTGGAAAGAAAATCGAGACTGATATCTACAAACCTGTATGGCAATTTGACAGCAAATGGACATGCATCAAAAATTCAAGTAATTAAAGGAAATCGTAATAATGGCTATGAATTGGTTAAAAATTATCATCTCTGTACATCATGAGCACATCCATCTCCTTCATAATCATCGCTATTGTAGTATCCATTCTTAGTGCCAAAAAAAACGGCAGAGACAACGAAAGGTACTGCTACAAAAATTAAAAAATTAGATAAATTCAAATCAATCTAAACAATTTATTTGTATTTAATCTAACAAGAAAATCAATTTTTTTACATTAAAAATCTTTATAAATAATTAATCTATTAAAAAAAGTACCTATTAGCTAAACCTACTAAGTATTGGATCTACTGCAAACTCAATAATGATAAACGTCAGTGTCAACCAAGAAAGGATAAAGAATATAACTAAACTTGGACCTTTGAGAAAAGGTTGAAAATAATTATTAGATCCATCTCCATCTAAAAGAGACTTGCATTCTTTTACCTGTGAATTAGCAAGTCGATAGTAATCTGAACCAGGTAATCTGTTATCAACATATGTTTTCCTAAGATTTTTAATAATCGGTTCAGGTTTTTCGGTAATTAAGAAAGCGATCAATTCTCCAGGTCTTAAATCAATTCTTGTGCGTTCAAGGTTGTTAGTAAAACCAATATTGAATAAATCGCCGTTTTGAATCAAATAGATATATGAAGCCATTTTATCGGCATGTGTAAGATTTATATTTAATGATAATAGTGTGTAATTTGATTAAAAGATAAAAGTTTAACAAAAGATAAAACGAGTAAACAAAATAATAAAAATCAAAACAAACACTAATTAATTATATTAATTATATTAAAAATAATATTTAGTTGAATATAATTTTATAATTCGACGATTTTGATTGATTTCGACTGACGTATCTGAATGAATAAATGATAAAGATTGCTGTGGAATTGCGGTTTGAATCATACGTATAAAATTAGATAAATTATTACCTTTTAAACCTGATCCTTTTAATTTAATCATTTCATTTTCTTGATTAGATTTCCACAGGACTGTATTATTAAATTCAGAAGATTTAAGATGCCATATTTTATGAAATTTTTTCCAAATTACACTATATTCTAACAGTGACTCTTGGATCAACGCACGATAATCCTTTTCAGACTGGCTCAAGGACAAATTAAATTCATCCTGATCCAAATAATCAATTTTAAATAAATCTGAAACTGGAACGCAACCAACAAACCATCCTTCTAAGATTAAAACTTTAGGTTGATAGTCACACCAACCTGATCTATCTCCTTTTCCGTCTCTTAAAGACTTATCAAAATTAGGACTTCTTAAAACACCTGTTTCTAAAAAAGTGTCTAATGATTTATGCAATAAATCTAGAGAATGACTACCTGGAAAACCTCTAGGAACATTCCATGGATTACCCTCCATTGCAAAATCCATTTCTTGGGCAGGCAAATAAAAATCATCCAAAGATATAACTTTAATATCTAAAGACAGCTCTCTAGCTACATTATCGATCCAAAATCCAAGAGTGGACTTTCCAGATCCAGGTAGCCCGGAAAAACCTATTATTATTGGTTTATTAATATTATTTATATAATTTTCTAAAAGAGAAAAAAATGGAAATGTTAAAGACCATTTCCAATCTGATTTTTGATTTGGTTTCCAATATTTATCAATATTGGATTGAACATTAACATCAGACCATTTTTGATAAAAGAGTACCGGATTAATAGATAATCCTTCAAGAAATAAACTATAAGTATCAAGGGAAAAAAGAAAGTCTTTCGTTAAATCCTTAGGAAAAATATAATTTAGATCATAATTAATACCGTTTTCTTTCATAAAACCTTAAATTCATTAATGACATCCTCAACACTATTTGACCAGCCCTGTGCGTGAGGAGCATTTGCTAATCGAAAAGAACCGTTATCAATACCATTCTGTAAATACTTATTTGGTCCATTTTTACCAGGAATAACAATAGAAATATCAGCATATTCAAGCAAAGGGAGATCATTTTGCGAATCACCAAGTGCAATAATCTTTACATCATTGTTCTGTAGGTAAACTTTTAGTTTATTAACGGCCTGGCCTTTATGACTTTCACTGGAAAGCAAATGACTCATCCTATTTCCTTTGAAAACATGAACGTTATAAGAATCACAAATAAGCTTTACTTTTTCAAAAATATAATCAGGAGGATTTAAGAAAGGAACACTCCATCGCCTATCAAGAGCTCTGGCAATAGCTTTATCAGATAAACCAGTGAGTTCAAATATTTGATTTATACTTAAATCATTTAATGGGGTTAAGTGGTAGTTAAGTTTCTTAGATATATTAAATAATATAATTTTTAATTCCTTATAGCTTTTTCCTAAGATCAATTCCCATTCTGATGTATTTTGTTCATAAAATCCATAAATAGCCGCTCCATTTTCTACAATAAAAGGATCTGTCAATGCATTCTCTTTTCGAAAATATCTAACTTCAGAAGCAGTTTTACTTGTACAAGGTATTACAGGAATATTCAATTCAGCCAACATTTTCAATGTTTTTTTTGCTGGAGAAATATCGTAGTCTTCATCCATTAATGTCCCATCTAGATCTGTAACTATCCAATATTTAGAATTATTTTTCATAAGGCTAATCAGCTAATGTAACCCAAACTACTTGATAAGGATTAAGAGTGAAAGTATCAGTATTCAAATAAGAACCTGTAATATTATCCAGTAAACGCTTTTGAGAACTTAAATCTATTAAATCAAGTTCTTTTAATGGAGAAATACTTAAAAGTTCGCGAGACATATTACAGACAACATAAACACTGTCTTCAGCTAAACCTCTTTGAAGAATTACACAATTAGCTGTTTTTGTAGAGATACATTTCATACTCGACTCCGGATGAAAAGCTTTAAGCCTTGACCTGACTTTAACTATATGAGTGAGGTATGAAATATTTTTACTAGCTGGAGAATCAAAGTTTTTAAGTGTTACAAGTAATTTGTTTGCTTCAAATTTTTCTCGATTTAAATCTCTTCTTTGTCCTGTTTTTCTAAAAGAAGCAAGATCATTAGGGGAGGCTAAAACAGCTGGAAGATAAAAAGCTGGAACACCTTTAATAGATAAGGTAAAAAGCTGACTTAACAAAAAACGTTCAAATTGAAATACCGTATTATCAGGACCTTCGTTAGACATCGCACTCCACCAACTAATATTTAATTCATAAGGTTGATCTTGTCCATTTGACAGCCGGCGATGACTAACTAATCCTCCGCGTTTCTCTGATTCAACCAATAAATTATGAACTCTATTATCGTCCATAATTCCCTCTAATGCTCTCAATCCAATCCCATCATGTGAAGAAGTGAAGTTGAGTAGAGATGTATCCCTTGGCAACTCATTCCAATTAGATAACCAATTATTCAATAAATCAGTTTTACCAGTATAAATAGACTCTAATAATAAAGGAGGCAACGTAAAATTATAAGCAAGGTTGGCTTCATTACCATCAACCAAATAAGAAAGATTTTCTTTTTCTGGAACATTAGTCTCTGTAATTAATACAGCTGAAGGTTTAATAATTTTTAAGCATTTATTTAAAAGCTTAACTATTGAATGTACTGGGTCTAAATGTAAACAAGTCGTATATGGCTCCTTCCAAACGAATGCAATTGCATCAAGTCGAATCCATTCAACCCCATTAGAGATATATCTAACTAAGAGTTTCAGAAACTCAAGAAAAACATGTGGATTTCTCCAATCAACATCAATTTGATCTGGTCCAAATGTTGTCCAAACCTTCCTAAAGCCTTTTCTAGTATTGACGTTAGTGAAGAGAGATGAATTTCTAGGCCTTATAACTTTCTCCCAAATATCAGTCTCAGAAGGAGCAACTATGTACGACTTACCAGGATCCTCAGATTTTATAAATTGATGCACCCATGGATGAGAAGAAGAGACATGATTTAAAACAAGATCTGCCATTATTTTGTGCTTATTTGATAAATTCTTTAAATCATTCCAATTACCAAAAGCATCTTCAATTTTTTCATGATTTGAGACAGCAAATCCTCCATCACTTGTAGAAGGAAGAAATGGTAAAACATGTATGACTGACGAAAGACCGCTTAATCTATTTTTTACGAATTCAGTTAATGTTTTTAAAGTTGATTCATCTTTCCTATAAATTGAATCTGGGTAAGTAATCAAAACTACACTAGAAGAATCCCAAATTGATTTGATCTCTAATTCTTTAATCTCCTGATTAACACGAAATGGATCGAGTATCTGCAACAATTGTGACCACACTGAATTGATTTCTTGTTCAGAGTGGTCAGGATAAATTTCTCTGAGAGACAATCTCAGCTCAGCTAATTCACTATCCAACACAGACACTCTTTAAAGGAAAACAATCTTCTCTACCTCATCGTAGCTCCCACCTTGAATCTGTAAAACTTTTATCTTGAATGGACTTTCAGCAGGGTTTAATCACAACTATTCATGAGTACGGATTAGCAAAAGATCCAGTAACTCAACTAAATAAAGACCTCTTAAAACGACCAACATCAATACTTATTCCATGCCTATTCGAAGAGTTCAGTAGGCCAGCCTTAAAACTTATTAGATCTACTTTAAAAGAGTTAAAAAATTTAAATCAACTCGTCGTAGCACTATCTGCTAGTAATCGCGACGAGGTCGAGAACGCAAGAGATTTCTTTAAAGAAATGCCATATCCAGTTCACGTCCAATGGACAAATAGTCCATTGGTTATTGAATTACTAAAAGACCAAGAAAAGAATGGACTAGATCTATTAGGTGTTCCAGGAAAAGGATGGGCAGTATGGCAAGGAGTTGGTGTTGCCACGAAAAGTTCTGAAGTCGTAGCACTTTTCGATGCTGATATCAGAACATTCAATTCTAATTATCCAGCAAGAATGTTGGGTCCTTTACTAGAAAAATCTAATGGGATTTCATATGTAAAAGCTTTTTACAGCCGCCTATCTCTTGAGACAAATGCACTTCAAGGGAGAGCTACGAGATTATTTGTAGGTCCACTTCTATCAAGTTTGGAGCAATTGATGGGGAATGCTCCATTCCTTCAATATTTACAATCATTTAGATATCCACTGGCTGGAGAGTTTGCTTTTACTACAGACCTAGCAATGAATTTAAGAATTCCTTGTGATTGGGGATTAGAGATAGGGCTTCTATCAGAGGTTTATAAAAACGTAAGGATATCAAGAATCGCACAAGTTGATCTGGGTATTTTCGACCACAAACACAAAGAAATAGGTTCAAAGGCTAACGAGGGTCTCCAAAAAATGTCTACGGAAATTCTTTCCAGCGTTTTAAGAGGATTGATGGAACATGAAGCAAGAACACTTACAAGTTCTCAATTAGCAAACTTGGAGGTTTTATATCGAAGAGCAGGTGAAGATAGAGTTAAACAATTTAGTTTAGATTCCTCAGTAAATCAATTGCCTTACAGTAGACATAAAGAAGAACTAGCAGTTCATACTTTTGGAAAACTATTAAGACCAGCAATAAATAAATTCCTTGAATCACCTGTTAAGCAGCAATTGCCTTGCTGGGCAAGAGTTTTAGACTGTGAAAGTAAATTGCAAGATGATTTAGAAAAGGCTGGGTGCGCATAAAAAGCCATTAACAAATTAATACTCATAAAAAAGCTTTAATAAGTAATGAAATTCCTATAGAAAAAGAAACTAATTCAAAAATAACTTTAATAAATTTGGACCCTTTAATTAGTGAAAAATTAGCACCAAAATAGCCACCTAGAAGTGAACCTAGAATCAAGACAGGTATACAGCTCCAAATAATATTTCCCCTTAATCCTAAAGAAAGTGCTCCAATGCCATTCCAAAAAATTCCAACAAAAATTAAGGTATAGGCAACCGCCACAGAAAAAGCTAAATCAAATACTGTTATCATCCAAATCGTTACAAAAAGTCCAGTACCAGAAGATAGATAGCCATTGAAAAAACCAATAGTAAAAAGGCCTAATGAGCCAATTATTATTCTTAACTTATTAATTTGAATGTTTTTATTTGAACTTCCTAGTTTTTTCTGCTTTATTGAGTAAAAGCTAAGAAACAAAGTCAAAAAACCTAATAAGGTAGTAGAAAAATTATTGGGTAAAATGGAAGAAGTATATGCCCCTAATAAAACGCCAGGCAACCCCGAAATTAATATTAAAAAAGCATATTTTATTTGTAACTCATTTTTCTTTAAATGTGGGACCGAAGCCCCGATACCAAGAGCAACACTAGCAACTTTATGAGTTGCCAAAGCTTTTGAGAAAGGTAGACCAAAAAATATGAGCGCTGGAAGTTGTATTAAGCCAGCTCCACCTCCAGATAAAGCAGATATGAAATTAGATAAAAATGATATAAATCCCAAAGAAATTTGAGAAATAATATCATTATTTAACATATAAATCTAAATAATATATTTTATACAAAAATAAGTTCTGGTGAAATAATCTAAATATTCTTAATCATTTCCCTTCTAATAAGGTCAATACAATTTGGGTGTTCATGAATATACCTATTAAATTCCATCGCAAGTAATCTTGCCTCGTATGCATCACATGCGTAAAAGCAATTCTCAAGACGCTGATTATCACAGTTTCTATAATGAACTGTGTAGGGCCTTAAGCTTGAAAGTGGGATTTTAAATTGAGTTTGATCCATTTTCAATTTATATTCCTATTTCAGTTATGCATCCATTAGAAAAATTTTTCTACAGATGTCTTGTAACCAATATAAATTAAAATTTATTTAGAATTTGAATTCAAATTAAAATTTTGTTTTATAAAAGATTAAATAAATTAGTAAATTGATTCACATGATAAAATTATCTGAAATAGATCTAGGATCTACCCTATTATCAACTTTTATATTAATCGGATTCATAGCTACGGCTTTTGTGTTTATAAGACTAACGATAATTGGAATTAACTATATTAAAATTAATTATTCAAAAGAAAAAGGAGAGGAAAGCTTGAAAAAGGTAGACAAAAACAAGGTCAAAGGTTTTTAAAGACAAAAAAATATGCTTGCCAACACAGAAAAGAATGATTAGTAGGTGAATATTTAATTCATTGATACGAAAAATATGTTAATTTAGTCAAATCTAAAGTTAATCATAATGGAAGTAAATCCACTAATACCAATTGGAGCAAAGATAAAAGTAGATAAGTCGAAAATAGAAAATCTATTACCAAATAAATTATTGGATGACTTACCGCAAATGATAAATGGAGAAATTGTGGATTATAAAATGACAGATGGGATGGGTATTGGCTATGTATTAATGACTGAAGATAATCTAAAAATTTGGATTTTCAACACGGAATTAAATGAACAAACAAGAAAAGAATATAGCTTGAATGAGACTAAGAAATTCAATAATACCGAAAATAGTGATCTAATACTAGGAAAATATAAAGTAACTTATATGATAAATGGCAACAGAAATATTAAAACGATAGCAAATCCAATAAATCTAATTAACTGGTTAATATTTACGATGAAAGATATTTTTTAAACTACTAATCAACTTGCCTTTTCATAATAAGAAATAACATATTCCCAATTTTAATTGTTTCTGAAAGTTCCCATCTATCCATCCCCTTTTTATTTAGAAATTTACTTAGTTGAATAGCAGGATGTTCAGAACCTTCATTTTCCTGGTACTGTTCTGGAAATTGATCTTTAAGAAAGTCTGGACTCAGTGAGCCTTTAAGTTTTTCGCTCGCCACCTCAGGATTGCTTGCTTCTTTATGATTGACTGATGTATCATCGACGTTAAGATGTACCACATGATATTCCCACTTCATAAATATAATTTAAGATAATATTTATTATACATACTTCAACTATAAGCGAATTTGATATATTCAGATTTCAATAAAGTTAAAATTCAGGACTTGAATCGAAAAAATATTAATATGGATTAAATCAATTAAAATCATAGTGGAAGGATTTGACCCCGCGATAAATTATGGTCCGAATGATGCTGGCATATCAGCAATAACAATAATTCTAGGTATTGTTGGCCTAATTGCTTTTTCATGGTTGTTTGGCAAAATATACGCACAAATTTCCAAAATATTCGAAAGCAATAATAAAAATAATTAGTAGATAATATAAATTCAAAACATTTATATCTATAAAATAAACACATTTAAAAAAAAATAATTATTTAATAAATTAATAAGGATGTGAATTATTGCAAATTAAAATAGCAAAACAATATTGTATGTAGTATTTTATGATTTATCTATTAATCTCTAATTATGTTGGCTTCCTTGATGGTTCATGAATGGGCGACACCATTAAATCTATCAGCTCCAATAGCTGGAATAATCACTATAGGTGGCTTTATGGGCTATTACAGTTTATCTAGGAAGTTTTAGAAGTAATCCATTAAGAGTAAATAATAGATATAAGCAATAAATAAATGATAAAGTTAACGTGGATATTTTTTGATGAATACATATATTCAATATATATTCGTTTCAAAAATAAAAAATTTGATGCTTTTATTGATTCCTGGGCGAATTATGTCTTCCTGTTGCACTAAGTCATTCAATCGGACTTCCCTTATTAGACAAGCCTAAAATTATTCTCAGATAGTTGATGATATTTAAGATACAGGACATACACTTGAATAAATAAAACATGTAAAGGGTTCAAGCTCATTCATGGATATGCAAAAAACAACCCACATTTTGGAATAGCTATAAACACATCAAAGATAATGAATGGTTAATATTCTCTTGGGAAAATATAATTTCAGATGACAAAGATAGAGAGATATATTACCAATCTAGATATTAAAGTTTTACCACATTAATTCATTATTTCTATCTTTTTTATATGATGAATTACAAGGTTTGAAATTTAGTAATTCTTCTAATTTCATAGCAAAGTCAAAAGTATCTCCTTTTAATCCTATGTTAATATAATTATTTTTTGTTTTAATTTTTTTTCTAAAGTTCAATACACCAATATATTTTTTCCATATAATTTGATTATTATAATTATATGCCCATAGATCAAAGATATCCTCAATGAGGTTAATGGGAATCTCAGAAGAGTAAGCTGTATTTGAACTATCTAATTTAAATCGATCTAATTGGGAGTAGAAAGAGAGAATATCTAAGGTTGTATTAATTGCTTCTTTAACTTCAACTGCTCCTTCAAGACCAAATAACTCCTTTCTATAACACTCAAGTAATTTAGTCCCAAGAGAATTATAAATATCATCCTCCTCAGTAAAGTTAACGAGCCAAAATCCTTTGCCTTCACTTACACCTGAGGCTAAATATAGATTTACTGATTTAGTCATTATGAAAAGTCTAGAGAAGCTTGGCAACAAATAGAATTAAAAAAAAGCTAGTTTAATAAAAAGATATCTTCCTACAAAATAATAATCTTTATGTACTTAAATTGAAAAAATTATATTTATTGCAAAAATAAAATAACTTCTGAAAAATATGGAAAAAGTAGTTCCAAGTAAATCCAATGGTTATAGAAAAAGTCTTGGCCCTGGAATCCTTTTAGCTGCAGCATGCATAGGCGGATCTCATCTGATGTCATCGACTACAGCGGGAGCTAAATTTGGATTTTCGCTAATCGGGCTAATCTTATTAACAAATTTAGTCAAATATCCATTTTTACTTGTCGGTACAAGATTTACAGCTGTTACTGGACTATCGCTTTTAGAGGGCTTTCAAAAACGTAATAAATTTTATTTGCCATTATATTTAATAGTTGGATTAATTACTGGTACTTTTACTATTTCCGCTGTTAGTTTTGTTACCGGGCTTCTATTAAAAAATATAGTAATTTTTTCATCCTTTCCTACTTTAGATTTAGCTATAGGTATTTTAATAGTATGTTCATTAATATTATTTATAGGTCAATATAAGGCCCTTGATAGGATTTCCAAGATTCTTGTATTTATGCTTACATTATTAACATTTTTTGCTGTTATATCTTTACTAATAAAAGGACCTGCAGGAGATATCAATCTTTCACTATTAAATAGCAATCCTTCTCCATGGACCCTCTCAAACTTAGGATTTTTAATTCCCTTGATGGGTTGGATGCCTGGTCCAGTAGAACTTTGTATATGGCCTTCACTTTGGATGTTTTCTAGAGCTAAAGAGACTGAACATACCGCTACTTTGAAAGAAGCAGAATTTGATTTCAATCTTGGATATTTCATCACAGTAATAACTGCTATTTTCTTTCTAACTCTTGGTGCCTACACAATGTACGGCACTGGCGATGAGATGCTTACAGGTTCAGGTGTTAGTTTTGCTCAGAATTTAATACGTTTATACACAGAATCCATTGGTGGATGGGCAAAGTGGATAATTGTTCCTGCAGCCTTTGCAGCCATGTTTAGTACTACGCTTACATGTCTAGACGCATATCCAAGAAGCATTTCATCAGCTCATGGATTGATAACTCGCTCAGACAAGGGAAATATCACTACTTTGACAGAAAAGAAACGTCTAAAAAAATGGATCATATTTCATGTGTTTGCATCGCTTTGTGCACTTTTGATTGCCAAATCTGGCGGGATTGGAGTTAAAGACTATGTATTTGGGGCTATGACCGGTAGTTTTCTATCAGCTCCTCTCTTTGCCTGGATGGCTATGGATACAATGAATAGTCCATTAGTAAAAAATCAATTTCGTTATGGCCTTGTTCTAAAAACAATCTGTTGGTTTGGAATTTCATTCCTCACAATCTTTAGTTTATTATTCGTAATCAATACATTCTTTGGTATTGGAAAATAAATCAATCATTAAATTATGAATACAATTAAAAATAAAATATATTTATTTTAATTAACTTGAAGCAGAAGTATAGTGTTTAAGAGCAAATTTCCAGAATAATCTACTGAGAATAAAAAACAAACTACTTAATAATAAACCAAGTAATATTATATTAAATTTCAGATCACCTAAAATTGCTTCAGCTGGGAAAGTGGTTAAAAAGGCTACAGGTAAAACCAACGTAAATATGAATCTCAAAATAACTGGGTAAGCTGAAATGGGATATCTACCTGCAGCCAACAAAGCTCTAAGTACTTCTGTTGCATTCCATGTCTTAACAAACCAGATGCTAGAAGCAGCAATTAGGAACCAGACTGAATATAGAATAACAAAACCAATGAATAAGGAAATAATGAATACATATAAGGAGTAAATTGAAAAAGAGGAGCCAGTTTGAATAGATGCCCAAAAAACAATAGAAAGCCCTAAAATGATCTCAGGTAACCCTGCAAAAGAAAACTTTTTAACTGATAACCAAAATTGACTATCAATAGGTTTTAGTAAAACATAATCTAAAGTACCCTCTCTAACGTAATTAACTATTTCGGTTAAATTTGGTCGTAAAAGAGCATTTGTTAAACCATCTAAAAAGGTATAAACACCTTGAATAACTAAAGCCGATTCCCAAGTCCAATCTCCTAATTGTCTGCCTCCAGTAAAGAAAAGAGATAATATAAACACACTTCCCAAGAGTGTACCCAACATAGCTAGCAACTCAATTAAGAAATTTAATTGATATTCAAGTTGAGATGCAAAAGCTGTAGACCAAAATAATCTAATTGTTTTAAAATAACGATACATATTATGCTCCCATAGCTGTATATCTTTTTACACCAAGTTTCCAAAGAATATTAACTGAAGGAATGAGAATTGAGATCCACAAAATTTGAGCTAAAAAACCATTAAAGATATCAACTGGCATTCCTGATAAAATCTTTGCTGGGAAATTAATTAGATAAGGAAATGGCGTTAGCATTGCAACTTTTAGAACATTAGAAGGAAAGGCTGATAAGGGTACTAATAAACCAGATAGAAACAGATAAGGAACAAATATTAATCTCTCTAGAGAACTAGATTTTTCAGTCCAAAAACAAAGAGCAGCAACTAAACTTTGAAGAAGAAATGCAATAGAAAAAGCCAAATGAGTTGATAAGTATGCAAGAAAAACTTGAGCTAATGAAGGAATCCAAAAAGATGAAGGATTTAGTATGAAAAAAGTTATAGCGATAGCTATTGCGAAAGGAAGTCTTGTTGCCTGCTCTGCTAAGTGTGCAGCTACATATCTCAAAAGAGGATGCAGAGGCTGAAGCAAATACGGTGATAATCGTCCGGAGAGTGAGTCTTCTTCAAAAGAAAAAACAACCCATACTACAGAAAACTGTCTAACCAGAAAAGCACTCAAAAAATATCTTGCCAAGCCAATATCATTTAAACCAAATGTATTACCAACATCATTTTGACTCCAAAGGGAAAACATTATAAAAGGAAGCACCCCCGAAAGAGCCCACAAAGCTATTTCGATGCGATATTCCAACATGTATGCATATTGTGTTGTAAGTAAAGTCTTAATAACCTTGAAAGACAATCCAAATATTCTCAATTGACTTCTCCTTTTTTAAATAATTCTCCGATCAATTGATCAATAGGAGGGTCACTAATCTCTAAATCTATAATATCAAAATCAGTTAAAAGATTACTTACTACTTCTGTTAATTTATCCCTTGAAACTAACAAAGATATAAAACGATCATTCAAATCTTGAATCTCACCATATCTAACAAATTGATCTCTTATACATGGATTTTTCAATTCAACTTTTACCTCTCTTGAGGGTGATAATGAATTAGCAAGCGAATCAAGATCGCCATCGTAAAAAAGTTTCCCTTTATGAATACAAATTACTCTTGGACATAACGCTGTAATATCAGCCATGTAATGACTAGTCAGTAAAATTGTCGCGCCAGTTCTTTTATTGTATTCGGATAAAAAGCTACGAACTCTTGCTTGAGCATTTACGTCTAGTCCTAGGGTAGGTTCATCTAGAAAAAGAACAGATGGCTTATGTAATAAGGCAACAAGTATTTCAGCTTTCATTCTTTGTCCTAAAGATAACTTTCTGACAGGTCTTGTAAGTTCTTCTCCAAGTTCAAGCATATCGGCCAATTCATTTATTCTTTCTTTTGCTTCGTAGTCGGACAAACCATACACAGCAGCATTTACATACAAAGAGTCCATTGGAGGAAGGTCCCAAATCAACTGTTGCTTTTGACCCATCACCAAGGTTATCTCATTCAGAAAAGCTGTTTGCCTTCGTTGAGGAGAAAAACCACAGACATCAACCAAGCCTCTCGAAGGATGAATAAGACCACACATCATTTTTAATAATGTGGTTTTACCTGCCCCATTGGCTCCAAGAAATCCAACTATTTCTCCTCGAGTGATTTTGAAACTTATGTCAGTAACAGCAGGAACATCATTAGTCTTTCGATCAAAAAAATGCTTAAGAGTGCCTTTAAACCCTGGCTGTTTGTTAGCAACTCGATAATATTTACTCAGCTGATCTACAAGGATCAAGTTACTTGGATTCTTAGGCAATTAAATGTCAAATGCATCAACATTAAGATAAAACATTTTTGCGTTAATAGCAGATAAAATCAAATCATAGAAAAATTTATAGGTTTTAAAACTAAATGGAAGAACAAAAATATTTAATAGCAATTGCTCTTGCTGAACAAAATAATAAAAGGTTAATGCCTATTGGTGGAAAAACTTTTATTGGAGTAGATTCTGAAAATCAACCTCCAACAAAAGAAGCTGAAAAGATACTACTTGATTTATTGCTTAGGTTATTTAAAAGAACTAATGAAGGTAATTTAAAAATCTCAAATGGTGAAACAGGCTTATTATTAGCATCAATTTGTTTTGAAAGTATGCAAAATAACCTCCCTTTAATCAAATCAGATTGGATTAACACAGGGAATACAGATACTTTAATAGACAAATTAAAATCAATATCCTCAAATCTTTGGAGTATTAAATACAAAAAACATGAAGGGATAATATTTGATGACTTAATAAATTAAGCAATTATCCAGAGATTTTTGATTGAGCTTTTTCAGCCTTACGAATGATCTTCCTAGCTTCATCACGAGACAAGCAAGACTCAGCTCTAGTTTGCAACTTTATTAGTTTTGCGTGCTGCTTTTCCAGGTTCATAACCTAGCTCTAACATTTCAATAATCACTTTTACTATAACATGCTTAACTAAGATTGTAAATAAATAAGTAATCAAAGTCTATCTATCACAGTTATTCTTCTCTTATTTTTTTATTAATGAGATGTATCTATGAAGAACAGAAACATCAAGTTCACCTAGACCGATTTGAATTAGCTTTTGCTCCATTTCTTTCACTCTAGATGCAATTGGTAGATCAATTTTTATAGATTTAGCTAGATCAATAGCAATAGATAAATCTTTATTATGCAGCTCTAATTTAAATCCCAAGGGATGTTTATTAATCAACATTGCTTTTGATCGGTTTTCTAATGGCCAGGAATTAGCTGCTCCAACTTTTAAAGCATCAATTACATCATCCATTGGCAATTCAAGCAATTTGCCTAATTCCATTGCCTCAGCAACTGCTGCATATGTTCCTGCAACAAGTATCTGATTAAGAGCTTTGACTTGTTGACCTTTACCAACGCCATTAAAATAATTTATTGATTTACCTAGCACTTGAAATATATGTTCAAAAGATAAACATTCTTCTTTACTTGCACCAATAAACAAAGACAATGAACCTTCAGAAGCTCCCTCTGTACCACCAGAAACAGGGCAGTCAACATAAAAAATATTTTTTTGAGCTAATCTTTTATGTACTGAGATAGATTTATTAGGACTTATTGTAGAGAAATCGATAACAAATGAATTAGGCTTTAATGATCCTGATACACCATTATCGCCAAATAGAATAGATTCAACTGCCTCGTCATCTGTAACGCAAATCAAAAGGCCATCACAGTCAATAACAGCTTCTACAGGATCAATAAAATATTTTATTTCATCTTCATTATTAATTTTTTTTCTCTGATATAAATTCAAATCATAGCCGTTATCAATCAGGCGCTTTGACATGGGCTTCCCAATAGATCCAAGACCAATAAAAGCTAGTTTCATCAAAATCAAATTTTCCTATAAAACGAACTAAGAGTAATAATTACGACAAAGGTTTGAGCTATTACTATAAAAAATTAATATGATGCCAAATTAAGAAAATATGATGCGATAATCAATTCATTGAATACTTAAGAAATTGACTAATTTTACAGATTCCAAGAATGCAACTCACCATTGGTATCCATTCTTGAAGTATCAAGAGGAATGTGAAGCCGCTGGGAAGGAAGCTAGCGTAAATGATTGGATGAGAGCTTCAGGGCAACTACAAAACAGAATTGATTTTGAAGAAGCAAAAAAAGCAGCTGAAGCTGAAGCTCTTAAAACGAAGGCTGAGGCACCTAAAAAAGAGGCTTAAATAATTAATTATCAATTAAGGAGCTATATTTACTTCTTTTAAATAATTTGAAAGCTAATTAAAGGAAACAAAGAAATCTTGTGAAGATCTATCAAACCATTTGCATCAATGTAAGTCATTTTACTAGAGTTATTTAATTAAGGTCCTAGGAAATACATAACCTAAGATCAAACTTTTTCTGATCCTTAATTAATGTCAGAGACAAAAGCCCTAAACGTACTACTTGCACCAGAGGGGCAATTGCAGGGTAATGGACAACTAAGAGAATCTTTTCATGAGAGAAGGGATCGCAAAGGATCTGATTATCCTATGTGGTTTTTAAATTCATCATTGGTTGTTAAATTTAATATCTCAGACAAAGAGGGATATGAGGCTGTTGTTGCAGAAGAATCATCAACAATAGCTTGGCTAAAGCTTCGTTTTGGTGGAGAGAAGTTCACAAAAACACTTAATACTGAAGAGCTTTGGGAACATGCAAGCTTGCCACCTGAACCACCAGAAATAAAAGACATATCGACACAAGAGTAAATATTTTTATGAAACCAGTTCACAAAATAACAATTCACCATAAGCAAGAAGGTAAAACATATACCTTTGAGGTTCCAGAAGGAGAATATATTTTGAGAAATTTCGAATCAAAAGATGAAAATGGTCAAATAATCGGTGATAAACTCCCATTCTCATGCCGAAACGGTTGTTGCTCAGAATGCGCAGTTAAAATAATTTCAGGTAAAATGGATCAACAAGCTTGCATTGGCTTGTCAAAAGAGCTGCGAAAGCAGGGATTTGGATTATTATGCGTTTCCAAAGCAATAGGTCCATTGGAATGCGAAACGCAAGAAGAAGACGAAGTTTATAACGCTCAATTTGGGAAATACTTCAAAGGATTGGATACACAAGCAGGAAATCCCTTTGATATTTAAATTCCTCAAAAAATCTTATTTATCAGTCCAGAAATTCAAAATATCACCACCAGTAAAATTAACATCCTTGTCGTATCTCAATGCATTAGTTTTTTCCATCGGCAATGCAAATTGCCTGAAAATTAAAGATACGAATTTTACGAACTTAACTGGCTTTGTTAAACCTTTTGTCGACACAAATGCCCTAAAAGATTCAATAATTTTGTTTCTCAAGTCCCAAAACTTTTCGTCTTCAAGATTAAATACCCAAGGGAAAGCATTTTTAGAGGTGTGATTTGTTCTTTTGATAACTTCCTCATCAAATTCTTTAGGCTCAATGCCCAATAATTCATAAAATTCTCCTCTCTCACAAACTGTCAAAGTATGAGTTAAAAATACACTCCAAAGGAAAAAACGACTTAACAACTTACCTCTCCAACCTTTAGTAATTCCAGGCCAACATCTCATCATTACAGTAAAACAGTCTCCATGTCTGTTCTCGTCTTGACACCATGGTTCGAAGAAGTCAAACAAAGGAGCAAAGGCTTCACCTGGATTAGCTTTAAGGTGCCTATCCATCAAGATATATCTCCAATAACCAATTTTTTCTGACAGGTATACAGAATAAATAACCCAACTTATTGGGAACCAAGTTGCTGCTCTTTTCCCACCTAAATGAGGTAGATCAACCTCAATCCCCTCAGCGACAAGAGCTCTACTGAGAAATCCTGCATGCCTAGCTTCATCTCTGGCTAAAAACTGAAATAGTTTTCCTAGATCTCTATTTCCTTCCTTCTTTAAACGATTAGAAATTTCCTTAAAAAGTAAGAAACCTGAAAACTCAGATATAACAGATCTAACTAAATAACTTTCATAGACCTCTTTTGACTTCTGCGGTAATTCTTGCAGCCTATCTAAACTTGCTTTTCTATCGAAATGAGTGCAATTATAATCAGCCTTCATCTCCGAAAGCATCGCTTCAAACTCTTCACGAGCATCGGTTAATTCTGTCTTGGCAGCTTTCTTAAATTCGGTTACATAAAAACGGGGTGTTAAAAGGTTTTCATCTAAATGTGGCGGCAACTCGTTAGTTCCGCGTGTATCAACTCTTAGTTTTGGGGAAGAAGAAGCTGTAGCGGTCATTCAAATTATCAAGCAAGAAGATAATTGTATGTCTTAATTAGAAAAAAAGGTGAATTTTTAATGAGGTAGTAATAGAGCTTTGCGTAAAACGACAAAAAAAAGGAACTAAGAAAACAAATACAAAACTACTATTTAAGGATTTACAGAAAAAAATCAGCCGATTCAATAATATTTAGAATAGAAATATTACCTTTAATTAAATAACATTTCAAGCGAAATATCGCTTAGGAATGAATATCTTGTAAGGCTGAAACGGATAAGACTTGATTCTGCAATGCCTCAATTCCCTTCACTGCAGCACTAGCTCCTTTTAAGGTCGTCAAAGTTGGGACTGAATAGTCAAGAGCTGCTTTCCTAATATATTTATCATCATAAATAGCTTGACGACCAATCGGAGTATTTATTACCAACTGAACCTTTCCAGATCGAATCATATCTTCGATATTTGGTCTTCCTTCATGAACCTTAAGAACCCTTTCAACCTTTAAATCAAATTTCTCGAGATACTTGGAAGTGCCAGATGTTGCAAAAACTGAAAAACCTAATTCAATTAATTTTTTTGCTACGGGAATCAATGCTGGTTTGTCTCGATCATGAGTAGATAAGAAAACAAAACCAGAAGTAGGTAATCCCTCACCGGCAGCGAGTTCTGATTTTGCATAGGCCATTCCAAAAGTATTTGCAGATCCCATCACCTCACCTGTTGAACGCATTTCTGGTCCTAAAAGACTGTCTGAGCCAGGAAAACGTCTAAAAGGCATAACCGCCTCTTTTATTGATTGAAGAGGTGGGATGGGTTCTTGATTTAAACCAATATCCTTGAGGTTTTTACCCAAAAGCAGCTGAGTAGCTATTTTTGCAAGAGGGATTCCAGTAGCTTTAGAAACGAAAGGAACAGTTCTTGAAGCCCTTGGATTAGCCTCAATAATGTAAACAATCTCATTACCTTCATCATTTCTTTTAACAGCAAATTGAAGATTAATTAGACCTACGACATCTAGCTCAATAGCTAAAGATTTTGTCCAACGCTTGATTGTTTTAATTGAGTCACTAGATAGCGTTATAGAGGGGAGGCAGCAGGCTGAATCGCCAGAATGAATACCAGCAGGCTCAATGTGCTCCATCAATCCTCCAATCACAACATCTTTGCTGACATCACATAAAGCATCAACATCGACCTCAATGGCATTCTCTAAATATTGATCAATAAGGATTGGATGCTCAGGTTCAACGTTTACTGCTTCCTTGATGTATCTTTCCAACTCATCTTGCTCATAAACAATTTCCATAGCTCTACCACCTAGAACATATGAGGGCCTAACGACTAAGGGATAGCCAACTTTATTAGCGACATCCAAAGATTCTTCGAAAGTTCTAGCGATTCCATTCTTAGGTTGCCTAATATTTAACCTTCTCAAAACCTTATCAAATTGCTCTCTATCTTCAGCCAAGTCAATTGAAAACGGGGATGTTCCTAATACTTTGGTTCTTAACTTTGTGTTTTCGGGTTTCTTCAACCAATTGACTATTGGTAAAGAAAGTTTTAAAGGGGTTTGCCCTCCAAATTGAACAATTATCCCATAGGGTTCCTCAAATTCAATAACATTCAGAACATCTTCTAGAGTTAAAGGCTCAAAATAAAGTATGTCGCTTGTATCATAATCAGTTGAGACCGTTTCAGGGTTACTATTTATCATTATTGTTGTACATTCTTCCTCTTGAGCTTGATAAGAAGCATGGCAACAACAATAATCAAATTCAATGCCTTGACCAATACGATTTGGTCCTCCACCGAGAATTAAAATTTTATTTTTATAATCTTTTTTAATTTCACTTAGATTAAGATTTTTGATTATATTTCCATCTTTATCAATGGTGCGAACTGGTCTTTCATATGTAGAATAATGATATGGTGTTTTTGAGGAAAATTCAGAGGCGCATGTGTCTACTGTTTTATAAACAGGTAGTATTTTAAGAGAAGTTCTTATAGATCTAATTGATAGTTCATCAGTATTTAGAGCAAATGCAATCTGACGATCAGAGAAACCAATTTGTTTAAGCTTGAATAAGAAATTAGGCTCTAAATCGTTAATATTTTTATAATTAAGTAATTTTTCCTCTGCATTTACTATATTCCTCAATTTTGACAAAAACCAAGGATCTATTTTAGAGAAAGAAAATATATCATTATCACTACGACCGCTCTTCATAGCTAATCGTACATACATTATTCTTTCAGGAGAAGGGGTCCTTAATTGTCTTTCTAAGTCAACAGATGAAAGCTTTTCATCATCACGATCACACCCCCAACCACTAAACCCAGTCTCCAGAGATCTTATTGCCTTTTGAAAAGATTCTTCAAAACATCTTCCTATTGCCATAGTCTCTCCAACTGACTTCATAGAGGTAGTAAGTATTGAGGAACTTCCTGAGAATTTTTCGAATGCAAAACGAGGAATTTTAGTAACCACATAATCAATTGAAGGTTCAAAACATGCGGGGGTTTTACCAGTAATATCATTAATAATCTCATCTAATCTATAACCAACGGCCAAAAGAGCAGCAATTTTTGCTATTGGAAAACCTGTAGCTTTACTTGCTAAAGCAGAAGATCTGCTAACACGAGGGTTCATTTCAATTACTATAATCTCACCATCAATTGGATTGATTGCAAATTGGATATTGCTTCCACCAGTAGCAACACCAATTTCTCTAATTATTGAGATTGAATAATCTCGTAAACGTTGATATTCTCTGTCTGTTAGAGTTTGAGCAGGGGCTACTGTAATAGAATCTCCAGTATGAACTCCCATAGGATCAACATTCTCAATACTGCATATAATCACAACATTATCTGATAAATCTCTCATAACTTCCAGTTCAAATTCTTTCCAACCTAAAAGAGATTTTTCAATAAGTATTTGAGAAACAGGGCTAGCATCTAAACCTGTTTTGCATAATTCTAAAAATTCATCCTGGTTATAAGCAATACCTCCTCCACTTCCGCCTAATGTGAAAGCAGGTCTGATAATTTTGGGAAATGAAGAAATTTTATTTCCTACTATTTCAGCTTCTTGAAGATCAGAAGCAATGCCAGATGGGCATACGTTAACCCCAATATTATTCATCGCTATTTTAAATAAATTCCTATCTTCCGCTTTCTTAATTGCATTTAGATCTGCACCAATTAATTCAATGTTGTACTTATCTAAAATTCCAGACTCTGCTAATTCAACTGAAATATTCAATGCAGTTTGGCCTCCCATAGTGGGCAAAAGGGCATCAGGTCGTTCTTTTTCTATGATTTGTTCAACAACTGAAGCTGTGAGAGGTTCTACATATGTCCTATTTGCCGTTTCAGGGTCGGTCATTATTGAAGCTGGATTTGAATTAACTAAAATGACTTCAAAGCCATCGCTTCTAAGGGCTTTACATGCCTGGGTACCGGAATAATCGAATTCACAGGCCTGACCAATAACAATAGGTCCAGAGCCTAGTATCAAAATCCGACGTATATCTTTACGCCGTGGCATTTGAATTTCTTGTAAACTTCATTTATGTCACACATTCTAGGTATCTGTTTATCATCTACTGACTAGATCGGCAAACTACCACTAAAGTTTAACTAACTATCCGAACAAGAAACAAAGAGTATGAGCGAACTACAGCGCCTAAAAGGGCTGCTGCCACCAGAAAACCAAAGCTGGGTATTTATTGAAGCCGCGGCAGCAATAGATCCTCCCTTAATCACGCTCGAAGAAATTGGGCGAGATGAAGTGGAAATTCAAGTTGATCTCGAGCAATGGGATTACTTAGCTCAAGATCATAGAAATTTATTGTTTTGGCATGAGGTGGGACGCATTCAGAATGACACCATCCCTAGAGACGGTTGGGAAATGGCAGCTCTCGCAATAGGTTTAGGTGGTGCAATTGGAGAATTATGGGTGCAAGATGGACTGCTTCTACTAATGGCTCTTGGATTGTCAGGGTTTGCGGGCTATAGATTATATTTAAAAAACAATTCAGAGAAACGTTTACAAGACGCAATCGCAGCTGATGAGAGAGCTATTGATTTAGCTTGTCGATTCGGATATAGCGTTCCAAATGCTTATAAAAGTCTAGGTGGTGCATTAAAAGATTTAGTAGAAAAATCTAGAAAGAAAAAAAAGAGAACATTTTACGAAGACAGATTAGAAGCCTTGAGGAAAAGTGCTGAAAGAGCAAGAGCAGAAATGGCATCTCAAGAAGGTTCTAAAAAATCAGTTACAAGTGAAAATGTTTATGGATAATAGTAGGTTAATTGAACTAGCTGCAGGAGCTTGCGATGATAGAAAAGCTGGGGATATAAAACTTTTAAAGGTTGATCAAGTTTCTAGTATTGCCGATTGGATATTAATTACAGAAGGTCTTTCCGACGTTCAAGTAAGGGCAATAGTTAACAATGTGGAAAAGACTTTAAAAGAAGAAGCAGATCTACTCCCTCTCAGAAAGGAAGGAATTAATGAAGCAAAATGGGCATTATTAGATTACGGAGATCTGATAATTAATGTTTTTCAACCTTATGAAAGAAAATTCTATGATTTAGAATCATTTTGGAGCAATGGAATCTTTCATGGTTTTACTAATAATCAATTGATCGTATTAAAAGATGGATAATATAATATGTCCTGTTCCTTCAAATCAAAGGCCATTAAATGAATTTAATAGTATTAGAAATTCTTGGATAATCTCCTGGCCTTTTTTAAAAAGAAGTATTTTCTACAGAAAACTAGTACTAAGTTGGTTATTAATTACACCAATTAGCTTTACAATATCGTATGGAAGCGATTACCTGAAAAATAATATTTTTGACCTTACTTTTGTAAGTTTCACTGCCTCTCTTCTTGTCCCTATATTATTATTAATTAGGCAATGGTTGAGTTGGGTATATATATATAACAGACTAAATTCTGAAACCATAGAATATGAAGAATCTGGTTGGTATGATGGTCAAATTTGGGAGAAACCAATAGAGTGGAGATCGAAGGATTTACTTATAGCTCAGCACCAAGTTAAACCTATCCTAAACCATCTAGAAATAATAATAATAATACTACTCTTTTCAATTACTTTATTTTCATTCTTATTTATAGTTTTAGAAATGAATTAACACATGAATATACAAAGAAAATTAGAAAGTAACAACTTAAATTCTATGAAAGTCCTCGTTAAAAGAGGTTCAAGCGTTGAATCAATTCATAGAGCTCACGCCTCAATTTGTGATACGAAAGGCAGGACATTAATGAAAGCAGGTTCGAGTGAATATGAAACTTTTATAAGGTCAGCATTGAAACCTTTCCAGGCACTGCCATTTCTTACGAGTGGAACTTCAGAAAAATTCAATTTAGACAATAGAACCTTGGCTCTCGCATGTGGTTCACATTGTGGTTCTGCTAGTCAAGCTAGAACAGCTTTCAAACTCTTATGGAATGCTGACATAGACATAGAAGAACTCAAATGCCCCATCCCTCAAGATAAAAAAAGCAGGCTTCAACACAACTGTTCAGGGAAACATTCGGCATTTCTGGCAACTTGCAAGAAAATGAACTGGGATCTAGATAGCTATTTAATGGGACATCATCCCCTTCAGAAAGAAATATTCAGAAGAGTTTCAGATTTATTGAAAATACCTGCTGAGGAATTAATTGCGGAAAGAGATGATTGTGGAGCGCCAACATTACTTTTGCGTTTATCACAGATGGCTATTTTATACGCACATTTATCCAGATCAGACCAGCCAGAATTTGAAAAAATAACACGCGCAATGACTCAGCACCCAGACCTAGTAGCGGGTGAAGGGTATTTTGATTCTGAATTAATAAAAAGAGGTCATAAGCAAATAATAAGCAAAGGAGGAAGTGAAGGTATTCAATGTATAGGCCTATTGGGCGAAGGAATTGGACTCTCAATAAAGGTAGAAGATGGATCGAAAAGAGCAAAGCATGCAGTAGCCATCCATCTCCTTCGTCAGCTTGAATGGATCACCCCATCAGCGATAGAGGAACTTGATGAGATCACTCTCCAAAAAAAACCTGGAATCTATTTCGAAGTTGAAGGAACATTAAAGATCCCTTAACTCAAACAAATCGATCTTTTTAGTCGCATAAAGATGTATGCTTTAAAAGCTACGCGGGGTAGAGCAGTCTGGTAGCTCGTCGGGCTCATAACCCGAAGGTCGGAAGTTCAAATCTTCCCCCCGCCACCATTTATAAGCCCAGTCTGCGACTGGGCTTTTTTAGTGCCATAATATGATCTTTGAAAAAATAAAGCTAATCAGACATAGTAAAACTGGATAAACCTGGTTAAATTCGGGAAAATTGTGTCCCTTTTGTCTCAAGAAAGGGAAGTAAGAAAATAATAAACAGGAGAATTAAAATTAATAAATTTAATAAAATATTGGATTACTAAAACAATATAAAAGGTGGATTCATTTAGTGAAGCAAAGGGTTATGACTTCTCTTTTTATTGGATAGAAATACAAGTCGAGGGTGAAAATAATATCTAATTAAAAAATTCTAAAAATTTTTATTAAATATTTATAAAGAGATACTCTGATTTCTTAAAATTAAAACAAGGCAAGATTACAAAAATCATTCTAATATTTATTCTATAGATTATTAAAATAAAATTTTTTATTTTTCTATTTTAGCATCAAAAATCATTCTTCTTAATAAACTATGAATGATATATATTCAATAACAGGAATTATACAATTATTTATTTTTGATAAATTTATAAATAAAGTTAACCAATCAATCAGAAAAAGTACTTACTATAATATAAAAAAGTCTAAACCAATCTATATTTATGAAAAAAGATAATCTAAAGAGAATCATCAAACAGCTCGAGACCTTACTAGAAGAGTTGAAAAGTGAGGTCTACTCTGACAAAGATTCATATGTTCATCCGTGGGATGAACATATGAAAAACACCCCTAGAATTATCAATACAGAAGACGATGACGGTTACGCCGATTAGTCCCGACAAACAGGCAAAAACAAAAAAAATATAAAGAATAATCTGTTTTCCTTTTTCTTGGTACAACTACCTATTGCTCTAGAGGAATTTCAAAAGCAAATTATGAGAAAGTGTGAAAATTTTATGGCTACTTTACCTCAACTTGTAAAAGCCACCCCGCAGGGAGGCACTATTCATAAATATCAACTTTCTGGCGGAAAAACTTCTTTTATGAGATATCTAGGTTGCTACCTTGGCACATGTAAATTCTGCAATGATATTGAAGAAGCATCTGAATTTGTATCAAGCATAGAGCTTTCTCCCAAAACCCTTTGAGCAATAGATTTTTATAAAACAGAAAACACCCAACCGTACATGATTGAACGTTGAAAATACGTTCAAGTTTTTTTATGTAAATTTAATCGATACTCGAAGGCATTAGGTGCTATTTTTTTTGAGTCTTTAAGCACATAAGGAGAATACTCTTTTAATGGGACAATTTTCATCTCACTAGAAGATCACTCAGTTATGAAAGAAGAAAAAAGAAAAATTAATAAAACATTTGAATATGAGAAGAATAATCTCATTAGATCTAGTTTGACTGAGAAAGAAAGCGTAAAAAATCTTGAGAATATTTCTCAAAAGCCTTCCAATCAATTAACCAATGGACTTTTAGGGTGGTATTCAGTATCTAGCAGCGAGTCAGTAAAAGATGAAAAATTAAATCACTTCACGATTTATAATGAACCACTTGTTTTGTATCGTGATAGAGAAGGCATTGTTAGATGCGTAAAAGATGTATGCCCACATAGAGGTGCATCTTTTTTAGGAGGTGAAGTTATAAACGGTCAGCTTGTTTGTCCTTATCATGGTGCCAGGTTCTCCTCTCAAGGGAGTTGTACAAATTTAGATAGAATAACTTGTCAGCATATTATTGACTCTAATTATGATAATTACGCAAAAAGCATAAAGCTTTTCCAGTATCCATGTGTAGAAAAAGAAGGTTATATCTATATTTATTATAATGGTAAACCTCTTGCAAACATAGAAGACTTTGAAATAAAGTCTTCTATCAATAGCCTGCTTCCTGATTCTTATGGATTTCCTTCTTTAGAATATGAGTATGAAGAAGTATATGTAGATTTCAAAGCGGATTGGGCAAGAATTATTGAGAATCACTTAGATATATTACATGTATTCTGGATGCACGGAGACACTATCCCCGACAAAAATGTAAATAGAGATACTATAACTAGCTTTAATCAAAAGATTAAACGAGATAATAGACAGATAGAGAGTATATATTCATATAAAACAAATGGGCAGGAAGAGTTTATAAGAATAAAGTTTGTGCCACCTGGCAGAATTTTTATATATAAGGGATCGCCAGAAAGCACAAGATATATTCAAGTTCTTGATCATATTCCACTTGGAAACAATAAAGCAAGAGTCATTGTAAGACATTATAGAAAGTTCCTTAAAAATAAACTTTTCACAAACCTAGTTTTATTTAGTCATCTTCAAAGAAAGACATTTTATAAGATTTTTACTGAAGATTATTTAGTCTTGAAAACCCAAACTTTTAATGAACAGATGGGTTATATACAAAAAGATAATGTTAAGTTATTAGGTGAAGATAAAATGGTTCAATATTATTGGGATTGGCTTCAAAATGCATTAAATAAAGAAAAACCTTGGGATTTACATCCAACTAACTCATTAACTAATTCAGTTCATGAAGACAGAGGCATGCTATATCCACCAGAAAATCCTAATATGGCTATAAAGAATAATAGAAAAATAAATATCAAGCTTTTAACTCGTTTATTATTCCCAATAAGTTTTATTCTGTTATTCATTTAATTAAGCTCAATGATAACTTTAAATAACTATATAAATGAGATTTGATTCTCAGAAAGATCTGCTAGCCTGGGCTAGTTTTAAAAATATAACTGTATATATTGATCAAAAAGAAATACTATCGAATATAAGTATTAATTTAAACTATAGTGAAAATACACTAATCTTAGGCCCAAATGGATCCGGTAAATCAACTTTTTTAAAGTTATTAAATAGATCCATATATCCAATTTCTAAAAAAAATAGCTCGTTAAAACTTTTTAGCAAGGAAAACATAAATATTTGGGATGTAAGAAAAAAAATTGGATTTCTCTTCAAAGAAATGGAGCAAAGGGTAAATAATGGAGTAAAACTTTATGATTTAATCGCATCAGGATTTTCTGGCACATTTAATTCTAGGTATTCTAAATTTCTTACAAAAATAGAAAGAAATAAAATTAAAAATTTAATAAATGAATGGGAACTAGATAATATTATTAACAATGATTTCAATACATTATCTGATGGACAGAAAAGAAGAGCTTTACTTGCTAGAGCTCTTGTTTATGAACCAAGTATATTAGTGCTAGATGAGCCATTTTGTAATTTGGATATAAAGTCAAATCTCATATTAAATAAAAACTTAAATAAATTAATCGAAGCCTCAGTAAATATAATTTACGTGACTCATAACTTAGAATCAATTCTACCTAAAACTAATAGAGTGATTCTAATAAAAAAAGGAAAGATCATCAAAGAAGGTGACCCAAATAACATAATAAATTCAAAAGTAATTAGTGATCTTTTTGAAATATCAATAAATATAGTAAAACAAAACGGATACTGGAGAGGTATTCCTCTAGGAAACTAAATTATAACCAGAATAAAAGATATAATTAATATGCAAATAAAGAAAAAATATTTATTTTTAATCAAAGAAATACTAAAGTTATTTATTTGATTATACCCTGATCTTCTAACGCCAAAGGGGGTTCCACATGAATTACATACTAATCTTCCTGACAAAGCACGGTCAGCTCTCAAATTATAGCTTCCACAAACCAAACATTTATTTGAAATCATTAGAGTTGAATTAAATCAAATTTTCTTCTAAAAATAATAATGGTTTAGTCATATTACTTGAGTAACCTAATAAACTTTCAGCAATAAATTTATATAAGACCTCATCTTCTTCATTGAAAAGTATTGTCGCCCCTCTCTGTGTTAAAAAAGATGGTTCAGGAACATATATTTTCCAGTTGGAAAGAATTTCAATCATATTCATAAGTCTCCTTGTAGCAAGCTCAAAAGGACGTAAATTTTGTTTTTTAGAAAAAATATTAAACATATCACCTTTTAATAAAGAAAAAGGTCCTATTTTTATATCCTCATCATAGTCAAATAAGCTCTTAGAATTTCTATCCCCCAAGTATCCTCTTAAAACTTCCTTAATTGTACCTCTGGAATTTATACCAGCACACATGATCAATAAATTAATTATTGATGGAAGTGGCGAGACAAATCCAACATTGAGATTAAGTTTTTTATGAAGGTCAGCATTCCTTAAGGCAACAACATTTTCAATATTTATATTATTGTACCTACAAAAAAACTCTTTAGAATTTTCACTACCAATACCCACCAACATTAAATCAACTGAGTTCTCAGTCAGTCTTTTTACTTGACCAGATAATTGTTGCGCATATTCAAAACTGTCAAAATCAGCAAAAGAGCCCAGTACAACTATTAGGGTTTTTCTTTTATCGAGAAATATATTTTCACTTCCAAGAAACTCTTCGATGATATTTTTGTAATTCATAGATTTGTCTTTGTTTTCAAAATAACAAAGTTTGAACGTGAAACAAGAAATTTTATCTTCACTATAGACAAAAATCATAGTGACTATAGGCACTTTGCATACAAAATCGGTCCATAACACGAAGATCATATTAAGTAGCAGATGTTCTTGAAATATGTACAAAACCTACAATTTCAATAAGCAATGTGAAGGGATATGGAACTTAAAGACCTATAAATATATCCTCTTACTGTTCTTTGTTTATTTCTCGTGCAGACCTACGGGAATCCTAGCGTTACCTATGACTGGTACGCGGGTAATTCAGGGACGGCCAATCGCTCCGGAAAATTCATCGCTGCGCATGCTGCCCATGCTGGTTTGATGATGTTCTGGGCAGGTGCGTTCACTTTATTTGAGCTAGCTCGTTATGACTCATCCATCGCGATGGGTAATCAAAACTTGATCTGCTTGCCTCACCTTGCACAACTTGGAATAGGTGGAATCGAAAACGGAGTAATAACTGAGCCTTATGGTTGCACGGTTATTGCCGTACTTCACCTAATTTTCTCTGGTGTTCTTGGTGCTGGTGGAATTCTTCACTCAACAAGATATGACGGTGATTTAGGAAATTATCCTGAAGGTAGTCGTCCTAAAAAGTTTGACTTCGAGTGGGACGATCCAGACAAACTTACATTTATTCTTGGTCACCACCTTCTTTTCCTAGGTTTGGCAAACATTCAATTCGTTGAATGGGCTCAATATCATGGGATTTGGGATAGTGCTCAAGGTGTTACACGTAAAGTTGTATACAACCTAGATCTAGGAATGGTTTGGAATCACCAAGCAGATTTCCTTCAAATCACTAGTTTGGAAGATGTTATGGGCGGCCATGCTTTCCTAGCATTCTTCCTAATGATTGGTGGTACATTCCATATCATTACTAAGCAATTCGGTGAGTACACAGAATTCAAAGGTAAAGGACTTCTTTCAGCAGAAGCTGTTCTTTCCTACTCACTAGCTGGTGTTGGCTACTGTGCACTTGTTGCAGCTTTCTGGAGTTCAACAAACACAACTGTTTATTCACCAGAATTCTTTGGAGACGTACTTCAACTCAAGTTTGACTTCGCTCCTTATTTTATTGATACCGACTCATCACTTGCGACTGGGGCTCATACAGCAAGAGCTTGGTTAGCAAACGTTCACTTCTATCTTGGCTTCTTCTTCATACAGGGACATCTCTGGCATGCATTAAGAGCTATGGGATTTGACTTCAGACGTGTTGGTAAAGCGTTCGACAATATGGAAAACGCTAAAATCACTAATGGTTAATCATTAATTTGATTTCATTAATGAAAAAAGACCCGCAAGCGGGTCTTTTTTTTTATGCAATCTGGTAGTAGAAATAAATACAAGCCTCATCACACTTATGTCACAATTGTCTAACTCAAAACAAAAAAAGCGAAAAATAAACTTCGTTTTGATGTGACTTTTTATACATGCAGCCACAAAAACTCGCAAGAGCTTGTTGCTATTGAGAATCGGTTGCAAAAAGCATCTTTTCCTGTGTAAGTTAGTAGTTAATTCAAGCTCCTTTAAAAATTCAATGAGCTTTAGAAGCTACTCAGAGCCACCTTCATCAGCGGTTAGGATGGCTACCGGTCAATCGGTTCTTATAGACCCATCCTCAAGAAGAGGAGATACATGCCTAGAAGTTATAGACGGTATAGCTCGTGTTTACTGTCCTTGCGAAGAGACAGAAGGAATGACTCTGGCTTTCTTGCAGTCAGGTGACCAATTAAGAACTGACCGTTTATGCAGTGAAGGAGTATGCGTGGAAGCTTTAACCCCTCTTTGCTTTATCAGTGACGCTGAAACATCGGCAGAATCAGGAGGTTATGATCCAGTTAATGAGTGGACTCTGCAACTACTCAGAATTAGACACTTAGGTAATGCTGAACAAAGACTTCAAGCCTTGTTTGCTTTACTAGTTAATCGACTAGGAAGAAGATGTGGAGATTGGTGCAAATTACCTTTCAGGCTTACACATGAAAGAATTGGAGAATTAATTGGATCTACCAGAGTCACTTCTACTCGTTTAATCTCAAGACTGAGAACTGCTGAATTACTAAAAGCGCCATCAGGTGATCCAACACTAAGTCTTTCGCCAGAGTTTATTGAGACAGCACCTTTAACTGCTTAGATATAATGAATCAATATTTATACTCTTATTCTGAATCTATTGTTCTATCACTTTGCAAAGAGATAGAGTATATAAGAAGTAGATCAAAGAATATAAACAACTCTCTAAAAACTTGTCACAACCAAATTCTCTCAAGAAGGTTAATTTTGGAACTTGAGAAGTTGAACAAAAATAGATTAAAAATTTTAAAAATTTCTGAAAACATGTTCAAAAATAATTCAAATGATTTATCTTTTCAATTTTTGTTAGAAATAACAAAAAGGTCAAATTTGATTCAACAAATATAAAATCAGAGCATAGGTTTTATTTGATTTATTTTACATTTAATTCATTATCAATAATGAACAATGCAGAAGGATCATTATTAGAAAATTTGACTTTACCTAGCAAATAAGCCATTTCATCTTCTGATTTAATTTGTTCGTCGATTACAGGGTCAAGGAATACAGTTGTACGAGTATCATTAGATCTCTCTGCTAAAGAATAAAGTTGTTGAACAGAGGTTGTTACGTCAGCCTCCATTTGGAAAGACAAAGTTACTAATTCTTCAACAGTTTTCCATTCTTGTATTGGTTTAGTCACTTCTTCAAGTTCAACAGTTTGACCACGAGCAATCATATATTTAGCGAAGTTAAATCCATGCTCTTGCTCAGATAGAGACTCTCTTTTAAAAAATGAAGCAAACCCTCTAAGTTCTCTCTCAAGTAACCAAAGGGACATAGCAAGATATTGTGCACTTGAGACCCTTTCAAGAGAGGTGTGTTGACACAGAGCCTCAAGAAGATCAACATCCATCGGCTGCGCAATGGCACGACCGGAAGGACCCAAGCGAAGACCTACTGAACTGGATGTAGCTGTTTGCATCACAAAAAAAGCAAAGTCAGGCAACAAAAAAGTAATTTTGCCTGAATAAATGATAGCTCCTTTTGTATCATTTTGTTGTCACTAAGCTAAAACTTAATTTTTTTATTTGATAATGAATCTCAATTGCGAAAAAATTTCGAATGTAATCATCCGAATATTAAATCTATTTAGAAATTAGATTTAATATTTTCTGGAAGAATTAAAAACTTTTTTTCATGAATTGTTTCAACTTTGCATTTATCTCCAATAGATAAATATACATCCAAACTCATTTCCGACCTTAACTTTAGACCATTACTAATTACAGTATAGACAAAACAGTTGATACGATATTCTCTTGAAATAACAGTAAAAACACCATTGATACAAGCTTTAATTCTGATAGAATTTTGATCGAACATACAAACTGACTTTAATGAGATCGATGTATCTGAAGGAAAATTCAATTTACCAATACATGTAGAATAGGAATCATCAAAGTATCGAATTGGCAAGATATTTTTTTGCAATACAAACTGTGCTACAAAATCATTTGATGGGCTTGAAACCATCTCAAAGGGTGTTGCGTATTGTTGAACTTCACCAGCTCTTAATACAGCAACACGATCACAAATAGCCAATGCTTCATGTGGGTCATGAGTTACTAAAATCGCAGATGCTGAGCAAGATTTTAAAACAGAAGATAGTTCTGACCTCAATCTAGATCTAACTTCAACATCTAAAGAACAAAAAGGTTCATCCAACAAAACCAACGAGCTGCCAGGGGCTAGGGCACGAGCCAACGCAACTCTTTGACTCTGCCCACCAGAGAGTTCGTGTGGATATCTTTTTTTAAACTCATAAATATCCAATAAATTTAATAGCCAGTTGGCCCTATTAATAGATTGTTCTTTCTTGTTAATGCCAAAGCAAACATTATCCCAAACATTCAAATGAGGGAAAAGCGCATAGTCTTGAAAAACCATACCTATTTGTCTTCTCTCAGGAGAAAGGACATAATGGTCATTTGAGATTGTTTGCCCATTTTTTTTTATTGAACCGCGTCTAGGCTTATCAAAACCTGCTATCAATCTAAGAAGGGTAGTTTTTCCACAGCCCGAAGGACCTAACAATCCAATCAATTCTCCAGGTCTTAGAGATAAATTAATATCTTTTAAAACCCAATTATCATTTTTATTAGGTTTAAACTCATGCCATAAATTTTGAATTTCTAATTCAGTATTCACCAAAACTATTTTTGTCTATTCTATTCATAAGAAAACAATTAAAAACAAACTGACCACAAAAGGAAAAAACATTGAACAAAAAATACAGGGGTAGGTATAGAATGATACTCATTTTCCCTTATCAAGGTCTGCGACTTCGATTCAAAGGTTTTTAATTAGTTTACTTTAAAACACAATTTTATTAATACTGCCATGAGAAAAGATGAAAGGGTAAAAATAATAATTAAGAGACTTGAAGAATTATATCCTGAAACACCTATACCCTTGCATCATCGAAATGGTTTCACACTACTCGTAGCAGTTGTATTAAGTGCACAATCAACCGACAAGAAAGTCAATGAATTAACTAAAGATCTTTTCAAGGTTGCCAGCTCTGCTGAAGAAATGTATAAATTAGGTGAACAGAAAATATATAATTATATAAAACAACTAGGTCTTGCAAAAACCAAAGCAAAAAATACTTATAACTTATCAAAGATTATTTATGAAAACTTCGATAATAAAGTTCCAAATTCATTTCAGGAACTTGAATCACTACCTGGTGTTGGTCATAAGACAGCTAGTGTTGTTATGTCTCAAGTCTTTAATGTCCCATCATTTCCTGTCGATACACACATACACAGATTATCTCAGCGCTGGGGATTAACCTCAGGTAAAAATGTTATCCAAACGGAACTGGATCTTAAAAAATTATTTCCAAAGAATCTTTGGAATAAGTTACATTTACAAATTATTTTTTACGGAAGAGAATATTGCTCAGCGAGAGGATGTAACGGTAAAATCTGTAACTTGTGCAGGGAACTTTACCCAAATAGAAAAAAACCAATTATTTGTTCAAAGGCTTAATAATTATCTATTAATTTTACTATCTCAACAAAAAGGACTATTTCTTGCTAGAAACATATCAAAGAAATTCAATTCAAATGAAATTAGCCATAACAGGAGCTTCAGGGAAAACAGGTTTTAGAGTTGCAGAGGAAGCAATATCATCTGGATATGAGGTGAGGTTAATAGTTAGATCTCAATCTGAAATACCTGAATCAATAAAAGGTTGTGAAAGGTACGTTTTATCTGACACTAATGGAACAACACTTGATTATGCATTACAAGGTTGTGAAAGTCTTGTTATCGCAACAGGTGCGAGGCCATCTATAGATTTAACAGGTCCAGCAAAAGTAGATTACTTAAATATCAAAAAACAAATTGAAAGCTGCAAGAGGCAAAAGTTAAGACGGGTTGTTCTTGTTAGTTCACTTTGTGCCGGCAAATTAATACACCCTCTAAATTTATTTGGTCTCATACTTATATGGAAAAAATTAGGTGAAAGATCTCTACAAAAAAGTGGTCTAGATTGGACTGTTATACGACCTGGAGGTTTGAATGAGAATGAAACTAATATAAAAGATCAGAACATTTTGTTTTCTGGTGAAAAAACTCAAGAAGAAGGCTCGATTCCTAGAAGACTAGTTGCCAAAGTATGTATTGAAGCTTTAAAAACAAAAGATTCAATAGAAAAAATCATAGAGATTACTAGTAGCGAAGAGAATCCCAAAACAAATATGAGTAAGGCAATAAAGACGTTTAATATTTAACTATCAAAACCTAAATTCACCATGAACACCAACGCTAAAATTGATGCGTTGCAGCTAATGCTTACTGATCTAAGAACAAGGAACGAATCAATAAGACATAAAGCTGCTTTCAGAGGATGCCAACCAGAATTCCAATCATTAGTTACGGCACTTATTGATCAATTGGAAACACAATTGAATGAAGAGAAGCAAATTCACAGAGGAAAATCAAAATCTATTGGATAAAAGAAAGTCTTAACCTAACTCCAAACAAGCCAAACCATATACATCGCTCATTGAAACAGGAGGTTGAGAACCTCTATACATCCTGAAAGTTTCAGATTCTGATTTAAAACCTAATTTTTCAAATACTTCAGAAGCTGACTTATTTAGGCCAGGTGAATCGATAATTACTAAACCAGGATGACTCTCTATTAATTTCTTCAACAAAATTTTTAAAAGGTCAGGAGTATCAGCCATTAAAGGACCAATTCTCCATCCATCTCCATTTTGCAAAAGACATGGTCTGATTCGACCAAAACCATGACATTGTTTTTCTTTATCAATAACTGCTATTACTTTTCCAGCTGGATGATTAAGCCAATTTGATAAAAAATGAGGTCTAGGAGTTGTTTCTCTTTTTTCGTCAAATTTCTCTACGGCATCTTGTGGAATTGAGGAACCCTCAATAAAACTAAAATGATCTAAATCACCATTTCCATAACTATCTTTAAGTAATTTACCGTCACCCAACCATTGCCATCTTGTTGTTTTCGAGGAAATTGTAAAGCCCCATTTTTTGTAATCAGCAATTCTATCTGGAGCCGCCTCTAGACCAACACAAGGTAAATCACTTAAATGAGTTAAAGCCTTTTTCCAAAGTTGGATACCAAAACCTCTACCCCTATACTTCTCAATTACCAAAAACAATCCAAGGAATCCATAATCTTGATTATATCGAACACCAGCAATGCACCCAATAGGATTGCCATTCAACCAACCAACCCAAAGTCCCTGTTTGTCTGTATTTTGATAAATACCTAAATCACCAACTCCTGGTGCAAAACCCTCCTTTCTAGATATTTCAGTAACAAAATCAATATCTGAATTACATAAAGGTTTAATAGATAAAAGATCTCCCATAAAATATATTTTTCTAATAATTAAAAATCTAATGTAAATAGATAATAAATCTATAAATATGAGCAAAAAAACATCTAATTAGAAATATATATAATATCTATAAATAAAAAATCTTTAATATAATTAAAAAATATTGAATAAAGAATTACAATAAATATTAAGAAATAATTTTGAACAAATCGCCTCTTACAGACATATTTGAAAGTTCAGAATAACCACCAATAAACTGATTATCTATAAATATTGGTGGGAAAATTGAAATAGATATTTTATTACTAATATTTTTGTATTGTTCTTCTTTGGTAATTACATAAGAGTTGAATTTTATACTAAAAGAGTCTAGAAGCTTAAGAGCTGTCTTTGACCATGGTCAATCAGGAATGGCATAAGTATCAACTCTTGCATGATTATATTTTGAACTACTAATTGATGTCTTGCTAAGATCAGAAATGCCTCCAATCAAGACATCTAAAGATTCAGAACAATTGTTCCAGGGAGAAGGTGCCCACCAAATACACTCCAATTTTCATCAGATACACTTATATGAAGATGAGACTTGGATGATCCTAGATAACACTTAAGTTATTATCTCTAACTTCTTTTCAAAAATTACCGGTTTATCATTTAAAGGACATTTCAATGAAACTTTTGAAGGACCACCAACAGCGCTTATTAAAAAGAATGTATGATTATGTCTTCTATGCAACTCAATTAATGAATTATAAATATCTAATCCTTTAGAAAAATTAAAAAAATAATGTTCCATAATATTTATGTTATGGGAACTATAAAATATTTAAGTTATCCTTGATCTAATTTTCTCACGATAAATGCCATTGCTCCTAATGATAAAAAAAACATGAAAATAAGAAATGTAGTCATGGCTTTACTATATAGATAGTTAGTATAATATAATAGATTATAAGAAGGCTATACTTAAAGATTTTTAAATAAACCTAATTCCCAATATTCAAAATAGAATGAACAAGAAAATTATTAATTCCAAAAGATTTATCACTTGGCCCATAATCATAAATGGACTGACAATTTCTAGGATATTGCTAGGATTACCAATAATTATTTCACTTAAAAGTGGTAATAATTATATCTTTATTTTTCTAATTCTTATAGCGGGTCTCACTGATTTTCTTGACGGTTATTTTGCACGTAAATATGATCACAAATCTGTTTTTGGTGCGAAGTTAGATCCTCTAGCAGACAAGATACTTCTAATTGGACCAATGATATGGTTGGTCCATGAGGATCTAGTACCATTATGGACTATATGGTTAATAATATCTAGAGAACTTTTAATAACTAGTTGGCGTTCCCATAAAACCTCAGGTGCTCCAGCCTCAATTCAAGGTAAATATAAAACCACATTTCAATTTACCAGTATAATCCTATTACTATGGCCAAAAAGTTGGGGTACAGTTTATGTCCTATATATTATTAATACAATTGGTTATATTTCATTTTGGATAGCATTATTTCTTACTTTAAGCTCTGCCATAAAGTATGTTGTCAATCAAAAAGAAGTTCATCAGAACTAAAATCAACTTTTTCATGATTAGCTAATAGATAATCATTCTTATAGCTATCAATTAAACCATTTAACAAATCGAATTTAGGCTCCCAGGATAAATCTTTTTTTATTTTAGAAGTGTCCGTAAAGAAATTAGTTAATCTTAGAGGAAAAAGTTTTCTCGCCTTAGGATCAAGTTTTGAAGGATCAAAAGAACGTAAATGAAAATCATCGACTTTATTTCCGGTAGCTTTAATTGCTGTTTCAATTAAACCTTTGAAAGTTACGGCCTTACTTCCTGAACAATTATAAATTTGATTAATCGCTTTATCAGTCTCAAGAGATTTAGAAATAGCTTCGGCCAAATCAGAAACATGTCCTAATTGCGTGATAGTTTGACCATCAAAAGGAACAGGAATAGATCGGCCATTAGTTATTCGATCAAAAAACCATTTTTCAATAGGGTTGTAGTTACCCGGGCCATATATATATGTTGGACGAAAACTCGTAAAAGGAATACCTTCAGTCTTAAGCCAATGCTCTGTTTTTGCTTTACCTATATGACGGCTTTCAAGATCTATTAAACTCTCTTCACTAACAGGAAAGAATTGTGTGTTCTCATATACTCCTGCAGAACTTATATAGATAAATCTAAAACCAGGAAGGCCAGAAAATTTAAGAAATCTTTGTGTATCCTCCAACTTGCGTCCAGAACTATCAACAATAAGGTCAAAAGAATGACCAGATAGTTTTTTTAAATCCTCATCATCTGACCTGTCCCCCTTTACGTGATTTATATTTTTTGGTACTGGTAGATTTCCACGAGTAAACACAAATATCTCATGTCCTTTTGATAGAAGGCTAGAGACAAGAGCTTTTCCAACAAACCTAGTTCCACCGAAAAAAAGAACTTTCAAGATACATTATTAAAAAAATTATATTAAAGCCTATAGATAATCTCCCAGAGCTACATAAATGATGTTAGATGAATAGTAATAATTTTATTCTTGATGGAAATCATACCTGCAATAGATCTACTGAATGGAAAATGTGTTCGGCTAAATCAAGGAAATTACAATCAAGTTACTAAGTTCAATAGTGATCCAGTAAGACAAGCTCAGGCTTGGGAAAGCCAGGGAGCAAAACGACTACATCTTGTAGATCTTGATGGGGCCAGGACTGGTGAACCCATAAATGATCGAACAATAAAAGAAATAAAAAAATCCATTACGATACCCATTCAGCTTGGTGGTGGTATCAGGAGCATTAATAGAGCAAAAGAATTATTTGGGATAGGAATAGACAGAGTTATTTTAGGTACAATTGCGATAGAGAACCTGAAATTAGTTAAAGATCTATCTAGAGAATATCCAAAAAAAGTTGCAGTAGGGATTGATGCTAAAGAGGGAATGGTAGCCACTCGAGGTTGGCTAAAACAAAGCGAAATATCTTCTCTAGACTTAGCTAAACAACTTAACGATCTTGAATTAGCCGCAATCATATCAACCGATATTGCAACAGATGGCACTCTAGAAGGACCAAATATAAAAGCCTTAAGTGAAATAGCTGAGGCAAGTATTAATCCAGTAATTGCCTCAGGAGGGGTAGGTTCAATAGCTGATTTAATTTCCCTTGCAGATTTAGAGAATGAAGGTATTGAAGGAATAATCGTAGGCAGAGCACTATATGACGGCTCAATAGATTTAAAAGAGGCGTTACTAACATTAAATAATCTTCTTATTCAAGATTCATTAAATGATAAAGATAAATTTCTTGTCTAACATTTAAAAAATGATTGGTCCTTTCGATTTATTGAATAGGACTGGAACTATTCTTAAATCAAGTTATCTTAAAAAGGATAGGTTCTTAGATTTAAATTGATCGAAGGAAGACCAAAACAAATTTTAATGATAGCGCCTTCACTTCTGGGCGAATCTTTAGCTTTGCAACTAACATCGCAGGATAATAATTTAGAAATAATGCTAGACAAAAAAGATATAATTGGATTCCCAAAACTTATTCTATTTTGCCTTGAAGAAGTAGAACTCTCAAACTCAATCAAACTAGAAATCATTAAGTTAAAAGAAAAATGGGATCAAGCTCCTATTTTAATTGTAATACCAAAAAGCATTAAATTATCATCTGCAGATCTGATGACTTTTGGTAGTGAAGGAATTATTCAAGATCCTACTATTGAACTTTTAAGAGATACAATCAATATTTTACTTGGAGGAGGCAGAGTATTTAAAATCAATAATGAATCGAATTATAATGCTGACTCAATTTCTAATTCATATGGATTAGGACATTGGTTATTAACTAGTGGTATATCACAAATAAATAAAGATCTACACACCATAAACCATATGATAGCTAAGAAATCAATAAATACATTTTATCTTTTAATATTAATAGGTAGAAGAAGAGAACTATTAACAGCGAAGAGATTAATCATCTGGTTATGGGGGCCTCTAGAGGTATTGATAGAGTCTCCAATTAAAACTAATAGAAAGAAAAATATAAATCTAATTAACAAATATAGTACTGACATAACAATTAAAAACCCCTCAACGAATGAGTTATGGAATGCAATACACAAGCGGGTAAAGGAGAGACTTCAAGGTGACCTAATTAATTCTACAGATGAACTAACAGCTCTTTATTCGTTAAATAAAAGCAAAAGAACTAATCTTTTGAAAACTCTTTTACAAGAATTTTCAATTGTTATCAAAAAACTTGATTCTAAAAATATTCTTAAAGAAGAACTTGAAGAGATTTTACAATCTATCACTCCTGAATTACGCTCTAATACATTACGCAATTTTATAGATTCATATGATCGTCTTCATAAGAATGGTGATGATGTTTTTATTTCGGACTTTCTAGTAAATAATGCAGAGCTTGGAATACTTGATGATGAACTACCTTCAATTGCTTTAATAATAGATCCAATATTAAATAATAAGCCTATCCTCATCGATGGAGAGTATTTATCAATAGAGGACCCTCGATCTATTATTCAACTAGAAACTTTGATTCTAAATTGGATATTCAGGACAGCTGAAATAGTTAGTGAAGAAATTATATCTTCATGTTCTGAATGGCCTGAATTGCGTAAATACTTTCTAAACAAGGAATTGGTTTCAACAAGGGAACTTGAACGTAAAAGAAATCATATCAATACAAATAATCAACTTCAAAGTCTATTCAAAAAGCCAGTTAGATTATACGAAAGCAAAAGATTATATTATACAGTAAAAAATAATAAAATTGAAAAGATTATCATCCTTGAACCTAGAGATGATGAATTAAAGAAATTAGACTGGGCCCAAAGACAAATAGCATTTATAATAGAGTTAAGAGATGCATTGGCTCCACAAGTACAAGCAATAATTCAATACTTGGGTGATTTAATAGTTCTAATTCTCACAAAAGTTGTTGGAAGATCTATTGGATTAATTGGCAGAGGTATAGCTCAAGGTATGGGGAGAAACCTATCTAAAGGATAATTTATTTATTAATAAATATAGCTATATTAGCTTTATGACTTTAGAATTTAAATAAATAGTACTTTACATTGACATTGTTAAGAATATTCTTCTCACTACTAATACTTTTTTTTCTATTTGTAAATCCAGTATATTCTGCGAGGGATACTGATAGTTATGATGGAAATATATATCCAATTTATGCTGGCAACGGATCATTAGTTCCACCATCAAGCACATTATCAGAATCATTAAAGAACGAAAGAACCAGTGTTTTAGTTTTCTATCTAGACGATAGTGCTGTTAGTAAACAATATGCACCAGTAGTCTCAGGTATTAAATTGTTGTGGAGTTCATCTGTTGATTTAATTCCTCTATCAATTGACGAATTAGACAATGATGATCAAAAAACTTTCAAGGATCCTGGTTATTACTGGCATGGAAAGATACCTCAAACTGTGATTATTGACGGAAAAGGTAATGTTCTCCTAGACGAAGAGGGGCAAGTTTCGTTCGAAGACATTAACAATGCAATAACCAGAGGGACAGGTCTAAAGAAACCTGATTTTGATCTAACAGTCAAAAGCTTTAACGAATATAATAGCGAGCCTTCTAAAGATGGTTACACCAGCCCTAGAGGCAGCTAAAATGAAATAGGGTAACTAAATATTTTTATTTAAATTATCAAATATCTTTCTTAAAAAATGTTATCAAACTATCTTTTTCTCATAATAATAACGTTTCTTTTGATCGAAATAAATCATTATTTCAGACAAAATTCGCCCTTAGTTCTGAAACCGAAAGAATTCAAAAGAATTATACAAGATTCTTCACAAAAATATATTGCCTGGGTTGAGATTAAGAATTTGCATAAAAGAATGGAGGTTATGATTCCTTCTTTAGAAGTTAATCCTCAGTTAATAGGTATATCAAAAAACGAGATAATAAAGATTAATACAAATATCATACCTCTTCACCCTGATGAAGAAGAGGAGCAAAAAAATGACTACTGGTCTGCATATATAATAAAAAGTCAAAAATCAACATTTATCAGAATTGAAGTTGAATTTGAAATTGAGGATTCTGCAATTGAGAATCTCAAATGTTTATGGATTGATATTGAATGGGGTAATTATGGACCATTCGGTTTTTTTAAAAAATTTGATGGTTTCGTCTTACCTAATTATATAGACTCACATAAAGAAATTTGCTCTAATAGTAATTTAGTTGATCCAATTAAAACTCATATTCTTGGTACTTTAGATGATCCTATTAGCATATTAAAATCCTATATACCTAAAAATTATCTAGCTACAGATATTCTTACAATTGGAGAATCACCCTTAGCGATTATGCAAGGGAAATATATAGACTATAGGAACATAAATACAAGTCTGCTTTCAAGGTTACTTTGCAAAGGATTTCACCCAACTAGCAGCTTAGCAAGTGCATGCGGAATGCAAACCCTAATAAATATTTCTAGTCCAAGTCGGATAATAATTTCGTGGTTAATAGCAGGAATATTAAAATTTTTTGGCTTTAAAGGTATGTTTTATCGTTTAGCAGGTGAACAAGCAAGATTGATTGATGACATTACAGGTACTACACCACCCTATGATAAAAGTATAGTTTTAGGACCTAAAGATACAAAGACCTTTTGTATCGAAGCCTCAAGAGAATTATGCATTGATGTGGCTGTTGTAGATGTAAATGATCTAGGAAGGGTTAAAATCTTATCAACAAATAATATTGAAAATACTAAAATAATCAAAAAAGCACTAACATCCAACCCAGCTGGCAATGCTAACCAACAAACTCCAATAGTAATGATCAGAACAGAAGAAATAATTTCGAAGTCACATGATAATTAAAAATATAATAAAATAGTTAAATGCAAAAAGATGAAGCTTTACCTTCAGATTTATTAATCGAGCCACTTCAGCTCAAGCATTTATCAATGCTTAAGGCAGAAAATAATTCTAAATACCTCGGTGTATTTCAAATACTATTGTGCAAAAAATGGTTTTCTTTATTAGAATCAAATCTCACAAATTTAATACCAACTAGAAACTCAAAATGCATTGTCGCAGTTGAAAGAAACAATATAATTGCATATATTTTAGCAACTCCAATTAACAGAAGAGGTACATGTTGGTCTATTTCAGAACCATACTTTATCGGAGAATCAATATCATATAGTCGTTATAATCTATTACAGAGTCTACTACGAAAAGTTCTCTATGAATGCAATATTAATACACAAAGTTTTTTAATTTCTATAAATACAAATGACAATCAGAATTTATCAGTAATAAGACAATCGGGATTTCAGCCCTTAAGAATAATAAATTATTGGAAGAAAAAAGAAAGTACAAAATACCAAAAGAACGAAACCATAGATAATTTTATCTGGGAAAAACTAACAGAAGAGAATAGTCAACAAATATGGAGACTTGAACAAGCCAGAGAGTCAATCAACTTTCGTTCAATATTTGATAGGCAATGGCAAGATATTTACGAAAAAAGGAATAATTTAACTTGTGTTATTAAGTCTAAAGAAAATAATGTTATCGCAGGATTAATACCATCTATATGCCCTAAACATGAATACACACTAGAATTGATTAGAGGGTTGGCATGGGATGAAAGACTCAATCAATCAATTCCACAAAGAATTAATAATATAAAAATTGGCAAAAATAAATGTTATATAGAAACAACAAGTGAAGATAAAAAGTTAATTGAAATATTAAGTAGAAGCAATTGGGAAATAACAGAAGAGCGAGTCCTTCTTGGAAGAAGTGTATGGAAGAGACAAAATGGATACAAATTAAAGTCTCTAGAAACTGAACTAATAAATAGTCTTGTTGGAAATTTACAACAACAACCTGAACTACCCTCAACCATTCAAATTGGGAAAAACAAATGATTAAGCCAAATCCTTGTTCGGTTTTAAGTCTTGATATTGGAAATAAAAGAATAGGTGTTGCGGGTTGTGATTCACTTGGGATATCAATAACTCATCTCCCTGCAATTTTCAGAAGAAGCTTTGAAGAAGATCTTAGAGAATTCTCGAAGATATGCTCCAACCGAAAAGTTAAAGGTCTCATTATTGGGAATCCTCTTGATATGCACGGCAAAGAGACTAATCAATCTTTTCGATGTAAAAAATATGGGATTAAATTAGCGAAATTCCTAAAACTTCCTGTGGCTTTTATAAATGAACATTGCTCAACCGTCGAGGCTAAAGAGAAATTCTCAATGAAATCAGACAAAACAGGGAGAATAGACAGTGCTGCTGCCGCTATACTTTTACAACAATGGCTTGTTGAGGGACCTGAACTAGATGACTCAAATTAAATTTTGAATATGATGTAAAAATCACTATCAAATAAAACAAAATACTGACTAATACATCTCACCTATGTCAACCACAAATAAAAACGACGAAGTACCTACACTTTTAGTTAAAGATTCTCAAGGTTCGGATCTCTTATGTTTTCTTGAACAAGTAGTTCCTCTAGAAGGTAATGAATATGCACTGTTAACACCTGTAGACACTCCTGTATCTCTTTTTCAATTAATTGATGATCAAGATCCAAAGCTAATCGAGACAATTGAAAAGAATGAACCAATACTCGAGGTAGCTGATGTTGTCCTTCAAGAACATGATCTTAGACTTGTTCGCTCAGCTATCACCCTTACAGTCTCAGGCGAACTAGATGAGCCAGAACCAGAAGAAATTGAAGAAGAGGACATTGATGATGAGTCAGAAACCTATGAACTTCTTGTAAATTTTAGAGTGGAGAACAATGAATATGGTCTATACATACCGCTTGATCCTTTCTTCATAGTTGGGAAACTAGAAGAGGGTGAAATAAAGCTTGTTGAAGGCGAAGAGTTTGACAAGATACAATCTGGAATTGAAGCTGAACTTGAGGAGAGGGGATTATCAGAATAAAAATACAAAAATTACTTAACCCCCGTTGGAAAGTAAACGATAAAATTTCAAAGATTTCGATAAATGAATTGTTATCGAAAAATGTAAAAGCATTAATACTTGATGTAGATGGAACATTAACCTCTGGAAAAACACCAGTAGTTTCAAATGAAATAAAAAATTGGGTGAGAAACTCTAAGAAGTTTTTTAATACGTATTTATTCAGCAATAACCCCTCTAGAAGTAGAATCAAACAAATTGCTGATCAATTAGATTTAGAATTCACACATTCAGGAGGAAAACCAAGTAAAAAAAAATTAAAGAAGATTTTAGATACAATTCCTTATTCAACAAATGAAATAGCAATTATTGGAGATAGAGTTTTTACAGATATTTTGGTAGGCAACAGATTAGGAATGTATACAATATTAGTAGATTCAGTAGATTATTATGGAAAAAAAATTGAGAGAAATAAATTTCAATCAATAGAAAGATTTTTAGCTAAAATTATAACTGGAGATTTGATATGACAACTTGGGTAATAAAGATTGGGACAAGCCTTTTAAGAGGAGGCGATAAATATACAACTTTTGACATCATTAATGATTATTGTTCATACATATCAAGAGCACAAAAAAATGGGGATAAAATTATATTGGTCTCAAGTGGTGCTGTAGGTCTCGGATGTCAAAAAATGAACTTCAAGTTAAGACCTAAAGAAATTATTTCTCTCCAGGCTTCTGCAGCAATAGGACAACTTCATTTAATGGCTTTGTATGAAAAGGGCATGAGTAGGTTTGGATATAAAGTTGCACAAATACTATTAACCAGGTCAGAATTGGGTTCAAGAAATAGTTATAAATCTGCCTCGAATACACTAAAAAGATTGATTGAATGGGATGTTATACCAATAATAAATGAAAATGATATTACCTCAGATGAAGAGTTGAAATATGGAGATAATGACACTTTATCTGCATTAGTGGCAACAGCCATATCTGCCGATCAACTAATATTGTTAACTGATATCGATCATCTTTACTCCTCTGATCCAAAAAAAAATAGCAAAGCCAAGCCTATTAAAGATATTAATAATTCAACTGAATTAAATCAATTAGAGCTAGCAAATGTACAAACATCTTGGGGAACCGGAGGAATAAAAACAAAACTAACTGCGGCAAAGATAGCCACTGAAAGCGGGATAAAAGTTCAATTAGCAGATGGTAGAGATCCAAAAACATTAGGTGAATTACTTAATGGAAAAAACATAGGAACTGTTTTCCACCCTCATCCCAATCCAATAGGAAATAGAAAAAGTTGGTTATCACATGCGATCAAACCAGTAGGAGAAATTCATCTAGATGATGGTGCAAGTGAAGCCATCAAAAATAACGGAGCTTCACTCCTACTAGTTGGAGTGAAAAAAGTTAATGGGAATTTTATTTCTAATCAACCTGTAAAAGTTATCAACACCAAAGGAGAAGAAATTGCTAAGGGGATTTGCTCAATGAGCAGTGATGCTATAAAAATAGGAATCAAATCTAAATCCAAAGCAACAGGATCTCCTCTTGTTATTCACAGAGATGTTCTGGTTCTGACCAGTGAATAACTCAAATAAAAATAGTAACTTTCACTCCCCAATTAAATTATGCAATTCAAGGAAATTGTCGAAAATCTGAAGCAAGGTCAATCCGGTGTGGTTGACTTTAAGATTCAAAATAATCCAGTTATTTTAAATGCAGCTTCTTTAGAAAAAGCCGAGAAAAATGACATCAGTTTTCTAGACAACAATAGTCCCATAAATCTTAGGAATCTCATCAAGACTTCAAAAGCCTCTGCTCTATTACTACCAGCAAACGATACTTATATTGTTGAAATAGCAAAGAAGATCTCAGTTGATTGGATAATACTTAAAGAGCCCAAGATTGCTTTTGCTGAAACATTAGACTTTCTTTATCCTTCTGAGATAAAAAGTGAAGGCATACATCAAAGTGCAGTCATCGGAGAGAATGTAAAAATCGGTGTGGATGTTTCAATCGGAGCTAATACTTACATTGGAGATAATACAGAAATTGGGGACGAGACTTTTATTCATCCAGGCGTTGTTGTCTATAAAAACGTAAGCATTGGTGCTAAGAATTTAATTCACGCAAATAGTGTTATTCATTCTGGATCTAAAATTGGAAACGAATGTGTAATTAATGCTAATGCCGTTATTGGTGGTGAAGGTTTTGGATTCGTGCCAACATCAAATGGATGGAAAAAAATGCCTCAAGTGGGAAAAGTTATTTTAAGAAACAAAGTAGAAGTTGGTAGTGGGTCAACAATTGATAGACCTTCAGTAGGAGAAACCATAATTGGTGAAGATACAAAAATTGATAACCTAGTTCAAATTGGTCACGGAGTATCAACCGGTAAGGGATGTGCTATGGCTGCCCAAGTAGGTATTGCTGGAGGAGCTCAGATTGGAGACGCAGTAATCCTTGCTGGACAAGTAGGAGTAGGTAATAAAGTCAAAATCGGAGATAGAGTTATAGCCAGCTCAAAAACAGGAATCGTATCTGATATTGAGACTGGAAAAGTTGTTAGTGGATTCCCAGCTATTCCAAATAAACTATGGCTAAGGTGCTCTGCTAGTTTCAAAAAACTACCTGAGATAGCAAAAACCATTCGTAAATTAGATCGAAAAAACTCCAGGTAAGTTTTTCCTTTAATTAACATGAAAAAATGAAGTCTTACAAAATAACATTATTGCCAGGCGATGGAATTGGTCCAGAGATAACTAACGTCACTCATAAAATCCTTGACCTTGTCTCCAGGAAATTTGGTTTTGGGCTCAAATTCAAAGAAATGCCTTTTGGTGGATCGGCTATAAGTTCAGAGGGTGTTCCCTTTCCAGATATAACCCTTCAAGAATGTAAAAACTCTGATGCTGTTTTATTAGCAGCTATAGGAGACCCAAAGTATGACAAATTGCCAAGGGAGAAAAGACCTGAGACAGGTTTACTTAATCTCAGATCTTCTTTAGATCTTTTCGCAAATATAAGACCAGTGAAAATAATTCCCTCCTTAACAAAAGCAAGTAGCTTAAAAGAGGAGTTTGTTAAAGAAGTTGATCTAGTAGTAGTTAGAGAACTTACCAGCGGGATTTACTTTGGTGAACCAAAAGGAAGGATAAAAACAGAAAAGGGAGAAAGGGCATTTAATACGATGACCTATACCTCAGATGAGGTCCATCGAATAGCAGAAATTGCTTTTAAATTGGCCAAACAAAGAAATTACAAAGTTTGTTCAGTCGATAAAGCTAATGTTCTAGATGTAAGTCAGTTATGGAGAGATGAAACAATATTGGTATCTAAAAATTACAAAGAAGTAGAGCTAACTCATCAATATGTGGATAATGCAGCGATGCAACTTGTTAGAAATCCAAGCCAATTTGATGTGATGCTTACAAGCAATTTATTTGGGGACATTCTTAGCGACATTGCAGCCATGCTTACTGGATCAATTGGCATGCTTCCCTCTGCGTCGTTAACCACTAATGGTCCAGGTGTCTTTGAACCTGTTCATGGTTCAGCTCCTGACATAGCAGGGAAAGACATAGCTAATCCAATAGCAATGCTTTTATCAGCTGCAATGATGTTAAAAATTGCCTTTAATGAAACAAAAGCAGGGAATTATTTAGAAAATGCAATTAACGAGCTTCTGACTGAGGGTTATAGAACTTCCGACTTGATGAGCAATGAGACAGCAAAACAGGTTAGTTGTTCCCAAATGGGGGAACTTTTAGCAAAAAAATTAAAATAATTAATTCACAAATTTAAAAACTCTTTGAATAGATTCCCTTTGATGGTCAGTCGACCTGTAAAAATAAAAAGTCAATACATAAGCGTCGATGTCAAAGCTTCACCCAGTAGTAGCTGTAACTGGTTCATCAGGTGCAGGAACAAGCACAGTTAAAAGAGCTTTTGAGCATATCTTTGCTCGCGAAAAGATTGTTCCTGCAGTTGTTGAAGGAGATAGTTATCACCGTTTCGAAAGAATGCCTATGAAGAAGGCAATGTCTGAGGCACTTTCAAGGGGTGAAAACTTTTCACATTTTGGACCAGAGGCAAATTTATTCGATAAATTGGAAGACCTGTTTAGTCAATATGGCAAAACTGGTGGAGGCCAGAAAAGATATTATTTGCATAGCCCTGAAGAGGCAGATGAGCATAACACTCGTTTAGGAACCAAATTAGATCCAGGCCAATTTACTCCCTGGGAAGACATTCCAACAGGAACAGACCTATTATTTTACGAGGGTCTCCATGGTGGCGTTGTAGGAAAAGATTATGATGTAGCATCATTTGCTGATTTACTTGTTGGTGTAGTACCAATTACAAATCTAGAGTGGATACAAAAAATTCACCGAGATAATGCAGAAAGGGGTTACTCAGCCGAGACGATCGTTGATACGATTCTGAGAAGAATGCCTGATTACATTAATCACATATGTCCCCAATTTAGTCGTACAGATATTAACTTCCAAAGAGTTCCGACAATTGATACGTCAAACCCATTTATTTGCAGAAACATTCCTACACCTGACGAAAGTTTTGTAATTATTCATTTCAGAAAAGGTTCAAGGGAAAAATGGGGAATTGACTTCCAATACTTATTAGGAATGATACACGATTCATTCATGTCAAGTCCCACAAGTATTGTTGTTAACGGAGGAAAAATGGGATTTGCGATGGAACTTATTCTTACACCTATTATTCATAAAATGATAGAAGAGAAAAAAGCTGCAGGATAACAAATCAAATCAATTTAAGTTAATCAAACAAAGTATAATAGATAATGCTAATAAATAATCTTGATTAGTATATTATTTACTTTTATACTTTTATATTTCTTGTCTTCTATTTCTATAGAAGACAAAAATACACTACTAATAAGTGAAAATAAACTAATATTATTCTCTATTTCAGGTATTCTTTATTTGTTATGCATTGGCATAACAAATAAAGGGATAGATATTAAGTGGTTATTAATAAATAATTCTTTATCAATGATTATTATCTTTCTAATTATGTATTTTATCAGTTGTATAAGTTATAAGATTTTAGGAGTAAATTCATTAGGGATGGGTGATATAAAACTTTCTTCTTTTAGTACAATATGGCTTGGTATTGAATTGAGTTTTTTATCATTATGCATTTCATTCATACTCTCAGCTATATATAGCTTGAGTGGAAAACTTACAAAAAGATTTGAGCCATTACAACAGTATCCTTTTGCACCATTCCTCTCAATTGGGATATTTTGCTCTTGGATTATAGATAAGTTTTAAACTTTCTAATACCTTTAGTGGGACTTAGGGTACTAAATTAAATTCAATCACTAAAAAGCTGTGTCATTATTCGACTGGTTTGCTGATAGAAGAAAAGGGCAATTTGTTGGCAAAGTAACTCAGGAATCTGAAGAAAGTGATGGACTATGGGAAAAATGTCCAGAATGTGGACAAGTTGTTTATAGAAAAGATTTAATAGATAATTGCAGTGTCTGTAGCAACTGCAATCACCACAATCGGATAGATAGCGAAGAGAGAATAAGACTAATCACTGATCCATGCACATTTAAATCAATCAATAATCATATAACTCCCGTTGATCCTCTCGGGTTTAAAGATCGAAGAGCTTACGCAGACAGGCTGAGAGAAAGTCAAGCAAGTACTGGACTCAAAGATGGTGTACTGACAGGTACATGCGAGGTAGATTCTATTCCCATGGCATTAGCCGTAATGGATTTCAGGTTCATGGGTGGTTCAATGGGATCTGTTGTGGGAGAGAAAATTACACGGCTCATAGAACATTCAACCAAAGAAAAATTACCATTACTAATTGTTTGTGCATCTGGTGGTGCTCGAATGCAAGAAGGGATGCTAAGCCTGATGCAAATGGCAAAGATTTCAGGAGCACTAGAAAGACATAGAGATGCTCAATTGCTTTATATGCCTTTACTTACCCATCCCACCACTGGGGGAGTTACCGCTAGTTTTGCCATGCTTGGAGATTTAATCCTTGCTGAGCCAAAAGCACTGATTGGATTTGCAGGGAGAAGAGTAATTGAACAAACATTGAGAGAAAAACTGCCTGATAATTTCCAAACCGCAGAATATCTTCAAGATCATGGCTTCGTAGATACCATCGTACCTAGAACAGAACTTAAAGAAACTTTGGCAAAGATACTTCGACTACATAAGACAAAAAAAGCAAAATTACAAACTAATGGTTAAAACACATCAAAAAATAAAAAATAAAATTGATTTTCTCTTGAAAACATTAGTGATAATGTTAATAATTTTATTCAATAAAACAAATATAGTATACGGAGCCAATATTAATTGGATTGAAGTGAGTAAAACGCCTACAGGAGAACAATATTTAGATAGAGACAATATTCATATTAAAGGAAAAGAAATAATAGAATTAACCACAAAATACCTAAAAATAGATCCTTCTTCGTCAAAGGAAATAGAAGAGAATATTTATATAATGGACATCAATTGTTTAACTAATAAATTTAAAGATGTTTCAGTTAATGGTAAAAAGAAATTAACCGCAAAATGGGAAGACCCCAACGGGGATAAACTACTTGATGATGTGATTTCATATGGATGCGAAAATGCTTAAACTCATTAATTATTTAAAAGAATGATCAATTCAGATCATCCTCTCCGCATAGCTATTGCAGGACTAGGTTTCGGTGAAAGTGTTCATATTCCTGCATCATTGTCTAATAAGAATATAGAGCTAGTGGGGTTGTGGCATCCTCGGCCAGAAAGGCTTAAAGAAGCATGCAATAAGAACAATCTTCGTGCTTATGAGACCTGGGAAGATCTAGTCAATGATTCCGAAATAGATGGAATAATAATAGCTACGCCACCAGCCCCCAGATATGAGCTGGCACTTGAGGCAATTAAAGCTGGAAAACATCTTTTATTAGAAAAGCCAACTTGCTTAAACTCTAACGAGGTAAAAGAGCTTCAAAGAAATGCGCTCCAAAGAAATCTAAAAATAGCTGTCGATTACGAATATCGAGCGGTTCCTCTGTTCATGCAAGCAAAGCGAATGATTAACGATAAAAAATTAGATGAACCTTATTTTGTAAAACTAGATTGGCTAATGAGTAGTAGAGCCAACCCCGAGAGGCCATGGAATTGGTATTCAGATAAAGATTCTGGTGGAGGGGTCTTGGGCGCTTTAGGTACCCATGCTTTTGACATGATTCATTGGCTTATTGGTCCAACTCATTCTTTGAGCGCAATAAATTCAACTTCAATCAAAGAGAGAGTTTGTACAAAATCAAAAACCACTAGGAAAGTGACAAGTGAAGATGTAAGTATATCTCAACTACAAATAAAAAGTATTAATAATAATTTGATTCCAGTCCAGATAAATCTCTCTGCAGTTACAAAACAAAGCAGGGGTTTTAGTCTGGAAATATATGGGAGTAATGGAACTCTTGTGCTTAGCAGCGACAACCAAAAAGATTATGTCCATGGATTTGGTTTGTGGTACTCAAACAAAGGAGAAGTTCTTAAAAATATTCAACCAGATTCAGATCTTTCCTTTTCAAAAACTTGGACTGATGGACGAATTGCTCCAGTAGCAAGAATACAAAGCTGGTGGGCTCAAAGCATAAAAGACGGTACACCTGTTATCCCAGGCTTAGCTGAGGGATTAGCCAGCCAAAAAGTTTGCGACAAGGTCCAAGAATCAAACTCAATAGGTATGAAGCTTGAAATCAATTAAAGAAATTCACCAAAAAAACAAAAAACAATTTTTTAGGTGTAATAAGCCACAAAAAGGGCCGTTGATATGGAATAATCTTAAGGAAATTTTTGTTGCATAAATGGCACTCTCGTACTACGCAGAAGAACTAAAGAAAACAGCAAGTGCCATAGCCCAGCCAGGCAAAGGGATTCTTGCTGTTGACGAATCAACCAAAACAGTAGGGAAAAGACTTGCTTCAATAGGTGTTGAGAACACTGAGGACAATAGAAAAGCATATAGAGGTATGCTTTTCACCACAGAAGGTCTTGGAAACTTCATAAGTGGAGCAATTCTTTTTGAAGAGACTCTTTTCCAGAACCATCCAGATGGTGAGCCAATGGTTAAAAAACTTGAGAAGCTTGGAATAATCCCAGGAATCAAGGTTGATAAAGGTCTAAGACCATTAGCTGGTGGACACGATGTAGAAACTTTTTGTTCAGGTTTAGACGGCCTTGTTGAAAGAGCTGCTGATTATTACGAACAAGGTGCAAGATTTGCTAAGTGGAGAGCTGTGCTTCAAATTACAGATGATGGTTGTCCTTCTAAACTTTCTATAAGAGAAAATGCTTGGGGGTTAGCAAGATACGCTAGATCAGTACAAGAATCTGGATTGGTCCCAATTATTGAACCAGAAATCCTTATGGATGGTTCACATTCAATCGAAAAGACAGCAGCAGTTCAAGAAGAAGTAATTAAAGAGGTTTATTTGGCTTGCCAGGTTAACGGTGTACTTCTTGAAGGAACTCTTCTAAAGCCATCCATGACAGTGCAGGGTGCTGACAGCTCAACAAAAGCTGATCCACAACAAGTTGCTGAAATGACAATCCGCACAATGGAACGCTGTGTACCAGCGAGTGTCCCTGGGATTACTTTCCTTTCAGGTGGCTTGAGCGAGGAAGCTGCATCAGTTTATTTAAATCTGATGAATAAAATCGAGAGAAAAGCTAAGTGGAATGTTTCATTCTCATATGGTCGTGCATTACAACATTCATGTCTAAAAGCATGGAAAGGTTCAAATACTGCTGATGGACAAAAAGCACTTATAGCAAGAGCTCAAGCAAACTCTGAGGCATCAAAAGGATTATATGTTGCTGGTTCTCAGCCTTCTTCTGACGAACAACTATTTGTAGCGGGATACAAGTACTAAGCAAAAGGCTAATAAAAAGCTGCTATCACTCGTTTGATAGCAGCTTTTTTAATGCCTTGATTTATAAGTTCAAGAAAGAAGCGTAGCAAGAATTAATTTACCATCAATATTCCCTAAAGCCTCATCACAAGCTCTTTCAGGGTGTGGCATCATCCCCAAAACATTTCCCTTTTTATTTGTAATTCCAGCAATATCATAGATTGATCCATTTGGATTTTTCGCGTATCTAAGAGCCACTGAATCATCATCCTGCAATTTTTTCAAAACGTCTGAGCTACATTGATATCTCCCTTCTCCATGAGCTATGGGTAGTGAAATAGAATCATGTTTTTTATAATTTCTCATCCAAGTTGATTTTGTACTTTCAATAGATAGATTTGCTCTATCACAAATAAAATGAAGATTTTTATTTCTTGTCAAAGCTCCTTGTAGGAGACCAAGTTCAGTAAGAATTTGAAAACCATTACAAATACCAAGAACTTTTCCTCCTTTGTCAACAAAAGGTATTAAAGAATTTAATACAGGTGCAAATCTTGCTATTGCTCCACAACGTAAATAATCTCCGTAACTAAACCCCCCTGGAATGACAATTGCGTCATAACCGTTCAAATCAGTAGTTTCATGCCATAGAAAACTTGTAGAGATCCCAAGACAACCTTCAGTAGCCCATCTGACATCCCTGTCGCAGTTAGAGCCAGGAAAAACAATTATTCCGATATTCATTTTTTTTAATTAGTAGCTACTTTCTGTTCATCCTTAAACTCCAACGTCCAATCCTCAATTACGGGATTTGCAAGCAATCGATCACTCATTAATTCAATCTTCGATCGTGCATCTTCCTTATTTGCAGCTTCGATTTCAAGTTCAATAGATTTACCAATTCTTAGCTGCGTAACACCATCAATTCCTAATCTCTTAGTAGCTGACCTAGTAGCCTCTCCCGCAGGATCTAAAACTGAAGGTCTTAAATGAACAAAAACTCTTGCTTTAAATAGAGACACTTTTAAAAATTAATGGAAATTTTCCTTCTTCTTGGTTAACCCAAAGGAAAAGGCTAGAAATTTATTGTAGATAATATCTGAAAAATTTCTAATTGATATTTTCTTTTTGTTCACTTATTAGTCCTTTGCCTAAGCATGTCAGACAAGTGTGATAACAATTTGGGCTAGATTTCATATAACCATTACCACCACATTTATTGCAAGTACTTATCTTCAAAGTATTGGGAAGACTATGAACATGATTATTCTGGGTAGTGGAAACTGCATTACTCACAACAAAAAGTCGGATTAGAAACTCTTAAAATTAGGTATAAGAGAATTATCTCTTAACTCTCAAAGAATCGCGGAAATACACAAAAAAACAACCTATTTTTAATATAAATATAATAATTTGAACCGATTGATTAAAAGGAGCGCTCAATAGCTTTTTTAACTCCGCCTTTAAGACTCAGACAGACCAAATCGAGCCCAGATCTAGAAGGTCTCCAAGAATCATCATTCGAGCTTTCAAACCATGAATCAAATCTAGATCCAACCATTTGGATCTGAAGAGGCAAGGCTTTACCCTCTATCCAGCATCTTCCTTTTAATCGAAGGATTTGATATTCCGGAACAAGTTTTACAAGTAGTTTTCTCAATACATCATGGTCAATTGGGAATTCAAATCTTAAATGCTCACTGATTACATCAACATGGTCATGGTCATGGTCATGGTCATGGTCATGGTCATGGTCATGGTCATGGTCATGGTCATGGTCATTTTGATTAAGACGGAAAATATCATATTGATCACTGCTAAGGCCGAGAATCAATGAAGGTTCAATTTCCCCATTAGATATTGGCAGGATATTAGTAAAATGATTTCCCTGCTTTTTAACCTCATTCCTAACCGAAGAAAAATCTTTTGCAGAGAGCAAATCAGACCTACTAATCAGAACGAGATCAGCAGAAATCAATTGGTCCCTAAAAAGCTCATTTATTGGAGTTAAGTGGTCAAAACTATTATCATTCAAAATTTGTTCATTAATACTTTTTATATCACCTACAGGACTACCATTTGAGAGTGCATATCCATCTACCAAAGTTACGACTCCATTAATAAAAACCTTACTTCTTATTGCAGGCCAATTTAGAGCCTGCAATAAAGGCTTTGGCAATGCAAGACCACTGGTTTCAATAATGATTCCATCAAGTTGATTTGATCTAAGGAGCAAAGCTTCCATAGCAGGAAGGAAATCCTCTTGAACAGTGCAACATAAACAGCCATTATTCAATTCAACTATTCTTTCATCTACTTCATCATCAGGGCAAAAACCACAGTTTTTAAGAAGGTCTCCATCTAAGCCTACTGTCCCGAATTCATTAACAACTACTGCTAGACGTTGATTGCCTTCACTTAAAAGATGTCTCAAGAGTGTTGTTTTGCCAGAGCCTAAGAATCCTGTAACAACCGTAACTGGTAGACGACTACCACTCATTTTTATTTTTAGAAAATATCAACAACCAAGACTATAGCTGGTATCCTCGCCAGTCTTTGAATTTGCTCCGGAAGCCATAGAACATAATTCTTTTTGCTGTATTCGACTGATTACTGCATCAGTAAAATCAGCTCCGTCTATAAGTGCATCTGTGAATGTGCTTTCCATCAATAATGCACCATTGAAGTCGACATCCCTTAAGTCAGCACCCTCAAAATCAGTTGCATACGCCAATGCGTCACTAAGCTGCGCACCATGCAAATCTGCTCCATTTAATTTACTATTATTAAAAACTGCTCCAGTAAGGTTGGATTCACTAAAGTTTATTCCTTTCAGATCTAGTTTTACGAAATCATTTCCACTTAAGTCCTGGCTAGACATATCTTGAGAAATATTGAGTTCTTCTTGATTGCGAATCTCAGCAGGCGTTCTAGCGAACAGACTTTCAGCAGGGAATATAAAAACAAAGATAAGTAATACAGCAAAAACAATTGCTTTAAAATCAGAGATGAAAGAAGTTTTTTTGTTCATTGGAGCTTAAAAGGACTTTTAACAGGTAATTTAATTATTCACGTTATGGCAAATAAGGCCAAGAATGAATCATGTCAATGAGCTTAAGAGTAATAGTTCCTCCTCACCCACTCATATCACATTGGTTAACTATTTTAAGGAACCCTACTACCCCAGAAATTCTTTATGCAACAGGCCTAGAACAACTTGGCTCCTGGCTCACCTATGAAGCTATGAGAGATTGGATCCCAAGCAAAAAAGAACAGATAACTACTTCAACAGGAACCACCGAATGCTTGATTATTGATCCAAATATTCCTATTTTAGCAATTCCATATTTGCCTGCGGGGCTTGAGCTCTTTAGAGGTGCTAGGAATTTAATTCCGAATTCAAATTTATGTATTGGCGGGTTACCTAAAGAAATTGAAGAAAATGCAGGAATTATATTTTATATAGATCAAATAACAAACGGTAAACAACTATTAGAAGATTTAAATCATCTTAAAAAAAATAAAATTGATTCAAGAAGGATAAGAGTGATTACAGTATTAGCCGCTAATCAAGGTCTTAAAGAAATCGGCGAAAATATTCAAGATTTAAATATTTATTGTGCTTGTATAGATCCTGAATTAATATCGGAAAGTGAACTATCGCCTGGAATTGGTGATCCATCATTACGTATCAAAACCAGAGTCACCTCATCGGACTAGCATTTAAAGAAGTTATTCAAAGTTATGAGCCAATACCGAGATTCAAATTCAGGAAGTTTGGCATCATTAATTAGTGGTGCCGTACTAGGAGCTGCAGGCCTAGCTTGGTGGTTACTTTCTGAAGCCGAAAAAAGGCAAGAAACTAGAAAGCAAAAAGCAATGCTTTATGCACCAAGAATTCAAGATGGCTCTGAGGCAACTGAATTAGAATCAAATACTCTAGGCAATCAAAGTAATGAGCACCTTGAGCAACGTGTTGAACAGCTTAATTCGGCCATAGCAGACGTGCGTAAACAATTAGAAGATCTGGGATCTTCTAATTAATTCTAATTTTTAAACAATTAATATATAAATCAAATGCTTCGATCAAATGCGATAACACAGGGTATTCAACGGTCACCGAACAGAGCAATGCTCAGAGCGGTTGGGTTTGATGATAATGACTTTAACAAGCCAATCATTGGAATAGCTAATGGTCACAGCACAATAACCCCATGCAATATGGGATTAATGGACCTGGCAAACAGAGCAGAAGCTGCTTTAAAAGAGGCTGGTGCAATGCCTCAAACATTCGGGACCATAACTGTTAGTGACGGCATCTCTATGGGAACAGAAGGAATGAAATATTCATTGGTTTCAAGAGAAGTTATTGCAGATGCAATTGAGACAGCTTGCAATGCTCAAAGCATGGATGGTGTATTAGCAATTGGTGGATGCGACAAAAATATGCCCGGTGCAATGTTGTCAATGGCAAGAATGAATATACCTTCAATTTTTGTATATGGAGGAACAATTAAGCCTGGGAAATTAGACGGTTGCGACCTAACCGTAGTTAGTTCTTTTGAAGCTGTCGGTCAATTAACAAGTGGAAAAATAGATGAAGAACGATTAATAGCAGTTGAAAAGAATGCCATTCCAGGCCCAGGTAGTTGTGGTGGCATGTTTACTGCAAACACCATGTCTGCGGCAATTGAAACGATGGGTTTTAGTTTGCCATTCAGCTCTACTATGGCAGCTGTAGATGATGAAAAAGCAGAAAGCGCTGCTAAAAGTGCTCAGGTACTTGTCAATGCAGTTAAGGACAACATAAGACCGTTAGATTTACTCACAAAAAAAGCCTTTGAGAATGCAATCAGTGTCATCATGGCTGTTGGTGGCTCAACAAATTCTGTCCTTCACTTACTTGCTATAGCGAAGACTGCAGGAGTTAATTTAACAATCGATGACTTTGAACGTATAAGACAAACTGTTCCTGTAATTTGCGACCTCAAGCCAAGCGGTAAATACGTAACTGTAGATTTACATCAAGCTGGGGGGATACCTCAAGTAATGAAATTACTTCTCGAGGCAGGAATGCTCCATGGAGAATGCAAAACTATTGAAGGTAAAACAATTGAAGAAATTCTTTCTGATATCCCCTCAAAGCCCAAAGAGAATCAAGATGTTATTAGACCAGTATCAAACCCTATTTATAAAAAAGGACATTTAGCTATTCTTAAAGGAAATTTAGCTAGTGAAGGAAGTGTCGCGAAAATAAGTGGTGTAAAGACTCCTGTCTTAACTGGCCCCGCAAGGGTTTTTGAGAGTGAAGAAGAATGCTTAAGTGCAATCCTAGACAATAAAGTTAAAGCTGGAGATGTAGTCGTCGTTAGATATGAAGGGCCTGTAGGAGGACCAGGAATGAGGGAAATGCTTTCTCCAACTTCAGCAATTGTGGGTCAAGGCTTGGGAGAGAAAGTTGCACTTATTACTGACGGCCGATTCAGTGGCGGATCATATGGATTAGTGGTTGGCCACGTTGCTCCAGAAGCAGCCGTTGGGGGAACAATTGGATTAGTAGAGGAAGGAGACAGTATTACCGTTGACGCTAATAAATTGTTAATTCAATTGAATGTCGAAGAGAGAGAACTAGCTAGAAGGAGAGCGAATTGGGAGAAACCAAAGCCTAGATATAAGACAGGCATTCTTGGAAAGTATTCGAGATTAGTAAGTTCATCAAGCCAAGGAGCCACAACCGATCAAATATAGTTAGTTCAAGTCAATGAAGTCTTAAAAACCGTCCTAAGTCTTCTTGCAAGGGCCTCAAAAAGTTTTCCATATGAAGGCGTTTCGCATTGAACACCAGAAGAACTGTCCATCCAAATAGCATGCTTACCTTGCCAAAGTATTGGCCTATCAATTAGAGATTTCCAAGCAATAGTCATATTTACCTCATTACCGCTTTTATACACTTCAAGTTCAATATCCATAGATTCTTCTCTTTCGCCGTCTATATTCCTACATTGAATTTTAAAAATCAATTCATCAAGCTCATTATCATCAGTTAATTGATTTTCTAAAAAGACAGAATGAACATATGGCTTCATGCAAAGGTCTGCCGCTTTGGCGACTTCAGATATCCAGCTATCTTTCAAATCAGGAGTATGCACTAATTGACTTAATTAAGACTTTGATAGGACCAGCAAAAAATCCTGAGTTCATTTTGCCTGGCTGGCCAAATTTTGAATGAAGTATTTGAAATCGATTAATACATGTTGAATCAAAAATAAGAGGTAGTCGAACAGGCTTTGCTCGACGAGCCGGTTCCAAATCTTTGAAAGGTATTTTAACTGTACTAGCTCCATTTTTCTTTGTAGGTATTGATGCAACCCAGCGGATATCACCTTTTAAAAAATTTGATAGTGATAAAGGTTTCTTTTCACAAGCAATCGCAAGTTTCAACGTTCTCCCTTCTCCATAAACATCAAGAATTAATCCAGAATATTTGGAAAGATCAAAAGGTTTTTCAAAAATTGGAGAGCGGCAACTAACAAAGCCTCCACCCTCTTCAACCAAGTTCCCCTCAAGAATCAAGCCTTTATCTGATGAACGACAATTTGCAAGACTTGATCCACCCATAATTGTGTCATTCAGAGATTCCCAATCTGAAAATTCTGAACCCTGTATGAGAGGAGTTATTGAAATTTCAGTCGGTGGTAAATCAGAAATCAATTTTAAAGTACTTCTCTATTCAAATAACAATCTACCTAGAAAGATGGGCAAGCATCTTTATCAGCCAAAATAATAATTTCAGAATGTGGTGCGACTAATTTTGCAGGAGTACGTTCCCATGATTCTGACTGATCAAGGAGACGCTTAAGAGCCGTTTGTTTGGCAGATCCGCTGATTAGGAAGACAACATTATTTGCTGAACTGAGCAATTTACTGGTAAAGGTAATTCTTTTATGACCTTTACCTTCGCCAACAGTTACCAGGCTATCTCTTTCAAACAATGCATCCGAGCCAGGAAAGAGGGAGGCTGTATGACCATCATCTCCCAAGCCCAATAAAATCAAATCAAATTTTGGTGGATACACATCAAAATTGTTTTTCAAAATCTTTTCATAATGTTTAGCGCTATCTTCTGGCGTGGCTAATTCAACAGTTGAGACACGAAAAAATGATGCCTCTAGAGAAGGATTACCTTCTAATAACAATGAATTATTCAATAAAAAGCAATTACTATCTTGCGATAAACTGTCAACCCATCTTTCATCTCCGAGAAACAAATCGACTTTCTTCCAATCAATATTTTTTTTACCTAATAAAGAATAAGCAGCTTTTGGGGTGGATCCGCCACAAAGAGCAATTTTAGCCCTAGTTTTATTTTTCAAGGTTGAGTCAATGACCTGTGCAATCAAATCAGAAGAGGCAAGAGCAAGAGCGCTTTTGTCTTCTGAAACTTGGATTTCATATTTAATCATTGATATCAGTCAATCCATTCAGTATGGAAAGATCCCGCTTTGTCTACACGCTCATAGGTATGGGAGCCAAAGCAGTCTCTCATAGCCTGGACCAAGTTCTGAGGGAGCCTAGAAGTTCTAAAACTGTTTAAATAATCGAGTGTACTACTAAGACAAGGCACTGGAATACCCGCATTAGCAGCCGCAGAAACTACCTGTGTTAAACCAGAGAGACGATTATTCACCTGATCAGCAAACCAACTATCTAGAATAAGATTACTTAACTTGGGATCCTTTTTAAATGCAACCTGTATACGACTCAAAAGGGTAGATCTTATTATGCAACCACCTTTCCATATTTGAGCTATAGAGGGCATATCAAGATCGTAATCATATTCATCAGAAGCGAGTCGTAAAATGTCCATACCTTGTGCATAGCTCGCTATAGTAGCCAATACAACTGAATCCATTAACAAAGGCATGCCATCAGAAGGCTTTCCAAAATCAACAAAAGAAGGCTTATTCCCAATTAAAATTGTTTCCGCATAATTTCGTTGATCTTTCATCGAGCTCATAACCCTTCCATTCAAAGAGGCATAGATAGTTGGCACAGAAGCTCCAAGTTCAAGTGCGCTAACGACTGTCCATAAGCCAGTACCTTTTTGACCCGCCTTATCCATTATCTTTTCAACAAGATCGGAACTGTCTTCAGGATCCTTAACTCGTAAACAGGCCTCAGTAATTTCAACAAGATAGGAGGAAAGTTCTTCGGTTTTATTCCAATAGCCCATAACAGATGCCATCTCATCACCGTTCATACCACATACTCTCTTCATCAAGTCATATGCCTCAGCCAAAATTTGCTCGATACCATATTCAATTCCATTGTGAACTGTCTTGACAAAATGTCCTGAGCCCCCTGGGCCGATATAAGTCACGCAAGCCCCATCGTCAACCTGAGCCGCCATTTTGTTCAACAAACCCTCTATTGCGTCGTAAGACGTCTTTGTCCCACCAGGCATCATACTAGGTCCTTCCAATGCTCCTTTTGCTCCACCTGAAACACCCATCCCGATATATCCAAAACTCTTGCTCTCAAGTTCTTTTACTCTTCTTTCGGTATCCATAAATTGGGCATTTCCACCATCAATGAGTAAATCACCTTCCTCGAGGAAAGGCGAAATTTGATCAATGACAGCATCAGTAGCTCCACCCGCTTTGACCATCATTAATACCCTCCTGGGACGTTCCAGTTTTGATACAAATTCTTGAAGATCCTTCGCTCCTTGAATTGATTTATTTAAACCTCTACCTCGAAGAAAATCTTCAGTTTTTTGATAAGTACGGTTATAGACCACACTAGAAAAACCATTTCGCTCTGCATTCAGGACAAGGTTCTCACCCATTACTCCAAGACCGACTAATCCAAAATGTGCCTTGGTCATTAAGTTAATAAATTTCTACTTGAGTTAGTGTGACGACTGTGGAATCATTTCGCTGCATTAAAGAGCTTAATGTCAGGGATGAAGGATTCTTTAAAAAAAATTTGATAATAGAATATTAAAAACTAGGCTTATTGAATTTCTAGGACATTAAATAAAAATCAAATTATTGTTCCATCTGGAATTGTTGCATTTTTAACGATAACAACAATTCCATTACGAATATAAAAACCTTGATCTGCCCGATCAGCTTCTTCAACGTTGTCTTTGTTGACTATTGTCACGTTGTCACCTATTCGAGCGTTTTTATCGAGAATTGCTCTTTTAACAGTTGTTCCTTGTCCTACACCTAGGGGTATCCCCCCCCCATTTCTTAGAGCTATTCTCTCTTCATAAGACTCATAAAAATCAGATCCCATTACTAGAGTTTCATTTAGCACAACGTCACTTTCAATTCGACTCCTTACTCCCAAGACACAGTGGTGAATGCTACATGATTTAAGTATTGATCCCTCGGAAACTATTGAATCGGTTATTTGGGTATCTACAATTTTTGAAGGTGGCAAATATCTTGGCCTTGTATAGATAGGGAACTTCTCATCATAAAAACTAAATGGCGGGGTTGGCTGCTGTGTTAAAGCTAAATTCGATTCAAAGAATGCACCAATAGTTCCTATATCTTCCCAGTAATCATTAAAAACATAACTTTTAAGTTTGTCTCCTCTTCCTAAAGCCTCAGGAATAATTTCTTTTCCAAAATCTGTATAAGAAGGAAATTTATTTAACAAGTCAAACAGAGTAGCACGACTAAAAACATATATTCCCATAGAGGCCAAATAAGGTTTTTCCTTTGCCTCCGTTTGTTCCAATCCAAACCTTGAAGTATCTACAGCCATTGCTTTCAATGAATCACCAGTGGGTTTTTCACGAAATTCTTTAATATTTCCAGATTCATCAGTACGCATCAAACCAAATGCCTCAGCTTGCGCGGAGTCAACTGGCAAAGCTGCAACAGTTAAATCAGCTCCGGTTTTTCTATGCTGTTCAACAAATAAGCTGTAATCCATTCGATAAAGCTGATCTCCAGAAAGAATCAAATATTCATCAACATCCCACTCTTGAAAAAGCCATTGATATTTTCTAACAGCATCAGCGGTACCCTCAAACCAAGATGGTGTTTCGGGTGTTTGCTGAGCGGCTAAAACTTCAACAAAACCTTGACCAAAAGGTCCGCTCAGATTATAAGTCTGTGCAATATGCCTGTTAAGTGATGCACTATTGAATTGCGTAAGAACATACATTTTACTGATGTCCGAATTAATGCAATTACTTATGGGAATATCTATTAGTCGATATTTACCCGCTAGTGGGACGGCGGGTTTTGCTCTCATTTTTGTTAATGGATATAGGCGTGATCCTTTCCCACCGCCAAGAATGATGGCAAGTACTCTCTTCATGAAGGCACTATTAATCGGCTATTCGGAGCAAACCTACTGGATAGAGTGCTCATTAATCTAGTAAAAAGTGATATGTAGTAAAAATTTCAAAAGTAAATAACAATATCAGTTGTTTTTGGGCTTGTTTAAAGAACTAGAAACATCAAGATTAAAAAGTTTTTCAATCACGTCAAGAGAATCCCTACGTTCACTCCTTGATTGAGGTGCTCTTAATTTGGTTACGGGAGTATGAAGTATTTTGTTAATAATACCCTTGCTTAGTGCCTCAACAACTTTTCGTTCTCTAGCGGAGAAATCAGGACCCATTCGGCTCAATGCCTTCTGAAGTTCTTCTTTTCTGATTGACTCCAAACCAGACCTAAGGCAGTTAATAGTAGGTACAGCAGCTAAAGAATCCCACCATTCTAGGAAGATACGACATTCTTCATCTATCAATCCTTCTGCTTCTAAAGCGAGCTTTTGTCTTGCTTCTTGATTTCTTGAAACAACTTCTTGAAGGTCATCTACATCATGAGATTCAATCCCAGAAACTGATTTTGCATCAGAAGAAATATTTCTTGGAACTCCAATATCAATAAGTCTAAGCAAAGGTTTTCTATCAATTTTAGTCAATTTCTCAGCATCAATAATAGGCTCATTAGCAGCTGTACTTGTAAAAACAAGTGTACTTAGAGAGAGACAAGTATCAAGTTGATCTATTAATTGACAATCAATTTGAATATCGGGAAATGCTGCTGATAGCTCCTCAGCCCTTTTTTTTGTTCTATTTAGGAGAGTAAGGGAACAACATCCTTTTGATTGGAGATGCTGAAGCAACAGACGGCTCATTCTTCCGGCTCCAACAACTGCAACCTTTTCAGTTTCTAAACTCATTAATTGATCTCTTCCATGTGCTTGCCCAAGTTTTAACTGAGCTAGTTCTACAGCCGCAGAACTTATAGAAACTGCTCCAGTGCCTAGATTTGTTTCGCTTCTTACTCTTTTACCAGTACTAACTGCCTGTGTTAATAATCTATTCAAAATAGGACCTAAACTTTGATGGTCTTGGCCAAGTCGGACCATTTTCTTTACCTGAGAAAGAATTTGTCCCTCTCCTAAAACCAAACTATCCAAACCGGCAGAGACCCTCATCACATGAGAAACAGCCTTCTCTTGGACAAAGTTAAATAAATGTGGTGAAAGAATTTCATCTTCAAGACCCGAAAATTCCAGGAGAAAAGATTTAATTGCTTCTATTCCCAATTTCGGGTCCTTAACTAAGCTATAAATTTCAAGTCTGTTACATGTGCTCAAGATAGAAACTTCTAATATTTGATCAATTTTCTTTAAATTATCAAATGATTTTTCGATTAGTTCTTCTGGGATACTTAGCTTTTCACGCACTTCGACTGGGGCCGTGCGATGGCTAAGACCGACGACAGCAATATGCATAAATAGCCCCTTAGATCATTTACTTAAATCTCACTTCAAAGAGATGCTTTGAGCACCATCTTTGATGTGAACTGTATTGGTAAATCTTGCTGTTTGATCAAGCGTACTAATCACAAGACTACTAGTTCTGGTGCAATCTTTTTCAAATTTAACTCCATCAAAAAGCAATCCATCTGTGATTCCACTACCAGCAAAAGCAACATTTTCACCTGAGGCAAGTTCATTTGCTTCATAGATCTTGTCAATATCAGTTATGCCCATTTCGTTCAATCTTTTTATATTTCCCTCTTTTGTATAGTCTGCCCATTCTGATGTTTGAGCTATTGCAGGATCATAAACAAGTTGCCCCTGAAAATGCCCACCAAGTGCTCTCATTGCTGCCGCTGAAATAACCCCCTCAGGAGCAGCACCAATACCCATCAAACAATGCGTGCCAGTCCCCTCAAATCCACATGCTATGGCTGCCTGGACATCTCCATCAGAGATGGGCTGAATCCTGGCACCAGTAGACCTGATCTCGGAAACTAAATTTTTGTGCCTAGCTCTATCCATAACAACAATAGTTAAATCACTAATTGCGATCCCAAGGCAATCACTCAAGATTCTTATGTTTTCTGTAGGAGTTTTCCTGATATCAACTTTCCCCTTAGCCGCTGGAGGAGCAGCTAATTTATTCATATAAAAATCTGGAGCATTAAACAAACCTCCCCTATCTGAGGCCGCCAAAACAGCCATCGATCCACGCTGGCTATTTGCACATAAATTTGTTCCTTCACAAGGATCTACAGCGAAATCAACTCCAGGGCCTGAGCCTGATCCAACTTCTTCACCTATGTAAAGCATCGGAGCTTCATCTCTTTCTCCTTCTCCAATAACGATCCTTCCTTGCATCTGAATGGTTCCCATTCTCTTTCGCATTGCCTCAACGGCTGCGGCATCAGCCTCATCTTTTTGACCCAAACCAGTCAATTGAGCCGAAGCAATTGCAGCTTGCTCAACTACTTCAAGAATTTCTTGGACGAGAGTACGATCCACTTTTTGCAGCTAGGTAAAGAAATTTACGCCTTAAGGCAGACAATATTGTAAGTAATTGAGGGCATTGAAAAATGCTCAGAAAAAAGTACTCACAAAAAACTTATTATCTGTTGATAAGCAATAATTACTGTATCAGTGCATGGTCACACTAGAACTTGGGACCATGAATTAATAGAATCTTTGCCAAAAGACAAAAACTATGATCCAATCCATTTCGTCAGCAATTTTTTCTGAGCACCGTCCAGTTCAAATAATCCCTTCGGTCCTGCCAGCAGACTGGGCAAATATGGGGCAATGCGTAAAAGACCTTGAATTAGCAGGTGTAGACAGAATTCAATTTGATGTAATGGATGGGAACTTTGTTCCAAATCTCACATTCGGACCAGATATGATCTCCGCCTGCCGAAAATATTGCAAAGTTCCATTTGAGACTCAGCTAATGGTTAGTCAATACAACTGTGAAACCATGCTTGAGGGATATGTAGAAGCAAGTAAGGGTGCAAACGGAGAGCCAGGGGTTGTAATTGCTCATGCTGAAGCAAATGTTCATCTTCATCGAATTCTTGGAAAAATTCGTCAACTAGGAGGGTCACCCTCAGTGGCACTTAATCCTCATACTCCGATGGATATGGTGAAGGATGTTCTTGACATGGTTGATCACGTATTAGTAATGACTGTTAACCCTGGATTTGGTGGACAAGCTTACATACCAACAATGCTCAACAAAATAACTCAATTAAGAAAAATGATTTTAGAAAATGGATTCAACGTAGACATAGAAGTTGATGGTGGTATAAAAGCAGATTGGTCATTATCTCAATGCTGCGCTGCAGGGGCAAATTGTTTTATTGCAGGTAGTGGTATGTTTGCTTATCCAACCCTCAAAGAAGGATGTGATGCTCTAAGAAAAGTTGCTAATGATGCACAAAATGGAATAATCTTAGAGAAATAATTAATCAATTATCAACCACTACGCATCAAAGAACCAACCATAGCTGTGCAAGCCGACTCCTAGAAGATTGACTCCAATATAACAAATAATAATAACAAAAAAGCCTGCAATAGCAACCAATGCAGGCTTTTTGCCCTCCCATCCTTTTGTTATTCTTGTATGCAAATAAGCCGCGTAGACCAACCAACATATTAAAGCCCAAGTCTCTTTAGGATCCCAACTCCACCAACTACCCCAAGCCTCGTTAGCCCAAACAGCACCACTAATAAGACCAACTGTAAGTAATAAAAATCCAGCAGTTATTGATCTGTAACTTAAAGAATCAAGTTGCTCAGCATTTGTAAATTCGACCGGTTGTATTGAATTTAAGTTCTCATTTTTGTCATTTAAATATAATTCAGAACTTTTCCTAAATGTACCCGACCCAAAAGAGCTATTTCGCATATTAAATTGCTTATTCCAGTCAACAAGAAATACACCAAAAGACAAAATCGAACCTACTAGTAATGCCGCGTATGAACACATAATTACACTGACATGCATTACCAACCAACTAGAACGTAGTGCTGGAACTAAAGGAGCCGAAGATTGCAAATTCTCTGGCAAAACAAAACTAGCAAAACCTATTGAAAGCAATGAGATAGGAGTCGCAACCGCAGAGACAATTGGAGACTTCCATGCCCTTTCTACAAAAAGTTGAGTCAACGTACAACCCCAAGTCAAAAAGCAAAGTGATTCATAGAGATTACTAATTGGAAAATGTCCTGACTGCCACCATCTAAGTATCAATTGACTAGTTAGAAAAAGATTTGCTACTGCAACTAAAAATTTAGATTTGGTGGAATTACTGCTCCCAGCAACTGACCAAAAAGAAATAGGCAAAGCAATTAATAAAGAAAAGAAAGCTATAAATCCAAGCAGAATAACAGGATCAAAAGAAAAAATATTTAGAAGAAAATCAAGCATTTATAAAAGCTATTAGAGTTTATTTGATAATGAGCAGATCATTTGCTTGCTTGTTTTAACAAAAAACCTCCTCCTAGCATAGACAAAAAAACAGGGGTCCAAGCAGCCAGGAAAGGATTTATTATTCCTTTGACTCCGAGTGAGCTAAAACTAAAACTTAGGATGTAATAAGTAAGTATCAAAATAATACTTAATCCAAAACTTTGACTCCTGCCTCCTCCACTCTTTTGCATTACCCCAAAACTACAGCCGATCAAAGCAAAAACCGTGCAAGCAATTGGCAAAGTAAATTTTTCTTGAATTCTTACCCTCATTTTTCTTGCTTCTTTAATATTGCCACTTCTTTGATATAGCTTCATGGCAGTATTAGCCTCTCCAAGGTTCATGTCATTAGCATCTTTAGGCAATTGTGCAATATTCGTAAGTTCAGCGCCTAATGGATACAAAAAGCTCATAAATTTAGTTCTTGTGTTACTACCATCAGGAATTAAAGTCAAAATATTTCCCTCAAAAAATTCCCAATTTTTCTTATCACTATTCCAGATTCCTTTTTTCGCCTTAAGCATTTGAGTAAAACCTCGTTTAGAGAAATCAATTACTGTGACATCCAACATCTGTCCGTCAAAAAACCTTCGAGCATAAAAAAGATGAGTAACTCCTCTTTTTTTGTAGCTTGAATATGGATCTATAATTTTGCCTTTCTTTGAAAAAATAATATCCTCTCCCTGCTCATTTGCAAAAGATCTTCCTAAAGAATTAGATAAGACTATTTCAGCATTTTTATTTGCAATTGGAACAATATTGTTATTAAATACAAAAGTCATATATGACATAAATATTGATAAAATTAATCCTGGTAATACAAGTCTATAAATTGATATACCAATACTTTTTAAAGCCTTAATTTCACTATTATCATTTAGACTTCCATAAGCTAACAATGTTGAAAGTAGCATTGCCATTGGGAAAGAGATAACAATAAAGCTAGGGAGCCTTAGCATTAAAATCTTAATAGCAATAGATATCGGAAGCCCAATCTCAACTATTTTCCTTATTAGATCGAAAATAACGCCTAAAGAAAGAGAAACAACCGTAAAGGCAGCAATCGAAAAAAACAAAGGTGGTAATAATTCAAAAAAAATCCATCTATCTAACAACGGAATTACTTTCAACTTTCTTTCTAATAAGTTTTGAAATCTAGTTAAAAAAAATGTTTTTTTTAGCATAGTAATTATTCAAATGAATTGCCGAGATAATTCTCTTTTACTACTTGATTCCTCTTGAGCTTTTCAGAAGATCCATCAGCAAGGATTTCCCCTTTGTTAAGAATATAAGAGCGGTTTGTTATCGCCAACGTTGCTCTAACATTGTGATCAGTAATTAATATTCCTATATTTTTGTTTTTTAATTTCCCAATTAAATTCTGTAGATCATTAATAGCAATAGGATCTACTCCCGCGAAAGGCTCATCTAAAAGTAAGTATTTGGGACCTAATCTTCCTACAGCTAAAGCTCTGGCTACTTCACATCTGCGCCTTTCTCCACCTGAAAGTTGATGGCCAAAACGATAAAGAAAAGATACTAAATTAAATTCCTCGATCAATTCTTCACGTTTTTTCCTATGCAAAGATATTGATAATTTAGCTTGAGAAAGAGCAATATCCAAATTCTCAATAACTGTAAGGTTTCTGAAAACACTTGGTTCTTGGGGTAAATAGCCAATACCAAATTGAACTCTTTTTGTCATTGAGAAGTTTTTTATACTCTTTCCCTCCAAGTAAATATTGCCTTTGTTTGGCTTAATCAACCCCACAATCATATTAAAAGTACTTGTCTTACCTGCGCCATTTGGGCCCAAAAGACCAACCACCTCACCACGATTAACATTTAAAGTGACGTCTTTTACTATATTTCTCTTGGATAAGGTTAAATCCAAACTCTCAATAACTAGAGTCATTTCATTAAAACCTATCAGGGAAAAGCTTATACATAAGAATTATCTAATAATAAATTATACATAACATCTACAAAATTAATCAATAATCCTTTCAACCCAATACAAGTAGAATCTCTCTGAATCATGAAAGGAATTTTCAAATTTAGAATCGGCAATTACACTAAATTCATCAAAATAAAGAGATTCACCTGGCTCCAGATTACTGATAGCTGATTCCTTACTTAAAAGTAATAATAATTTATTTACATTGGGGAATTTATCTAAATAAACTTGAACTGCATCTAGTGTCTTATTTCTTTCTAATTTAACCCTATTAGCCCACTGTGCATAACTACCAAATCCATTCAACTCAGGTAAATAGAATTCTCTAGAAAGGTATCCTGATACAGTCGCCACTTCAACATCTCTCGTAGCAAATATTGGGGAATCCTGCCATCCTTTAGCTTCTATATATTCAGCGGTTGCCTTTCCACCCGAATAAGGCAAAAGAAAATCATTTAAGACCATATGCACACCAACAACCATATGAATGGTTAAACAAAAAGTTAGCAACCTTGGGAAATACAATAAATTACCCTTAGTGAAAAGATTTTGATTACTTGAAGAGTTAAATTGTTGCTCTTGATTTGATTGTGATAACCAGACTGATGAGATAATCAAAAGGAAGTAATATCCATAATGTCTTGATCCAATACCCAAATATAAAAAATAGTTAAAAAGAAATAAAAAAACTAAACCACTAAAAAAATAAATCAAAGCCTGGGGATAATGTTTAATAAAGGCAATTGTACTTACCAGGAAAAACAAAGTAATTAAGGCACAGATAACTAGATCGAAAAACCTACTTGAATCAGGGATGATAAGAACATACCCACCAAAAAGCTGTCCTATTACTCTTAGAAAATGACGAAAATCGAATACGGAAGAAACTAATTTAATGGAATCTTTTACTTGGAAAAGACTAAAAGCTCCAAAACACAATAAAGCTAAAGAAATAGCGGCACTTGAAATCAAATCATAAATCCATTTTTTATTTCTCATATAGTTTTCTCTTTGAATAGGGTTTACAAACCAATCAAATACAAGAGTCATTCCTATTGCGAATGCTAATGACCATGAAAAAGCTTGTGTATTAGCCAAAAGGCCAATACATAAAGCAAATGGAATATAGGTTTTTTGTTTTAAATTATAAATAGAACAAAAAATAAATATGATTAATTCTGCAATTACATAATGACGACACACAAAGAAATATTCCCAAAAAGGAAAATATCCAAAAGTAAATAAAGATTTAGTTAATAAATTAAAAGGGCTAAATCTCCAAAAAAGTAAAATCGCTAAACTACCTAAAACCCAATGCAAAAGTTGCATACTTATCGGTGTACCAGTAATATTTTTCGAAAAATAAACTAATAGTGACCAGAGGATAGGATGCCCAGATGGTGCGTTATTTCTCCATAAATCTATCAAATTATCGCTTTGCCAAGCTACAAGCCATCCTTGCATTTCATCTCTCCAAAGTGCATGATTAAATGCACCGAATAAACCTATTATTATAAACAAACAAGGTAAAAATATCTCATAAAATTTCTTACCAGATAATTGTACTTGATTGATTCTTTTAAATTCCATTTTAGTTAACGAGGGATGCGTTCTATATATTTAAATTAATCAAAATTTAATTTTTATTTTTTTAATTAAAATAAAGCTAAAAAATATAACAATAAAATTATATTAACTCATCTCACTTTTAATAGCAAAAGAGTAAGAGGCTTAACAAGGTTTTTATAGGAAATAGAGAACTGGCAAGCTGCAATTAGCTAAGTCATTACCAATTTGAAGAAATTCCAATCTCCTGCTGATGCATTTACAAAGTCCTACAATATCTAATCCTAAATTATTTAATTGATATCTTTTTAACCTACCCAATGCTTCTCCATAAAGTATTGTTGCACCATTGGTATTACTATTTTCTAAATGCACTTGTGCAACAGCAACTTGCAATATGCCCTGTATCAACTGTCTTTCAGCTCCGCCAGTCTCATGCCATATCTCTTCAAAGACATCATGAGCTTGATACCATTGACAAGAATTAAATAATTTCATTCCTATTTCAAAACGAGAATCATTTATAAATAAATCATCCTGTTTATCTATTAGGATCATTATTTTTTCAAATTTTTCTTTGCATTAACTTTTCTCAACCTTATAGATTCTGGTGTAACTTCCAACATTTCTCCTGGTCCAATATATTCAAGTGCTCTTTCTAATGTCATTTCAATTGGGGATTGCAATTGATCTAACTCATCTGCACCAGCTGATCTCATATTGGTAAGTTGTTTAGCCTTGCAAATATTTAATTCAAGATCTTGTGGGCGATTATTCTCCCCAATAATCATTCCTTTATAAACTTTAGCTCCAGGAGTAATAAAAAATTGTCCACGGTCTTCTGCATTTTTTAAGGAATAAAAAGTAGCTACACCCTCCTCAAATGAAATAAGTACTCCATTTCTCCTTTGTTCAAAATCTCCAACAGATGGCCTGTATTCAAAAAATGAATGGCTCATAATCCCTTCACCCCTGGTTGCACGAATAAATTCACCCCTAAATCCAATTAAGCCTCTTGATGGAATAACAAATTCAAGTTGGGTTCTATGATCCGTGCCCGTTTCCATATTTTGCATTTCACCTTTTCTGACACCAAGGCTTTCAATACAAGCGCCAACGGAAGCTTCTGGGACATCAAGGACTAGGGTCTCAACAGGTTCGCATTTAATTTCATCAATGGTCCGAAAAATTACTTGTGGTTGAGAAACTTGAAATTCATAACCCTCTCTTCTCATGGTCTCGATCAGAATTCCTAGATGTAACTCTCCTCTTCCGCTTACAGAAAAGCGATCAGGTGAATCTGTATCCTCTACTCTTAATGCAACATTAGTAAGAAGTTCTTTGTTTAAACGATCCCTTAGCTGACGACTGGTAACAAACTTGCCCTCTTTCCCTGCAAATGGAGAATCATTTACAACAAAAGTCATCTGCAATGTTGGTTCATCTACCTTTATTAGAGGTAAAGGCTTTGGTTCATCAGGACAAGCTACAGTTTCTCCAATAGAAACATCCTCAAATCCAGCCAAGGCAACTATATCGCCAGCATTTGCTTCGTCTATTTCAATTCTTTTTAATCCTTTAAATCCTAATAGTTTGTTAATCCTTCCTTTTTTTAGGCTCCCATCTTCTTTTATCAAGCATGTCCTTTGACCATTTTTAATTACACCATTATGTACTCTCCCAATAATAATTGTTCCTAAAAAATCTGAGTAATCAAGAGTGGTGACTTGTAATTGTAAAGGCTTATTCTGATCCCCAACAGGAGGAGGGACCTGCCTAATAATTGCATCAAATAAAGGTTTCATATTATCGCTTTCACTTTTTACTTCAGTCTTTGCAAAACCACCCAATCCACTTCCAAACAAATAAGGAAAATCACACTGATCATCATCCGCTCCTAATTCCAAAAATAGATCTAAAACTTTATCTACCGCGGTTTCAGGCTCTACTCTTGCACGATCAATTTTATTCACAAAAACAATAGGTCTTAAGCCCTGCTCTAAAGCTTTTTTCAGAACGAATCGGGTTTGCGGCATTGGTCCCTCGTTCGCATCAACCACAAGAAGACAGCCATCTACCATACCCAAAACCCTCTCGACTTCTCCTCCAAAATCAGCGTGACCTGGTGTGTCGACAATGTTTATCCGGGTATCGTTGTATGTGACAGCTGTGTTTTTCGAAAGGATAGTTATGCCTCTTTCACGTTCCAAATCGTTTGAATCCATAGCACAAGTTGGGACTTCCTCATTATCTCGAAAAGTTCCAGATTGATTTAAAAGTGCATCAACCAAAGTTGTCTTACCGTGATCAACATGAGCAATTATTGCGATATTCCTTATGGCTTGTATATCAAAACTCATAATTTAAAAAAATTAAAAATTCTTTGATTAATAGAGACATAAAGAATATCTCACCGTGACTTCATTTAGCTGTTTTAAATGCCAATTAAAATATCGAATATAAAATTGGAAGTAAAAAAATTTAAGTCAAAGTTATTTGAATTTTGTAATTTTATTGGCAGCCTCAAATTTTCTCAAAGCATTAACAGTCCCTTCAAATCTCCAATGCCATGGCTCATAAGTTACTCCTTGTTTGTTATTAGGTGGAAAAGAAAGAACGAAATGATATTTAGGAGCAAACCTCTTCATCCATTTAAAAGCAGGCGTTTGTTCAAATTCAACCTCAAAATGAGTCTCTGGGAAATTCCCATCACCAACATCAATTGCATACCCTGTGCTGTGTTCAGAATAGCCAGGAGGAGCTGAATCCATTGAGCGCTCAACTGCAGTTTGATTTCTAATAGATTTATTTTCATAAAAAATTTCTCTTTGCAAATCTATTGATCTAAAACCACTTAATAGTTGTAGAGAAATCCCTCTTTGGGCCGCCATAAATTGCATTTCCTTAAAATTTTCATAAATTTCTTTATGTACGTAAATACCTGAAGAGAAAAGAATTAAATCATTTTTTGTAGCCTCAGGATAAGGAAGATGGCCCAACAAACTTTTATTTTGATTTGTCTCAGTAGAGTTAATCGAATCATCTAAAGATTTTGTTTGGCTTAAAAATGATTTATCAGCTAAAAACGTTAAGGATATCCCAAGTCCTACGAATAGAAGTCCAAAACGCAAAAAAGACTTACTAGTAATGGTTTTGATGGATCTAATCCTTTTGGCTAGCGGGATTTCGTCTTGATAATTCATATGATCTGCTTATGGTCAAAACAATAGGAATTCACATAAATGATGTTTCGATAGTAACGAGTATCTCCAATCTTTATACTTTCTATGAGATAAGGATGTAAGTTTTATATGTAGAGAACTAAATTTTTCATCCAAAGATGTTAAGAGTTGCTGTTATTGGTGGTGGTCCAAGTGGATCATGCGCTGCAGAGATTTTAGCTAAAGCGGGAATTAAAACTTGGATTTTCGAGAGAAAGCTTGATAATGCAAAACCATGTGGAGGGGCGATTCCATTGTGTATGGTTTCTGAATTTGACCTTCCTGAATCAATTATTGATAGGAAAGTCAGGAACATGAAAATGATATCCCCATCAAACAGAGAAGTAGATATTATCTTGGATGATATTTATCCAGGAAGTGATAAAGAGTATATAGGCATGTTGAGACGTGAAGTAATGGATTCATTTATGAGAAATCGCGCCGCAGAACTTGGCGCAACATTAGTAAATGGATTGGTATCAAAAATAGAAACTGGTACAAACAAACAAGGTCCATATACCCTTCATTACACCGAAATCCTTAACGACCAAAATGAAGAGAAAGGTAAACAACTTGAGGTTGATTTAATTATTGGGGCAGATGGTGCAACAAGCAGAGTTGCAAAAGCAATGGATGCTGGTGATTATAACTATGCAGTAGCAATTCAAGAAAGAATAAAACTTCCTAAAGAGGAAATGAAGTATTACGAAGACAGGGCTGAAATGTATGTAGGCACTGATGTATCGCCAGATTTCTATGGTTGGGTCTTTCCAAAATACGACCATGTTGCTGCTGGAACAGGAACAATGAAACAAAATGGTGGTTTAATAAAAAGCCTTCAGATTGGTGTCAGAGAAAGAGCAAAGAAGAGACTCGTAAACGGAGAAGTAATCAAAGTAGAAGCTCATCCAATCCCTGAACATCCCAGGCCAAGGAGAGTTGTAGGGAGGATGGCTCTAGTTGGTGATGCCGCAGGTTATGTAACAAAAAGCTCAGGAGAGGGGATTTATTTTGCTGCCAAAAGCGGAAGAATGTGTGCCGAGCAGATCGTTGAATCAAGTCAAAATGGAAAAATTATACCCACAGAAAATGATCTCAAAAAATATTTAAAGAAATGGGATAAAAAGTATGGAACTACTTATACAGTTTTAGATATTCTCCAAAGAATTTTCTACACAAGTGATGGAGCAAGGGAAGCCTTTGTTGAAATGTGTGGTGACATGGATGTTCAAAGACTTACATTTGATAGTTATCTATACAAAACTGTAGTTGCAATGAAGCCGCTTCAACAATTAAAACTCACTCTATTAACAATTGGTTCCGTTTTAAGAGGTAAGGCCCTAGCACCAAGCACATACAAGCCAGTACCTAGTGCAGTTAGAGATGATAAAGAAGTTAATAAAATGTTGGCAGTAAGTTCAATTAAAGGTGGTATAAAAACCAGTAAGAAATAATATACATAATCAACTTAGCTTGCTAAAGTCAGCAAGCTTCAAAGACTGATTTCGAAGAATCGTTAGTAGATTAAGCCTATTATTTCTTAAATTAATATCATCGGTCATAACCATTACACTTTCATCTCCATCAAAAAAGTAGGCCAAGGTCTCAGCACTTGATACTAGACCTTCAGCCAACAATTTATATTTTAAACGATCACAATTAGTGGCTAAAGGTTTTAATTTCTCTAAAACATTTAACATTTGGCTTTCACAACCCTTTTCAAATAATGACTTATCGACAAACCCTAAAGGATCTATCACATCATTGGCTATTGAACTTTTTTCTGCCAACTTAGAGGCCCTAGACACTACAGCTTGCAACAAATTAAGTGTATTATTTTTTCGCATATCCATTAATAATGAAGCACGAAAATCAACATCTGTTGGATCATCTAATAATTTTGATGTTGAAGTTGTATCTCCCGAAATTGCCTGAATAATATCAAAGTCTATATCTTTCTCTTCTAATAGACTAATTATTCTTTGACGAAAGAATTCCTTTAGCTCACACGTAAGACTATTTATTTCAAAAGAAAGAGAAGGAAAGACCTGCTTCCAATATATTAGTGAATCATTTATTATTTCATTAATATTTAATTGCCAATCTTTATTCCACAAAATCAACAATATTCCATTAGCTGCCCTCCGTAAGGCATATGGATCAGATGATCCAGAAGGTCTTTCGCCTTTAGCATAAATGCTGAAAAGTAATTCAAAACGTTCAGCCAATGAAACGGCATTTCCAAGATTATTTGAGGGAAGAGAGTCTGAACTACCTTTGGGTTTGTAATGTTCTAAAACTCCAAGGCATACATCTCTAGATTCACCCTCATGAAGTAAGTACTTAGATCCAATAATTCCTTGCAACTCTGGAAATTCGTCAACCATGTTACTAACTAAATCATGTTTACAAAAATGTGCAACTTTAACAGATTTATCAATATCCTCTTGAACAAATCTAAGTTTTGATGTCAATAATTTCGCAAGCCATTCAATCCGATTTACACGGTCATATAAAGAGCCTAATCCTTGAGCAAAAGTTACATCTTTTAATTTATCAATACGCGACGAGCTATTCATTAATAAATCTAATTTTATAAAAAATGAAGCATCAGAAAACCTTGCTTTTAATACTTTTTCATTTCCTAAAATAATATTTTCTTTTGCTGAAGATAATCCATTGCTAATACAAAAAAAGCTAGGCACTAATACGTCTCTTGAGTTAAGTAACAATGGATCTGAATCAACATTTACTTTATATATTGGTATGTATCTTTGATGAACCTTCATCACTGTGGACAAAACCTCAGGAGGCAAATCGAGGTAAGAATCATCAAACCCTCCAGTCACAAGCAAAGGAGATTCAACTAAATCTGTAAGTTCTTTTAAAAGAGGTTCAGTAAGATCTGCCTTAACTTTTTTAAGTATTTCTTGATTGAGAACTAAATCATTGATTTCGGAAAGACGAGTATTCCTATCAACTGTGACTCCAGCATCCTTCAATTGATCAAAATAAGTTTTCGCATTCTTTATGGTTAATTCTGATCCATGTAACCTATGTGGTCTTGTGGTATTGCTAACTTGAATTTCCGGATCGCAACCAGAGAGAGTAAAAGGTAAAACCTCTGAATCAATCAAAGAGACAATCCAACGTATAGGTCTGGAAAAGCGGAAATCACCTTTACCCCATCTCATAAACCTTCTTCCCTGAATTTTAGTGATCCAACCAGGTAAAGATTCAGCCAACAATCTCTCAACAGGCTTTCCTTTTTCAATTAAATTAGCGAAAACGAATGAACCCTTTGGCGTTTCTCGAATCTCTAAGTTTTCAGGCGCCAGACCATATCTTTTAGCAAAACCAATAGCTGCTTTTGTAGGTTTACCATCATGAAAAGCTTGAGAAAAAGGGGGGCCTTTTCGTTCTGCAATATTATCCTCAGAGAATGGAGCAATCCCTTCAATTGTTAATGCGATTCTTCTTGGAGTAGTAGTAACTCTTATTTCACTAAATTTTATTGGATAAGAATTCAAGTCATTATTTACATTTAATTCAAGCTGAGAAATAACAGATTCAGCCAAATCTGCTGGCAATTCCTCAGTACCGATTTCTAAAAGGTAAGTAGACAAAAAAATTTCCTTATATTCATAACAAGATTAGATCTAAATCTGAATTACTTCTACATTCTGTGTCCTAGAAAAAATTTAATATTCAACAAATGGAGCTTTGATCACCAATAGCTTTATTTGAACAATTAGGCACCAATCAACACGAAAAATGATACAGTGTAGGTACCGCTGTAGGTACCATTGCCTAAGATAATTCAAATACCTGGAAGATCGGGTTTTTACCTCAGGGTTGCTGTACCGAGAGGTAGATTAAGGGATGCCTTTGGAACGTGTGATGTAGTAAAAAAAATTGGTAACACAAAAGAGGAAGCCGAGGAGAACATCAGCTCAGCAGCAAAAGCTATTCAAGAAAAATTTGATGAAAAGCTCAGAGAAGAAGAGGCAAAACAGATAAACAAATCCTTACCCAAGGGAATAAAACTAGAGGCTGTCAAAAATAGTAATTCAAATGAATCGCCAAAAAACATAGAAAAAGACTTAAAAGAGGCTGGATTTAGTAATGCAGCTATAGAAGCTCTGATGAATTTTGAAGAACAGGAAAGTAAACATGATCAAGAAATAGAAAAAACTGTTCCTTCTCCCTGCATAGCAAATAATTCTCCCCGAGCGAAATTTGAACAATTTAAAGCCGATAGTAATTACTTACAAGAACCTCTACAAAGTGAATTATCAAACGACAGCGATCACTTCACGAACGACGCCGTACAACTTTTAAAATTTCATGGTAGTTATCAACAAGATGATCGGGAACATAGAAAGAGAGGAGGCACAGGCAAAGACTGGCAAATGATGCTAAGGCTAAGAAATCCAGCTGGTTTAGTCCCAGGTCCACTTTTTGTTGCCTTAGATGATCTCTCTGATCGACTAGGTAACAAAACGCTTAGAGCTACTACTCGGCAATGCTTTCAAATGCATGGAATAAAAAAAGGAAATATCAAAGAAGTAATAGGAACGATAGTGAAGTCAATGGGATCTACCCTAGCGGCCTGTGGAGACGTCAACAGAAATGTAATGGCTCCAGCAGCACCTTACGAAAAGGGATCTTACCCTGCTGCTAGAAAATTAGCTAATGATATTGCCGATATTTTATCGCCTCAAAAAGCTGAGAAAACATACCTTGATTTATGGGTTGACGGCGAGATGAAATATGCTATTAAGCCATCTTCTGAAGTCAAAAACAAAAGGAAGCTGCAACGAAATTCGGGCGTTTTTAGTGGGGACAAAAATGAACCTTTATATGGTGCAACCTACTTACCAAGAAAATTCAAATGTGCAACTACAGTACCAGGAGATAACTCTGTGGATATCCTTACCCATGATATAGGTCTAGTGACGTTCACGAATTCAAAAGGAACACTAGAAGGATGTAATGTCTACGTAGGTGGAGGTATGGGTAGAACACACAATTTAGATACGACATTTGCGAGGATAGCAGATCCAATTGGTTTTGTAGAAGGGAAATACATACTAGAACTTGTTCAATCTATTCTCGCACTTCAAAGAGATTATGGAGATAGAAAAACAAGAAGACATTCTAGACTTAAATATGTTCTGCATGACATGGGTGTCGATTGGTTTAAGAAACAGTTAACAAAAAAATATTTCACAAAAAAGATTGGCACCTTAAGGGACGAAGGGGATACAAAACTTGAAGATTATCTAGGATGGCATAGACAATCTAAGAGATTATGGTTTGTTGGTCTACCACTATTATCAGGTAGGCTTAACGGAGCAACAAAGAAAGAGTTAAGAAATATAGTTGAAAAATATGCATTGGATGTGCGTTTAACTCCCAACCAAGATTTACTATTGTGTAATATTGGTAATTATCAAAAAGTCAGTGTAAACAATGATCTGATTAATATTGGTTTTAATAATCCAAAAAGCCCTGACCCAATAGCCAGACATGCAATGGCTTGTCCAGCCCTGCCATTATGTGGACTTGCGATGACTGAAGCAGAGAGATTTTTACCAGATCTCTTAGAGCGATTAAACAATCAATTAAAAAGATTAGAGATCAGCAAGTCAATATTAGTAAGAGTTACAGGCTGTCCAAATGGATGTGCCCGCCCATACATGGCAGAATTAGCTCTTGTTGGTAGTGGTTTAAATCAATATCAACTATGGCTTGGTGGTAGTACAAATTTACAAAGATTGGCGACTCCTTATCTACAAAAAATGCCTATCAATGAATTAGAGAAGACATTAGAGCCTTTATTCCTTAGCTGGAAAGATACTGGCACCTCATCAAGTCTTGGAGATCATGTGACCAAGCTTGGTTCTGAAATGGTAATGTCTTTACTAACTTCAAGTGCAGCTCCATAAATAGCATACCCTTTCTTACTTAACCAAGACCACAATTGATCTCCATAGCTAAAATGCCACCATTCGTTTGGATGTTGAACAAATCCAGCCCTTTCCATAACTGCAAATAAAAGAGACCTTCTATATTGAAAAACTTGATGTTTTGAACAAGGTCTCTTGGAATAGTCTTTCTTATAAAAGTCAGGTGATGATTCAGCCCCAATAAAATCAATTTCCCCGCCAAGATCTAGTATTTTTCCTGTCATATCAGCTAGAGTCAAATCAATCGCGCCACCAGTACTATGAGGAGGAGGCGTAAGGGGATTAGAAGACGGTTTCGCCCAGAACTGAGCTACTTCAGCAACCACATTAGTTATGTCTCTATTATCAGAGATATTATTAATATCAATTCCTCTTGACCTACAAATTTCTTGCATGGTGTAATCAAACATAAATTTTTGAACAGAAATAGGCCTCCAAGCATCAAATAAAGCCAACTGTAATTGAGGATTAATCTCTGAAAGATATTGTTGTGCTTGTATCAATCTTCTTAAAACACTCCTACGTAAAACCCATGGATCTGCGCCAGTCAAATATGGAGCACCTAAAGACATATAAGGATGAGGTGTTAATCGAAATATAGATTGTGGAATAGAAATTAAAGGCTCTTTACATTCATTTATTTTTAAATTACTCCAAGGTTTCATCTTCATAATTTGTAGAAAATGTAAATAAAAAATCTCATTTTTGTACAAATTCATTTAATTTTAGCTTTAAAATTAAATGAATTCAATAGTTATTTAACCAAAATATTAATTTAGTTTATTAGCAATTTTAAGTTTGTCCCATTGTTCTTTTATTAACAACCGAAGTATAGAGTTGTTTTTAAGCTCAGGATCGTTATCTAAAATCTGACGAGCCTCATTGCGCGCAAGTTCAAGCACGTCAGCATCATCAGCCAATGATGCCAGTGCAAAATCAGGTAAACCTGATTGTTTTGTACCTAAGACTTGTCCAGGTCCGCGAAAACGCAAGTCAATTTCTGAAATTTCAAATCCGTCATTGGAATTAGCAAGAACTTCCAATCTTTGTCGAGATGTTTTATTTTTATTTTGATGACTCAGGAGACAGTATGACTTGGAGGCTCCCCTTCCAACTCGACCCCTTAATTGATGCAATTGAGCAAGACCAAAACGATCAGAATCCTCAATTAGCATTACACTTGCATTTGGTACGTCAACACCTACTTCTATAACCGTGGTAGATACAAGTATGTCACATTTTTTGTTGATAAAATTTTGTATGACCTCTTGCTTTTCAACACTCTTCATTTTGCCATGAAGTAAGTCAACAACAAAATCTGGAAAAACCTCTGTAGACAACTGGTAATGTACATCAATTGCCGAACTAATTTCTAGTTTCTCAGATTCTTCAATCAAAGGTAGAACAACATAAATCTGATGTCCTTTATTAATTTCAGTCCTGATTAATTCATATGCATAATTCTTTTCTTTTGGTGTAATCAGCTTAGTATCTATCGGAGTTCGACCAGGTGGAAGCTCATCTAATTGACTAACATCGAGATCACCATGCAAAGTAAGTGCAAGTGTTCTCGGAATGGGCGTAGCCGTCATCGTAAGTAAGTGAGGTTGCAAACCTTTATTCAAAAGTTTGTTCCTCTGTTTGACACCAAAGCGATGCTGCTCATCTACAACGACAAGACCAAGTCGTTCAAAGATGACGTTGTCTTCAAATATTGCATGAGTTCCTACCAGAATCTTAGTAGAACCATTTACTAAATCTGTAAAAATTTGTTTACGTCGAGACTTGGCTGTAGAACCAGTTAACAAATCTACGTTCACCTCAAGTTGAGGGATCCATTTACTTAGTGTTTGATAGTGTTGAGTAGCAAGCACCTCGGTGGGTGCCATAAGAGCACCTTGCCATCCAGATTGAACAGCACTGAGTAGTGCTGCTATGGCGATGACGGTCTTTCCACTACCAACATCGCCTTGTAATAGGCGAGACATTGGCTCGGCTTTGACTATGTCTGATTCAATTTCCTCCAAAACTCTTGTTTGAGCATTTGTTAGAGAGAAAGGAAGAATACTCAAGAATTTCCTTACAAGGCTATTACTACTGAGTTCAACACTTAGTTGAGGAGAATTACGTTTCTTATGCAGATCACGTCTTAAAAGCAGACTTAACTGCAATAACAAAAACTCATCGAATACAATTCTTCTCTTTGCTTTAGCTAAAATTTTTGCATTCTCAGGGTTATGGATATAAAAAAAAGCTTCTTTCTTAGTTAGTAGATCTAGTCTATTTACAGTGTCTTTCGGAAGTGGGTCCTTAATATCAGATGTTAAATAAAGAATAGACTGGATTAGATCTCTGAATTTGTCTGCAGTAACACCTTCAGTTAAAGAATAAATAGGGAATATCTGACCAATAGTTCTAGATTTCAAATAACTGGTAGGACTATCGATAATTTCTATCAAAGGATCGTTTAATGATTTGCCATATTTACTTTCTTTAACTAGCCCACTTACCGCAACAGTCGAACCAACAGTATACAAACTTTGTTGAGATTTTACATAGGCAATACTCCTACCACGACTACCTGCAAAAAATCTTGTAACTTTAATCCCTCCAGTCCTATCTTTTAAAAACAGTTCAAGAATAGAAAGATTTGGATTTTTAGGACTTTTAAAAGAACTACATCGTCTAACTTTAGCAACGATCGTTACATTCTGACCTGCATGAGTTTTATCTATGGTTTTCAATGAGGTGTAATCAACATAATCACGAGGGAAATAATTTAAGAGATCACGGATAAAAAAAAGGCCCAGTCTTGATAATCTTTCTGCTTGTTTTGGTCCAACACCCTTAACGGCTGAAATCGAACTGCTTAAATTTAATAACTCAGTCGAAGAACTTTTCGTAGACCCAACAGAATCATAAACTCTTCTTATTTTTAATTTTTTTGGCTCTGTTTTCTCTTTATTTTCTTGATATGTATATAGATTATGAAGAGTCTGTCTTGTCTTAACTATTATTCTTCGCCTATCATCAATGGACAAAGATGGATATTTTTCATAATCCAGAGCTAATTTCTTTAATTTAGAAAGAACATATTCTGGAACAACTATAGAAGGGAAGTTTAATAAATACCCACTTACAAAAGAAGAAAATTTATTAGTTCTACCTTGAATATTATTACAACCGTGATCAACTTCAACTGTTAATGCTTGTTGTAAAGGTCTAACCCATGTTATTAGTTCAGCTGATTTGCTACCAGGAGTAGGTATTGAATCATTACTACTTAAATTTTGGTTGTGTCCTTCCACCATTCTTTATTAACCTCTTCTGCTAATGAGCGACCTTGCCAATAACGTTGCTGTTTAATCATACCCAAAAGTACATTTTGATAATGTTTAATGTTAGTTCTATTTTTTCTAAGTCTTGGATTATCAAATTCCATATCCGAGGGAGTAATTAGCAAGCAATCAATATCTAAACCTCCGGAAGGAACTAATGGATTATTGGTTGGCAATTTAAAAGTAAGAATATTGGATACAGATTTAGAAGAAATTAATTGACCAGACAAAGCCGCATCTAAAATATTTATTGGTATCAGAGTATTTACAATACCTGATTTTAAAAGCTCAGTGTTAATGGAATCTGATAGGTCACGCAATCTTCGAATCAAAGCTGTATCTATAGAAATAATCCACTCATATAGTCCAATTGGTGATTGTGGAAGAAATCTATTGTTTGTGACATCATTACTAGAGGAGGACACATGAGAAGAATCCTCACTGTTGGAATCGAAATCTGTTGAATCAGATTCTTCGGTCAATGCAAATATTGACTGCAAAACTTCAATATCTTTACTTTTTAAATTAAAAGTATCAGTAATCTTTTCATCTTCATTTAATTGCTTATAATCCTTATTTTTATTTTTAATTCGCAACTCATTTTCAGATTTTGTACTTTTCATATAAATTTCTTTATTATCTATAGCGTATGGAGCTTTTAATTCACCATTCCAACCTTCAGTTATTGATAAATTTTCCAATGGCGGTATTGAACTTATATGAATTGAATTAACAGTGCTAAATGATTCGGATTTTTCAGAATCATTTTTCAAATTTAGTGCATTTGACATTTCATCTTTAACATTATTTAAATGACGAATATTTTCTTGATCAATTTTCTTAGCCAACTCAATTAAATGTTCAATTGTTATGAGAGAAATATTATCTGAAACTAATTTGTCAATTTTCAACTGAAATAGCTTTCTTGAACTAAATGTTGAGAAACCAAAATCATCTCCAGGCCTATCAGTGATTAGAGAGAATAATGTGGTTCTTATAGTTTGAGGTAGCAAATTTCTCAGCTCCTCAAGATAAACAGAAGTAACTCTATAGATAATAGGCGATATGTTATTACATTTTTCCTTTAACAAACCTATTTGAACTAAAGGATCAAACTTAGAATCCAAAAAATACTTATTTTTAGACAAGATTAATCAGATGTCATTGATGCAACCTCTTCTGCAAAATCAGACTCTTTAACATCAATCCCCTCGCCAAGAGTGTATCTAGTAAATCTACGAACTTTTATGTTCTCTCCTATTTTACCAGCAACTTGTTTTACAAGCTCCTCAACATTTATTGAACTATCCTTTATGAATGGTTGTTCTAAAAGAGCCATCTCTTTTAATCTCTTTCCTATTCGTCCTTCTACAATTTTTTCTTTTATTTGATCGGGCTTACCTGAGAGATCATCTCTTCCCATCTCAATTTCTTTCTCCTTGCTTGCAATAGCTTCTGGAATTTGATCAACGCTTACATACTCAACACTTGGACAAGCGGCGACTTGCATTGAAAGATCTCTCAAAAGACCTTGAAATAAATCTCCTCTAGCTACGAAGTCTGTCTCGCAGTTCAACTCTAAAAGGACACCAACTCGAGAACCTGTATGGATGTAACTCCCGACCGCTCCCTCAGCTGCGACTCTACCTGATTTCTTTTCAGCACTGGCTATACCTTTTTGTCTTAACCATTCAATAGATTTTTCCATATCACCCTTGTTCTCAATTAGGGCTTTCTTGCAATCCATCATTCCAGCAGATGTTTTGTCTCGAAGTTCTTTAACGAGTTTTGCTGTTATCTCCGGCATTTTATGTGGGTGTAGTAAAGAATTAGATTAAGTTAAGAATTTATAATACAAGTATATTAGCTACTCATTAGTGCCATGTCTCCCTTCATTTATAGCATCAGCTAATCTGCCCAAAACAAGTTGAACAGATCGAACTGCATCATCATTACATGGTATGGGGATTTCGCATAGATCGGGATCGCAATTAGTATCAAGCATTGATACTAGTGGAATATCAAGCTTTCTAGCCTCTAGAACAGCATTTGTTTCCCGCCTCTGATCTACTAAAACTACAACATCAGGTAGACGTCTCATTCCTTTTAATCCACCAAGATATTTTTGCAATCGTTCTAATTCTCTACGTAAAACGGCACCTTCTTTCTTTGGGCGCATTGCAATAGCACCACTAGATTCCATTCTTTCAAGATCTTTTAGTCGATCGATTCTCGCTTTCATTGTTGTCCAATTTGTCAGCATCCCTCCAAGCCATCTTTGATTAACGTAGGATGCTCCGCATCTAATGGCTTCTTGAGCAACGACTTCGGAAGCTTGTTTTTTAGTTCCTACAAAAAGGAATCTTTTACCACTTCTTGCAGCTCCTCTAGTCCATTTATAAGCACTATTCATACAAACAGCGGTCTTGACTAGATCAATAATATGAACCCCATTGCGAGCTGAGTAGATGTAGCGAGACATCTTGGGATTCCATCTTCTTGTCTGATGCCCGAAGTGAGCACCAGCTTCCATCATCTCTGAAAGAGAAACTACAGCCATTTTTTTTGTAAGTTCCGGGTTCGCCTCCACCCAACAGGGATAAATTAAATAGTGATTAATAAATCAATATTTATTCATCACCCGAAACAGTCAGGTGTGCGGTTTTGAGTTTGCATTGGTAATTCTACCAAACGATTGCTCACCGAAGTCCCAATAATGATGCTTCTCTAAAAATTTGTCTCACTCCAATCAAATTAAGAGGAAGTCTTAACAATTCCATAGCTAAACCAGATCGGCCATTCTTGATTAGAAAAGCCAAGAGAGGTCTGAGTGTCTTTGTGTTAATAAGTCCGCCAAAAGTTAAAAGTTCCCACAGGCAACGATGAAAGAAAGTGTATTGAATTATAAATTTCACTCTCAAAGTTGGATGCTTACGATAAAAAACTAATCCCATTTTTGATCTCTCTTTTTCAATTCGAATCAAATGAGGAATTTGATCAAGAGCTAATGCTGGATGCCAATGAAATCCAATAGCTCTTGGACATTTTATAAGTTTAACGCCCATATTTCTTAATCTTTCTCCCAATTCCAAATCTTCCCAACCATATAGCCGAAAAGATGTGTCAAAAAGGCCTGATTTTTCTAAAACATTTTTATCGATAGCAACATTTCCAGTAGCAAAGTAGGCCCAGGACAAGTCTTGAAATTTAAAAGGCTCAGAATTTGGATTATTAAAATTAGAAGTATTTATGACAGATCCATAGGTAAAACATTTTCTATTACCAAGTTTTTTCCAAGCATTGAGCAGAGCATCAACATGGCTCATTAGAAAATATTTATCAACAACAAGATCACTATCTATAAAAACAATTAGTTCTCCTCTTGACTTTTCAACTCCAAGATTTCTTCCTAAGGCTGGCCCTCCATGAGATTGTTCAAAAAGTCTTAAATGAGGATAAATCTCAGCATTATTTCTCAGCCAATCAACCGTTCCATCTGTTGATCCATCATCGACTATTACAATTTCAAAATTTTGAATTTCATTATTTAAAAATTGCTTTTCTAATGCATCTAGACACTTTTTTAGTATCGGAAGTCTGTTGAAGGTGGGTATAACAACGCTTACTAACATCCTTAATTAAAAAATAAAATCAAAAAAATTGTCTTTAAACACTTTAAAATAAATGATTAAAAAAAAGATTATCTGATTTGAATAGCGGTTTATTAATCAGCAGCCCCACCGTTATTTGCAGTTCCAGTAACACCATTACCTGCTCCTTCTCCTCTGCCATCATTACGAAGCTTACGTTTCTTAAATTTCCTGGCATAAGCTCGATTTCTCTCTTGCTTCTCTTTCTTAAGATTTCGTCTTTTGGACATACTAGGTTCCTAGATTTTTTATATCTAACCAATTTACTAAACTGAGGGCAATATTTGGCCATCTTCCATTCGCAAGAGACGATCTGCTACATCCAATATTCTCGGATCATGAGTAACCATCAACACAGAGCACGATTGTTCTGAAGCTAAATTTTTCAACAAATCAACTATTTCTCTACCAGTTGAACTATCCAATGCAGATGTTGGTTCATCCGCTAATAGTAATTTTGGTCTAGCCGCAAGAGCTCTGGCAATTGCAACTCGTTGTTTTTGCCCACCTGATAAGTCATGAGGCAGCTTAGATAAGTGGTCTTCTAATCCAACAGCTCTCAGCCACTCTCTAGCCTGAGCTCTACGAGCATTGTACGAAAATCCATTTAAAAGGTCAGCTCCCATTTGAACATTTTGCTCAGCGGTAAGACATCTCAAAAGATTATGCCCCTGAAAAATCATTCCAATATTTTTTCTAAGATTCTGCCTAGTTTTCCTGCTCGCTCCAAAAAGTTGTTTACCAAGAACTTTAAGGTCACCATCTTGAACTTTACGAAGAGCTCCAATCAAAGTTAAAAGAGTAGTCTTTCCACATCCTGAAGGTCCTGTCAGTAAAACAACCTCACCAGGAGAAATTTCCATTGAGACAGACTGAAGAACATGCCTTCTCATTTCTCCATGACCATACCAATGATTCAAAGAAACAATCTTTAAAGTATTATTGTTTATATTTTTCATAAATTATTTAAATTAAGTATTAGATTATTCATTAAAATATTTCAGCAGGATCGGCATCTGCCAATTTCTTCATGGCTGCCAATGCTGATCCCATACACATAAAAAGTATTAAGCAAAATATAATTGATGCTCTGCTAAAACTCATTTCAACAGGTAATTTAGTTGATGATCTAACTAAAGCATATAAAGCTTGTCCTGAAACATAAGCAGGAATATATCCAATTATTGATAAGATTAATCCTTCTCTAGCTACTACTCCTAAAAGGCTTCTTAAGTTATACCCCATGGCCATTAAGGTTGCATATTCAGGCAAATGATCACTAACATCACTATAAAGAATTTGATAAACAATTACACAACCAACAATAAATCCCATTGCAGCACCTAATGTAAAAATAAATCCAATCGATGTACTACTTTTCCAATAATTCTTTTCAAAATCTATAAATGATTTTAAAGACATAACTTTAACGTCACTAGGTAAACTTAAATTCAATGAGCGAACCACATTTTCAATATTTGATCCCTTCTTTAACCTTACTAAACCAATTTCAATACTTCCTTTGGGATTACCTGGGGATAGTTCTAAGTATGTCTCACTGCTTGTTATTAAATTTCCATCTGCACCAAAGGAAGGACCTAAACTAACTATTCCAGAAACTCTAACTCTTTTACCTGCGACTTCAGTTTCAACTAAACGCCCTGATTTAAACCATTTAGAGATTGGGCCAAACTCATCCCTGGAAAGATCATCAAATAAAACTCTTCCTTTATTCTTTAAAGTTTCTGCCTTCCTTTCAAAATCAGACTCAATTAATAATGGCTTACCTGGCTCAAAACCTAAAGCTAGAATAGATCTTGTGGATAAATTTTCAGGATTTCGCCAAAGGAGAAAATTCCAATTAACAGCAGTTGTTCCAGTGACGTCTCTATGGGCCATTGCTTGAATTAATCTTCTTCGAGGAAACCCACTCATACTTATTGAACTTTTTGAGCGAGGACTAATTAATACCAGATCTGCATCAAATAACTTATGAACAGTAACACTTGCGTCAAACAATCCATCTCTAAAGCCTAGTTGCATAAACATCAAAATCCCAGCAAATGCTATTCCTGCAATAGCCACCAATATCCTTAAAGGTTGTCTTGTCAGCAAAAGCCAGGCAAGAGGTATTTTCCTGTTTTTTAAAAAATTATTTATTTCCACTAGGGCTGAAACCGAGCAATGACTTTCATCCCAGTTAAATGAGAAACCTTTTGAGCAGATGCATTATCAAGTTTGACTCTGACCTCGATAATTCTTGAGTCAGCATCGCCGGTTGGATCAGTTGCAAGCACTCTTCTTTGCCTGACTTGTGGGCTGATCAAACTAACTTGACCTCTTAAAGAGCCATTAAACCCTCCGTTCTCACTAATTAAATCTACAGACTGACCCACTTGAACTCTGTCTATATCGGATTCATAGACTTCAATAAGAGCTTCCATTAATTGATTGGCGCCCACACTAATTACACCAGACGAATTCGGTCTCTCTCCCTCACGAATCAAGATTTGAAGAACAATCCCATCAATTGGACTTTTTAATTGTGTTTGCTCTAAATCGACGTTAATTGCATCTATGGCAGATTGAAGCTTTGAAATTCTGGTCTCAGAAATGAACAAATCATCTTTCATCTTGTCTAAAACAATTGACGCAACTGCGCCTTTATCTACAAGAGATTGATATCTATTGATTTCCCTATTTTTTATCCTGATTTCACTGATTAATATATTTAAATTTGCTTGTGCAGATTTCAAGTCAGCTTCAAGTTTCGGACGATTATCAAAAACAGCTAAGATTTGATCCTTAATAATAGAGTCACCTTCTCGAACTAATAATTTAGATAATCTTGGAGTACCCCCCTTTCCACTGGTTGGAGCTGCTAATTTTCTTATTTCTCCAAGAGGATTTAATTGACCTAATGCTGCTACACCCTCAATCCTATCAACCACTTCATTATTTATAAGAGTTTGATTTACTTCTAAATCTTTATTATTACATCCGCTAATTATAAGCATGCACAAGGGTGCTATGCCTATAAAATAAAAGAATTTTAAAGATACATATTTAAACATAACTAACATTCAAAAAGGATTTTGTTAATGTATTCATCTGCCCAAGATGAACCAAAGAATTTAGTTAAAATAGCCCTGGTCTTATCATTAAGTTTTTGATTAGAGCAATATCTTTTTTGATAATTAAGTCTATTCATTGTAGCTGACGAATTAATTTTGTCTTCCTTGCCCATAACCAATAAAGATAAGAGTAGTGACAAATATTGGTCAATGATTTTTAAAAATAGTTTTTCTTCGAACAAATCAACTGGGCGGATAAAGCAAACATATGGAGAAAAGATAGATCCCCACTTAGGCAGCTTCCCAGGTTCGTTAAATTTAGGAATTTGTAATGATCTCATTTGAGAAACGAGGTGATCAGGCAGGTGCTCCCCAACAGGTGACAAGTCAACAATGGCAGCAGAAATATTATTTGAATTAACTACCAAATCAGCGCCAAATATTGGAAGTTCAAAGCATGGGTCAGGGAAAAAAACACAATGGAGTATTTCAAATTTTTTGCCAAGCTTTGCAACCTCCAAATGAATTTTTCTAAATCCTTTTGCTTGATAAAACTCGTTACTGATAAATAATTCCTCCTTATTAAGATTGGCATAAATCCTTTTGGACTTAGGGTCAATATTTAGAGGTTCAACATCAGTCAAAGAAATGATTTTGTTCTTGATAAGTTCGAAAACTTCAAACAAAAGAGGATTCAATTTACTTTGAGTGCAAAAAACTGACTTCAAAACTAATAACTGAAACTAAAAGGGATGGCTAAGAATCATAGAGAAGGTTTATTTAAAAATATTCTCAAACAATATTATATGATTATCAAGGAAAAAAGGACTGACAAGAGTTTTTTATGCAAAGTGGAGTTAAACAAGGAGCAAGGGTTGAATGATTGAATTTAGAGAAAGAATAAAAAGCAATAAAAAAACAATTAGACAAGATAATTTAATTATAAATAAAATTTAGACATCCAAAATAGATAACTATTAAAAAAATCTTTTATAATTTAAAAGATTTTAACCATCTTATTTAAAATCATAGATATTTTATGCATGGATTGAGATAGCATAAAGATTTAGCGTACTATAAGATATTAAGAATGAAAGTAAATCATTGGTCATTGCCTAATGGTGCTACCTGTGTCGTAGCTGATATAGAACAATCAACATTGACTTGTATTGACTTTTGGTGCAAAGGAGGAAGTCTATATGAAAAGAAAGATGAAGAAGGAATTGCACATTTCTTAGAGCATATGATATTTAAAGGGAGTAAAAACCTTAAAGAAGGCGAATTCGATTTAAGAATTGAATCTCTTGGTGGAAGTAGTAATGCCGCGACTGGGTTGGACGATGTTCATTATCACGTTCTAGTACCACCAGAGAAGATAGAACAAGGACTAAATCTGATATTAGAATTATTATTATTTCCTAAAATTGAAAAAGAAGCATTTGAGGTTGAGAAAGAAGTGGTTTTAGAGGAAATCGCACAAAATATTGAGCAACCAGATGAAATTATTTATATGAAATTATTAAAGGGATGCTTAACACCACATAGATACTCAAAGCCAATACTGGGTGACGAAAAAACTGTAAAAAGTATAAATCCTAGACAAATGAAACAATTTCATAAAAATCATTATGTAGGTAAAAACTGTACACTTTCTATAGCAGGAGAATTACCAAAAGAAATTATTTCAATCGTTAGCAATAGTAAACTTAATGAATTAAAAAAAATTACAAAGGAAACAAATGTTTGTACAAAAACCACTTTTAATAAGGGCTACAAGAAAGAAACTATTCCTAGGCTTGAGGGAGGAAGAATATTGAAAGCCTGGAAACTTCCCCCTGCAAAAGAACAAATATTAATTTTAGGAGCAGAAATTGCTGCCACAATTTTATGCGAAGGTAAAAGTAGTATTATTGTTAAAAAGTTAAGAGAAGAAAAAAGAATTATAGAATCAATAGACATAGATTTACAAATTCTGGAAGAAGGTGGATTAATTCTTCTAGACGTCAGTTGTCAAAAGGAGAATCTTAAACTTGCTGAAAGTGAAATCAATATTATTCTCAAAAAATTAAACAGGGATTTAGTTGCTGATAAAGATCTAGAACGTGCAAAAAGATTAGTTGTAAATAATATTTATTTTGGTCTTGAGTTGAGCACTCAAATTGCCTCAACTTTAGGGAATCAAGCTCTATGGGGACGACACCAATCAGTATTAAAATCAATAGATGATATTTCATATTGGACAAATTCTCGTTTAAATGAATTAATTTTTCCATTATTTAATCCAGAAAATGCATTTACATTAATTGCCGAAGCTGAGAAATAAATATGAACATAATCCTAGACACAATTAATAGCAAAAAAATAATGTCCGCGAAATTATGGATAGAAAATGGTAGCAGAAGCGATCCAAAAAATCAGAAGGGGATTCATCAAATTTTAAGCTCAACAATGCTTAGAGGGTGTGGGCCATACAACAATAATCAAATTGCTGAAATCGTAGAAAGTTCTGGTGCAAATTTAAACTGTGATACATTTGAAGATGGTCTTCTAATAAGTCTTAAATGTATCGAGAGTGATGCTTATAAACTTCTTCCTTTAATTGGTTGGATGATTACGAAACCTAAACTTCAGCTAGATCAGATTCAATTAGAAAAAGATTTAACCATAAAAGCAATTAAAAGACAAAAAGAAAGTACTTATCAATTAGCTTTTGATGGCTGGAGAAAGATGGTATACCGTGACGGACCATATGGACATGACCCACTAGGATCAATCAATGATATAAATAAAATCAATAAAGAACATATATTGCCAATTTCAAGCTCATTAATTCATAGAAAAAAGAACTTAGTAATTTCAGGAAAGTTTCCTATTAACGTAGAAAATTATATAAAAAATTCAATTGCTTTTAAGGGGATTAGTGAAAATTTTACTAATCAAAATAAAATATCAAAGATAAAAGGCTTTACTAGAGATCAAATCCTAGATAACAAAAAAACTAGCCTTTGTGCACGCTCATTAAATACAAATCAAGTTATTCTACTATTAGGCAAAGCCACAATTAGATATGATAATGTATCTGACATTTTGCTTAGATTATTATCATGTTACTTAGGCTATGGAATGTCAAGTTTATTATTTAAGGTTCTCAGAGAAAAGCATGGAGTAGTTTATGAAGCAGGAGTTTATCACCCTATTAGAGAGAATCAAGCACCATTTATTATGCACGCCTCTACAACTGAAGACAAGGCAATTCTAACTCTCCAGTTACTGAAGGAATGTTGGGAAAAAATTCTAAATAGTGAAATATCCCCAGAAGAGTTAGATCTTGTAAAGATAAAATATCGAGGGCAAGTGGCCCATTCAATGCAAAGTGTTAGTCAAAGAGCTGAGCATAAAGCACATCTTTTAGGAATTGGTTTAACAAAAGATCACGATAAAGAAGTACTACTAAGACTTAATAATATTAGTAGTAAAGAAATCAAAGATGCTGCCAATAAATATTTACAGGGGCCAGTGCTTAGCGTTTGTAGTAACAAAGAAGTTATACGGAAAATCAGTAAAGACTGGCAAGGGTAATTTAATTTTCAGTTACCATTATTTAGAATCTTAAGTCTTTCAGAAGGAATCAAGAAATTTCCCCTTCTAAATTTTACTTCTAATAAATCTTTTGACCTTATACCAATAATTACGCCAACCTCATCAAGAGATACTAGATCTGGAGGTCTTAACATTGAAATAGAATCTGCTGTCTTCAAATAGGGCAGAGGAACTTGTAAGGATACTTTTTCTCCAATTGAAAATTTCATTATGATTAAATAGCCCTAAATTATATTATTGACATATCAAGCAATTTGTAAATAATTAATGTATGAGATCTGCTCATTAAATTCATTGCAAAAATTTAGCAGCGGGTTAAAAGCAATAACAGGCGTAATGTTAATCATAATATTCGCAATGTTACCATCATCTATAATTTTTCTTCAAGAGGACCTATCTCTCTCAATTATTCCACTTCATAGCAATTGGCAAATTCAAGGGCTTCTTTTAACTTCATTGCTTTGCGGACCTCAAATAGGAACAATTTCTGCAATTTCCTATCTGATTATAGGTTTATTCTATTTACCTGTATTTCATGGAGGGGGGAGTGTTGGTTATATCTTAACTCATGAATTTGGTTACTTGTTAGGATTTATTCCCGCTGCTTGGACATCTGGTTTTTTAGCAAAAAAAAATTATAAAGCTAATTTAATTAATTATTCACTTTATACAACACTATCATTATGCATTTTGCATTTTATAGGTATTATTTATTTAATTTTTGGTAAAATGTTTGGAAATTGGTCAGATAAATTATCCGATCTTATTTTGATAAATACTATTGTACCTTTCCCAACTCAATTATTACTATGCATATCAATTAGTCTATTATCAATATTACTAAAACGTATATTAATAGTAAGATGAATCAATTAAAGAGTAGAAGCATGAAAATCATTATATACTCTTTTTTCATTGTTTTATTAGATCAAGTTAGTAAATTTTTAATTTTAAGTATATTAGGGTTTGAAAGATCAAAGAATATTATTCCTAATTTATTAAATTTCACACTAGTAAAAAACAAAGGCGCAGCATTTAGTCTTTTCAGCAATTCCACAAATATTCTTACTATCATAAGTATTCTAGCCACTTTAATATTAATTATTATTATATTAAAATTTCCACCAAAATCTTTTTGGAATTTTATTGGACTTACATACCTTTTAGGTGGGACTGCAGGTAATGGAATTGATAGATTATTCAAAGGCTATGTTCTAGATTTTTTCGAGTTAGTTCCAATTAATTTTCCTATTTTTAATGTAGCAGATATATCAATAAACATTGCTATAATATGTTTTTTAATTGATATAATTAAAACCAAAGATAAATCTAGTCCAAAGTACTCAAAAAAATAAAAAATATAGTTATCATATGAAAATCTATAATTCAAAAAAAATAATATTTTACATATTCATAGTATTCATTAGCTTGATACTTGTAGGCTTGGTAGGGGCAATAATTAGATTAATAAATATTCCTGCAATATTTATTACAGTTTTCATAATAGGTGGTTTAATTTATACAAGAAAAATAGATAAGTTTAAAAATATTTTTAAACTTATCTTCAAAAATAATAAGGAGGAGGAGAAAATATTAGACCTATCAGTCATAAGCAAGAAAGAGGCTGCAGGAAAGTCACTAAAGACACTTGATCAGTTAATCATGTTAATTAACGACAAAGTAAAGGCAAAGGCACTAATAGATGAAAAAAATAGAGTTTCATCAGAATTAGATAGAGGCGATATTAATTTAGTAGTTTTTGGAATCGGCTCCAGTGGCAAAACATCATTAATAAGATCTCTGCTAAAAAGAATAGTTGGTAAAGTTAGTCCTGAAATGGGCTCAACAAAAGAACATGAAACCTATAGGCTCAAGCTCAAAGGGCTTAAAAGAGGAATTAAAATAATTGATACTCCAGGGATACTAGAAGCAGGGGAAAGAGGAAGAGAAAGGGAAAAAAATGCGTTAATAGAAGCACGTAAATCTGATTTAATGTTAGTAGTAATAGAAGGTGATTTACGTTCTACCGAAACAAGAACAATTAGAACTTTATCTAAATTAGGGAAAAGACTTTTACTAGTATTGAATAAAATAGACTTAAGAGGAGAAAATGAGGAAAAAAGATTAATTGAGATTCTTAATTCTAGATGTTGTGATTTTATTGAATCAAAAGATATTATTTGTACATCAGCATCACCTCAGACAATTGCAATCCCTGGAGAAAAACCTTATCAGCCAGAACCTGAAGTCAGTAGTTTAATTAGAAGACTAGCAAAGATATTACATGAAGAAGGTGAAGAGTTGATAGCAGATAATATATTACTTCAATGCAGTAATCTTGGTAAAGAAGGGAAAAGGTTATTAGTTAAGCAGAGAAGTCAATCAGCCAAAAAATGTATTGATAAATATGGTTGGCTTAGTAGCGGAGTATTAATATTAACACCATTACCATTTATCGATATGATCGCTGCTGCTGCAGTGAATGCACAAATGGTTATTGAAATTGCAAAAATTTATGGTGTTGAAATCACACAAGAAAAAGCAAAAAACTTAGCATTTTCGGTCGGTAAAATACTTGCAACTTTGGGTTTAGTTAAAGGGGGAGTTTCTCTAATAAGCTCCACATTAAGTTTATCACTTCCAACATTAGTTGTTAGTAAAGTAATTCAAGGAGTAAGTGTCTCCTGGCTAACAAGGGTTGCTGGAGCAAGTTTTATAACTTATTTCCAGCAAGACCAAAACTGGGGAGATGGTGGGATCCAAGAAGTTGTTGAATATCATTACAACTTAAACAAAAGAGATGAGTATTTCAAAAGTTTTATTCGCAGAGCTTATGAGAGAGTTATTGATCCTTTAGTTGAAAAAAAATTCAAAAAACTGCCACCGCGATCAAGGCCTCAGAAGGGGGAGGACTCATTGGACCTCTAAAGTCTAAAGCAAAAACGATTGCCAAATAAATCAGGCCAATCAAAATTGATATAAATGCTGTTGTTAAAGCTAAAATATTTTTTTTATTAAAAAAATCATTATTCATTTTAAAATCAAATAATTGAATGATTAATAAGATTAGCTAAAATTTTTAAATCATCAAATTTAGTATTAGGGTTACCCATAACAGCCTTTAAATAATATGTATCCTCGTACATTGGTCTGGAAAGCATAAACTTATTAGCTAACAAAGAGTTTCTAGTTTTTATAGACCATTTGGACGCTTCAGAAGAAGTATGATTTAACGGTGTTAATGCCATCAGATGAAGAGGTCCTGATATTATTTTAAATTTTGACGAATCAATTATTGATTCTAAATAACATCTTTTTTTAATAGACTCCAAAAGTATTTTATCAATACCATCTTCGCCCAATTGTCTTAAACCAATCCACAATTTCAATGACTCGGCGGATCTGGTTCCTTGAATTCCAAGTTCTCCTCCATGAAAGTCATTACCGATACTTGGTTCGGCATAAGGTAATCCAGTTGAAAATGTAGAAGAGAGATGGTTTTTATTAGCTACAAGTAACAGAGAAGAAGTTTTTGCGATTCCCAATAATTTTTGTGGGTTAACGGTTAAGGAGTCAGCGGAACCTAACCCTTTAACAATTTCTGCGGTAATTGGAGATAGACCAAAAATTCCACCTATTGCGGCATCAACATGAAGCCAAACTTTCTCTTTTTGACAAAATTGAGCAATTTCAGACAGTGGATCAATAGCTCCTCTTACAGTGGTTCCTGCTGTAGCGACTACAGCAAAGCATTTCTTCCCTTGAGATTTAATTTTATTTAAACTTGAACGTAAACAAGAAATTTTTAATTCACCATTTTCATCTGTAGGAATTCTTTGTAAAGATTCCTTTTTTAAGCCCATAATCCTTAGAGCTTTCAAGAATGAAATATGACAATCATCACTAGCAAAAAAGACAGCACTAGGATCGCTTGCTAAACCAGCAATATTTCTTGCCATTACTAAAGCCATTAAATTACTTAAACTTCCTCCGCTAGCTGCTACCCCTCCAGACGAATTACCCAAACCCAATCTCTGACAAAACCATTTGCAAAGGTTTCTTTCTAAAGATGACAAGCTGGGCGATAATTCTTCTGCTAAAAGATTATTGTTTAAACCTGCACAAATCAGTTCTCCTACTATTGAAGCTGATAAAGGGGGTGGGTCTAAATGAGCAAGCGATCCTGGATGGGATGGTCGATAGGAACCATTCATTATCAATTTAAGTTCGCTCAACAAAACATTATTAGAGACGCCTTCTCTCCCTGGATAAACATCAGGCAATTCAACGGAGTCAGGAAATGGAGATTGACTACCCGACTCAGCAAACCAATCACAAAGATTACTTGAGGCTTCTGCAAGTAAAGATTGCAATTCTCTATCTAAATTGTGAGGAGATGCGAAAGGGTCCAAAGAAAATAAGTCTCTATTTGTGGTATTGGATAATCAAGTTCAAACCAAAAAAATGATTAATCTGTAGATAAACATTTTATTTGATAATTCTCCAAAGATCTAAAAATTGTCAAACCCAATCGCTCTAAGTCAGGAAGAAAAAATACAGTGGATGAGAAGATTGCTTACCAAAGCAAACCTTGTAGGAGAGAGAGGTGAAGTCCCTATTGCTGCAGTTATTCTCGACAAAAGAGGAAGATGTATTGGCTATGGGGGCAATAGAAGGGAAAAAATGAAAGATCCTTTAGGTCATGCTGAGTTAATAGCACTCCGACAAGCTTCTTGGATAAATAGTGATTGGAGATTTAATGACTGTACATTGATAGTAAATCTAGAGCCATGTCCAATGTGCGCAGGCGCTTTAATACAAGCAAGGATGGGAAAGATAATCTATGGATCGGAAGACCCAAAAAGAGGAGCACTAGGTGGAACTATAAATCTCGCGGAACATAAAAGTGCCCATCACAAAATGATTATCGAGAGAGGTCTAATGGAAGAAGAATCAAGAAAGATTATCGTGGATTGGTTCAAAGATAAAAGAGTTAACCAAAGAAAATATATTATCTAAACTTAGGTAGTTCAGTTTCGAAAATATTTAATATTCTATCTACATTTGTAGAAGTCGAGTTATATCCCATTAATCCTATTCTCCATACTTTTCCAGCCAGATCACCAAGACCACCTCCTATTTCAATACCAAAGTTACTTAGTAAATGATTCGTAAAAGCCTTGCCATCAACACCGTTAGGTATTTTCACAGTAGTAAGAGTAGGTAAGCGTAATTCTTCTTCGACATGTAACTCTAAGCCAATATTTTCCAAAGAATTCCAAAGCGATTCTGCATTCTTTCTATGTCTATCCCATGAAACTTCCAATCCTTCTTTAGCTAACAATCTAAGCGCTTCTCGAATACCAAAATTCATGTTTACTGGAGCAGTGTGATGATATACACGATCACTACCCCAATATTTATTAAGTAAAGATACATCTAAATACCAGTTAGGAACCTTATCTTTTCTTTTGCTCATTTTATTTTCAGCCCTCTCATTCATTGAAAAAGGTCCTAATCCTGGCGGGCAACTTAATCCTTTTTGACTGCAACTGTAAGCCAGATCAATTTTCCACTTATCCAAATAAAGAGGAACACCTCCCAAAGAAGTTACAGTATCAACAAGAAGTAAACAATTATATTTTCTGCATAAATCACCAATTCCATCCATGGGTTGACAAACACCTGTTGAAGTTTCGGCATGAACAATTGCTAAAACTGCTGGATTATGTTTTTTCAATGCATCTTCTATTTCATCAAGTGAAAAAGCATTACCCCAATCTTTATGAATGGTTTCTACATTTGCCTTATATCTGCCTGCCATATCAGCAAGACGATGGCCAAAATATCCTTTTATGGCTACTAAAACCGTATCCTCTGGCTCGACTACATTTGCCAGTGTTGCCTCCATCGCGGCGCTTCCTGTCCCACTCATAGGGAGTGTTAATCGATTACTGGTTTGCCACGCATATCTAAGTAACTCTTGCACCTCACTCATCAAGGCCACATAAAAAGGATCTAAATGACCAATTGGTGGCTGAGAGAGCGCTCTCAAAACAGCAGGATCTGCATTTGATGGGCCTGGCCCAAGTAATAACCTTTCAGGGGAAACAGTTGGACCAAAATCTTTACGATGTTGATTATCAACAGAAGGAAGAATTTGAGTGGCCAAGAAAACAGATCGGTATATATATTTGAGCCTAAAAGGCGATAGGCAAAGTCGGGGTGTTTTTTTTAGGGATTGCAATAGGAATTTGCTAGATATGCCCTAGAAGCCAAAAAACAATCATATTTTTCTGTTAAAAATCTAAAAAAAGTGCTTCTTGATACAAAAGGAGATGCAATAGCTTATTACGTTCATAATTGATTAACTATGTTTGTAAATCAAATTGATCATGAGTAAGACCTCTCAAGATGTTCTTCGTCAAATTAAGGATGAGGGCATTGAGCTAATAGATCTAAAATTCACTGACTTACATGGCAAATGGCAACATTTAACCGTAACTTCAGATCTTATTGAAGAAAGCTCTTTCTCAGAAGGTCTCGCTTTTGATGGTTCTTCTATTCGCGGATGGAAAGCTATAAACGAATCAGATATGGCTATGGTTCCAGATCCATCAACAAGCTGGATAGACCCTTTCTACCATCACAAAACTCTTAGCTTAATTTGTTCAATTCAGGAGCCAAGAAGTGGAGAACCATATTCCAGATGTCCAAGAGCTTTGGCACAAAAAGCATTGGATTATTTAGGAAGCACTAGTGTCGCAGATGCTGCATTCTTTGGCCCTGAACCAGAATTCTTTATTTTTGATGACGTTCGATACAATTCAGGTGAAGGTGGGAGTTTTTATAGCGTAGACACCATTGAAGCTCCCTGGAACACAGGTAGAGTTGAGGAGGGTGGCAACCTTGGATACAAGATTCAACTCAAAGAAGGATATTTCCCTGTCTCTCCAAATGACACTGCTCAAGACATGAGGTCTGAAATGCTTCTTTTGATGGGTGAACTAGGAATACCTATTGAAAAACATCACCATGAAGTAGCAGGAGCTGGGCAGCATGAACTAGGGATGAAATTCGCACCCCTAATCAACGCTGCAGACAATGTGATGATTTATAAATACATTGTCAGAAATGTAGCCAAGAAATATGGCAAGACCGCAACTTTCATGCCTAAGCCAGTTTTCAATGACAATGGAACAGGAATGCATGTTCATCAAAGTTTATGGAAAAGTGGTCAGCCTTTATTCTTCGGAGAAGGTACTTATGCCAATTTATCTCAAACAGCTAAATGGTACATAGGAGGGATCCTGAAACATGCGCCTTCATTCCTTGCATTTACAAACCCAACTACCAACAGTTACAAAAGATTAGTTCCTGGTTTTGAAGCACCTGTTAATTTAGTTTATTCACAGGGCAATAGATCAGCGGCCGTCAGAATTCCTTTGACTGGGCCAAGTCCAAAGGCAAAGAGACTTGAATTCCGATCCGGTGATGCATTAGCCAACCCTTACATTGCTTTCTCTGCAATGATGATGGCAGGTATTGATGGGATCAAAAATCAAATCGATCCTGGTGATGGAGTTGATGTTGACCTTTTCGAACTTCCTTCAGAAGAATTATCAAAAATAGATACTGTTCCATCCTCGTTGAATGATGCATTGGAGGCATTGAAAAGTGACAACAAATATTTAACTGAAGGAGGAGTATTTACCAACGATTTCATTGACAACTGGATAGATCTTAAATACGAAGAAGTTCAACAGTTAAGGCAAAGACCACACCCTCATGAATTCACTATGTACTACGACGCCTAAAGCAAACTCTTAACTATAAAATTAAAGCTAAAAAAATTAGGGACAAAGCAAGAATTTTGCATTCTCCTTAATTTTTTTTTTAGTTAACTGGTCACTAATCAATCGAATCTGTTAGATAATAAAAAAAATTAATCAACGGTTTATGGCAACGCCAAGCCTTAAAAAATTTGCTTATCACACTCTTCAACAGGGGAAAACACTGGCTGGCTTAGCTCATAAAGAGTTGAGTACTAAATTAATGGAAGTTTTTGCACCAGAAGTTGTCCCCGATAATTTTCCAATTGATCAAGAGTTATTAAAAGAAGTTAGAAGATCGATGGAACGACTTGAAAAAGTTGATTGGCAAGAAGCAGAGGCAGGCATTTATCCAAAATCTCAACTTTTCGAAGCACCTTGGTTGGAATGGGCAAAAAAATATCCTTTAATTTGGCTTGATATGCCCAAAACCTGGGAAAGACGTAAAAAGAATAAAACGAGAGAAATTCCGCGAAATGTTAACGAGGAAGATTACCCAAGTTACTATTTACAAAATTTTCATCATCAAACAGATGGATATTTAAGTGATCATTCCGCTGAAATTTACGACTTACAAGTTGAAATACTTTTTAACGGAACAGCCGATGCTATGCGAAGAAGAATTTTATCTCCTTTAAAAAGTGGTCTAAAAAAATATTTATCTGAAAGCTCAAAAAAAGTAAAAGTTTTAGATATTGCGACTGGGACAGGAAGAACTCTCCAGCAAATACAAAGTGCTTTACCTGAAGTAGAACTGTATGGTCTGGACTTATCAGGTTCATACCTAAAACAGGCTAGTAAATATCTAAGTTCGAGAAGTGGTGATCTCGTCCAACTTACAAAAGGAAATGCAGAAAATATGCCTTACTCATCAAACAGTTTTCAAGCATTGACTTGTGTTTTCCTATTTCATGAGCTTCCCAGAGATGCACGACAGAATGTTTTGAATGAATGCTTTAGATTGTTAGAGCCTGGAGGAACTCTTGTTCTTGCTGACTCCATACAGATAGATGATTCTCCAAAATTCACTTCAATTATGGAAAACTTTCATAAAATATTTCATGAACCTTATTACAGGGACTACATAATAGACGATATAAATTTAAGATTAAATGAAAGTGGGTTTTCATCAATAACTTCTGAATCGCATTTCATGACTAAAGTATGGAAAGCGAATAAACCAATTTAATTTTATAAAAAAGTATCTAAAAACACCTTAAAACCAACTTAGTATTATGGTCAAAAGAAATAAATACATCTGGTCAGAGAAAGCCAAATCTTTAGCTAAAGATCTTCACAGGGAAATTAGTATCAATAATTATAATTGGCACGAACTCAGGGGAAATAAAAGAAGGAGAAGTGCTGAATTGATTATTTCTGCGATATCACAATTGATTAATGATGGAGACGAAATAGAAATAGAAAACCTACTCAATCAAGCAATCTTATGGATAAAAGAAGAGGTAAGAGATACAGGATGTAAAAACCACTAAAGCATTACTTTTTTAGTGATAGTTGCAATCTATTTCCTTTATTACTCCATCTAACATCATCAAAACATTTATGAATTAAATATATTCCTCTTCCACTATTTGCATCAAGTTCTTTAGGTAAAGAACTTAGCCTTTTGTTTTTAACTATGCCAATTCCTTCATCTTGAATTTGCCATACAAACCATTTGGGAGTAAGAATTCTTCTAACTCGAACGACTTTATTAGGATTAGATAAGTTTCCGTGAACAACAGCATTAACAAGAGCCTCATGCAAACCCAATTCAACTTTTTGTGCAGTTTCTTTGCATATTACAGGCTCTAAAAGAGTTTCAACAAATGATGCTAGTTGTAAAGTAGAGGGTTGAATAAATACAGCCCAGTTTTTAGAAGGCTCCACAATTAATTAAAACATCTTTAGTAAATTAATTTTCCGAACAAAGAATTAGTATATAAATAAAATTCATAAATTAAATTTAGGTCAAAAATAGTATTAAGTGATGAAAAATTAAACATTCATAATTAAATGGTTAGGTTTTATCTTTTAATGCTTGATGATTTAGCAAGGCATCCATCAAACGAACTCCTCTAAGCTGGTTAACTAATGGCATATGACCGCTTGGTGCTTCAATGGACCAATTAAATGCTTTGGGATATCTAGTCCAAACCCCATCTTTTTTCCATCCTATTCGAGGCCAAAGTTTGTCATATCTTCCACCTACGGAATCTAGTATTTTTGCTTGAACTGTAAAACCAAATTTCCCTCTAGAATAGACAATCCACAATTTGTTCAAAGTTGATAAATCAATAGTAGGTATTAATTCAACCTCAGAAAAATAAACATATCCTCTTTTTACGGCCTTTTCCCCTGCAAGCTCTCTAAGTTTCGAGCTTGTAAAACGGTCAGCATCCTCAAAACTTTCATTTAATAAATATTTCTGTAAAGGTGAATAATCAAACCCAACTTCTGAAGATGCTGTAAACCAAGAAAAGTCCTCGCAATTAAGAGTATTTTTTATAAAATCTCCATCAGTTTTATGAATTAGTTGCAAAATAAAACCAGCAACCCAGTCAGAGGAACAGGGATCAAATCTAGACATTAAAGACGATCCCAAGGAAAGAAGCTCCTCAACTCGTTCTTCTAAAACATTCAACAAGCCAAGCTGCTTCCTTTCTGAAGCCATTCTGAAAGACTCCAAGAACTCCTCTATGCTTTCTTTATTTGGATGTGATTTTTCTTCAGTCATAATCTACTGCCGGCCTAAAATGACCTAAGCACTAATACTATGTCAGAGAAACCTACCAATTCAGGTTATCCCGTAACGGATTTTCGGAATTTAACCAGCCCAATAGTTGATGTAAGAAGTCCTAATGAATTTTCTCAAGGTCATTGGCCAGGCGCTATCAATATTCCTTTGTTTTCTGATTTGGAAAGAGAAACGATAGGGAAAAGCTATAAAAGAGAGAGTCGCTTAAAAGCAATCCTTAATGGTTTAAAAGTGACACTCCCAAGTACTTCAAAACTCCTGGACGTAATGGTAAAAACAATTACAGAAAAGAGAGGGGGAGATAACTCATTAAGAATTTATTGCTGGAGAGGTGGAATGAGATCTGGAGCTTTTGCATGGCTTGCAAGAACAATTGGAATTAAGACCTATTTATTAGAAGGTGGATATAAAAGTTATAGGAAATGGGTTTTAAAGCAGTTTGAGGCTGATTTACCCATAAGACTAATAGGAGGTAAAACAGGTACTAGAAAAACAGATTTACTCAATTACATCAATAAAGAAGATATATATGTCATTGACTTAGAAGGAATTGCCAATCATAGAGGAAGTAGTTTTGGTTCATTAGGCATGAAGAAGCAACCTACAACTCAACAATTTGAAAACATCCTCGCAGAGTCTCTTGATGAATTTCACAAAAATAACAAAGCTATTGAGATATGGATAGAGGCTGAAAGTTCTAATTTAGGTAAATGTCGCATACCAAATATGTTGTATTTAAAAATGAAGAAAGCACCAATTCTTGAAATAATAAAAACTAAGAATGAGCGTATAGAAAATTTAGTCAATCTTTATAGTCAAAACTCTCAAAATGAATTAGAAGAAGCTGTAGAGAGAATACAAAAAAGATTAGGTCCACAAAGAACAAAAGAAGCACTACTTGCGATCAGGCGAAAAGAATGGCCAAAAGCCTGTGAAGCAATGCTTGATTATTACGATAAATGCTATGAATACGAACTTAAAAAAACAAAAAATATAGACTCTGTTGATCTTAGCGGCCTAAGTCTAAAATCATCTTTAACTAAAATCTTAAAGAAGAAGCTCAATCCCTTATAGTTTAATACAAGAGGATCTCTATCAATAGCATCTAAAGGAGAGATGAAAGAAATCCAGGAGGCTGTTTCAATTCAATTTGTCAAAGGAGAAAGCGAAAAAGGCCATCCTGAAATACGTATGTTCAGAGACTTGGATGGCAAAAAAGGCAAAGCGGTATATAAATTTCTCACCCCTAAAACAATCACACTAGAAAACTTCAAATCTATAAAAAAAATGTATTTAATCGATCAAGAGGGTGAGCTTCTAACAAAAAAAGTTGATTTGTATATTTCAGGAAATTATATTAAAGAAGTAACATCAACATATAGCTGGAATTCAGAAAAAGAATTTGAAAGATTCATGCGTTTTTCTGTAAGATATGCAAATTCATTGACTAATAATTAAACTCTAAAGTTGAAACTCACTAACTTACTATCTTTTACATCTTTAATCATTTCTTTATTAATTTTATGGAGCTTAAGAGAAATAGTTATACTATTTTTTGCTTCGATAATTATAGCAATGGCGCTATGCACTATTACTGGCAAAATTCGTGAATTTTTTCATATACCAAGATGGATTTCTTTAGGAATAACAATTATATCTATAGTAATAATATCAAGTGTTTTAATAGTTTTAATAATACCTCAGTTCACCAGTGAATTTCAAGAGCTAATAAATCAGATACCATCAGCAGCAAGCAAGCTATGGGAGCTCATAATAAATTCATTTTTTAATTTTGCAGAAATCATATATAAAGATAGTATTCCAAACCTAACTGATAGGACATTATTATCGAATCAGCTTAGTATTATCCCAGACAGTGCAACCCTTGCCAGTGGTGTAACAGATAGCATTACAAAATTAATAAATTTAGTAAGTAATGTTGGCATAGGAATTATTCAACTATTATTCATAGTCTCTGTTGGATTAATGATAGCTTTACAGCCAAATTCATATAGAGAAGTTGTTATATTGTTAGTCCCTTCATTTTACAGAAGGCGAACAAGAACAATTTTATCGACATGTGGTAATGCCTTAAGTAGTTGGATGGCTGGTGTTGTACTTAGCTCAGTCTGTGTAGCGATACTTGCTTCTATTGGACTGTATTTATTGGGAATAAAATTAGTAATTGCTAATGCTTTAATCGCAGGTATTTTAAATGTTATCCCAAATGTAGGCCCAACAATTAGTACCATTTTCCCTCTTTCTGTTGCTTTACTAGATACCCCATGGAAATCATTTGCTGTTTTAGGCCTATACATTGTAATTCAAAATATTGAAAGCTATGTAATAACACCTTCAATAATGCACAAACAAGTTAAGTTACTTCCGGGACTAACAATTACCGCGCAATTTATATTTACTATCCTTTTTGGACCAATAGGCTTGTTATTAGCAATTCCAATGGCTGTTGTAATCCAAGTATTTGTAAAAGAAGTAATTGTCAATGACATTTTAGAAAGAAATTATTCTTCTAACTAAGCCTAAAAAAAAATAGAAACGATTGTTATACTTCCCAAGGATCAGTCCATAAAGAAATTTCTTTTGCTGAAGTTTCAGATACATTTCTTTTCTCAAATCCATCCATTTACATCACCTAGATTTCAAAAGTCATGCCTGAGATTGACTTTTAGGGCTCTCGTCAATCAATCTGATTGAGATGTTTTTCAATCATTCCACTCCTAATACTGATTTTTCCAAGTTTCTCCAGTCATTAGCTTGATTGATTACCTTATTTGTATATTGTTAGTAGTTCTTTTTCTTGCGAGCCCAAATATAAAATGTTAATTATATAAAATTTAAAATAATCTACTAATCCACTAAGAAATAATTAAAATACCAATTGTTAACTAGTTAATTTTATTAATCATCAAATTCAGGTTTTGGTTTCTTTTTAACTTTACCTGAAAGCAATTGATGTAAAGCATCCAAGGAATTATATACCTCTTTAAGCTCTGACAACTCAGGCAACAAACCATATTGACCAAGCATTTGATCCAAGTCTCGAAGTTCCTGCCTGATATAACGCAAATGAGAACTAACTTCCTCTCTCTTACTAGTAGACATTATAAAATAGATTAAATTGCTTCAATATTTTGATTTTAGCTTAAAATAAGTATGATAAGCATCTGGATTTTTACAAAGTTTATAAAGTTCGACTAAATCAAAATTTTTCAAACACACTTAATTATTTATAAAATATTGATTATGAAAAAATTTACCAGAATCAACTTCTCTATATGCGAGCTCGATTAATTCAAAACACTATTAAGAATGCGTAATTCCTATTTTGTAAAAAAATAAAAACTATACTGGGCTATACGTAATAGATGGTTAAGAATATATATATGGATTATAAAAAAAGAAAAGAACTCAATCTGAGAATAGGCAATCTAATAATTGCAATATTCCTAGCTACTGTACCCACTGCCATAACTTATGGAACTCTGAGCATTCATGGACTTAATATTTGTAGAACCTTGAGCTCAAAAGTTACAAGTACTAGAGAAATCAAAGAAAGTTGTGATGAAGCTTCATGGTCAACTACAAAAAGCTATATATTTTTAATTGGCTTTTTTATTACTTTACCTACTTGGATGTGGTTTTACTTGTCTATGAAAAAGAAGAGGAACTAGTTTAAATCAATAAATATGTACTTAAGATGACAAGAAACTAGAGAAAGGAAAATCAAAAACTTTGTCTTGCTTTGATTTTTTTATAATATTTTTACTATCGCTAGACTTACTACTCTGGATTAAATTCTTATTAGATTTTATTCCGATAGGGTTTATTTTGTTAATAAAAACTTCATTAATCAAATAATCAGCTGAGAATTTTCCAGGTCCTAAACAAATAATTGAAACAGCTGAAGAGAAATACAGACCAAGTAATTCTAACAAATAAATGTTAAAACCTGAAGTAACCAAAGCATGATAGATAGCCACACTCATTGTGCCTAAAATTGCAGAAGCCCCTACCCTTGTACCAAGGCCGATTATCAATGACCAGCTTCCAACGATCTCGGAAGCAGCAGCCACGTAAGAGAGAGTAATGGGGAAAGGCAAATGAAGTGGACGCACAAAAGCATCAGCAAAATTATTTATGTCGTTTAATTTTTCAAATCCATGGTGGATGAGCAACGCACCAGTAAAAACTCTCAAAACAAGGATTGCTAAATCCTTAAGTATAGTTTTATAGATGATTGAACTAAGCAATTTGACCTAAACTCACTAGATTGAACTTTAATTGCAGACGCATGCAAAGTGTGGATACAAGGAGCCTCAAAGAGGACGATAAGTATTAATACTTATCGAGTGGCCGATGCCTTTCTGTTTAAAAACCTAATAATTTAGAATCAATGAACACATTGATTTAGGACTCAAATTTTGAAAAAGTTTTAATCAAAGAATTGTTCTATCAAGAGTTCAAAGCCTCTCAAATGTAGAGTAAATAATTACCTTGAAAAGTATTAATACTCACAACAAGATTTTGAGTGGGGTATTAAAATTTTAAAAATTTATGAGTACTCGTGAGCACATCTCTTCTTGCGGCTACAGCATCCATAGGAATTATCATAATTGCGATACCAGCTTTGATTGCTTCGCTTAGCTAAATTTATCTCATAAAATCAAATCACGGTTTGATTCATTTAACCGGAATTCCATTTCCTGCTACCCAAGCACTCGTCCAACAATGCTGGAAGTTGAAACCACCCGTAACGCCATCAATATTTAATACCTCGCCTGCAAAAAATAACCCCTCACAAATCTTACTTTCCATGGTTTTAAAATTAATTTCATCAAGAGATACCCCACCAGCAGTTACAAATTCTTCTCCATAAGGACCACGACTATTTATTAAATAACTATTCATTATTAAACATTTTAATATCGAATATATTTGGCTTTTAGATAAATCTGCCCATTTTAATTTACTCCCAATATTTAAGTTTAAAAGAAGTGCTCGCCATAAGCCTCTTGGCAAATTATGAAAGGGTTTATTATTAATTACCACCTTCTTACCATTTTCTAATTTATACAAATCAAGTTTTTGCCTAACCTCATTTTCATTCATACAAAGCCAATTTATTCTTAGTTCACCCTTATATTTATTTGAATATAAATTTCTAGCACTAAATGCAGAAAGGCGTAAAACAACAGGGCCACTAAAGCCTTTATGGGTAATCAGGATAGAACCTGTTTCAGCATACTTTTTTTTGTTAACGGTAAGTTCAGCATGAACATTTAAAGTTATACCTGAACAAGAAGTTAATGATTTTTCAGAGGTTGACAATGAAAAAAGAGATGGCACAGGGTGAACAATTGAGTGACCAAGGCTTAAAGCCAGTCTGCGCCCACTGGGATGGCTCCCAGTGCAAATTAAAATATTTTTAGCTTCAAAGTAATTTTTACCTTTAACTAATAAATTAAAACCTTTTTTTTTTTTGTTATTTTCTTCACATGAGAATTAGTAATTATCTTTACGCCAGATTTTTTTGCAACAGCTGTTAAACATTTTATTACGTCTTCAGAAGAATCAGAACGAGGAAATACACGTCCATCCTTCTCTATCTTAAGACTAAGTCCTTTTTTTTGGAACCAATCAAATGCTTCGACTGTAGAAAATCTATTAAACAAGCCTATTAGTTGTTTTTCTCCTCTAGGATAATTATTTACCAAATTAGAAATATCCCAACATGAGTTCGTTAAATTACATCTACCTCCACCACTAATTCTAACTTTCTCAAGAACTTTTGAGGTACCTTCTAGTACAACAACAGAACCAAGGCCCTTATTAATAGCTGTAATTGCTCCCATAAAGCCAGAAGCACCACCACCAATAATGACAAGATCTGATACGACCAAACGATAGGCTCCAGTAAATTATAGTTTAAATAAATAATATACATTTTATTTAAATTAAACTTTTATTCAATAAATAAAAGATAGATTTAAATAAAATCATAAAAGAAGTTGACTTCATTTAAATTAAACAGAAGATTTTACCAACAAACACATTGTCTTGATACGCAGTTGAAATCTTAATTCAGTTCTTTTTTGTTGTATCTTTTCAAAAAATAAAAAAATATGGCTGGCCCTAAAAGAGATGAAGCAAAATCTATTCTCTCGTATGTACGACAAGAGCTTAGATACATGGATGAAGATCTGAGGAACGATGGTCTACTTCCTGAGTTGTCATCACTAAGATCAGTATACGAACAACTTTCAACTTTACTAGAGCTTTCAGACGGTAGGAGAAAAAAGAAAGAGAAGCCTGAATTTCCTGAAGACAAAAAAATTTAAAAAGCCAAACAAATTAATAAATTCAGAAATCCATTACTTGAAGAATAAAAAACTTAAAAAATATATTCACCTCTTTTTTGTTTTTCCATATAAGTGACCCGTAGTAGTCTATTCTAATAATTAAGGTAACTAACTATATAGCTCAAATAAAAAATACCTATTTTTTGTTGAACTAATGCCAAAAAATCATACAAACTCCAGCGGTGAATCTAATCTTCTAAGCCCTATGAGTGGGATTACTTTTTGGGAAAAAGGAGAGATGGCATTTACAGCGCTAAGAAGAATTAATGAGCATAAAGCTAATAATGAACTGGGAAAAGCCCAAATAATGATGGATGAATGGATTTTATAAAAATAATAAGTAAAAAATAAATAAAATATTTTAATTTCAACGGATTAGTAAGGTAAATCAAATTTTTTGTTCTAAACAAATGTAATTCCCATTCATAAAAAAAAGGTTTGGCTATCTTCCCTAAAGAATGCTCATAAGATGATAACTATAATTTCAAGTAAAAGAAAAAACAATCAAACAAAGGTATTAGGTATATCAATTGAGGAAGCCTTAATTGCTATTAATTAATTTGATATTATATATTCTAATAATTTCATAATAAAAAACTATTAAAGTTAAAAATAATCTAAATAGATCATCTTTCAACAATAGGGATCATTATGAATTGATATCAGACAAAGATTTAATTATATGACCCAAGAGAAAACTATAATCAATAGTTATTTCAATAGTTTCAGCAGTTCATTATGTTTCAAAAAATATTCAAAATAAATAATAATAATAGTTTAAAATTATTGATAAAATTAAGCCGATTAAAAAAAGAAAACAGGAAGGTATTCTAAAGAATGCAGAGATCAACAAAAATCACGCATAAATCAAATCAATGGATTAGAAAGTAGTCGTATTAGTTCTTCTAAGGATCACCCAAAAAGTTTTTTTTATAAGAAATTTTAAATATAAACATGACAACAACTACTCGCCCAAAATCAAACTCATCTAATCTCCTTGAAGAAGCATTAAATCAGCCTCCAATTGGAGAGACAGCTAATTTCACATGGAACGCAACTCCACTAGGAATTGCAGCGATTTATAAGGGAATTTCTCCTTCAAAGCCTCCATATGAGCAAGCAATTAAAGAAGGGGAGGAATTATCTATGGATTTAAGTCGTGAAGAGAGAGAATTTCATCTCACCCAAAAAGGACTTGCGCTTATTTTCTATTCTTAGAAGTAAATCAAAAATTTATCAAATCATAGCCAAAAATTTTGTACTCAAAAATTCAGTTATCTTCAACTGATGAGTCTATGACCCATTCTTCAGGCAATCCAAGCAGAACAAGAGCTTTATCCTCCCAATCTGTATCGATTGACCAATCGTAAGGAACTTCAAAAGACAACTTTATCTCATTTTTATTTTTAATGTATGTTTTACTTTTAGGGAAAGCTTTATTAGCAATATTATTTTCATATATATACAAATCGTCTGAATTAACGTATTCAACATAACCTAAGCTCTTTATATTCTCTTCATACTTCAGTTCCAGTCTTACATTAAAGCAATGAGCCTCATCCCAGTCAGAATAGTGAGAAAAATATTTATCCCAAGAATTTGACATTCAAAAATAAAGACTACAAAACAGACTACTAGATAAAAACATATATGAATCAGAAATATAAGAGAGAAATATTAAATATACAAATTACTTGATTTAGTCACAGTAGATATAGAAAACTCTGAATTATTAATTGGTGAAGGTGAGAAAATTAAAATCATTAAGTACCCAAGTACCTAAAGTAAGCAGTCCAAATCCAGCAATAAACATCATCAATGCAACAACCTTGTAGCGAGTAGCTTCAGAGCCTCTTCTTAGTAAAAAGGTCTCAGCAGCAAAAGAACTTGTTTGAGGAACGATCTTTTGTGCTTTGTTTTTTCGTGATGAAAACATTTTTTCATGTCGCCTTCTATTAAATTAATGTAATTTTGCTTCGACCGCGAAGAATGGCTGAACTAAAAATAAGTGCAAGACAATAAAAAAGGTAATGGGTATTAAAAGAACAACCATAAAGACATAGCTAAATCCACAACAAAAACCGCAGGTACACTCATATTGAAATAACTAAAGGAAGTATCTAAATCAACTGCTGTCAAAAAAAATATTCTCTAACAACAAAAAAGATAAGAGTAATGAAAAAGACAAAAGGATTGATTCCTTTGACTCAATCATACAATTTTTTTAAAAATTCAATAGAACATTATCTCTTCATCCAATGAAATGACTTAATGTAAAAATAAAAGGAAATATATAACTTGACCAGCGAGAACAATAGAAAAAAAATAAATTTTTTAATAAATGAGAATGATAAACATGTTTTGGTAATATTTTATATTATTGCTACGATTTATTTAGAAAGTTATTATTTAATGTTTTAAAATGATCATCCGAAAGAATCATAGTTTCAATTATTGGATAGATCATATTCTGTTTATAGATTAATAATATATCTTTCACTACGCTGTTGGCAAAGTCTAATGATTCTAAGAATTCAGTAGAACAATATACTCCTTTCCATGGCCTATACTTAAATCTAGCTAGAAATTGCTTTGAAGGAATTAAAATACTCCCAAAAAACTTAAAATTTGAATTCTTAAATTTATTTTTGATCGTATTATTTACAATATTTTTTAATATTTTAATTCTGCTTTGTAGAAGATTATGATCTGTACCAAATTGGATCCAGACTGAGCCCACCAAACCGGATTCAAGTTTCTTTTCCAGTCTAATAATCTCTTCTTCAAACAAAAAGGTAGGCAAATAAGGATTAAATGCTACACCAATAGATAAGTCTTTAGTATGAGATACGGGATTATCCTTAAGAGATGATAAAGCAGAAACAGAATCTAAAGTCGACCTTTTTTGAGAACCAGATACAAGAAGTATTTGCTTACAGCCCAAATATTTTACAATCTGTAGAAATTTAATAAACGAATCCTGAGTATTTTGTCTATTTCTTCTGAATTCATGGAGAATACTAAAATGAGGGACAATATCAACATTCGGAAACTCTTCTTTTGCTATTTTAATGGACTTTAATAGAAAATCTTTTTTTAAATTGTTTTTACAAGGTATATTAATTTTATTAAGATTGTTTCTTTGATAAAAAGATAAAATTCTACGAAGTTCATCAAATGATTTAAAAGATATTTCTGTCCTTATATTATTCAAGTTAAATAATATATCATTCATTTGCTGTACATTCAAATAGATTGTTTTGTACAATCTAACATAATTATTAAAAAAAGAGGATTAAATATAGATTAATTAGTAAGTGTATATATAAGATGTACATAATTAGTTGAAATATTATAAATAGATTTTAAAATTCAAACACATCTAGAGAGCTAACATGGATATCATTGAAAAGTAAGATTGAGTAGTCAGAGCAGCCACTTGTCATAGTCTAGATTTGAAGGGAACAGTAAAATGTAAAGAAAAATAATTAAATATCAATCCAGAAAGGCCAAGGTGAATTTTTTACTATTTAATATATTTGCAAAAAAATAGTTACTTAAAAATGAATAGTGGTGTTTTAATTTATCAATTAAATTTGAAGTCTCTAAATTATTTATCTATTTTTGTTGGTTTGTTTATTAAATAAGTCTTTATCATTCTCAGAAAAACGTTGATTGGCATCTTTCAACAATAAAACAGACAAATCCTTTACATTGTAAATAAAATTCTTTTGATTAAGGTAAATTTTATTTATTAATTCCTTAATTTCTAAATTAAATGTTGAATTAGACAACAAAACAATTGATGTCCACGAGAAAATTACAGTTGAAAATATGATACATAGCTTGAAAAGTTTATTGAACGTATATAGCAATTTTAAAACCCATAAAATAACCAAATTGATAATAACTAGTAAACAGAATAATGTAAAATTTTAATTTTGTTTCATGCTGTCTTGGTAGTTTTGCAATCAAATTCAACCCAATTGGAATCAATCAATTGCTGCCATGTCTTTTGAGAGTCCTGTTTTGTGACCTTTCTTCTGCTTTTAAACTTCATAGGTTTTCCGTTTGGAACAACTCCCCACATATCAATAGTGAAATCTGTAGTATTGTTCTCCTTTTCATTTGATCCCTTTTTAAAATCAAAATGAATGGCCCATTTATTGTGAGGATCTATAAGCCAACCAATAGGAGCTTTTAAGTTTTCTAATTTTGCCATCAAAAAATAAAGTCTTATTTGTGTTTTTAAATAAAAAAATAGGTTTCGTCAAGCCTCAGAATCTAAAGTGAAGATGAAGAAGTAAAAAAATAAATATTTAAAAAGGTTGAAAAAATAGATATAATAATTTCATAGAATCAACATAATAAGATGTCCACCGAAGCTGGCAGCACCCAATGTAGAGGTTTAATAGAAGCCAAAGAAAGTCTTCTCAAAGCAATGAACTCACTTGGAGCAATAGAGAAGACAGAGCAAATACAACAAACATTACGTGATATCTATAATGAACTGGAAATACTCCATGAATCCAGAAGGAGAAAAGAATCGAACAATCTAAATTGAATATGTGACTATATAGATTCCAATAATTAATTGAAGAACATCCTTATATAAAAGAATTTATATTTTTTCTTAGATATAATAATTAATGCGTTTTAGATTAGATACTGTAAATAAATATAATCAGAAATACCTTGAATTAAATAAACATAAAATTAGTATTAACCAATTAAATAATAGCAAATGTGAGATGTAGCTGATAAAATATCTAAAATCTAAATATAAATGTCAAATCAAGATCTTAAAATATGCAAATTAGAAGATCTTGATAAATTGAGATCAGCCCCTACATTAAATAAAAAACAATCAACAATACTTCTTAATGAACTTAGGAATCTTGTTAAAAAATCAGATTGGATAACTATCGGAATTATGGCACCTTCGTTACAAAAAGGTCTTAATGCAATTAGAAGCTTAGAAAAAAAATTTAATTACAAAGCGCTGAAATGCATCACATTACCAAGTTCTGAAGGCCCAGTCTTCCTAAAAGCGAATCAAAAAACAGGCGAAATTCACGCAAGAATTGAATATGGATTGGGAGAAGGGATATTAATTAGCTGTCAAAATTATGACAATTCATTGAGTTCAAAAACTATTGGTCCCTTTCCATTAGATTTCTTTGAGTAAAAAAAATTATAATTAATCAGTCAGAATACAATGTGAATACTTCAAAGAATTGAATCTAAAAACAAACAAAAAATAGATTCCTGACAAAAGAAATGCTATTGTAATTATGATAATTCAAAATAATTTTTTTTATACATTACAAACACTAAAATTCAATGATAAGTTAATGAAGCAAATGTTTAGCCACGTAAAACCTATTAGAGAAGATTTAATAGAATCTTTTTTTAGTATAAATGGATAAAGAAAGAGTAAAATTCTATCAGTCTGGTGATGGCTCTTATTTTTATTCCGCTGATGATGCATCCAAATGGGATCTTCTTGACAGGGTTGGGCAACTAAATCTACTACACGTATTAAAAAAAGAATGGGAACCTGAGGAAACAAGTCAAAGTAAATTAAGGAAAGTACTTCAAGAAATAAATATCGATGAGTTCGAGGATTTCATGGCAGATGTACTAGGCATATGTGAGTCATTCGAAGAAATGGTATATGAATTTGAAGGCAATATAAATCTAAGTCCCGAATATTTAGAGAGGTTTTATCCAGAAGAGACAGAAAGTCTAGAGAAGTTAAAAAAGCAGATAAAAGAACACAAAGAATGGAAGGAGAAGCATCAAGCTTCATATCCATTTCTAACTAGAAAACTATTGGAGAAGCATGAAAAAGACAATAACGAAAATAATTCTTAACTGTTTATAAATAGATAATCCAGTCTTAAAAAACAACCAGCAAGTTAATCTTTACGTAGTATTATAGGATTGATCTATCGATTTTATATATTAATATTATCAATTAACTAATTAAATAAACATGCCTATTAAAATGATGTTAGCTAAGATTAGGACTTAAATGAGTCACTTTATTTAGTATATTTACTCTTTAGCATTAACTTCAAAACCTGAATTATATATTTAAGCTTTAAAGCAAAAGCAGTGAGCCAATAAGACAGCTTTTAAAACACTTAATTAAACATAATAGTTGACCACTAATATCTCTTGCATAAGCTTGCTATCAATCATTTCAGGATTAACTGAGAAAATCGGGCTTTCTTGAAAATTCAATTAAATTCTCGATATGCACAAAACTTCCGCTGCTACAACAAGAACTTTGATGAAAATCATAATCAAGTGATTTTACCTACACGATCAGCAGAAAAATCTATTATAGTCTTTACAAATGTTTACACAAGGTTCTTTCCTCTAAAACTAATCAAACACCTCATGAGATTAATTACCACTTCTTTTCCACAAACTAAATCATTCTCGATAGGAATTTTTTAGGCAAGATTTCAAATTTAATCTCAAAGCATCAAATTTACATAAAACAATGACTTCTACCAATCCAAAATCTACAAGTTTGATCAATAGAGAAGATGTAAATGAAATGATCGAGAACGCCATAAGAAGGCATAACAGAAGATCTACTATTATTTCGGCAATACTAGGATGGATTCTTATTGGTGGATACTCATTTGGCTTGTTTCACGTAGTTCAGAACATCTAGTTAAATAGAGTTATTTAGATCTATTAGAGTAACAACATTCATTTAAAATAAATTAAACAAAATTGAAAATACGCTAAAAAGATATAAACAATTAATCCTCACTCGTATTAATACTTCAAAAGTTCACACAAATGATATTTAAGTAAATTTCTATCAAACACGGCTCCATTTGTCTTGATAAGGTAGTTGATAATCTTCCTTATTCATTGGGATCCAACTCCAATCGGTGCATATAGATATTTGATAACCAATTACGTACAAAGCTAAGATTGCATTCAATAAATTGATATGCGAAATAGGTGTATCCATGGTCTAATAAATTATTTTTAAATTATAGCTATAATCATTTTAGAATTTAACTCCCAATCAAAAAAGTGGCCATTAACGTATAAATTAGTATGAATTAATAATTAACTATCTAAAAATCCAATTATATTTAATTAACATTAGAAATTTAACATTCCCGAAATAAGTATTTACTTACTATTAATAATTGGAACTGTAGGATGATCATATGGATCATCATTCAAAATAGGTGCGCATACTTGACGACAAGACTTTCCCTGCTCATCCTCAATACAAACTTCTAAACATTCAAAATATCTGTCTTGTGCCGTTTTCATATTTTTTTAATCAGAAGTAACTAAATATACTATTGAACGATTAAATTTCTCGGTAAGTTAACAAAACTTTTTTAGGTAAATGCACTTATCAACGGTCTTTTAAGTGAAATAATATCTCTGAGGATCTTTTATTAGCATCACACGCTAATGCACATTCTGTTAATTCCTTGTTAGCAAGAACTTGAATTATTCTAGTCATATCAACAGAAGATAATTCTCCATCAGGACTCCATTTAAGCGTGGTTTTTCTTTGAATGGGTTTGGTCATGTCACTCAAATGAAACTAAGTTATATTTGCATAGTTTTTAAAATCCTAATTTTTTTTTAGATTGTTTTTATTTTTCTAAAAAAAAAATATTAGGTATAAAACACTAACCAAATTATTGTGTAAGAGATTTTATTTTAATAATTAGCTTAAAAAGAAATAATTATCTGTAATTGAAAAATATTTATCTAGTTTTTATACGTAATCTATTCAGCAAAAACAAAACAAAGATTTTGTATTAGCAATTGAGGTAAAAGATAAAGTGTTAACTGGATGATGAAGAGCTTAATTCAGAAATCTCAGATTTTTCGCTCTGAAATTTATGTGTTTTGATTTTTAGGTCTTTAATAAAGAACTTTGCAAATTGTTGAGTTTCGTTTTTTGGCATCGAAGATAAACTCACTGAATGTTTTCTAAACTAAAAAGATGATTTAGTCTTGTATAAGATAGCGAAAAGAAGTGAACACCGTGTGTGAAAACCGAACAGAGATATGTTGAAGTTTTGATTTTTTTTTTACTTCTAAGGGTTATGGATTTCTTATAAACCCTTACATTAGTAGAAAAAAATTAAGAGCGAGAAAAATATCATATATACAATTTAAATCCGTCTAATAAGAAATATTTAATCTCATCGTTTAATTTTAATTGGTAGATCTTGTCCAATTTTTTCTAACCTTAGTTTTTTTATCGCCTCTAAGTATAAAGAGCATTAGCAGTGGTGCAATTCCCATCAATGGTACTAGGAGATTCATAGCATAGTTATGGGTTTCTTCCATTTTAAAATATTAATAATTATAAATTCTAGTAAAATTTTAAAATGTGTTAATGCGTAGAAATTCTCATTAGGGTTAATGAACCATTTAAATACAGTGGAATAAATTTAGATTTTAAAAATGAGTGATATCCCTGCTTTTTCTATTTTTTGTAGATAGAATATAATAACTGATTTTTGCGTAATAGAAATGAGCGTTAATTCTTTTAATATTAACTATTTATCTCCTACAGGATTAATTGGTTTTTGGATCTTGTTCATAGGATTAATCTTTACAGGTGTTTTGTTTTATTTTGTCTTCTTTAGGCTGAATGAAGATGAAGATTCATACAAGGATAAGGAAAGGAAAAGACTAGAAATAGAAAATCAAAAACAAAGGATAGCTAGGCTTTATCCAAAATAAAACACTATCAATTGAAATATATTAAGCCATAAAGTTTAGCCCTGTTTTAACAAAATAGATTAATATTGAGAACCTAAAACTGCATAATTAACTTTTAAATTTTTGATCTCTTTTTAAAAGGTCATAAGACTTAAATCTCATGAAAAGTCGAAAAGAGCTCAAAAGATGAGAAATAAGTTTTTAAAGCAGACTGATCAAGCTTCTATTACATCTCGTTTTTCTTCTGAGGATTTTGGTTTTTTGGGCTAATAAAAAGAGATAATAGGATGATAAAAATAAGGCTTCTGATTAATGGGAGCCTAATTTAATTAAATCTATGGCTTCGAATCAAGGAAACACTGGTATTGGTATGAATGAAAAATCCCCATTTTCATCAGCCGAGAAGCAGGTTCCCGCAGCTTTAACAATGATGGTCGACTCAATGACGAGCATGGTAGAAAGAGCAAAAATTGATTTAGAGAATGCTGATCAACGAGCTAGAGCCGATCTGGAAAACATAGATCAAAGGGCAAGAAAAGACGTTGCACTTCTCGATCAAAGAGCAAGAGAGGACATACAAAAAGTTGATCAAAAAGCCAGAAGGGACATTGCCATTCTTGATAAAAGGGCACGAGAAGATCATGAGTTACTTAGAAAGGTTCGCCAAGCTAAAGGATTGGCCTCTTGATATCAATTGTCCATATGCTCCTAAACGCAAGATAAAAAATAAAAATATTTTTGTATATTTGATTAATTTTTTACTAATAATACTTAGATTAGGGCAGGGGAATAAAGCCTAAATTTAATTGAATAAAAAAACTTTGGAACAACATTTTAAATAGCTATTAAGCTGCTGTCTTAAATCATCCTTCCAAAATTGGATACAACCAATCACATTAATTCATTACTATATAAAATATTTAATTAAAATAAACCATAAGGAACAAACGTCAGATACAGCCAAATCTATCAAGGAGAAAAATAACTCAGGCTAGAGAATGATTTATGTCTTTAGCGATCAGTCCTTTAACTATCACATCACATCAATCTGTCGATTGATCAATTCACATACTGGAATTAAATGCTTGATACTGAGAATGGATCAGCACTTTGGTAGAGCAAACCCAATATGTCAACTCAAGGAAACTGCTAAGAGCAACTATGGAAGTTGATTAAGGAATTAGTTAGCCTTTGCCGTAAAGCCCAAGAAGCATCGACCTGAACTGACTCAAGAATTAAAAAGCAACTACATCATTGACATAAATTAGATTTGAGGCTGTCCTGGTAGGACCATTTGGTAGGACCACCAAGAAGAAAGGGATTATTAAATATTAATTAACCCAGTCATAGCAATGACCTAAAGGGTTAGTACCGCCTTGCCGTATGGCCCAAGAAGCATCGACCTGGAAGAACCAGAGGGGGAATCAAAGTGAGGCTTCGTTTCCAGAACCAGCTGGTATACGTTGCTTTCACGACAGCATCCCCAAATCGAAAGAGAGTCAGATCAGAGCACTTTAGAAGGCTTTTACCAACAAAGCAGTACTAGGACAATCTAAACCAAATCTCATCAAGAAGTAGGCCATATTGACCTTATGGTTTTTAAAACATCTAATGCTTCTTTTTTTCTAGACAAGGCATCTTTATGATTCAAGAGATAAGTAACGTGTCCAAGCTTCCTTCCTTTTTTTTCTTCTTCTTTTTCATACCAATGAAGATGCACACCAGGAATGGCCCTTAAATTATCTAACCTCTGAGCGAGTGTTATTGGATAGTCAGCTTGCAAACCAAGCAAGTTTGCCATTAAGGCGCCATTAACAAGCATTTCAGGCGTAGGCACATCAATACCAGAAGTGACACATATTTGCTGATCAAACTGGCTGCTAGAACAAGCATCTATCGAAAAATGACCTGAGTTATGAGTCCTCGGAGCTATTTCATTTACAAGTAATCCTTCAGATCCATAGAAAAATTCAATAGCAAGAACTCCAACATAATCCAACTCAGCCAACAAGGAAGATACGATATTTTTCACCATAAGATCAACGTCATGATTTATATCTGCTGGAGCCAGGACCCAGTCACATACTTGTTTAGATTGGTATGTCTCTACGATTGGCAAACTTCGAACAATTCCTTTTGAATCCCTACTTGAAACAATTGATAATTCTTTATCGAAAGAGACCCATTTTTCTAACATCCATTGCTCGTCGTTTTGAACCAGAAAAAATTCTTGAAGTTGTTTTAAATTTTTAATAATTTTAGTTCCTTTCCCGTCATATCCGCCTTTGGCAGCTTTTGCCATCAATGGGAATTCCCAATCGGAAGGGATTTCCAGTTTCGATGATTTTTCTAAAGGGATAGAAAACCAATCAGGGCAGGGAATATCAAGACTGTTTAACAACTCTCTTTGAGTTATTTTATTAATTAAAGGTTTTATTGATTGAAGCCTGGGGACAAAAGAAACTCCGTTATTTTGAAGAGAAAGTAAACTTGGTATATCAATCCACTCATTTTCAAAAGTAATCAAGCGAGTCTTTTCCGCAAGAAGTTTTGTACCCTCTGCATTAGTAGGATTAAGAAGAACTACTTGATTTGTCTTTTTGGCAGCAGGATCAGTTTTAGCTGCTGTCTGAACAACGACATCAACATCTCTTTTTTTTCCAGCCTCAACAAGAAGCATTGCTAACTGTCCTCCACCCACAACCCCAATCATTAGTTCAAGACCTCATTTTTAAAGCTTTGTGCACTTGTAGACAAACATCAAAAATTTCGTACTAAGAAAAACAAATAAGTACGAATTTTGATTTTAATAAAAACATCCTTTATTCACAACCTACAGAATATTCCACTGTGTAATTATTGTGATCCCGAAATAAATACTTAACGCATATGAACATATATCATTGGTTTATGAATTATGTTCATCAACTATAAAGTTACTTCCATCTTTTGGTGGTTTAGCCTAAATAAGTCATCAAAAAAGAATCTTACATCCTTACAATTGTGAATAAAGACAACCTCAATATAAAAGTCTCTTTAACTAGCAACCCATACGAGGTAGTGATAGGAGAAAATAGTCTTGAATGCATAGGAGATGAGCTGCGTAAAATTGGTTTTAATGATGGGCTAAAAATATTAGTCGTTTCTAATAAGGAAGTCTCAGATCATTACAGTGATTGCATAATTAAAAGTCTAATTAAAAATAAATTCAAACCAAGACTTCTAATATTAAAAGCAGGCGAAGAGCAAAAAAATCAACTTTCTATAGATTTAATCCACGATGCGGCTTATGAAGCCAGGTTAGAGAGAGGATCATTAATGATTGCGCTTGGAGGCGGTGTAATTGGAGACATGACTGGATTTGCAGCAGCTACTTGGTTGCGTGGAATACATGTAGTCCAAATCCCTACAACTTTACTTGCCATGGTTGATGCATCAATTGGCGGTAAAACAGGCATAAATCATTCAAAAGGTAAAAATCTTATAGGTGCTTTTCATCAACCTAAATTAGTGTTGATAGACCCCAAGACATTATTTACTCTCCCAGCCAGAGAATTCAAAGCAGGTATGGCCGAAATAATAAAGTACGGAATCATATCAGACCTAGAACTATTCGAACTTCTAGAGAAGGAAGACAATATATCTGATCTTTCAAGAATAAATGAGAGGCTGCTAATAGAGATAATTAAGCGCTCTGCAAAATCCAAGGCAGAAATTGTTGTAAAAGATGAAAAGGAAAGTGGAGTTAGAGCATTCTTAAATTATGGACATACATTTGGCCACGTAATAGAAAATCTATGTGGTTACGGGAAATGGCTTCATGGTGAGGCTGTAGCAATGGGAATGGTTGCAGTGGGTCAACTAGCTCTTCAAAGGGGACTATGGGAAAAGATTGACGCAAACAGGCAAAAAAGATTAATAGAGAAAGTAGGTTTACCAACAAAGTGGCCTGGGCTTGAACTAGATAGTGTTCTAAGTTCACTTCAAGGAGATAAGAAAGTCAAAAACGGCAAAGTGAGTTTCGTTATGCCCTTAAAAATTGGTGAAGTAAGTTTATTTAATGATATCTCTAATCAAGAAATACATGAATGCTTGCAAAACCTTAGTTAATTGGCTCTTCAAGAAAACGATTACTTAAAGCCACATCATAACTATTCTCCTTTTGGAAAGCTAACCACCTAAATTCCCCCAGTCCCGTTGGATCAACGAGCCTCAACAATGACTCCCTTCGATTTAAAGCGGCCGATAAATCTTGACTACTCATATTTTGAAGAGAAAATAGAAATTTTGAAAGTCCTAATGCCAATAGAGCCTGTCCCTGCCTAGTCTCACCCATAAACTTCCATCCGTTTGTCATGGCATAATTAATAGTTGATTCAATACATAAATGAGCTGTTAAATCACTTAAACCAGGGTCTTTCAAAATATCTGAATTTGCCTTTTGATTCCTGTAAGAAATAAGAGTACCGTCCTTTCTAATTGCGCTGTAATATCGCCTAGATTCCATCGCATAATCGACAACTAATAAAGAGCCATTGATTAATATCTTAGACAATCTTTCAAACAAATTCGGCAAATCACAATGCCATTCAGTAATCCATCTGTCACAGATACCCTTTGGTGGGAACTCAATATTTAAAAGACCATTCGAATTCTGCAAAAATTTCATAATTTCTGAAGTCGGTCTGAGGTCAACAAACTCCAAAAAATATTCATCATTTAATTTTCTCAAAGAAACTCCTTGTCTAAATACATTATTTTCAGTAAAGACTAATCTCTCTACTGGTAGAGCATCTAAAACCTCATTTGCAATAACTACACCTGTTACTGGCCTTAAAATAAGATCTTCTATGTTGCTCCACCGAACATTAATGCCCTCTAAGTTATTAACTACTTTTTCTTGTCGTTTTTTCATACCTAGATTTAACTCAATTAAAACAAGCTCAATTCTACTGATTAAAGCAGGTGAAATTTCAGCAATAGCGACTATTAAATCTCTTGATAAAGTTCCTTCTCCTGGTCCAATCTCAACAAGTGAAAGTAATTCGGCTTTGGTTCCTGATTTTTCTAAATCTAAAAACCAATCAACAATTTGAATAGCTAATAAACGTGCAAAATCATTACCCAAAGATGGTGAGGTGCAAAAATCTCCATCCCTTCCAATATTCAATCTCCCAGTTGAATAAAATCCATTTTCAGGATCATTTAAAACTAAATCCATATACTTGTGGAAACTTATTGAGCCACCACAATCAACAATCCGTTCGATCAACCACTTTGGGCATCTCGCAGTCGGGTCAATCATGATGGAGAATATGTTTAAAGAGAATCAAGCACATGCTAAAAAAATCATTTAAGAAAGTCATAATTTTCTGCCTGGGACTAGTGATAATGTTTTCAATGGGAGAAGGCACATTTGCTTACGATAATCCTGAACTCTTACCAAAAGAACAAACACCAATAATCGATCTTGCAAAGACTCTCAGTCAGAAACAAAGATTAGATTTAGAAACCTCACTTAATACTTATGAACAAGAAACTGGATGGAAAATAAGAGTTTTGTCGCAATATGAACAAACTCCTGGTTTGGCTGTCAAAGACTATTGGAATCTTGATGAGACAAGCTTACTCATAATTGCCGATCCAAGAGGCGGGAATTTGCTTAGTTTTAATGTTGGCGATGCATATTTTGCCTTAATGCCCAGAATTTTTTGGGTAGAATTACAAACAAGATTTGGAAACCAATTTTATGTAAGAGATAACGGTGAGGATGGTGCAATATTAGCTTCAATCAAAGCTGTAGAAACCTGTTTAGATCGTGGTGGTTGCGAAGTGGTACCTGGCTTACCTCAGGAACAATGGCAATGGACATTGTTAACCTCTCTCTTGGGTGGAATCATTGCAGGTTTCGCTGCTTCTCCAAGGAAAGGTGATGAATCATTTTCATTAGGCTGGCTATTGCTCCTCTCACCTCTTTGGATAATGCTATTTGGCATTTTTGGCATTGCTCCTGTAGTAACAAGAACTAATGATGTTTTGCCTTTAATGAGAAATATTCTGGGATTTATAGGTTCTGCTGTTGGTGCTTATTTGATTGCAGAAAAAAAATTTAAGGATCCTGATTTAAATGAGCAAATTAAATGAAAATGTTTTAGCCACAATTTAAATTAAATCAATACTAATTTTTTTGATTCAATAAAATCTCTTTATAAGCTAATGACCCATCATTCCTGAACCATCTATGGGATGCATGCATCAGCTTGCCGTTCGAAAACTCAACCCAAGAGAAATGACATAAATTTTCTCCTGCAGAATCAATACCTCTTCTGGGAACACAAGCTGCATTTAAATATGATGTACCCCATAGATCTTGAGTAAAAGTTTTTCTTGTACGATTTCCACCAATTCTTAATTGATGATGCGTGTGACCGAACACGACTAATTCTGGGACCCTAAATTTACGAATTTGATCTATTGCGATACCAAGATCTTTATCGCCCCAATCCATTGATGGCAATTTCCAATCCCTGCCACAAAGGCTTGATGACTCTGAGCCAAGCCCAACTGGTCCTGAATGAGCAAGTATTAATAAAGGGAAATCTAATGGTGCAGACTTGGCAGCAGTAACGATCCTAAAGACAGATTGATCAAGGCTTACCTCCCCGAACACAGACTTAACTTCTTGTGTTAAGAAAAAACCACCACCACCACTGCAAGGTCTGGCTCCAACTACTGACAACTCATTTAATTTCCATTTAGACAATTTCCAGGCACAATTCTTATCACCTAACAAATCCAGTTGTGCTTTTAAAATTTCGCCAGACCCGTCTTTCCCTCTATCGTGATTTCCAAGTATTACTGATGTGGGAATAGAAATTTTACTTATTGCCCGAACAATTCTTAAATCACCATCTGACAAGTCGCCAACAAATAAAACCCCATCAGGATTTAACGCCAAAAGCAAATCCAGATCATCCTGACTCCATGACCCATGCAAATCCCCGGCGATAGCAATTCGGATATCTGACAGATTATTTAGGAAATTAACCTCTATACTGCCCCAACACGTTCATTTGGAAACTAATTACCACTGTTTCCTATTACAAGACTGATACATCAGTCTCAAATAAAAGCAATAATCTCATTGATGAGATCAATTCTTTGCGTAAAAAAAGAAATGCAATAATTCTTGCTCATTACTATCAAGAGCCTGAGATACAAGACATAGCTGATTTCATCGGAGATTCTCTTGAGTTATCCAGAAAAGCCTCTGAGACAAATGCTGATGTAATTGTTTTTTGTGGCGTTCATTTCATGGCTGAAACAGCAAAAATCTTATGTCCAAATAAAACTGTTCTTCTTCCTGACTTTGATGCTGGGTGCACACTTGCAGACGACTGCCAGCCAGATGACTTCCAGAAATTCTTAGATAAACATCCAAATCATTTTGCAATTAGTTACATAAATTGCAGCGCCGCTGTAAAAGCAAAAAGCGATTTAATTTGTACAAGCAGTAACGCTGTTGATCTTGTAAAACAATTACCCATAGATTTACCAATTTTATTTTCCCCAGACAGGAATCTTGGTAGATGGGTTGAACGTCAAAGTGGCCGAAAGTTAACCTTATGGCCTGGAAGATGTCTTGTTCATGAAACTTTTAACGAAGAATCTCTTTTAAAGTTAAAAATAAAGAACCCAACAGCAGAAGTACTTGCCCACCCAGAATGTCAAGAGAACCTATTAGATTTGGCAGATTTCATAGGTTCAACAAGCAAATTATTGAATTACTCTAAAGATAGCGAGAATGATAAATTTATCGTTCTCACTGAGCCAGGAATAATTCATCAAATGAGATTAACAGACCCTTTAAAGACCTATATAGAAGTACCTGGACTAGATGGGTGTAGTTGCAATGAATGTCCATACATGAGAATGAATACATTAGAAAAAGTATTAAATTGTCTAAAAGAAATGAAACCAGAATTACACATGGACGAACAAATAAGATCAATGGCCTTCAAGCCACTGAAAAAGATGCTGGATATGAGTAATTAAATTAACTTATGAATTTATCCCTTTTTATTGTTGTATTAGGGGGAAGATGCTCAAAAAGCAATATAGAAATACACGATGTAAGATGGGTTCTAGGTGAAACAATAGAGGATACATTTCCTGAGCTTAGAAAACAATGGGTGGGGAAGAGAAGTGGACTTCACATTGATAGTTATAAGTGTGTTAAATATGTTGATGGATATGAAATAGTCATATCTAAATCCAATAAAGATAGTTTAATTCGTCAACGAATAGAAGATTTTTCACTTTGGTTTGTTAATTTAGGCGGATACAATCCAAAAAAGATGTATGAAGAACATGAATTCAATTTAATTGTCGCAAAAAAGGCTATTGAGGCAAAGAGAAAAGCCAAAAAAATTTGGGTATCAAATTTAGATTTAAAACATAATGATGATTACTCAGGTATACATTATTTAGAAAAAATTGACGATTTACATCCTATAAAAATAAAGAATTGGGAAATAAATTTAATCCCAGATCCAGAAAAAAGAAGTGAAAAGCTGATTCCAGATTGGTATGGATATAAAAGAATTGATAAGTTTTAGTTATTTTTTCAGGGCGAATCCTAAATTAGATTTTAAGGGATTATAAGAATTTTTATCACCTTCAAACTTATAGTTTTTAAGCAATATATCCTCAGCAGCAACATATTGACTATCTTTTAAAGTTCCTAGATCTGAATTTGTTAATTTATTTTTATCATTCAACAAAAGATCTACTCTAATATCAGGTTCAATTCCATTTTTATTAATATCTTTACCACTTGGAGTTAAATATTTAGCGACTGTAACTGTTAGTCCAGAGCCATCAGATAGAGATCTCACAGACTGCACTAGTCCCTTACCAAAAGTCTTCTTTCCAACCAATACTCCTCTTTTGTTATCTTGAATTGCTCCAGAAAGAATCTCGCTAGCACTCGCAGATCCTTCATCGATTAAAACTACCACTGGTCTTTTAGTTAAAGCTCTACGTTGTGCTTTTCTAATATCAGTAATCCCATCTTTTGTTTTAGTACTAACAATAATTCCTGTGTTTATCCATTGCCTAGCTATTTCAATGCTTGCCTCAAGTAAACCACCAGGGTTACTTCTAAGATCTAATACATAACCAAAAGGTTGTTGTTTTTCTAACTTATCAATCGATAAACTCATTTCTTTTGGAGATTTTGCATTAAATTGTTTCAACCTTAGATAACCAATTTTTGCACCTATAACTGTATTGTTAATTCGACTATCAACCACATTAATTTCAATTTTATCTCTTATTAATGAGACATTTACTAACTCTTCGTCTCTAATAATACCTAGTTCAACTTTCGTTCCTTTTTTACCTCGAATAAGTTTAACGGTACCATCTATACCAATACCTTCGATAGGATTACCGTCAATAGATACAATTATATCCTTTGGTTTAATTCCTGCTTGAAAAGCAGGAGTACCTTCTATTGGCGAGACAACAACAATTTGATTAGTAACTTCATCTAGAGAAATTTGAATACCTACTCCCATCAACTCACCCGTTGTATCTATTTTCATTTCATTGAATTCTTTAGGATCTAAAAATCTTGTATAAGGATCATCTAATCCCTTCAACATGTCTTTTATGGCAATATATGCATCTTCATTATCAAAATATTTAGTTGTTAGTATTTCCTTTCTTAATTTAATCCAATCTTCTGGATTATATTTTCCTGAATAGTCCAAAAAGTCGCGATATATAATTTGCCATACCTGATCAATAATCTCCTTTGGATTATCAGTAATCAAAGTAGAAGAATTAGCCTGGAAGGGAAAAGATGGCGAAGGGAAAATAGCTATTAATAAAAATATTTTTAAAAATCTATTCAACATAATTATTAAATAATTTTTCTAATAATAAAACAATTAAAATATATTTTCTATTTTTATGGGTCTACCCATTTACCATCTTCTTTAATTAAATCAACCAAGGCCTGAACACCTTCATCCTCAGGCACCCTCTTGATTTCATCTCTATTTCTATAAAGGGCAATGGTTCCAACCCCCTTACCTACATAACCATAATCAGCATCTGCCATCTCTCCAGGTCCATTAACTATACAACCCATAACTGCTATATCTAGTCCTGTCAAATGAACAGTAGCTGCTCTTACTTTCGCCACAACTTCTTCTAAGTTAAACAATGTTCTCCCGCAGCTGGGACAACTAATATATTCAACCATGGTTTTTCTAAGTCCAACTGCTTGCAAAATTGAATAAGCAACCGGTATTTCCTTCTCAGGTGCCTCAGTAAGGGAAACTCTTATTGTGTCGCCAATCCCCTCCGATAATAAAGTTCCTATTCCAGCTGTACTTTTTATTCTTCCATAATCTCCATCACCAGCTTCAGTTACACCCAAATGCAAAGGATAATTAAATCCTTCTTTATCCATAGTGTCAGCCATCATTCTATAAGCAGCGAGCATGACTGGAGGTCGCGAAGCCTTCATTGAAACTACAATATTGTGAAAATCTAATGAATCACAAATTCTTATGAATTCCATTGCTGATTCAACCATCCCATAAGGTGTATCTCCATACGCAAATAACATTCTCTCTGCTAATGATCCATGATTAACTCCTATTCTAAGTGCCTTATTTTGCTCTTTTAAAGTATTAACAATTGGTTCAAATTTTTGAATAATCTTCTTTTTAATTGCTTTTATTTCATTATCTGTAAATTCAGTTCTATTTGGATCAGGTCTTTCAAAGACAAATAATCCTGGATTAATACGAACTTTATCAACATGCTTTGCAACCTCTAAAGCTATTTTCATTCCATTGTGGTGAACATCCGCCACCAATGGAACTGGTTGATAAGTACTAGCTAGGAGTTTCTTGATTTCTCCAACAGCTTTTGCGCTTGCAAGAGTGGGGACCGTTAATCTGACAATCTCACATCCTATTTCATGCAATCTTCTTATAGCAGCAGTAGAACCCTCAATATCCATCGTATCTTCATTAATCATTGACTGAACACGAACTGGATTATCCCCTCCGATGCCAATATCTCCAACCATTACAGGTCTAGTATCTCTACGAATAATTCTGGTGCTATAACGCTGTGAAACATTATTTTCTTTCTTATCTTTTTCCAGGGTCGCAATCATGAGTTAACAATTGAGCCTCTTTAATAAACAAGAATGACATATCTGAGGGCTATTTTAAAGTATTAATTTTTTCTTTGATTTTAGAAAAATCCGATTTAGTTAACCACATTGGAGAACCATCCTCTTTTGATTGATTTCTGAGTAAATAAGCTGGATGAAAAATTGGCATAACAAGTCTTCCATCCCAATTAATCCATTTACCCCTGAGAATGCTTATTGGGGACTTATTTTTTAAAATTGCTTCTAATGCTGTAGACCCAACAAGAGCTATGATTTCTGGATTTATAAGGTTGATTTGTTGATACAACCAGGGAAGGTTTTCTTGAATTTCAAGCTTTGTTGGGCGTCTATTTTTTGGCGGTCTACATTTGACCACGTTGCAAAAATAAACATCTTGGCTGATATCAATCCCCGCATTTTGAAGCAATTGATCTAGTAACTTTCCAGATCTTCCGACAAAAGGCTCTCCTAACTCCTCCTCCTTTGCGCCCGGAGCCTCTCCCACAATCATCAACTTAGCTAAGGGGGTTCCTCTTGATACAACGATTTTGTTTATGGGATTGCCTAAATTAAGAACATCAGAAATATCCTTATCAGGGGGGATGTTATTACTCAAATTAAAGCCTCCATATCTGATCTACTTGAACGATATGGCACCCAAATTAAGAATTGATTTTTTTCTGGATCAAGCATCCATTGCTCAGAACCAAAGTTTGCCAATTTTGCGATTCCCTTAGCACTACCTCCAATTTTCAAGATCTCTGATGTCCAGCTTTCTATGATTTTTGAAGGATCTTCACAAGGTTCGCGTTGAAAACACAGTGAAGTTGTGTTTCCTTTCCTTTGCCATTCGTGATTTTCATTAGGTAGATAAAAATGTATTTTGGATCGATTACTTAATGAAATAAAATAATGAGTTTCATTGAAACCTTCATTCACCTTGTCAGAGTTGATCTTGGCATAAAATCCAGACAATTCTTTTGGGTTTTTAGAAGCGATTACAAAGTTTATGTTCATCAAAGGCATGCAAGTATCTGATTAAGTAGTAAATTTGTAATTACATCAATTCACTTTAAAAGTGAATCTAAGAAATACATTTTGAAGTTATGCTTCGAAGATGACTGAAAAATCACAGATATCTAAAAGAGCTCTCTCAATAAAACCTTCTCTAACTCTTGAGATCAGCGCAAAAGCTAAGGCTTTAAAAGCTGAAGGAGAAAACATTTGCAGTTTAAGCGCTGGAGAACCTGATTTCGATACCCCAGAATTTATTATCGATGCCACTTTAAAAGCATTAAAAGATGGAAAAACTCGTTATGGACCTGCTGCTGGAGATCCAGAATTAAGAGAAGCAATTGCCCAAAAACAATCAGATATTAATAAAGTTCCCACAAAAACAGACAATGTTTTGGTAACAAATGGAGGGAAGCAAGCAATATACAATTTATTTCAAGTAGTACTTAATCCTGGAGATGAAGTACTTATACCTGCACCATATTGGCTTAGTTATCCAGAGATAACCCTTTTAGCTGGTGCCAAGCCAATTAAAATTAAATCTTCAACTAAAGATAATTTCAAAATAGATATCAATTCTCTAGAAGAAAACGTAACTGAAAAAACAAGGTTATTAATTATTAACTCTCCATGTAATCCAACAGGCTGCGTTTTAACCGAGCAAGAAATGAATATTATTTCTGAGTTTTTAAGAAGACATCCAAGAATTTTTTTAATGAGTGATGAAATTTATGAATTTCTTATTTCTCCAAATCAAGTTCATCACAGTTTCGCAAAAATAGCACCAGATTTAAAAAATAGAATTTTCACAGTCAACGGTTTTGCCAAGGCTTGGGCAATGACTGGCTGGAGGATTGGATACCTAACAGGAAATACAGAGGTAATAAAGAAAGCCATTGCTTTACAAAGTCAAAGTACAAGCAATGTTTGTAGTTTTGCTCAAAAAGGAGCCATTGCCGCACTTCAGGGCTCAAAAGATTGCGTTCATGAAATGGCAAAAATTTATAACAAAAGGAGGTTATTGGTAACAGAAAGACTAAAAAAAATAAACAATATTTCTTTTGTCCCTCCGACTGGAGCCTTCTATGTTTTCCCAGAAATTAATCTAGAGGGAATAGATTCAATAAGTTTCTGTAAATTGGCGCTAGAGAAGGTTGGCCTAGCGATAGTTCCAGGGATTGCTTTCGGAGATGACAAATGCATAAGAATCTCATATGCATCTTCAAATAAAATGATCAACGATGGAGTTGATAGGTTAGAAAAACTATTAAACGATTTTTAAATAACTAAAAAAGATGAATCAAGGACCAAGAACAATAAAGTTCACTAAAGTAGCTATAAGTCTTTTATCAATAATTAATCTATCTAGTATTGGTTCATTAAAAGCAGAGGAAATACTTCGCATTGGGGCAATACCAGATCAAAACCCAGAGCACCTGAATCGTTTATATCAAGTATTATCCTCTGAATTAAGCGAGCAGCTCAATGTTCAAGTCCGTTATATACCAGTTACTAATTATGCTGCAGCTGTAACAGCTTTTAGGACCGGGAATTTGGATTTAGTATGGTTTGGTGCTTTAACGGGTGTACAAGCAAGACTTCAAAGCAAAGGATCCAAGGTGATAGCACAAAGAGATATTGATGAAAAATTCCAAAGTGTTTTTATTGCAAACAGAAAAAGTTCAATCAAAAAAGTAAATAACATAAATGACTTAAAAACACTAAAAGGCAAGCGTTTTACTTTTGGCTCTGAAAGTTCAACATCAGGAAGATTGATGCCACAATATTTTTTAAACAAAGCAGGAGTTCAACTTAAAGATTTCAAAGGTGCAAGCCCTGGCTTTAGTGGTAGCCACGATGCAACATTAATGCTCGTGCAAAGTGGTTCATATGAGGCAGGTGCTCTTAGCGAAGAAGTATGGAAGAGAAATCTTGATAGAGGACGCGTGGACCCCGCAAAAGTCTTTGTGATTTGGAAGACTCCTTCTTATCATAATTATCATTGGCTTGCTCAAGGAAACCTAGATAAAAAGTTCAAAAAAGGCTTTACGCAACAGCTTACAAATGTATTTTTACGTTTCAATGAAAATTCAAAAAAACAAAAACAAATTCTCGAATTATTTAGCGCAAAGAATTTTAAAATCTCAAAAAATGAGAATTATAATAAAATAGAAAAGGTAGGTAGAAAAATTGGAAAGATTAAGTGACTAAGTTACTAGAATTAAAAAATATAAGCTATAGAAATAAAGAAAATACTAGAGTAAAAGGTATTAATTTAACTATAAATCAAGGTGAGAAGATAGCGCTTATTGGAAAGAGTGGCTCTGGCAAAAGTACATTAATCTCGATCGCGAATGGATCACTAATCCCAAACGAAGGAGAAGTAATATGGAAAGGTTCTCACATTAACAATATTTCAAATATTGAGTCGTCAAAAATAGGAACTATATGGCAGGATTTATCTTTGATAGAAGAGCTAAATGTCGCTCAGAATATAAACTGCGGTGCACTAGGTAAACACAATTTCATATGGGCTTTAAAAAATCTCCTCGGAGTCTTAGATAAAGGTTTATGCCAAGAATGTCTAGCAGCTGTCTATCTGCCAAAAAAAACTATTTATTCCTATATAAATAAACTTTCTGGTGGGCAAAAAAAAAGAATAGCAATTGCACGTCTTTTAAGACAAGAACCAGAGATTCTTCTTGGAGACGAACCTTTCTCAAATTTAGACCCTCTATTATCAAAAAATATATTAAATTTATTTATTAATCAAAAAAATTATCTTAGAATTAAAATCCCTGAGACCATACTTATAAGTCTTCACCAAATTAATTTAATAAATAATTTTAATAGAGTTATTGGGTTAAAAGATGGAGAGATTGTAATAGATAGAGAAATTCATAATATCAATCAATCAGAGTTTGATTGGCTATTTTAATTCTCAATGAAATTAATAAAACCAGTATCAACTTTATTAACATTAATCCCATCAATAGCCTATATTCCCATTCTCATAGAAATCATCAAAGGATTTCATATTGGGGGTCTAAATATCATATTTCTATTCATAAGCTCAGCAATAAAACCATCGTTCAATCAAGAAGTAGTTAAAAGCGCATGGGAAGGACTTCAAATAACAATTGCTACTGCTTTAACTAGCTGGGTTATAAGTATGCTTATTGGAATTCTTTTAGGTGTACTATCTACAAATTTATTTTGGAAAAGTATTCCTAAATTTTCTTATTTAGGTAAATTCATAAAATATTCATTATCAATTCCAAGATCAATACATGAAGTAGTCTGGGGCATGCTATTTATACAAATTTTAGGTTTGAATACTTGGGTGGCAATTATATCAATAGTAATTCCCTATTCAGCCTTAACAGCAAGGGTGATTTCAGAGCAACTAGATAGTTTTGACATGCAACCTCTAATCGCAATTAAGAAAACTGGATCTAATTTTATAAGCTCATTTATAACTATTCTACTACCAAAGTTAATACCTATCTTATCTACATATGGAAGTTACAGATTTGAATGTGCAATTAAAGGTGTAACATTACTTGGAATATTTGGATTAGGAGGTATAGGAACAGAACTATATTTAACTTTAAAATCCTTTGAGTTCAATGAAATGTGGACTTGTTTGTGGATGCTTTGGTTAATTATGATTTTATTAGAGAAACTTATAAGATATTTAAGAAGTTATTTATCTGAAAATATTAGTTTCAAAAATTCTTTCTTAATTTCAATCTCAATATTTTCACTATCTCTATCGTTAGGTATTAGTTGGCTTTATAAGCTAAATTTTGAGATATTTACTCCATTAAACTTTTCCTATTTGAATTTACCTTCATTCGTAGAGATAAGAAATGGATTTAATACCTTACCTCTTTTTAAACTAATCATTACAACAATTTTAATAACTTTATTCGCTTCTGGGATTGCAATAGGGACACCTCCACTTTTACTAGTATTATTCCCAGGTAAATTCCCTCAAAAAGTTCAAAATCTTATTTGGGTCTTCTTTAGATTGATACCTCCTCCCTTGACCACTATACTTATTCTTCTTTTTACTAATCCTAATATATCTGTAGCCGCATTATCACTAGGAATTACACATATGGGTGTCATGGGAAGATTACTTACAGATAATATACTAAATCAAGAAAAAAATATTTATCGAGCAATTAAAAGCAATGGTTCAAGCAAGAAATCAGCTACACTTTATGGAATATTAGCCCCCCAAAGTAATAGTTACTTAGCTTATGGAGCATATAGAAGTGACGTAATTCTAAAGGAAACAGCAATAATAGGTGCAGTCGGAGGAGTAGGATTAGGTTGGCAATTACAGGAATCACTAAGCTCATTCGATTGGGCACAAGTCATGATAATAATTGCTACTTTCTCTTTATTAACAATGTCAGGAGAATTTTTATTTAACACTTCTCAAAATTATTGGTTAAAGAATTCAACCAACAATCTCATTAATTAGTTATTTTATTAAACATATCGACTTATGAATAAATATCAGAAAAAATTAATCATAATTGGAGATAGTGGGGTTTACGGATGGGGAGATCTAGAGGGAGGAGGATGGTCTGAAAGATTAAGACAAAACTGGTTAAATTTAGATGGTGCACCTATCATTTATTCTCTTGGAATAAGAGGAGATGGATTGGAGAAAGTTGCTATAAGATATAAGAATGAGTGGGCATCAAGGGGAGAGTTAAGGAGAAAAGTTCCTGAAGGTATTTTGCTATCAATTGGATTAAATGATACAGCTAGAATTGGAAGAAAAGATGGCAGGCCCCAACTCTCCGAAGATGCTTTTAAATTTGGCTTAAAACAATTAGTAAACGAAATTAAGCATCAAGTAGATATAATGGTTCTTGGATTAACACCTGTTAATGAAGACTCAATGCCTTTTGCAAAATGTCTTTGGTATTCAAATAAAGCTTGTTCTAAATATGAAAATAAAATTGAAGAAACTTGTTTAGAATTAAATGTTCCGTTTTTATCTATCCATGAGAAAATGATCAAGCTATTATCATTTAAAGAATTACTCTCATCAGATGGAATACATCTAAATACTAAGGGTCATAAATGGATTTATGACCAAATTAGTGAATGGCCAGCACTGAAGAATTGGGCTGATTTAAAATAAACATTTCAAACAAACTTCAAATATAAAAAGATAGAAATTATAGCGGCTATAGATGTCTGGATAGAATTAACTAATTCATTAGTCATCCAATCAATCTTATTTTGAACTACTGCTCCAATATAACTTTCCAAAAATGTTGCTAAATAACCAGAGAAGAAGACTATAAAAGTAACAGATAGTCCAGAAATAATCGATAGATTAAGCATAAAAACAGTCATGATAAAACTTCCTAACAAACCAGCTATTGAACCTTCGATACTTATTGCCCCCTCTGTTCCTGGTGATACTGGCTTTAAAGTCGTAATTAGAAAAGTTCTTTTACCAAATCTTTTGCCAATTTCACTTGAAAAAGTATCGGAAAGTTTTGCACTGAAACTAGAGGCAAAACCTACCATAAATAAATTTAAAAAATTCGGCCAAAGACAACTTAATAAAGCGAGTGAGCAACCTGTTGCTGCAGACCCCCATACATTTTCAGGTCCCCGTTGACCACCTCTGGCTTCAGCAATCCCTCGGGAAGCCTTATTTTTGTATCCAATTTTTGTAACTAAAGTTCCCAACAAGAGATATACACAGACTGATATCCAACCATTCCAACCAATAGATCCTAATAAAAGTGTTCCAAGTATTCCAGCATGAATCCAACCTTTCTTAGTTAAAAATGGAAGCCTATGTCCCAACAATATCAACAAGAAATTAATCAAAAAAGCATTAATCCAAATACCGTTAAAAAAAGAGAAGTTAGCCATCGTTCCTAATCAGCATGCCTATTTCTAGACAATAGACGGTTTTATGATTAAAAATATTCAATCTTAAAGGGATGATTTAACTCTTCTCCATGAAATCATTAGCTGGCATGCACTTACGGCAGCTGTTGATGTTCTCAAAATATTTTCTCCCATAGACACCCCAGACAAGCCAGAGTCAAAAGCTAATGCCTCTTCATCTTTATTCCAGCCGCCCTCAGGGCCAACTACTAACCAAACTTGATTGACTTTGTATGATGTTTCTTTTAACCAATTCACACAATCTTGCAATTCTTCAATACGAGTTGTGGCAAATCCTATTTGAGCTTCGGAAGGCAAATCATTTATCCAATTGGGAAATGTCGATGCCTGCATTAGTTCTGGACTCCAGAGTCTCTCAGATTGCTCAACGGCTTCATGAATAATTTTTTGATATCTAATCAATTTTTCGTTATTGCATTCTTTAACTACTGATCGTTTTGAAATCAATGGTTGAATAATGTCAACTCCTATTTCAGAACTCATTTGCAAAAAGTTTTCAAACCCCTGTTTAGGAATAACTACAGCAATGCCTATTAATGGTCTCTCTCTTGAAACGACTTGAAGAGGTTTATCTAAACCATTGGTAAGTTTTATAGTTTTTCTCCCAACAACTTTTGCATTCCAAAGATGACCTTTTCCATCAATAACCTCTAAAAGATCTTCAGATCTCATCCTCATAACCCTAGATAAATAATGTGATTCATTAGAGGTCAATATCAACTCTCCATTTGAATCGATTTCATCACTTAATCGATTTGGATTTATAAATAATCTTCTTTTCTCAGCCATAGAAAATTAATCTGTTGAAGAAAAAATTGCATCAGGATGTTCTTCTACTGGCCAATCTTGATTTACTCCTCCGATAATTAGTTCCTCTATTTTCACAACATCAACATCCATTTGTTTTAGTACATTTATCAAAATATCAATTGCGATGAGGTCAGAAGTACCTAAATCGACCCAACATCTCGCCCAACACTCTTTAAATTCAAATTCTCCAAGATTATGCATTAAAGAGGGAAGACTAGAGGAGGTATCGTCATTTTCATAGCTCATCCAACTGACATCTGAACCCATTTCGTGCGTTTGCAAATTTTCAGAATTAAATCCCCCTAGTCTGCCTAGTACATACCAAGAATCAAAAATACCATCGACATATTCTTTTTCTCCCTTGCTTGGGACATCTGAATATCTAAGCCATATCCAACAATTGAAAGGATCAACTTCACGAAATCGAACTTCCATAAACAATAGATCTTAAAAAAGAAAAACTAAAAGATATCAAACATAATCTAATGTAAATTGATTAAAGAAAATTGAAAACTCTTTATTTAATTGATCAAAGTCTCAATAAAAAAGAATGCTTAGTTTAAAAAATATTTATTACCATCCCTCAACAGCAAAGAACCCAATCCTTAGAGATTTGTCTTTAAAATCAAATACTGGAAAAATCACAATAGTTAGAGGACCCAGTGGAAGTGGAAAAACTACTTTAGTAGAAATAATTAGCGGTCTATCGGGATTTCAAAAAGGAGAGATCACATGGTTCAACAAAACTCTAAATGCACGTCAGCGCAGGGGTTTATGTGGATTAGTTTTTCAATTCCCAGAAAGATATTTTCTTGGATTATCCGTAGCTCAAGAATTACGTCTTGGTCATAAGAGATTAACGACTGAAGAACAAATTTCAACTCTCAGAAAAGTGGGGTTAATCAACTTGGATTTAAAGAAGCCGCCAGAATCTCTTAGTGGAGGACAGCAACGACGACTAGCTATTGCTGTTCAACTATTAAGGAGTCCAAAAGTACTTTTATTGGACGAGCCAACAGCAGGTTTAGATTGGTCGGTGAGAAACGGAATTATAGAATTACTTTCAAAGCTTAAAGACAAGCAAACTATTTTAATAGTTACTCATGAACCCGAACTTTTTAAAAATTTGAATACCGACAATTATGAGTTGCACAAAGGTCAACTTATCCCTGAGTAAACATTTCAACTAATCAATGACAGATTTACTAGTTAGGGCTACTGCTGCGAAAGGAGGGATCAGGCTAGTCGCCGTATCAACGACTGAATCAACAAAAGAAGCAAAAAAAAGACATTCTCTTTCATATTTAACTTCTGCACTTGTAGGCAGGGCCATGAGTGCAAGCCTCTTACTTGCAAGCTCAATGAAGGTAAATTATGGAAGGGTGACTTTGAGGGTAAGCTCAAATGGACCATTAAAAGGATTAACTATTGATGCGGGTAGAGATGGAAGTGTGAGAGGTTACGTCGGCGATCCAAGTCTTGAATTGGACCTAATTAAAAATAAAAGCAATCACTATACATTTGATTTTAAAAAAGCTACAGGTATTGGCTATCTTCACGTTATTAGAGACGAAGGGAAAGGGGAGCCACACAACAGTACAGTTGAATTAATTAATGGGGGTATAGGTGAAGACATAGCTTCCTATTTATTACATTCTGAACAAACTCCATCAGCTGTATTTGTTGGTGAAAGAATTAATCAGGATGGAATAGTTTGCAGCGGAGGACTTCTAGCACAAATACTACCTAAAGCAGAACGAGACTATTCATTAATAGCCCTACTTGAGGATCGATGTAAAGAAATTAACTCTTTTAGTGACTTATTAACCAAAAAAGGGACTAACCTTATTTCTCTAATTGAGGAAATATTTCCTGATCTTGATCAATCACATTCAGATATTATTAGTACATCTCAAGAAGTTCGTTTTAAATGTAGATGCTCAAGAGAAAGAAGCTTATCAGCATTGAAGATATTGGGGGAAAAAGAGCTTCAAGAAATGATAAAGGAGGATGGGAAAGCAGAACTTACATGTCAATTCTGCAAAAATATTTATCTTATTAACGAAGATGAATTGTTATCTTTAATCGATTAAAGGATTAATCAAGGAAAATCACTCCTAACCAAAGTAAAAATACTGCGGGTATCGCTTCAAATTTATCTGAGGACAATGATCCAGCGTTATCAACAAATGATTGAGCACCTCCCAAAAGTAATGCACCAGATAGAAGTCCAACACTCAGAAGAAGAATGCACCAGAGGATAGAGGAAAAGAAAGGCCTACCTCTACGAGACTGACTAATAAATAAGCCTATTGTTGAGAATGAAAGTATTAATTCAACACTTTCAGAAGGCACAATTAAAACAAGTAAAAAAGCCAATATTCCAAGAGAAATTCTTATATTTAATTCTTGTCCAGAGGGCAACTCTAAACTTGGTATAAAATTAGATTTTGATGCCTCATATTTTGGAAGATTTAAATTTTTCAATCTAGTGAGAAGAGAACCAGGTCCTATGTCACCAACTTTCTTTGCTTCATTTTCTTTCTTTGATGCAGTTATTGCCTCGTTACTTGCATTACCAAGTTGTCTTGACTTAAGACTTACCATAAGCAACGAATCATAAGCAGCTTCTATTTTTGCTTTAGTGATTTGGTCTTGTCCTGCCTCTATTAATTTTTTGTCCCTTGCTTCTTGAATAGCATCAAAACTTGCACCCTCATTTATTCCAAGTATCAAATATGGATCTTGTGAATTTGAATTTGATTGTGAATTAGTACCAGGATCCATAGATTTTCAAAAAGATTTATGAACTCTCTTTGTTAGTTAAATATTAATCTATTTTAAAGGGAAACAGGATCAACACCACTGACAACCGGAGCAACTGAATTTAATTCCATTTCAGGATGATCTTCCTTTAACTGATTTAAATTCCATTCATTTTTAAAAAGCAGTACTGGTCTAAGCCAAGCATCCTGAACAGTTTTGCAATTAAAAATTCTACCAACCTCCTCTAAAACAGGCCATCCTCCTTTTACCCATCTAGCAACTTGGAAACCCATTGGTTCAAGCCTAGTTTCCACGCCATATTCACTAGCAAGTCGATGTTGTACTACCTCAAGCTGAAGCTGACCAACTGCGGCCAAAATTGGATCTCTTTTGCTTTGATCTTTATCGTAAAGAATTTGGACTGCTCCCTCCTCTCTCAATTCATTAACACCTTTTCTAAAGTTCTTAAAAGCTGAAGGATTTGGATTTCGTAACCAGCTAAATATCTCGGGGCTAAAACAAGGAATTCCCTCAAATTCAACTCTAGATCCAATAAATAATGTATCTCCAATAGAAAACATCCCTGGATTATTCAAACCAATAACATCCCCAGGGTAAGCGTCATCAACAACGGCTCTATCTTGTCCAAAAATCTTTTGGGGCCTTGAAAGTCTGATTTGTTTCCCCGTCCTAGCGTGTTGAACTGTCATATCTTTTTTAAACCTCCCACTACATACCCGCACGAAGGCAACTCTATCTCTATGTTTTGGATCCATATTGGCTTGTAATTTAAATACAAATCCACTAAATGATTCTCTTGTAGGAGAGATTGGTCCATCAAAGCTATTTCGAGCAACGGGTCCCTGAGATAGCTCAAGAAAATTATCTAAAAACGGCCTAACTCCGAAGTTGGTCATTGCAGATCCAAAAAATACAGGAGTTAATTCACCAGATGATATTAATTCTTTATCTAGGTCACAACCAGCCTCATCAAGTATCTCAATCTCTTCAAGTGCTTTTGTCAATAGTTCTTCTTCTACTAAATTTTTAAGTTCAGGATCATTAACTTTCAACCTTATTTCACTAGATTGCTTTCCTCTTTCCGCTCGAGAGAATAAAACAACCTCGTTTGTTGCACGCTCAACAACACCTCTAAAAAGCTCACCACTTCCTATTGGCCAATTGACTGCAAAGGTTGATAATCCTAATTCAGACTCAATCTCATCTAATAATTCCAGCGGTTCTTGACCTGGCCTATCCATCTTATTGATAAAGGTAAAAATTGGAATTTGACGCATTCTGCAAACCTCAAAAAGCTTTCTTGTTTGAGGTTCAAGTCCTTTCGCTGCATCCTCAAGCATCACAGCATTATCAGCAGCGGCAAGTGTCCTATACGTATCTTCCGAAAAATCTTGGTGACCAGGGGTATCTAATAAATTAATAGTCTTATCCTTGTACGCAAATTGTAAAACAGTTGATGTAATTGATATTCCTCTTTGTTTTTCAAGCTCCATCCAATCAGAAGTGACTTTTCTCTGCTCTCCTCTAGCTTTTACTGCTCCTGCTTGTTGAATAGCTCCGCCATAAAGTAAAAGTTTTTCTGTCAAAGTGGTTTTCCCTGCATCAGGGTGAGAAATAATCGCAAAATTTCTTCTTTTAGCAACCTCCGTACTCAAAGGTATAGTCACTTCTTCTTCTAAAATTTGATCTAAATTAGTTTTGTCTTGAGGAGTTGATTTCATTATTGTTTTTGGTTGTTCAATTGTTCAGGGAAAAGATTAAATACACCCAATAATCTCAAAATAAAGCTCATCAATTTGAAAAACCTCTAAATGAGACAACCCTGCATCAACTAGCTGTTGAGATACTTCCTCAACTGTAAATGATGCCTTGAGAGATGCATAAAAATCCTTTTTTAGAATTTCTGGAGAATTGGAAAGATGTTTTTCTTTTAGCTCAAATGCTTTTTCCAGAGAAGCAGGCCTTATTAAATCACGATGAATATGAATAGAATTTGATTTACCAAGTTTTTTTAATGCATACCAAAAACAATAAGGATCGTGAAAATGATGCAGAGCACTATTACTGACTAGGACATCAGCTTTGTAAGGAAGATTTATATCACCTGAGGCTATCGAATTGATGTCAATCAATTTATAAGAAAGATTCTTCGTAAGATTGCCGGAAAGTCTGTTTTCTGCTTCATTCAACATTTCCTTTGAACCATCAATCCCAACAACATTTACAAAAGGCCAATTTTTGGCAATTCTCTCTGCAATATTTCCTGGCCCACATGCCATATCAAAAATCAAATCATTTTTATTAAGAGTTCTTCCTGCTTTTTTTAAATATTCTTCAAGCGATTTAACAACCATAGAATCACTCCTAGAAAAGTCCGCATCCGCATAAGCCCTTACCTGCGAAGGGATTTGCATAAGTTCTGGTTCCGGTGTTCTCTTCATTACTAAAAGAAAAAATTTGTTTTCCCCCTTGGAGCCCTGTAGATGGTGTTAAAAAAACTTGCTAACGCTATACATGGCGTTACCGTAGTACTTACCCAAGGGATACAAAGATTTTGACAATCGCAACAAGCCAGCCCGAAACCAATAATTCAGAATCGGGTAAAAAAAATGTCACAACTGATTTTCCAATAACTGCACCTGCAGCAAATCCTGTCTTTTACAGAACTTATAGCAGGAAACTTCCAGCAGGTCGCGAAAGCTGGGAACAAGTAAATACACGAAATCTCGATGGTCTTAAGAAACTTGGAGGATTAAACGAAGCAGAAATAAATTTAATGCAAAGAATGCAACAGGAGAAAAAAGCTCTTCCCTCAGGCCGATGGCTTTGGATAGGTGGAACAGAATGGATTGAGAAAGAGAAGAATTATTCTGGAGCCTACAATTGCACCTCAACAAATCTTGTTGATTGGCAAGCCTTCGGACTTATGATGGATTTGGCGATGATGGGTTGTGGTACGGGTGCAATAATTGAGCCTCACTTGATTGATCAACTGCCAGAGGTTAAAAATACAATTTATATTCAAAATGTTTCAGATATTGGGTTAACCCCTTCTGAAGAGAGAAATGAAAACACTACATTCTCCATTCAAGACAATAATGTACTCATCAAAGTTGGTGATAGTAGACGTGGATGGGTGGATAGCTATCAAAAGATCCTAGAACTGAGTAGTGACATTAGTTTCAATTCTAAAATTATTAATATATCTATTGATTTAAAAGATGTAAGGCCAGCGGGTGAATCACTGAAAGGTTTTGGAGGCATGGCAAACCCTGTAAAACTGAAAGATTTATACCCTCGTGTAGCAAATCTTTTAAATAAAGCCGTAGGCAGGAAACTAACTTCAATTGAATGTTGTCTACTAATCGACGAAGCAGCGGTCACAATAGTTGCTGGCAATATCAGAAGAAGTGCAGGTATGCGTCAATTTTCATCGAACGATTTAGAAGCTGCTGGCGCTAAAGAAAATTTATGGAAGCAAGACTCAGATGGGAATTGGAGCATCGACCCAGAAAAGGATGCATTAAGGATGGCTAATCATACTCGTGTTTACCACACCAAACCCGAATTAAGTGTTCTTATCGAAGCCGTTACTAAGCAATTTCACTCAGGAGAAGGTGCTATTCAATTTGCACCAGAAGCAATTGCTCGCTCTAATGCAGACATCCTTTCAACAGTCGAACTAAGGAATGAATTTATAAATATCTATTGCGATCAAGGTAAAGAAGAGGCCTCTAAATGGATTCAATCAAATTACGGTCCATTTGATGAAAAAGAGCTCTTTCATAGACTCAGTAGATATGGTCTTAATCCATGCGGTGAAATTTTAGGCTCAGATTTCCACTGTAATCTTGCGGAGATCCATCTTAATCAAATTGATCCATTAGATATAAATCAACAAGAAGATGCCTTCAAAGCAGCAGCTTTGTCAGTTGCATGTCTTCTTAACCATCGATTTGAAGTTGAGCGATACAGAAAAAGTCGTGAATGGGATCCAATTGTTGGGGTAAGCTTCACAGGACTTTTTGACTTTTTTGTTCATGCATTTGGGACACCTTGGTTGAAATGGTGGGAAGCCGGACGACCTGAGACAAAAGAAGGTCAAGATTTTAAAATTAAAGAAGCTACTTTTTTGAGTCGATGGAGAAAAATCGTCAACGATACAGTATTTGATTATTGTGATAGACATAATATACGTCGTCCAAGTCGTTGCACAACAGTTCAACCAGCTGGTACAAAGAGCCTTCTAACTGGGGCTTCCCCAGGATGGCATCCTCCAAAAGCGCAGCGTTTTATAAGAAGAATTACTTTTCGGAAGAACGATCCAGTCGCACTAGCTTGTATGGATTATGGATACACGATTGTTCCTTCTCAGTCAGATAAAGATGAGAATGGAAAGCTACTAGACAACCCATTTGATCCAAAATGTACTGAGTGGCTAGTTGAAATTCCAACTGAGGTAAGTTGGGCAAACATACCTGGCGCAGATCAAATAGATATAAATAACTTCTCAGCTCTTGCACAATTTGATTTTTATATGCAAGTTCAAACCAACTACACTGACCACAACACCTCAGCCACAATTGAATTCAGAGAAAATGAGATAGGGGATTTAGCAAAAGCTCTTCATAGCTCTATAAATGAAAACAAAGGTTATATTTCAGCAGCTTTGCTGGCAAGATTTGATGCGAATGCAACCTTCCCTAGACTTCCTTTTGAGCCTATTGATGAAGAATGCTACACAAAGCTGCAAGCAGAGGTCATAGAAAGAAGAAAAGATTGTGATTTCTTTGATGCTCTTAGTAGATATGATCAAGGTGAACTTACTGAGGCAGGTCCAGCTGGGTGCGATTCTGATAAGTGCTTACTTCCACTTGCTAAACCCTCTTAAGACCAGTTCCTCAATCGTTAATGAGGCCGATGACTTTATCTAAACCAAATTAAGCAGTTGATTAAATAAAATAATTTTTTTCATAGAAGTTTTAAAGTTAATTGTCCAAATGAAAAATTGTGGCTAATTATTAGATATGTCTTGTGTTTCTTAAAATTTAAATGACTACGATCAATAAACCATTAAATACAAGTAATAAAAGTGCTAATGATGCACTTATCGACCAACTTAGAGCTTGTCAAAACCCTGAGGAAATTCTGAAATTCGAAAAATGGTTTAATTCAAATATCGAATCTGAAAAACTTTATAAAAGGATCTGCCAACTACTGAAAAGCAGAAGTATTTCTAGAGCATTAGGTTCAAAATGGCTCCTGACACTTATTGAAGATAGAGAAAATACTATAAGTAAGTTGTCAGTTAAATAATCTTTAATCTACCCTACTAATAAAAAAACAGTACCGTTTCTCTTTCTTCTAGAAAGGGAATGGTCCTGATGCACCGCTAGAAGCAGTAAATCCTGACAATGCCCAAATACCAAACGAAAACAGAGCGCATCCAATAAAGAACATCAAGTGAGCTACATAGCGATATTTCTCTTTTTGACTAATGCCACCTTCCATAGGAAGGTCTCCAAGGAAACGAGATTGCGGGCTCTTGTTGCTTGCCATGAATGTGATTTACCAATGTCTGAAATTATCGCACAAATAATATCATTGATATTTATGAATATAGAGAATCTATAGGTTCTGAAATTTTTTTTAGAAAAAAAAGGATTTACTTTAAAAATGAACTAATTGCTTAAAGGGAGAAAGATGTTATTTGAGTAATTTATTTAAATTTTCAGAAGTTAATAAGGTAAAATTCTAAGTGGAGAGTTGGTCGAGTGGTTTATGGCTCTAGTCTTGAAAACTAGCATGGGGGCAACTCCATCGGGGGTTCGAATCCCCCACTCTCCGTTCTTACTTTGGAGAGTGGGGAATACGTAAATATATATTTGCGGATTGATACATTGCAAAATATACGAGAAATTTTTTAATTTAACCAGAAAGCTCCTAGCCTCGAAGAAATGGTTCAAATCCAAATCTTGTTAAATTTTATTTATCCTTAAGTTTACTAACATAAGAAAATCAAATATCTGATTTAGACAAGAATCCTGAAATTCCCATGATTGTTTTATTTTTTCGTTAGTGTATTTTTGAATTTGGCTTTTTTGATTTTTAAGAAACTGATCTAATATCAATTAAAGCAAATAAATAAATCTCAAAGAGTTATTTATTTGTTTTTTCTAAAAAAATTCAGAAAGCCATACATTACTCAATTAAATCAAAATGAGAGAAGAGCGCTACCTAAAAGACAGAGAAGCTATTGTAAGGGCTGACATTTGGAAAGAGATCACGTCATCATGCAAAGGGCTAAGAACTGAGCTGGGCTATACAAATATTCAAATAGTAGAATTTTTAAAAGAAATAACAAAGACATTTGAAAGAGATCAACTTTAAATTCGACAATTATTTATCTACATTATTGAGTTATTGATTATTTTTTACTTAATCATCATTTCTTAGGCTTCAAAAAATATTTTGTATTTTATCTATAAGTTTTGTCAGCCATTAAGCATAATTGTAAATAACTACAAATCCATACATTAACAACATCCCAACATGCTCTAATAGTGAGGTCTTTCCTAAAGCAATATTTCCAAATTTTCTTACTAGCGAAATGATTCATAGAAACTATTTGATAAAATTTATAGAAGATATAATCAAGTTTTTCACTTTTAGAATATGAATCTAAAATTAATTAATAACATAAAAGAGGAGCAGTAAGTAGTGTTTTCTATTAGTAAACGTGACTTCGCAAGTCTAGTTTTTATAGCATTTGTTGGAATAATCCTTTTCTTTTGGGGGCTGGGAGCTACTGGATTGATAGACGAAACACCCGCAAAATTTGCTGCGGCAGGACGTTCAATGAGTGAATCCGGAAATTGGCTAACACCCGTTTCCAATGGAATACCGAGATTTGATAAACCACCCCTAATTTATTGGTTAATGGGATTGATTTATTCAATACCTAATCAATCTTCCTGGGATCCTTTAGGATCATTTGCCGCTCGATTTCCCTCGGCTATTTCTTCTCTCTTACTGATGACAATCTTGGGAGAGACATTGTTGAGATGGCCTCAAAAGAAAAACATTAATCAAAGAAGAACTGCTGTATTTACTGCTCTTTCATTTGCTCTTTCTCCATTTGTAATGATATGGAGTCGTACGGCAGTATCAGATGCTTTACTCTGCGGGACATTTGGTTTAAGCATGCTTTTGCAATGGCGTTGTTATGTAAAACCTAGACAAAATTCATGGGTTTATGGATGGATAATTTTAGGTTTTGCGATACTTACAAAAGGTCCAGTAGCAGTTGTACTAATGATGTTTTCACTGTTTCTCTTTGGACTCTTTCAAAATGATTTTAGTCGATTAAGAAGTCATTTAAAGCCTGGTTATGGACTTTTAGTTGCGATGATTATAAGTATGCCATGGTTCATTATTGAATATATTTTAGAAGGGAATAAATTTCTCAAAAGTTTTTTTGGATATCACAATTTTCAAAGATACACAAGTATTGTAAATTCACATCAAGAAGGAATTTTCTTTTTTGTTTTAATGTTAATCATAGCCTCCTTACCTTTTACTCCTCTTTTAATTCTAGGGATTATCCAAGGAACAAAAGAGATAAAAAGAAATTTCCTTAAGCAGACTCTTCAACCATCTAATTCCTTATTGGTTTTCTCAATATCTTGGCTTTTATCTGTCTTTATATTCTTTACTTTATCCGGTACGAAACTTCCAAGTTATTGGCTACCTGCAATACCAGCAGCCGCAATAATTATAGGACAGGCTGAAAATTTCGAGATTAATCAAGGGAACAATAAAAGTAAACTGTTTAATACTTGTTGGTGGCTATCTATTTTATTCTTATTTTTGATCGCTATTGTTTTTTTATTACCAGTATTGATACCTAATTTGAGTTTTTTAAATAAAGTAAATGATAATGAAATGAATAATTTATCAACCCAACTTATTAGCAGTGGAATATTAACAAGAGGGGGAATATCTTTATTAGTATCTGGGATTCTAGGGATTGTCTCGAAAAAATCATTAAAAATTAATTTATTAATCCTTCAAATTCCAATTATATTCTTTCAATTACTAGCTATTAATCCTTTATTTAAATTAATCGATTTTAATAGGCAATTACCATTAAGAGAAGCATCTAATTTTATAATCAGTTCAAGAAAGCCTGATGAGGCAATTGCAATGGTTGGAATCAAAAAACCATCTATTCACTTTTATACAAATGAGGTAATTTTATATGAATCTAATACAAATGTTAATGTAATTAATTTATCAGAAAGGTTATATCTTGAAAAAAGAATAGGATGGGAAGGATATCAAATAGGGGATCCTAAAGCCTCAGAAAGCCTATTAATTCTAATAGATAATGCGACTTCAAAGTTAAGTCATTGGAAATTGCTTGATCCTGAAAAATTGGGTAGATTTGGAATTTATAATGTATGGCGAGTTGACGTATCAAGGTTGCAATATATAGCTGATAAGTTTAAAAAAGAAAATAAACTAAAATCTTCATGGACAGAATACGATCCTGAAAGATATTAACGATAATATATTAAATCAAAAATTAAAGTATTAAAAAAATTTATTACATTTTAATACTTTAAAAAAGAATTTGTTATTGATTTAGCCATCATTTCTGATATTCCTTCAACAGTCCTTCTTCCATAAATTTGTTGGTTTTCATTTTCATTTAAAAGGTCAACCTGACAATTTCTCTCTAACAAATTAAGAATCAATTTGCAGGTTGAAAGCATATATTTATCCTCTTTGACTGACCCATTAGCACAAAACACACTACGACCTAGTAACCTTCTCTGTGCTTCTGCAAAGGATGCATTAAACTGCGGGCCTTTCCCTTCTATCTGAACAATTAACTTTCCTAGAAGCGCTGCTTGTTCAGTAGCAGTTCCAGCCATACTAATTATAACATTACTGCTTTGAACAACTTTGACAAATGAATCCCTATAGATATTAACGATTGAATGATTTTTTATTATTTTCAATGGATGGTCTTTGTTAGTTGGAAAACACAATCTCCATCCATCCAAAGTTATTATGTTTTTTAAAGAATAGTCATCCAATGTGTGGACCAATGCAACATCAAAACTTATATCAATATTTTTATCCTTTAAATTCGTGACATTTTCAATAACTTTAAGGATTAGACATAAATTCTCACCTACTTCAGGCATTCTGCTGCCAGGCAATATTCCCAAACGCTTATTATGTTTTGGCAAACTTTGATCTCTAGTTAAAAATGGGTCCATAAAAGGGTTTCCAATAAATTCAACTTTGCCAAATATTTTTTTTTTCAAATCATCTGCAGTAAGTTTATCTCTCGTATAAACTTTTAAAAATTTATCGCTAGACAAACAATAAGAACAAGGCCATGGTAACTTTAACTTTCCTTCATAATGACTTGAATACGCGACTAGATAAGTTATCACTGGCAATCTTGTCAACCATGCTACCGTAACGGGGAGAACATCCCCTACGACAACCAACAATTCATATTTAGATGAAATCAAAAATAAAAGGTAAATTCGTTTTATTAGATAAATGATCTGCCCTTGGATTAATTCAAGAATTCGACCTTTCAAACTTGTATATCCCATTCCACCTGTACTAAATGATTTGGTCTTTCCAAGGACTTTTATCCCTGCCTTCAAGTAAGATTCACCATTGCCAACAAGGGGTAATGCCTTTACTTCATGTCCAAGCTTCTTAAATGCATCTCCCATAAGAGACCCTGAAAGGTCTTCTCCGTGCCCATTACTTAAGAAAAGGATTTTTGACAATTAAAAACTAAAATGTCTGAAAAACTAATAAATCAATATTAGACTCAAAACAACTAAACTGAAGTAAAGAAACTATTTGGTACTAGAATTTTAAAATAAATTATTATTTTTCTAAATTTATATTAGACAAATAAATAAAAACTATATTACTATAATAACTTATTTAATGTAGATTTATAAATTACTAATAAGTTAAATACTCTTTGAACGGTAGTAAGAATTTATAATATGGTTAAAATATTCGAAGCCTGATATGATCTCAATTCTTAAGTACCTAAATCCATTTACCATCAGCAAGCCGAAAATCATTTACACAAGTTGGGGAAATATTGAGCCTACTGTAGATATTTTCCCTGTCGTTTATATATTATTTATTTACGGTTTTATATATATATTTCCTTATGGCAGAGACGTCGTAGGTATGAGCTGGTTTGATTGGTTTAGAAGCGAAGATGGACCTTTAGAGTGGATCCAGTTTATAGGATATTTTTTAGGTTTTATATGTTCAAGTCTTATCCTTTTTAAACGCAGAAGAATAGGAATTAATAAAAAATGGATAGCTTGGTTGATCTTAGCTTTGGTTTGTTTTTTTGTCGCTGGAGAAGAAATAAGTTGGGGAGAGCGTATAACCGGGATAGGAATAGATTCTATTAGAGCAATAAATAGTCAAGGTGAGACCAGCATTCATAATATTCACTTTTTTCATCATTATCTATTAGATCCATCTTTCGAGATTTCTTGTCTCTTTCTTGGATGGATTGGTTGGAAAGCATGGCCCTCAATTGATGCTTTCCCTTCAAAAAGATATAGTCTTTATTTCCTATTTGTAGCTTTATTTTATTTCTATTTTGACATCTCTCAGGCATCGACAATAAGTCAAATTCGAAATGATCAGGAAATATTTGAAGTACTAATGTCTCTTGGTCTAGCTTCTCATTGCTGGAATAAAGCATTTCAAAAATGACAGGCAGAGACTAAGAATCTATCTTTATAATGAGTAGATAATTAAAATGAAAATGCCAATTAAATATTTTGATTTAATTTACAACTCTTTTAAATAATATAGGCATAATATATATATAAAGAATTAGTAAATTATTAAAACAAGAAAAAAAATAACATGTCTTTAAGAGCATTATCGTAAGTGTTAAAAAACGTGATTTCCACTAACAATCCAATGATTCACTTGTTTTTTTATTAGTAACGCTATTTGTCCCATTTGCAATAACACACAAGTTTTTCTTAACATCATTAGCAATTAAAACATCAGTAAAATCGGCACCATCAATAATAACGTTTTCGAATTTAGCATTATAAGCAAAAGCACCTTCTAACACACTATTTGAAAGGTTTGCGCCATTAAGGATGGCCGCATCCATTGTCACATCTCTCATATTTGTATTACTTAAGTTAGCGTTTTCAAGCTTTGCGTCAAAAAAGCTAGCTCCTTGAAGATCACTGCCTGAAAAGTCAGCATCCTGGAGATCACTTAAATAAAAAGTGGCACCTTTTAGATCAATATTAGAAAAATCAGCGCCTATCAAGGTTTGCTTTCCATAGTCCAAAGCTGCAAAAACTGGTAGAGAACAATAGAAAACAAGGAATGAGCTTACAAAAACAAGAAGAAGTTTAAACATAAATTTCTTAAAACTACTATTGATTATATTTTAATTCCAAATGGATATAAAAGATATAAATATTGAATTTAATATTTATTAGATAAAAAATAATTCTATAATCTCTCTTAAACCTTAGCAAAAAATATTTACTTTGCATTTATTTTAAGTCAACCTAATCATTTAAGTCCCTATACTATATAATTATTAAATTATATAGTAAAAAATATTCCATACTAGAGTTGTTATGGTGCCAACAAAAAAGATATAACTTAATAAAAATTTCTAACTATCTAGCAAAATTTATTTATTTTTAATATATATTTTCTATATAAAGAAAAATTTATTAGCTAAATTTACCAAATCTAAAATATCAAATTCCCCATAAATGATTAACAATCCATATGAAGTCATAATTATTGGTTCTGGTGCAACCGGAGGTATGGCTGCTTTAACAATGGCTAAGGCAGGAGTAAGAGTATTAGTAATTGAAAGAGGTCCTGAACTTGAAATAAAGAGAGCAAACGGAACAGAGCCTTGCAATATGATTCGGAGACTAATAGGAGTTACAACAGGCAATTATCAAAACCAACCTCAACATCCAGGTTTTTGGAAATCAAATCCATTGTTGTATGCCAACAAAAAAGCAAACCCATACACCCACCCACCGAAAGCTCCTTTCATGTGGACTCAAGGAAATCAAGTTGGAGGAAGAAGTCTTACATGGGGAGGAATAACTTTAAGATTAGCCAAAGAAGATTTTGAAGCCTCAAAAGAGAAAGAATACAATCTTGAATGGCCTATTAGTTATAAAGATCTTGAGACACATTACTCAGATGTAGAGAATTTTCTAGGGGTATTTGGGAACAAAGACGATCTAAATCAACTGCCTAATGGTGAATATATTGGCAAACTTCCATTCACAGAAAGCGAAGAACGATTCTCCTCCAGTATAAAAGAAAAATTAAATCTTCCTTTTATACACTCCAGAGGGTTTGGGGCCAATGAAGATAAAACGAAATGGCCCAAATATAGTAGTCTAGGTAGTACATTAAAAGAAGCAATTAGATTAGAAAAAGTAGAAATACTATCAAATCATATTGTTGAGAAATTAGTATTAAATAAGGATAGAAAGTCTGCGAAGAGTGTTATTGTTGTCAACCAAAAGAATGGAGAAAGAAGTGAAATAGAAAGTAAATTAATCATCTTATGTTCATCAACAATCCAAACAATTAGAATTCTACTAAGTTCCGAAGAGAGCAATAATCACAACGGTCTAATAGATCCATCTCAATCATTGGGAAAGAACTTAATGGATCACATATCAACTTGTAGATTTTTTACTGTCCCAATTGATAAGAATTTTAAAAATTACTCTAACAAGCATCATAAAGATCTTTTAACAGGCGCTGGTAGCTTCTTTATTCCAATAGGCAGAGGACAATCAACTAAAAAAGGCTTTGTTGGAGGATATGGAATCTGGGGAGGAATCGATAGATTTGAACCACCAGACTTCTTAAAAAAATACAATAATACCAAAACAGGATTTCTTATTGGTCACGGTGAAGTACTCCCTAATATTAATAACACTGTTTCTCTCTCAAAAAGCACAGATCAATACGATATTGCTATTCCACACATATCCATAGTTTGGCGTAAAAATGAAAAACAAATGGTCAAAGAAATGAATAGGATGATTGAACTAATTATCAATTCTGGCAATGGAACCATTATCCCAGCAAATGAAATAGTAAATATTCCTTTTGCTAAACAAATTTTAAATAAATCTGTGGCAGTTAATAAGGATGCACCACCTCCAGGTTATTACATCCATGAGGTAGGAGGTGCACCAATGGGAGATAACAAAGAGAAGAGTGTTGTAGACAATTGGAATCGTCTCTGGGAATGCCGAAATGTATTGGTAGTTGACGGAGCTTGCTGGCCAACTTCTTCTTGGCAAAGCCCAACCTTAACTATGATGGCAATAACTAAAAGAGCTTGTGAAAAGGCAATTTTTGACTTTAAAGGTTAAAAATATCATTTAAGTATTTTTCAGTAACGGCCCTATCTTCAGAACCATTTTGAAAAAGAAAATTTGCGATGGCTGAGCTAATAAGCTTGGACTGATCCCACTTCTCATTTCCATTTATAAAATCCTTCATGCCAATATATAGAGCTTCAGGCACTTCGGCCTCAAGACTTATAGACATAAGGTCCAATTCATTTTCACAACATTTAACCTCATCGGTTTTTATTTCTTCAACACGGGTTTCAATTTGATTAAACTCCATTTCCTTTTAAAAAGTTCAATATCTATGAGATAAGGATCTTAAATTTTCAATAAAACGTCAAAGATAAAGAAAAGCTATATAAAGAAAACGAGACAGAGCTAGACTCATTTATCAAAAAGGGTTTTCGAGGAATAATCTCAAAAGAAATAGGTTTATCTATTGAACGTATCTAAGTGTAAATGACTATTAAAATTTTCAATGAATCCCACAAGTCCTTCATTAAAGCTAGGGTCTTAGTATTTTGCAGTGGAAAACTACACACTTGCTGTGGAAATCACTTGGGGAAAAGAGCTGAAAGTAAACATTAAAAAAATATATAGATAACGAGTCCATTGCGTCGCAGCTAAGAAAGAGACAAATGAGTCTTCAATTTAAACCTATTTTTTTTATATTTGGCTTTTGTTTAAAGAGCGAAGCGTGACAGGTCCTAAAGGATGCTGAGCATGTGGATAAGGAAAATGTTCGTGTGAGTGCTCGTGTGTTTTATTCTCTGAGAAATTTTTTTTCTTATTTTTGCCCTCATCTCCTAAATCAGGTTGAATATCTAGGCAGCCTTCAACATGATCATGATGACTTTTCTGCTCATATCCAACCTCACTCTCAAAGCCTAATAAATTCGAGCGGTATTTACATAAGGCGCAATTCATAAAATTCTCTCCACACAAAACTTCTTGAATTCTCTCTATGAAGGTATCAATAACCAAATCTTGATCTGATAGGTAACTTGCATTTAGAAACTGTACGTCAGGATTATCATTTGAAACTTTTAAAGAATGAACTCTAACTCGACTTACCAAAACTCCAGAAAAAAGGAAATAAGGTAAAAGAATTACTCTTTTAAAACCCAATTTAAGAGCATGTCTCAAACCAGGTTCAACAAGAGGAAATGTTACTCCTGAAAAAACGGTTTCACCCCATCCAAAACCAAAACCTTCCACAAGCATCCTTGTGATTTTACAAACATTTGAATTAGCATCTGGATCTGAGGAACCTCTCCCGGCTACAACAAGCAATGTTTGAGAAAGAGGGAAGATTGGATTACTGTCAATTGTTTCTCTAAGTCTTGCGCCTGCTGCTCCAATCATTAACGAATTTAGGCCAAGCTCCCTGCCGTATTGAATAGGAATTCCACTTTCAGCAGAATATTTATTTAGAACTGCAGGGATATCATTTTTAGTATGTCCAGCAGCAAATAACATTGCTGGCAAAGCAATTATTCTTCTTATTCCCATATTTCTAAGTTGATCTAACGCTTCACTGATGATCGGACGATTAAACTCTAGGAAACCAAAAACCACAGGAATATCTGGTATTCTGGCTTTTATTTTATCTACAACATTAATAAACTCTTTTACTGCTTGAGAATCTCTACTCCCATGCCCGCATAAAACAATCCCAATATCAGATGGATATTGGAATTTAATTGAAGCTGAGGAAACCAAAATGATTTAGCAAAAGACTACTTAAATTGATTATGTTTTTATAAAATATAACCAATTTAAGAAACTCATTATAGAAAAAGGAGCAAATTATCAAAGATTTAATATCACTACAAAATCAAAATTCCAATGACAGTGATGTCCTTGGCGTTTTTGAAGCTGTCAACGCAGAATTATTCCAATCCCTAAAAGGATCTGAACAAAAGTCCAATCCTTTTTTAGTTTCTAGTGGAGGTACTACAAGTAGAGCTGCAGCAGATAAACATTGGATATTAGATCTAAGAAAGAACTACCAAAACATATCTTTCGATCTAGACAAAAAGCATGTAGAAATTGAAGCTGGAGTAACTATGGGCGAGTTATCCGGTTTCTTAAAAAATCATAATAGAAGTTTTCCAATTGGTTTATCAGGGAAGACAGGAATAGGATATGTTTTGACCGGTGGAATAAGTCCACTTAGTAGAAGCAGAGGATTAGCAATTGATCAAATCGTTGAAATTAAAGGATTTTGGGGAAATGGGAAGGAGTTTCATTTATTTCAACCAAACACACAAAAAGAATCATTCTTCGAATGGAAAGCCCTTTGCGGAGCCGCTATATTTCTAGGAATAATTACAAAAGTCAAGCTAAAGACTCAGCCATTAAGACCACTATTAAGTTGGACAGCAAACCTTTCATTCGCTCAGCTATCAGAATGTATTAATCAAGCCGAAAGTTGGCCTAATTCACTTAGCTTTCAATGGATTTGTGGAGATGACATTTTTGCTCATGCAATTGGTGAAGTTATAAATGCTGATGATGAGTCCATCTTAATTAAACTATTAGAGAAATTGCCATACTCGCGAAATAGAATAATTAATAAAGTCAACGAAATGAATTCTTTACCAAATCTAAGCTTAGGAAAGACTAAAAATAATAATTCAATGCACTCTGAAGTATTAGGTTTACTTGGCCCTGCTTGGCAAAAGAATAATTCAAAGGTATTAAAAATTATTCGTGACATGGTAAATAAAAGGCCTAACAAAAGTTGTTATTTAGCTTCTCAACAATTAGGAGGCATAACACATATAAATAATAAAGATACTTCATTTATTCATCGTGAAGCGACATGGAAACCTTGGATTAATGGAGCTTGGGATGCCTTCGATCAATCAAAAAGAAAAAGAACGCTCGAATGGATGGAGGAGGCTTGGGATAACCTAGAATTCATATGCCCTGGTGTCCATCTTGCTCAAATACACCCCCACTTAGATTGGCATCAAAGAGAATTATCCTCAGCATTCAAAGAATGGCTTCCGACATTACAAGAAATTAAAGGGATTTATGATCCAAGAAATTTAATGCCACCTTTAAAATAGTTCACTATATTTATCGAAGATAATCACTTCCCTAACAAAGTTAATAAAGTCAAATACTTAGGCTTACACGTTGATAACAGAACCACAACCATTGTTGAAATAATAAGTTTCTATGTGATCGCCACGAAGTGTTTGATTTAGTCAAATCAAAGTTTTCTGGAGGAGGGACATCACCTCTTTTTTTATCTCTTTCCATCTCAGATTTCAATCTATCAACATTATATTCTGGATGCCCCAAATGCATTAATTGCCTTTGGTCAGGTGTTTCAAAAATTGTATAACCTACTTTTTCCCCATGGGCCAATAATCTAAGCTTGCCATTCTTTTCTGCTTTTTCCATTTCAATATCTGACAAGCCAGCATGTCTACTTTGTGGGCAAAGAAACTCATCATCTTGTGTACCCATTAAAGAATGGCCAGGCACAAGACTCCTCATTGGGTATACACCAAATAGCTTTTTATTAAAATTATTTTTCTCAACTCCAGCCATATATGCCATTGCGAAACCAGCCCAACATAACCCTAGGGTACTTGCACATTTTAATTTTGATTCCTCGATTAGACTTACTAATTCTTTCCAATAATTAACCTTTTCGAAAGGGAGATGCTCCACAGGAGCTCCAGTAATAATCAAGCCATCGAGAGGCATTGGTGACATTGCCTCCTCCCAATAGACATATAAGTTTTTTAGATGTTCTAAATCCCATGTTTTATATGAATGGGATTTTAACCTTATCCAAATAGGTTCTATTTGCAGAGGAGAAAGTCCCAAGGGGTGCAATAAATTAAATTCATATTGTTTTCCCAATGGCATAATATTTAATATCCCAATCCTAAGAGGTCTAATATCCTGCCTTTCTGCTAGTTCGGGCTCAATCCATGAAATATGATTTTTTTCAATTGAGGATATTTTATGATAACTACGTGGAAGTATTAAAGCCATATCTATATAACTACTTTGAAGTTAAATTAAATTTAAGGCCTGCTCAAAGTCATCTAAAATATCGTCAATATGCTCAATTCCAACTGATACCCTTACCATAGTAGGAGTAACGCCTGCAGACAACTGTTCCTCAGGAGATAATTGTTGATGAGTTGTTGAAGCAGGATGAATTACTAATGTTTTAGCATCGCCTACATTTGCTAAATGACTAGAAAGTTTCAAAGAATTTATAAAAGTTACAGCATCATCAAAGCCACCTTTCAGAGAGAAAATCAACATGGAACCTTTTCCTCTATTGGTCGTATAAGTAGAGGCTCTTGAATGGTATTTGTCGTTAGGCAATCCTGGATAACTAACATTATCAACTTTTGAATGATCCTCTAACCACTTAGCCAATGAAAGAGCATTAGAACAATGTCTTTCTATTCTTAAACTTAAAGTTTCTAATCCTTGAAGTAATAAAAACGAGTTAAAAGGACTAATTGCAGGCCCCCAATCTCTTAACCCCTCAAGTCTGGCTCTTAAAGCAAAAGCAATATTTCGATCGGCAGGGACTCCAAGCATTCCGCAAATATCACTACCAAATCCAAAAGCATCCCAATGAACTAAACCATGATAAGCCGCACTGGGTTGACTCATTAAAGGGTATTTTCCATTTCCCCAATCAAAAGTTCCTGCATCAACAATTACGCCTCCAAGGCTAGTGCCATGACCTCCTATCCATTTTGTAGCACTTTGAACAACCACATCAGCCCCATGCTCAATAGGACGGATCAAAGCCCCAGCAGCTCCAAGAGTGTTATCAACAATTAAAGGTATGTTTTTCGATTTTGCTAACTTCGAAAGTCCCTCAAAATCAGGGATATTAAATCTAGGATTCCCCATTGATTCCACATAGATTGCTTTTGTAGATGAATCAATTTGTTCTTCAAAGCTCTCGGCATCATCCCCATCAGCAAACTTGACATTAATTCCTAAGCGTGGGAATTGGACTTTAAATTGGTTATAACTACCTCCATACAAAAACGAAGTTGATACAAAACTATCTCCTGCAGTAAGGAAATTGGTAATTGCGATAAATTGTGCAGACTGTCCCGATGCTGTAGCTAAAGCAGCGACTCCTCCCTCAAGAGCAGCAATTCTTTTCTCAAAAACATCAGTTGTAGGATTCATCAAACGGGTATAGATATTTCCGAATTCCTTTAAGCCGAATAAGTTCGCACCATGATCAACATCGTTAAAAACATATGAACTTGTCTGATAGATAGGAACCGCCCTTGAGTTGGTAGCAGGATCTGGCACTTGGCCTGCATGCAATTGAAGCGTTTCAAAACGTTGGGAAGTCAAAGAATTAATTATCTCTATTTTCTTTTTAGCCACATAAGTCGAAAAATGCCTACTTAATTAATCCAATCATTAGGAGGTAAAGATTTATCCGACTCGGCTAGTGATGGTAAATTATCTTTAATAAATGTTAAAAGTTTTTCATTCACTATTTTACGAAATTCAAGAACATTTGCTTTATCTAGAATTTGATAATCTTGATTGCCTTCATGATCACCATCTCGGAGTGATCTCCAACTAGCGTTTTCACCACTTGATTTTGCACTAGCCAAAGCACCTTGGAAATCAAATTGTTTGGTGATAAATGAGTCTTTAAATATTTCCAAAGCTGTTTTGACTAAATCCTCTCTAATAGGACCAATTAATTTAGCTTTTATAGTATCTGGCAAGCCTAGTACTGGCTCAAAATAATCAATAACACGGAGTTCCTCTTCTAGAAAAATTGGCCAAACCCCTCTCATACCCTCATCAAGATCTTCATTTAACTCAAACTTATTCATTTCATTCAAGAAAAACTGAATCCAACAATAATATGACTTTTCCTTGAGAGGTTTTTTAACTGAAACTTTGTTTTTAGAAATTTCAGGTAATAAAGATTCTGCTTTTCTCAGAAACAATCTATCTTCTCTCTCTAAATTGATAGAGCCCCACCTTTGTCTGTAATCCCATAATTCAATATATTTATACAAATCTTCCTGATTCCAACCTAACTGTTTAAGCTCATCAGCCCTATGGGTTAATTCCTTTGCCACAAGAAAAAATAGATATCATTTTTACTTTAGTGACAAGATGGGGTATGTGAAAACCCTAAACAATTTTTTGTACATCTGAGACAAAAGTTTGGTTTGCGAAAATCCCAATTTCATGAAGTAAATTTGACAAAATAGGAATTTGCGCAACTAAACTTGAAAGTAATCTGTATTGAACCTCTGCTCTATATAGATTTTGAGTTTGGTATTTTATTTTAAAGTACGTATTTGATTGCAAAAAGTCGTTCAAAAATCTAATTGATAATTCAATTATGATCAAATAAATAAATTCGGGAAGGAATTCAAAATAGTGATTACCGTTTTGATTTGATACTGAGAAATATCCTTCAAGAAAATACTTACAAGCATTAATATCAAAGCATACATTCTCTATATTTTCTGGATCTCCGCCTGCTAGATTACAAATTGAACGAATACAGTCAGCCAAATCAGTAAGAAGATAACCAGAAGAGACAGTATCTAGATCAATCAAAGAAACAACATATTTTGAGTTAATATCAAAAAGAAAATTACTAAGTTTAGGATCACCATGTATAACGGCAGGATCTATTGATTTTTTCTCTATAGATCTTAGAACTGAAGTAGCATATAATATGTGATTAGATAGACTAAAAATTAATTTTTGAACCCTTTTATTAACTTTATAATCTAACTTGAGAAAGTTATAATCTTTAAGATTTATCATATACTGATCTATATAGTACTTAGTATTATGGAAATTTTTTATACTAATTCCTAATTTTGAAGAATCCAGATCAGAGCAATTTATATGAAACTTAGCAAGGCCAAGACCAGCTTGATAAGCCATTTTTTTATCTTCTAAAGTATCTAAGCTATAAGTATCATCTATATATAACATTGCTCGCCAAAATTCAGAACCAAATTGGAACGCAAGAAGGTTATTATCTCTACAACTAATCAAGGCTGGAACCTCCCATCTTTGACAATCAAAATCAAGATAATTTCTATTAATATTTTTTCTAATGTGATCTGTTATTAATTTATGGTTCATATTAACTATCTCATGCGATTCAAATATATTACTTAGGCACTGTAAAATAAATTTAGACTTTACCCCATCTATAGAATGATGAATAATATAGGTTTTATTGATAAGCCCAAAATCTATCAAATCTATCTTTAACACTTTACTATTATTGAAAAAATTATTTGTAATCAGTATTATTTTTTGATAATCCATAGAATTTAGTTATAAATCAGTTTCTATTAAGTTAGTTTCAATATAATCAATGACCTTGTTATAAATTGACTTATTTTCTGACTTAAATGTATCATACAAATCAATCGAATTAAAATCAAAAAATAGTCGACTCTCATCAGTAAGTGACTTAGTTATAAAATCAATAGAAGTTTTCAAATGGAAATTATCTAGCGAATCAGATATCTTCTTACTCTGAAATGACTTAACAGATTCTTGACAATAATTAGTCAATTCAGGACTCTTTGTCATGACAGTAAAAATATCTTTTTTAATCACAGCAGGTCCCATAATACACATATATAAAAGATTTATCATTGAAGAATTACTTAAAGGTATTTCATATTTCCTCAAGATATGTGGCCAATAATTTAAAGAATTTATTCCTTCTAAAGCTCCACGTTTAAGACCAGATTTTTCGCACCATTCTATAAACTCATCTACCCCTTTTGGACATCTTTTTAACTCAATCATCCTCTCAGCAAGGACTTCCCCAGCCTGAAAGTTCCTTGTTGGATTACCACTAACAGGCAACATCATGCTCCCTCTGACATCAGCAACCATAGCTGTCAACTGACTAAAAGTATGATCTCTTACCGGGACGAAGTCCCCATCCTTAAGGAAAGATGCATCTATACGTTGGACGATATATCCAAGCTCTGTAATTGGGAAAGGTTGTTTTGTATATAACTTCTCTCTATCAGAGCGACGCATAGAAACATAAGCAGCCTGATCTAGGCATTGATCTAATAAAAGAGTTAATAAAGTTGGAAGCAATCCAGGATTATTCTTATGAAAAGCATGACCAAAGCCAGCTAAAATAGAAGATATATTTTTAGCAGCTTTTATATATTGACCTTCTACGTTATGAACACCTGCAGAAACTTGGATGTTTGGGGAAATTTTATTTAATAATTTTGAACCTAATATTGCATTCATAGCATCTGGATGACAAAAATTAGCAGTAAAACTATCTAATGGATTTCGAAGAGCGCCGTGTCGATGGAAGCCAGAAAAGAAAGCTAAATTATTGAGTTTTTCACACAATACAAAAGATTCATTCTTTTCTTCATCATGACAAAATGATCCAACCAAGCATGCAATTAAAACATTATCTCGATTAAGCCTTTTTCTAAGCTTAAATGCTAAATCAACATCGTTTATTATATGCTTACTATTTGAGCCTAAAACAACCAATTCACAGTTAATTATTAAATCTTCAAGAGTATTATATTTTCCGGAATTATCAACATTGGAAACTGCCATAGATTCAATTTTAGTTTTTATACCGTTATCCATTTCTGAAAGATCAACATCAGAGAAAGCCCCAAAGAGTTCTCTTCCTTCTCTAGGAGCTAAAAGAATGTTTAATCCTTGCTTATGCAATGCACAATTATAGGCAAGAGAGGCAGGATATAAACCAACGCTATAAAATCCAACTTTTCCGTTCAAAACCTCACTAATTCTTTTAGCTATAGGCTCACTTGAATAAGGTTCAGTAAAGAAGCTATTAGTTAAATCCTTCTCAAACACAGTTTATTTGCATTCAATTTCATTATATACAAAAAGAAGAAATTTTTAAAAAAGAGTTTTTATAATACTGAATATATATCTATATACTTATTTAAGGATAAGAACTACAAGAAAGAGTATATTTATTTGAAATATACTAAACAAAATTTTAAAGCTTCTTTTATGAATATTAGTAAACCAAAAGAAGAAATTATCAACACAATAACAAATGAAGAAAATATTCTAATAGTTCAGGATCTTGACGGGGTATGTATACCCCTTGTTCAAGACCCTCTAAAAAGAAAGATCGAAAAAGAATATGTGGAGGACGTTTCAAAATTAAGAGAGAAGTTTTCAGTACTAACCTGTGGCGAGCATGAGGGTAGAAGAGGTGTTAATCGTTTAGTAGAAAAGGCACTTAATTCAAGAACTAAAGCAAAAGAAAATGGCTTATACTTACCCGGTCTAGCGGCCTGTGGAGTTGAGTTTCAAGATAGATTTAGCAATTCATCCTATCCAGGGCTTAATGATAATGAGATTGATTTTTTAACAAAAGTGCCAAAGATGATGCGATTAATGTTAACTAATGAACTAAAGAAATTTTTACCAAATCTTTCAAATGACTTAAGAACCAAATTAATTGATGTAGCTGTATGTGATACACGTTTCACTCCCACTCTTAATTTCAATGAAATCTTTACCTTGGTTAAAAATGATTTAAAAAAAGTAAAAAGTTTGCAATTGGTTATGGAAAAAATAATGAATAATTTACTAGAAGATTCTAAAAGTATTGGATTAGAAAACTCTTTTCATCTGCATTTAATGCCAAACTTAGGTGTAAAAAATGGAAAAGAAATTATGAAATATGCGTCTCAGAATGATTTCGGAACGACAGATATACAATTTATTATCAAGGGTGCAATAAAAGAGGCAGGTCTTTTATTGTTATTAAATAAATATATTTCAAACAAAACAGGTGTCTATCCTTTTGGCGCAAGCTTCAATGTTAGAAATGCTCCAAAGTCACTTAATAAATTAATAGACCTATGCAGAGATAAAATTCCTCGTGATCAAATGCCTCTGCTAGTAGGTATTGGTGATACAGTTACTTCCGTCAAAGATGATAAAAAAAATTCATGGTTAAGAGGTGGAAGTGACAGAGGCTTCTTAACCTTGATACAACGGCTAGGAGAATCATATAAGAAAGATAATCAAGTTATATTTGTCAACAGCTGTAATGATCAAGTATCAAGACCAAGAGTTAATGGAACTGACATGAAAGGCATTAGTGACCCTAGTGATGATTTAAAATTTAATATGATTATCAATGATGGTCCACAAGAATATATAAAATGGTTTAGACAATTAGCTAGCAAATTCTAGATTATCAATAAAATATTTTCACACAAATAAAGATTCAAGCTATAATGTAAATAGATATTAATCATATATATATTTATTTATGGTAATAACTAAAACAAAGTTCCCAAAAATCAAAAGAGATAATCTCGATACTTTACAAATAAATATAGGATATAAATGTAATCAAGCTTGTAGTCATTGTCACGTTGATGCCAGCCCAAGCAGGACAGAAATGATGAGTGATGATATTATAGAACTTATCCCGAAAGTTATAAAAGCTAATAACATTAAGCTATTAGATATTACCGGAGGAGCGCCCGAGCTGCATCCTAAATTTAAACAATTAGTCAAAGAAGTTCGTAGTCTTAATGTTGAAGTGATGGACAGATGTAATTTAACAATACTTACAGAACCAGATCATGAAAACTTAGCAAGTTTTTTATCATCAAATAAAGTTCAAATAACAGCATCCCTTCCTTGTTATCTCGAAGAAAATGTTGACAAACAAAGGGGAAAAGGTGTTTTTAAAAAAAGCATATTAGGTCTTAAACAGCTTAATTCTTATGGATACGGTATTAAAGGTAGTGATCTAGTTTTGAATCTTGTTTATAATCCCGGCGGCCCACAACTTCCACCATCACAAATAGAACTAGAAGATACTTATAGAAGAGAACTTAAAGAAAGGCACGGTATTTTTTTTTCAAATTTATTTGTTTTAGCGAATATGCCAATTAATAGATACGAAAAATACTTACAACTAATTGGAAAACTAAACGAATATAATAAATTACTTAAAGATAATCATAACCCCGTCAACCTTGGTTCAGTAATGTGTAGGACAACATTGAGTGTTGATTGGGAAGGTTATCTATATGATTGTGATTTCAACCAACAACTTGGGATGAGGAGAGATGGTGAAATAAAGCACTTGGGTGATCTATTAATTCCATTGGTTTCATTGAAGAACAATCCTATTTCAATAGGAAATCATTGTTTTGGCTGTACTGCTGGAGCTGGTTCTAGTTGTGGAGGAGAATTAACTTAAGAAAAGGTTTATTTGTTAAGACACATCGGACATAATGCTCTTACATTTAGCGATGATTCTAATAATTTAAATCCAAAATTTTTAGCTGCTGCTTTACCAGCATTAATAACTTCATTATTTTCAAACTCTTCTGTCCTGCCACAGCGAATACAAATCAAATGATGATGATCGGGATGATCGTGACTAAGCAATTCAAACCTATTTCCGCCCTCACTTAAATCAAGTTCATTAAGAAAAGTCATCTTGACCAAAAGTCTTAAAGTTCTGTAAATAGTCGCAAGAGAAACTTTTTCCCCAGAAGTTGTCAGCTTGGAATGCACCTCCTCCGCGCTGAGATGTATTCCGGATCCGATCTCCTCAAATAAAGAAAGAACTTTTTTCCTTTGAGGAGTCATTCTTTTACCATCTGATCGAAGGCCCGATTCAAAAGGAGAAGGATGAGTACGATAAGAGGAAGGAGGAGAAATCAATATCAGCTTTATTTTCTCAATAGCTTAGCGTAATGAGAACCGCCTGCAACACAAATGATATGCAACAAAGTGTTTTAGTTGTAAATGATGTCTATTTTTTAGAGAATGATTTATATTTAATTTATACAAAAATATCCTAAAATGGATCAGTTTTCAAGAAAGACTCCTCCCTTAAATAGATTAAATAATAATAGGAAAGTAATCTTAGAGGATGAAACATTACTACTTATTATGGATATGCAAGAAAAGCTTATTAATAATATTAAAGGGAATCAACTACTAATATTTAACATAAAAAAACTAATAGATGCATGCAATTTACTAAATGTTCGTATCGCCATTACTGAACAAAATCCATTAAAGCTAGGCATGACTTTAGAATCAGTTTTAGAAAACAATAAATATCCTAAATTTGAAAAAATGGAATTCAGTTGTAGCAAGAACGATCGGTTTATAAATTACATTAAAAAATATGATTTTAAAAATATAATAGTTTGTGGAATTGAGAGTCATATATGTATTCTACAAACATCGATTGATCTTTTATCACAAGGGTTTAACATCATTATCCCAAGAGATGCTATTGGGAGTAGAAGTGATATAGATAATGATACTGCTTTTTTACGCCTCATATCTTCTGGAGCAGTTGCATCAACGACTGAAAGTCTAATATGTGAATTATGTAAGAGCTCTAATAGAAAAGAATTTAGGGAGATTAGTAAAATTTTAAAAAATTCATTTTCAAATTAAATAATAAGAAAATAGCTAGACAAAAATTTTTTTTCAGGCAATCTGAAATAAAAGTAAACTGACATCATGGATGATTTTTATAAAAACATAATTATCTCATTACTTACTTTTAGTGTAGGTTGCATTATTTCCCTAGTAAGTCCAAAAGTACTAAAAAAGGTTTTAAGGAAAATAACCTCTGCGACACAAAGCAAAACAGATGACTACATAGCTACTCTTTTAATTGAAACTATTAAGCCTTTAGGCTTTATCTTAAGTTTCATTGTCGCATGGAAAGTTTTACTCATTGGTGGAATAGTAGACAAGACATTGATTGGAATAAGCAAGTTTTTATGCCTTATATATGTAGTCAGATTTGTAAATAGAGTCTTCTTAAAAATAATTCAAAGATGGGCGTCCAAGATCAATGATCAATCTATCAGTGAAATGATTCGTTCTCTCAGTCCAATGGTTGGTGCATCTGTTTGGAGTCTAGGAGTAATTTTTTATCTTCAAAATATGGGCGTACAAATGGCAGCTATTTGGGCTCTATTAAGTGCAGGGGGTATAGGTGCGGGACTCGCCTTAAAGGAACCCGTTCAAGAATTCTTCGAATACATAACTATCCTCCTTGACAAACCATTTCAAAGTGGTCAGTTTATACATATTGATGGAATTTGGGCAAAAGTTGAGAGCGTAGGTGTTAGATCAACACGTTTAAGGAGTATTAATGGAGAAGCAATAGTTATGAGTAATAGCAGACTCACGAATGGAGTAATCTCAAATTATGCTGAGATGAAGAAAAGAAGACTGGTTCATAAATTGGGGGTGGTATATGAAACCACATACGAACAAACAAAAAACATACCTGAAATGATCAAAAGTATCGTTGACAATACTGAAAATGCAATCTTCGATCGATGTCATTTTATCGAATTCGCTAATAGCAGTCTTGATTTTGAACTTGTTTATTACATTCCCACAAGTGATTATCTTCAAGCAATGTCAGCTCAACAGGAGATTAATCTAAAAATAATGAAGAAGTTCCAACTTGAAAATATTAGCTTTGCATACCCAACCCAAACAATTCATGTTAATAAATAAAGTGTAATTATCTAAGTTTTTTATCAATTATTAATTTAGATAATTCCCATAATTTATCAGCTAAATCTTCTCTTTGGGCATCATTACTTATATTGGTCTTCTCAAAAATAAATTTACCTGATGAAACAATTTTATTACTATAGTAATTGAAACCAGGTTTATTATATTTAGTTGAACAAGTCAAATGACACAGAAGTAACCCTGCTTGTTTGTTTGAGGTAGTTATTCTTAAAATATCTCTGGCTAAAAAAGCAAATAATACCTGACCTAGTTGATTATATTTTCTACTATACCTAAAAAAACCTTGACTATCTCTAGAGATAACTAAACCTGGAGCCCAAGCAATCACTGGGATTGATAAGTTTTTATTTCTCAAATTACTACTTAATTTTTTTGAAAAAAGAATATTACACAATTTACTATCCTTATATGCTTTATCAGCATTAAATTTACTTCCATCAATCATTTCAAATCCAGCACCTAATGCTAATCCTTCTAAGTTTCCTAAGCTGGCCCTAGCTCCTACTCTCCCTCCACCACTGTTAGGATTATGAACCTCTGATGAGGTAACAATTATTTTTGGATTATTACTTTTATCTATTAATGGGAAAATCTTTTGTGTGAGATAGAAATGTGATAAATGATTAACCGCAAAAGTTAATTCCATTCCCTGAGTTGACCATCTAGGTTTTTTTGATCCTGTATATTGAAGGCCCGCATTCATAATTAGAATATCGATCTTCAATCGTCTTTTCTTAATTTCTAAACATAGAGAGTCAATACTTTTCAAATCAGAAAGATCCATTACAGGAGTATAAATTTCTCCTTTTCTAGATAATTTAGCTGGAAATTGATTAAAAATATTAGTTAATAATTCATTCGCTCTATAAATATTTTTGCATGGTAAAATTAGATTATGGCCAAGAGAAATTAATTTTAAAGCTGCTTGATAACCAATACCTGATGAGCCACCGGTGATGAAAATAGTTAAAGGTTTATACTTTTTCAAATCGTCTGATTTACTTGCCATAAATTTGTAGTTTTAATATTTAAATGATTTTGGATTTAAATTCAATTGTTTATTAGTTCAATTTTTAATCAAAAAGTCTTCATAGATACTTAAAAACAAAATAAAATCATTAAGTTGATAAAAAACATTAATACTATTCATTGTTAATGCCATCACCAGCTATTGTTGATTCTATAGGCAGAGGTGATTAAAGTGGAAATTCAAGGAGGCAAACAAATAACTAAATATTATTACAAGAATTTAACCTCTATTTTTCGACTCCAACCAAACGGCAATGTTCCTCAAGAGGAACCATGAAGACTAGTGCATTAAAAGATGCTCTAATACTAGGTTCAGGCCCAGGTGCACTATCAATTGCGGCAGCATTAGCAAGTGAAAACTTAAATGTTCAAATCTTATCGGAACAATCTCCAAAGGAGCCATGGCCCTTCACGTATGGTATTTGGGGTGAAGAGGTTGACGAGCTTGGACTAAGTCATTTGCTAGAACATCGATGGATTAACACCATTAGTTATTTTGGAGAAGGCGACAAAGATCCAAATTCGAAGAAAAATGAAGTTACAAAGCACAATCGAGATTATGGTCTTTTTGATAAAAATAAATTACAAGCGTATTGGTTACAACAATGCAATAAAGCTGAAATAGAATGGCATAAAGGATCAGCAATCAACTTAGAAACCAATCATTTAATTAGCACAGTTAAGACTTCTAATGGTAAAGAACTAAATGCTCGGTTAGTAATTGACGCAACGGGTTACAAACCAGTTTTTATTAAAGCTCCTAACCAAGGGCCAGTAGCAGTTCAAACTTGTTATGGAATTGTAGGAGAATTCAATACCCCACCCGTTGAAGAAGGTCAATTTGTACTAATGGATTATCGTTGTGACCATTTGGATCCAGAAGAAAGAAAACAAGCTCCAACATTTTTGTACGCTATGGACATGGGAGATGGAAAGTTTTTCTTAGAAGAAACATCCCTAGGTCTTTTCCCACCAGTCTCACTTGATGAGTTAAAAAGAAGACTGGAAAAAAGATTAGAGACCAGAGGTATAAAAATAAAAAGTCTTGAGCATGAAGAGCATGGATCATATTTGCCAATGAACATGCCTATCCCAGACTTAACGCAACCGGTCCTTGGCTTTGGAGGTTCTGCTGGAATGGTTCATCCTGCATCGGGATATATGGTTGGCAGTCTTTTAAGAAGGGCTCCTAAAGTTGCCAAAGCCCTTTCATTGGCAATGAAAGATCAAAAAGCATCCTCAGCCTCACTCGCTAAGAAAGGCTGGCAAGTATTATGGCCATCGGAACTTAGAAGAAAGCAGGCTATTTATAAATTTGGATTAGAAAAATTAATGCGATTTGAAGAGAAGTTACTCAGAGGATTTTTTGTTGAGTTTTTTAGTTTGCCTAATAAACAATGGTATGGATTCCTTACAAATACACTTAGCCTTAAAGAATTAATATCTGCTATGTGGAAAATGTTTAGAAAATCACCTTGGTCTATCAAACAAGGCTTGATGAACATGCATGGTAGAGAATTGAATTTATTATTCAAAGCATTACTAATTAATAATAAATGAGAAAGATTCTTATAAGTGGATCAAGTAGAGGAATAGGTAAAGCGATAGCTTTAAAATTACTTAAGGAAGGACACTACATAAGCTTAGGAGTAAGAAAGAAAGAAGATTTAATCAAAACAAAATTAGACCCAAAATTAAATAAATCAAATAGATTGATTATAAACAGCTACGATGCAACAAATGAAAATTCATCAAAGGAATGGATAGAAAGAACAGTAAAAATTTTTAAAAATATTGACACTATAATTCATTGCGCAGGAATTTTTAAAAGAACAAGTCTTATTTTTAATGATAATGATATGGAAGATATTGAAAATTTATGGAAAGTTAATGTAATGGGACCTTGGATATTAACAAAAAATTCATGGAAGTACTTATCAAGAAATAATTCAGGACGAATAATTGTATTGGTGTCGATGAGTGGAAAACGTTCAAAAGGCGACTTGGCTGGTTATTCAATGAGCAAATTCGCTTTAATGAGTCTATGCCAAACAATGCGAAATGAAGGATGGGAAAAAGGTATTAGAGTTACTGCTATTTGCCCAGGATGGGTAAATACAGACATGGCTAAAGAAATAAATCATTTTCCGAAAAAAGATATGACCCAAGCAAATGATATTGCAAATATATGTTCAAATTTACTTGATTTACCAAATAGTGCTGTTCCCTTTGAAATCGCCATAAATTGTCAACTTGAAAAAGCAATTTAGAGCAAAAGGTTTCTTTAACTAAATAGGATTAGTAGTTTTCTTGAATGTGTTCAAGACTCCCAGAATTGCCTTACGGAGATACTTATGAAAGTAATTTCTATAAAAACTTCCAATTGCTTTACCTACAGAATATGTTCGTTGTATGAGACCAACTATAAAATTAAAAAGCCACAAACATAGCAAAACAGTAATAGCCAAAGAAGCGATAGAGTAGACCTTATTAAGCTGTTCTTGTATTGGTTCTAAAAACTGAAGGTAATCAGAAATGTTCATATTTTCTATAGAACCTTAGCTATTAAGTATCTTTATAGCCATAATTCAATTATCAAGCAAGAAATTATAAATTATATGTATGGAAACAAAAGGGCCTCAGATCAAAATGCAAGTGAAAAATGGGAAAGAGTATATAGAACATATGCGAATGAAGTCATCGAAATAGCAATCAAAAAGCCATTTAATCTGTTAGAAATCGTCGAGAAAAGCGGAAGATCATCAACATCGTAGCCTCCAAAGCTACCAAAAATTGCAAGTGACCACATAGGAAGAGAGGAAAATACTATTGAAAGGAAAAAACTAAAAATTAACATATTATTTATTAGAAATGAAATCAAAAAAGCTATGGTTGCAAATAACAAAGACCCATTTAAACCTATTCTTAACTCTTCGTTTAAGGTTTTTGGTAATTTACTTTTACCTTCTAAATGCTTTCTACAATTATCAACTTCTGATTCGGACAAACGAAAATAGTTCGTATCTGGGATTCTTTTTTTCTTATAAAGTCTTAGCAATCTCGCCTGAAAGGATTTGGAATCATTAGTTTTGAAAGAAGAGATTATTTCACAAGGTTTCATTTTGCTAGCCTCACTTTTCAAATCAGAAGTGCATCCGAGTTTATATAAATCACCATTTTTTATTAAATAAACAAATTCTGACATAATTTAATTCTCTTGAGAAATGATGCTATTGAAATATAAAAACAATGGATTATATATTTATAGTAAAATATAATTTCCAAGGAAAAACATAAAGGATATGCTTATGAAGAATATCCTTTATGTTTTATAAGATTCACTAAACATATATTGGAATAGGTCACAAGATGATTTTAACAGGAAAATTATGAAGCACAATATTCTATATAGCTTTAGACGATGTCCTTACGCCATTAGAGCCAGATGGGCTTTAGTAAATACAAATCAGATAGTGGAGTTAAGAGAGGTCATACTAAAGAATAAACCTATTGAATTAATTCAAATCTCAAAGAAAGCAACTGTACCTGTATTGAAAACTAGTTTAAATAAAGTAATTGATGAGAGTCTAGACATCATGATATGGAGTATTGAAAGATCAAATATGCATGCATTGCTTGGTAAAAATAGTGCTAAATCACAAGAAATATTTAGTCTCATAGAAACAAATGATAAAATATTTAAATATCATTTGGATCGATATAAATATGCATCTAGATTCAATTTAGAGGAATCAGAAACTCATCGAACTGCTGGCATGAAAATACTTTTATCTTTAAATAATAGATTAAAAGAATTTTCAAATAAAGGCAAACCGCTATTTCTTGTTGATGCAAAAGAAACTCTAGCCGATTGGGCCATCTGGCCATTTGTAAGGCAGTTTAGAATAGCGGAAATCAAAAAGTTTGATCAAAACCATGAAATCAAGTTCTTAAGAAGTTGGTTAAATTATTATTTAACTCACAAAAAATATTCAGTAGTCATGAAAAAGAATGAACCTTGGTGCAAGCAAAATGATCCCATTATCTTTGGAGAATAAAGTAGAAAGTCATTCTGAGGACCTTCTTTTATCAATGATTCTTGATAGTTCTAAGAAATAGCCAGCTGTGCAAAATTTACCTAGATTTCTATCTCTGTTTCCTATATCGCTCCTAAACTCGGCAGTCTCTGCCATAACTAAATCCAACTGATCCTGAGGCAACTCATAAAGTTCTCTTAATTCAACCTCTTTCCCTAGAAGATGACTTTTAAACCATTTTTCTTTTAATTCTTGTGGAGGAATATCTTTGTAAATTTGTCGGTTCATATAAAAGGGGAGAGAAATAGTTTATTAAAACTAACATTTTTATAAGTTATGACTTCTCTTAAGTGTATTAATTGTCATGCTGAGGCTTTAATATATTTGGACTGCAAAGATATTGCGACTGCGCATAAAGATAATGAAATTACTCCACAAAATTCTGTCCACTCCCTAAGCCCAAAATTACTAATAAACAAAGGCGCTATTACAGTAATTAATCCTCCAGAAAGAAGCGGTTGAAGAAATAATTGCTTAATAGAAAATACAGGTAAAGTATTAGTAGAATTTCTTGGATCAGCCAATCTCAAAAGCAATAGTCCACTGGCTGCAACCCCCGTTGAATTTCCAAACTCTGCTATCGCTCTTTCAAACCATTCTTCTTTAAAAAATAATTTAGAAAAAATCAACATTCCTGCAAGATTCCAAACTAACCCCCCAATGGCCAAAATAGTTATGGGTAACCAGTAGTCAACCAATAAAGGTAAATTCAATCCCGCCATAGCAGTAATGATAAGCAAATCTGTTGAGAGTATCCCAATCTCACGTTGAAAAAGTGATGAGACAAATTTTGTATTCCCAGTTTTTTCTAATGAAAATCTTATAAGAAATGAACCAATTAAAGCCAGTGGGAATACAGGGAAAGCTAATATCACCTGCTTACTTATATCTCCTAAGTATTGAGAAGATAGTCTTAAACAATAGAGTAAAAAGATACCAACTAATACCGCTAATCCTGCTAGAGCAAAGTTATACAGAAGCAACTTAAATTGTTCAATTGGTTTAAATTCTAAATTTATATCATTCAAATCATTTCTGATCTCTTCTTCAGCAGGTACTAGCCATCCAAAGAACCTACCTAGCACGACCAAACCGCTCCCTAATAAAGTTGAAGATAGTAAGCCTACAGTTGCCATAGCAAAACCTAGATCTAATCCCTCTGGGAAACCTAACGTCCTAAAACTATCTCCCATGATTGCAGCAGCCCCGTGTCCTCCTTCAAAACCAACCTCAATAATGCATCCCATCAGTGGATCTACCCCTAAATAAGGAAGTAGAAATGACAATACAATTATCCCGCCAACAACATATTGGCCAAAACCCAGAACAAGTCCCAACAATGCCTGCGAGGCAACTGGTTTCCATAAAACGCTGATTCTCGGAATAGGTCTCCCTAACATTAAAGTCGCAAAAACCAAGGTAAGCAAAGGAGTTGGCAATTGCATCCATGTACTCAAAACCCTTTCTGGCAATAATGAAAAAGGTCCATAAGGACCAATTAAAAAGCCTAATGCTCCAACTAAAAGGGCTATTGGGATACCAAATCTTTCTAACTTCATCGCAGAATCCAATCGTCTGCCAAGGGTTAAAAGAATCCCTATGATTCCAAGCAAACCCAAGGAAAGGACTAATGTTGGGATTGCATTAATTTTATATAGGTCATCAAAACCAAAGATCAACTGGCTCATCTATTAGTTCACTTAAGAAATAAATAAAACCTAGAAAAATAATATCCCATATGAATATTTAATATCCAAATCAAATTTTGTTCTTATTATATCTCAACCACTCTTTTACTTCCCCCTAATTTTTAGTAAATATCTGATTAAGCATGAATTAGCTCATGATTAAATAAATTTATTTATAATAAAAATAAAATTCCATATATACTTAATTAATAAAAAAATATCTGCATTTGAAATGAGATAAGCCAAACCAATTTTTAATATTAAATCAAATTAATTGCTTTTTTCCATATTTAGAAATTATAACTCTCTGATTATAAGTTTAAATAAATCATTCATTTAACATTGTCCATCACTTAAACATCAAGCAATAAAAAATAACACTACTCAATAAAAAAGACCCTCATAAAGAGTGGCCTTTTTATTGAGTTAATTTTATTTAACTACTTTAATGATACGGAAGCAGTATCAAGATTACTCAAAGCATTAGTTACTCGCTTGAAATCGAATCCCATTGCCCTTAGAGCATGCCAAAGATGACCTTGGATAAAGAAGAAGCCAAAGTAATAATGAACGTTAGAGAGCCACGCACGAGATGTATGAGCTCCGTTAGGGAGATCAACAGTATCTATCCAGTAAGGAGAAATGCCAAACTTAAGTGCTAATGGTTCACCGAACCATTCAACCGGATAGACAGTAGTGTTTTGCGCGCACCAGAATGCTGCAACAACTGCCATCCAGCCAATACCAGCTAGAGACCAAGAAAGAATAGCTTCTGCGGAAAGAAGACCAGCTCCTTTGAACTTCGTATATTCTCCAACTTGCTTAGTAGCGATATGGAAGGCTCCACCAGTAATTTCCAAGAAAGCCAAGAAAGCATGACCTCCCATAACATCTTCCAAACTATCAATTGTAAGGAAGTCAAACTGATGATCCCAAATATGACTCAAATTAAGGTCATATTCAACCTGGCGAATAGCACCAACTGCAGGATCATAAATTCCATGAATTCTGGCCCATTCAACGAACCAAATACAAGCAACACCAAAGAAAATCAAATGATGTCCAAGGATGAAAGTCTGGTTGTCAGGGTTATCCCATTCAAGTTTAAATTTCCTAGCTTGAACTACTGAAGAGTCCTGCATATCGCTAGAGAAAAGCAATGAATGCATTAATCCACCAGCGCCATAAACCATGGACAAAACTAAGTGAACGACTGCAATTGAAACGACTGCAGTACCACCCACAAAAGTACCTGTCTCATCAAAACCTAAACCTAGAGCTGCTAAATGAGGAAGCGCAATTAAAGGCTGATGACCCATTGGTACAGATGGGTCAAAACGAGCCAATTCAAATAACGTGAAGGCACCAGCCCAGAAAGCAATCAAGCCGGTATGAGCGGCATGTGCAGCAATAAATTTGCCTGAGCGGTTGGTGACCCCTGAGTTGCCAGCCCACCACCCGTAGGTGACACCTGGATTTCCATAGGTCTGCATTAGAAGTGCAATTTTTTCAAAACCGATCGGAGGTTACTGCAAATTCACGAAATAAACATGCAAGAGAAAGAATCTGTAAATTTTTTTTATTATTTAAATCCCACAGAACTAAAAAAATTATCAGAAAAATAATTTTTGAAATAGAAAAAACAGAACGCAGAGTATTAATTACATATGAAACCATGCATTCCCTCAAACTAAGAATCTTTTAATTAAAGAATTGTTTGATACATAAAAAAAATTTATATCAGGCATTCGAAACCAATCAAGGGGAAAAATCAATACAATCACACTCAAATATGTAATTAATATAAAAGATCAATTTGCTGTCTTTTTTTACAACTATTAAATAATTAAATACATTTATGTTAACGCCATGGCATTGAAACGATTTAATGGCCTAGAGATGGAGACAGAGGATCACTATAGAGAAAAAGCGAATTCCTATAGAACTTCCCCTCAATACGGAAAAATGATTTCTCTTTATCCAGTTCTTGAGTCGACCATCAAAGAATGTAAAGGAGAAAATCTAGTAGCTTAGAACACAATATTTTTATAAAATCTACTCATTGAAATCTTTTATTGGTTAAGCAGCTATTTGCTGAACCGAAACATGATTTTCTTTCCAATTTTCAACAACTTCTTTACATAGACTTATACAATAAAAAGGTATTGGTTTCCATGGCAATTGATCTGGATCAGTCGAACTTCTCCAATGAAAGCCAGGTTTCAAATATCCTTCTTCTCTCAAAGTCTCTAACGTTTGCTCATTAACTTTTAAAAAAGCACTAGCTTCTTTTTTTGACAACCAATTAGAAGGATCTATCATATTTAGTAAGTCTTTCTCTTTTTTTAACGTAAAGATCTAAAAAAAGAAAGATTATGTATTGCGAAACCAGGGTCTAATGAAATCCTTGGTTATGGGTATTGTTAAGCCAGAATCAATAGATAAATGCGTAAAGGTATCAGTTATTTTCTCAATGCTATTAATACCATCAAAATTCTTTGAACAATTTCTTTCATTCCATCCACATTCCCAATAAGACGAATCAATTAATTGAGACCAAGAAACTTTCACAACCAAACTCGATTCAAGAACAGAAATCAAAATGACCCATCTATCCTCGAGTGTGCCTCCATAATTAATAGCGACAAAATGTGTCTGCCCTTCAATTAAAAATTTACTAGTCCATGCTTTTAAAGGAGGCCAAATCATAAAAAAGGTAAATTTTTTCTCAATTTTAAAGTATCAATCTTTTAGATTTAATAAGTCAAAATTATTTTTTATTATTCTTTAATTTGATATAATCTTTTCTAATTGATTTCAATAATTCTTTTTTCTTTTTCATTGATTCGTCCTTTTCTTTAGAATCTATTTCCAGCCTTTCTTCTTTGGATAGATCCATCCATCGATATATATTTGAAGTAGATTTAATCTTTTTCTGATTTTTTTTTCTCTGTCTTTTAAAAATAAATTGAGGGATCATCTTTTTGTAAAAATAAATTAATTAAAACTATACATAATTTTTTTTATTTAAGAATAAATAAAAAAATACAGTTTGTATCAACTAATTTTAACTCCCCTCACCTAGCTTCCAGAGATTTATGTCTGTATTCTCGATTTCTTGTCGATTGACAACAGATCTAGTATCAAAAATCCAAGCTGGTGATCTCATTAAAGAAGCTAAATAATTCCAATCAAGTCCAAAGAATTCATCCCATGCTGTAAGAATTAAAACAGCATCAACATTTTTCAATGCTTCTGGAATGGAATTAGCCATTTTCCAAATCCCTTGATTATTTAATGAAAACTTTTCTAAATCTTCCTCTATTCTCTCAAATGAGACCTTTGGGTCATAAATTGATAAAACAGCCCCTTCTTCGAGCAAATCGCCAGAAATACTTATTGCAGGAGACTCTCGGGTGTCGTTTGTATTTGCTTTAAAGGAAAAGCCGAGTATTGCAATGTTCTTTCCATTAACTGTACCGAAAAGCTTCTCAAGAACAATTTTGTAGATCCTATCTTGCTGCCAAGTATTTAGTTCCACAACTTGACTCCAGTATTTTGCGACCTCTGGCAACCCAAAATATCCGCTTAAATAAACTAAATTCAAAATGTCCTTTTTAAAGCAACTTCCTCCAAACCCTGGGCCTGCACTAAGAAACTGATTACCTATCCTTTTATCTGTTCCTATTGCTTTTGCAACCTCAGTAACATCAGCCCCAGTAGCTTCACAAAAAGCGGAAATAGAATTTATGGAACTAATTCTTTGAGCAAGAAATGCATTAGCAGCTAATTTTGAAAGCTCGCTACTCCATAAATTCGTACAAATAATCTTTTCATGAGGAACCCAATTCAAATAAATATTAACTAGCGCATCCACAGCCTCAGGATCTTCTCCTCCAATTAAAACCCTATCGGGATTTTCCAAGTCATTAATAGCTGTTCCCTCAGCCAAAAATTCAGGGTTCGATAAGACAGAGAAAGTTTTTGATATTTCATTTTTTTTATTATCTCTATTTGTTGTCATAAGTATCTCCTTTATTGCTTGTGCAGTACGAACTGGAAGAGTACTTTTTTCTATTACTATTGTGTGCCCTTTTGAATATTTAGCTACTTGCCTGGCGCTAGCTTCTACCCAACTAAGATCACTAGCTTGTCCAGCCCCAAGACCTTTTGTTTTTGTTGGAGTGTTAACTGAAATAAAAACCATATCAGCATCAGATATTGCCTTTGCCATTTCCGAACTAAAGAAAAGGTTTCGTCCTCTCGTTCGTGAAATTATTCGATCTAGTCCAGGTTCAAATATTGGCAATTTATTGAGATCTGAATCATTCCATGCATCAATTCGTTCTTTATTGATATCAACAACCCTTACTTCTAAATCGGTACATTTATCTGCAATAACAGACATAGTTGGTCCCCCTACATAACCAGCACCAATACAACATATTTTTTGAATTTTAATAGAGCTCATTTAATACTATCCATCATTTTATTAATCAATCAATTTTTTAATTAACTGATCTAGATCCTCCTTTAAAAAAATATATTCATTATTCTCGACATCCTTTGATTTATCTCTTAATTTCTTCATCAATAAATGACCTTTTGATGCTTCATCCTCCCCTATAGTTAATGCCCATTTTGCCCTGCTCTTATCTGCACGCTTAAATTGTTTAGAGAAAGATGAGCCTGAGTAGTCCAATTCAATTTTCAAGTTGAATGATCTTAACTGACAAGTAATTTCCAAAGCAAGTTGCGCAGCTTTTTCACCTCTATGAATGACATAAATATCTGGAGATTTAGATTCTAAAATTTTTTCTCCAGCAAGTATTATAAGTCTTTCCATCCCAATAGCCCATCCAATTGAGGGCGTTTGAGGACCTCCTAATTCGCTTATTAGCCCATCGTAACGACCTCCACCACAGACAGTCGCTTGAGAGCCTAAGTGATCGCTTGTGATTTCAAAGGCTGTATGAGAATAATAATCAAGTCCCCTTACCAAATTATTGTTGATTTTGTATGGGATCTTTAGCTTATCGAGTAAATCCAATAGAGAATCAAATCTAATTTTACTCTTTTTCGATAAAAAGTCGTTTAAAGAAGGAGCTTCAAATAAAAGTTCTTTCGTGGAATTATTTTTACTATCTAATATTCTCAGGGGATTAACATTTATTCTTTTCTGGGAATCTTCATCCAACAAATCAAATCTCTGACTAAGCCAGTTCTTTAACTCTTCTTTGAAAATATTTCGGTCTTCATTACTTCCAAGACTATTAATTTCTAAAGTCAAATCAACTAGACCAAGGTCTTTTAAAAAGTCCCAAGCAATTGAAATAACCTCAGCGTCACTCATAACAGAAGACAATCCAACAAATTCAACTCCAATCTGATGGAACTGTCTTTGTCTTCCTGCTTGAGGTCGCTCGTATCGAAACATTGGACCTCTATACCAAAGTCTTTGAGGCCCATTATTTAATAATCCATGTTGAACTATTGACCTCGCAACAGAAGCTGTTCCTTCAGGCCTCAAAGTGCAAGAACGACCACCTCTATCGTCAAAGCTGTACATTTCTTTGCCCACAACATCAGTATTTTCTCCAATTCCCCTTGAAAACAATTCTGTTTGCTCGATAATCGGTGTTCTAATTTCATTAATCCCAGCTCGACTAAAATGTTTTAGTGCAATTGATTCGACCTTTTGCCAACCCTGACTCTGAGCAGGCAAAAGATCTAGCATTCCTCTTAAATTCTTGAAATTGGTCAAAGTAGCTTCAAAAAATTATTTGTTGTTTGTTTAATAGTAATTGAATACCTAAACTATTAAATAATATTTAATAAGTGATTTTGCTAAACCAAATTGGTAAGACTAAATTTCGAAAGGGCTTTGAGTCTAATCCTCTAGTCGGGTAGCACCTGAGTATTTAACCAACCAATAATTAACTCTTCTTCTCACATTAAAAGGCATTTCATTTTGGAGTTGAATTAACTCAATAGCTCCAAGTCGTTTTAGTTCTTTTGACTCAAGACTCCACATTTTTTCCGCTTCACAAATCAAACGAGCCCAACTTCTTGAATGCTGCCATTGCCTGAGACGCTTTTTTAATTCATTACCGTCAGTCTTACTTTTAACAAGACGAAACTGACCAACTATATTTTCCTTAGTGAAATATTTTCTCATAAATCAATCATGGAGAAAACTCAAAAAAACTCATTTATCAATACATTAAACATATAGCAAAGATTTGAAATGAGTACTTTATGAAAAATACGCTTCAATCATAAAAATCAACAACCTGTACGGGGAATTCTAATTTTTCCATATCCCTACGACTCATTTTTCTCGACCAGGCACCCTTAATTGCATCATTCCATCTAAAGCCAGCATTTTTTGCTAGATGCCTTTTCTCATAGGAGATCTCAGCACGAAGCAAAACTTTTGGTTCTAGCGCTCTAATCAACAATTTTTCAAGCTCACCACATCTTTTGAAGACCTCTGCCAAATATATGCAATCTGTCAAAGCTCTGTGTGCATTCCAAACTGGTACACCATAAGCCAATGCAAGATCTCTTACTGACGGGCGAGCCTTCAATTGTCTATCAGCTGGCCAAGTTATGTCATCCATAGAGCAAATCCATTTTTTTTCAATTTGAGGCAATTTTTTAAAACCAAACCATTTCTTATCAAATTCTGCATTGTGAGCAACAACTACATCTGATACTCGAACTAAAGATTCGAAATATTTAATCGCTTCAGATACAGGTTGAGGCAATCTAGTAATTTCAGCAGGAATATTATTTATTTTTTCTGCTTTGTTGATTTCAACGGGTAAAAGGAAGGATTGCTGCGCTAACACAGATCTACTTTTGACATTAAAAAGGATCGAACCTACTTCAAGACAATCATCTTTTTCATTATCGAGGCCTGTGGTTTCTGTATCCAAAATCAGGATATTCTCAAGTGAACTCTCTTTCTTTAAAATTCCAAGCCGTTCTTCGTTTAATTTCGAAGATTTTTTTTCTCCTAGATCTTTCTCTTTATTATTGACAATTTTTTTTGTTTTTTCATTTAGAAAGTCAAGCTGCTCACTCTCTTTCTGATGATTTTGCTCTTCTTTCACATTAAAATTAATTAGTCATCCTTCTATTATTATCGAAAAAAAATAGAGTTGAATAAAAACTTAGCAGAACATTAAAAGACAAGATACTTATATATTTAATTTATAATCGTTGTCTATATTTCTTTAAAGAGTGATTATTCATCGATGAGCACTGTTAGACATATAAATAATATTTCATGTCATTGGCCATATAGGCCTGTTGGTCTTATAGAAATAATTGGAGGTAGCTATATTTCAATAAAGCCAGAAGTTACATATAAAAAACTTATTTCTGGTTTTTTGCAAAGAAATTTTGCAGTACATTTATGGAGCTATGTGCCTAACTTTGACCATCAACTTCAATCGAATCAAGCCTGGAAACAATTCCGTAAATCTCATAAAGTTCTTGAGAGAAGAGTCGGCTTAATTCCAAAATCAATAAGGTTGGGTCATAGTCTTGGTTGCAAATTACATTTACTAGCACCTGATGGAGGGAGGAATTGCGATGGTTTAGTAGCTATAAGCTTTAATAATTTCAAGGCAACTAAATCTATCCCTATGCTTAGGGAAGTATCACAAAGGATAAATTTCCAAACTGAATTCAGTCCAAATCCTGCAGAGACATTCAATCTTATTAGAGAACACTATGAGCAAAAAAATAATCTATTAATAAAGTTCAAAAATGATAATCTAGATCAAAATAATTTATTACTTAAATTACTAAAGGATAGAAATTCAGATAAGTCTGAACTAATTCGACTTGATGGTAATCATTTAACCCCAGTAAGCCTAGGTCTTAGAGAAAAGTTCCTCAAATCAAATTCCCAGCAATTTTCAAAATACGAAAAAATTGATTTCATAGTCGATAAAATAACAAATTGGAACCTTTAATATTAACTTCTTAATTTGTCTAAAACTGATCTATCTTCAAGAGTACTTGTATCGCCGCTTATTTCATCTCCCGAAGCCAGTGCCCTCAAAATTCTACGCATTATTTTTCCACTTCTTGTTTTAGGAAGAGAATCAGTGAATTTAATTTCATCAGGTTTGGCAATGGGTCCTATTTCATTAACAACGTGCTTTTTTAATTGTGCATCAATATTTTTATTTCCTTCTACTTCTGTTTTCAACGTGACAAAGGCTACTATTGATTCTCCTTTTAAATCATCAGGTCTACCAACAACTGCAGCTTCTGAGACGAACTCATGACTAACCAAAGCTGATTCTATTTCCATTGTTCCAAGCCTGTGACCAGAGACATTTATAACATCATCAACTCGACCCATAACCCAAAAATAACCTTCTTCATCTTTTCGAGCGCCATCTCCAGCAAAATATATATAGCTATTGTCTGAAGGCTTTAAATACTCCCAGTAACTCTCTCTGAATCTTTTTTCATCTCCATAAACATTTCTCATCATTCCAGGCCATGGTCTTTTAACTACTAAATATCCACCCTCATTATTAGCCACAGAATCCCCGTCAGAATTGACCACATCGGCTTCAATCCCAGGCAAAGGGAAAGTTGCTGATCCAGGCTTGGTTGAAGTTGCTCCGGGAAGAGGACTAATCATTACTCCACCAGTTTCTGTTTGCCACCATGTATCAACTATTGGGCACCTCCCTCCTCCTATGACATCTCGATACCAAATCCAAGCCTCAGGGTTGATGGGTTCTCCAACAGTTCCTAAAAGTCTCAAACTTGATAAATCGTATTGATTAGGAATCTTTTCTCCCGCTTTCATAAAAGCCCTTATAGCGGTTGGAGCAGTATAAAATATCGAAATTTTATGCTTTTGAATCACATCCCAAAAAGCCCCTGGATTTGTTGGCCTAGGAACTCCTTCATACATAACAGTAGTTGCCCCGTTAGATAGTGGGCCGTAAACGATATAACTATGTCCAGTTATCCATCCCACATCAGCTGTGCACCAATAAACATCATTTTCACGAATATCAAAAATCCATTTAAAGGTTAAATGAGCCCAAAGGTTATACCCAGCAGTTGTATGAACCACTCCCTTGGGCTTACCTGTAGAACCTGAGGTATATAGAACAAATAAGCAATCCTCACTATCCATGTGCTCTGGCAAACATTCTTCAGATTGACTATCTACAATTTCATGCCACCAATGATCTCTAACATCATCCATGACAATATTTTTTTTAGTCCGTTGAACAACAATTACTGATTCGACCTTTGGACAGACACCACCTTCCAATGCTGAGTCAACAGCATCTTTAAGAGGAATTACCTTATCTTTTCTAAAGCCGCCATCAGCTGTAATAATTGCTTTTGCTTCTCCATTAATTAGTCGGTCTCTGAGTGCCTCAGAGGAAAAGCCTCCAAATACCACTGAATGTGGAGCTCCAATTCTTGCACAAGCAAGCATTGCAATTGCGGCTTCAGGCACCATAGGCATATACAAAGCCACAAGATCTCCTTTGCCTATACCTATAGATTTGAGTGCATTAGCGGCTTTGCAAACTTCCTTGTGTAGCTGTTTATAAGTATATTTTCTTTGATCACCTGGCTCACCCTCCCAAATCAATGCGACTTTGTCTGCTGTTGGAGTATTTAAATGGCGATCTAAGCAATTAAAAGAAATATTAATCTTGCCTCCATCGAACCATTTTGCGAATGGTGGTTTAGACCAATCGAGTACCTTATCAAAAGGTTTAAACCAATTTAATTCTTCTTTAGCCGCATCACCCCAAAACTTATTTGGATCTGATTTAGCCATCTGCGACATTTTTAAATACTGAGAAAAAGATGAGATTCTACTTTTACTAGCAAAGTCTTCAGAAGGAGGGAAAACTCTCTGTTCGTGAAGAACAGACTCAATAGAGTTAGAATTGTTTGAATTCATGAAAGATAAAAACAACTTTTCATTTATTGCATTCAAGCTATTTCTGAGCAAAAGGCTTGGATAGTGAAACTCTTATTTAAAACAAATTCACAATGAAGAAAGATTGGAATTTTCCTAAAGCATTTTTATTTGATCTTGATGGAGTTTTAATTAATTCAGAACCCTTACATGGAAAGGCATGGAAAGAAACCGCTGCGTTTTTTGATCTAAATCTAACTCAAAGCCAATTAAAGCTCCTAAGAGGCCGAAGAAGAATTGATTGTGCAAATGAATTGCTTAAATTGATTCCGAAGAAAGTCAAAGTAGAAGACTTACTGAAACTACATAAACCCATTTCAAAGAAACTCATTCTTACAGCGCAAGCAATGCCTGGCGGAGAAAGTTTAGTCAAAAGGTGTTATGAATACAATATCCCAATGGCATTAGTGACAAGTAGCAGCAATGAATCTGTCGACATTAAAACTTCCCCACATAAATGGATGAATCTATTTTCTATAAGGGTTCTTGGTGATGACGAACAACTATACAAAGGGAAACCTGCCCCTGATCCATATCTTCTAGCTGCTGAAAAATTAAATATTGCGCCTCAAGAATGCTGGGCTATTGAAGATTCAATTTCCGGAGTATCTTCAGCACTTGAAGCAGGATGTTTTGTTTTCTTTTTAAAAGAAAAAAATAATGACCTTCCGAAAAAAGAAATTTTTGAACAAAACAAAAATTTAAGCGAAATAAATCATCTAAAAGAAATTGAGAAAATATTAAATGACTTTCTAATTAATAAAGCCTGCTAATAACGAATTCAGGCAATTCAAGCAATGCTTTTTTTGATGGTGATTCTGGTAACCAAGAAATTGAATCTTTAGACTCCGAAGCAAATTTCTCTGCTAATTCTCTTGATTTCCTAATCGCACTTGAATCCCTTACTAGAGAAAGAGCCTTATCAAGATCATCTTTTTGGGAGAATTTAGCATTAATAAGTTCGCCAAGAGTTGGATTCTCCTCCAACGCATAGAAAACAGGCGCAGTAAGGTAACCACTTTGCAGATCACTTGCCGCTGGTTTCCCTAGCTGTTCATCATTACCAGTAAAATCGAGAATATCGTCAACGACTTGAAAAGCTAATCCTAATTGTCTTCCATAAAAATAGAGCGAATCTAAGCTCTCCTGATCTACATCGGATAGAACACCAATCGCCTTTGAGCTATTAGCAATAAGGGAAGCAGTTTTACAATAACTTTTCTCTAAATAACCCTCAAATGATTGACTAGAGTCAAATCTATTTAGGCCCTGTTTTATTTCTCCTTCAGCTAGATCCATAATTACCCTGCTTAACAATTTAACAACATCTAAATTCTCAAGATTTGCTAAATGCCAACTCGCTTGTGCAAACAGAAAATCCCCTGCAAGTACAGCTATCCTTGGATCAAATCGGCTATGTACGGTTTCAACACCTCTTCGGATATCTGCTTCATCAACAACGTCATCATGCACAAGGGAAGCGGTATGAATCATCTCCGTGATTTGGGCTAATTTTCTATGCTTCAAAGGAAGATCCTTTTCACTAGTCAAGGCTCTGGAGATCAATAAGACAATTCCAGGTCTTAAACGTTTACCCCCTGCGCTAAAAAGGTGTTCTGCAGCCGCCTGCAAAATGGGGTGTCCAGCACCTATAAGGCTGCGTAGATCCAAAAGCAAAGCTTCTAGATCAAGTTCTACAGGTTGAAGAATTTCCGTGGCTGTGGTCATAGAAGCGCTCTGCTTTTTGATATTAAGAGACACAACCCTTGTTCTGTAGTGAAACGAGATTAACTTCAGGAAACACGTTTAACCAATGCTTGGCTTTAAGAGGAAAATGCTTTTGATCGGAGGTCACATAAAACTTTGATTCAACTAAAAATCTTTTCTTTAAAAAATTGCTCATTTCTGAATCCATAAACAACTTTAATTTCAAAGAAAGAGCTTCAGCAGGGTCTATCAATTTAACACTGGAAGGTAATATATTAGTGAGTAAAGGGGTTATTAGAGGATAATGACTACATCCAAGAATTAAAGTATCAATTTTCTGATTTAAGAGAGGTTGTAAATATCTAATTGCAACATTAGTAATATCCTCTGAATTGATATTATCCATTTCAATCATTGGCACAAATTCCGGACATGGTTGCTCAATCACAAAAGTTTTTGGCTTATATTTTAAAATCGCATTTGTATAAGCCTTTGTTCTTACTGTAGAGGGGGTAGCGATAACACCCACCCTTGATTCTTGGATAGTTGAGGCTGCAGAGCCAATCAAGTCAAAAACAGGAACATCTAATTTCTTCTTGAGCAAATCCAATGCTATTGCATTAGTTGTGTTGCAAGCAACCAAAAAAGCATCGATATTTTGCTGACTAAACCAAGACGATATTTCTTCAGCAATTTGCATGATCTCATCAGTTGTCTTCAATCCATAAGGAAGTCTTGCCGTATCAGCCAAATATATAAATGAAGAATTTGGACATAATTGAATCACCTTTTTTAAAACCGTGAAGCCCCCAACACCACTATCGAATAATCCAAGACGCATACCTAATTCGAAACTTTGAGATAATTCAGTATTCCCTTGGCAATAGCAAAAGACATTTTATCTCTGTAACCTTTTTGACGTAACAAATCTGCATCATACATACCAGTAACAAATCCAATCTCTACTAAAGCTGCAGGCATAGAAGTTTTTCTAATCACATAAAAGCGAGATCTACGAACCCCCCTATCAGGGCTTTGAGGAGAAAAAATTAAAATCTGTTTTTGAATATTTTTTGCTAAAGAATAGCCTCTAAAACCAGAGTAATAATAAGTCTCTAAACCATTTACATCTTTCCGCCTTCCTCTTGTTGCGTTTGCATGAATACTTACAAAAGCATCTGCTTTTGAATCATTGGCTTTAGTAACTCTTGGTTGTAAGTCTAATGTTCTCTCATAGTTCCTAGTGAGTAATGTTTTAACCCCTTTCTTTGATAGGAATACTGAAACACTCTTCGAGACCTCTAAAACAATATCAGTTTCTCGCAACCCATTTATTCCAACAGCTCCAGGGTCTGTTCCACCATGACCTGGATCTAAAACAACTTTATACTTTCCATACGGAACATTAGGCAAGGAGGAAATATCTAAATCTTCATTCTTTATTACTTCATAAGTTCTCTTTATGGAATTTCTTAAGATATTTCCCTCTTCTATAGAACGAAAAGAATTACTTTCTAAACCAATTAATTTCAACTCCCAATTGTTTGGAGAAGTACCAATTAATTGTAATTTTGAGTGTTCTAATTCAACTGATGGTGCAAATTCTATAACAAGCCTTGTTTTACCCTTTGAAGGCTTACCTAGTCTAATTTCCTTAACTGATCCATTGCCTTTAATAGTTCTAGGTTTGCTTAATTCTCCCGGAAAGTCAATCCATACTCTTTCACCTATATCTGTAGTTGATGATTGATAAAAAGCATCTAAGTTAGTTCCAGAAGAAGTTCTTAATTTCAGGCTTCCATTACTGGTCAAAGCCCAAGCTGCAAGCGCACTAGCAGATCTTATTGGTAAAGGAATAAAAAGATTGGAACAAAAAACAAATCCTGTAAAAAATACTAATTTTGACTTTAAAGATTGATCTTTAAACATCAACTAAAAAGCTCTGTTTTTCGATGCTTTAGACTAGGCATTTGTCCTCTAATTCTCTCAACTCTTTTTTGGTCAGCAGGTGCTATTGCAGCTCCTTGAACCACCCCTGCATCTGCAAGGACTGTCCCCCATGGATCAATTACCATCGCATGGCCATGACTTTGTCTTCTGCCATAATGGCGACCAGTTTGGGCTGGTGCAACAACATAAGCAGTATTTTCTATAGCTCTTGCTTGAAGTAATACTTGCCAGTGATCTTTACCAGTAAAAGCAGTGAAAGCAGCGGGAATCATTAATAAATCTGCACCCTTATTGACCAAATCTCGATAAAGCTCAGGGAATCTTACGTCATAACAAATAGATAATCCGATTTTGCAAAGACCTGGAACATCTACAACAGGTGGAGATTGACCTCCAGACACAATTGTTTCAGATTCTCTATACGTATTACCTTCAGGAAGATCAACGTCAAACAAATGAATCTTGTCATATCTAGCCAAGGATTGACCATCTTTTCCAAATAATTCTGCTCTGTTTAAAGTTCTTTCTCCATCACCAGCAGGGACAGGAAAACCACCTCCAAGCAAAACAACCTGATATCTTCTAGCCATTGTGACTAAAAAGCTATTACATTTTTCATAGATTGATGATGCAATTTTTAGTTTTTTTTGATCCTCACCCAAAAAAGCAAAGTTTTCAGGAAGCCCAACAAGATCGGCCCCACGCCTCGACGCTAACTCAATTTGTTCTTCTGCCGCATTGAGGTTTGCATCTATATCTGAGGTACTGGTTAGCTGTAGGGCCGCAGCCAAAAAATCTGACACTGAGTTAAAAAAAAATAATTTAAAAGTTTAGTTTGAGCGAAGTACGCCCATCTCAGTCTGTTTTGGAATAACAGAAAGATTGTCCAAAGAAGCACAACAAGCGAAATCATCATCATGATTACCTATTCCTGCAAGTCTTTGTCCATGACTTGCAATACGTAAACATCCTTCAACATCATCCTCCCAAGTTTTCCACAATGCGATAGAGGCCATTAGTTCATCATTCAATACTTGTACGGACTCTAATTGATCGATTAAAAGAGAGGCTAAAGCTCCGGCGGCCAAAGAATCTTCAAGAGAGTAAGAGCCTTCCCATCCACTACCCACAATCCAAACTTCATTTGGATTATCACTTTTCAATCTTTCAGCAATAGCTTTTCTGTTCGGAAGTGCCATTGTGTACAAACTTTTGGATTCCCTAACACGATGAAGTGATCTTGTTCCATTAGTAGTGCTCATAAAAACTCTTTTTCCTCTTACATTTTCAGTTGAAACTCCTAATGGAGAATTTCCCAAGTCAAACCCCTCTAATTTTTTTCCTCCTCTCTCGCCTACAAGAATTTTATCCTTTTCTGAGAAAGACTTTGCCTCATTTTTAAGTTCATCAACATCTGCAAATACTTGTACTGAATCAGCACCATTTTCCAGAGCCCAAGCAATTGTTGTTGTTGCTCTAAGCACATCGATTACTACAGAAGATTCAGGGATAATTCCACTTGGCACATCTGCTGCTACAGAAAAATAAGAAAGTTTCATTTCCACAAACGCTGAGAACTTGCGTCACAGTAACTAGATAATTAGATTAATCGTGCAGACCTTCATGAAATTATTTCGTCAAGAACCTCTTACACGTGACATCAGAGATTTTCTCTCTCTTTTGGAAAGCAAAGGTCAATTAAAGAGAATAAGCAGTGAAGTTGATAGTGATTTGGAAATAGCGGCAATAAGTGATCGAGTACTGGGAATGGGAGGACCTGCTCTTCTTTTTGAAAACGTAAAAGGTTCATCAATGCCTGTTGCTGTAAATCTACTTGGGACGATGGAGCGTGTTGTATGGAGTATGGGATTAGAAAAGCAAGAAGAATTGGAGGATTTAGGAAAAAAATTAGCACTTCTTCAACAGCCAAGGCCTCCAAAAGGATTTACAGAAACCAAAGCTTTTGCCTCAGTTGCTTGGGATCTACTCAAAGCACGTCCTGATATTGATCTCTTACCACCATGTCATCAAAAAGTCATAGGTGAGAAAGATTTGGATCTAAATCATTTACCACTTTTACGACCATGGCCTGAGGATGCAGGAGGAGCTATTACATTGGGTCTGGTCATAACCAAAGATCCTGAGACAGGCGTCCCTAACGTTGGCGTTTACCGGCTCCAAAGACAATCAGGTAAGAGCATGACAGTTCATTGGTTAAGTGTAAGAGGAGGAGCCAGGCATCTTCGCAAAGCTGCTGCCATGAACAAGAAACTAGAAGTTGCAGTTGCTATTGGAGTACATCCACTTCTTGTTATGGCTGCAGCCACTCCAATTCCAGTGCAGCTTAGTGAATGGCTTTTTGCGGGTTTATATGCAGGAAAGGGTGTTCGATTAACGAAATGCAAAACCATCGATCTTCAGGTACCAAGTCACAGTGAGATAGTTTTAGAAGGATCAATATCTCCTGGAGAAGAAATGATAGATGGTCCTTTTGGGGACCATATGGGATTCTATGGAGGAGCTGAGTCTTCACCCTTAATAAGATTCCACTGCATGACCCAAAGAAAAAAACCAATATTTTTAACAACGTTCAGTGGTAGGCCTCCAAAAGAAGAGGCGATGCTGGCAATAGCCTTAAATCGAATTTATACACCAATACTTAAGCAACAAATCCCTGAAATTGTTGATTTCTTCCTTCCAATGGAAGCTTTGAGTTATAAATTAGCCGTTATCTCAATTGATAAGGCGTATCCAGGACAAGCGAAAAGAGCTGCAATGGCCTTTTGGAGTGCATTACCCCAATTCACTTATACAAAATTTGTCGTTGTTGTCGACTCAACTATTAATGTAAGAGATCCTAGACAAGTTGTTTGGGTCTTATCCAGTCAGGTTGATCCTCAAAGAGATCTATTCATTCTCGAAAATACTCCTTTTGATTCCCTTGACTTCGCAAGTGAGAACATTGGCCTAGGAGGAAGACTAGCAATTGATGCAACGACAAAGATTGGGCCAGAAAAAAATCATGAGTGGGGAAAACCATTAACAAGACCGAAAGATCTTGAAGACAAAGTTGATGAAAGATGGGCAGAGCTAGGATTATCCGAGATAGAAAACACCCAACCCAGTCCTGAATTATTTGGTTACGTCATCGATGAACTAATGCGTCAAAAACAAATAAACAATTCATAAATAAGAAATTAAGCATATCAATAAATAAAATAAAGAAAATTGATTGTTTTTTAATTGAAAGTTCCCACGAAAGATCAGTCTTTAAGAAATCTTCAAAAAGGAGGGGAACTCTTTGGGAAAGTAAAAGTACCTGGAGATAAATCAATATCACATCGTGCTCTTTTATTTGGTGCTATTGCTAAAGGGAAAACAATAATTAAGGGCCTATTACCTGCAGAAGATCCCATTAGCACCGCTGAATGCTTGAGGTCAATGGGTGTAAATATTACTCAAATTAAAAAAGGAGAAATTGTTGAAGTTAATGGTGTTGGATTAAATGGTTTTAAAGAACCACAAGATATTTTGAATTGTGGAAACTCAGGAACAACCATGAGATTAATAATGGGATTATTAGCTGGCCAAGAAAATCATCATTTCATTCTTACAGGAGATAAATCGCTCCGAAACAGGCCAATGAAAAGGGTAGGACAACCGTTAAAAATGATGGGGGCCAATATTTCTGGAAGACGTGGGGGAGACCTCGCTCCTCTATCAATTATTGGAAGGAAATTAAGAGGTGCCGTAATTGGCACTCCAGTAGCAAGTGCTCAGATAAAATCTGCAATCCTACTTGCTGCTCTTAATGCAGAAGGTTCAACTACTGTTATTGAACCTGCCAGATCAAGAGATCATAGCGAAAGAATGTTAAAAGCCTTTGGAGCCAACCTAGAAGTAGGTGGTGAAATGGGTAGACATATAACTATTTCTCCGGGGAAAGATCTAAAAGGTCAATCAATTATAGTCCCAGGTGACATTAGCTCTGCCGCGTTTTGGCTGGTTGCAGCTAGCATCATACCCGGATCAGAATTAATCATTGAAAATGTTGGTCTAAATCCAACAAGAACTGGAATACTTGACGTATTAGAAACAATGGGAGCAAATATCAATGTAATAAACAAAAGAGCTGTGGCCGGTGAACCTGTAGGAGACATTGAAGTTTACTACAAAGAAAACTTGAAACCATTTAAAATTGATGGAGAGATAATGCCTCGACTAGTAGACGAAATACCTATATTATCTGTAGCAGCATGTTTTTGTAAGGGTATTAGTCAAATCAAAGGAGCAAGTGAATTGAGAGTCAAAGAGACTGATCGTTTAGCAGTAATGGCCAGGCAATTACAAAGAATGGGCGCAAAAGTAGATGAACATCAAGACGGGCTAACTATTTATGGAGGGAATGATTTAAAAGGATGCGAGCTTGATAGCGAAGATGATCACCGTATCGCCATGAGTTTAGCTATTGCATCAATAATGGCTAATTCTAATTCGACATTAAGACGTAGTGACGCTGCAGCAATCTCATACCCTGATTTTTGGAATGATCTTATGAGACTTCAACAAAAAAATTAGCATTTCTTAGAATTGAATGATTTTAAAATACGTACGACAAAAGATGGTAGTTTAAGTCTTTATAGCTTGAACTATGAAGAAGGGTTTCATGATAAAGACGGAGCGCTAAGCGAGTCAATCGCCAAATATTTATTACCAGCTCAATTAGAAAAATTTTCCACCACAAAAAAGATAGTTGTTTTAGATGTTTGCTTGGGATTGGGCTATAACACTGGATGTATTCTCGAAAAATTATTTCAAAGCAACATACAGACTGAATGGCATGGGCTCGAGATTGATCAAAGGCCTCTAAGTCTTGCTCTTAATGAAAAAAAATTTCAGAGAATTTGGTCTCCAAAAGTATTGCATTTTTTTAATTGCCTAAAAAAATCAGGTAAATGGACTGACGGTTTTAGCGAAGGAAGTATTCATTGGGGAGATGCAAGACAAAAGATTTATGAAATACGAGATTCTTTAAGGTTTGATTTAATTCTTCTTGATCCTTTTTCTCCACAAAAGTGTCCCGAGCTATGGAGTGAGGAATTCATCTCTTTATTAACCGAAAGGTTATCTGTAAAAGGACGCTTGATCACATATTCAACTGCTGCCTCCATTAGAGCGAGCCTCATAAGAGCTGGTTTAAGAATCTATTCAATAGCTCCCTCTATCGATGACCAACACAAATGGAGTTCAGGGACAGTTGCTATGAAAAAGAAAATAGAACAACATAATATTTCAGAAAATTGTCAGTTTAAAGACTTAAGTACCAGGGAAATAGAACACCTTGCCACTCGTTCGTCAATTCCTTACAGAGATCCCACAGGGAAAGGAAGCTGTAAAGAAATTATTACAACAAGAAAAATAGAACAATCTAAAAGTCAATTAATAAGCACTTCATCATGGAGAAAACAGTGGAATACTGCGCAATAGTTTTAAAGCGATTAGATTTCATCAAAAAAGGACTCTAATGCTTGCCATCGCAATTTTAGCGGCTGGGAAAGGTACGCGAATGAAAAGTAAGTTGCCGAAGGTTCTTCACCCTTTAGCTGGAAAATCACTTATTGACAGAGTTTTGTCTTGCACTCAAGGGCTCAAGCCAAACCACAAGTTAATAGTTGTAGGACATCAGGCCAAATTAGTAGAGGACTCTTTAAAAAATCATAAGGACTTAGATTTTGTTCTTCAGGAACCTCAAAATGGTACTGGACACGCGATCCAACAATTAAGACCTAGGTTAAAAGGATTTAATGGAGAACTTTTAGTATTAAATGGCGATGTTCCACTGCTAAAAGAAAAAACTCTAAGTTCGCTTTTAAAATTTCACAAAGAATCTAATGCGAGTGTAACTTTTTTATCTGCAAATTTAGACTCTCCAAAGGGATACGGGCGAGTATTCACAGATGAGGCGGGACTAGTCCAACAAATCATCGAAGAGAGAGATTGCACTAATGAACAACGAAAAAATAAATTAATAAATGCGGGTATTTATTGTTTTAAATGGCGGGAATTATTAGATGTTTTGAACTTATTATCTAACAAAAACAGTCAAAATGAAATATACCTGACAGACACAATAAGTTTACTCAAAAAAGCATTGCATTTTGAGATAGATAATCCATTTGAAATCAAAGGGATTAATGATAGAATTCAACTTTCTGAATGCGAACACTTCATCCAAAAAAAACTTAAATCATCATGGATGAGCAAAGGGGTTACATTCGTTGATCCTATTAGCTGTTCGCTGAGTGAGGATACGACCTTTGGCACAGACGTAATTATTGAGCCACAAACACATCTTCGTGGTAAATGTAATATTGGCAATGGATGTCATTTAGGACCAGGTAGTGTCATAACAAATTCAACACTTTCGGAAAATGTTTTAGCCATTCACTCAATCATCAATGAAGCCAAGATTGGAAACAATACATCCATAGGTCCATTCGCTCACATAAGGCCAGAATCACAAATAAGTGATAATTCTAAAATAGGGAACTTTGTAGAAATAAAAAAAAGTTTTATTGGTGAAGGGACAAAAATCAATCATTTAAGTTATTTAGGTGATTCAGCTCTTGGAAAGAATATTAATATTGGAGCAGGGACTATTACAGCTAATTTTGATGGCAAGAATAAACATAAAACAATTATTGATGATTATTCAAAAACCGGTGCTAATTCAGTCCTAGTTGCACCAATCAAGATAGGGTCACACGTAACCATAGGTGCAGGATCAACTATAAGCAAAGATGTTCCTGATAAAAGCTTAGTCGTTGAAAGGTCAAAAGCAATTATTAGAACTAAGACTAATTAACCACAACAACGACATTATTGATGTAAAAATGGTAATACTTTTTCCAATTCTAACTTACGACTACCTTTAATTAAAATATTATCTCCCGGTAAAAGCCACGATAATAGTGAGATAGCAGCATCTCTTGGCGTTCTAACAACACTATGATTTGGTAATTCTTTGATTGTATTTTCTATGAATGTAGTTTCCTCATCACAAGAGACAAAAACAATTCCCGTAAGACCTAATTCAATAGCTCTTTTAAGAACTTTCTGATGAAGCAAAGCACTTTCAGAGCCTAGTTCAAGCATCGTACCTAAAACTGCAAAATGTCTACCAGGCTTGCTCACTAATAACTCTAAAGAAGCCAGAACAGATTCAGGAGATGCATTATAAGTCTCATCTAAAACTAAATATTGACCACAATCAACCAAGCTATTTCTTCCCATGGGCATATTTAATTTTAATTGATCAAGATTCTTTATTGATAGTCCTAATTCTCTTGCAACGGTCAATGCCATAAAAAAATTCATAGCATTGTGTCTTCCTTCAAGGGGCAATTTAAACTTACTTCCTTCAAAAAGCATGAAATTATTTTGCATATCAACTTGAGCAATATAATCTGGCTCAATATTTTGAAAAGGGAAATAGTCATCATTACAATCCAACCAATTCAGAGAAAAGCCCTCTATTGCTAGTCGAACAATACGTCCTGACCATTTTTCTAATAAAGCTTTTTCTAAAAGCTTGTCACCGAAAGGAATAATCACAACGCCATCTGGACTTAGGCTTGAAGTGATTTCAGACTTCGCTTTTGCAATATTTTCTCTACTTCCAAGAATACCAATATGAGCTTGTCCTATATTTGTAATTACAGCAATATCAGGTTCTGAAGCACGAGAGAGACGTTGAATTTGACCAAAACCACGCATACCCATTTCAAGAACAAATGCAGCATCTGTTGCAGAACCTCTAAGCAGTGTTTTTGGAACGCCTACATCATTATTTTCATTCCCTCTGCTTGAAACAATTTCACCAAGAGGAGACAGTATTGCCCTAATCAATTCTCTTGTAGTTGTTTTACCAACAGAACCAGTAACAGCAACTACAGGAAGATTTAAATTCCTCCGATGCAGCAATGCGATCTGTTGATAGGCGTACAGAGTATCTGGGACTACCCAGTGAGGCAGGTCATTTGGAACCAAACCATGAAATTGTTCTGAAACTATAGCTCCCTGTATACCAGTATCAAAAGCCATATCTAAGTAATCATGGCCATCAAATGAAGTCCCTACTAAAGGGACAAAGAAATCACCTTTTTCAGTTGTCCTCGAATCAGTAGATATACGACCAACTGGCAAATCAAGATCTGTTTCTTTTTGATTGGCTGGCATCCCCCATAGTTCTGTTAAGTCCTTAAAAGTAATATCCATGCAAATATGAACAGAAGAAAAATAAGCTAAATCGTCAAAATTACTATAATTTTATTTTTTTCCCTTTTCTTGAAGGATCAGCTTCTTGACCATAAGAAAACTTTTCAACCTCTGCTGCATCTGGAGAAGGCTCCTTAATTCCACAAACATCTTTATACATTAATTCATATTCCTTCGCCGATCTATCCCAACTATATTTATTTGACATTGCTCTTACTTGTAACTCCTTCCAACTTTTTCGATGCCTATATGCTTCCCAGGAACGAACTAATGCTGTATAGAAGTCAATTGGTTCATACCTATCAAAACAAAATCCAGAACCTGTTTCGTTCATAGGATTGTAAGGCTCTACTGTATCAACCAAACCACCTACTTTCCTAACGATCGGAATAGCACCATAACGCATAGCTAAGAGTTGACTAATTCCACATGGCTCAAAACGACTAGGCATTAGGAATGCATCAGCGCCTCCATAAATTAGCCGTGATAATGCATCATCATAAGTAAGAAAAACAGAAAAACGACCCGGATACTCAATTGCAAGTTGCCACAAAGCTGATTCTAAATATCGATCACCTGTGCCAAGAACAACGACCTGAGAGTCAGTATAAGAAAGAAGCCTATTAGCCACCTGTAGTAAAAGGTCAATACCTTTCTGATCAACAAGTCTACCAACCATTCCCATAAGATATTTATCTGGGTTAACTTCAAGTCCCATTCTTTCTTGAAGGACTTTTTTATTAGTTGCTCTACCAGAAAGATTATCTACACTAAATTTAGCTGGCAATGAATTATCCGTCTCTGGATTCCACTCATCTAAATCAACTCCATTTAATATTCCACGTAATTTTCCAGAAATATAATTTAAAAGTCCCTCTAATTTTTCTCCATATTCAGATGTTCTTATTTCCCTTGAATAAGTTGGAGAAACCGCATTCACCCTATCGGCATACAACATAGCTGATGCCATGGTGTGGTCACCATGCATATACCAAGGGCACCAAGTTATCTGATCAAGTTTCCATCTCCATGGTCCTTGATACTTGAGATTATGAATAGTAAATACCGTGCTGATTTCAGGGTCTTGATGCATCCAAACTGGGATCATTCCAGTATGCCAATCATGGCAATGGAGGACTTGTGGTTTCCATGAATTCCAAGAAAATTCGGATACTGCACTCGCAAAAAAAGTAAATCTCCAATCTTCATCTTCTCCTCCGTAAATACGCTCAGAATCAAAACATGGGTGTCCAACCAAATAAATTGGCAACCCATTAGAGGGATGCCTTGTTTCAAAAACAGCGAAGTCAACACCCATTGTGTTGGCCCGAAAAATAGGTTCTGGAGCAATATCCATCAAAGCCCATAGTTTTCCATACCCTGGAATTATTAATCGAACATCATGTCCAAGTTTTTTAAGCGCAGGAGGCAATGAACCAACAACATCACCCATACCTCCAACCTTTATCATTGGAGCGCATTCAGCAGCAGCAAAAAGTATTCGCATTTAATTCATGAAAAAAGAAAGATTTATCCTTTGGATAAACCAAATAAAATCATGGAAGCCATTTTGATTCGGAGAAATCAGGATCCCTCTTCTCCATAAAAGCATTTCTACCCTCCTTTGACTCATCAGTAGTATAAAAAAGATGTGTAGCCTGGCCAGCAAGCTCTTGGATACCTGCTAATCCATCAGTATCAGCATTAAAAGAAAATTTCAAACACTTTATAGCGGTTGGACTGTTTTGAAGTATTTCTCTAGCCCATTTAACCCCTTCTGACTCGAGTAAATTAATTGGTGTAATGGAATTTATTAACCCCATATCTAATGCTTCCTTCGCCCCATATTTCCTACATAGAAACCAAATTTCTCTGGCCTTCTTTTGACCTACAACCCTTGCTAAATAACTTGAACCAAACCCTGCGTCAAAGCTTCCAACTTTAGGTCCTGTTTGGCCGAATATTGCATTATCTGCAGCCAAACTCAAGTCACAAATCAAATGTAAAACATGTCCCCCCCCGATTGCGAAGCCAGGAACAAGCGCAATAACTACTTTAGGAAGGCTCCTAATTATACGTTGCAAATCAAGAACATTTAAACGCGGGATTCCATCATCACCTAGGTACCCTCCACTTCCGCGTATGGCCTGATCTCCGCCAGAACAAAAAGCGAACTTTCCATCTTTGGAAGGCCCTACCCCTGTGAATAAAACCACTCCTATTTCTGGATCTTCTCTTATTCTGATAAATGCATCACAAAGTTCTGAAATTGTTTGAGGTCGAAAAGCATTTCTTTTGTCAGGACGATTTATCGCAACGCGAGCAATTCCTTCAGGACTAATGTCTAGCAGGATATCTTTATATTCACCAACAGCTTTCCATGAGGTAATAATTTCACCAGGAAGAACTCTTCTAGAGATAGAGATATTTTTAGGGGTAGAAGGTTCTAAAGTCATTGTTTAAATAAAAATAGTCAAAAATTGATAATTTCAGATAATGTTTTTTTTAGATCATCTCGTAAACTTACTCTCAATTTATGGTCTTCAGAAGAGTTAGTACAAACTCTTATTAATACATTTGTTGACAAAGAAAAGCTCCATTCAATTGCTTGTTCTAAATCATCCAAGCAAGCAACTTGTTTATATTTCAATCCATAGGCTTTGGCAAGTGTAAGATGACAAACTTGCTGAGGCATAAGAAAAATTTCTTCAAAATCTCCTTCTTGAATTTCTTCTATATTTAGTTGATTAAATATTCCTCCACCACCATTATCAATCATGATTACGATTAAACTAATGTTTTTATCCTTTGAGAACAACCAACCATTTGTATCATGAAGAAGTGCTAAATCACCTGTTACCAATACCATTCTTCCCATTATTATCGACAAGCCCATACCCATTGAGAGTGTCCCATCAATTCCTGATGCCCCTCTAAATCCAAAGCACCTTCTCAGGAAAGCCCCCTCTCCCGAATAACTTAACCAATCTCTTATGGGACTACTTGAAGCAAGCATCACAGGGGTAGAAGTTGGCAACAAGCGAGGAAGTAATCTAGCCAATGCTGGTTCAGTAATTAACCCATTCCTGAATAACCTTTTATCAAGCCAATCATGGATAAATAAATCATATTTTATAAGCTCTTTAGTCAACTTTTGACTAACAATCTTTTTATCTATTGAAGGCTTTACGGGAATACCCTCAAGCAATTTATCAACCCAGATAGAAAACCCTTCACTAAATTGTGTCGAGCCCCCTATAGGATCAAGATTTCGACAATCTCCCTCAGTAATGAGTAATTGAACTTTCCCAGGTTTTTTAAGCCAAGTTTGTAATTCTCTACTTGGAGGTATTGGGCCCAATCGTAAAACTTGAATGTCTTTGATTTTTTCAAATAAGCCTATTGAGAAAAAAAGATCCCAGTGCTTTATTAAACCCTCTTGATCATTTTCAACCCCAGAGAGTGGATCAGCAAGAACTGGCCATCCAGTTAATTTTTGCCATTTCTTTAATGCGCCCCTAAAAGAAACAAGTTGTTTTGATTTTCCTCTCCATGGGCCAACAATAATTATTCCTAAAGAAAATGCATCTAATTTTGGTATTTTTAAATATGGAAGATTTTTAACAGTTTGAATATTATTTGAAGTAATTTTTTCCTTTAAAAATCCTTCAATCCCCCATCCATCAAGAACTTTATTTTGGTCAATTTCGCAAGGATGCAAAGGCTCTTCATAAGCAAGGTTAATATGAACTGGTCCAGGAATATTAGAAGCCATTTCGAATGATTTTTCAACTAAAGATGTCAGTCTCTCTTTTGAAATCAAATGAATTCCTTCTTTTGGAGATTCATCAAAATGTCTACAAACAGATTTAAGAAAATCCTGTTGATTAACTGCTTGATTGGCTCCACATTCTTTTAATCGCAAAGGTCTATCTGCTGTTAAGAACAAGAGAGGATGGCATGATCTATCTGCTTCAACAGCAGTCGGCAAAAGATTTGCGACAGCACTTCCCGAAGTTGTAATGACGCAACTTACTTGCCCACTAGCTGCACTTATTCCCAAAGCAAGGAATGCAGCGGACCTTTCGTCAATTGATGTTATGAGAGTTACTTTTTTTCTTTTGGAGAGACTTGCTGCTGCTAAAGCAAGAGGGCCTGATCTACTACCAGGGCAAAGGACAAAATATTTCACTCCCTTAGCTACTAGAGTTTTAAGGAGCTCTAAACTGATAAAAAAATTGTAACGAGCTAGTGAAATTGCCAAAAGAACAACTACTTAGATTTTTGTAAAAAACTTTCCAACAAGTAACTTAAACAAAGAAAATTCATGACATCTACTGGATCAAAAAAGAATCAACACCAAACTAGCTGGAAAGGATTGTTGGTTTGGATATTAATTGCGCTTTTATTAAGATGGCAAGCAGTTGAACCCAGATGGATACCGTCTGGATCAATGATTCCAACTTTGCAAATTCAAGACAGAATATTGATAGAAAAGATAACCCCAAGACTTAATAATAAACTTAATAAACATTTAAATTTAAATTCGATTGTTATTTTCAAACCTCCAAAAATTCTCACAGAAGCAGGTTACAGCGATGGTTCAGCGCTAATAAAAAGAGTCGTTGGATTACCTGGGGACAAAATAGAAGTTACTAATGGGAAACTGTATAGAAATGGAAAAGAAATAAATGAACCTTGGATTAAAGAACCTATCCAATATGAAATGGACGAAATAAACGTACCTGACAATTCACTTTGGGTCTTAGGAGATAACCGAAATAACAGTTTAGACTCTCACATTTGGGGAGCTCTCCCAGAAAAAAATCTTATAGGTACGGCACTTGCAAGGTACTGGCCATTAAAAAAAATAGGCCCTATTCGGTTCCCATAACCTAAATTAAATTTTATTGGCGTACATTTTGCGATAATGTGGAAATACATGTAAAGGTCTGGATGTTTAATCCTGAATTTTTAGCTACTGACAATAATGAGGGTCATGAGGCAAATGCTCTAATTCAATACTTACAAGATCAACCAGCTGACGTTTTGCAAAGAGTAGCAAAATCTGCCAGTCCCGAAATTCAAGAAATAATCCGACACAATGTTCAAGGTTTACTTGGGATGCTTCCTGGAGAACAATTTGAGGTAAAAGTAACTTCTAGTAAGGACAATTTAGCTAGTCTACTAGCCTCTGCGATGATGACAGGTTACTTCCTTAGACAAATGGAGCAAAGGAAACAATTAGAGGAAACACTTTTGTCAGACGAGGAAATGTCAGTCGACCCAGATAATATTTAATCACTAATTAATCACTAAATTTTTTAAGAGGGTCTATTGGTACTACGCCGATTTTTAATAATTTTTGGTCTAACCAACTTAAAAATCCAAAATCACCTTTACTGGGTGCCCAATCAGACTTACTAATTTTATTTTTTAACGATTTTACTTCATTTTTTGTGAATCTAACTTTCCCGCTGTAATGAGCAGATATTAACCAAGAAAGACCTTGTAGAGATTCAACTTTATTTAACCAAGTTGTTAAAGCTTTTTGCCCTCTTGGAAAAACCAACCTTTCTATTACAGGAGCAATTTGTATGAGCGGAATGCTTTTCCCAACAAGTTTTTTTGCAGACGACTCCCAGCCTTTCTGCCAGGAAAAAGGATATATCCCAAAATGTGCTCTTTTATTTCTTAAATTTGGTTTAAAAGCGTTACCTACAATTTCTTTTATTTTCGGTATCTCCAACTTTTCAGGTCTTAAGTAGGAAGCAAATAGAACCAAACGGAGCCATCCTTTTTCCCTCGCAATAGGTGTATCAATCAACTCTTCATCCCCCTTTTCCCTTGAATGGAACAATAAAGGTGTAGGGTCTAAATCAAAAAGCTCTGGAGGAGTCTCTTCAATACCCACAAGAGCATCAGTAACCAACAAAGATTTTGATGGTTTATGAAAACAAGATATTTCTTGAAAACGTCCTAATCCAATATCAATAGGACCCAATGAAATCCAGTCACAATAATCACTGTGAGGGAATCCATCAGCTAATAAAATATTTGTTCTTTTAGAGGGAATTCCCAACCAATCAAAAGGTAATTGAAAAGGGAAACTCCATTGCCCTGGGCAAACCCATATTTTCGAATCAGGAAAGGCTCTAGCTAAAGCAGGAAGAGCAATTTTATGTTCCAATCCAGAGGCAGTTGGTAAGACAATAGTTTTTACAGGACCGAATTTTTTTACAAGGACGTCGATATCATTCAGCAATTCTTCCGTCGGAGGGAGCGGATTAATTATCATCAATTCATTCTTTACTCTTACAACTAATAACCTCACTGGGACCGCAACATAATAGATACCCTGAAGTTGTTCAAAACTCCAAATCTGACTAGGAACTAATTCCCTAAATATTGTTCTTTTTCTACCATATGGATAGAGAGGTAGAAGTGGCCACCAACTCCATTTTTGTTCAGAAGCTAGGTTATTCATAGTTGTACTAAATTAGTCGTTATTTATTAGAGATTGATTTTTAAATATTCCATATTTTGGGGCAAATAAGAACGCAATTAAAAATATTAAAGTTTGCACTAAAACAATAGATCCTCCTGTTTCAATGTCTGACCAATAACTTATATAAACTCCTAAAATACTTGAAAAAGCGCTGCTGAAAACTGCCAATATAGTCATCCTGTCGAAACGATCAGTAAGCAAGTATGCGGTTGCGCCAGGAGTAATAAGCATTGCCACTACGAGGATAATACCAACGGTTTGCAACCCTACTACTGCGGATAAAGATAATAAAGTTAATAGCAAATAATGAAGCATTCCTGTATTTATCCCTATAGATCGAGCGTGTTTAGCATCGAAACAATAAAGCATTAAGTCTTTTCTAAATAGAAGCAAAATAAATATAACTACAAAAGAGATTATCAAGGTTTGATTAACATCTGACTGAGAAATACCTAGAGGGCTTCCAAAGAGTATCTGCATAAGGTCAATATTACTTTTGATTTTTGAAACCAATACAATTCCTAATGCAAAAAATCCTGTAAAAACTAGACCTATTACGGTGTCTTCTTTAATTCTAGATTTCTGTTTAATAAATCCAATCAAAGCAACTGAACCAACTCCAAAAACAAAAGCACCTAAAGAGAAAGGTAGCCCTAAGGCATAAGCAACTACAACTCCTGGCATGACAGCATGAGAAACCGCATCTCCCATTAAGGCCCATCCTTTTAATGTCATATAACAAGAAAGAAGACCGCAAACACCTCCTACTAAGGCACTAACCATCAAAGCTCTCCTCATGAAGTCATGAGTTAATGGATCCAAAAGCCAATCAAGTGGCGTAATGGAAATCAAAAGTTCACTCATTTACAAAATCTTTACTCGACTCTGGTCCTGATAAAGGATTTGGTGGAATTCCTCCAAATGTTTTATTGAGGTTTTCCGATGTAAAGACTTCCGAGGTCTCTCCATAAGCAAGAACTGTCTTATTGATAAGAACTACAAAATCACAAAAATCTCTCACATGATTCAAGTCATGAGTAGAAATCAAAATAGTATGTCCTTCTTGTCGAAATTGAAGAAAAAGCTCTGCCATTAACTTTTCAGTGGGTACATCAACTCCAGAAAAAGGTTCATCCAAAAGAAGCACTGATGCCCTTTGAGCTATGGCTCTTGCTAGAAAAGCTCTTTTGCGCTGACCACCTGATAACGATCCAATTGGTCTATTTCGAAGATCTAAAAGATCAACTCTCTCCAAGGCATGAAAAACAGCTCTTCTATCTGACTCTCTTGGTATTCGAAAGATATTCATAGCGCCATATCTACCCATCATCACAACATCCCAAACACTTACAGGGAAGGCATAATCGATGCCTTCATTTTGCGGTACATAAGCTACCGTCTGATCCTTCTGGGCTTGATTAACTCTAAGTCCATTTAACCTTATTTTTCCCCTAGATGGTCTAACAAAACCCATTAAAGCTTTGAAAAAAGTTGATTTCCCCGCGCCATTCATTCCGACCAGACCACAAATTGATCCAGCTTTTAAATTCAAACTTGCGTCATAGAGGGCAACGGTACCGTTGTAATCAACACAAACTTGATCCGCCTCAATTCGCATAAAATCTTTTTCATGACTCTTAAAAATTGGATTCATTCTTTTTTATGTTTTTGGAATTAAGCCCTCAATAATTAATCGAACATTATGCCTGAGCAACTTTATGTAGGTTGGAGCTGGGCCATCTGGTCCTGAAAGTGAATCTACATAAAAAGTACCCCCAAAAACAGCCCCACTAGATTTTGCAACTTCCATTTGTGCTTTTGAACTAACAGTACTTTCACAAAAAATCGTTGGGATGTCATTGTCTTTGATCAGCTTTATAAGATCAACCATTCTCTTTGGAGTTACTTGGCTTTCAGCATTAACAGGCCACAAATATCCCTCCTTCATACCATAATCATTGGCAAGGTAAGAAAAGGCTCCTTCACATGTAACTAGAAATCTTCTTTTTTTAGAAATAGATGATAAAGAATCCCTTAGCTCTTTATCAAGTGATTCAAGCTTAGCTTTATAGGTAGAGGCGTTAGCTCTGTATTCAAGTTCTCCATCAGGGTCAATCTTGCTAAAAGCATCGACTATTTTATCGACATAATTCATCGCTCTTTTGGGAGACATCCAAGCATGAGGATTGGGCTTCCCTGCGTAAACATCGCCATCTATCAATAGTGGCGTCATCCCTTCTGTTAACTTCACCTTGGGAATCTCTGCCGTAGCCATCATAAATTTCGAGATCCACGCTTCAAGACCTAAACCATTTTCAAGAATCAGTTTTGCTCCTTTAGTTTTTACAATATCACTAGGTGTAAATTTGTAACTATGGATTTCAGCACCTGGTTTTGTAATTGATTTAACTTCTAATCTTTCGCCAGCAACATTTCTGGCAAGGTCTGCCAAAATTGTAAAAGTGGTCAAGACAAAAGGCTTTTCATAAGTGGGTTTATACCCCTTTTTATTTACACATGCTGTCAAGCATAAAATACTAAAAGCCAGGAAAATAGAGAAGTTAAATAACTTTTTTTTCTTGTAAATCAAATCAGAAAAGCTCCTTTTTTTTTTATCAATAATGTATTCAGATATAGAGAATATTTATATTTTCCATATCTATAATTCAAAGAGATAATAGAAATATAGTTATCAAATCAAACTGATTTAACTTTGTAATTATTAGATTGAGACTGAATCCACTCTTTTGATTGCTTTAAAAAAGCTACCCAATCAACTCTTTCTAGCTCAGCAGCTTTTGATACTAGTTGGGGAGCTTGTTGCTTAATAAGTTCTAAATCAGGCTGAGTAACTCCATTATTGAGAGCCATCCAATCGGCCATAGATCTTCCAACTACTCTTGTTAAGTAAGCAGCACTCAAGGCCTGAATTGTTCCAGCTGCTACCCAAGAAGAACCATCAAGCTTTGCTAAACTCAACAAGGACTGTCCACTCCATTCAACAACTCCTTGACCAATTGCAGCCATTGCCAGCTGTCTTGAAACTGCCTCAAGTAATTCTGGCTTCATTTTGGAAGACCATATTTTTGACATTTCTTTGATCATCAAGCCATTAACAACTGCAACTGCGAGCAAATCAGTTGAAGCGACAGGGGAGGCGAAAACAATACCAGCGACAATCCACTGTGATCTTGTTTGAATAACCTTGAATTTTTCCCTTCTTAATTTCTCTAAATCTTTTTGCCAAGAAGTGTGTAATCGAGATAAAAGTCTTTGCTTGGTGATGTCAGTATTTTTCTTTGGATTTTCAAGAAGTTTTTTAATTGGAGAGAGAACCGTTTCCATTTCTGCTTGAGATCCATTCCATTTCAATACTCTGTTATTCCATCTATCTGGCAATTGGGCCTCTAATGCATTTCGTTCATCAGACCAGTCAGTAGATTCTTTACTTGTAACCATTAGCCAGGCTGGCTGATCAGTAGGGATATTTTTAATCCACAAAAGATCAGCTGCACTCATTGGAAGTGCCAAAGAGTAAACAATAAAATCTTGTTCTTGGATTAAATCAGGCAAAATCCAATTTGGATCTCTTACAGGAAGAGCCGGTGGAAAAGAGACTTTTATTTGATTATTTATTCCTAAAACTTTTTCCAATTGGTATTTATCAGGTAATTTTACGCCTTTTGTTTTCAGGAAACCAATGCTTTGGTCTTCGCTTCTATCAATAATTTTTTGCAAGGAATTTATTCTTTCTTTTTTTCTTTCACTTTGCTCCCCATCCTCAAGTAAGTACTCAAAATTCTCTAAAACGTCATGGCATCTTCTTACCCATCCTTGAACAGTAGAAGGAGCATCAAATGAAACCTTCCCTGGTTTTAAAAAATAAAAAATAAAACCAAGTCCTAATAGCAAACCCAATCCACCTCCAGGTATGTGGGCCACATCACTCAAAACCCATTGACCGGTAATTGTTAGCCCAATAAAAAGACTAATTTTCGGAATAGAAAAAGAAGTCAAGGAAAGAGGCGATTTTGTTAATGAATGATTTTCCATATTTCAATAATTACAGTTTCTTCTTAGCTAACTTTCATTTTAAAGCAAACTTTCCCTTAATAACCGCAAAGAAAGAAGGTTTTACTTTTTTAAAAACAGAAATTTATACCTAAAGAAAATCGGTTTTTTCTACTGGTATCGATTTTATAAGATGTGAAAGTGCTAATCAAGATATTCAAATTTGTCGCAAAAGTACCGGCTATGCGTCACACTTGCCCCTATTGGCACATATGTTCATGGGTGACTCTTACACCAATAATCAGTCGGGTGGTGGCGATTTCCAAAACCAAAGACAAAATGGCCGTAATAATTTCAGAGGTGGCCGAGGTCCTAACAATAGGGAGGGAGGCTTTCGCATTCGCTTAAGTGATAATGAAATGCGTGCAGCCAGATCATTGCAAGAAGCCTTCAATCTTCGTTCTACTGTCGCAGTGCTTGGTTTCGCAGTAAGAACTCTTGCACAAATGCTTGAAGATGGAAATCTTGAAAATTTAGTCAACGAATATAGGTCTCAAGCCCCCTCCCATAACCAAAGGAGAGGCAGAGGAAACTATAACGGTGAAGATAACAACTCAGTAAACTCAAAGCCAAACCCCTTTGCAAGACCAGAAAAACCAGTTAAAGAACAAGAGGTCGCTGCTACTGATCAGGCAAACAATGTTGCTCAAGATCCTAAAGAAAAAAATAACGATCAAGCTACAGAAGCAAGTTCAAATGAAGATGATTCCACAAATACAAGCGAGCAGGGATAAGTGAATCAGAAGCGAGTCTTATCAGGTGTTCAACCCACAGGAGATGTTCATATAGGTAATTGGCTTGGAGCAATAAGAAATTGGGTTGAATTACAAGAAAATTACGAAACATTTGTCTGCGTTGTTGATCTTCATGCGATAACCACTCCGCATGACCCAAAATCTCTTCATCAAAATTCTCTATCTACAGCGGCTTTATATATCGCTTGTGGGATGAATCCTAATAAATGCTCAATATTCATTCAAAGTCAGATAAGCGCCCATAGCGAGCTTTGCTGGATATTAAATTGCTTAACTCCTTTAAACTGGATGGAGAGAATGATTCAGTTTAAGGAAAAGTCAATTAAACAAGGAGACAATGTATCTATTGGATTATTAGATTATCCAGTCCTTATGGCAGCGGATATTCTTCTCTATGACGCTGATTTGGTTCCTGTTGGAGAAGATCAAAAGCAGCATCTAGAGCTTGCGAGAGATATTGCTTCTCAAAGAGTTAATTCAAAATTCGGAACAAAAGAGAATCCAATACTTAAAGTTCCAAATCCCTTGATTTTGAAAGAGTGTTCAAAAGTAATGAGCCTGACAGACGGAACAAAGAAAATGAGTAAAAGCGACCCAAATGAAAATAGTAGGATTACTTTATTAGACAATCCAGAAGTAATTACTAAAAAAATAAAACGTGCAAAAACCGACTCAGAATTAGGACTAGAATTTGGAAATCCCTCAAGACCTGAAGCTGATAATCTTTTAACAATTTATTCAATAATTTCTGGCCTAGGGAGAGAAAAAGCAGCTGAGTATTGCGCAGAAATGGGCTGGGGTAAATTCAAACCAGAATTTACAGAGGCAATGATTAACGTTCTCAAACCTATTCAAGAAAAGTATAAAGAACTAATGAATGATCAAGAAGAGTTAAAAAGAATACTAAATAAAGGCAAACTTACTGCCGAGGAGGTTTCTAAGTTAACATTAAATAGAGTTAAAGAAGCTCTAGGATTTTATTCAAATTTGTAGAAAATTATGCCAATAATTACATTACCTGATGGAACTGAAAAAAAATATGATTCCGCTGTCACAATTGACCAAATAGCATCAGAAATTGGTCCAGGTTTAGCAAAAGCAGCGCTAGCTGGGAGAGTGAATGGGGAATTAATTGATACTTGTATTCCTATAACTCAAAATTCTCATATACAGATTATTACATCTAAAGATGATGAAGGACTAGAAATCATTAGACATTCATTCGCCCATCTTCTTGGACATGCTGTAAAGCAATTATACCCCGAAGCAAAAATGGCAATAGGGCCGGTAATTGAAGATGGTTTTTATTATGATATTTCTTATAAAGATACCTTTACTCCTAATGATCTTCTCAAAATTGAGAAAAGGATGAAAGAGTTAGTTAACAGAGATTATAATGTAGATGTTGAAATAGTTAGTCCAGAGAAAGCAACGGAAGTTTTTACTGATAGAGGTGAAATTTTCAAGCTAGACATAGTTAAAAATATCCCTGAAAATGAAATCATAAAGTTATATAAACATCAAGAATATATTGATATGTGCAGAGGTCCTCATGTGCCAAATACAAGGCATCTAAGAGTATTTAAGCTAATGAAAGTATCCGGGGCTTATTGGCGCGGAGACTCTAAAAATGAAATGCTACAAAGAATATATGGAACAGCTTGGAAAAGCTCTAAAGAATTAAAAGAATATATCTCCAGAATTGAAGAAGCTGAGAAAAGAGATCATAGAAAATTAGGGAAAAAGTATTCACTTTTTCACTCACAAGAAGAAGCACCCGGTATGGTTTTTTGGCACCCTAAAGGGTGGACTATTTATAGAATTTTAGAAGATTTTATTCGGGAAACGATTACAAAATATGATTATCAAGAAGTTAAATCTCCGCAAGTAGTAGATAGAAGTCTTTGGGAGAAATCAGGCCATTGGGATAAATTTAAAGAAGATATGTTTACGACAACTTCAGAGAACCGGGAATATGCAATAAAACCTATGAATTGTCCATGCCACATACAAATATTCAATCAAGGTTTAAAAAGCTATCGAGATCTTCCTATTAGACTCTCTGAATTTGGCTCTTGTCATCGCAATGAGCCTTCTGGCGCACTGCATGGCTTAATGAGGGTAAGAAATTTTGTTCAAGATGATGCACACATATTCTGTACAGACGAACAAATCCAAGAAGAAGTACAAAATTTTATTGATTTGGTATTTGAGGTTTATAAAACCTTTGGCTTTGATTCAATCCTTATTAAGCTCTCAACAAGACCAGAGAAAAGGGTTGGGAGTGATGATATCTGGGACAAATCAGAAAAGGCCTTATCTGATGCACTTGATTCAAAAGGATTGGATTGGTCACTACTCCCTGGAGAGGGTGCCTTCTACGGTCCAAAAATAGAATTCTCTTTAAAAGATTGTCTCAACAGAGTATGGCAGTGCGGAACAATTCAAGTGGATTTCTCCATGCCTCAAAGGCTTAATGCAAGTTATATAGATATTACGGGGAAGAAACAAACACCTGTAATGCTTCACAGAGCTATTTTAGGTTCTTTTGAAAGATTTATTGGAATTTTAATTGAGAATTATTCAGGAAATTTTCCTACATGGTTATCACCCATTCAAATAATGATTATGGGCATAACCGATAGAAATAATGAAGCATGTTTTAGTACTAAAGATAAATTAATTGACCTGGGTTTCAGAGCTGAAATTGATATCAGAAATGAAAAAGTCGGTTTCAAAATACGAGAACATACTATGCAAAGAATACCTTTCTTGATAATTATCGGAGATAAAGAAGAAGAGAAAAATGAAATCTCAGTCAGGACAAGAGAAGGTAAAGATCTTGGAAATATGACTATAGACAAGTTTAAATTAATAATTGACGAATCAATTAGCAAAAAAGGTATACAAGTTAATCAATCCTAAAATAAATACAATTTTTATATCTTATGAATTTACTTGCTGGAGACCTTGGTGGGACTAAAACAATATTAGCTGTTTATTCAAACGAAAACTATCCAAAAAAATTATTTGAAAAGTACTATATTTCCTCAGAATGGAAGTCTTTATACTCAATATTTGAGGATTTTATTAAACACTTACCAGAGCATATATCACTCCCTGAATATGGTTGTATTGGAGTAGCAGGACAAATAAAAGGCGAAAAAGTGAAGGTTACAAATCTAGGCTGGGATATCGAAGCAGAAAAATTATCTCAGCTTTCAAAAATAAATAATATTGAATTAATAAATGATTTCTCAGTTTTGATATATGGAATACCATTTTTTAAAAAATCCCAATATGAAGTAATCCAAGGAACATTAAATTCTGAGTACAAAACCAATCAGAAATTAATTGCAATTGTTGGAGCTGGTACTGGCTTAGGAATCTCCAGAGGATTAATTACACCTAAAAGCATTTTTGTATTTCCAAGTGAAGGGGGGCACCGAGAATTCTCCCCAAGAACTGAGAACGAATGGGAATTAGTTAAATGGCTAAAAAAGAAGTTAAATATTCAAAGAATATCAATTGAAAAAATAGTTAGTGGGACGGGCCTTGGGATGATTGCTAGATGGAAATTGGATGATTCCAAAAATGAAAACCATCCACTTCAAAGAACTTTAAAAAAAATGGATAATGACAAATCAGATTTCATAGATTTACCTGCACTTGTTTGGGAAGAAGCAAATAAAGGCGACAAATTAATGTCTGAAGCTTTGCAACTATGGCTGAATGCATATGGATCTGCGGCTGGAGATCTTGCTTTACAAGAACTTTGCTCTTCAGGCTTATGGATTTCAGGTGGAACAGCTGCAAAAAACCTCGATGGAATAAACTCTTCTAACTTCCTTAATGCATTTAGTAATAAGGGTCGCTTTCAATCTTATTTAAAGGAAATCCCATTGATTGTTCTTAAAGATCCAGAAGCGACATTATTCAGTTCAGCTTGCAGAGCACGCTTAAGTGCCGAATCAAATGGGAGACTTAGCTAAAGGATAAAAACATGGGGCCGCCAAAAATAGGACAAACTGTCGTGGTAGAGGTTCCTTCTACTACTGCCAATATTGGCCCAGGGTTTGATTGCCTTGGTGCAGCATTGGATCTTTCCAATCAGTTCACAATTAAAAGAATTGAAGGTAATGCTGAAAGGTTTGAATTAATAATGGAAAGTACTGAGGGCAATCATTTAAGAGGCGGCCCTGAGAATCTTTTTTATCGAGCCGCACAACGAGTGTGGAGAACTGCAGGTGTTGAACCTGTCGCACTTGAAGCAAGAGTAAAATTAGCCGTTCCTCCTGCAAGAGGCCTTGGAAGCAGTGCTACTGCGATAGTTGCAGGCCTGGTTGGAGCAAATGCACTTGCTGGATACCCTTTGCCAAAGGAAAAATTGTTAGAACTAGCAATTGATATAGAAGGGCATCCAGACAATGTTGTTCCATCATTAATAGGAGGTCTTTGCGTAACAGCTAAAACCGCAAACGACAGGTGGCGTGTAGTCCGCTGTGATTGGGATCAATCAATAAAAGCGGTAGTAGCAATCCCATCCATTCGCCTTAGTACAAGTGAAGCAAGACGTGTCATGCCAGAAAACATTCCAGTAAATGATGCAGTAATCAATTTAGGAGCCCTCACGCTTCTGCTTCAAGGACTAAGGACTGGAAATGAGGATCTAATTGCAGATGGCATGCATGACAAGCTTCATGAACCATACAGATGGGGATTGATCAAAGGCGGATTAGAGGTAAGAGAAGCAGCAAAGGCTGCCGGAGCTTTAGGATGTGCAATTAGTGGAGCAGGTCCAAGCATTCTTGCCTTGTGCAAAGCGACCAAAGGCCGAGAAGTCAGTGTCGCAATGGTCAAAGCCTGGGAAGCTGCTGGTGTTGCAAGTCGTGCTCCTTTAATGAGCCTCCAACTCAGAGGGAGCGAATGTATTTCAAACACCTTTGGGTAGTTCTACTCATGAAAACGAAAAAAAACTGATAGCTTTATGGCTGACTTGCCCCAAATCATGGATGCCAATCTGCCTATGAGTATTGATTCTCAGACAGTATTTCCATGGCTTTCACTCATTGTGCTCCTACCCATAGTTGGAGCATTGATAATGCCTTTCCTCCCAACGCAAGATAGTAAAAACTCTAATCTGCCAAGAAATATAGCCCTAGTTATTTTATTAACCGATTTTCTAATAATTGTATTGGCTTTTGCCAATTTGTTTGATCCAAGTAGCGAAAATCTCCAGTTAGTTGAAAGACTTCAATGGCTTCCTTCCATAGGACTCGAATGGTCATTAGGTGTAGATGGTATATCTGCACCGCTGGTAGTTCTAAGTGGTCTAATAACTTTTTTATCTGCAGCTGCAAGCTGGAAAGTAAAACAAAAAACTAGGCTTTACTTTGCTTTGTTACTAATTCAAGCTTCAGCCCAAGCTTTAGTTTTTCTATCACAAGATTTCCTACTATTCTTTTTAGCTTGGGAACTTGAGCTTGTTCCTGTTTATCTACTAATTGCTATTTGGGGAGGCAAAAGGAAACTTTATGCAGCGACTAAATTCATACTCTACACCGCACTTGCTTCTCTTTTGATACTACTTAGTGGTCTTGCATTAGCTCTTTCCGGAGATCAATTCACCTTTAATTTAAGTGAAATCGCAGCCAAATCTTTTTCTGGTAATTTTGGCATATTTTGTTATTTAGGTTTTTTAATTGGTTTTGGAGTAAAGCTTCCTATCTTTCCGCTTCATACCTGGCTACCCGATGCTCATGGAGAGGCAAATGCACCAGTTTCAATGTTGCTAGCTGGTGTTTTATTAAAAATGGGAGGTTACGCTCTACTAAGATTTAATGTTCAAATTCTACCGGATGCTCATTTAATACTCGCTCCAGCTCTGATCATCATTGGCATAGTAAATATTATTTATGGAGCTCTAAATGCTTTTGCCCAAGACAATGTAAAAAGGCGCATTGCCTGCAGTTCTGTAAGTCATATGGGTTTTGTACTTGTTGGAATTGGTGCGGTTAATGCACTTGGTATAAGTGGAGCGATGCTCCAGATGATTAGCCATGGACTTATCGCTGCTGCAATGTTCTTTGTTACTGGAAGTTTTTATGAAAGAACCAACACTCTTTCAATCCCAAACATGGGCGGTCTAGCGAAGGCTTTGCCAATTACTTTTGCATTTTTCTTAGCCAGTTCTTTAGCTTCACTTGCCTTGCCAGGAATGAGTGGATTTATAAGTGAAATCACAGTTTTTCTAGGCATAACTAGTCAAGAAGGATTCACTTCCTTATTTAGAGCAATAACAATTCTTTTAGCAGCCATTGGACTGGTTTTAACTCCCATATACCTTCTTTCAATGTGCAGAAGAGTATTCTTTGGCCCTAGAATACCCGCTCTATCGATAGTAAAAGAAATGGATGCTAGAGAGCTTTCTATAGGTTTAAGTCTCTTAGTTCCTACATTAGTAATAGGTTTTTGGCCAAGAATAGCTATTGATTTATATGAGGTATCAACAAATGCTCTCGCACAATCATTAATTACCAATAACCTTGTACCAATAAGTTAGTTTTTGAACCTAAAAAATGACTTCAATTAAGCCATCAGCACTATTAAAAGGTCAAGGTCTTCCTGATTACGATAAAATCACCCCTGATGAGATCAATAAAAATATTCCAAAACTGATAAAAGAACTAAATGAAAAATTAAACAAGCTAGAAGAACAACTCGATGAAAAATTAACAACCAATAAATCCTTGAGCTGGGAAGATGTTATGCCTCAGCTTTATGAAATAGGCGAAAAGCTTCGTTGGAGTTGGGGGGTCGTAAGTCATCTGAATGCTGTATGCAATACAACTGAACTGCGTGAGGTTCATTCAAATCAACAACCTAGAATCGTTAGATTTAGTAATCAGATTGCTCAAAGCGAAGTAATTTTTAAGGCACTCTTAAATTTAAAAGAGCATGGAAACATAAAAGATGAAACTCAAATAAGAATAATTGAGACAGAACTGATAACAATGCAGAACAAAGGAATTGGTCTGGAAACTGATGAAAAAGCTTTATTTAATGCTCGCAGTGAGAGATTAGCTGAATTATCAACAACATTTAGCAATAATGTATTAGATGCCACCAAGAACTGGAGTCTTTTATTAAAAAACAAGTCAGAAGTCGAGGGCCTTCCTGAAAGAGCCCGAGAAACATTGTCTCTTGCTGCAAAGGAGGCTGGTGACAAAGATGAAGAAGGTAATGATCCTTCACCATCAAACGGACCATGGAGAGTTGGCTTGGATTTACCTAGCTACATTCCTTTGCAAACTTATGCAAAAGATAGACGTATCAGAGAAAAAGTTTATAGAGCCTTTGTAAGCCGAGCTAGCGATGGGAAGATGAATAACAAAAGAATAATTGAAGAAATTCTAACCATCAGAAACAAGCAGGCAAAACTATTGGGATATAAAAACTGGTGTGAAATTAGTTTGGCAACAAAGATGGCCGATAATGAAGAAGCTGTCGAGATATTACTAGAAGAACTACGATCAGCTGCAATGCCTCATGCTGAAAAAGAAGTTATACATCTTCGTGAGTGTGCCATAAGAAATGGAGAAAGCGAAGATTTTAAGCTATCTCCATGGGATGTAAGCTTTTGGGCTGAAGTTCTACGCAAAGAGAAATTCGATCTTGACCAAGAGAAACTAAGGCCATGGTTTCCTTTAGATCAAGTTCTTAATGGTCTATTTAACTTGTGCAAAAGACTTTTTGAAATTGAAATTGAAGAAGCGAGTAATACAGCACCTGTATGGCATGAAGATGTCCGTTTCTTCAATGTTAAAAATTTAGATGGCCAGAAAATTGCATCTTTCTATCTAGATCCATTCAGTCGTCCTGCGACAAAAAGAGGAGGTGCTTGGATGGATGAATGTTTGTGCCGAAATCAAAAAACGAAAGATGATATTGTTCTCCCTGTAGCCTATTTAGTCTGCAATCAAACGCCTCCTATTGCTGACAAACCCAGTTTAATGAGCTTCGAAGAAGTAGAAACCCTTTTCCATGAATTTGGTCATGGTCTACAACACATGCTGACAACTGTAAGCTACCCACAAGCAGCCGGAATTAATAACGTTGAATGGGATGCTGTCGAATTAGCAAGTCAATTTATGGAAAATTGGTGCTTAGAAGATCAAACAATTTCTGAAATAGCAATTCATTGGAAAAACAAAGAGTCATTACCAGAATCCGAAATCAATAAATTGAGATTGAGCAGAACATTTAATACTGGTCTTGCAACTTTAAGGCAAATACATTTTGCTCTTACTGATCTAAAGCTCCATAGTCAATGGGATGAAGATTCAGAAATTTCCCCAGATGAATTGCGGAGACAAATCGCAGAGAATACAACCGTGATGCCTCCCATTCCAGAAGATCAATTCCTATGTGCCTTCAGTCATATTTTTGCTGGTGGCTATGCTGCAGGATACTACTCTTATAAATGGGCTGAGGTGCTCAGTTCTGATGCCTTTGCCGCTTTTGAGGAGGCAGGACTTAGTAATATTGCTGAAGTTAGAAAAATTGGGAAAAAATATCGCGATTCAATTCTTAGTCTCGGGGGCAGCCGTTCCCCCAGCAAGGTCTTCGAACAATTTAGAGGTAGACTACCCTCTACTAAAGCTTTAATACGACATAGTGGGCTTAATTAGCGATCATTAAAAATCTTTTTGACTAGAATATCTATAGAATTAGAATTGGTAATCAATTCTTTATGTGTTAATACAGGTAAGTGATAAGATTCACCCATAGAGAGTTTTGATTGCCAGCCTGGGAATGACATCAAGTCCCATTTTGTGAAAAAACTAGTACACTCAACTTTTTCCAAGGAAGACTGATCGTTATTTAATTGAGATAAAAAACTACTTCCTCTTTTCATCTCTGCAATACCCGGCATCAAAAATGAAGGGATCATTTGAGCTGTGTAAGTACCAAAATGCGGCGTACCAATACTAAAGAAACGTTTAGTTCGTAAAAAACCGTCATGATTTTGCAGCCAACACCTACTAATTAACCCACCCATTGAAAAACCAACAATATCTATTTCGATTTCAGAGCCCACTAGTTCCTCTATCTTAGAATCAAGATCTCGAGCTAGACTCCTAAGAGATGTTTTTCCATACTTGTGTGGCAAATGTGGTCTATATAATTCATAATCATCTTCATTTATTTTTTTAATTAATTTTTCAAATAATTTAGGATTATTCCATAAACCATGAATAAAAAAAATTGGTCTTGCGTTTGTGTCCAATTAATTAATAGGCAATGAGAAATTTCTTTTTTTTTCGACAAGAACACTTCCAGTAAATCCATGTATTGGTGGAGAGCATTTTGTCAGAAGAATATGAATTGGAACTGGACCATATAGAGACTCAAGAAGATTCAAAATTTGGTCACTAAAATATTCTATCGTTAAGCATTTGATCTCAAATGAAAGTTTTTTAATTGCTTGAATTGCTTCGCTATAGTCAATTGATTTATCTAATTGATCAAGCTTAGATGACTCATCCAAATCCAACCAAAAACTTATATCAAGAAGAAAGCTTTGACCATGTATTCGCTCACTTTCCAAAACACCTACATGAGCCCAAAGATCTAAGTCTTTTATATGAATTGCGCTTAAATTATTAAATTGGCTCATAATGGTAGATCCGTATGAGTAAAGCTTCTATCTCCAGAAGCGAAATCCTTAACAAGATCACCATCACCTCTGAGATAATAGCGATAGGTAACTAAACCTTCCAATCCAACTGGTCCTCTTGGTGGAAGAGTCTGAGTACTTATACCAACTTCAGCTCCAAACCCATATCGAAAACCATCAGCAAATCGAGTAGAGCAATTATGATAAACACCTGCACTATCAACCGAACTTAAAAATTTTTCAGCAACTTCCTTATTATCAGTAACTATCGCCTCTGTGTGACGAGAGCTATATTTGCGAATATGTTCAATAGCTTCATCTGCATTACAAACAATTTTTATTGAAAGAATTAAATCAAGATATTCAGTAGACCAGTCCACTTCATCAGCCTTATTTTTCACCCCTAAAGATTGACTCCTTGCATCACCCTTAAGAGTTACTCCTGCATTGGAAAAAATTGGCAAGGCTTTTTTCAAAAATATCTCAGCAACATCTTCATGAATTAATAATGTCTCAATTGCATTACAAGCAGCAGGATATTGAATCTTACTATCTAAAGCTATGCTTATAGCTTTATCAATATCTATAGAATTATCCACATATAAATGACAAATCCCATCCGCGTGCCCTAAGACAGGGATACGTGTATTTTCTTGAATAAATTGGACTAACTCATTACTACCTCTGGGTATTATCAAATTCACAAACCGATCTAAACGAAGTAAGCCTAAGCTTTCTTGACGTGTAGTGAGCAAAGACAACGCACCTGTACCAATATCTGATTTTTTTAACCCCTTGTCGAGAGAATTCATTATTGCTTGATTTGTGGCTTTTGCTTCACTTCCTCCTTTTAATAAGGCTCCATTTCCAGAACGAACAGCAAGAGATGCTATTTGTATTAATGCATCTGGTCTCGATTCAAATATCACTCCTAATACTCCTAATGGAACTGTTACTCTCTCAAGAATAAGGTTTTCATCCAATTTCCTATGAAGTTGTCTTTTACCTATTGGATCTGAAAGATTTGAAACTTTTAAAACCCCTTCAATACACCCTTTGAGTTTCTTTTTTGTTAACTGCAGTCTTGATAAAAGTGAATTATTCAACCCTTCTTTTTCTGATCTTTCGAGATCTTGACTATTAGCTCTCAATATATCCTCGGCATTATTATTCAAAGCATTTGCCATTTCTGTCAAAGCCTCACACCTCTTTTCGTTAGTGGATTGACCAAGCAAGATAGAAGCTTCTTTTGCACTCTCAGCTACTTTTATTAGCTGAGGCGTAGGTTCAGGAACTAAAAAGTTTGTACTCATTTGATTTGGATAAATTATTTAATCGAAGATAAATTTTGACTATCTTTAAAATATTCCTTTAATGGCGAATCAAGCAATAAAAGAAGATAAAAATCTATCTAATTGAAAAATTTTAGTTAAGTCACTTGTATTCAACTATTCATTTATTTAATATCTAAAATAGAGTTGGAGCTGACTTTGCCAATTCCCATTCTTATCAAACGAGCCAAGTAGACCTACATTAGGATTCATTTGAAAAGTAATATTTCCTTTTGGAGGAATATCCTGTCGGTTAGGAGCGGCCTGAACTGAAAAATTAATCTTATCATTAATGTCGACTCCTATTTCTGTCACCCATGCCTGTTGACCTGGCAAATTTGCATCTTCCTGATCACTACTTGAAGAACTGCTATCACTTGCATCGCTCTCTGAATCTGATCCACCTACATATGCAGGATACAAAGATATTTGAAGCCTATCACTTAAAAAACCATTAATATTACCTTGAAGATAGGAAGCAAAAGATCTATTCAGAAGACTAGTCAGAGCATCTCCATTACCTCCACTACTTATTAAAGTTGCAAGAGAATTACCTCCTATGAGTCCTAACAATTCACTTCTTCCCAATGATGGATTACTTCTTAATTGAAAGTTTTCACTAATTCGATCTGCAGGTCCAGAAGCTGTCACTTCGACATTTACGAAACGAGATCCTCCAATGCCAAATGATGCCATGCCATTGGAGGAAAAATTACTGACATCTCTAACATTATCTGGGACACGGCTCTTCAAAGTCACGTCAACATATGGAATCAATCCCATAGAGGGAACAAACACGGCTACATTAGGTTCACTTTGATCTAGGTTAAAAGTAGTCGTAAAGAGGTTAACGTAACCACTAACAAGTTTAATGACTCCACTAACTTCAAGTGTCTCGTCAAAAGCGCCATTTAAGAAAAGAAATCCATTCGTTTCAAAACTTGCCAAGGGTTGAGAAACTAATCTCAATGAGGGGCCAAGTACAAGCTTAAAATCTTCAAAGCTAATGGCTTCCAATCCACTAGGCAACCCAGCACTCACTATTCGGCTTGCAGGAGCATCTTCATCTTGAATGAATAAAACCAGAGGTTCTACCTGGCTCCAGTTTTGTTCAGGGAAGCTAGAAATACTTTTAACCTTAGAATCTTTAGGGCTATCAGATTTATCAGATGTGTTCTTATCAGGATTATTAGCTCTTTTAGCAAAAATAGAGCCTTCTGAAACAAAGACTTCGCCTGCTAATTTAGGTTTAATAATAGAACCTTTAACAATAATCTTGGATGAAGCTCTGATATCAGTAAATGCTGTTTTGATACGTGTTTTCTCTATAGAAAACGCCAATGGTTCAATTTCTCTTAATTCAGAATCAAATAACGAGATTCCTCCTTTACTCTTAACAAGACCGTTTGGTCCAATATTTGCAGTTAGTTCACGAACTTCAAGTCTATTAAAATCAAAAACTACTGTGCTATTCAAATTATTAATTTCTCTATTTTGAAAAAGTAGATCACTGTTGTTTAAAACAAAAAAACCATTCGCTACTGGTTTTTTTGGTGTTCCACTAATTAGCAAGCTCAGATCAGCAGAACCCGAAGTCCAAGATACATTTCCTTTTGTTAGACCTGTTAAAAAAATCAATCCATCTCCATGGCTTTCGACTTTTAGATCGATAGGGTAAGAATTATTTAATGGATAGATTCCACTTAATTCAACTGGGTTTATCGTAGATTGATCCCTCAGAGCTATATCAAATTCAAGATAATTATCTTTATAGAAAATAGTTCCTTTGTCTAAAATAATGCTTCTATCATCAATTTTTGTGTCCTTGATAATTAGATCAGAAGTTACTTGTGGGGTACCATTAGTCAAACTATATTTACCACTTAAACCAAAATATCCATTAACTGTCGATGGAATTGGCGCAAGTAAAGATAATAATGAAAAATTTAAGTCAAGTAATGAAAAGTTTCCATTGCCTGATCCCAGATTTCCATTAAAAAATGCTTTAAAAGGTCTTATATCTTTTGAATTTATAATCTTCAGTTTATTTGTCCAAACCCTTCCAAATGCTTTAGCTTCTAACTGTAAATCAGATAGGTTTGGACCGCTTAATTTAATATCCGCATCAACATTTCCATTTAGATCATAAGGATTAATAATACTCTTATTATTTATCTTATTAATCTCTTCTTTATATAAATCCTTAGATCTAGCTAAAGCTTCTAATTGAGTATCTAAAGAACTATTATTATCACCAATATTCAATCTCCCTAAATCTTCCGCTTCACCCAATGCCTCTGAGTACTTCAACCCTAACTTAGGAAATTCTAAAGCAGTAGCAGCGATCCAAGTAGAGCTAACATCTTTAACTTTAGCTAACAAAGAAAATTCAGATCCATTATTAATATCAAACTTAATCTTTCCATTTTTAGATGTAATTAATTCACCTTTTATATTAGTTTCTGAATTTTTAATTTTTCCATTAATACGTGCCTTTTTTAATTTGAAACCTAGCAATCTAAAATAATCTAAATTTACATAACCATTAAGAAATAGTGGATCAAGAGAAAATATTCCATTACCTGACACTTCCCCAAATATACGTTTAAAACTCTTCTCTGGCGGGAAAGCAACTTCTATTCTATCTAACCTAAACTTATCAACATCCCATTCAAAAGCATTTAATTTAGAATTTATACTAATTCTACCTCCCAATCTATTTAAGCTTAAATCATTGAAATTACCATTTCTATTGAAGTTAATTTGAAGATCCGCAGGGGTGGAAGCCCCTTCGGATTTGATTCTCAAACTACCCCATTTCTTTTCATCTGGTATTCGAGTAAAGGAACCTCTCCACTTTTCTCTTAAGCGAATACCATTAGCCTGTGGATTATCCAAAGAAAGGTCAATAGAAGAATTTAATGATGTCAGAGGCCCATAAAAGTCACCAGTAGTATTTAATTTCCCAGATAATGATGCATTTAATATTGGATTTAATGCAACTAAAGGAAAAGATTCTAAATTTAAATTTGCTTTTAAATCTCCAGGTATAAGGCGTCTTTCAACTATTGAAATTGGCAGTTTAAATTTCAATTCAAGAGGTTTATGCTCAAAGTCTTTAATTTTTATATAGGCTAGAGATTTTATATGTGTTAAATCCTTTTTATAAAATGGGATTTCAGCTAAAGTAGATATATCCCAATAACCATATTGCCAATTTGTATCTATTATTTTTAACCTTTTATTATCACATTTTATTCTTAACTGTTCAGTAGATAGCGTATCATTTAAAATCCCTCCTCTTAAGCTTAGATCATCTGCAGTTAAACCACCTATGCATTTTATAAAACCTTTATCTATTGCTAAATTAATTTTACCATTAATTTTTCCCTTGGAAATAATATTTGAATCATTTCCTAAGATTCCCTGCAAGAAGCCAAGTCTTAGTTTATCAACTCTTGCTTTAGCTTGAAACTCTAATCCATCCCAATGGCCCTTACCAGAAAGATAGAGGCTTCCCTGCTTTTTAGAATGTAAGTTAACAGCACCATAAATCTTTTTCTTAGCAAGATTAAGACCAAGATTGCCTCTAGCAAATAATATCTTTTCACCAGGATTAAATACAATTTTGGTTGAGCCTTTTAGATTCAATCTTAGATGTAAGTTATTTGACTTAGAATTATTAGCCGAGGGCAAGACCCAAAAAGAACCTTGATTATTTTTGGTTAGTATAATTTCAGTTCCTTTTGGATTAAATATTGCAACAGGTTGCCAATTAAATAAACTTGCAAAAGGCGCAAATTTAACGGTTAAAGTTGAAATATTGACTGATGAAGAATCTTTTTCACCTGGAAGTAACTTCGTTCGTCCCAACGCAACGCCCCATGGTCTAAGCCCTCTATAGGCTCCTATTTTTAAAGGATGGCCTAAGGAGTTAGATAATGTTTTTTCTATTTGAGGGGAAAAACGGCTTATAGTTCTGCCTACCAAGAGATCTGCCCCACTCCAAATCAAAACACCACCTAACGCCACAAAGGTTCCAGCAAGTCCCCAGCGCTTTAATCTTTTAGAACTCCTCTCATCTCCCATGAAACATCATTCTCAAACTTGGGGAGCCAACAAACTATAAAGAATCAATTAAGGAGAAACTAGCCTATGTCTATGACTGAAGTTATCCAAAATGCAACAAAATGGCTAGCCTGGGGAGGATCAGGACTTGGCATCTTAACAATTCTGGCTTATCTATTAAATTGGGGAATTAAATTCCGGCTCACCGGCACAACAATTTTCACACTTTTATTATCTGCTAGTTGCTGGGCCTTTGATCAAAGTTACACACCTCCGTTTAATGTAGAAGGGTACAAATATGCTCCCATTGTTTATGACAATGGCTTTGACTTGGTTGTTGCTCAAGCCTCAAACGATTTTCCTAAAGAAGCGATCAAGCCAACATTGCTACAAATAGCTGGTAATTTGAAAGGGGGAGGAAGAAATGGTGCTCAAGTAAAGGTCAGACTAAGAAAGATAGAATCAATTGGAGATGGGATAAGTAGACCAATTGTTCTTGGTGAAATAATAAATGATTTAAAAGAATCAAAGATAATAGAATTGCCAAATAGGAATTATTCTCTAAGCGAAGATTTTTCGATCGCGGCTGATTCTGAAGAAAAAAGCTCATTAGAGACATATGAATAAAAAGTTATTATTAAAAAATCTTCCTAAAAGCTTTTATCAAGAAGAAAAAATACTCTTATCAAATGATATTAAAACATGGAATTCTTTATTATCTATTAGCGATGAAGAAATTAATATTCTAATTAGTGGAAGTCTGGGTAGTGTTCGTAATCTAAAAAGACTTAAATGCATAGCATATTTTATATGTTCGTTAGATATTGAACTGAACGAAGCAGCCTTGCTAATGCACTCAGGATTGATTTCTAACAAGGCACTCTCTCGACTTACACCTCAAGAGCTAGTTCAAAAGACTGGTCGTTTTGAACGAATTTTAAGAACAGAACGAATTCCATTAATAGATCTAAGCAAAGCTCACTTTTTAATCGAGAAAGCAAAAAAAACATTATTTAATTCACCCAAGAAGAATAAGGTAATAGAATAAAAATAATTAAAAATAAACTAAGTAAACTTGAAAAAATGAATAGTTTACTAATCACTTTAATATTTTCATCATTTGCCATTAATCAAGATGCAATGGCTCAATCCAGACTTCTTGAGGGTGTAAAAAGAAATCCTGATGAAGCAAAGTCCATTTGCAGAAGTTTTAGGGACCTAAATAAAGAAAACATCTCTGCTGGTTCATCTCAATCTATTCAGAAAATCTCAATTCAGAAGAATATAAGCGAAGTTGATGCTGAGATACTTTCGATGTATGTAAGAGGTCTTTATTGCCCTGAAACTTTTTAAAGCAACAAATGAATTCAATAAAATACAGGGACGAAGAATTACAACTTAGAGACGGAACATTACTCAAATCTCGAATCTGGTTACCGCCAGGGGAGGGCCCATGGCCTGTATTGCTCATGCGTCAACCATATGGGAGAGAAATTGCTTCTACAGTTACATATGCTCATCCCTCCTGGTGGGCTAGCAATGGCTATTTAGTCGTAGTGCAGGATGTTAGAGGTCAAGGTGGATCTGAAGGTGAATTCAAAGGGTTTAGCCAAGAAGCTGCAGATACCAGTCAAACTCATAACTGGGTTAGATCCTTACCTGAATGCAATGGCCTACTAGGTACATACGGTTTTTCTTATCAAGGCTTAACACAGCTCATTGCAGAGGAAGGAACTTCTCCACCTGATTGCATTATACCTGCAATGACAGGGCTTTCAGAACAGGAACATTGGAGTTGTGAAGGAGGAGCCTTTTGGTGGCACTTAGGAATTGGATGGGGTTTGCAATTAGCAGCTCAAAAGGCCCAAAGAGAAAAAAATTGGGCAGCCTGGCATGAAATCCGTGAGAGTCTTGAATCAAAAAAATATTTATTTAACGGTCATGAATTACTTAAAAAGAATGACCCACAAGGGATGGCTTATAAATGGCTAAATTTTTCTTCTAGTAAAACTCTTCAATGGAAAAATTATGCGCCTTTAGACAGCTGGTTAAAAAAACCATTGCTACTAATTGGAGGATGGTGGGATCCTCATTTGAGAGGGATTCTAGATATTTTTGAAAAATCTACTAAAGCAGGAGGCAACCCAAAATTACTCATTGGTCCTGCCACTCATCTTCAATGGTGGGAGGGTGCACAACTCACCCAGTTAAATTTTTTCGATTCTCATTTAAAAGAAAAAAACAAAGAAATCTTTTTCCCTACAATCAATCTTTGGAATCTTACGAAAAATAGTTGGGAGCTTTCAATTCAAAATAAAACTCCTTCATGGAATCTTCGTAGTGAAGGTTTGGCTGCGATAAGTCATAGCGAGGGTAGCTTAGTCCCTAATTTTGATTTAGAAGCAAATTGTGAGGTGAATTTAGTACACGACCCATGGAGACCTGTACCAGCCATCGGAGGACATCTCAGTGATACGCCTGGGAAAGCTAACAGATTCAATATTGATACTCGTTCTGATGTCGCAGTATTTACGACACCTCCAATGTCAAAAGAGATAAGGCTAGAAGGTATTCCAACTCTTAATTTAGAAACCAAATGTGACAGGGAAGGCTTTGATCTGTTCGTTGCGTTATCAATAATTCCTAGTGAAATCAAAAACACTGCAACTCAACTTTCAACTGGTGTTCTCAGAATTACCAATTCTGAGAAAAACAGACAAGCCGCCAGAGAGATAAGATTACAACCAATTCTTGCCACATTTAAAGAAGGAGATCTTTTGAGAATTTCAATATCAGGATCTGGATGGCCAGCTATTGGAATAAATCCTGGACAGAGTCAATATTTATGCGAAGGACCCAGTCCTCACTGCCTAGTGACTACAATCACACTTTTACTATTAAATTCAAAACTTAAATTTGAATCACTTATTTCCTCTTAGGGGTTCAATATTTACTGTCATAGGATTAAGCTAACTAGCTATTTAAGCCATAAGTCATGCCCGTCTCTATTATTCTAGATTCCTTGAAAGTTGACGGACAAAGACTTTCTGAATGCAGACATGAAAGTCCTTTTTCTATTCTTGGTCCTCAACCGTTTAAAGATAAATGGATAATTCGAATATGGATGCCTGAAGCAAGTGCCGTTGAACTAATAACTAAAGCAAAGAATATTCAGCTACAAAATCCCAACCATGAATGGATATTTGAAGGAGTTGTAGAAAAAGATCCTGGCACTGACTATCAAATCAAAGTTAAAAGAGGAGGAATTGAACATATTCAACATGATCCCTGGAGCTTCCGAAAAGAGTGGATGGGTGAAATTGATAGACATCTTTTCGCAGAGGGAAATCACCATCATATTTGGCGAAAGATGGGTGCCCACATTACTGCGATAGATAAAAAAGAAGGCGTTATGTTTTGCTTGTGGGCGCCTCATGCAAAAAGTGTCTCTGTTATTGGTGATCTCAATTCATGGGATGGCAGACATCACCCTATGCAAAAACGTCTAGGTGGAATATGGGAATTATTCATACCAGGTCTTAAGGATGGTGATTTATACAAATATGAAATTAGAACTGAGGAAGGACATTGCTATGAAAAAGCTGATCCATATGGTTTTCAACATGAAGTAAGGCCAGCAAAAAGCTCAGTCATATCCAAGATAGATTCCTTTCAATGGAATGATCAATCTTGGATATCCAATCGGGACAATAGAAATCCTTTAGAGCAACCGATATCCGTTTATGAGATGCATTTAGGCAGTTGGATGCATGCTTCCTCAGACGAACCATTTATCAACTCAGAGGGAGAACATCGCCCCCCTGTTCCGGCAGCAGACATGAAGCCTGGCTCAAGATTGCTTACATACAATGAGCTTGCAAACAAGCTCATTCCTTATGTCAAAGAGAGAGGTTTCACTCACATAGAGCTTATGCCAGTTTCTGAGCACCCTTTTGATGGCTCATGGGGGTATCAAGTCACTGGTTGGTATGCACCTACAAGTAGATATGGATCACCAGACGAATTTCGTGCCTTCGTTGATGCATGCCATAAAGAGGGCATAGGAATTATTCTCGATTGGGTCCCTGGGCACTTCCCTAAAGATCAACATGGACTTGCTTATTTTGATGGCAGCCATCTATACGAGCATTCAGATCCCAGAATTGGAGAGCACAAAGAATGGGGAACATTAATTTTCAATTACAGTCGAAATGAAGTTCGCAATTTTTTAGTTGCAAATCTAATTTTCTGGTTTGATCAATTTCATATAGATGGCATTCGTGTTGATGCAGTTGCATCAATGCTTTACAAAGACTATCTTCGTCCGGAGGGTGAATGGATACCGAACGAAGATGGAGGAAATGAAAATTTTGAAGCAGTTAGATTTCTACAACAGGCTAATCACGTCCTTTTTCAACATTTTCCGGGCGCACTTTCTATTGCCGAAGAATCAACCACATGGGCTGGTGTAACTAAACCAACTGATATGAATGGACTTGGTTTCAATCTGAAATGGAACATGGGTTGGATGCACGATATGCTCGATTATTTTGAAATTGACCCATGGTTTAGACAATTCAATCAAAACAACATCACTTTCTCAATTTGTTATAACTTTACCGAAAATTTCATGCTTGCTTTAAGCCACGATGAAGTTGTTCATGGGAAAAGTCATCTTCTGCATAAAATGCCTGGTGATGACTGGCAGAAGTACGCAAACACACGAGCCTTACTTGCGTACATGTGGACACATCCTGGTAAAAAAACAATATTTATGGGAATGGAATTCGGACAGCGTCAAGAATGGAATGTTTGGGATGATTTACAATGGGATCTTCTAAATTATGAACCACACAAGGGAATACTGAAATTAGTAGATGATTTGAATACTTTATATAAAAAAGAACCTGCTTTATGGAGAGATGATTTTGACGAATATGGGTTCCAGTGGATTGATTGCGACGATAAAAAAAATTCAGTAATTAGTTTTATGAGAAGAGAAAAAACTGATGGAGAATGGTTAGTAATAGTTGCAAACTTTACCCCTCAAAACCACTCTAATTACAGAATAGGTGTACCTATTGATGGGTTCTATGAAGAAATTTTCAATACAGATTCGAATAAATATGGAGGCTCAAACTTAGGAAATATGGGAGGTAAAGCGACAGATTCTTACAACATACATGGGTATGAGAATTCAATAGATCTTTGCCTTCCTCCTCTTAGTGTTCTAGTTCTCAAGCATAAATCCAAAGAGAATTAACCCTCCTCGAATAGAAATGTTTCAACCTTGCCTCAAAATCTAATTTCAACTGTAGTCAGGATGTAAAAATTCAAAAGGTATGACGAACTTTTGCAGAGAACTTATTTCATGATTTTCAAGTTACTGCTTCATGTAAATTTTTGGCTTAAAAGGACAAAATAATGAACGAAACTACTCCTCTACTACTTCGTGCGGCTCGCGGAGAAACTGTTGAAAGACCCCCAGTTTGGATGATGAGACAAGCGGGAAGATACATGAAGGTTTATCGCGATCTCCGCGACAACCATCCAAGTTTTAGGGAAAGATCCGAAAACCCCGATCTTTCCTATGAAATTTCCATGCAACCTTTTAAAGCTTTTCAACCTGATGGAGTAATACTTTTTTCAGATATCTTGACTCCTCTTCCTGGTATGGGAATTGACTTTGACATCGTTGAGAGCAAAGGCCCCTTGATAAATGACCCAATAAGAAGCCTCAAGCAGATCAAGAACCTAAAGCCACTTCAACCAAAAAAAAGTATGTCTTTTGTTGGTGAGGTCCTTGGAAGACTCAGGGAAAGTGTTGGCAACAAAGCTGCCGTTTTAGGTTTTGTGGGCGCTCCTTGGACCCTTGCTGCATATGTTGTAGAGGGGAAAAGCAGCAAAAATTATGCAATCATAAAAGCAATGGCATTCCAAGAGCCAGAGCTACTGCATCAACTTTTAAATCACTTTGCAGAATCTATTGCAAACTATTTGTCTTACCAAATTGAATCTGGGGCTCAAGTAGTTCAAATGTTTGATTCATGGGCAGGACAATTAAGTCCACAAGATTATGACGAATTCGCTGCGCCTTATCAACAAAAAGTAGTCAATTTAGTAAAAGAGAAACATCCAGATACCCCAATGATTTTATACATCTCGGGCAGTGCAGGTGTTCTCGAAAGGATGGGACAAACTGGTGTAGATATAGTCTCTCTAGATTGGACAGTTGACATGCTAGATGGATTAAAAAGGCTACCTCAACATGTGGGAGTTCAAGGTAATGTTGATCCAGGACTCTTATTTGGCACTCCTGATACGATCAGATCAAGAATTGTTGATGTAGTTAAAAAAGCAAAAGGCAGAAAACATATTCTTAACCTTGGTCATGGAATACTTCCTGGAACGCCAGAGGAAAATGCAAGAGTATTTTTTGAGGCTGGCAAGAATGTCAATGAACTTATAAAAGTTTCATCTTGAAAAACGAAATAATTCTGATCACTGGAGCGAGTGGATGTGTTGGGCAATACTTAGCAAATTGGCTAATAGAAAACTCCAGCTCAAAATTATTTTTATGGGTTAGAGATCCTAAAAAAATAACCTCAATAAACTTAGAGAATCCAAGGATTAAAGTTTTAGTAGGAGATTTGAGACAAACAAATAAGTTCAAAAAAGAAATTTCACAAGTAAACAGAGTTATTCACACAGCAACTGCTTGGGGTGATCCAAAAAGAGCGAAAGAAGTAAATATTGATGCTGTAAAAAATATGCTCAATTTATTAAATCCTTCAAATATCAAACAAATTATTTATTTCTCAACCGCAAGTGTTCTTGACAGAAACTTAAATTTATTACCCGAATCTTTTAGCTATGGAACAGAATACATACAAACAAAAGCACAATGTCTTCAAGAGCTTGAGTCTCATATTCTATCAAAAAAGATCATAGCTGTTTTCCCAACTCTCGTATTTGGGGGACGTTTAGACGGTAAGAGTAAATTTCCAACTAGCTATCTTACGGAAGGGCTCAAAGATGCATTGAAATGGATCTGGCTGGCAAGATGGATAAAACTATTCTCAAGGTTTCATTTTATTCACGCAGCAGATATTGCTTTTATCTGTGGACATCTAGCTACCTCTGATTTCGAGCATTCACAACAAGTTAATGGTACTAAAATAAGAAAATTAGTTTTAGGGCAACCCCACACAAGTATTAATGAAGTAATTCAGACGCTTCTAAGATGGAAAGGAATGAAAAAAGTCCCTCAAATACCTCTTTGGAATTGGCTGATTGAACTTTTAATTATATTACTCCCAATTCAAATTACAAACTGGGATAGATTTAGTCTTAGACAAAAACACTTCATACATGACCCAGTAACCTCTCCTGAAACCTTTGGAGGTATAAGCTATGCCAAAACGCTAAGTCAAGTTTTACATAATTCTGGTTTGAGTAAACACTAAAAGGGCAAACAGAAGCTAAAGTAGTAAAATTACAAAAGAAAAGAATTAATTTCATGATTCGTTCTATTTCAACAGCTTTATTCGCTTTCTTTGCTTTCCTAGTAATTGGAGTATCCAATGTGAACGCTTCAACTGTTGAAGTTAAGCTTGGTACCGATGCAGGCATGCTTGCTTTCGAGCCAAGCACAGTAAACATAAGTGCTGGTGACACCGTAAAGTTTGTCAACAACAAATTAGTTCCTCATAATGCTGTTTTTGATGGAAATGATGATCTAAGTCATCCAGATTTAGCGTTTGCTCCAGGTGAGTCTTGGGAGAGAACTTTTAGCACAGCTGGAACATACGACTTTTACTGTGAGCCTCATAGAGGTGCAGGAATGGTTGGTAAAATAGTTGTAAACTAAATCTCCAAAAAAATTCTTATAGATGGGGGTTGATCTCCCATCTTTTTTTTTGAAATAAACTATTTATAAGCCAAACCTTGCAATTCAAGGCATCGCAGAATTTATGCTCCATAACTAAATAGTATTAATAAATGGTGAGGTTAAAAATTTTTAATTAAAAAAGAGCTACTACTCAACATTATTAATATGGTTTAAATTAGATAAAATGAAGTTATCATAAGGTTTGAGTAATTTTTTTTAAATTATCACAGCAATCTCAGTAGTATTCTTCAAAAAAAGAATATGGTCGGTTTTCTTATATTTAAATAATAAAAAATCAGAATAATATAAATTTTACAATGAATTTGAATGATGAATATTAATTCTGATAATTTCACCAACAGTGCTTGGCAAGCAATAATTGATGCCAAAGATTTAGCATTAAATCAAAAACATCAGACTTTGGAGACAGAGCACCTTTTTTTTTCTCTTCTCAATAAAAATGAAATTGCCATAAAAGCAATAGAAAGATCGGGCGGTTCAATAAAAAATCTGCTGAAAGAATTAGAAAATTTCATAAAGAACCAACCAAAAATGCAAAAGGCCCAAGAATCAATTTTCTTTGGCAAAAATTTTTCTTTTTCAATTTCAAGAGCAGAAAATATAAAACAATCCTTCAAGGATGATTTTATTTCAAGTGAACATTTAGTGATTTCCCTATTTGATGATGAGAGAATTTGTCATAGGTTATTGGAGCAAAATCAAATAAATAAAAACAGCCTTCTCAAGGCAATACATGCAATCAGAGGTGACAAAAAAGTGACCCAAAAAAATGCTGAAAATAGCTATGAAGCTCTTCAGAAGTATGGTCAAGACCTTACTTCTGCCGCCAGAGAAGGGAAATTAGATCCTGTAATTGGAAGAGATGAGGAAATCCGAAGAACGATTCAAATACTTAGCCGTAGAACGAAAAATAATCCAGTGTTAATTGGTGAAGCTGGCGTAGGGAAAACAGCAATTATTGAAGGATTAGCACAAAGGATTATCAACGGAGATGTACCGACAGCACTTGAGAATCGTCAACTAATTTCTCTTGATATGGGGGCTTTAATAGCAGGTGCAAAATTTCGGGGCGAATTTGAAGAGAGACTAAAGTCAGTTCTTAAGAATGTCACAGATTCAGAAGGAAGAATAATTTTGTTCATCGATGAAATACATACTGTCGTGGGAGCAGGTGCCAGTGGCGGGTCAATGGATGCTAGTAATCTGCTAAAACCAATGCTTGCGAGAGGTGAATTGAGATGTATTGGAGCAACAACCATCAACGAACACAGAGAAAATTTTGAAAAAGACCCTGCTCTGGAAAGAAGATTTCAGCAAATACTTGTAAAACAACCCTCAGTCCAGGATACAATTTCGATCCTGCGTGGACTAAAAGAAAGGTATGAAGTCCATCATGGTGTTCGAATCTCTGATAACGCGCTAATAGCTGCGGCGATATTGAGTGATAGATACATACCAGAAAGGTTTTTACCTGATAAAGCTATAGACCTAATAGATGAATCAGCTTCTCGTTTAAAGATGGAAATAACATCAAAACCAGAAGAAATTGATGAGATTGATAGAAAAATCATCCAACTTGAAATGGAGAAATTATCTTTGGAAGGTGAATCGGATACTTCAAGTAAGGATAGACTGGAATTAATTACAAAAGAGTTAGCTTCTTTAACAAAAAGTCAAATCCAAGTAAATAAAAAATGGGAGCAAGAAAAAGAGTCAATAGAGGAAATTTCAACCCTAAAAGAAGAAATTGAAAAAATACAACTAGAAATTGAAAAAGCGAAAAGGAATTATGACCTCAACAGAGCTGCTGAACTTGAATATGGAACTCTTGTAAATTATCAAAATAATTTGCAAACCAAAGAACTTAATTTAAAAAACTCCTCACAAAATGCTGAGAAATCACTTTTGAGAGAAGAGGTCATAGCCGATGATGTAGCTGAAATAATTGCAAAGTGGACATCCATCCCAGTCAAAAGACTTGCTCAAACTGAAATTGAAAAGTTGCTTAACCTTGAATCTGAGCTTCATAAAAAAGTGATTGGCCAAAACAAAGCCGTTCAATCGATATCTTCTGCAATACAAAGATCAAGGACAGGCCTGAGTGACCCAAACAAACCAATCGCAAGTTTCTTATTTTTAGGACCGACAGGCGTTGGCAAAACAGAATTATCAAAGGCTTTGGCTTCTCAACTTTTTGATAGTGAAAATGCGCTGATTAGAATTGACATGTCTGAATACATGGAAAAGCACTCTATAAGTCGCTTAATAGGTGCTCCCCCTGGTTACGTTGGTTACGAAGCAGGTGGGCAATTAACAGAAGCAATCAGACGAAAACCTTATTGTGTTTTGCTCTTTGATGAAATTGAAAAAGCACATAAAGATGTTTTCAATGTATTGCTACAAATCCTTGACGAAGGCCGGGTAACTGACGGGCAGGGTAGAACAACAAACTTCAAAAATACCATTATTATACTTACCAGCAATCTAGGAAGCGAGTTAATCACTGATAACGATATAATTAACAACCTAACGTCAACTGTAGATGAACTAATCAATCAAGAACTTAAATCAAATTTCAGGCCTGAGTTTCTAAATAGACTTGATGAAATAATTAGTTTTGAACCACTAAACAAAGAAACTCTACTAAAAGTAGTCGATTTACAGTTAAATAGGTTAAGAGAAAGATTAGAATCGAAAGGAATCGAGCTTCAAATTCATAATGATGTTCTATCGTTAATAACTGAAATTGGCTATAACCCAAGTTATGGAGCGAGACCTTTAAAAAGAGTCATTCAAAAAGAATTGGAAAATGAAATAGCGAAATATATTCTTAAAGGCAAATACAAAGAAGGAAGCACCATAAAAATAGACAGGAAAGATTCGAAATTAATTTTCAATTAAAAAATCTAAATCTGAGGAAGCTAATTGCATATCAACTAAAAGTTATAGATTACTATACTTTAAACCACTCAGGGAAGAATGTATAACTAGCAGAATTAATTTCATTTTCGTGTGCTATCACTTTCCAACAACAAGATCTACCTTTCTCTCGTAAAAATAATAAATCATTAGCCCATCCCCAAATCAATTCAGCAGTCGATTCCATACCAACATTTTTCATGACTCTTAGATCAAGTACTTCTTCAGCGTGAAGCTTTCTCCATGTTTCAAGAAAAGGATCATCAAAATTTACAAGAAAAGTATGATCAAAATACTCACTTAACTTGTCTTCCAAAGGCCTCAGACTTGAAAAATCTACAACGAAGCCATTTTCATCAAGTTCATTTGAAGCAAAATGAAAGGTAAAACTGCGACTATATCCATGAACATAACGACAATGTCCTTTATGTTTCCATTGACGGTGAGAACATGGGTAATTTTTAAATTGCTTAGAGCAATTAAATGGAATATCTTTAATCGTCATAAAAAGATGAATAAAAAACCAATAGAGGATTAAATTTGAATAATTAGAATCGTAAAGCCAAATTGGCTTACTTAAAAATGCTTTTTATAGATAATCTACGTTTTGATCAAAACGGCTTGATCCCAGCCATAGCCCAGGATTGGGTTGATGGCTCAATATTAATGATGGCATGGATGAACAGAGAATCCATTATAAAAACATTAGAATCTGGTGAGGTTCACTACTGGAGTCGTTCAAGAAAAGAACTTTGGCACAAAGGGAAAACGAGCGGTCATTTTCAAAAATTGAAAGGAATCAGAACTGATTGCGATTCAGATACAATACTTTTATCCATTGAGCAAATTGGTTCAATCGCATGCCATACAGGTCAAAGAAGTTGTTTCTTTAAGGATTTAGAAACAAATGAAGACGTTCTACCCCCTCCATCTGATGCTTGTAGTGAATTGTTCAAAGTAATAAATAATCGAAAAAACAATCCTGAAGAAGGAAGTTATACAAATAGTCTTTTGAAGGAAGGCGACAATAAAATCCTAAAAAAGATAGGCGAAGAAACAGCGGAATTCATAATGGCTTGTAAAGATAAAAATCCGATTTCAGTTGCCAATGAAGCTGCGGATCTGCTTTTCCATCTGCAAGTTTCTTTAGCTCATCAAAATGTTTCATGGCAAGACGTTCTCAAAGTTTTAGTTAGGAGAAGAAATGCTCCAAGAAGAAATCAATAGCAAATAAACCAACTCTTTTATTTTTAATACACTTCTTAGACTCTCTTTGTTAGAAAGACAAGTGATTAAATTCATAGAAAGTCTTGAAAGAGAAAAAAAATCAACTGATTTTTCTTAAATCCTTGGGGATATATCGATTCCCAGAAATCAAAGGGAACGAAAAACTCTAATTATTGGAGACTAAAAAAGCTTTAAAAAGTCTCATTGATCAAAAAATACTTTAAAAATATCAATCATATCAAAGGTTTTGAGATATTCCTATTGAAAACAATGGAAATATCTTCTCAATTAATTGACCTAGTAAAGATCTCAAAAACAGATAAAGGATAAATAATAAATTCCGAACACTTTATTACGCCTATTGAAAGTAAACAATTTGTCTCTAGGTTATTAATACAAGGAGGAATAAATCGTGAGTTCTTTAAGCGACTTTCTTGGAGAAATAGGAAGACACGAATTGCTCACACCCGAGCAAGAACTCACGATGGGAAGAGAAGTGCAAGCCATGGTTGCACTAAATGAACGCTGCCAACAATCTGGTGGTAATGGGCCAGAGTGCGAATATTCAAGCGCAGAAAAGAAAACACTTAAAGCAGGAGAGCGAGCAAAGAATCAAATGATCACTGCAAATTTGAGACTTGTTGTAAATTTAGCCAAGCGCTACCAAGGAAAAGGTCTTGACCTTCTTGATTTAATTCAAGAGGGTACTTTAGGTTTAACAAGAGCTGTTGAGAAATATGATCCCAAAAGAGGGCATCGATTTTCAACTTACGCTTACTGGTGGATTAGACAAGGATTAAATAGAGCTCTTTCAACACAAAGTAGAACAATAAGAATCCCCGTAAACATCAATGAAAAACTAACTAAACTTCGTGCTGCCAAGTCCCGACTTATGCAAGAACTTGGGGTTCATCCATCAAGCAACCAAATAGCAATACAAATGAAACTCCCTTTAGAGGAGGTAGAAGAATTGCTTGAATGCGAGTTGAGAAGTATCACTGTAAGTTTGCAAGGTGCAGTCAAATCAAAAGCAGATCCTTCAGAGCTTGTCGATATTCTTCCAAGTGAGGAAGTAGCTCCAATGGAACTAGCTGAATTAGCTGAAAGAAGTGCATCAGCTTGGTCCTTATTGGATAAATCAAATCTCACACCAAAAGAACGAACTATCCTAAGTCTTAGATTTGGTCTAGATGGATCAAATGAATGGAGGACACTAGCGGAGGTAGCTAGACAAATGAATTGCAGCAGGGAATATTGCAGACAAGTAGTTCAACGCGCATTAAGGAAATTGAGAAAGACAGGTATTCAAAGTGGGCTTTTAGAGACAAGTGTTTAATTGTGGTTAGTTCAAGGAACTCAAATAAAGAAGTTTTCGAGGCAGAAGTACTTGAAAGTTCTGTTATCAACGAAGGGATACTCAAAAAAATCTTATTAAGAGCAGGCAGAGTAATTGCCCAGCCTGCTTTAGAGGGATTTGAACTCCTCATGGATAATTCAACTCCTCCCCAGGTGAGGATATCAATTATGGGAGCACTTACTTATTTAATTGTTCCTGTTGATTTAATTCCCGACTTTATTCCTGCCTCAGGTTTTAGCGATGATCTGGTGGCCCTTACAGCTGTAATTAGTCTTTGGCAACAATACATTACTCCAGAAATAAAATACAGAGCAAAATCTAAGCTGGATAAATGGTTTCCCCTATGAGCAAAGCGCGCTGGTCAAAAGATATTGAGGAAGATCTAATACTTCTCATAAAAGATTGGTTGAGGCAAACAGGAAGAACACAATCAGAACTTTGCCAAAGTCTTAATCTACCTTCTGCGAGAATGCCTACTTTAATTGAATCTTTGAAAAAAGATTTTAGCTCTGGTGGTATTCCAAAAATCGCAAGTAGACTATGTGAGGTTGAAGAGTTATGGAGTAACAATGAAGGAGGACACACAAAGATGAGCCTTGAATCAACTTCTACTGAACAACTTGATCTTCTTGACGAAATTTGTGAGGACCTTTCTAAAATTAATTTCGATAATTAAGGTTTATAAGACCATGAAAAAAAAAAATAAGAGGTTTCTTTTTTATCAGTTTATGTTGCACATTTTTTTATTTAAGTTTACCGAGAGAGCTAAATGCTTTTGAGGCAAATTTAGGGGAAAAGCTTTTCAAGCAAAACTGTGCTGGATGTCACATCAATGGCGGGAACATAATCAGAAGATCAAAGAATTTGAAGATTTCATCATTAAAGCGTAATGGAATTGACAATCCAGAAGCAATAGCGAAGATAGCAAGACAAGGAATCGGAATAATGAGTGGGTATGAAGAGAATCTAGGAGCAGATGGCGATCAAATAGTAGCTAATTGGGTCTGGGAACAAGCTCAAAAAGCTTGGGTCCATGAATAAATTTCAAAATCAGTCCATATTCCCTCTCTCCAGTAAACGTCATCTTTAATAAGAGTTCTTATATGATCAATGTTCTCAGATTTAAATATCCCAAAAACATATCTATTACATTTTGTCGGTCCTAATGTAATTAAGGTACCTTCTTCCTTAAGAGATGAAAGTCTGTGAAGATGCTCTTGCCTAAAAGGTGTTCTCTTTATCAAAGCATCTTCACAGTAAGACCCCCAAAGGACAAATTGATCCATAATTTTTAAGTAAAATAAAAAAACATTTCTCAAAATAAAACATAGAAAAGAATTCTTTATTCCGCTTGATCTGTTGATATTTAAAAAGATATTAGTTGGTTGCGGCTCTAAGTTCTTTACAAAAAGACCCAGCTTCTTCGACTTTCATTTCGATAGGGGCATTAGCAATTCTTTTAACTAAAGCACTGCCAACAATTGCGCCATCAGCACCCCATTCTCTAACTTGTTGAATATGCTTGACCTCCGAGATTCCAAAACCCACAGCAATTGGATTAAGTGAAGAGTGTTTTAATTGTTTAACAAGAGTCTCAACATTATCCTCAAGCGACGACCTTTCTCCGGTTACTCCAGTAACACTAACAAGATAAGTAAATCCATTAGAAGTCGCAGCAATTTTTTTCATACGATCCTGGGGTGTTGTAGGCGCAACAAGTAACACCAAATCAATTTCTTTAGATTCAGCTATCTTTGAGAGTTTTTCTGCTTCCTCTAAAGGAAGATCAGGTACGACCAGTCCTGAGACTCCTACTTTCGAAGCTTGTAAGCAAAATTCTTCCAAACCTTTATTAATGAGCGGATTGGAGTAAGTAAATAAAATTATTGGTATTGTCAATTGATCTCTCAATTCAGATAACATTTTGAAAACTCTGTCAGGAGAGGTTCCTGCAGAGAGAGCCCTTGAAGCTGCTAATTGAATAATAGGTCCATCTGCTAAAGGATCACTGTATGGAATACCTAGCTCAATCATGTCAGCGCCATTTGCTTGAAGTTCTAACAAAATCATGGCTGTGGTTTCCAAGTCAGGGTCACCTGCCATAAGGAAAGGCATTAATGCAATTCTTTTCTCCTTTTTTATTTTGGAAAAAGACCTACTAATATTTGTACTTTTCAATGTTCTAAACCTTGGGTATCTATCTTTTTTATCATTTTTGTATCCCTAAGAGTAAAAAATTATTGAGATTTAGTAATTAAAATCTAAGTTTGTTCAATACTTTCTTCCTCAACGGTTTTGAGTAATTCAATTTTTTCTTCTTCTGTCATGGCCTCAAACTTTTCTCTAATTTTTTCATCAGTCAATTTTTCATAAGCCTCTCTATATCTTTTACGTTGTTCCATAAAAGTCATATTCCCAGAAAAGACCCTGAATAGGTAAGAAGCGGTCCATGCAAAAATAATTAAAATTAATAATGACTGCGCTGCAATACCAGCTGATATTGATTCGAATCCAAATAACTGAAAAACTTCATATCCCAAGCCACCTAATACAAAAACAAGCAAACCTATTTGAAAAACTTGTGCTCTTGTCAAAGTTCAAGACTCCTCTTTTCCATTCATTCTTAAATTAAGAAACGGTGCGAACAAAACCATTCCTGGAAAGAAAAGAAACACAAGTCCATATATAAAAAGGCGTTCTAACTTTCCCATAACATTCCAACGATTATTCATCCAATAAAATAGAAATAAAGGAACTACCAATAGATACGCACCCCCTAATACCGCATAAGCAGATAATGTAATTATCGGACTAACAGCTCCCATCAAGCTAAAAGGGATTAAATACACAATATAGAGAGAAAAAATCATGGGAGTGGGGGGACTTGAACCCCCACGGCCAAAAAGCGGCCAACAGATTTTAAGTCTGGTGCGTCTACCAATTCCGCCACACTCCCTAGTGATAGCAAGGGTTGTCACATTGCTAGAGATTCAACTCTAAGCCATTCACATATTAGCGTAAACGTATGTGCTTAAATCAGTACTCTTTAGAATATCTAGAATTCAATAATCATTAAAGGAATCACTCACCCATCTCACTAAAGTCCCGAACTGCCCAGCCAAGAGTTTCTCCTGAATGAAATGGTTTTACAAAATCATTGGGATCACCATCTAGTCCAACGTCAATCATTTGAGGTACGGAAATATTTTTTTTAACTAATGTTATTCTCTCTGTGTTTAAAGGTAATCCATAAAAAGTTGCTCCATTGATACTTGAAAAAGCTTCAAACCTATCTAGGGCATTTTCTTCATCGAAAACTTTTAAATAGCTTTCCAAAGCGAAAGGGGCATTAAAGATTCCCGCACATCCACATGAGCTTTCCTTAAAGCTACGGGTATGAGGTGCTGAATCAGTTCCAAGGAAAAAGCAAGGTTTACCGCTGGTAGCAGCTTGTCTTAGAGCAATACGATGAATTTCACGTTTAGCTGTGGGTAGGCAATAGAAATCACTCCTTAACCCACCATTGAACATTGCGTTTCGATTGATATGTAGATGATGAGGTGTGATTGTAGCGGCTATATCAAACTCACTGTTTTCTACAAAGTCAATTGCATCAATGGTCGTGATGTGTTCTAAAACCACTTTAAGTGATGAAAATCTTCGTAATAATGGTTCAAGGTGTCGTTCAATAAAGACAGCTTCTCTATCAAATACATCAACATTGCAATCGGTCACTTCTCCATGAATCAATAATGGCATACCAATTCTTTCCATCGTCTCAAATAAATTGTCGACTTTACTTATATCTGTAACCCCATACGAGGAATTAGTTGTCACATTAGCTGGATAGAGTTTTGCTCCATGAAATACACCTTCTCTAAAGCCTCTCTCTAAGACCTCTGCAGGCATATTATCTGTAAGATACGCTGTCATTAATGGGGTAAAAGAAACATCTCCAGGGATAGACTGTATAATTCTTTTTTTATACTCTTGTGCTTGGCTTATAGTAGTTATTGGTGGATCAAGATTAGGCATGATGATTGCACGACAAAACACCTCTGCTGTATGACTTAAAATACCTTTAAGAATCTTTCCATCTCTCAAATGCAGATGCCAATCATCCGGCTTTAATAATGAGATTTGATTAAGAGAAGCAATCACAGGATTAAAGCTTTTTCAATGTATATCTTATGCAAGCTTGATCTATAAGTCTTCAAGTATCAATAAAGGGCTAAGATATTACGATAATACCAAATGAAAATAATATAAATTAATTCACTAATTTAGTTTCTCTGTAAATCACTCAATTATGCCATCAATATTATTGTCATTTTTAGAGCTTATTACTGGGATACTTTTACTTTTTAGCGGTGGGGAGTTCTTTATTCAAGGATCTGTCGCTTTAGCCTTAATCCTTGGGATCCCTCAACTAGTTATTGGTTTAACAATAGTATCTCTCGGGACAAGTGCACCTGAACTATTTGTGAGTGTTAACTCCTCCCTCTCTGGATCAGATGGTCTGGCTTTGAGCAACATTGTTGGCAGCAATATTTTCAATGTGATGGTAGTTCTCGGAGGCAGTGCACTTTTACGACCTTTAAAAGTTGAAAGTCGTCTTGTAAGGAGAGACATTCCTCTCCTTTTAGCAGTCTCAACTGCCGTTTGGGGGATGGCAGCTTCAGAGCTGATAACTTGGCAATTTGGAGTGGCTTTGATAATTGCGCTGATAATAAATACCACTTGGGAAATTCGCACAGCAAGAGAGGAGCCTCAAAAAACCCAAGAAGCAGAACCAGAAATCAATATAGAAAAAGACTCAACAAGTTTATTAAATGCTGGCCTGAAATTATTAGGTGGTATTTTCTTGCTAACTCTTGGATCACGGCTTTTAATAGAAGGCGCATCTACAATTGCAGGATTATTAGGTGTAAGCGAAGCCATAATTGGTTTAACGATAGTTTCGCTGGGCACCTCTTTACCTGAGTTGATTACGTCATTAGTGGCCGCTATTCGTGGTCAAACTGATCTAGCAATAGGCAACGTAATTGGAAGTTGTTTATTAAATCAATTACTAGTTTTAGGTAGCTGTTCTGTATTATCTGGAGCTAGTGGTTTAGTGGTTGAGAATTTACTTATAACTAAGGATATTCCTATCATGGTAATTACTACATTTGCGTGCATGCCAATTTTTTGGACAAAAGGAATAATAAGCAGAGGTGAAGGCGGGGTTTTATTAGGATTATATATGCTTTACATTGCAGACAAAATAATACCTCTAACCCTACCAACTTTACATTCAGCATTCAAAGAATTAGTTTTTATAGCCATATCATTTTCAATAATAATAATTATATACAAGACAATTGTTTACTGGTTAAGGCTAAGAAAAAGTTCTAACAACTGATCTCTTCAAAAGCATCATCTCATTGTCACAAACTCCTCAGCTATTGTGGGGTGGAGTGCCATTGTATTATCAAAATCAGATTTTTTAGCTCCTAGCATTAGCGAGATTGATGCCATCTGAATAATCTCAGATGCATTATCACCAATCATATGGCATCCCAAAACTTTATTATTATTTTTATCAACTATTAGCTTTAAAATACATTTAGGGCCAGTCTTAGGCAATGATTTAGATAAAGGTCTAAATATTGATTTATATACTTCAATTTCATCTTTTCCGAACGACTGGATAGCCTTCTCTTCAGTTATACCCACAGAAGCTATTTCAGGCTGACTAAATACAGCATAAGGAACAAAATCATAGTTAACCTTTTGGGCTGATTTACCATAATTTCTATCAGCAAACTTTCTACCCTCGTCAATCGCGACAGGTGTCAAGTTGATCCTGTCAGTTACATCTCCAATAGCAAAGATATTAGAAATATTTGTTTTACTTTCAGTATCAACTTTAATTTTATTTTCAAGAGTTTCTATACCCGCTTGTTCTAACTTCAACCCCTCTAAAAATGGCTTTCTACCAGTAGCGAAAAGCACTCCATTCGAGTCAAAATCTTTCCCTGTATTTGTTTTTATAATTAAAGATCCAGAAGTTCCTTGTATTGATGAAACATTCTCACCAAAGCTTAGATTAATTCCTTTACTTATCATTGCCTCGGTTAAGGCTGAAGAAAGTTCAAAGTCAAAACCTCTTAAAATCCGATCACCTCGAACTAATTGATTAACCTCAACACCTAAACCATGCAATATGCATGCAAATTCGCAAGCAATATAGCCTGCACCTACAATTGTAATTTTTTTCGGAAAGCTTTTAAGAAGAAACATATCATCACTTGTCCAACCTAAAGAGGCACCCTCGATATTTGGCCTTTGAGGTTTGCCTCCCACTGCAATCAAAATTCTTTCTCCATCAAGTTCATTTAAAGTCTCTCCATTTATTCGATTTTTAATTGCGATACAATTTGAATTTTTAAACTCACCCCAACCTTTAAAAAGCTCAACATTAGCTTTATTTAGAAAATTCTCGTGTAATTCATTCAGCCTTTGCACTTCCTTTCGAACATTCGCTAATAAAGTCTCTGACTTAATCTTTAAATTATCAAAATCAAAACCATAAGATGGTGCAGACAAAAAACTCTCTAAGAGAGAAGAGCCACAAACTAATAATTTTTTAGGGACACAACCTCTTATTACACACGTCCCTCCAACAAGATCGCCCTCGACGATCGCTACAGATGCTCCATAACTGGCTGCTTTCTTTGCAGCAGCTAATCCACCTGATCCTGCACCAATGACAATTAAATCAAAAGACCTTTTCAATTTTGCAACCTAGTATTATTTCTCTATTCTCGTTGAAATATATGAATCCAACCAGAAATGCAATGAGTTGGGAAGAATTAGCAATATATGCAGCTGATCCCATTGATCAAATCAATGGGTTAAACAACCCATATTCCTCAATTCGTCTTTTCAATAAAGATGAGTCCCAGGCAATTGTTACTCTTTACAGAGATAATCATGCTTGGTGTCCTTATTGCCAAAAAGTTTGGATTTGGTTAGAGCTTAAAAAAATTCCTTACCGAATTAAAAAAGTAACCATGCGTTGCTACGGAGAAAAGGAAAGATGGTATTTAAAAAAAGTGCCCTCAGGAATGCTCCCTGCAATAGAAATTGAAAATCATGTAATCACAGAAAGTGATGAGATCCTATTTGTGTTAGAAGAAATTTATGGGCCTCTAGGTCAATCTCTAAATGAGAAGAAAGTCCTTGAGCATAGGGCACTTGAAAGAGAATTATTCTCATCTTGGTGTAATTGGTTGTGTCGCAACTCTCTTTTCCAAGCCCAAGAAGTACAAAAGAAAGAGAATTTCAAAAATATTGCAAAGAAATTTGAAAATGAACTACAAAAAAATGCTTCAGGCTGGCTAACACCAATCTCAAAAGTAAATGGTGAAAAGCCTGGATCAGCAGATGTGATTTTCATTCCATATGTTGAAAGAATGAATGCCTCATTGGCTTACTACAAAGGATATTCATTGAGAGAAGAGCACCCTTTTATAAATACATGGCTTAAAAATCTTGAAAAACTTGAGGAATATAGAGGAACTCAAGGAGATTTTCATACTCATGCTCATGATTTACCCCCTCAAATGGGAGGTTGCTTTACTAATTCAAATGCAAACCAACAATTATTTTCCAAAAAAATTGATGTGGGTACTGGATTAGGGCACTTTGAACTAGCAGACTTGGAAGTTGATCAAAAATCAAAACAACAATTTGAGGCATTAGCTTTAGAAAGAGTTATCAAACATAAAGAAAGAATCATTGATGTTAACCCAATGAAAAACAAATCATTTGATCAACCATTAAGAGCAGCATTAACTTCTATGATTTCAAAAAAAGATTGCATTCCAGAGAAGAATAGTGCCTCGTCATTACGCTACCTCCGAGATAGAATTTCAGTTCCAAGAGATATGCCTTTATTATCCGGAAGATTGTTAAGGCAAGCTCTTGAACGTACAGCAACTATTGATGGTAGTGATCCAGGACCCGCAATACCTACAAGAAATAGACTAGATCAAAATCCTCTACAATTTAATTAAAAAGCTTAAATTCTTCTAACTATCAAATCTTAAATCAACGGCGTTTTCGTGAATCGATTTGAAGTAGATCCTTAACTTTTTGAACCTGGCTAGCCAATTGTGGCTCACTTGAAAGTTTCTTTTCCACTTGTTCAATGGCATACATAACTGTTGTATGATCTTTTCCCCCAAAAGATTCTCCAATACGAGGAAGACTTAAGTCTGTACCATGGCGCATTAAATACATGCCAACCTGTCTTGCTTGACTAACAGGTCTACGTCTACTTGGGCTACGCATCTCCTCTTCAGTAACTCCAAATACCTCAGCTACTTTTTCCAAGACTTGCTTAGGTTTAACTTCAACTCCTTGTCCAGTAGGATCAAGCATAGGTGCTACCGATTCGACTGTCATTGGCAGCCCAGTTATAGAGGCAAAGGCCACAGCTCGAGTAAACGCCCCTTCCAATTCTCTAATATTCGAAGTGAATCTTCCAGCTATGAACTGAATCAAATCTCTTGGTAAACGCATTCTTTCATGTTCAGCTTTTTTCTGTAATATTGCCATTCTCGTTTCTAAATCTGGCGCTTGAATATCAGCTATTAGTCCCATTGAGAATCTTGAAATCAATCTTTCTTGTAAACGAGGTATTTGACTTGGTGGCCTGTCACTTGTAAGAACAATTTGCCTCCCTGCCTCATGCAAAGCATTAAAAGTATGAAAAAACTCTTCCTGTGTATATTCTTTCCCCTCTATGAATTGTATATCGTCAACCAATATCAAATCAGCTTCTCTATACCTATTTCTAAAAGCTTGCATTCCATCTTTTCTGATAGCAACAATTAAATCATTGGTAAAAGTTTCAGTGGAAACATATGCAACCTTTGCTTGTGGGTCGATTTCCAATCTGTAATGGCCAATAGATTGCATGAGATGAGTTTTACCTAGACCAACACCTCCACAAATAAATAATGGGTTGAACTCTCTACCTGGGGCTTCCGCTACTGCCATTGCAGCGGCATGAGCCATCCGACTATTAGGACCTACAACGAATCTATTGAACACATACCGAAGATTCAAACCAGGTAAAAATTTTTTTGTTGGGGCTTGCTTCGATTTAGCTTCTGAATTATCTCTAGCGGGAATTACATTATTTTCTAAATCAGAAAAAGTATTTTTCTTATCGCTTTTATTTGACGAAAATTCTTCTTTAACCTGGATGTAAACCTTTACTTCATGTCCATGTATCTCTGTTGCAATCTCTTCGATTTTTTGAGAATAATTTTTTCTTAACCAATCACTTGAGAAGCTATTTGGAGCAAGTAAGGTCAAACGCCCATCTTTGAAGTCAAGGAATTCAGCTGGGCGTATCCATGTTTCGTATGAAGGTTTACTTAAATTCTTTTGCAGTAATTGCTGCACTTTACTCCATAGCTCATTGCGAGTGGGCAC